>NZ_OZ241743.1:0-1323246 GCF_965200995.1 Mucilaginibacter sp. | reverse complement strand
TAAATAATGGTGTTAACAGTTTTGGTTGCGCCGCCGCACTTTCGTTATAATTATTGCACCTTGTAACTATGGATGCCAATTTTGCATAGGGGGTGGATTACAATTAATCAGGTTGGCGTACTGCCGCTACAATAGCCGGGAGTTGAATCATCTTTCAGCAGCCGGTTAATCGTTTAGTCCTTTGCCGCTGAGTATTCGCGGCATACATTTCTCAATCCTTGCCTCGCGGGTTTTAGCCTGTTTGGGTTGAGAAAAGTAAAGATGGTAGGCCCTCTGCCGCCCCGGCGTTAGTGCGGCAAATGCAGCTTGCAGGGCCGGGTGTTCAGCAAACTTCCTTTGCAACTCATCCGTGGGTACAAGCTGACTGTGGTCTTTGAGCGCTACCTTTAAACCTGCCTTTTCTATGTCTATAGCTTCCTGGATATAGGTTTTAATCAGGGTTTCCTGTGCATCAATCTGCTGTAAGCCGGTAAACCGGAGCTGGCGGGCCGCCTGTACGTTTGCTGTTTGCTGAATGAGCAGGCCGCCAGCATCTTTTAACAAAGCGCCTTTAAAAAACAGCAGCGCACAATAGGCTTTAAAGCCATGTATCAGCACTATATTACTACCCTGAAGCGTATAGCAGGGCTGCCCCCACTTTAATTCTTCCGTGAGGCCGCAGCTAAGGGCAACCTTTCTTAACTTTTCCATTTCCGGCTGCCATGTTTTGGCTTTTGCAAAGAAAAAATCTACCTGGGGGTTCATGTTACTGGTTTATATTGAGGTTGGCCTAAAGTTATACATAAGCGGTTAAATTGTTATTAACTGCTTGCCGATTTACTTCTGACGGATAATTACATAAAGTGTAAAGGTGCTGTACCAGCAGGCAGATGATCAAATTGTTATCTTTTGCCGGCCGCTTTTAATTTATCGGCGCTATGCGCATCTTTATACCTGCGCTTTTGCCGTAGCTGCTGTAAAAAGTTTCGGGCTGATTAAGCATAACGGGTACAAAGCCAAAACGCAATACCTATGAAAAGACGTTCTGTATTAAAAGGGATAGGCGCTGCACTGGCGGCGCCGGCCTTGCTGCCGGTATACGCCACAGCCCCTGCGAAGCCGGTTTTACGTATTGCCCACATTACAGATGTGCACTTAAAAAATGATTTGGGCGCCCCTGGTAAATTTGTAAAATGCCTGCATCACCTGCAAGGCCAAACGCCCCGGGTTGATTTTATACTTAACGGCGGCGATGTGGTGTTTGACATGAACAAGGAAAGCCTCTCCGCCATAGATAACCAGTGGAAGCTGGTGCAGGATACGATGCAGGCCGACTGCCGGCTGCCTGTGCATTATTGCCTGGGTAACCACGACATCTGGTGGAATGAAAACGATAAGGGCCAGGCCCTGTATGGCAAGCAGTATGCCATGCACCGGTTGCAGTTAACCCGGCCTTATTACAGCTTTATGGGTGGCGGATGGAAATTCATCGTGCTGGATAGTGTGCACCTGGATGTGGACGGTACCTGGTACATCGGTAAGCTGGGTGATGAGCAATTTACCTGGCTGGAAAATGAGCTGAAGCAAACTGATGCCCGTATGCCGGTTCTGGTGATGTCGCACATCCCGATATTAACGGCCACTAACCTGATTGACGATGATGTGGTAAACAAGTGGGTAATGCTGGGCGGGGATATGCATACTGATGTATCAAAGATTGTCCGCCTGTTTTACCGATACCCCAATGTAAAACTATGCCTGAGCGGGCATATCCATCTGCGCGAAAAGCTGGTATAAAACAATGTTACCTACCTGTGCAACGGCGCTGTAAGCGGCGCCTGGTGGCAGGGCAACCGCCGGGAAACCGCACCAGGCTACGGCCTGATTGATTTGTATGCAGATGGCAGCTTTAATGAGCAGTATATGAACTACCTTTAAGTAGGGCTGCCTGTGGGTGATATAAATTGCCCTATGGTAACTGACAGTAGTAATATCGGCTATATTATTTATAAGTGCTGCTAATGCAGCAAGGATTACTATACTGGGTATGTTAAGCGTCAGGCTGTTGTTAACATAAATATAATATCAAATTCATACAGGGTTTACATATATTTGGGTTATATTGTTATATATGAAAAAACAAGAACTCAAAAAGCTGGCTAAATCCGCCCGTAAGCTGATCCGCGAAGACATTAAGCTAAGCCTTGTTAACAGCTTGAAAGAAGTGATCGGAAAGATAGAAGGGCAGAACGTGGATGATCTGGAAAAACAGATCAACAAGGGGGCAAAGCAATTAGCCAAAAAGCTGTCGAAAAGAACCGTTGCCGCTAAACTGATGGCTGAGCAACCGGTTATCACAATTGAGCCTGCGCCTGAAGCCGTAAAGCCCGTTAGCCTGCGTAAAAAGAAAGCCGCAGTTACTGCTTAATGATATAGCAGCAGGCATCCTGTTTTCCTGTAGTAATTCTGAATTGTTTTACCTGGCAAAAGTATTCGCTCCTGTTGCCATTTATAGCTATGGCCAGCCTGCTGTAATTTTTTCAGCTATATCTTTTGCATACTATTCCGTGTGTAATAACAAAGGTAGTGCGGTTTTAAGCCCTTCATGAGCGGCGGCTTCTCCTTCGGCAGCGTTACTGTTCATAAGCTGATTTAAAGATGCAGGATAGCTTGCCTATCCTGCAAATCAATTAACTATCGGAACGGAAAATAATAGCAGTGCCGGTTGCCTGAACCATCGGTTTGACAGGCGCCTGAATCTTTACCAAGAAAATTAATTGTAGCGGCTAATGCCCCGGTGGCACTTACCAAAGATAAGGGTTTAAAATCTGTTTTACTTTTGCTCGATGCCGAAAAATTTTGCCCCGGCCCGTGTAATGACAGGATGATGCCGGTGTTATGAAATTGTTATGTTGTGACGAAGGGGGAGAAGTGAATATGCTATTAATAACTTTTAAGATGTACGTTTCGCCGGTGCAAGTTTGCAACTAGTGTTCTTGGAAAAGCACTAATTGCAAATTTGCACCGGCAGAATGAGAACATCTTAATAAGCACCATTCATACTAACCTCTTAGGATAAACTACTGAAACTTCAAGCTCTTTACAATCATGTCAAATACCCTTTTGCCCTCAGTAGCATCGACCACATTGCATTCTGTACTTCCACCAATAGATTTTGCATTTTGGGTGTCAAAGGAAATAAAGTAAAGACGCTGTATATCACCAGCAATATATTTATAAACCAATACTGATTTATTGTCGTCAGCTTGCAGAACAGAGGAATAATTCAAATCCCCCCTATGCATCTCATCCAATCCTCTTTTTAGAGCTTCAAGATGATTAGGCTTAACAGACTTATTGCCAGTACTCAAATCAACTAGTACATTTCCGGTTAAGTACAGATATTTTTTTTTGAAAGTGTTGAACGTGTTCAAGTCGACTTTGTCACTATTAAGTTTACTTATGACAAAGGGAATAGCCTCTGTTGAAGTAATCTTTTGCGCACCAGCAGGCAATTGTATACTGACAAGACCATCCAATAATACGTTTACCTGAGCTTGGCTAGCAGCGGCAGACAGCATCATAACAAGAATTATAAATATTTTTTTCATGGCTTTGGTTATTCGTTAGGGTTTGTAGGGCATGGGTTTTTAACGGCCGGGGTACTGCTACTATTATCAAGCGCCAAGGCATGGTAGACGGTAGAGTTGGTATCTGCCGCATACACGTTGATGGCATCGGGAAACATTTTCATCAGCGCATAGGCACCTGCCATGCCAATATCATCTGATTGTGTATCTCTTGCAAAATTATCAGCGTATGTTTGATATTGCGCTTTAAACGCATTTTCCTGCTGCTGATTACTATACAAAGCATTGTAAATATCGGTTATCTTGCTCCAGTCCTTTATGGTTACAATATACGAGCCGTTGGGCATAAGGGTTGTTACCGAGGCGTTCAGCTGATAAAAATCGCGCTGCGCCTGCGGGGCAAGCTTCAAATCATTGTTCATAAAGATAGGGAGAAATATCGCCCAAACATCCGCCGGCGAGGGCCCTGCACCTCCGGGGTGCCCGTGCGAGAAGCCAACTGTATAGCCGTCCGTACTATTCCAGGTGGGCGTAGGCTGCCATGTGGAGGTCTGCCCGGGAGTTACCTGGGTGTTAATGGGCGTGCCGCTGCCATCCGGGCTGCTTAATTTCTGGTTGGTGCCGTATTCTGCATTATTAGCCGAGGTGTAAGCGTTTATATGGTCATTCTGATCTTTAACCGTTGCATTCTGGGCCTTGGCGCTTACATACTTGGCCTGCTTGCAGGGGTCGGCCGGGTCATTGTTATCCGGATCGGTAGGCGGGTTAGGTGCAGGCGGAAAGGTTCCTCCCCCTCCGCCGCCACCCCCGCCGGAACCGCCACCTGTACCGCCGCCACCAGAGCCGCCCCCGCTGCCATCATCACATATCTGGTAGTAGGTGGTGGTATAGTAAGGGGTGCAATAGGGGGCACTGTCGCCGGCACTCACACAGGAGTAGTGCATGATGGTGATGGCCCTCGTTTCGCAGCCACCAGCATCGCGCAGCAGCGTCTTCAGCGCTTCTGTTCTTAGTGCCGGTGATGCAGCTGTGCCGGCAGGGCCGGCCACCTGGGTAACGGTACCGTTAATCTGCCCATCCTTGTAGCGGTAGCCGCTCAGCAGCCGGCCGCCCAGGTTATAATACAATACCTTGCCGCTAAAGTTGGCCTCGCGGGTTTGGTAATTATTAATTTGAAAATGATTGGCCGGGTTATTCACATAGGCCGGATCGCCTATAATAACCATCAGGTAGGCGCTGAAACTGCCTGCTTTGTTCCGGGTAAATACGTAGGCCGTTTTTGTATAATTTTTACCCATGGTGGTGGGATTAACACTGGTTTGGTTCTCCACAAAGTACAGGGTGGCGTTGTTCAGCGGGGCTTCCACCACCTCGTAGCTGTCGCGCTGAAAGGTATGAGTGCTGTCCCACAGGGGGTTCAGTCCGTCGCTCCAGCTTTTGCTGCTGCCACCCTCGCCGGTGCTGAGCGTTTGCAGCCCAGAACTGCCCGTTGATGCCGTAAGGGCAGGCGCATTCTTCTGGTACCAGGAGCGAACATCGGCCACCAGGCTGTTATCTTTTGCAGCAGGCGGTTCGCCTGAAGCCGCCTTATCCTTCCGGCAGCTGTAAATCAGGCCCATCAGTGCGGTCAGGCAGAGTAGGGCAAAATAGCTTTTACCCGGTAATACAGGTTTGGGTATTTTCATAAAGAAAAGGCAGATTTAATAAACAAAATCATATTACGGTAAACAATGCTTAAAGTTACTGGGTGATTGCTGCATTATTTTACTGGAAACCGTAAAATAAAAAAAATCTATAAATTATATATTTCCTTTTCGCTGGCGCAAGTTTGCAACAAAGGCAGGTTATACATTATTTTACCACTTCCCATTCCTTAACTACAAACCGTTTTCCTGTAAAATTATCCTTACGGTTCATCGTTTTTTTAACACTTACTATAAATTAAAACATTATATGACCCTTATCCACATTAAACGTAACACCGTCATCCTTAAATAACTTACCAGTTGCATGATGTGCAGCCGGAATGCGTGGGCCTGAGTAACCATGCCAAACCAAAAGGGCATCCTCACTGGGATGCCTTGTAATTTTCATAGGTAGACAAATATATAGAAGGGCGGCAAGCCGCTTGCCTAGTTATGCTGCTTGTTTTGCTGTTTTTTGCGCCTGTGCAGCACGAAAGGCAGCCAGATCTTTTTCCAGTTGCGCTTTCAGTTGTAAGTCTAAGGCCTTTAACAGAACAGTAGTTTGAGTTGAGGTTTTCATGGGGTGATGTATTTGTGGTTAACTTAACTAAATACATGCCATCATTATTTATTTATGCTTAAAAGGACAAATCGGCTCAAAATATACGCTGCCCGGGTCGGTTCGCCCTGCTTTGCCATGCATTGTTAGGCGGCTATGCCTGTTTATGCAGACAGTGGCAGGCTGAAATGGAATACAGAACCCTTACCGGCCTTGCTTTTAAACCAGCGCTGTAATTATTGTAGGGCAGGTGCGGCACCGAGCGTTTGAGTAATCAGCCGGGTTAACCTATGCATATCAAAGGGTTTTTCAATAAACCCGTTTGCGCCTGCTGCTGCAGCCATTTGCTTGCCGTGCAAAGCTGCCGAAAAAATGATGATGGGTGTGTTAGCCAGTGCGGGGATGTGCCGGATAGCCCTGGTCAGCTGGTCGCCGGGTAAAAAGGGCATCCATAGGTCAAGCAGCATCAGGTCGGGGCGTTCATTCAGGGCCTGCGCAACTAACGCTGTACTGTTCACCTGCGTAACTACCTCAAAGCCTTCCGCTTCCAAAATCATACTGGTTATGTCCAATATATCCATGTTGTCATCACAGACCAGTATTTTCTTCTTTTTCATCTTTGCTGGCCGTTCCGCAACAAAAACGATGCCCTTATGCACAAATTAATTTACCACAGGCAGGGTAAAATAAAATGTGCTGCCTTTAGTAACACAGGTTACATTAATGGTAGAGTTAAGCGGCGAATACTTAACCGCATTACTGATTAAGTTACTGATCACCTGCCCTATCTTATCCCTGTCGGCATTGACCCGGGTTTCTGCTACAGGGGCGAATACCACCTGATGGCCGGAGATAGAGGCTATAGCATCGCCCTCGGCTTCCTTCACCAGTTCGGCCATATCAAAGCAGCTGCGGTCAATCTGTATCTTTCCCGACTCCAGCCTCGAAACATTGAGGAGTCCGTTGATCCTGGCGGTCATTAAGTTGCTGCAGGATTTCCTGCTGCTACCCTGCGCTGCCGGCGTTTGCTATCATCCCCTGCGCTTACTGATCTTATTCAGCGTAATGTGCCTTTGCAGGTTGCTTTTAAAGCGGGTAAGGGTTTCCTCCTGCAGTTTGGTGTGCTTGGTGTGCCTGCCCTGCACCCTGGCGCGCCACATCTTAAAGCTCGACAGCTTCATCTCGCGGCGCATCAAATCGATCACGTTCTTTTCGGTGAGCCCAAACTGCGCCTGTATGGCATCAAAGGGGGTGCGGTCTTCCCAGGCCATTTCCATAATGCGGTCTGTATCCTTAGTGTCTAACTGCTTTATAGTTTTGGTATCATTCATGCCTGTTTAACACTTTACCTTAGCATAGTGTTGGTACCTGCCCAAAGAATAAGCGAAAAAGGTTTGTTCAGCAGCCCAACATCGTTCGGGTAAATCTCCCCGGTAAATTAATGCCATGCCGCTTTGCCTTGTGCCGGCGCAGCACAATCAGGCATACCTGCTTTACGCAGGCGCAAATTTTTAACTTACGGTAACGTAATATTGATCAGGTCATGCTTGCCGGCGCCATTATGGCTGGTGTGCAGCGCCGACCGGCTTACGGTGAATTTGGAGCCGGTAGCCACGTGCAAGGAAATATCCCTGTACCTGAACCCGGGCGGAATGCGGGGCACCACCAGCCGGAGGGTTACCGCCCGCCCGTGCTGCACTACGGAAGTTTGGATACGGTCGCGCAGCCAGATGTACTCATATACCTGCTGCCAGGGCGCCATCCAGAGCTGATCATTCCCTTGCTGCCCGTAACGGCTGGCAAGCGTGGTCATCAGGTATTTAAACTCCGGGTAGATAAGGCTGATGCCCCACAGGTTGCCATTGCCTGCATTGTGGGTGAACGCGTTGTACCAGGTGGGTTGGGGCTGCCGCATCAGCGAATCGATATGGGCCAGCTGCCGGTCTACCGCAGGCAGGTTAACGCTGTCTTTATGGCTGCCAAAGAAATCGCGGGCATAAATCATCCCCTTTAATTCCACCGGTTGATCTACCGGGATAGCAGGGCCGGTTCCGGTATAGGAAGCCACGGCGAAGTGGCCGGAAGCAAAGGCGTCTTTTTCATAATCATGCTCATAGCCGGGGTCGTGCTCGCCGCCGGGCACCACAAACTGCGTGAGGGTAAAGCCCAGGCGGGTTTTAACTTCCCGGATGTTTTGCAGCACTTCATTATTAAAATCTGTGCCATGCTTTGTTAGGTGGTGATAACCATGATTGAGGATATCCCAGCCCGAGCGGTACAGCGTGGTTACCTCCGGCCACGATAACCGGGCGCGGTTAGCCGGATGGTCATACACGATACCGGCATTCAGGGCAACGGCCAGTTTGAACGGAATGCGGCTGCCGCAGCCATCCGTATAATACAAGCCGGGCGAGTACCGGCCATCGCCGCCAGAATCGCTGTGGTATTCATCGGGCAGCGGCGGACTTACCTGCCCGCCGTTGAGCAGGGGGTAGGCGCAGGTAAAAGCCGAGCGGTAGCCATCGTCCAGCGTAAAGCTGAAAGCCATGTGCTTGTTATACTTTAAACGTGCGGGGGTTATGGCTGTCTTTTGGGCGGATGCCAATCTGAGGTGAAGTACAAGGGTAGTTTGCGCCGGGCAAAGCTGCCAGCACAGCACCGATAGGCAGCAGGCCGTAAAAAATTTAAGCATCGCCGCAAGGTATTAAAAATCTATAAAAATAACGCCCCTGTTGCAAACCTGCACCGGCGCAAACCAGGGGCAATAGTTCAGTTTAAAAAGGGGTATGCAAAAAGAAAGGTAATGCAAAACCAACTACAGGGCCCTGTACTGGTATTTTGTTACTGTTTTGATATAGAACACTCTCATGCCCTGCATGCACATTCGTGATGCTCGTTTAAATATGCGATGGTAGCGCTGCATATTTTTTCTGCTGTTGAAATGTTAATGTCAGAGAGTTTTTTTACATAAATGCAGGCTTTTCCCATTTTGAATTTACCCAGGCTGTCTAAAAGGTGTTTTTGCGCTTCTGATGGAGAATAAATATAGAGCGAAAATGATGCTTTCCGAGGCGAAAATCCGATCAATGGAGCATCACCTTCATGTCCGCTTGTGTAGGTGTAGTGATAACTTCCAAACCCGATTATTGTGGGCCCCCACATTTTGGGTTCAAATCCTGACCATGCAGTCATCAACTCAATCAAACGAAAACAATCCGCTTTTTTTTGCTCGTTGTCTACATAAGAGTTGATAAAATCCGCTACGCTGATTGCAGTTTCAGTTGTCTTAAGCTGTGCCATAATTGATGATATCTGCCTGATAAAACTTGCCAAAGATAGGCTAAGCTACCTTAACCGCCAGACCTGATTGCAAGAGATAGCAATTTCCCCAAAAAATGCTGCCCAACCCCGCAACCGGAATTTTATGTTTACTTCGGATGCCCGTAAACGCATCACAGTTTCGCCGGATAATAAACTTGCCTGCATGAACCGCACGTGGACTGCTTACCCCAGGTTCAGCAGCCGGTCTGCATTGCCATGGGCGATTTTTTCCACCTGATCGGGCGGGAGCTGGATGCCGTTTAAGAAATCAATCCCCATCTGGTTGCTGCTGAAGGGATAATCTACCGAGAGCATAATATTATCCACACCAATAGTATCTAAAGCCAGCTGCAAAGGCGGCTGCGTAAAGAAGCCGCTGGTGGTGATGTGCAGCTGCGCCCGGAAGGTATCGCTCAGGGTGCGCTGGTTTTCGCCGCCTGCGCCGGGCTGAAAGCCCCGCTCCGAGCGTACCCACATAAAGGGCAGCATTTCGCCCATGTGGCCGATGATGATGTTGAGCCTGGGATATTTATCAAACGTACCTGCCGACAGCAGGCGCAGCACGTGGATGGCCGTTTCGGAGTGCCAGCCCCAGCCCCAGCAGGCCAAAGCCTCCGAGGGGCCGGTTTTGCCGCCAATGTTGCTGTAATAGGCATCCATTACCGGCTGCGGCGGCAGCCCGGGGTGAATGTAGATGGGCACGCCCAGCCTTTCGGCTCGTTCAAATATGGGGGCAAACTTCGGGGCATCCAGAAACTCGCCGTTGGTTACACCGCGAATCATGGCGCCCTTAAAGCCATAGGTGCTTACGGTGCGTTCCAGCTCATCAGCGGCTGCGGCAGGGGCCGTCATCGGCAGGTGGGCAAAGGCCGCAAAGCGGTCGGGCTGGTCTTTTATCTTTTCGGCCAGCAGGTTATTATAGGCGGCGGCAAAGCCGGGGGCGGTGCTGCTGTCCAGCAGGTTTACGTCGGTACTTTCTACCGAGAGCACCTGCATGGCAATACCCGTTTCGTTCATGGAGGTTAAGCGCTCGCCCGTAACATCTTCCAGTTTGGGCATCAGCTGCACGGCCGCACTGGCTGGCTTCTTTTTACCAAGGGCATCCGCCGGCAGCAGGCCGTTCATCTGTGGAAACGATACGTGCTCTTCTATAGTTACTATCCGCATGGGCAGGGGGTGTTTAATGTGTATGAAGAACAGTAAAGGGAAGAAGTTGTTCTTGGGGAGTGGCGGACTTTGCAGCAACAGGCCCGTCTTTTCAAACGGTAGTTGCAGCCTACCGGCATAGGACTTTGAAGTTACAAGCTTCGAAGAACAGGGAGGAAAGTTGTCCTTGGGGAAGTTAATGCTGAATACGTATGGGTACATCGCTTAGCGGAAGGCCGCCTTTGGGGCCAAAATCCAGCGTAGTGGTTGGAAACGGTAGCATAATATCATTATCATCATAAGCTTTTTTAAGGCGTTTTATAGCTTCGCTGCCTACTTTAAGGTAAGCGACCTGCTCCGGCGAGTCTGCCCAAAGCCGAAGCGTAAAGTTGATGGTACTTCCGCCAAATTCTTGGTAAAACAGGGTAATTTCATCTTCTTTGGAGAGATGCTGCATTCCCTTTAAGGTTTGCAGGGTAATTTTTTCAACCTTATCCAAATCTTCGCCATAAGATACGCCTATAGACAAATCAAACCGCCGCTTACCTAAAATTGAAAAGTTTTCGATAGGATTCTGATAAACATCTCTGTTGGGAATAATGACCATTTGCCCCTGAAACGTTTGCAGAATGGTATCGCGCAGGTTAATCTCCTGTACCTTGCCCATATAATCTTTTAGCTTTACTATATCTCCCACATGTATAGGGCGCCTGAGCGAAATAAACACGCCGGAAATAAAATTAGAGGCAATATCCTGAAAGGCAAAAGCGAGGCCCAAGCCTAATATACCCGCACCTGTAAGCAGTGAGGCTACTGCCGTATCAAGGTGTAAAATGCTTAATACCGTAAAAACGGTAATACCTATAAAAACAAGATATACCGTTGACGAAAATAGCCGGTTAAGTGTTTGGTTGGAAGAAACCTTGCCCACCAGTTTAGAAGCCAGCTTTTTGGCCCAGCCGGCAACATAAAAGCCGATAACCAGTACCAGTGCAGATATAATAATATTAGGCAGCAAGCGAACCAGTTCCCGGAACCACAAAATTAGTTTTTGTGAAATAAGCTGATAAGCTTTATTGATATCCATAAATAATAACTAATGTACCGGCACGTAATCAATTTCCAATAACTTAATTGTTAACAACACTTGGGAGCAGCTGTTTTGCAAACAGCTATTATTCCTGTGGTACCACCTTAATTCACTACGAGCCGCAACGCAGCCGATTGATAACGCACCCGCAACCACGCCTGCATCTTTTGCACGCCGGCTTTACCGGGTAACTGCTTAAAGCCGGCTAAAGCTATCTTCAGAGTGTCGTTCTTGAGGGTATCGGCCTGGCGGATAATCATTTTGTTAACCCCAAAATACCGGATGCCGGGATAAAGCACCTTAAGCTCAGTAAGCACTGCCGAATCGGGCGAAACCACCTTTGGGGTAATAATTAAAGTATCGGGTTGGGTTAGCGTATTTTTTTGTGCCTGGCTGGCGTATACCTGCTGCAAAATGCTGGTCTTAATTTGCGCCAGGTCAATCTGCTTGCGTGCATCCAGCCCCTGAACCACAATCAGTTTAACCTGGTCTAAATGATAATGCGGCAGGCGGCCTTTCAGCGAATCAATCTTTGCCTCAGAAATGCGGTCGCCAAAGAGCAATATCCGGATGGATTTCTGCGCATTATCATAGGCAAAGGATTTAGTAACCACCTGTGTATTTGTAAATTTGAATTGCTGCTCAACAAATGTCTGTGCATTATTCTCGAATATATTTTTGTTTACGATTTTGTAGGCTAAGTATATACTTGGCGCAATGGTAACCATAACAATAACCAGGATATAGCGGGTTACCCGTTTTTCGATACCGGCATCTTCAAACTGAAACTTTTTAATTTTCAGGTACCGGGCCATAAGATAGGTAGCAATGGCAATAAAAACGCTGTTGATAAAATACAGGTACATGGCGCCCAGCACATAATACCAGTTACCGGTTGCCCAGCCGTAACCGGCCGTGCATAACGGCGGCATCAGGGCGGTGGCAATGGCTACACCCGGAATTACATTGGTTTTCTCCTTTCGCGAAGCTGCTACCATACCGGCCAGCCCGCCGAAAAAAGCAATGAAAACGTCCCATATTGAGGGCGAGGTGCGGGCCAGCAATTCAGATTGCGCCTGGTGCAGCGGGGTAATCCGAAAATAAACAGCAGAGGTAATGATACCGATGATGGTTGCCGTAAGCAGGTTTTTAGCTCCTTTTTTAACCATGCCCAGATCATTGATGCCAGTGCCAAGGCCTATACCCATAATAGGGCCCATGATTGGAGAAATGAGCATGGCGCCAATAATTACTGCCGTAGAGTTAACGTTAAGGCCGATGGAAGCAATAAAAATAGCGAAGATGAGTGTCCAGAGGTTTACGCCCTTAAACTCAATGTTTTTGCGGATACCCTCATTTATGCTGTTCTCATCGGCCTTGTCATCCTGCAGGTTAAAACGATTGGCAAGGTAGTTCTTAACAGATTGTAAGTAGCGGTTCATCAAATATATTTAAAGGGCATCGGCAGTAATTTTATCAGCCCTGCGCAGTTAAGTTTATATTTTGAAGCGTTAACAAGGCTTCAAAATTACTATGGCCGGGGTTAGCGTGTTATAATTTGGATGAAGAACAGTAAAGGGGCGGAAGTTGTTCTTGGGGAGTGATGGACTTTGAAGTAATCCGCTTAGTTTTTAAAACGGTAGTTGCAAACTACCGGCATAGGGCTTAGAAGTTACCAACTTCGAAGAACAGGGGTGCATTAAGCCCGTTACAAATCATTGCGGGTAATAGGTTACTCCCGGAAGCATCATTCTCAACCCCATTTCTGTAAATAATCAGCGAATACCTCTCTGTATTGTTCACTTACCTGAATCACCTTAGCCCCTATTTGTACTGAACTTTTGGTTACGGCCTTTATCTTATCCAAAGCCACAATGTATGAGCGGTGCAGGCGCATAAAATGCTGGCCATGCAGCCGTTCTTCCAGGGTTTTCAGGCTGGTGAGCGTAAGCAGGGGTTTAGGCTCGTTTTGCAGGTATACCTTTACGTAATCCTTCAACCCTTCAATATACAGAATGTCATCGGTATCTACCTTAACCAGCTGGTACTCCACCTTAAGGTACAGGTATTCCTTTTCTTTAACAGGCAAAGGTGCAGGCGTTGGGCGGGTATCCTCAAACATGGAAAAATATTCCAGCGCCTTGGCGGCAGCCTTCGAAAAATCTACAAAGCTGAAGGGTTTTACCAGGTAATCCAGCGCGGCTACCTTGTAGCCTTCTAAAGCATACTGGTCATACGCCGTGGTAAAGATGATGCGCAGCTGCTTCTTATTAGCCGACTGGTCGATGATCCGGGCCAGCTCCATGCCGCTCAGGTCGGCCATGCGGATATCCAGGAACACCAATTGTACCTGCGGCTGCTCGTGGATAAACTTAAGCGCCGTAATGGCGCTGCTGCATTTGGCCGCCAGTTCTAAAAAGGGCGTTTGCTCAATATAAGAGCTGATGAGGTTCAGGGCGATGGGCTCATCGTCTACCGCTATACAGTTGATCATCATGGCAGTACAATTTTTAGTTTTAAAATATATTCCTGTACACGGGTATCGCGCTCAACGGTCAGCTCGTGCCGGCCGGGGTAAAGCAGTTCCAGCCTGCGCCGGGTATTCAGTAAGCCGATGCCGTTGCTGGCTTCCATGTGCCCCGCCACTTCGGTAAAAAGCGAATTGCGCACTTCAAGTGTTACCATATTTTCCTGCTGCTGTATTTTTATAAAGATATAGCCGGGGTGTATGGTGCTGGTGCCATGCTTAAACGCGTTTTCAATATAGGGTAAAAACAGCATGGGGGCAATGCGGGCATCGGTAAGCTGGCGGGTTTTTTCAAATATAACCTGTGTTTGGCTGGTGAGCCGCAGCTGCATCAGTTTTACATAATCTTCTAAAAAGGCCACTTCCTTTTCCAGGCGCGCAAGCTCGTGCTGGGTATCATACAGCACGTAGCGCATCATGTGCGAAAGCGTGTATACCGAATCTTTGGCTGTTCCTTTATCGGTATCAATGAGGGCATAAATGGTGTTCAGCACGTTGAAAAAGAAATGCGGGTTGATTTGCGCCTTCAGGAAAGACAGTTCCGTGGTCATGCGCTCGCGTTCCAGCAGCTGTGCCCTGAGCTGGTCGGCCTGCAGGCGCTGCACCATTACGGTTACGGTACTGATACCGAAAATAATAAGGGTAATAATCACCAGCAGGAAATCATTAATATCCGGCCCCGGCTCTTTTTTGCCGTGCTTTAACTGCGCCATCAGTTCATCCAGCCGCAGCAGGCGGTCGGCATAATGGCTTAGCTGTACAAATATTACCTGGGCAGCCAATACGATCAGTATAAAAATCAGTACCCTGCCCTTAAAAATAGTTTTGGGTACAATTAAATTGGCGTTCAGGTAAAAGGTAGCTGCCCATAAGAGGTAATTGAACGCCTCTTTCACCCAAAACTGCGGCGGCCACTTTACCGGCAGGGTAAGCGGCAGTATAATAATGGCCAGCAGCCCCACCTGTACCCAAAACTGGGCCGACACGAGCATTCTTTTAAGTATAGTTAACATAGGTGGCAGGGCATAAAGAAATGGTATTGGCTGTTTACGAATGTATAAAAAAATGCGCCTTGTCTCTCACGCAAGGCGCACCAGGTTTTTAAGCCTTCATCAACGCTTTTCAAAAAAACACATGCGGTTAAAAAGCGCTCAAATCAAGCCTTTTTTGAGCAATTATGGTAGCGCAATCGATGGAATGGCATTGCCGGCAGATGCAATGGCCGGATTAATCGACGGGTGCTTAAACCGGGTGGGTTTAGCTTAAAAAATTATGCCCTTGCAGACTAAAAGCAGCAGGTAGTCTATAAGCAGCAGGAAGCGGTCTATCGCGTTTTTCGGGGTGAGATTTGCGCCGTTACTTTGGGTAACAAAACAAATCAATAACAAAATTTAAATAATAACACCATGAAAAAGTTAATCGCCATCACCGCTTTAGTTACCCTGTTCAGCGCTAACCTGTTTGCTGCGCCTGCACCCAAAAAAGTTAACGGTAACGACCTGCAGAAAACCGTTGCCGTTACCGGTTATAACAACCGCATGAACATTGTGGTAAGCCTTACCGACGCGATTGCCATCCGCCCGGTAGTGCAGATTACTGATAGGCAGGGTCACCAGCTTTGTGCCGAAAAATTAGGCGGTAAGGCCGGTGCGTATAAATCGTTCGATTTTTCTGAACTGGAAACCGGCGACTATACCCTCACCGTTACCGCAGGGCAGCAAGAGTTTAAAAAGCAAGTGCATATCTACGAAGAAGAGGGTAAGATGACCTACTTCTTTATACAATAAGCATCTCTGTTTAAGCGTATCCTGCAAAGAGGCTGTCTCAAAAGTGAGGCAGCCTCTTGTATTTTCAAGCGATTTTTGTAATGTAAGACATGGGAGGCAAGGTAGTCTTTAAAAAATATGCCAGCCTATCGCTGGCGCGAGTTTGTAACTCGTGCTTTATTATGGTATGATTGAGCTGCCATTGATAATTCTGGCAGATGAGGACACGAGTTGCAAACTCGCGCCAGCGAAAGGGGGAGCTAACTATTACCAAATACGATGCCGATGCCGGGGCGCTGACCGGTACCTTTTGGTTTGATGCCGTGGACAATGCCGGCAACAAATACGAGATCAGGGACGGCAAATTCGCGCCGTAATAAAAATGAACCAATAACTTAATTTATAAAGTATGAAAAATCTTTTAATACTAATAGTGGGCCTGCTGCTGATGAGCAGCCGCTGTAAAAAATCTGATGACTCTGCGCCGGGGGCAATTACTTATGGTAATAAATTTATCTGCACGATAAATGGCAAACAGTTTATACCTCAAAAAACTGGTGTATTAAACGGGGTAGTGGTTTTCGAAGCAGGGTATAATCGAAATAATACAATGTATGAATTTAATGTGCAAGCTTATGATGTTAATAATGGTCCTACTATTGGCATTTTGCTGCAATCTAAATTCACAGAACTTAAGGCAGGTGTAAAGCTGCCTTTAGGGAGATCCGGGGTTACAAACGCATGGGCAACGTATGCCTTTAGTACAATCGCATCACCAGGAATTATTAGATACGCAAGTATTATCAGTCCGCTAACCGGGGAGCTTGTCATTTCCAATTATGATGCTACCACTAGAGTACTAACCGGCACCTTTTGGTTTGATGCCGTGGATGAGGCCGGCAATAAATATGAGGTTAGGGACGGTAAGTTCGCTATATAAGATTATTCCTAAATGTATCTTTTAATTTATATGATATAACCAATCAAACTTTTACATTCCCCCTATCGCTGGCGCGAGTTTGTAACTCGTGCTTTATTTTGTATGATTGAGCTGCCATTGCTAATTCTGGCAGATGAGGACACGAGTTGCAAACTCGCGCCAGCGAAAGGGGGGTTACATAAATTATTTATTGATATATTGGAAGATGTTTGTTAGACAGTCATCCAAATCATTTTTGATTTGTTTTTCCCAAAACCTCAGAACAGTATAATTCATAGAAGATAACTTTTGGTTGTTTATTCGATCCCTTTGCATGTTTCTTTCTATTTTGGCTATCCAAAAATCCCTATTTGCTTTAATCTTTTCCTTTTTTTTATCCCATTCGTAACCATGCCAAAATTCCCCGTCTAAGAATATTATAATTTTGTGCTTGTTTATGACAATGTCAGGGTTGCCTGGAAGCGATTTGTTATGTATTCTATAGCGAATTCCTTGACTCCATAAAGCTTTTCTAAGTTCCAGTTCTGGCTTTGTGTTTTTACCTTTTATTTTTGACATTAAAGAGCTTCGCTGCTTAGTCGTATAAAAGCCATTTTCTTCTTTAAACCGTGGAACCTTTATAGGTTCTTCTGCATTGTAGGCAATCATATAGTATTAAGTGTGGAAAATTATTTTTGTTGTTTGTTACAAACAAATAAGCTAAAATGTATATTTGTAACCATGTATAATGTTGTATAATATGGTTACCAAAGAAAAGATATATTCAATAGCAGAAGCCGCAAAGCTTTTAAACAAAAATAAAGGTACATTAAGAAGGTGGGACAAGGCTGGTAAGCTTTTGGCTTTTAGGGAGCCTATGAGCAATTATAGATATTATAAAGAGGGGCAACTTAAAATTTTTGATGAATTACAAGTACAGTTTGTAAATGATACTAATAATAAAGTTGCCCCATACGGTGAGTATACAGTAGTTGAATTGTTTGCGGGTGCAGGCGGCTTAGCTATAGGTTTAGAGCAAGCGGGCCTGAAGTGTATTGCTTTAAATGAAATCGATCATTGGGCAGCGGAAACATTAAGAACAAATAGGCCTCAATGGAACGTCATTGAGGAGGATATCCGTAAAGTGTCTTTCTCTCATTTAAAAGGAAAAGTTGATGTGATAACGGGGGGCTTCCCATGTCAGGCATTTAGCTATGCGGGCAAAAAGTTGGGGTTGATGGATGCAAGGGGGACTTTGTTTTATGAATTTGCAAGGGTTGTGCAAGAAACTAAACCGTCTATATGTATTGGAGAAAATGTGCGGGGGTTATTTAACCATGACAGCGGTAAGACACTTAAAGGGATGATATCAATTTTAGACGAAATAGGTTACAGAGTGCTTGAACCCAGAGTGCTTAAAGCAATTCATTACAATGTTCCTCAAAAGCGCGAAAGGTTAATTCTTGTCGGCGTTCGGAAAGATTTAGATATTAATTTTGAATACCCAAACCCTTCAAGCAAAATATATACGTTAAAAGATGCTTTGCTGGCAGGGGAATTATTTGATTGTGATGCCCCAATGTCGCATGGTGCTAAATATCCTAACAGTAAAACTAAAATTTTAGATTTAGTTCCTCCTGGCGGATATTGGAGGAATTTATCAATCGAACTGCAAAGAGAATATATGCAAAAAAGTTTCTATTTGGGTGGTGGTAAAACTGGTATAGCACGACGTATTAGTTGGGATGAGCCTTGCTTGACTTTGACTTGTAGCCCTGCTCAAAAGCAAACGGAACGTTGCCATCCTGAACAAACAAGGCCATTTACAGTTAGAGAATATGCTCGAATTCAAACATTTCCAGATAATTGGCAATTTGCTGGTTCTATCTCTCAGCAATATAAACAAATAGGGAATGCTGTTCCTGTAAATCTTGCAAAAGCAGTTGGTGCTTCAATAGTAAATTTTTTAAATGCTGAAAAGTTAATTACAGCAAATTCGGAACATATTTAATTTAAAGCCGTCCGAAACCTAAGTAGTACCCAAAGTTATCTAAAGTAATTTGATCTAATATCGTTCTGCCAGAAACTTCCGCTTGAGATTTGATATGTGATACGGCGGAATGCTCTTGCACATTTTGCACTTGCACTGCAGTATGCATGTAGTTTTCAATAGCCTGGGGAAGGACTTTGTACAATTGAAATAGTGCATCACTTTGCTGTGTGACTAAAGCATAAAATTGATCACCGGAAATTTTGAACACTCTGCTATGGCTGTACTCCTTGCCGTTAATAATAGCTTTCCATTTTTCATTGAAACTTCCCTTTGCCAATATTTGAGCCCAATAACACTTTGCTTGCTCATTTCTATAACGATCAGCATAATTTGAAAGTTTCTGAAACAAACTTTCAGCAGAACTACTATTCATTGTGTTGTGCTTGTTTTTAATATCAGCAAACAATGTATTATCGGTAGCTTTAATGTCAAAGCCACTTAAGTTTCCCTTCTCATATCCAACAACACCTCCTAAAATGTCTTCATGGAAGGTTCCAATAAAATTATTAATGCTTTTGTCAATCTGCCTTAAAAGCTCCGCATCAATGAGCTCTTCTTGATCAATACCATTGAACTTACTATCAAAAGTGAGTTTAATAGTGTCAATCTTGTTATTATAAAACTTAGGTTTATTTATATCATTTTTTGTTTTTACATAAGACCTATGTAAGCTTGCTATACATTTTAACAAATGTTCGTCTGTGATAAAGTTAAGATATGTGTTAGCCATGATGTAATTTTATAGTAAATAATTTATTCAAATAGGTAAAAATAAATGCTTCTCTTATTGAATATGTGATTTTTAATTGTTTGAGGTTTACAATGTATAAATAATATATTATTCTCGCTTGTATTTGAAGTTTATTTACTTTGAAGCGGTTTGTCCTGCTCTTCGGAATTTATAAATTCAAAGCGGTATGCCTGTAGTTTGCAACTACCACAGCGGTTTAAAGTATATGATCCGCATTGCTGAGCAGCTACTTAAAAAGACCAAAAATGCGCCATTGCGACGAACGGGTGCCATCTCCGGCCAAGTAGGCCACCCCCTCAAAGCGGCGCTATAACCTGACGATCGCGTTCGTGCCCCCACACAATAACGAAAGGTAGCTACAAAGTATTCTTACATCGCTTCTAAAATCACTGCCATCATCCTGTCAGCGTTCACGGGTGTTCACGCGCGTTCACACCACCGTGAACGTGAACACCTGCCCGGTGCGGTGCCGGTTTATACCTCCTGCACGTCGTACACCACTACCTTTGCCCACAGGTGGCTGCAGTTTTTGATAAAGGCCTGGTGCAGCGGGTGGTCCTGGTAGGTGGCCTGCCCGGTAAGGTCGCTAAAAAACATCAGCTCCGATACGCTCCAGCTCTGGTCTACCACGTCGCGCTTTTCGGTAGGGGCTACGGTGCCAATGTGCAGCTCGCGTATCTTATCAATCTGGCGCAGGGTTTTCAGCCCGGCAATCAGCTGGTCTTTATCGGCCTGGCTGCCGGGGCGTTTCAGCCAGAAGAATACATGGTGTACAATGGGGTAGTTCATGGCGGTTATGGGGTGGGCAGCGGCCGCGGCCGTACCGGCGGTAAGGGTGGCGGCTGCGGTAATAAATGTTCTGCGGTTGGTGGGCCTGGTCATCAGATGTCAGCGTTGAGGGTGCCCGTAAATATCAGCATTTTTCCGGTTATCCTGCCCTGTCCCATTTTTTATCATCCGGCAAAACAGCGGTGCCCAATATCGGCCCATAATTTGCCTTTTATAGCCGTTTATGGCATTTTATAGCTTTTTATAAACTTTTATGGCACAGTAAACAGCCGCCTTTTAACCAAAAAGCGGCTGTTCACTGTGCCGAAACCTGCTGTAGTACTACTTTTTCAGCGCCTCGCTCACCGGTGCACCAATGCACCCATTGGGCGCCTGTATGTGCAGCAGGGCGGCTACGGTGGCGGCAATATCCGTCATTTTGGTAGGGCGTGTCAAGCTGCCGTGGTTAATGCCCCAGCCCATAAATACCAGCGGAATATGCGCATCATAGGGGTTCCAGGTACCATGCGTAGTACCGGTAACCCCGCGCCCCGCATAGTAGCCCGGCTTTAAAATTACCTGTATCACCCCGCTGTGCTCGGCATTATAACCGTTAATGATGCGGGTGCGCAGGGCTTCGGGCAGGCTGGCGGTTTGGGCCTTCAGCATGTCCACTGCATAGGCAACTTCAGGCTGATGGCTTAACCATTCAATACAGTCCTGCTTTAGCGCTTCCTCGCTTATCTTCTTGTCTTTCAGTTCTTTGTAATTAAAGCTCACCTGGTAATTATCCATACCCAATATGGTGCGCTTAATGCCGTATTTGTCTTCCAGCAGCTTGTTGAGGTTGCGGGTAGCCAGGGCGGCATCCCATAAGCCGGCCGGTATATTGTGATCAATTAAAAATACAGGATTATGGGCCGCCCCGTGGTCGGCCGTTAAAAATACACTGTAATTGCCCTTGCCCACCTTGCTGTCCAGGTAACTGAAAAAAGCCGCCAGATCGCGGTCCAACCGCAGATAGGTATCTTCAATCTCAATAGAATTAGGCCCGAACTGGTGCCCCACATAATCGGTGGAAGATAAGCTAACTGCCAGGAAATCAGTGATTGGCCCCTGGCCCATATGCTCATTATCGATGGCTGCCTTAGCCAGGTCAAGGGTCATGCTGTTGCCAAACGGCGTACTGCGGATGATGCCTGCATTGCCTTTGTACATATCCGTAAGCTTCACCGGAAAGGTGGGCGCAACAGCCCCTGCAAATTTACCTTCGTGCTTGTTATCGTCGGCTTCGCTCTGTACGTAAGTGGCTATGGGATAAAGCGTAGTCCAGTCCTGCTTTAAATATTTATCGGCCGGGCGCTGGCCGTTAAAGGTTTTTACCCAGGCTGGCAGGTCATTCATGTAATAGGTGCTGGTAATCCAGTTGCCGCTGGCATCATCAAACCAGTAAGCGGCATTGGCCGTATGCCCGGCCGGCAAAATGCCGCCCCGGTCTTTCAGGGCAATACCTATCACCTTGGCCCTGAAGTTAGTAGCCAGCCGCAGCTCATCGGTTACCGTAGTGGTCAGCAAGTTACGGGGCGACATTTTGCCGGCGTTAGAAGTGCTGCCTACCGTGCTTACCGTGGTATCTTCGGTGCAATACATGCTCCGGCCGGTGGCCTGTACAATAAAATCATTACCCGTAATGCCATGCAGCGCCGGCACCGAGCCGGTATAGATACAGCTATGGCCAATAGCCGTTACGGTAGGTATATAGTCGATATTGGTGTTTTCGCAGGTAAAACCTTCGTTCAGCAGGCGTTTGAAGCCGCCGGTTTGATAGCGGTCGTAATACCGGTACAGGTAATCCCAGCGCATCTGGTCTACCACCAGGCCCACCATCAGTTTGGGGCGGGGCAGGGCAGCAGCGGCTGCCGGTTTGGGTTTTTGTGCCGAAGCATTTAAGTTAACAACAAGTATAGCCGCAGCGGCCCAAAATCTCCAATTCATCTTTCCTGAAATTTTGCTTCAAATATCCGTAAAGATGTGATAGCCTAATGTGATTTTTTTGTTAAGAAAGCACTTCATTCGCTAAACGTAAGCAGCGAATGCTGACTGGCCGTATGCAGGTTGCGCCATACCTGGTTAATTTCGG
Source organism: Mucilaginibacter sp. (assembly GCF_965200995.1). Classification (GTDB taxonomy): domain Bacteria; phylum Bacteroidota; class Bacteroidia; order Sphingobacteriales; family Sphingobacteriaceae; genus Mucilaginibacter. The sequence continues at coordinate 1,300,952 of NZ_OZ241743.1, read as the reverse complement.
TATCAGGCGCGGCGGCTATCAGGCCGCAATAGGGATAGAGCCGGTCTACGCACTCGCGTGCGGTTCGGGCCAGATGCCTGCTGGTAATGCTCACTGCTTTTAATAGTTCAGGCGCAGCGGCGTTTAACCAGGATGCTTTCACGGCTTTATAAAAATGCAGCCGCGCATCATTCATTAAGGCAACAGCTGTTTCCGGTTGGGCCTCCAATACCGATTGCTGATTGGAATTGAGTTTACTGTTGCTTTTCCGGGCATTAAGCAATGGCTTGCACAATTCAATAAAGCGCAGGGCCATACCCGAGAGGTTAGCCGCCAGTGTAGCTTCGGCCAGTTGCAAAAAAGGATAGGTGTATAAAGGGGAATCAACCACTACAGCATCCGGCGTTATTTTAAAGCAATGGTTTTTGCTTACAAGAACATCCTTCATCTCAAACGCGTGGCTGCCGGTGCCCATCATACCTATATATTTCCAGGCAGCTACCAGGTTTACCTGCGCTTTCTCTGCAATAAACGGTAAAATCTGAGGCTGGCCATCGGCCGTAAGCACGGGCGTTCCGTTTTTATGGAAGATGCAGTTGGCTGTAAAGTGCGTAGCATGATGTGCGCCGCTGGCGTATTTCCAGCTGCCGTTGAGTACATAGCCTTCAGCCGTAGGTGTTGCTGTTCCGGTAGCGGCACCACTGCCGGCGAGGCAAAGTAATGGCGTACTGAATACCTGCCGGGCCAGTTGTGGCTGTAAAAAGCCGCCAAACCAGCCGGCACCGCAGCATAGGGTAACTACCCAAGCCAAACTGCCATCGGCCCAAGCTAAACTTTCTTCCAGTGCTACAAGAGCGGGGAGTGGGGTCTCCAGGCCGCCGTAAGCTGCTGGTACCAGTAGCTTGAACCATTGCTGCTCCTCAATCAATTGCAATTGCGCAGGCAGTAATTTACCCTGTGCCTCAGCCTTTGAGGCGGCAGCCCTGATGATTTTCACCCAGTCGGGTTGCAGCAGGGCAGAAGGATGCGGAGGCAGATCAGCAGTTATGTTCATTACTCACTCAGTGCAAGGCGGGTTGTTGCCGGCGCAAGATGTTGCGCCAGTCGAAATACCCGAAAATTGCAATTATAAACAGCACAATAGTCAGCAGGGCAAATAAGGGCAGTTGTTTATAGAACAGCAGCGGCACGGCAAACAGGTTGGAGATGTTCAGCAATAGCCAGTTCTCTATTTTGCGGCGGGCCAGCAGCCACATGCCTGCCCAGGCAGTACTCGAAACCAGCGCATCCCATACCGGTACGGTGGAGGGCGTAAAGTGTTTTAATAGCAAGTATAGTACGCCCCAGCCGCCTATACTTATGCCCAAGGTAATCAGCCATTCATCAGCAGTGTTGTAGCTTACCTTTACCGGTGGCTGGTGGCGCTTTTTAATCCAGTGGTACCAGCCATAAAAACTCATTACAATGTAGTAGAGGCTCAAGGCCGCCTCGGCATACAACTGGGTACGCAGCAAAAAGTAGATGGTAATAACCGTGCTGATGATGCCTGCGGGATAGAGCCACACCTTGTTGGCCCGTGCCAGTAGCACCTCGGCCACACCCAGTATTACAGCAACCCACTCCCAGGGCGTGGTTTGCTGTAATTGCTGAATAAATAAGTGCAGCCAGTGTTGCATTACTATCAGGTTAGAAAGACAGGTTAAGCGATGCCAGGAAATTGGCGGGGGCCTGCGGATAGTAATAGTTGTAATTCACCACACGCCCGCCTTCAATATCCGGATAGGTAGCGCCATTAGCTACATACTTTTTACCGAAGATGTTGTTCACCAGCAGCGTTACCCCTATATTTTTCACCGATGGCAGGCTGAAATTATAACGCAGGCGGATGTCGTTAATAAAATAACTTCTGATTTCGCGGTTGGCAGCGTAGGGATTAGCTAACACTTCAGGCGCAACAGTAAATCCTGCCGGATTGGTGTTCATAGTATTGTCCAGGTACTGGTGGCTTACATACTTGCTCAATAGCGCAATTTCGCTGCCTTTGAATGGTGAAAAGCTTAATTCGCTGGAGCCGATAAAGGAAGGCGAATAGGCAATGGTGGTTTTATTAAAAGTTTGCCCTGCCAATGTGCCATCATCATAGTTGGGGAACAATTGGGTATAATTTTTAATCTTATTAGCGCTCGCTGTAGCGGTGATACCCCAGCTGAACTGCTTGCTGAAACGCAGGCGGCTGTCCAGTTCCAAACCAGTGCGGTAGCTATTAGGTACGTTGGTACGTATGGCAGCACCTACATCATTTAACGCACCTGTTAAAATCAACTGGTTTTTATAAAGCATATAAAAGCCGTTCAGTCCGCCGCTGAAGATGCCCTGCGCGGTGCGGTAGCCGGCTTCAAAATCATACAAGGTTTCTGACTTGGGGCGGCTTTGCGGTGTGGAGTTTGTAAAATCATCGCGATTAGGCTCGTGGTGGCCTACGGCAACTGAGGCATAAACGTTATTACGCTGGTCTAACTCGTAAGTTAAACCCAGCTTGGGGTTAAAAAAGTTTAGGGTAACCGCCTGCTGCAAGTTGTTCAGGTTACGGTCAAGCCCGAAGAAGGAGTAATACACATTGCGGAATTGTAAATCGCCGTACAGCAAAAAGTTACCTGTATGATAATCGGCACGGGCAAAAATGTTGAAATCGTTCTTCTTGGCATTGTTGCGCGAATACTCGTAATCGGGCGGGATATTAGTGCTTTGCTGTGTCCACTCAATGTTGTTATAGTGAGCGCCTTTGTACTGATTGTAAGCACCGCCCAAAACTAAATTTAAACCTGTTGCGGGCCGGTAATTAAAGTTATAGGTAACCCCATAAAAATCATTGTTCAGCCACAGGCGGCGTACCAAATCGGTAGTAGTTAAGGTGTTGCCGCCTATAACCACCGGTGTTAGGCCATAATCGCGCACATCACGGTCAGTTTTATATTCCTCGTAATAGCCACAGCCTTTGGTGTAGTGCAGTGCGCCGTTAAATGAGAAACGATCATTAAACTTATGGTCGTACAGTAACTGGTAATGGTTTTGGGTGTAGTTGTCGGTCTGGTTATAATAGAACTGTCCATTCGGCATTAAACCCAACTCATTATAACGGCGGTTGCCGTAAAATACCGAATCGGCATTTACGCCGTTCCATGCCTGATAAGTGCGCTCCACGCCCGAAAATACGTTGGCCCGGATGGTGCTGTTGTTGGTATAATAGGCGCCGCTTACAAAAAAGGCCCGCAAGTTGGACGCCGCACGGTCGATGTATCCATCCGAAGCAATGCGCGACAGGCGGCCATCCAGCGTAAAGTGGCCACCGAGTAAACCGGTACCTGCACTTACGGTATTTTTAATGGTGCCATAAGAGCCGGCCGAAGTGTTGATATCGGCATAAGCGGTATCGCGGCGGGTATTGGTTTGAATGTTGATGCTGGCCCCAAACGCGCCTGCACCGTTGGTGGAAGTACCTACGCCGCGCTGCACCTGTATATTATTTACGGATGAAGCAAAATCGGGCAAGTCCACAAAAAAGCTGCCCTGGCTTTCCGAATCATTGTATGGAATGCCGTTAATGGTCACATTAATGCGGGTAACATCAGACCCGCGGATGCGGATGCCGGTGTAGCCTACGCCGGTACCAGCATCCGAGGTAACCACCGTTGATGGCGTTTGGTTGAGCAAATAAGGCAGATCCTGCCCTAAGTTGTTCTTTTCCAGATCATTTTTGCTGAGATTGGTAAAGGCAATGGGCGAATTTTTATAAGCACGGGTGGCACTTACGGTTATCTCATCGGTTAAAAAGCTGGAGGCAGCCAGCGTAAAATCAACAATCTGATTGCCGGTTAAACTGACTGTTTTCTCGGCTGTGGTAAAACCCACATAGGTTACCCTGATGCGGTAATTCCCTTGCTGCAAATTGCTGAAAGTGTAACTGCCGTTGCTACCTGATGCGGTAACTATGTTTCGGCCATTCAGGCTGATGGTAGCCCCGGGCAGCGGCTGGCCGGTTTGTTGATTGGTTACGGTTCCTGAAACAGAAAACTGGGCTGCTGCCCAAAAAGGCAGCAGTAATGCGGTAAACGCAAGAATAAAATTTTTCAATAGTTGTTGTAAATCACATGAGTTAAACCATCTGCCGCTAAGGAGCAAACTGCGGCAGTACACTTAACTTTTTACCTCTCCCTACGCCGGCATTATCCGGATCAGGTGCTGCAGCCTGGGATAGAAGCAAGAATCAAGAGGCAAGAATCAAGACACTATTTTTGTCCTGGCTCTTGATTCTTATTTCTTGGCTCTTTTCACAAAAGCCGCATGGGTATAATCTCAGCCTGTTTTTCAGTTTGGTCCGGTGGATACACAGAGCTGCAGTCTCTTTGTCCGCCGGGCTACCAAATCAAGGCACCCCTTAAAGAATATGGGGCAAAGGTAGGGGATTAACTGAGATTTAGAAGCAATATAGCATAAAAAATGTCATCCTGAGCGATAGTGAAGGATCTATACAGTTGTTTGTTTGCTGTATAAATCCTTCGCTATCGCTCAGGATGATATCGAATGTTTTTATAATGAATTAAATTAAGTAGTCATTTCGGCCTCTTGAAGAAGATTTCTCCCTGCGGTCGAAATGACAAGGTGAGGACGCTTATCAGCTTACAGCCGGATAAATAATTCCTCTTTGGGCTTACGCACTTTGGCAAAATGCGCATAAGCATCATCCTCGGCACGGAAGCCGATAGGGGCAATCACAGTCGCAGTCAAGCCTTTTTCACTTAAGCCCAAGATCTCATCAAACTTACCGGCTTCAAAGCCTTCCATCGGGCAGGCATCAATGCCAGCTTCGGCAGCGGCGGTAAGCAGTACGCCTAAAGCCAGGTAAGCCTGTTTATGCGCCCAGGCAACACGCTGATCTTCGGCACGGTGATTTACCGTAGCAATCATGGTCTTTTCAAACGGTTCCAGGTTGGCACGTTCGGTGTTGCGTTCTTTGGCAAGCAAGTCTACATATTTTTCTACGTAGGCCTCATTAATTTTGGTTTCTGCAGCAAACACAATCAACTGTGAAGCATCCGTAATTTGTGATTGATTATATGCGGCGGCTTTTAACTGCTCACGTAAACCGGCATCTTCAATTACCAGTATGCGGTAATGCTGCAAACCGAAAGAGGAAGGCGCCAGGCGAACCGCATCCAGCAGGTTTTCCAGCTGCCCGGCGCTTAACTTTTTTGATGCGTCAAATTTTTTAGTGGCGTAGCGCCATTCCAAAGGTTGTATTAGTGCCATAAGGATTCTTATTTGTGTTTAACAAAAATAGATGTTTAAACAGTTGACCGGGTCATAAGCAAGTCATCTACAATAAGCCCCTGCGTTCCAGTTCTTTGCGCTTTTCTTTCTCCAAACGCTTCTGCTCACGGCGTTGCTGGCGGGTAAGTTTCACTGAGTCTTTAACGCGCTCTTTAACCTGCTCGTTTACCGTATCTTTTTTGCCGCCAAACAGCCGTTTAAAAAATCCGGGTTTCTCGTCTTTGTCCTCGTCAACTTTTTTGTCGCCTATATTGGGTGGCGGTACCCCTACACCAACGCCACCCTGTTCATCATCAGGCGCAGCCAGTACACTGTCGGCAGCAGCCGTATCCACCGGTGCCATTTTTGGCCGTAAGGACTCGCGCAGGCGCACGTTGTAAAAGCCATAGGCGTTGGTATCGCGGTTAATGTAACCGCGTTCGGCCATCAGGTTACCAATCAGCCTGAAGTAACCATGCAGCCGGTAGCGCAAACTGCCATCAGGCTCAAAGGCATATAAGCCCTTTTTGGGGCTGGGCACAATGCTGGCCAGGTAAATACACTCGCCCAACTCTAATTCTGATGGCCGCTTGTTGAAATAATAGCGCGATGCCTCGCCAATGCCGTATACATTGCGGCCCCACTCAATAATATTGAGGTACACTTCCAGCATCCGGTCTTTGGTCATGATGCCGTTGTTCTCAATCAGCCATACAATCAGTATCTCCTCAAACTTACGGCTTAATGTTTTTTGCCTCACCAGGAAGGCGTTCTTTACCAGTTGCATGGATATACCGCTGCCCCCGCGCTTAAATTCTTTTTCCTTAAAATCGGTAGCGATGGATTTGCGGATGGACTCCTCTACAAAGCCATGATTACGGTAAAAGGAGGGGTCTTCGGCCGTCATGATAGCGTAGCGCATATTGGGCGTAATGCTGTTCAGCGGCGTATAGTTAGGGTTGGCGGGGCTGATGTCCCTTGCCGGCATCGGCTTGCCTTTTTCGTAAGGCACGTAGATGAAATCTTGGTTCAGCTTGGCTAAATTGGCGCGGCCAAACTGCAATATTTTGAAATTCTGCCGGTCCAAACCTGAATAGAACCGCACGTTATCCGGGTCTTTGGTATTCAGGTACAGCGCCAATTTGTAATTCAGCTTGCCGGTTACCTTAATGCCCTCTACCGATTCAAAGGTGCCCTGCGGAAAGGAGTCGAAAAAGTCCTGCGCATTTACCCAGCCGGTGTTTACCTTCACCTCGTAAATTTTGGTGGGCTTCAAGGTGTACTTGATAAAAGGATTAGCCCGCAATTTTTTCAGGTGTACTACCGACGAACTGTCTACCGATACGTAATTTTCGCCCACAAACAGGTTGGCATTGATGGAGCCATTTGGCACAATAATGTTATTGGGCGACAATGCCGGATGGTTGATCAGCATATTGCGCACCGCAAAATAGCTGTAGATCTGCGTTTCATCGTTGCCGTGTTCTACCTTGTCCAATCGCATGGTTAGCGTATCCAGGTTAAACTTCAGCTTAAACTTCTTTTCAATAAAAGGCAGTTCTATCTTTTGGTGATCGGCGTATAGTTTTACGGCAATATCCTTATCAGAAGGGTGCATGGTGCCGGCAAAGTGCCAGATGGCCGCGCCCTTGTTAATATCAAAGGCAGAGGTAAGCTTGCCATCGCGTATCAGCGCCTGCTGCGCCAGTACCTGTACCTGGCTGCTGTCATCGCGAAAGGTGATCAGGAAATTTTTAAGGTCGAGATTATCAGGTATCTTGTACAGCACCTGGTTCACCAGGTTGTCGCTCAGCTTGGCTAAATCTACTTTAGATTTTTGCGTGGTGTCGCGCTTCTTCCTAAACAGGAAATCAAAGTTGCGTACGCCCTTGATGCTGGTAAGGTTCAGGTGCCCGTCATTCAAAATTACATCGGCCAGTTTGATATGGCCTACCACCAATGGCAGCACTTTAACTTTGATTACAAAGTTGCGGATGCTCAGCAGGCTGTCGCGCTGGTCGGGTACAATGCTCACATCAGAAAATGCCACGGTGCTGAAACCGGTAAAATGGGCGCTGCCTATTTTTACATCTAAATTATACTCGCGTTTGGCTTTTGCTTTAGCTTTGCTGATGGCTTTCTGAAGTAAAACCTCGCGCTTTGAATAGGCAATATAGCCGCCAATTAACAGGATAATTACAAGTACAGCAACTACAATACCGGCAATGCGGAAGTATCGGGAATCAGGTCGACGCATTTGAAAATTTTACCAAAACTAACTTGTATCCGCTATAAAACGGTAGACAAGAGGATTTTATTTTTAACAAAAGCATCCCCGGCGTGTTTTTGTAAAATTGCACCCAACCATTAATAATGAATTTTACCCGCGAACAAGTACTGCAAGCCCTGGGCAATGTAGAGGAACCAGATTTAAAGAAGGACTTGGTTACCCTGAACATGATACAGGATATACATATTGAAGGCAATAAGCTCAGCTTTTCTGTAATTCTGACCACGCCGGCCTGCCCCCTCAAAGGTTTGATTGAAAATGCCTGCCGCAATGCCATCAGTCATTTTATCAGCCCCGAAATTGAGGTGAGTGTCAACATGACGTCGAGGGTAACCACACAGCGTAACGGAGGCTTGCCGGGCGTGAAGAACATTATTGCGGTAGCATCGGGCAAAGGGGGCGTAGGCAAATCAACGGTAGCCGCTAACCTGGCGCTGGCCCTGCAACTGAGCGGCGCCAAGGTTGGGCTCATTGATGCCGATATCTATGGCCCGTCAGTACCCATCATGTTTAACCTGGAAGGGCAGCGCCCCAAGGCCAGCCAGGTAAACGGCAAAACCCGCATTGAGCCGATGGAGCAATACGGGCTGAAGCTGTTATCCATCGGTTTCTTTACCGACCCTAACCAGCCGGTGCCCTGGCGCGGGCCCATGGTATCAACCGCGGTAAAGCAGTTGTTTAACGATGCCGACTGGGGCGAACTGGATTACCTGGTGGTGGACTTGCCGCCCGGTACCGGCGATATTCACATCACCGTTACCCAAAACTTCCCGATAGCCGGGGCGGTAATTGTAACCACGCCGCAAAACGTAGCGCTGGCCGATGCCAAGAAAGGCATAGGTATGCTGATGATGGAATCCATTAATGTGCCGATACTGGGCGTGGTAGAAAACATGTCGTACTTTACCCCGGCCGAGTTGCCCGACAACAAGTATTACATTTTTGGCCAGGGTGGCGGCCAGAAGCTGGCGCGTATGATTGGCGCGCCGTTTTTAGGCGAACTGCCGCTGGTACAAAGCATCAGCCAGTCGGGCGATGCCGGCCGGCCGGTAGTGCTGGAGGAAGGTAACCCGATGGCAAAAGCCTTTATGCACATTGCCGAGCGTGTAGCACAGGAAATTTCTATTGTAAACGCAAAAGCTCCCGATGGCCGGAGTTTGTAATTAATTAAGTATATTTACCTCAACAAAATGAGTAACATGAGTTTAGTAGATCGGGTAGAGGCAGCGTTGGATAGTATTCGTCCGTATCTGGAAGCTGACGGCGGGAATGTTGCCGTTGAGGAAATTACTCCTGATAACGTAGTAAAATTGAAATTGTTAGGCTCGTGCGGCTCCTGCCCGATGAGCATTATGACCCTGAAGGCCGGCATAGAGCAGGCCATTAAGCGCTCCGTACCCGAAATTATTGCTGTGGAGGCCATTAACCTTACCGATATAGACGACCCTAATGCAGTAATGCCTGCCAATATGCAGTAGTGTTAATTTATGTTAAGTACAAAGCCTATCTGCTAAAAGTAAAATATATTTACAGCTGCAATAAAAACAATTTTTAAGGGTTAAAATTCCTATAAAATCAGTTGCTGTACTCAATTTTTCATGAAACGTTTTGCCGGCATTTTATTCTTCCTGCTATTTACTGTTACGGCTTTTGCCCAGCAAAAGCCGTTAGTGCAGTTTTCGGGCATTATTTATAATGTCGACAATGAAAAGGAAATTGTGCCTAATGTGAACATCACTAATATCAATTATCATAACCAGGCCAATGCGGCTAATTATAAAGGTTATTTCTCCTTTGTGGCGCATGAGCAGGATACATTGCGCTTTACTTCGGTAGGTTATATGCCACTGCTTGTAGTGGTTCCGGCTGGTGTGAAAAACAACAGTTATACATTAATGGTAAAAATGAAGCCGCAACTCATTAATTTGCCACTGGTCAGGGTGTTTCCGTGGGCTACCACCGAAGAGTTCAGGAAAGATTTTTTAAACGTTAAGCTGGCTGATGACGATTTGGCCCTGGCCTATAAAAACCTAAGCCGTAGCGCCCTGAGTGCAGCACGAAGTACTTTGGCACGCGACCCGGACGAGATCAGGAGTTTGGACGTGCAGGACTTGCACAATCGTATTCAAAACTCCCACTCTTTGATGCCTAACCCGCTGCTCAATCCTATAGCCTGGGGCACATTAATCAAGCAGATTGCCGACGGCGATAAAAGCCGCAAGTCGGAAGACGATTAACGACCTTTTTTAACAGCCGGAAACTTCATTTTATAATCAGCTTTTACCATCCCGCGCGAAATATCGTTCAGCCGTTTTTCCAGCATACGTTTACGCAGCGGGCTTAGTTTATCGGTAAACAGTTTACCTTCAATATGGTCGTATTCGTGCTGTACCACGCGGGCAGCCAGTCCTTTAATGGTTTCTTCATGGTGCTGCCCGTTCTCATCTTCATAGGCAATCCGGATAGTTGGCTTGCGGTATACATCCTCACGCACATCGGGTATGCTCAGGCAGCCTTCGTTAAAGCACCATTCTTCGCCGGTTTCATCTAAAATCTGTGCATTGATGAAAGCCTTTCTAAAGTCTTTCAGTTCTGGTTCGTCATCCTCAAAAGGCGAGGCATCAATTACGAATAATCGGATAGACTTTCCTACCTGCGGGGCAGCCAAACCCACACCGCGGGCAGCGTACATGGTTTCAAACATATCGTCAATCAGCTGTTTCAGGTTCGGCTCTGTTTCGGGCGTTACCTCAACCGCTTTCTTTTTCAGTACAGGATCACCATAAGCTACAATAGGCAGTTTCATAAGGACAAAATTACAGAATAAACTTTGGGCTAAAAAGGAAACACGCTACATTCAAAGGAAGTAAACGCAAGGTGAGCTGATATGTTGGAATTTACTTTAAAACGGCTATATAAAATACTTAACCGGATTGGTATTCACCGCTGTTAACCGAAGCTGTAAACCTTCAAACCTTTCCTGTAACACATCAAATAACAGTTGCTGGGTAAACTGCTCACTTTCAAAGTGGCCTGCATCGGCAATTACAATTTTGCCTTCGGCATCAAAAAACTCGTGGTACTTGTAATCGGCGGTAATGAACATATCCGCACCGGCGGCTATGGCCTGTTTAAGTAAAGAACCACCTGAGCCGCCGCACACCGCTACCTTTTTAACCGGCCTGCCCAATAATTCGGTGTGCCGTATAACGGCGGCCTTTAATTGGGTTTTAACATGCTGCAGGTAAGCAGATTCATCTACAGGCTGTTCTGCTTCACCAATCGTACCCGAACCAATTTGCTGGTGCTGGTTGGTCAACTGGTATAAATCGTAAGCTACTTCTTCATAAGGGTGAGCCAGGAAGAGGGCCATTAATACTTTGCTTTCCAGATTGGCCGGATAAACGGTTTCCACCCGCACTTCCTCCTCATAATGCCGCTGGCCGGGTTCGCCCGCAAAGGGATGGGTTTGCGCATTGCCATTAAAGCTGCCCTGCCCTGCGGCGCTAAAGCTGCACTCGCTGTAATTGCCAATATGGCCCGCGCCTGCCTTAAACAGCGCATCTTTTACAGCATCGGCCTGCGCCAGTGGTACATAGGTAACCAGCTTTTTTAATAGCCCGCCTTTAGGCTGCAAAATCCGGCAGTTCTTTAAACCCAATACTTCACAGATCTTTGCATTCACACCGGCTGCCATATTATCCAGGTTGGTATGAATGGCGTAGAGCGCTATATCATGCTTAATGGCTTTCTGCACCACGCGCTCCACATACGTTTTACCGTTGAATCTTTTTAGTCCTTTAAATACAATGGGGTGATGCGAAACAATCAATTGGCAACCGGTTTTGATGGCTTCATCTACCACCGCCTCGGTACAATCCAGCGATATGAGTACCTGTGTAATATCCTGCGCAGGCAATCCTACAATCAGCCCCGAATTGTCATAATCTTCCTGATAGGCAGGCGGGGCAATGCTTTCCAGATAAGCAATGATTTCAGTAAGTTTCATATCCATACAGGGTTATTCGCACTTATGTACTGCTACCGGTTACTCTACTTTATATTTGTATACGGTTCGGCCTAAATGTCCTTCGGCATCTATGCCTTCCACTATGGCACGGTAGCTGCCGCGGCCGTCCGAATTGAAAAATTCTACACTGGCCGCACCGGTAGCCTTATCGGTTTTCACCTGCGGGTTCCAATATACAGTGCTGCGTAAATCCACCCCTATACCATTCAGTTTACCCGGCTCATAGCGGGGCACATAAAACTGCCGCGCCAGGCTGTACCCCTGCGGCCTGATGGTTACTTCATCATTGCGGCCCATCATATCCTTTAACTGGTCTATGCTGATCTTGGTTTTAGGCATTGATTTAAGTGCCGCAGCTTTGGTATTGATAGCCAATACGCCATTGCTGTTATACATGCGGTTTACCAGCCCCAAATCGTCCTTTACAAATATTTCTGCCGAAAGTACATCGGCCGGGTTCATGCTTACCAGGGCATTATTATCAACGGCCAGCCCGTTCAAAAATATTTGTACAGGGGTACGGTCGCCGCTGTTGTAGTTCCGGGTAACGTAAAAGTTGCCCTGGTCATAAGTGAGGCCCATAGCCATTGTTCGCAAACAGCTTAAAAAATCAGTGCAGCCTTCAAAGTTCTTGCCCGAAATCGTATGGTCGGCTAACTGGCTCAGCCCGGCAAGCGACGGATAGTCTGCATGGGAAGGCAGCTTAAGTACAGGAGCGCCCTTTATGACTACCTCTTTCAGCAAGCGCGAATTGCTGTACTGCTGCTTGCTGTTTTTAATGTAGGTACGGTAGGTACTGTCAATATCCGCTATGGCATCAGGTGCCGCTGCGTTACCGGTAACCGCAGGCAGGGTAGGCGCATCCACCATCAGCATTAAATTGTTGGCCCCATAGGTGCCGCGGGCGCTGATGGTTACCTGCACAGAATCAATTAACGGAATGTTACTGAACTTAAACATGCCATTTACATCGCTTACTGCAGCCTGGGTAAAATGGCGGTCAGCCATACTAAGCCTTACATTTCCTCTGGATAAGGGCATACCGGTTCCGTTACGCAATGTTCCGGTAATATCAATTCCCTGCTCGGCAAGGAAACGTATTTGCGGCAACCGGTTAGCTAACAAATCGGTATAGGCAAAGCGGCGGTAACCCTGCGTCATCATCAGCGCATCCAAATCGCTCATGGTAGTGTTATCCTGATGATTGAAGTAGTAGCCGGGCTTTTCAATATAGCCCTTCAGGTCTGAACTGAGCAGCAGGTAACTTAAAATAGAGGCTTCATCATTATCATTGAACGGCGCCTTGGTTTCATCTACTACCGCTACCGAAAAGTTGCCCTCGGCCGGCTGCAACTGCTTTTGGGCAGTAAGCGTAAGCTTTACTTTCTGCCTTTTGGTGTATGATGGTTTATCGGCACGTACCACTACATTCAGCGCATCCTTGTTTTGTACAAAGGCCAGCCTTTCTGCCAAAGGCTGCCCATGTGTATCCATTAAGGTGATTTGCAGCACACCGCTGATGAGCTTTGCTTTAGGTATGGCAATATCATAGGTTTTATCCTGCAGCGGCGTTTGTGCGCCGTAAACTACCGCTTCGCCTATCTTACCGATAATATAATAGGGCTTGCCTTTATTTTGATCTAAATAGGCCTGATTGGCAATAATGCGGATGCCCACTGCCGATGGCAGCAGGCTGTTTACCGCTAATGTAATACCGCTTTGCTGCACCGCAGGCAAACTATATACCTGTGGTGTGCCATTGGGGAAAGTTACGGATGCCTTATAGGTTTTACCGCTCTCCGGCGTAAGCAAAAACGACCCCATACCCAAGTGCTGCGAAGCAAAGGTGGCGCAGGTTTTACCGTCATTGTCGGTCACGGTGCCTTTAATGTCTATGCCTAAACCGTCAGGCTTAACGGCCTTAAAGGCTACCCGCATATCGGCGCCGGCAAGCAGCTTGCCTCCTTCGGGAAAGAACTGCACATCAGTATTGCGGGTATTGGCTTTAACGGCAAAGGAGTTAACCAGCGGCTTTTTACCATCAGTTTCCACACTGGCCACCAGGGTTTCCGCATCATCAGCAGCAATCCTGGCTGCGGGAATACCTACCTGCAATACGCCGTTCTGGTCGGTTACGCCCCGGCCTTTTTCCAGTGTTTTTTCCAGTGTTTCAATATGCCAGCTTACTTTTTTGTTGCTGTATGGTTCGCCATCGGCATTTTTGTAAATGATGCGGGCGCTGGTGGCAGCCCCCTTTGCGGCCGGGGCAAATACCGCACGCACACTTAGCTGTTTATCGGCATCGGCCACCGGTATATTCTTAACAAAGAAGTTGCCCGGATCAAAATTGCGCATCCAGGTGGTGTAAGCCCTGATGCGGTAATTACCCTGCTTATAAGTGAGCGGATCAAGCGTAACGTTTCCCTGAGCAAAACCGTTGATTACCGGCAGCTTCATTGCCCGCATAATGGTATCAGTACTGCTAATCAGGTCTATATAAACCACTTTGCTCAGTATGGTAGGCTGGTGCAGGTCTACTGTTACGTAGGCTTTAAACCAAATGGTATCGCCGCTGGCATAATAGGGCTTATCAGTATGCACATATACCTTTTCAACCGGGTAGCTTTCGGCAAATTTGTTTTGCCGGGCTATCACGGTACGGATGCCGATGGTATCCTGCTGTGCAAAGGCAGCAGAGCCGGCCAATGCCAGTAAAAACAGAAACAGCGTAGTTTTAAGTATCTTCATCAATAGTTTTAATTCACTTAACGGCGATAAATTTAACTATTTCGTAACAGCACTGTATAAGCCGCCATTAAACTTAACACTTTTTTACAATTGCGTATTTAATGAGCCGCTGATCAAAATGCTTATACTTAATCGTTAATTAACCGTTCAACTTATGAACTTCGTTTATCTGTTCTCAAACGCATTTGATACGTTTAAAGTGTTTGATAGCCTGACAATTGATAATGTAAATGAAAGCCCGGAAACTGCGCCGCAAAGTATCTGGCAAATATTGAATCACCTGGTTATATTGAACAACAACGAGATAGCGATACTCGAGGATAAGCCCGTTATGGCAATGGTAAGTGAGCCGGACAGCTGGATTGAAAACAAAGCCCCTGTAAGCCAGGATGCTATGGATAAGATAGTTAACAGGTTACAGCAACAGGTTGCATTAGTTAAAACAAAGGTGGCAGCCCTTGGTATGGATACCGTTAATCTGGAACAAAAGCTGTTTGCCGTTCAAAATTTCTCTATCCATCTGTCCTTTCATTTGGGTGAGATTGTTTTGCTGCGCAGAATGGCCGGAACCTATCCATTACCTAAAAGTATGCGGGCATTCTTGGCATCATAAGCATATTGCAAACAAAGAAGCCATATTCACTGCCTGATACAAGCAGTGAATATGGCTTTCGTTCTTAATACCTGAAAGAACAGTTATACGGTATCCGAGCTGCTGCCCTTTGTCATTAACATTAAGGTAACCAGAAAGGAGAACAGTACGCCCAGCAGGAACGCGCCAAACATACGGCCCGAAAAATCCAGGAAGTTGCTGCCCTTTGCAACATAATTGATGTAGACAATACCCAGAAAAACGGCGATAGCGCCTGCTATAAATAAGGTTTTCAGGCATTGTACAATACCTTCTATAAAGGTAAGCCGGCCGCCCAAACTGTTATCCCGGTAGCTTTTCAGGCCAAAAAACAAACCGATTAAAGGTATCAGCACAGAAAAATATTCATACGGGGATACTTTATCCGCATGGGTATCATTACCGGTTAAGTGCATCAGGAACAGCCAGGCCCCGCTTAATATGCCAATAATAATGCCCGACCAAAGCGCGTTTTTCATGAGAGTGATGTTGTTAAGTTAAATGTATAACCGGCAGGCAGGCTGCCGGTTCTTTATAAAGGATTGGGGGTTTTATATTGTTTGCCGCATCACACATTTTTAGCTTGCCGGGGTTTAGCTGTTGAGTAGGATTTTGAATTTAGCTATCTTTGCGAAGTGTTGAACATACGTGATATTTTAGAGCGCTATAAAGCCGACGACCGCGTTAAGGAACTGGCCAAAGCGCTTAATTCGGGCAAAAATCCGCGCCTGCAGCTGCGCGGCCTCATTGGATCCAGCGATGCCATGGTGGCGGTAGCATTGTACTTTTTGCAACATAAGCACCAGTTGTTTGTACTGCCCGACCGTGAGGAGGCCAGCTACTTTCAGGCCGATCTGGAAAACCTGACCGGCAAGGAGGTGATGCTTTTCCCGTCTTCGTACCGCAAAGCGTTTGAGTTTACCCAGCCCGACAGCAGCAATGTGCTGGCCCGTGCTGAAGTACTAAACGAGCTGAACCACTCCACTGAATACGGCCAACTGATTGTAACCTACCCCGAGGCCATTGCCGAAAAGGTAATTGACCGCAGTTCGCTGGAAAAGAACACGCTGGAAATTGCGCTGAACAATAACCTGAGCATCGAATTTATTAATGAGTTTTTGATTGATTACGATTTTGAGCGGGTTGATTTTGTGTACGAGCCGGGGCAGTTCTCGGTACGCGGCGGCATAGTCGATATCTTCTCCTTTTCGCACGACCTGCCTTACCGGGTGGAGTTCTTTGGCGATTTTGTGGAAAGTATCCGCACGTTTGAGATAGAAAGTCAGCTATCGGTAGAGCAGGTGAAGAGCATTACCATTGTACCCAATGTACAAGCTAAGTTTTTGACGGAGAACAATATCTCCATACTGGAATATGTAGAAGGCAGCACACAGGTTTGGATAAAGGACGTGCAGTTTATGCTGGATGTGGTGCAGGATGGTTACAAAAAAGCCACCCAGTTATGGAAAGCCTTATCCGCCGAAGAAAAGAACCAGAATCCCGACTGGCTGGACCCTAAGTTTGCCTTTACCGACGAAAAGCTGATTGCCGACCAGCTGCATGATTTTGCGGTGATTGAGTTTGGCAAGCAGTTTTTTTACCAGGATGCGCAAACCATTAGCTTTGATACCCGTCCGCAGCCGTCGTTCAATAAGGACTTTCAGCTGTTGATCCATAACATTAAAAACAATGAGGCGGATAAAATTGAGAACCTCATTTTTACCGATTCACCCAAACAGTCGGAGCGCCTGTATGCCATTTTTGATGATCTGGACAAAACGGTAAAATTTACCCCGGTAAATATTTCAATCCGGGAAGGCTTTATCGACCGTGAGCAGAAACTGGCCTGTTATACCGACCATCAAATTTTCGACCGCTATTATAAATACAAGCTGCGCAAAGGGTACCAGCGTACCCAGGCTATTACACTAAAAGAATTGCGTGAGCTTAAACCCGGCGATTATGTAACCCACATCGACCACGGCATCGGCAAATATGCCGGCCTCGAAAAGGTAGATGTGAACGGCAAGGTACAGGAAATGATACGCCTGATTTATGCCGATAATGATTTGCTGTATGTCAACATCAACTCGCTGAACCGCATTTCTAAATTTAGCGGTAAGGAAGGCACCGTACCCAAAATGAACAAGCTGGGTACCGATACCTGGGAGCGGCTGAAGAAAACCACAAAAAAAAAAGTTAAGGATATTGCCCGCGATCTGATTAAGCTGTACGCCGTGCGTAAGGCACAGCATGGCAACGCCTTTTCGCCCGATAGCTATCTGCAAACCGAGTTGGAGGCTTCCTTTATTTATGAGGATACGCCCGACCAGGAAAAAGCAACGGCCGATTTCAAGAAAGACATGGAATCGCCGCACCCGATGGACCGGCTGATTTGCGGCGATGTAGGCTTTGGTAAAACAGAAGTAGCTATCCGCGCTGCCTTTAAAGCCGTGGCCGACAGCAAGCAGGTGGCGGTATTGGTGCCTACCACTATTTTAGCCGCGCAGCATTATAAAACTTTTTCCGACCGGTTGAAGGGCTTCCCCTGCAATATTGATTTTGTGAACCGCTTTAAATCCAGCAAGCAGATTAAGGATACGCTGAACCGGCTTAAAGAGGGTCAGTTGGATATCATCATCGGCACCCACCGTTTGGTGAGCAAGGATGTAAAGTTTAAGGACCTGGGGCTGATGATTATTGACGAGGAGCAGAAATTCGGCGTATCTACCAAAGAAAAGCTGAAAACCATGCGGGCCAACGTAGATACCATGACGCTGACGGCTACGCCTATTCCGCGCACGTTGCACTTCTCGCTCATGGGGGCCCGCGATTTATCCATCATCTCCACCCCGCCGCCCAACCGCCAGCCGGTAGTTACCGAGCTGCATGTGTTTAATGACAAGCTGATTAAGGAAGCTGTAGAATATGAGATCGACCGGGGCGGCCAGGTCTTCTTCATCCATAACCGCGTGGCCGATTTACCTCAATTGGGTGGCATGATACGCAAACTGGTGCCCAAAGCGCGCATCGGCATTGCCCACGGCCAGCTGGAAGGCGATGATCTGGAAGATGTAATGCTCAAGTTTGTGAGCAATGAATATGATGTACTGGTGGCTACCACCATTATTGAAGCCGGGCTGGACATTCCCAACGCCAATACCATCATTATTAACCATGCCCACATGTTTGGCCTGAGCGATTTACACCAGATGCGGGGGCGTGTAGGCCGAAGCAATAAAAAGGCATTTTGCTACCTGCTGAGTCCGCCCCTGAGTACCCTTACCTCCGAAGCCCGTAAACGGTTAAGCGCCATTGAGGAATTCAGCGATCTGGGCAGCGGCTTTAACGTAGCCATGCGCGATCTGGACATTCGCGGCAGCGGTAACCTGCTGGGTGCCGAGCAAAGCGGCTTTATTGCCGAAATCGGCTTTGAAATGTACCACAAGATTTTGGATGAAGCCTTGCAGGAGTTGAAGGACGACGAGTTTAAAGACCTGTTTCAGGATGAAAAGCCCCGGCCTTTTATTTCCTTTACCCAGATTGATACCGATTTGGAAATCCTTATTCCGGATGAATATGTAACCAGCCTTACCGAGCGCTATAACTTGTATACCGAACTTACCAAGCTGAACAATGAAACCGAACTGCAGGCCTTTGAGCAGCAGTTGGCCGACCGCTTTGGCCCCATTCCGCCGCAGGTAAACGACTTGCTGAATACCATCCGCCTGCAATGGCTGGGCAAGCAGATCGGCTTTGAAAAGATTTCGTTGAAAAAGCAGGTATTGCGCGGCTATTTTCTAAGCAATCAGCAATCGCCCTACTTTGAAACCGAAGCCTTTAAGGAAGTACTGCGCTTTGTACAAACTTACCCCCGCCGGGCAAACCTGAAAGAGGTGAAGAATACCCTGCGCATCAGTTTGGAAGGCGTGCAGACGATTGACCAGGCGGTGGATTTGCTGGGTGAGATGGCTGGAGTGGTGGTTTAAAATATTTTATTAAATTGCCATACAAAATGGCTGTACCTAAAACCATATGGCTTTACCGGATTACTCATATCAACAATTTAGGGTATATTTTGAAAAATGGTTTGTACACCAGGTCGTCTCCAAAATTTGATCCTGATTATATAAGTATCGGCGATTCATCACTCATCGATTACCGCAAAAATTTAGACGCATGTAATCCACCGGGTGGAAAGTTAGAGGATTATGTTCCATTTTATTTAGGCCCGCGTTCACCCATGCTGTATCAAATAGCAAAAGGATATGAAGACGTAGTGAAGCATCCTCAATCTGATATTGTATATTTAATTTCTTCGTTTGAAGAAATTAAAAAGCACCAATTAGAGTTCTTCTTTACAGACGGCCATGCGCGCAGTGAAACATCCAATTGTTATACACAAAAAGAGGGTTTTATTAAACTGGATTGGGATGCGATTAACGCTAAGTTTTGGAAAAGCGATGAGACAGATTTGCTAAGAAAACAAAAGAAACAAGCTGAATTTTTAATTAAGACGTATGTGCCTGTTTCATGCATTACACACATAGGCGTATATAATGAGGCCACTAAGGAAAAAGTGTTGAAAATAGCAGAACAGCAGCATTTGAATTTTAAAATTGGGGTATCACCTGAAAAGCTGTATTATGATCATTTATAAAGAAGGAAATCTTTTGGATGCCCGGGTGGAAGCATTAGTTAATACTGTAAATACAGTAGGCGTAATGGGCAAAGGCATTGCATTGCAGTTTAAGCATGAGTTTCCGGAGAGCTACAAAATTTATAAAGATGCTGCCGCAAGAGGGGAAATCGTTACAGGTCAAATGCAGATTATACCTGTCAATCAGATAAATGGTGTTAAGTATATTATCAATTTTCCAACCAAGCAACATTGGCGTTCACCTTCAAAATTAGTATGGATAAAGGAAGGACTGCAGGATTTACGGCAGCAAATTATACAATACAACATAAAATCAATAGCTGTCCCTCCGTTGGGTTGTGGTAATGGTGGATTGAACTGGGAAACTGTAAAGCCCCTTATTAACGAAGCGTTAACCGGCCTGGATATTAAAGCAGTTATATACGAACCTACGCTCTTCATTAAAGAAGCCTTAAAAAAAGAAGACCGGGTTGCCGCTGCAAAGCTAACGCCTGCACGGGCAATGCTCTTATCTTTACTATATCAATACAGGGCTTTGGGTGAATTTGCCAGCGAATTTGCAGCAGTTAAGCTGAGTTATTTCCTGCAGCGATTTGGTGAAACACAACTTAAACTTCGTTTCGTGCAAGGCCATTATGGTCCGTATTCTAATCAACTGAGCTTTTTGTTGTACACGCTTAATGGATACTATTTAAAAGGGTACGAACAAAAAGATGCAAAACCTTTTGAAGAAATTGAGTTGGTAGCTTCAAAAAAAGAAGAAGTTAAGAATTACATTGAGCATTCTGCTTCTGCAGAAGAAAAACGAAGGTTGGAAACTGTAACTGAATTCATTCAAGGGTTTGAGTCGCCATATGGCTTGGAACTTTTAGCTACGGTAGATATGATTTTATGTAATGACAAAACAAAAAGCGCTGAAATTGTGAAAGAACAGTTGTGGTCAGAGAGAAAGAGGAATTTATTTCCTGTTCATCATATACAATTAGCTATCAATCACCTTAACCGGTACGATAGTATACTCTATAAAGATGTACTGCTAAATTAACTGCTCACCAACCTGTATATCCCATTCACATTCCGCCCTAACTCTTTATAATCAAGCCCATAGCCTACCACAAATTCATTATCAATCTCAAAGCCTACATATTTGAGTTCCTCAATGGTAGCCTCTAAGGCGGCGGGCTTAAGCAGCAGGGAACATACGGTTACCGAGGCCGGGCCGTGCATTTTTATTTTGTTGATGAAGTAGCTCAGCGTATTGCCGGTATCTACAATGTCTTCTACAACAATCACGTCGCGGCCGGTAATGTTGGTGTGCAGCTCTACATCCTCGCGCACGCTGCGGCTGCTGCTGAGTCCGCCGTAATAGGAGGCCAGTTTGGTAAACGTGGTTTCGCAGGGCAGGGTGATCTGCTTCAGTAAATCGGCAAAAAACATAAAGCTGCCGTTAAGTACGCCGATGAATACCGGGGTGCGGCCTGCATAATCTGCGTTCAGTTCTAACGCCAGCATGTTGATGCGCTTCTGTATATTGTCGGCATCTATAAAGGGTTCAAATTCGAGGTCGGCTATCTTCATACAAAAGTAGTAAATGGCAGGGTGCAGTTACAGCCCCTAAAATAACATTATCTTTGCACTATTCATGACGGATTATCAGGTTTTTACGCTGCCCAGCGGCATTCGTTTGCTCTTTAAATATGCAGCCTCGCCCATTACCCATTGCTGTTTTATGGTGAATGCCGGCGCCCGCGATGAAGCGCCGCAGCAGGAAGGGCTGGCACATTTTATTGAGCACCTGCTGTTTAAAGAAACCCCCCGTCGCAACACCAGCCAGATACTGAACCGGCTGGAACTGGTGGGCGCCGATTTAAACGCCTATACCACTAAGGAATACACCTGCATACACGCCTCCCTGCTCAACCCGCATCTGGAGCGCACGGTGGATTTATTTGAGGATATTCTCTTTCATTCTACCTTCCCCGAAGCCGAGCTGGACAAAGAGCGCAGCGTGATATTAGACGAGATTGCCTCGTACCAGGACCAGCCCGAAGAAGCCATACAAGATGATTTTGAAGGGCTGTTGTTTGCGGGCCATGCAATGGGCAATAATATTTTAGGTACTGCCGAATCAGTAAACCGGCTCACCCGCAAGGATATTGACCAGTACTTGGCCGGCAATTACAATACGCATGAAATGGTTTTTGCGGTGTATGGTAACTATGATTTCAAAAAACTGATCAAGCTGACCGAAAAATATTTTGGTGCGGTGAAGGCGAACACGACTGCCAAAAGCCGCATTGCACCACTGGCACCCGCAGCCGGCCTGGTTCGGCAGGACAAGCCTATTGCACAAACCCATTGTGTGATGGGTACGCAGGCATATCCTACTCATCATGCGTACAAGAACGGCTTATTGCTGCTGAATAACCTGTTGGGCGGCATGGGCATGAGCAGCCGGCTCAATTTAGAAATCAGGGAGAAATATGGCATTGCCTATACTATAGAATCGGGTTATACGCCGTTTACTGATACCGGCATTTTTAATATTTATTTCGGTACCGATGCCGAAAAGGCGGAGAAGGCCATCAAATTAGTATACAAAGAGCTGCGCAAATTGCGCGAACGCAAGCTGGGCAGCCTGCAGCTGCACCAGGCCAAGCAAAAGTTTACCGGGCAAATTGCCTTAGCCGAGGAAGGTCGCCTGAGCCTGATTTTAAGTATGGCCAAAAGCCTGCTCGATTTTAATTATGTAGACAGTCTGGAAGAAGTATTTGCCAGGATCAATGCTATTACTGCGGAAGACATGCTCACCATCAGCAATGAGATACTGGATGAAAACCAGCTGACTACGCTGATTTTTGAGCCGAATGATTAAAGTAATTGCTGATACATAGCCACGTATTTTTGAACCAGGGACGGCGCATTAAAGTGACTGCGGATCAAGCCGGGCGCAGTATTCCGTATCCGCAATAAATCAGCCCGCTTTTGCGCTATTTGATTCAAAATATCGGCTATCTCTTTAACCGTTAGCCCACACTGCCAGCCTAAATTATTTTCTGTAACGTATCGGGCCAGCCCTACACTGCTGCTTACCAGCACGGCGGTGCCTTCGCTTAAGCTTTCAATTACCACGTTGCCAAAGTTTTCATCATACGAAGGTAGTACCAGCAGATCGTGTGCCGCCAGCAGGCTGAATTTATCTTGTTGCCGGAAACCTGCCCACTCTATACAGGCAGCTACCTTATTGGCTTCGGCCAATGCTCGTAATGAATGGATATAGGCTTCATCCCCGCTACCGGCAATGGTTAAACGGAAAGGAAATTTAAGCGCAGAAAGCGCATCAATCAGTAAATTAAGGCCCTTTTTGGGATGAATACGGGATAAAAACAGCAGTCGGAATACTGTTTCCTGGGGAGGATGCGATGCAGGCCGGGAGTTTACCTTGACGAAATTAGGAATAAGGTGAATACTGCGCGGCTTTAACAGTGTGCGTATCTGCTGCTCTTCTAAAGCCGAAGTAACATGCAGATGGCATCGGTTTAATAAAGCCACCCCTAATACTTGCTGAAACCAATGCTTTGTTCTGCTGCGTTTATCGGTAAGGGAATAGCTGCTTAATGTACCCCTCGGTGATATTACTACCGGTATTTTCCGGGCAAGGGCAATCCAGCAAGACAGGATAGAAACCAGATTCCACCAGGCATGAATGTGGATCACATCAAACTGCCGGGCTTCCTGCCACAATTTTAGCAGTAATGCAGGGGAGAAATGGCTGTGATCTTTGGTCATACGCTTAAAGTAAGTTACTTTAACTCCATCCATCACAACCGGCTTTCCTGCCGGGTAAGGTAGTTCCTCACTGCCATTAGCCGTAGTTGCAAATACTTCGGTGTGCACATCAGCTGCCATCAGTTGTTCACTCAGTTCAGCTACTGACATTGTAGGGCCGCCATAAATATAAGCAGGCTTATAAGCTGCAATGATTTGTAAAATTTTCAAACTAACAGGATATGGTTTAAAGTTAAAGTCGAGAATTTAATTTATAATTTATAGCTCGTAAGGTAAAAAAGTGTATACATCCGCATTTATGAATTAAATAATTTTTATTTAGACTCATTCTTATTAATTTTGCAGGGTTATGTTATTCAATATACAAAATAAGCTTTAACAGAACTACCGGGAATGAAGCAAATATTAACTGTATTATCACTATTAATCACTTTTGCTGTAAAGGCGCAAACAAACACGCTCTTAGAGCAATCCTACTGGCAGAGCCAGCCTGATGTGAACGCTGTAAAGGCAGAGGTTGAAAAAGGCAGCAGTCCTTCGCAGTTTAACCAGATGAGTATGGACCCGGTAGTGATGGCTATCAACGCCCAGGCCCCTGCCGCAACCATTAAATATTTAATGGACCAGCCGGGTAATGATGTGGGCAAGTTAACGCATGATGGCCGTACCTACCTTCATTGGGCGGCTAACCGTGGCAATGCCGATGTTGTGGAATACCTGTTGAATAAAGGCGCTAAGATTAATATTCTGGATAGTCATGGTACTACGCCGCTGCTTTTTGCGGCTGGTAACGGACAGCAGAATACTAAAATATACGACCTGTTTCTTGCGCACGGCGAAAACCTGAAAAAGGATGTTAACCAGGAAGGCGCCAATGCCCTGCTACTGGCTGTGGCCAATGACAAAGACCTTGCCCTGACCAACTATTTCATTTCAAAAGGTTTGGACATCAATAGTACGGATGCTGCGGGTAACAATGCTTTTGCCTATGCTGCCCGTTCCGGTAACATCGGCCTGTTAAAAACATTGATAGAAAAAGGCGTAAAGCCCCACCCGAACGCGATGCTGATGGCTGCCCAGAGCGGTGGCCGGCGTGGTGGCGGCGGGGCTACGCTGGCTGTATACCAGTACCTGGAAAGCCTGAATATTAAACCCACCACAAGAAGCAACACCGGCGAGAACGTATTGCATTACCAGGTACGCAAGCCCGGCCAAACCGATATTATCAGATATTTTATTGATAAGGGGGTAGATATTAACCAGCCTGATGAAGCCGGTAATACGGCTTTTATGAACGCTGCCGCTGCTAACCGCGATACAGCAGTACTGGCGACGCTGTTACCGTACGTTAAAAACATCAATCAGCCCAACCAGCAGGGAATTACTGCTCTGGCGATGGCGGTTCGCAGTAATTCGCCCGAAATAGTGCGTTATTTAATGGATAAAGGCGCTGATGTAAAAGTGCTGGACAAAAAAGGGAACAACCTTGCTTACTACCTGATGGAGTCCTACCGTCCGCAGGGCGGACGGCCAGGTGGTGCAGCCCCGGGCGAAGATGCGTTTGGCGCCAAGCTAAGCCTGTTGCAGCAAAAAGGCTTGCAGGTTACCGCACCGCAAAAAGATGGCAATACCTTGTACCATTTAGCCATTGTTAAAAATGATGTATCGCTGTTGAAACGCCTGGAGCCTTTACATATCAATGTAAACGCCAAAAACAATGAGGGCCTTACGGCCTTGCATAAGGCAGCCATGATTGGTAAGGATGATGCCGTAATGAAATACCTGCTATCCATTGGTGCACAAAAAGATATGGTGACCAATTTTAAGGAAACCGCCTTTGATCTGGCCAGCGAAAATGAATCCTTATCTAAAAATAAAGTGTCTGTTAACTTCCTGAAATAAATTTATGTATAAATTATTTACAATGGCGCTGCTTGCAGCAGCGCTGCTGATTACCGCCCCGGCTGCTTCCTATGCCCAGGGCGGTACTTCCAGGTACAAATGCATGATCCAGATGACCAATTATATGGGTGAGGGCGCCTATATGGTAATCTCGCTGATTGACAGCAAAGGCAAGTACGATAAAACCCTGTATGTGCTGGGCTCTGATAAAAAATGGTACAAAACCTTAAAAGAGTGGTATAAATTTTACAGTAAAAAACCTTCCAACATCAGCGCGATTACAGGGGCATCAGTTACCGGGGGCGACCGCAGTGTGAACGTAATTGACATTGAAAGCTCAAAGATAAATGCCGGGTACAAAATCAGGTTTGAGAGCGCTGTGGAGGACAAAAACTATTATGTAAAAGACCTGGAGGTACCCCTTACTACCGAAGCTCTTTCCGCAAAAACAGAGGGAACCGGTTTTATCCGCTATGTGCGTTTCAGCCCCAACTAGAGGCATCAGCATTTCATTATCATGACGATCTCGGTATGGAGATACAGCCACTTGGCCCTGGCTGTATCTTCCTTTATTCTGCTCACGCTGGCTTCCGTTACCGGCATCATCCTCTCGTTCGAACCTGTTTCACAAAAACTGCAACCTTACCGCGCTCAAAATTTTAATGAGATCACCCTGGCCCAGGCCCTGCCGGTGTTAAGGGCCAAATACAAGGGCATCAGCGAGCTTACCGTAGATGCCAGCCAGTTTGTACAAATTAAAGGCAGTGATGCGCAGGGCAAGAATATGCTGGCCTATGCCGACCCGCGCACCGGCCGCATCCTGGGTGTACCCAAAAAGCAAAGCGGGTTTTTTCAGTGGATTACTACTTTTCACCGTTCGCTGTTCTTACACACGGCAGGCCGGTTCTTCATAGGCTTAACTGCTTTCCTGCTGATGCTGATCACCCTGTCGGGCACGGCGCTCATCATCCAGCGGCAACGCGGGGTAAAGCGGTTCTTTACGCGTATTGTAAAGGAGAACTTTGCCCAGTATTACCATGTGGTGTTAGGGCGGCTGTCGCTGATTCCCATCCTGATTATCGCGCTTACCGGAACTTACCTGTCTTTGGAGAAATTCAACATCATCAGCAGCCCCAAAGTGGCCGGTAAGGTAGATTTTGATGCCATCCGCTCTAAGCCGGCAAAAAAGGAAGCTGATTTTGCTGTATTTAAGCAAACCAAGCTCAGCCGGGTGCAAAGTATCGAGTTTCCGTTCTCGGAAGATGCGGAAGATTATTATACCATTAAACTGGATGATCGTGAAATAACGGTCAACCAAATTACCGGTGATTTGCTCAGCGAGGCAAAATATCCGGCCACAGCTATTTTAGCTAATTTGAGCTTAAACCTGCATACCGGACGGGCTAGTGCGGTTTGGGCCATTATACTGGCCATCGCTTCTGCAAATATCCTGTTCTTTATTTACTCCGGCTTCGTAATTACTTTTAAGCGCCTAAGCGGCCGGGTTAAAAACAAGTATAAGGCCCGGGAGTGCCGGTTTATTCTACTGGTAGGATCTGAAAACGGCAGTACTTACAGGTATGCCAATGCAGTGCACCAGCGTTTGTTAAAGCAGGGCGAAAAGTCCTGTATCGCTGAACTTAACCGGTATCAGGCTTTCCCCAAAGCGGAGCACCTGTTGGTGTTTACTTCTACCTATGGGATAGGCGATGCTCCTTCCAACGGAAATAAATTTACAGCACTGCTCCGGAAGCATCCGCAGCAGCAACCTGTTAAATATTCGGTATTAGGTTTCGGCTCTCATGCCTATCCCGATTTCTGCAAGTTTGCATTTGAGGTGAACCAGTTGCTTTCTCATCAAACCTGGGCGCAGCCGCTAACCGATGTGCATACCGTAAATGATAAATCGCCCGAAGAATTTAGTTTGTGGGCCGAAGCCTGGTCGCAAAGTGCAGGTATAGCACTCAATATTTCGCCTGCCGCGCTGCACATGAAGCCACCCCGCCTGCATCAGTTTAAGGTGATGGAAAAAGTGCAGAGCGATGGGGCAGAAGATACCTTTTTGCTCCGTCTGCAGCCCGGGCGCGGCCTGAGTTTTACCTCCGGCGATCTGCTGGCTGTCTATCCTGCCAATGATCACCGCGAACGTCTGTATTCTATCGGCAGGATCGGGAATGAGGTTCAGTTAAGCGTCAGGCTGCATCAGCATGGCTTGGGTTCAGGTCATTTGCACCGCTTAACTGCCGGCAACACCCTTGCCGCCCGCATTGTAGATAACAGGCACTTCCACCTGCCGGCCACTGCACCCGAAGTAGTTATGATTTCTAACGGTACCGGCATTGCACCGTTTTTAGGAATGATCAGCCAGAACAGCCGTAAAACGTCTTATCATTTATATTGCGGCTTCCGTACCCGTTCAGCTTTTGCTATCTACCAGCCGCTGCTGGATGCCGGTATGCACGACCGGCGATTGGATCAATTGCATTTAGCCTTATCCCGCGAGGACGAAAAGCAGTATGTAAGCCATTTAATAACGCGTGATGCTGAAGTAATGGCACGTGTGCTTACTACAGGCGGTGTAATTATGCTGTGTGGCTCACTCTCCATGCAAAAGGATGTAATTGATGCGCTGAATCATATCTGCCGGGCGAACAATGGAAAAGAGGTGAGCTATTATCAGTCGCGCGGGCAGATTTTGATGGATTGTTATTGATTAAGGCAAGTACAAGTCCAGCCCTGAAAGGATTACTCTTTTTTTAACAATTTAAAAAAATAAATAACACCTCCGATAATTAATATTGGCGAACATAAAAATAACATAGTGTTAACTAATGGACCTAAGTTAAATGTACCGCCCCAGGATAACCCTCCAAAGCCATATCCTAACAGGATGCACCCAACTGCAATCAGTAACTTCTTACCTCTGCTCATATGTTTTAAATATGGGAATAAAACGCAAAACTTAAGCGAAGGGGCTTTCAAAGGCAGGAAATTAAATCATCAACTCAATTATGTGTCCCTCCCGAGGGACAAGATACACTTCCTTTGTTAGGCCTGTTCAACCACCCTTCGAGTGCCTCAGGATGACAGCGTTATATACGTGTTAACAGCTTCTAAACATTGTCATTTATCTATTTTAAAGCGTATTGCTTAACCTCAACTCCCTTTGTATAAACTTTCCCTTTATCATCAATCAGAATACAATGATACTGCGGGTACTTCTTTAACAAGTTAAAGCCTTTAATCTTACCCAGCACCATAATAGAGGTGCTAAGGCCATTGGCTACTTCGGCACTGGGGCCAAATATGGTAACGCTGCTGGTGCCGGTGGCCGGGTAGCCGGTAGCCGGATTGATAATGTGGGCATACCGCTTGCCGTTAAATACCACAAACTTTTCGTAGCTGCCCGAGGTAACCACGGCGCTTTGCCTGAGCGGCACTACGGCAAAAATGGTATCCTCGCGCATGGGGTTGGTTATGCCTGCATTCCAGGGGCTGCCATCGGGTTGCCGGCCCCAGGTGCTCATATCGCCCGAGCCGTTTACAATGCCTGCTTTAATGCCTTTGGCCAGCATCATGTCACGGCAGCGGTCGGCAGCATAACCCTCGCCCAGGGCGCCAAAGCCGATTTTCATGCCTTTGCGCTTTAAGAAAACAGTAGAGTTTTTAGAGTCAAGTATAATGTTCCGGTACCCTACCTTTTCTACTGATTTCTTAATGGCTTGGGGGGTAGGCATGGCCGTCATGGAGCCATCAAACTTCCAGATGCGGTCCATGGCGGCAAAGCTGATATCGAAGGCGCCATTGGTGATTTTTGAAAGCCGGATGGCCCGCCGGGTAAGGGCAAATACTTCCGGGCTTACCTTAACCGGCCTGATGCCTGCATTGCGGTTCACTTCAGATACCTGTGTCTGTGGTTTCCAGTCAGAGATCAGGTACTCTATCCGGCTGATCTCTTTAATACAGGTATCAATGTTTTGCCCGGCGGTGAGTGAATCCTTTGCTACAATGGTAATATCAAAGCGGCCGCCCATGAGCAGTGTGGTGCGTTTACGCAGTACCTGGGCCTGTGTACCCAAACTCAAAAAAAATAGAATTAAAGGTAAATATTTCATTAACAAGTTGTAATTAATGTATGTCTGTACGTCAAAATTAATCTTTAAGAAGCTAACTGTATCGCAGTTTAGGCAACTGTAATAAATAAGCTATATTAGGCTGCCCATTTATTAGCCTCTATAAAACCGTAATCAAGGAATGAAGCAATTAACTAACAGCGACTGGCTGGTATTTTTGATATACTTTATTATTGTATCTGTATACGGGCTGGAGGTAGATGCCTCAATGTTCCGCACCAACCGCGCTTTTACGGCCGGTGCGCTTATTGCTGCCGGCATTGTAGTGGCACTGTATACGCTGTTTTGGTAAATAACAATCGCCCTGTATCTTAGCAGCCATAAAACTGTTAGCATGATTCCTGATTTAGAACAGACGTTCAGGTGGTTTGGCCCTTCCGATCTGGTAAGCCTTGCGGCCATCAAGCAAACCGGAGCTACGGGCATTGTAACCGCGCTGCATCACCTGCCCTGCGGGGAGGTATGGCGTGCCGGGGAAATTGAAACGCGCAAGGCCATGCTAAGCATGGCCGGTTTCCGGTGGTCGGTAGCAGAGAGTGTGAACATTCATGAGAGTATCAAGACCGGCCGACCGGAGCGCGACCAGTCCATTGATTACTATATACAAACGCTCCGAAACTTAGCGCAGGCCGGCGTAAACACGGTATGTTATAACTTTATGCCGGTACTGGACTGGACACGTACGGATTTAGATTACCGCCTGCCTAACCAGGCCTCGGCATTGCGTTACCATGCACCCGCGATGGCAGCGTTCGACTTATACCTGCTGGAACGGGAGGGGGCCGGATCGGATTACAGTGAGGAGCAACGAAAGGCAGCCAAGATATACCTTGATGGTTTAGGTAAAGCCGGAACTGGGCAATTAACCCAGGTGATACTGGCCGGCCTGCCGGGTACCGGCGAGGTGTATACCCTTACCCATTTTAAGGAGCTGCTGAAAAGATACAGCGGGATAGGCAGCCAGGCGCTTAAAGCCAATCTATCCTATTTTTTACAGGCCATCATTCCACATGCCGAAGAAGCTGGTATCCGGATGTGTATTCATCCCGATGATCCGCCTTTCCCGATACTGGGCCTGCCGAGGGTGGTATCCACCCATCAGGATTTGCGCGAAGTAGTAAGCGCCTGCCCGTCTGTAGCCAACGGGATCACTTTATGCACCGGTTCGCTGGGGGCACACCCGGCAAACGATATTCCGGCTATTATTGCGGAGTTAGGTGCGCACATCCATTTCCTGCACCTGCGCAATGTGCAGCGCGAGGCCGATGGCAGCTTTTACGAAGCCGATCACTTAGGCGGCAGCACCGATATGTATGCCGTGATGAAAGCCATTGTAGCAGAACAGCATAAGCGGCAACTTGCCGGCCGTACGGATGCGGCTATACCGATGCGGCCCGACCACGGGCACAAGTTGCTGGATGATTTTAATCACGATACTTATCCCGGCTATTCTGTTACCGGGCGTATGAAAGGGCTGGCCGAACTGCGCGGCCTGGAAATGGGTGTTAAAAGAAGTTGCTATCCAAGTATTGAAACCGAATGAAGCCGGGCAAGGTATTGTGTTTTGGAGAACTGCTGCTGCGCCTCACGCCCGATGCCGGAGGCGCGTGGTTACAGCATAACCGCCTGCCGGTATTTGTGGGCGGGGCAGAGTTAAATGTAGCTTCGGCTTTGGCCCTGTGGAACATTCCCTCGCGTTACTTTACGGCCCTGCCTGAAAATGGCATGTCGGCCCCTGTAATTGCCCATCTGGAAAGTAAGGGGATCGACATATCGCAGATTTTATATCATGGCAACCGCATCGGCCTGTACTTTTTAACCCAGGGGCAGGATTTAAAGCACGATGCCCTTATTTATGACCGCGCCCATTCGGCCTTTGCCGCATTGCAGCCGGGAATGATAGACTGGGATGCCGTACTGGATGGCGTAAGCTGGTTTCATTTCAGCGCCATCTGCCCGGCCATCAGCCAGCAGGCAGCTGAGGTTTGCCGGGAAGGATTGCAGGCGGCTTTGGCTAAAGGGATCACCACTTCGGTTGATTTAAACTACCGGGCAAAGCTGTGGCAATATGGTAAAGCGCCTAAAGAGATAATGCCTGATCTGGTGCAGTATTGCAATGTAATAATGGGTAACCTGTGGTCGGTTGAAACAATGCTGAACATTCCTGTTTTACCTGAGATTCATAAAGTGGGGCAGCAGCATGTGTATTTAGAGGAAGCTCAAAGAATGTCGGAAGAATTGGCGCGCCGCTATCCCAAATGCCAAACGGCGGCTTATACCTTCAGGTTTGATGCCGGGCAGGAAATCAGCTATTACGGGGCGCTGTATACGGCGCAGCAACTGTACAGTTCCAAAACATACACCGCAACAAATATTACAGACAAGGTAGGCAGCGGCGACTGCTTTATGGCCGGGCTGATTTACGGCATGTATAACGGCTGGCAACCGCAGCAAACGCTGGATTACGCCACTGCCGCCGCCTATACCAAACTGTTTGTAAGCAGCGATACCACCAATAAAACCACACAAGAGATACAACAAGCCATTAACCAGCATGAATAACAAGCAAACTATTTTAGATGCCATCATCAGCCAGGGGATGCTGCCCTTGTTCTTTTATCCCGACCCGGAAGTAAGCATTGCTGTAGCCCGTACCTTATACCGGGCTGGCATACGGGTGCTGGAATATACCAACCGGGGCGGGGCGGCACTGGAAAACTTTAAGGCGCTTAAGCAGGTGCAGCTTAACGAAATGCCCGACCTG
This sequence comes from Mucilaginibacter sp., assembly GCF_965200995.1. Taxonomy (GTDB): domain Bacteria; phylum Bacteroidota; class Bacteroidia; order Sphingobacteriales; family Sphingobacteriaceae; genus Mucilaginibacter. The sequence goes on along the minus strand of NZ_OZ241743.1, from coordinate 1,268,719 downwards.
CACTTGGGTGCAGGTACAGTAAAATCCAAAGCAGAAGCCGAAGACTTTATAGCTGCCGGCGCCGATTTTCTGGTATCGCCCATTGTGAATGCTGAAGTAGCTGCCTTAACCGCACAGGAGCAGATGTTGTGGATTCCTGGCTGTATGACACCCACCGAAATTTTTACCGCACAAAACCACGGTGCGCTGCTGATCAAACTATTCCCGGCTAATATCTTAGGCTCGGAGTTTCTATCCTCTGTTAAGGAATTATTTCCCGGCCAGCTATTTATGCCTACCGGTGGTGTTGAAATGGAAGCGCAAAACATTGCCGGCTGGTTCAGGGCCGGTGTATGCGCGGTAGGCATGGGCAGTAAACTCATCAGCAGGCAGGTGCTGGAAGAGCAGCGGTTTGACCAGCTATACGCCGATACGCAAAAGGCGTTGCAACTGGTACAATCGGCCCGGTAGCCGATACCCAACTGTGTTAGCCAATTTGGTGAATTGAAACAGGCACTTTCATTACTGCCGGGGTTCGTCGGCATTCATTGGTGCCGTATGTTCATCAATATAATGCCCCAGATTTTGATATTGTAAGTAGCGTTGCGCATAAACCGGTGCAGCTTCGGGGTTTGGCTGGTATGCTATTCCGAAACCCCGCCCCATAGCCTTCATAGCGGCTTCAGTATCCGGGTAGATGCCTGCTGCGGTTGCCGCAAACATAGCAGCCCCCAGGGCGCAGGTATGCTCAAACTCATGCACACGAATGGGCATCCCTAATACATCGGCCATCATCTGCATAATAAAAGGGGACTTTTTTGCTACCCCGCCAATCCCGATTACACCCTTTACCGGTATGCCCTCGGCTATAAAACGCTCCACAATGCTCTTCGCGCCAAAACAGGTGGCCTCGGCCAGCGCACGGAACAGCCGCGGGGCATCAGTGCCTAAGTTTAGGCCGGTAATGGCGCCTTTCAGTTCCTGGTTGGCATCCGGGGTGCGGCGGCCGTTAAACCAGTCCATCGCCAGTTCGGTTGCCGCATCAGGTGGCAGGGCCGCCGCCTGGCGGTTAAGTTCGGGCAGTAACTGGTCTTCCATTTCTTCAATTAAGGCTGCTGTAGTAGCCTGGTCAATTAACTGCGTTTTATGTAACAACTGCTGCAACGGCCAAGAGAGCAGTTGTTTAAACCAGGCATACGTATCGCCAAAGGCCGATTGGCCTGCCTCCAAACCAATCATACCCGGAATAATGGAGCCATTCACTTGTCCGCATATGCCCTTTACCTGTTTGTTTTGTAAATCGGCAGGCGGCACCACCAGCATATCGCAGGTGGAGGTGCCCATTACCTTGCTTAAATAATAAGGCTCAATTTGTCCGCCTACGGCGCCCATGTGGGCATCAATGGCGCCCACGCCAATTATTACATCTTCGGATAAACCCAGTTTGCCAGCCCATTCGGTGCAGAGCTTACCTGCCGGAACATCAGCAGTGTAGGTATCCTTAAACAGCCGCCCGGTGAAACCCTGAAGTAAAGGGTCAATCGCACTAAAAAAGTCGTCGGGTGGTAGGCCGCCAAATTCTTCGGCCCACAAAGCCTTGTGCCCTGCGGCGCAACGGCTGCGTTTCATCTGGTCAATATCCGTACCTCCGGTAAGCAGGTAAGAAATCCAGTCGCAATGTTCCACCCAGGAGTAACAGGCCTGGCGCACCTGCTCATCGGTTCGCAGCACATGCAAAAGCTTGGCCCAAAACCATTCTGATGAATAAATACCGCCCACATATTTAAGGTAATCGGTTGCCGATGATGCATTATGGTCATTAATTTCCGCAGCTTCGGGTATAGCGGTATGGTCTTTCCATAAAATAAACATGGCGTTAGGGTTTTCCTCAAAGCCCGGCAACAATGCCAGCGGAACCCCCGCCTTATTAACAGGGGCAGGGGTAGAGCCGGTGGTATCTATGGATATGCCTTTAATTCGCTCCGCGATGCCTGCGCCGCCGGCTTTTTGTATACAGTCGGTAATGGTACGTTCCAAACCTTCCAGGTAATCGGCCGGGTGCTGCCTGAACTGGTTAAGGCCGGCATCGCAATACAACCCCTTCTTCCAGCGGGGATAAGTATAAACCGAGGCCGCCAGTTCTTTACCATCAGCCGTATCTGCAATTACAGAACGTACAGAATCGGTTCCGTAATCTACGCCAATTACAAGGGGAGTGGAGTTCATTTTTAAAAGTAGGTAAAGTATTGTATGATAAAAGAATCTACTATTGCCGATATCCGGCCTTCTACTGCTGGTTATAGCTAACGGGGCCTTTTCAAAAACTGTAAAGATATAGCGGTACCTGCGCCCAGCGCCGCACCTGCGGCTACATCGGTTGGGTAATGCACGCCTAAATACATACGCGAATAACTGGTAGCGCCCGCCCATAAAAACGATGGCGCAATTACATACCATTTAGGGTAGGCAATAGAAAGCGCCGTAGCCGTAGCAATAGTAGAGGAGGTATGCCCGGAGGGGAACGAAGTACTGCCTGCCCGGTACACCGGTACAATACTGATGTTATGAATAAAGGGCCGCTGGCGCTTTACTACGTGCTTAATCAGCATGGTTATGCCGTAGGAGATGAAGGTGCTGCTGGCCACGTACAGGGCATTTTGCCGCATTTCCTTATCATTGCCGGCTATGCCGCCAATGAGCAGCCCGGCAGGCACGCCAATATCGCCCACCCGGTAATATTTGGATAAAAACATAAATACATCAGTTTGGGCAGGTGTGCGGTGATCGGCCAAGTCAATAAGAATGCGGTCGTCAAATTGCTGAATGCGGCTTTGTGCATTAGCCGGCACTGAGGGCAGCAACAGCAATAAAAACATAACCACAACAATTACATTCCTGATATACACAGTGCTGATTTTTGATGCTGCCATACAAATGCTTTGTTAAAAGTACGAATAAAGAATGCCGGTGCACCTGTTTTGTTTAGTACTGCTGCAAAACAAACATTTACCGTGTACCAACGCTTAAGCTAATACTTTGCGTTATATTTAATGTATTAAATTATTATAGCCGCTTACATGCCTGAAATTGAAATGAATTATCAGCCTTTGTTAGAACAGGTGCAGCAACATGTGCTCGCCCTGTTTAATCAGCAAACCAATAGCCGGTTTTATTACCATAACAGCGCTCATACCGAAAACGTGGTAAATGCTGCCATTCAGATAGCCAATCACTATCAGTTAAGCGATGAAGACTTTTTTATAGTTACTGCTGCCGCGTGGTTTCATGATACCGGTTATTATAAGGACTGTGCACAGCACGAGAGCTGGAGCGCACAGCTGGCCGGCGATTATTTGCTTACCTTAAACCTTGATAATACAGTTATTGAAAGAATAAAAGGCTGTATTATGGCTACGCAAATGCCGCAGCGCCCTGCAAACCTGCTGGAGCAGATCGTATGCGATGCCGATTTATACCATTTGGGCGCCGCCGGGTTTATGGATAAAAGCAAAGCCATGCACAAAGAGGTAGAGGCTGTAAAAAATATTACCATCTCTAAGCATGACTGGCGACAGAAAACCATTGCATTAATGGAGCAGCACCAGTACCATACTGACTACTGCCGCCTGCTGCTGGCTGATACCAAAGCGCAAAATTTAAAGGAACTGAAGAAAAAAGAAGCAGACTGGGAAAAGAAAAACGAACAGCCCTTAACCCCGCTTCCGGCAAAGGAGGGTATTGAGCAAACGGCAGCCCAAACAACTGAAAAGGCAAAGGAGAAAAAGAAGGAACGGCCGGATAAAGGGATTGAAACCATGTTCAGGGTAAGCTCTGGTAACCACCAGCGCCTGAGCGATATGGCAGATAACAAGGCCCATATCATGATCACTGTAAATTCCATTATACTGTCGGCCATATTAAGTTTGCTGCTGCGCCGGCTGGAAGATTATCCTTACCTGGTAATTCCTACGGTATTTATACTGATCATCAGCCTGCTGGCCATGGTATTCTCCATTCTCTCCACCCGTCCCTCCATTCCTGATGGTGTGTTTTCGGAAAAGGATGTGGACGATAAAAAGGTGAACCTGCTGTTCTTTGGTAATTTTTACCGGATGAGCCTGCAGGATTATACAGCGGGCATGAACAAGGTAATGAGCGACCGCGAATTTTTATATGGCAGCCTGATTACCGACGTATACTCGCAGGGAGTAGTGCTGGGCAGAAAATACCGCCTGCTGCGCATTGCTTATAATATATTCATGTACGGCCTTATTATTTCGATAGCCGCATTTATTGTAGCCATATTAATCAGTGGAAAGCGTTAAACCGATGGTTCCTCAATTTTACAACCGCGATTTAAGCTGGCTGTCATTCAACGAGCGCATTTTGATGGAGGCCGGGCGCACACAGGTCCCCTTGCTGGAACGCGTTAAGTTTTTGTCTATCTACTCTTCTAATTTAGATGAGTTTTACCGGGTGCGTATGCCGGTGATGAACGCTATGCATCACCTGGCCTCAGTACATCAGGAAGATGCTGACCAGCGTGCCGAAATTATTATCTCGGCAAAGCAGATGATTGCACAGCAGCTGGAGCGTTTTGGGCGGGTGTTGAGCCGGGAGCTATTACCCTTACTGCAAGAAGCAGGAATAAAACTGGTGTATCAGGCGGCCATTCCCGAACTGATACAGGCCGAAGTAACTGATTACTTCTTCAGCCAGGCGCTGGCGTTTATACAGCCGGTACAGCTGGGTACTGATATTTCCTTCTTCCCCGAAAATAATAAATTGTACCTGCTGGTGCAGGCGCTAAACCAGCAAAATAAGGAGGAATTATGGGTGGTTAACATTCCGTCTGATGTGCTGCCCCGCTTTTTTACCGTAACTAAAAACGGGCAGCAGTTTATCGTGTTTTTAGATGACATCATCCGTTTTGGTTTTACTAAATATCATACCCGGGTAACCCTGCAAGGCACCTACAGCTTTAAGGTTACCCGCGATGCAGAGATTGATTTTAAGGATGAATACGTTGAGGAGGTAACCGCCGAACTGGAAAAGCAGCTGGAAAAGCGCGACTCGGGTTTGGCTACCCGCTTCTTGTACCAGCCGGATATGCCCCTGCGCCTGCTGTATTTTTTAAAGCAGTTGTTTAGCCTGCCTGCAGGCGGCATGGTAGCAGGCGGCACTTACCATAACCTGAAAGATTTGGCTGCCTTACCGGTAAAACGGCCGGAGCTGCTGTACCCTGAATGGCCGGGCGCAAGTTACCCGGCAGTGCAGCAGGCCTCATTGCTGCTGGATAGCATAGGGCGTAAAGATTTGATCTTTCATGCGCCTTACCAGTCCTATAATACCATCCTTCGTTTTTTTAACGAAGCGGCCATCAGGCCCGATGTAACCGAAATTTACATTACGCTGTACCGTGTAGCAAAAGACTCCCGCATTGCCAGCGCTTTAATCAGCGCGGCTAAAAACGGTAAAAAAGTACAGGTGGTAGTAGAGTTAAAGGCCCGGTTTGATGAAGCCAATAACATCAAATGGTCTAAGCAAATGAAGGCGGCCGGTATTAAGATCATCTACAGCCCGGCCTCGCTTAAGGTACATGCCAAAGTAGCGCTGGTAAAACTGACCGATGGTGGCCGTACCCGTTACCGGGGCCTGCTGGCTACCGGCAATTTTAATGAAGCAACGGCTGCTTTTTATACCGATCATATCCTGCTTACCTCAAACCCCTTGTTGTTGCGCGAGGTGGAACTGCTTTTTATGTTTTTAGCGCAAAAGCGCAGGCAGGTTGATGTGAGTACTATTGTATTTGAGCATTTACTGGTAGCGCAGTTTAATCTGCAGCAGGCGTTTATCCGTCTTATTGATGAGCAGATTGCCATTGCCCGGCAGGGCAAGCCGGCTAAAATTATCATCAAGCTCAATAACCTGGAAGAGAAAACGCTGATTGCCAAACTATACGAGGCATCGGAGGCAGGCGTGCAAATTTCGCTGATAGTGCGTAGTATATGCAGCCTGATACCGGGCGTACCGGGCATGAGCAGTAATATCAAGGTAGAAAGAATAGTAGACCGTTACCTGGAGCATGGCCGCGTGTTTGTTTTTGGTGCCGGTGATAACCCCGGGGTTTACCTCGGTTCGGCCGACTGGATGAACCGGAACATTTATCACCGCATTGAAGTATGCTTTCCGGTATATGACCAGCAGGTTAAGGATGAACTTCTGAAATTAGTAGATTTGCAGCTTGCTGACAATACCCAGGCTGTAAACCTGAACGCGCAGTTACAGAATGTTGCCCGGAAGCCACTGAATACACCGCCGGTGCGCTCACAGCAGCAAATTTATGAGTTATTGAAAAACAATGCCTTGTTGCCCATACGCTGATATTAATGAAAAAGCTGAAACCGTTATACGCATTGATCGGAGCAGGGCTGCTGATAGCCTTGCAGTTAATGGCCTGTTCGCAAAGTAAACAGAAAGAAAGCTACGCTAACCCGCCGGGCTACCACCTCAATAAACCCATTAAATGGACCATGCCGGAGGACTTGCTCGAAATATCGGGTATCGCCTTTAATAACGGTAATGCAGATACCGTTTATGCAGAGCAGGATGAAGACGGCAAAGTTTACTATTTTCACCCCGGCGATAAGCACATTGAACATACTAAATTTGCCAAGCAGGGCGATTACGAAGATATAGCCATTTTAAACAGGCAGATATTTATCCTGAAAAGCAATGGTAAGCTGTATCGGTTTCCATTGGATGGTATAAGTCGGCAAAAGCCGGTAAATGTAAAGGAGTTTAAGAACCTGCTGCCCGAAGGGGAATATGAAGGCCTTTACGCCGATCCGTCTTTGAACCAGTTACTGGTACTTTGTAAGAACTGCAGCATTGAAAAAAATTCGGAAAGTAATACCGTTTATCTGTTCAGCATTAAAGGGGATACCTTACAGGCGGCCGGCCAGGCAGCCCTGGATGTAAGGCGGATTACCAGAATGGCAGGCAAGAGCAAGATTAAATTCAAGCCCTCCGCTTTGGCCAAAAGCCCGGTAAGCGGGCAATGGTTTGTTTTGTCATCGTTCAACAAACTATTGGTAGTTGCTAATGCGCAATGGGCGGTAACTGCGGTATATCACCTCAATCCGGGTGTTTTTTTACAGCCCGAAGGCATCGCCTTTGATAAGGCCGGTAATTTGTACATCTCAAACGAGGGCGATGAATTATCGCCCGGAAATGTTTTAATGTTTCCGTTAAGTAAAAAACAATAACGGTGTTAAACAGCCACCGCCTGCCAGCCATAGTATGGGTTGATACAGGGCTATAAGAAAGAATAAAATGACAAGTGATACCTTTTACATCAATCCTGCCCTTTCAAAGGTTACACCTGTTGAGTATGAATTGTCTTTTGAGCCCTTCATCAGGTATTTAAAGGAAAGAATAAAAACAGAAAAAACAATTAAGCTTAAACTCTATGAGTTTATACTGGATACTTTTGAGGCATATACGGCCAACGTAGCCGAATGTATTGATACGGATAATGTAAAAACGCACCAGCAGTTGCTGGAACTGATGTTTGCCGCCCTTTCGCCGGCCATTGTAAACGAGCAGGAGTATTTGTGGGCCTTGGGTACGCCGGTGCCCAACAAGGTATTTTACAGTACTGATGCCTTTCGCGACTTTGCCATAACTGATCTGGCTTCTAAAACCAAAACTTCGGCAGCTACAGATGCCGAGTTACTGAAGCAGCAGCACCTTGATTATATTTACCGGCTTATATTAAAGCGGCTCTATAATTTTACATCGGCGCTGAATAATGATATTTATTATACGCGCCTTAATGCCGGAACCGGCCTGTACCGGTATTACAAGATACACGCCGATACCACCTTTATTGATATTGAAGTTAAAGGCAGCCTGCCCGAACTTACGTTTGAGCATATTGAACCTTACCTGCATAACGAGGCCGGCGCCGAAGCATTGATGGAGGTATTACCCCTGAGCCTGTTTAAGTTTAAGGGCTTTGCCGTAATTACCTTGAATGATGTTACCGCCCGCCATGCCATTGACGAGATCAGGGATGTAATCATCAGCCATAATACTAATGATGATCATTTATACGAGCAGGTAATTCAGTTACTCAAAACACTTACCGAAGATCCGGCTATTGAATTTGGCCTGATGCCGCTGCTTAAGCTTAACGGTACTGCGGTGTATGATGCCGGCATGTGCACTAATAGTATACTGATGCAGGCGGCACAGCAGTACGGGGATGTGCAAAGTGTATTTAAGGATATGGCCGAACGCTATGAACTGCACCCTAAAGCGGTATATTACCCTGTTATTACCCCAGGCCGTATAGCGAGGCACCCTTACCTGGGTTTGCTGAAGCAGGCAGGCGTTTGCTCTTATGCCCGTATACCGCTGCTGTACCACAGGCACCTGGCGGGCATGCTCGAAGTTTACGCCTATCAGGGCATTGAGTATACTGAAAACCTGCTGTCGAAAGTAGACTTTGCCCTGCCTTTGCTGGCTCAGATGGTGCAAAACAGTATAGAGCGCTTCAACGTAAGGATAGACCAGGTGATTAAAGAAAACTTTACCTCGCTGCAGCCCTCCGTACTGTGGAAGTTTAACGAGGCGGCCTGGAACTACATCAGGCAGGAACGCGAGCACAGCAGCGGTTTAAAAATAGAAACTGTTGCCTTTAAGGAAGTGTACCCGCTGTATGGCGCTATTGATATACGCAACTCCACTATGGAGCGCAATACCGCTATGCAGATGGATTTACATAACAGCCTCACCAGCCTGCTAACCGTAATAAACAGGCTGGATGCTTATATAGAAGAAAAAGAACTCAGCCGGCTTATTGAAACCTGCAACCAGTGGATAGCCAAAATTGAGGTTTCGGTAACTGCCAGTGATAAGATCAGGATAGACAGTTTTTTAAATCAGGATGTGCCAAATGTGCTGCTCACGGTAAAGCGCCAGCATACTGATGCTGCACAATTGGTAGATGAATTTCTGGCAACTGCAAATATAACCTGCGAAGGCCCTGTGTATGCGCACCAGCATCAGCTCGAAACTTCAATACGTTTAATTAATACGTCCATTAATAAATATTTTGAGCGGGAGCAGCAGCAGCTGGAGTCTATCTACCCCTGCTATTTCGAAAAGTTCAGGACCGATGGTGTGGAGTATGATATTTATGCAGGCCAGGCCATAGCGCCCGGTCAGCCGTTCAGCCAGGATATATTAAGCGCTATCCGGTTGTGGCAGCTTACCTCTATGGTAGCTATTACCCGCCTCACTCAAAAGTTACAGCAGCAAATGCCGGTAAAGCTGCAAACCACGCAGCTTGTTTTTATACACAGCTCGGCTATTGATATTAATTTCAGAAACGACGAGCGCAGGTTTGATGTGGAAGGGGTATACAACATCAGGTACGAGGTAATAAAGAAACGGATAGATAAAGTAAGGCTGAAAGATAGCAACGAGCGGCTTACCCAGCCGGATAAAATAGCCCTGGTATACTTAACACGGGCTGAGGCTGATGAATACAAGGGGTACATTGGCCGGTTGCAGCAACAGCAAATGCTTACGCCTGGAATAGAAGAGCTTGAACTGGAGGAATTGCAGGATGTAAAGGGGCTGAAGGCCTTACGGGTAAGCGTTAGGTATGAATAAGTTAGCAAAGGCAATAAAAGGAAAAAGCATAAATTAAACAGCCGTGTGCCTGTCCGGCACCCTGCCATAACAAGGTTGGCATTCACCTGCTTTTTAATCTCGAAACATTTGGCAGCCACAGCACCGTATCACCGGGCGTAACCCGTTTTCAGCTCGATGTTTCCCTCTCCTGCAGGCAGGCAAACCGGGGGTAAATAACACCGGTAAAAGGCACAACTAAAAGTTGTAAAAAGTGTAAACCCTGCTTTTTTTTAAAATGTTGAATATCAGTTTTTTAGATGCAATATTTTCAGAAAAGTGTAAACTTTGGGTTTACACTTTTTACCCCTTTGCCGGGTGGATTACGAAGGCACAGCAACCTAAGCGCAAGGCAGCAATCGGGTGAATACCAAACCCGTTTTAGGGTAATGTAATACGCTTATTTCAGCTTAAAATCTTCCGGACATCTAAGCTGTCGCCCTGCAAAACAGCACCAGTTACTAACGAATTACATATACTGCAAAACAATTTTCGGTATATGTAATATTATGTAAATGTTAATGAACTGTACAACACATTATTTCTAAGACCATATTGCCTTTGAAAAAAACACTACATCTGCTGCTCTGCCTGCTTACGCTTAACGCCTGTGCCCAACAGGTAACGGATACGGTTAAGAAAAACGGGGCAGATACTGCCAAGAGAAACATTATTGATACGTTAAGAAAAGACCTGCTTACCATACCCGATACGGTGCAGCATCTGCATAGTAATGCCCGGTCGCTCATACCGCCGGCGGTATTGATCGGGTATGGGGTTACCTCTTTTTATGTAAGGCCCCTGCGCCGTTTCGACCGCTATGTGTACAGCGAGGCGCAGGAGCATAATCTGTTTACCAAAAGCCATGTGGAAGATTATTTTCAGTATGCCCCGTTTGTGTTGGTGTATGGATTGAATCTGGTAGGCGTACATGGTAAAAATACCTTTGTTGACCGCACCCTTACCTATGTAATGGCGCAGGGGATGATGGGGGTAGTGTTATACACCTTAAAAAGATCAACGCACCGCCTGCGGCCTAACGGCGCCGACCGGCGTTCGTGGCCATCGGGGCATACGGCCAACGCCTTTTCCGGCGCCGAGTTTATGGCGCAGGAGCTTAGCGGTAATTCGGAGATTTACAGTGCCGTAGGCTACGCCTTTGCCACTACCACCGGTATATTCCGCATCTACCACCAAAGCCATTGGTTTAGCGATGTAATTACCGGTGCAGGGCTGGGTATACTGGCTACAAAGGGGGCATACCTGCTTTATCCGTATGTACGCAATACGCTGTTTAAAGGGAAAAAAGGTAACTCAGCTAATATTACTGACCTTCCACCTGAATTAAAAAAGAGGCGCACTGCCAGTTCAATGCTGCTGCCCTCGTATCAGGAAGGAACATTGGGCCTGCAGTTTTCTATGCAGTTTTAATTATATTTATAAGGTGGCTTAACGTCGCCCGCCCAAACTTATCATTACCGCTTGCGTTTAGCAGGCAATACAGAGATTGAAGGTTGTAGATGCCTTTTACAGAACATGCTGATCCTATAAATTTTTAGAAAGAGCCTGACCCAAAATGAAGTTTTTTACCCTTGTTGCCCTCTTTGTACTAATTACATCATCACAACTGCTCAGAGCGCAAATCCAGCCCCGGGGCGATAGCGTTACGATGGCCATTGCCCCTGAGTATGATCAGGTGGGCAAATTTCACCGGGCGCTCTTCGGTGAGAATTACCGCAAGCTGTGGGCTGTACCGGTAAAGATAAGGGTGCTTCATTTACAGCGCGAAAAGGGCGGCCTTACCGTTTCGCAGCAGGGCGGCGGGCTGCAAACCAAATCTTTGCGCCTTCAGGATCCGTCAGGGCAGGAATGGGTACTAAGAACGGTACAAAAATACCCTGAGCGTGCGTTACCCCCCAACCTGCGTAAAACCGTAGCCAAAGATATTTTGCAGGATCAGATCTCCACCTCTAATCCCTACGCCGCTTTAACCGTACCGCCGCTGGCAGAGGCGCTGCAGATTCCGCATTCCAATCCCGAAATTGTGTATGTAGGCGATGATGCGGGGCTGGGTAAATTCAGGAAAGATTATGCCAATGGCATATACCTGTTTGAAGAGCGTGAGCCGCTGGAATCTGAAAAGACAGATAATACCCACAAGGTACAGGAAAAACGCCGCGATGATAACGATGTAAAAATAGCCGATAAGCTGGTACTGCGGGCCCGCCTGCTGGACATGATTTTAGGCGACTGGGACCGGCACGACGACCAGTGGCGCTGGGATAAAGACAAAAGTAAGGACAGTACCGTATATACGCCCATACCCCGCGACCGCGACCAGGTATATTATAAAACGTCAGGCATCTTTCCGTGGATTGTAGCACACCAGTGGCTTAAATCGAAGTTTCAGCCTTATGGCAGCAAGATCAGGGACATCAAGACCTGGAATTTTAACGCCCGGTATTTTGACCGTTACTTTTTGCCGCAGTTGGGCGAGGAAGACTGGAAGGAGCAGATTGCCTATGTGCAGGCCCATCTTACCGATGAGGTAATTGATAAGGCCATTCATAAGCTGCCTGCAGACATCTACCGGCTATCGGGCCCCGAAATTACCGCCATCCTCAAAGCCCGCCGGGATAACATAACACAGCAGGGGATGGAATATTACCGCTTTTTATCGCAAGTGGTAGAAATACCCACAACAGATAAGCGGGAAAATATACTTGTTGATGAGCAGGCGGAGGGCCGGCTGGCGGTTACTATCCACAAGGTAAAAAAGGATAACAGCCTGGCGCAGGTTACTTACCAGCGCACCTTTGACCCTGCTGTAACCAAAGAGATTAGAATTTACGGATTTGACGGTGATGATAAATTTAAAGTAACCGGCCCTGGCCGGTCGCCCATTAAGGTGCGCATGGTTGGCGGCAGCGATAAGGATACCTTTGAAGTGGCAACTGCGGCTAATAACAAGAAGAACCTATACATTTATGACCGTTCAGACAAGGTAAATATCCTGCCTGATCGCTCCCTGGCCAAACTGCGGCTTTCTGCAGATACAGGCGTAAACAGCTACGACCGCAAAAGTTATCAGTATGACCGCTTTGAGCCCATTATACTGGCTAACTATAATAATGATTATGGTGTTTCGGCAATCGGGGGCTTTGCCTATACCAAACATGGCTTCAGGCAGGAGCCGTATGCCTACCGGCATGAGTTTTTAGTTGATTACTCACTGGCCCGGCACTCTTTTCTGATTACTTACTCGGGCAACTTTATAAAAGCCATCGGTAATAATGATCTGAGCATCAATGTAATCTCACGCGGCCCCAACAACGTCACCAACTTTTTCGGTATCGGCAATAATACGGTATTTCCCAACCAGGGCAACCGCGAAATTGAATACTACCGTAACCGTTACGACTGGATAAACGCGGATGTAAGGATAGCGCATACGTATGGCAACTTTAAGGTGAATGCAGGCATCGGCGGGCAGTTTTACCACAGCAGCGCTGAAGATAACGGAAATAAGTTCTTACTGCAATATAACCAGGCTAACCCCGGTGAAGAGGTGTTTAGTAACCGCACGTTTGCAGGCCTGGTAGGCGGTTTTGATTTTGATACCCGTAATGCCGGTGCGCGGTCAACCAAAGGGGTATACTGGCATACCACTCTAACCGGTATGCAGCAGCTTAATGGCGGCGAAAGTAACCGTTACGGGCAAATCATATCGGAGTTTGATTTCTATGTAAATCCGTTCCATAGTTCAAACCTTGTGGTTGCCAACCGTACAGGGGCGGGTACTACGGTAGGCGATGCTGCTTATTACCAGCAATTAAAATTGGGCGGGCCGCAAACATTGCGCGGCTTTCATACCGCGCGCTTTACCGGTAAAAGTATGCTCTATAACAACCTGGAACTGCGCTTAAAACTGTTTGATTTTAATTCCTACCTGTTTCCGGGCGCTGTTGGTGTAATCGGGTTTAATGATGTGGGGCGGGTATGGTCGCCGGGTGAGTCCTCTTCGCAGTGGCATGATGGCTACGGCGGCGGCATTTACATTATACCGGCCGAGCTGATTGTGATACAGTTTACCGAAGGTATCTCCAAAGAAACTACCCTTCGTTACCTATCTTTCAGTTATAGGTTCTGATATACTGTAAACAACAAAGCGATTAACTATGATTAATCGCTTTGCTGAAGTTTTGCCTAAGCCTTATAACAAACAATACGGGCAGCTACTATTAGTTTTGAGTTACCCGTACCCAGTCCACCAGCATTTTGGCCTTGCCTTCTTTAATTAGTTTTACAGAAGACTCCGGTAAACCATAATACGGTGACTTTACACCATTTATTTTAACCGGATAAGCGCCGCCGAGCGCGTAGTTCAGTAACAGAAAGTGGTTATTGTCAAATGCCCATTTACCATAATGCTCCGCCATCTTACGGTTCACGCGGAACATCAGCTTACCATCATACTTAAAGTTGAGGGCATCAGGTGTCCATTCTACCGCATAGGTATGCCAGTGGGTTACATCATTACCGGCGGCTAAGTACATGCGGTTTACAAAAGGGGTTTCGCCGCTGTAACCGGGGCCATGCACGGCGGCACTGGCCCAATCCTTTTCGCCTATATACTCCATAATATCAATTTCGCCGCAGGCAGGCCAGTTGCCGTTGCCCAGCATCCACCAGGCGGGCCACAGGCCGGCACCGTCAGTGAGTTTAATGCGGGCTTCGGCAGTACCATATTTAAACTCAAACTTACTTTGGGTATTAATGCGGCCCGATATAAAATTAAAAGTCTGCCCGTCCTGTGTTTTAAAATTTGGAGCCAGTTGCGGCCTTAATACCAGTGCGCCGTTCGTGGCGCCTTCGGCCGCGGCCCCCTGCACAATATAGGCAGTGGAAGGTGTGTCTACATAAGCCTGCAGCTCATCATTCACATGCATACCGGTGATCTGCACGTTCCATTTGCTGCGGTTAAGCTTCCGGCTGTTAAAGTCATCAAAAAAGATTATTTTCCCTTTGGCCGGTTTTGTAGCCGGCTGGGCAAGGGCCGGGCCGGTACCAGCTGCTACACAAAGCGTAAACAATAACGCACTGTACTTTAGAACAAGAGGTTTCATATTGAAAAATGGTGGTATATAAAATTAAAGTGTTGATGCTAACAAACAGGCCTTAACAGTTATTGGTACACCCTGATATAGTCTACTTCCATCGTAGCGCTGGTAATGGCAGGGTCTACCGGGCCGGCAAAATTACCGCCCATGGCCATGTTAAAAATAAAAAAGAAGTTGGCATTAAACGGCGTGCTGCTGCTGTTGGCAAAGGTAAAAAATGGAACATCATCTACAGAAAACCTTATAACCGCTGATGACCATTCTACGCCGTAACGGTGAAACTCGGTACTGGCGGTAGGAATAACTGTAGTGCTGCCGTTGCCATTAGCGCCCGAATGACCCGGATAGTGCAAGGTGCTGTATATCTTGTTCTGATCTTTCCCTACGTGCTCCATAATGTCTATTTCGCCGCAGGCCGGCCAGGGGGTGGTAGCATAGTTGCTGCCCAGCATCCAAAGGGCCGGCCAGGTGCCCACGCCCGAAGGCAGCTTGGCCCTGATTTCTACCTTGCCATATTTAAGGTTGTATTTATCTTTTGATACCAAACGCGCAGAAGTATAGGTGCTGCCGCTATAATCTTCCTTTTTGGCAGTAATTTTAAGGGTGCCGCCTGATATGGTTACATTATCCGGCCTGCTGGTATAATATTCCAGTTCGCTGTTGCCCCAGCCGCCTCCGCCCAGATCATAGCCCCATCTGGCGGGGTCGGGTGCGCCATCGGTATTAAACTCATCGGCCCAGGCCAGTTTCAATACCACGTTTACCGTAACCTCCATAGCTTTTGATGCCGTGCTGCCATCGCTGCTTGTAGCGGTAACCGTTACTTTGTAAGTGCCCGGTGCGCTGTACTTGTAAGTGGCAGCGCCTGTAGCCGAGGTTTGATAATTGCCATCGCCAAAATCATACCCGTAGCTTGCGGCATTGGTAGCGGTAGCAGTAAAGGTAACATTACCACTGTTATCTGTACTTACTGCGGCCTGTACATTCAGATTGGTGGGCGGTGTTTTTGCGCCGCCATCGGCACTGGTCTTTTTTGAGCAACTGGTAAATACCAATGCCAGCAGCAACAAAAGGTAATTTAAATGTTTCATAGCCTGTAGTTTAAAATTGGTTTTCTCCGGGCAGGGTTGCCCGAGTCTGTAATACATGTTGCTGCCCTTCTGTTATGAAGATGCTGGCTGCATAATATCACAGGTATATACAGTAAATGTATGCAAAACAATTTATAATACGGTGCAATGAGATGTAACCGCTAAGCTGCTGATAAAATACACCCCCGCACCATTATCCGGCACTTGTTTGCACAAGCCGGAAAACGATGCGGGGGTACAGAGTTTATTCTGCCCTGTAATTATGACCGGAAATAATTCTGCTGCATATCCTCTAACAGCCCGATATGCGCAGGCTGCCAGCCCAGCCGGGCTTTGGTTTTTACAGCCGATGCCGGGCCGTTAAGTGCAAAAAAGCGGCCGATCCAGCCAAAATGTTCGGCGGCTTTTTCAGTTGGAATGGAAACTATTGGCAAGTTTAATTGCTGACCGATAACCTCAGCAATCTCGCGCGTAGGTATGCCTTCGTCGCCTATGGCATTAAAGCGGCTGCCGGCTGCGCCCTGCTCCAAAGCCAGCCTGAACAGTTGTGCGGCATCTAATCGGTGCACTGCCGGCCAGCGGTTGCTGCCATCGCCAATGTAGGCCGAAACCCCTTTCTCACGGGCAATATTAATCAGCGCAGGTACAAAGCCATGATCGTTTTGGTCATGCACAGATGGCGGCAGGCGGATTACAGCGGCTTTTACCCCCTGGCTTGCCAAAGCAATGCCCGCACTTTCTGAAGCCCGGGGAAAATCAGGTGCCGCATCGTCTTCATCCGTTAATTCGTGCCTCGGCTGCAGGCCCAGTATGCCGCCGGTAATTACAAACGGGCGTTGGGTACCGGCCAGCACTGCGCCTATGGCTTCAATAGCGGCTTTGTCAGTAGCGGCGGCGGCAGTATAGTTTGAAAAATCGTGAATAAAGGCGGTGTGGATCACCCCGTCGGTTGCTGAAGCGCCCTGCTTCAGGCTGTCTGCATCTTCCAGGCTGCCCCGAAGCGCTTCGGCGCCGGCTTGGGCAAGCGTTTGTGCCGAGGCCTCGGAGCGGGCCAGGCCCAGCACCTGGTGGCCTGCGGCAATAAGTTCCTGAACAATGGCGGAGCCGATAAAACCGGAAGCTCCTGTAACAAATACGCGCATAGGTTTTTTATTTTAGTAATGTATTCATGTGCAAACAGCCAGCATTTCAGTATGCTTTTTTCTGCCTGATGATTTGTAAAGTTACGGGTAGCCTGTACAGTATGGCGAGGACATTTGACTCATTTTAAGGATTAATTTTTAATTATTTTTGAATTTATTTACAGCATCTTTCACCATGTTCGAATATTTTGAGTGCTATATCAGGCAGCACGTACCAAAACTTACGCCCGAAGAGATAAACCGGATAGGCCAGGCGGCCATAATGCAAAAACTACCCAAAAAGCACCTGTTGATACAAGCAGGCGAGATTTACCGTTATAAAATATTAGTATTAAAAGGCTTGCTCAGAAATTACTCAGTAGGAGAGGATGGCACTGAGTACATCATGAAGTTTACGCCTGAGCAAAGCTGGACTACAGACTCGGAAAGCTATAATAAGGGTACGCCTTCAAAATATTATGTGCAGGCTATTGAAGAAACGGAAGTTATGATGTGGAGCCATGCGGATTTTGAACATTTACGGGTAAACATCCCGGCCATAAACGCTTTTTCGGAGAGCATGATGCTGAGCCGCATTAATGAAACGCAGCAGCGTTTACTAACCAGCATCAGCGCTTCGGCCGAGGAAAAATATGCTGATTTCATCAGTTCTTACCCCGGTGTTGCCCGGCGCATACCGTTACACATGATCGCATCCTACCTGGGCGTATCAAGAGAAACGCTTACCCGCATCAGGCATGCGCAGCTAACCCGGTAGCGTAGCGGTTTACAGCCGCTATACAGATTGCACCGCATTTCAGAAAAAAAATTTAGCGGCAGATGCTAACCCTAAACCTGTGATGGTGGATTGATAATACCTACTTTTACCAAAAATTAAATAACTTTTTAACTCATTTATGAGCCATAATCATCGTTCTTATACTTTACTGTTCTTATTTTGCTTCTTTGCAGTAACCCGGAGTACGGATGCACAGGTACTCAAAAAGGAGCCGGTTGATTATGTAAATCCTTATATCGGCAACATCAGCCATTTGCTGGTACCTACCTATCCTACGGTGCACTTGCCCAACAGTATATTGCGGGTGTACCCGGAGCGGGAAAATTTTACGGGAAATACCCTGCACGGCTTGCCGCTGATGATAACCAGCCACCGCGGAAGGTCGGCGTTTAACTTAAGCCCATACCAGGGAAGCCTGAATACCGTAACCAAAGGGGTAATAGATTACGGCTACGATAACGAAACCATCAAACCGTATTACTACAAAGCAGACCTGGATGATTACGGCATACAGGTACAATACGCTCCATCGCATCAGGCGGGTATATATGAGCTTGATTTTCAGCAAAATGATTCTGCTCCCTACCTTATCCTGAACACGGGCGACGGTGATCTTACCGCAGATGGCGGTGCGGTTAGCGGCTACCAGCAGCTGGAAAACCATACCAGAGTTTATATCTACGCCGAAACTGATATAAAGCCCGTAGCTGCAGGTGCGGTGACCGGGGGGCAAATCAACGGAAATCAGCTAACTGTGCAGGGGCACAACGCTTTCCTGGCACTTCAGTACCCTGGTCGCACGCAAAAAATTAAGCTTCGCTATGGCGTGTCCTTCATCAGCGTTGCCCAGGCTAAAAAGAACTTATACCGTGAAATAAAGGATTATAACTTACAGGCAGTAGCGGCCGGTGGCAGGCAGTTGTGGAATAATACGCTGGGTAAAATAAAGGTGGAGGGAACTGATGAAAATGCAAAGACGGTGTTCTATACCTCACTTTACCGCACCTATGAGCGTATGATCTGCATTTCAGAGGACGGACAGTACTTTAGCGCTTATGATGGCAAGATACACAGTGATGAGGGAACGCCGTTTTATACCGATGACTGGGTGTGGGACACTTACCGCGCCACGCATCCTCTCCGTATAATTATTGAGCCCAAAAAGGAGTCGGACATGATCAATTCTTACCTGCGCATGGCCGCCCAGATGGAAAATCACTGGATGCCCACCTTTCCTGAGGTAACCGGCGACAGCCGGCGTATGAACAGCAACCACGGGGTGGCCACCGTTATAGACGCTTATAATAAGGGGCTGCGCACCTTTAACCTGGAGCAGGCCTATCAGTATTGTAAAGCCGGTATTACAGAGAAAACACTTGCGCCCTGGTCGGGCAAAAAGGCAGGCGTGCTCGATCAGTTCTTTAAAGATAATGGCTACTTCCCGGCGCTGGCCAGTGGCGAAAAGGAAACCGTTCCTGAAGTGCACGGCTGGGAAAAGCGCCAGCCGGTAGCAGTAACGCTGGGTACGGTTTATGATGAATGGTGCCTGGGCAACATTGCCAAACAATTGGGTAAGGCAGAAGATGCGCAATACTTTTTAAATCGCAGCCTCGATTACCGGAAGGTGTTTAACCCGGAAACCAAATTTTTTCATCCGAAGGATGCACAGGGCAACTTCATTAAGCCGTTTGATTACCGGTATTCGAGCGGGATAGGGGCAAGGGAGGCGTATGATGAAAATAACGGTTATGTATACCGCTGGGATGTACAGCACAATATTAGCGATCTGATAAAGATGATTGGCGGGAAGCAGAGCTTTGTAGACGGGCTTGAAAACATGTTCAGCACGCCGCTGGGTATGGGGCGACCCGATTTTTACCACCAGTTTGGTGATCATACCGGCAATGTAGGCCAGTTTTCTATGGGTAATGAGCCGGCCATGCATATCCCTTACCTGTACGCTTATGCCGGGCAGCCCTGGCGCACGCAAAAACGGGTGCGTAATTTATTGAAGGAATGGTTTCGTAATGATTTGATGGGCATTCCGGGCGATGAAGATGGCGGCGGCCTTACCTCATTCGTGGTATTTTCGCAAATCGGGTTTTACCCGGTTACACCGGGCCTGCCTATGTATGTAATTGGCAGCCCTATGTTTGAAACCGCCACCTTAAAACTGGGCAATGGTAAAACCTTTACCGTAGTATGCAAAAATTATTCCCCTGACAATAAATATATCCAGTCAGCCAGGTTAAATGGCAAAATTTGGGATAAATCGTGGTTCTCGCACCAGGATTTAATGGCTGGCGGTAAACTTGAACTAGTGATGGGCAGGCAGCCTAACAAAAGCTGGGCATCTGCAGGCAGCGCAGTGCCGCCGTCCTTCCAGATGCCTAAGGAATAATATACTGTTAACAGTGGCAGGAACCAAAAACAGCGGAAAAGTAAATATTTGATGTAAACTTTAATTTAAACCTGATCTGCTAATTATTGCAAACCGGGTTTAAATCTTTACCAGTTTCCCTTTCGGATACTTTTCCTTTAAATTGTCTGCCACGCGTTTAATAAACAGGTAATTAGCCGTACCGCCAATAACTGCGCCTACTACAGGCACCAGGCGTTCGGCGGTTTTGGTACCGATGTTAAGCATCAGCTTTTCGGCTACTTCTTCCATTACCTTTTTGCTTACGCTCATACCGGCATCCACCTTCAGTGAGGAAGCTACGATCTTGAAGAAATCATTAAAGCCGATATGATAACTGCCGGTATGGTAATAAGATACAGCCATAGTTACCCTGAATTGCTGGGTAATAAGGTTTACCATATCTAAGGGTACGCCAATCAGCATGGTCGTTATACCTCCCAAACCGGTTACCGCCCCTGAACCGGCGGCCAGCAGGGCGCATTGCATAACAAATTTATCCAGCCCCAGGCGGTCTACCCCTTTCTTGATGCCCAATTGGTCAATGTGGCTGTATATCTGCTTAAAGCCCCCTTGCGACAGGTGTTGTAAGCCATCTTTTAAACTGGTTTTTGCCTTGCTGAAATTGAGTTTAGGCAGTTGCGGCCTGCGTAATTTGATCATGATGATTGATGGTGCTATTATCATGCCATATTGTTAAAGCAGCAATGGTAAAAGGGTAACATACATCTATTAAACACTTCACCCGAAACTCAATATTCAGTTGTTCGGATGCGCTGAAATTGCGTTAACAGGCAGAAAAAAAGCGTAAAAAAGTGCAAACCCGGATTTTTTTCAACATGTTGACAATCAAAAGTTTATAAAATTTATTTTTTCGTTATACAAACTTTTGTAAACCCTTTTTTAATTATCAAAATAGTAACCCCATAGGGTGCCGAAACAGGTCTGGTACAACATCAATGCGGTAGTCCCGGCTCAAAAAAGTCTTCTGTACACTTATGGTTTCAGGCACTGGCAATAGATTAGATTGCCGTTGCTATAAGTATAGGTTCTGCTGCCACAATGGCGTATATTATAGCTTTCTAACTAATCATCTCATTGTCAATCAGCCGTGTACTGCCTACCTGTGCGGCCGTTAAGGCTACCACATGCGGCGTAACGCTGCCGGCCCGCTGCAGGGTATCCGCATCGGCCAGTTCAAAGTAGTCTAAAGTAACGCCCGGTTCGGCAGTTATTAACTGCTCGGCGTATTGCTGCAAGGCAGCCAGGTTTTCGGGCTGATAGTTATCCTTTATATAAGTTAATGCCTTATGTAATACCAAGGCATGGCGATGGTCATCGGCACTTAAATGCACATTGCGCGAGCTCATGGCCAAGCCATCAGTCTCACGCTCTATGGGGCACATTACCAATTTTACAGGCAGGTTCAGTAATTCTGACATGCGGCGTATCACCAGCACCTGCTGGTAATCCTTTTGCCCAAAAAAGGCCAGATCCGGCTTCACAATAGCAAACAACTTGTACACTACCTGCGTAACTCCCTGGTAATGTCCCGGACGAAATTTGCCCTCCAGCAGGTGCTCCAGCGGGCCGATGTCTAAATGCCATTGCTCATTACCGTCATACATCTCGGCTACCGGAGGCTTAAACAGTACATCGCAGCCTGCCTGCTCCAGTTTTTCAACATCAGCTTCAATCGGGCGTGGATATTTCTCTAAGTCGGCAGCGTTGGTAAACTGAGTGGGGTTTACAAAGATGCTGCATACCGTTACTGCTGTTTGCTGCCGGGAGCGGGCAATCAGCGAGAGGTGGCCCTGGTGCAGGGCGCCCATAGTGGGCACAAGGCCAATGGTGCTGCCAGCGGCTTGTAACCGCTGCAGGTGCTGGCGTACTTCGTGTATTGTGGTAAAAATATCCAAGTTTGGCAGAGATATAAAAATCGGGCTAAATTGTACAATTCGCCAATATTATCCAAAAGTACTTGCATAAATCATTGATAAAAGCTAAATAAATGTGTATATTTGCACACTCAATTTTTTGGTTTTCATAACAATAATTTAATACTGATTGGAGATGGGTAAATCTAAGCTTTTGTTTATAACGCATGAAATGTCGCCTTTCCTTGACCTCACAAAAATTTCTGAAATTACCCGTCATCTGCCGCAAGCCATGCAGGACAAAGGCTTTGAGATCCGTATCCTGATGCCGCGTTTCGGAAATATCAATGAGCGCCGGAACCGCCTGCATGAGGTTATACGCTTATCGGGAATGAATATCATTATTAATGACAATGACAACCCGTTAATTATTAAAGTAGCCTCTATACCAGCAGCACGTATGCAGGTGTACTTTCTGGATAATGAAGAATACTTTCAGCGCAAACATGTGTTTAACGATAAGGAGGGTAAGTTTTACGCCGATAACGATGAGCGAATGGTTTTTTTCTGCAAAGGAGCTATGGAAACCGTTAAAAAGTTAGGCTGGTCGCCTGATATTGTACATTGCCACGGTTGGATGAGCGCCCTGGTGCCTGCCTATATAAAAACATCGTACAAAGATGACCCGACTTTTAAGCACTCAAAGGTGGTTTATTCTATCTACGAAAATTCGTTTGGCGAGGCAATGTCACCTGAGTTTGCGCGTAAGGCTATCATGTCTGATATGGACGAAACCCATGTGGCCGCCTTTAAGCCCGGTACCAGCGATGCCTTGTACGCAGGCGCTATCCAATATTCAGATGCGGTGGTTTTAGGCAGCGAAAACATTAGTGCAGAGGTGTTAAATAATGTTAAAAACAGCCAAAAACCTGTTTTAGAATATTCTGCTACCGCTGATTTCGAAAATTATTACAATTTTTACGACGAAATTGCCAGCGATGAACTGGTAAACGTTGGATAAGAATTTGAAGCTCATTATGAAATTTATACGATTAGACTTATTAACCCTGTTGATAAGTCTTTTTATTTTAGGCAGCTGTAAAAACAGCGATACGGTAGGTTTGCCCGTTGATCCGGCTAATCAGATAAATGGTACTCTGCTTACCAGTACAGATTTAACCATAAACACCGCGCGTGTGGACAGTGTGGTTACTTCGGGGCTTGTAAAAACGCCGCTGGCTTATTTTAAAGACCCCGATCTTGGTACTACAGAGGCCAATATTGCTGCCGGCCTCAACTTGCCACTTTCAGCACCTTATACTTTGCCCACCGGAACTGTTACTACAGATTCGGCTGTGCTGGTATTGCGTTATGTAGACGGGTTTTATGGTGATTCCTTAAACTCCAGCTATCGCATCAATGTAAACCAGTTAAATGAGTTGCCATTAGCTAACCAGGCTTATTACAATAATAAAGCCTGGTCTCATGGTAGTGCTGTGCTGGGCAGCCGTGTATTTAGGCCATATACGCACACACGATTCAAAATTAACAGTATTGTAGCAGGAAAGCCTGATACGCTGATTACGGTGCCTGCACAGTTACGGGTACCCATCAGTACTGCATTTATTACTCAAAACTTCTGGAATGCAGGTGCTACTCAGTTAGCCAACAATCCCGCATTTCAGGCGGCTATTAAAGGTTTGTATTTAACACTGGATAAGGGCCAAAGCGGTGTAGGCGGTAATATCATGTTTAACCTGGATTCCAGCCGTATTGATATTTATTATAAAAATACTGGAGCTACCAGTATAGATACGGCCATTGTATCGCTGCCTGTTACGCCCGGCATTCACCCGGCCGAAATCAAACATACTTATAGTACAGCGGTACAAAATGCGCTTAACAGTACCACATCTAATCCTGTATTTTATTTACAGGGCTTAGGCGGATTAAAAGGTAAAATTGGTTTCCCGAGTCTTACTACCCTGTTTGGTACTGCTAATCTTTCTAACATTGTTCTTAACCGTGCCGAGTTGATAGTAACGCCTAATCCAGGTAGTTTTGTTAGCTACGTACCGCAACCTAAACTTTCGCTGTACCGCAATAACATAGCTAGGCAGCCAGTTATACTACCCGATGCCGGCGGCAGTAATTACTACTTGGGCGTAGGGGTATTTAACGGATTTTACAGTAGCAATTTACAATCCTACCACTTTGTAATTACCGGTTACCTGCAGCAGTTACTGCGCGGCACAGCTATTGATTATGGCACTTATCTGGTAGCAGTAGATACCACAAACAAAACTTCGGTAGATTACCTGCCCACCGCCCAAACGGCCGGCCGTACCATTGCCGTAGGTACAGATAAGAGCTCAGGTTATAGCATCAGGCTTAATATTATCTACACTAAAACAAACCAGTAAAAAATGCCCCTTGCAAAAGGGGCATTTTTTTGACTCGGGCTTTACCTTATTTAGAATATATTCGCGCTTGTATTAGTGCTTTAAGCTACATTGTTATTAATGTGGCTAAAGCACACAGCTATTTTAAAAAGGATACTTATGTGCGGGATTGTAGGTTATATAGGATTCAGGGAGGCGTATCCCATCGTTATAAAAGGATTACACAGGTTAGAATACCGGGGTTACGATAGTGCAGGTGTTGCCCTGCAAAATGATAAGCTGCGGGTATACAAAAAAGCCGGCAAAGTAAGCGCACTTGAAGATTTTGTAAAAGATGCAGAGGCAAGCGGCACGGCAGGAATGGGCCATACCCGATGGGCTACCCACGGCGCCCCCAGCGACCGCAACTCGCACCCGCATTCTTCGGGCAACCGCAGGCTGACCATTATTCATAACGGTATTATTGAAAACTATGCCACTATTAAAGAAGCGCTGCTGGCTAAGGGGCATGTATTTAAAAGTGATACTGATACCGAGGTATTGATACATTTGGTTGAAGATATACAGCAGGAAACCGGTTTAGAACTTCAGGAAGCCGTTCGGGTGGCGTTAAACGCTGTAATAGGCGCTTACGCTATTGTAATTATGAGTGCTGATGATCCTGATCTGATGATTGCAGCACGTAAGGGCAGCCCTATGGTGATTGGCGTAGGCGAAGGAGAGTATTTTGTGGCTTCGGATGCCACCCCTATTGTAGAATATACCAAAAATGTCATCTATCTTAATGATAATGAGATCGCTTATATCCATCGTGATGACCTGCTGATTAAAAATATTGACAATACCATTCAAACCCCTTATATCCATCAGTTGGACCTGCAGCTGGAAATGCTGGAAAAAGGAGGTTATGAGCACTTTATGCTCAAGGAAATTTACGAGCAGCCACGTTCTGTACGCGATTGTATGCGCGGGCGTATTTACCCGCAGCAGGGTGAAGTACAATTGGGCGGCATAAAAGAATATGTTGCCAAGCTAAAGAATATTGACCGTATTATTATTGTGGCCTGCGGCACCTCGTGGCATGCCGGTTTGGTTGGCGAATACCTGATTGAGGAATACGCCCGCATCCCGGTAGAGGTGGAATACGCCTCTGAGTTCAGGTATCGTAACCCAATTATTTCGGAGAAAGATTTGGTAATTGCCATATCGCAATCCGGCGAAACGGCAGATACTATGGCGGCGCTGGAACTGGCTAAAGAAAAAGGGGCAACTCTGTTTGGTATCTGTAATGTAGTAGGTGCGTCTATTCCGCGTTTAACTGATGCCGGAGTATATACGCATGCCGGGCCCGAAATTGGCGTGGCTTCTACCAAGGCCTTTACAGCGCAGGTAACCGTACTTACACTGATGGCCTTTTATATGGCTCAGCAGCGGGGCACCATTACCCAAAGTAAAATGGTGGAGCTGCTTACCGAGTTGAATGAAATACCCGCATTGATAGAAAAGGCCTTACAAGCCGATGCCCACGTAAAAACCATTGCCGAAAAGTTTAAAGACAGCCGAAATTGCCTGTTTTTAGGCCGGGGAAGTTCGTTTCCGGTGGCTTTGGAAGGCGCATTGAAGCTCAAGGAAATCTCCTATATTCATGCCGAGGGCTATCCGGCTGCCGAAATGAAACACGGCCCCATCGCCCTGATTGATGCCGAAATGCCGGTGGTTTTTATTGCTACCCGCCATTCATCATACGAAAAGGTGATCAGCAACATTCAGGAAGTTAAAGCCCGTGGCGGCCAGGTAATTGCCATTGTAACTGAGGGCGACACCACGGTGCGTAATATGGCTGATTACGTGATTGAAATACCCCAGGTAGCCGAAGCCTTTGTGCCGCTGCTGGCTACTGTACCGCTGCAATTATTAAGCTATCACATTGCTGTAATGCGTGGCTGCAATGTAGACCAGCCCCGCAACCTTGCTAAATCGGTTACGGTTGAGTAGGAAAAAGCAATGTATAATTTCACACCAGTAATACATCAATACGATGCGCATGTACGCACTGCAATGGTGCCGACCATGCAAATACCGTAAAGTGCTTATCCTGAGAGGCAACCAGCGCAATGGCATCAGGCTGATCATGCACAAACTGTGCTGCGGCTAAATGCCGTGTACCGCCGTATTGCGAAGGTTGCATACGTATGGCGGTACTGCCGGCAACCGGCTCGGTTAATATGATCTCCGGTACCGGGGTATTGCTATCTAACTGTGTTATCTTAGCGCCAAAACCCAGTAACTCATATTCGCTGGTAACTACGGTAGCGCCGTCAACTGCGGTAAAGCCGCCAATCAGTTCAATAGTTTGCAATACGGCTTCCCGCCATTCGGGTTGGGTGTGCTTCTCCTGGCGGTGAGCCATCAACGCCGGAAGGGCACGATAGGCGGGTGCTACCGGATAATTTATGGGCTGTAAAACCGATTGCTGCCAACTATTGGTGCCCGGCGGAACTATCAGCAACAAGCCGCCCCGCCCATGCATGCGCATAGCCGCAGCCAGTTGCACCAGTACATTAAACCTTTCACCCATATAAGAGGGCAGGGGCATTGCCGCTAATGAAGCTATCAGGGCAGGGCAGTCGGCAATGCCCGTGGTATTTTCGTCCACTATCTTAACCTGGTCGCCTAAAAGTACAGCTACGTTTACAAACTTGCCAAAACCATCTACCCGGCGGTGCTTAATCACTAAAAAACCGGGTTCTACCACCTCAAGCACAAAGCAGATGCCGGGTACCATGTGGGTGGTGCCCCAAATATACAAGCCGTCATCATTGTGCCATATACCTAAATGAATGCCCCTTTGCTCTACTGCAGGGGCCAGTTTTACCAGGTTTTGGGGAGTAAAGCGCAGCGGCTCACTAAACAGCAGCGGATAAGCAGCCTGCGAGGGCTGCAGCAGCGCCATGGAAATATCCGGCGACCGGCCTTCCTCCTGGCGCAGGCTGGCCCAGAAAGCAATATCGGTTACGGCCTCTATAATACTGCTATCGGGCGCTGAGGCCAGTTCGGCTTGGGTAAACCGCCCGGCGGCGGCCTGCAGGTGGTTGCTGAAATGAGCGGCTACGGTATCGGCTACCATACGCGCACCTAAGTAAGTAGGGTCAGAGATGATCGGTCGCATGTTGAATAGTCAATGATAAACATTACCCGGCAACTGGCATAGTGGTACCTGATTTATGACCCTGCACCCATAAAAGCAGTCCACCTGCGTCCATAAACAGTGCATTAGGGATGATAAAATGCCATAAAAGGCGAATAAAGGCAATTATTTGCCGTTTGCGGTTACAGGTGCGTCGGCCTCAATCAGTTTCTGCTCTTTTAGCTCCTGCCAGAAGGCATCCGGAATATCTACTTTCAGCGACGCTACATTTTGCTGCACCTGCGCCGGCGTGTGCGCCCCCGGAATTGCGGATACGGCTACTTCGGGGAACAGGGCAAACTGCAGGGAAGCTGTACGCAGGTCTACCTGGTGGGCGGCAGCAATAGTGTGCAGCTTATCGCGTTTGTCCAGGTAGGCCTGCAGAACGGGTTTCTTAGGATCATAATTATAACGCCCGCCGCCCGACAAAAAGCCGGCATTAAAGTTAGAGCCCATTACCAGCGACAGGTTACGCTTACGTACCTCCGGGAATACATGGTGAAGTGCATACGCATGGTCAATGAGTGAGTATTGCGAGGCCAGCAAAAACACATTGGGATCGGCAACTTCCATGGTTTTAAGTATGGGCTCCGGGCTGTTTACACCCAGTCCCCAGGCCTTAATGATACCCTCATCACGCAGCTGGCTCAGGGCCGGGAAGGCGCCCTTTTCGGCAATGGCAAATTGCTCCAGCCATTTGCCCTCCAGCAGTTTATTATCCGGTGACAGATCATGAATATAAATGATGTCTATATTAGCTATGCCCAGGCGCTGCAAACTGTCTTCAATGGAGCGCTTTATGCCATCAGCGGTATAATCAAATATTACGTTGTTGGGCGAGTGGGCGTAAGGGTAGTATTCATCACCCTTGTTGTTCTTGCCGGCCTTAAGCAGCTTGCCCACCTTTGAGGAGATGATATAATCTTCACGTTTCTGATTATGCAGGAACATGCCATAGCGGCGTTCGGCCAGGCCCAGGCCATACCAGGGCGATACATCATAATACCGCACCCCGGCCTGCCAGGCCGCTTCCAGCGTGGCCTGTGCTTCCTCATCCGTTACATATTCAAACTCGTTGCCGATGGCTACGCCGCCCAAGCCAATTTCGGGTATGTGCTGCTGCGCCCAGGTGCGCGGTTGTAATGTTGTCATGATGGTATATCAGGCAGCGTCAGGCTTTGCCCTTTACCTCAACAACAGAACCGGAGAACGGGTTTTAACGCAGTTGCAAACTGCAAGTTCAATGCTGCTGAGTCAAAAAACCCGAAGCATTACAATGGTACCGGTATCAAATATTTTCTGTTGGTGCTGCCTTTGTGCGTATTTTCCTGTGCAGTATTCGTACAACCGCCTGCTTAGATTATGGGTAACACCGGCATATAACACCGTGCGGGTATGATTGGTAAGGATGCAGGTGTACAGGTTGAACATTGTGTGTTCTGCAGATATCCAAGTACAGGTTCTTTGCTGGCATTTAGGATGTCAATACCTGTGTAATCTGCCTGAGTTTGCATAGCTTTGTTTAAGAGATCATGAAAAGTGGAAGAATCTTGCTTACCTGCTTATCAATCCTGCAAACAGGCTCCCGCTCCGGAGCCTGATGAACTGTTCAGGCTCTTAAGCCAGGGGTTAAGGGATTTGCATTGCGAACGGCTTTTCTGCAGTCAATAACCAAGCGTAATTTTTTCCTTTACTTCTATAATAAAATTATACTTTCATACCGCCTTTAAACAATTAGCTCATAAACATCGATTGGCAAAACCTACAAGTTATAAAATCAAATATGAAAAAAATCTACGCCCTGCTCTTCCTGCTCTTTGCCCTCAGCGCCACCTACGCAAAGCCGCCTAAAAACCAGTACGTACGCATCAAAACTACTTACGGCGATTGCATTATCCGGCTGTATAACCAAACGCCGCTGCACCGCGATAATTTTATCAAGCTCACTAAACAGGGCTTTTATAACGGCACGCTGTTTCACCGGGTGATACAGAACTTTATGATTCAGGGCGGCGACCCGGACTCGAAAAAAGCACAGCCCGGCGCCGAGCTGGGCAATGGTGATGTAGGCTATACCGTACCTGCCGAGTTTAGGGACAGCCTGTTCCATAAACGTGGTGTACTGGCTGCCGCCCGGGATGATAACCCCACCAAGGCCAGTAGCGGCTGCCAGTTTTATATTGTAGAGGGCCGCCGCTTTACCGCAGGGCGGCTGGATACGCTGGAACAAACCCGCCTGAAAGGGCGCAAGATACCCGCCTATCAACGTGACACATATACTTCAATAGGCGGCGTGCCACACCTCGACCAAAATTATACCGTATACGGCGAGGTAGTAACCGGCCTGGATATAGTAGACCGCATTGCCGCCGTAGCCAAAGACCAGCGCGACCGCCCCGCTACCGATGTGCCGATGACGGTGGAGTTGTTGGATAAGAAGGAATGCAAGGCGATGGATGGGTTACTGAAGTTATAGATTTTCAAGTATTTAATGAATTATTGTAGTTGATTTTAAGCAATGACGCGTGGGTACTTAATAGTTTATTACGGCATCTTTAACGACAATATAGGATAAGGTTTACCAGCCCCATCTACTTCACTATAACCTGCCAGTTCAAAGCCTAAGTGCTGGTAAAAACCTACGGCCTGCTTGTTCTGTTCGTTCACATCTACCATATCAGCGCCCTGCTCGTTGATGGCATATGTAAGCAATAGCTTGCCCAGGCCCTGTCCGCGAAAATCGGGGTGGATGAACAGCATTTCTACTTTGGCGCCGGAGATACCGATAAAGCCGCTGATGCGGTTGTGGCTTTGCGTGTAATAAACTTTCAGCAGTGCCAGGTACTCGTTCAGGATGCGGGGCTTGTAGAACTGAATATCGGCCTCCGTTAAAAAATGATGGGTAGCCCGTACCGATGCTTCCCAAACTTCGGTGAGTTCAGGGTAGTGTTCGGGTTCGGCTAAGTACAAGTATGGCTCCACCCCGTCAAATATATACTTTAACCGGCGCCATAGTTGCAGCCTCCCTGCTTTTGCTTATTTTGTGCTGCCCTATGCTTCGCTAAAAAAGGCTATAAATCTTCATGAAAATTATTACTTATAACGTAAACGGTATACGTTCGGCCATTACCAAAAACTTTCTGGCCTGGCTGCAGGCCAGTGAAGCCGATGTGGTATGTCTGCAGGAAATCAAGGCTTCGCCCGACGTATTAACCGACCTGCACCTCGTGGAAATGATGGGTTACCAGCACTATTGGTTCCCGGCCGAAAAGAAGGGTTACAGCGGCACGGCCATCCTTACCAAACATACGCCCAAACATGTGGAATACGGCTGCGGCATCCCGGAGTTTGACCGCGAGGGGCGGAATATACGGGTGGACTTTGAGGACATCTCGGTGATGAGCGTTTACTTCCCCTCCGGCTCCAGCGGCGATGAGCGGCAGGATTTTAAGTATACTTTTTTAGACCAGTTCGGCGAGTACCTGAACCAGCTGAAATGGGCTTACCCCAACCTGGTAGTATGCGGCGACTATAACATCTGCCATAAGCCGATTGACATTCACAACCCCAAATCGAACGCCAATTCCTCTGGCTTTTTGCCCGAAGAACGCGCCTGGATGGATGGTTTTATCGACAATGGCTTTATCGATACTTTCCGCTACTTAAACCAGGAGCCGCATAATTACACCTGGTGGAGTTTCCGCGCCGGCGCACGCGGCAAGAACCTGGGCTGGCGCATTGATTACATTATGGTAACCCGTGAACTGGAACGGCACATCAAGCGCGCAGCGATATTGCCTGAAGCAAGGCACTCCGACCATTGCCCGGTGATACTGGAGTTGGATATTGATATTGCCTGAAGCAAGGGATTTAACAATTTATTGTATTTAGTATTACTGAAGAAAGCCTTGAAAAGGTAAGCATTAAAGGCTAAATACAAAGTGAAATTATGTTAATAAAATATTATACACTATTTGTTACCTTAAACATAGTTTTGGATATCATTATCAACCCTACTATCGTTGACTTTGGGTTAGACCAAATACTTTTGGCTGCATGGATAGGCTGTATAATTATATCGATTATATTCTTTGATTACTATATTAAAGTTTTAATACAAAATTTGAATCCTTTATATCGCCTCATTACTGTTATACTTATAGCATTCATAATTTCAATAGTTACATTATCCTTCATAAATGCGAATGAATTGAGCCTTCTTTCTAAAATTATCATGTTACTCAATCCTAAAAACAATTACATTATAAGTATTCCTTACATATTAAGTTTATGTAGCGTAACTATCTATTATACAATTAAAAATATATTACTTAAGCGGATATAGTAACTCACTTGCGCTCATTTGCAACGAGCCGCTTAACTCTGTACGGCGTTTGCAACGCTCCTATGCAACAATGCTGTCATTTCGACCGTAGGGAGAAATCCTCTGCCGCAGACCGGCTTCTTGAAGAAGATTTCTCCCTACGGTCGAAATGACTCGTTGATAAAAACTAAGCCCCTTATTTATCTACCCAACGTCAGTATTTCGGTTCAAAACTCAACTGCATTAACCATCTACTATTATTTGCTAACTTTGCGCCATGATTATTGAGGTTTTGAAATCAAAAATTCATCGGGCTAAGGTAACGCAGGCCGAACTGAACTATGTGGGGAGCATTACCATTGATGAGGACCTGATTGAGGCGGCAAACATTATCCCCAACGAAAAGGTGCAGATTGTAAACAACAACAACGGCGCCCGCTTCGAAACCTATGTGATTAAAGGCGAACGCGGCAGTGGCACCATCTGCCTCAACGGCGCCACGGCCCGGCTGGCCCAGGTGGGCGATGTGGTGATCATCATGTCTTACGCCTATATGGAGCAAGATGAGGCCCGCGGTTATGAGCCTATTTTGATTTTTCCGGATACGGATAACAAGTTACTGAGATAACCCCACCCAACGCTCCCCGAAGGGGAGGGCTTTTGATTATACCTTTCTTTTCTACAAAAAAGTATCATCCTGAGCGACAGCGAAGAACCTTTACAGTAGAGCCAAGCGTACAGATCCTTCGCTGTCGCTCAGGATGACACGAGTAGTACATAAATTCAATAAAAAGAGGTCATTTCGACCGCAGGGAGAAATCTTCTTCAAGAAGCCGGTCTGCGGCAAAAGATTTCTCCCTGCATTCGAAATGACAGGTGTAAGATACTTAAGTCTACAAATAAGGCACCAACTGCTCCAACGCCATTCCCCTCGAACCTTTTAGCAACACCGTAGCCTCTTTAATAGGATTTCCCTGCAAAGCCACAGCCGCATCGGCGGCAGTTTGGTAAAAGGTGGCTTGCTCTTGCGGTAGCAGTCGGCAAAACTCATGGCCAATGAAGATACGCTCGTCTACCTTAGCATCCAGCGCCTTTTGCACTACAAAGCGGTGCTCGGCTTCGGCTTCTTCGCCCATCTCAAACATATCACCCAGAATCAATACCTTACGGGTAGCCTGTAGCTGACTCAGGTTATCAATGGCTACGGCCATGCTGCTGGGATTGGCGTTGTAATAATCGCAAATCAGGGTATTGGTGGCCGTTTTGGTGATTTGTGAGCGGTTGTTGCCCGGCACATAAGTACTTATGCCCCGGTTGATTTCCCCGGCACTCAGTTTAAAGTAGGTGCCTATCGTAATGGCCGTTAAAATATTATCTAAATTATAAGCACCGGTGAGTTGTGAGCTTACCTCGTGTAGTTGATGGGTAAGCTGATTGGTCCAGTTCAATTTTAAATAAGGCGCATTTTCAGCGAGGCGACCCATGATCAGGTTGCGTACCAGGCCGGTGCCATAAAAGCAGGTGTGCATGAGCTGGCGGTCGGCCTGCATTTTCATCAGGTCGGCGCTGTCGCTGTTGATGAAGGCGATGCCATCGGTGGCTTTCAGGTAATCGTACAGTTCCCCTTTACCTTTCTTTACCCCTTCCACCCCGCCAAAGCCTTCCAGGTGTGCGCGGCCTACATTGGTAATGAGGCCGTGCGTAGGCTGCGCAATACTGCACAATAAGGCAATTTCCTGCTGATGATTGGCCCCCATCTCGATAACGGCAATCTCATGTTCCGGCTTTAACGCCAGCAGGGTAAGCGGCACACCAATATGATTATTAAAGTTGCCCTGCGTGGCATGGGTTTCAAAATGCTGCGACAGCACCGCATTCACCAGTTCCTTAGTAGTGGTTTTGCCATTGGTACCGGTAAGCCCCACAACCGGGATATTCAACTGCCGCCGATGATGCCGGGCCAGATCCTGCAAAGCTGTCAGCACATCGTCAACCAAAATACAGCGGCTGTTTACGGCATAGGCGGCATTATCAATAATGGCATAAGCCGCACCTGCCTCCAGTGCCTGAGCGGCAAAGGTATTGGCATCGAACTTATCACCCTTTAAGGCAAAAAACAGGCTGTTGGGGGCAATCTTGCGGGTATCGGTGCTTACAACCGGATGCTGCAGGTAAAGCTCGTAAAGTTGTTCAGTGGTCATGGCACAGCAAATTTGCTAATTATTCGTTTCGGTTCAGCCAGCTTACTACGGCTTTTATTTCGGTATAGCTGTAATCCTCGCCCAACGCTTCCTTCAATGGCGCTAACCGCTGTGCGCCATAGCTATGGATGGCATCTTCAATGGGGGGCATTTTGTGGGCAGCCACCAGTTCGGTTACCTTTAAATCGCCGGTTTGTACAAAGCTGCACAGATGCCCCTCAATGGTCATGGGTGCAAAGCCGCGCACGCTGGCAATCTCATTCACCGACATGCCCGCCTTAAACAACGTCAAACTTTCCTGCTGGCTGCTGCTTACCTTACCCGGCGCTTTAGGTTTACGTTCACGTTTTGTGGCCTTTTGGTTGATTTGCGAACTCAGGCCGTGTTTTTCGGCATAGGCCACAATGGCCGGTAAGAACTGATGTCCGTAACGGTCCAGCTTTACCTCGCCGAAGCCGGAGATACGCTTTAGCTCACCGGGCGTTTGCGGCAGATAAGTAGCCATTTCCAGCAAAGCGGCATCCGACAGGATGATGTAGGCGGGTACGTTCTCCTGCTCGGCAATCGTCCAGCGGATGGCTTTCAGTTGCTGCCACAACTCGGCCTCATAAGGTAAAGCCTGTACTTCTTTTTGCTCCTCTACTTCCTGCTCAATCAATTGTACCTGCTGCTGCCCTTTCAGCACCATGGCACTGGCCGGGGTAAGTTTTAGTACCGGGTATTGGTCGTCCGAAGGTTGCAGGTAGCCCAATTGGACCAGCTCGCGCAGGTAGCGCTGCCAGTCGGCCTTGCTGATATCGGCCCCGATGCCATAAGTTTTCAATTCTTTATGCTCAGGCCGGATCTTTTCGCTTTGCGAACCACGCAAGAAATCAATCACATAGCCACTGCCGAAACGTTCCTGCAGGCGCACTACGGCCGATAGCGCTTTCTGGGCAATCACTGTACCATCAAACCGCTTAAACTCGGTCAAACATACATCGCACGAACCGCAATGGTCCGGAAATTCCTCGTTAAAATAGCGCATCAGATACTGGCGGCGGCAGGTATGCAGCTGGCAATAGTTCACCATATCATCCAGCTTTTTCAGCATCACGCGGCTTTGTTCCTCGTTGCCCTCTACTTTGGCAAAGCCCTGCAACTTAAAGGCATCGCCCGGCGAAAAGAATAGTAGCGCATCCGAAGGCAAGCCATCACGCCCCGCACGACCGGTTTCCTGGTAGTAACCTTCAATATTCTTAGGCAAATCCAGGTGCACCACATAGCGCACGTTCGATTTATTGATGCCCATACCAAAGGCAATGGTGGCCACCATGATTTTTATTTCATCACGTAAAAAGCGTTCCTGGTTGCTGGCTTTGGTATCGTTATCCAGCCCGGCATGGTAAGCCTCGGCGCTAAAGCCCTGCTTTTGCAACTGTCCTGCCACCTCAACCGTAGAGGCGCGCGACAAACAATAAATAATGCCCGATTCCTCCGGCCGCTCATGCAGAAAGTCGACCAGCTTTTGAAAGCTGTTTTTCTTAGGCACTACGCGGTAAGTAATGTTCTCGCGGTTGAAGGAAGATACAAACTGCGCGGGTTGGTGCAGGGCCAGCTTATCCACAATATCCTGCTGCGTCAATTTATCAGCCGTTGCGGTAAGGGCAATCACCGGTGTTTTCGGGAACTCCGTTTTCAGGTTGGCCAGCATCAGGTACTCGGGGCGGAAATCGTGCCCCCAATGCGAGATACAGTGCGCCTCGTCAATGGCAATGAGGCTCACCTGTAAGGTTTTCAGAAAACTCACCAGCATGCTGCCGGCACTGAACAGCCGCTCGGGCGCCAGGTACAGCAGCTTAAGCTGTCCGCTTTTCAGGCGGTTCATAATGTCCTGCTGTTCGCCGGGGTTCTGGCTGGAGTTGATATAAGCCGCCGGGATGCCGTTCACGTTCAGCGCATCCACCTGGTCCTTCATCAGTGCAATCAGCGGTGAGATCACGATGGTTAAGCCGTTAAATAATACCGCCGGTAACTGATAACACAGGGATTTGCCGCCGCCGGTGGGCATCAGCGCTACCGCATCGCCGCCTTTCAGTAGCTGATGGATTACCGCTTCCTGCTGGTGCCGGAAGCTGTTATAACCAAAATATTTTTGTAGTGCCTGTAGTGGGGTCATGTATGAAATCTGATATTAAGATACGGATTTGGCGGGAGGTGTGCAAGTGGGCTTGTTGTTTTTGTATTTCATGAGTGGTGTTTGATTGTATTTCATGAGGTTGGGGATGTGGTAGTATGAAGTGTTGGTGGATGTTACGTTTCTTTTTCCGCAAAAGAAAAAGAACCAAAAAGAAAACTCGTGGCTGCGCCTTTTTCTTTGAGGGGAACTGTGGTTGGGCTAATGTGGTGGTTGCCGAAAAAGTCAAGGCCACAGGGGCGGTTATGTGTGGG
Organism: Mucilaginibacter sp.; assembly: GCF_965200995.1. Taxonomy (GTDB): domain Bacteria; phylum Bacteroidota; class Bacteroidia; order Sphingobacteriales; family Sphingobacteriaceae; genus Mucilaginibacter. The sequence continues at coordinate 1,232,067 of NZ_OZ241743.1, read as the reverse complement.
CTGGTGTTGTTTGCTTTTTTGTTTGGCGCAAAAACCCTTCCTTCGGGAGGGACGAACTTTGCCTTATTCACTCATTCACGCCTTCTCTCCTTCCATCATTAGACCTTGGGCGAATTGGCCGGGTCATGGGCCGGCTTCGCGGGTGGAAGCTTTTTTCTACCTTGACTTTTTGGTACTTTTGTATTAAGACAAAAGTGAAAACAACGCTTACTACAGAACTAATCCACACAAGTAAATGTCAAATCCCACCCGCTGCCCCTGGTGTGGCACCGACCCATTATATACCAAATATCACGATGAAGAATGGGGTAAGGAGGTGCATAATGACCATACGCTGTTTGAGTTCCTTACGCTTGAATCTGCTCAGGCGGGTTTAAGCTGGATCACCATTTTGCGCCGGCGCGAAAACTACCATAAAGCCTTTGCCAATTTTGAGGTGGATAGCGTAGCCGCCTTTGGGCCGGACGAGGTAGAACGTTTGCTGCAGGATGCCGGCATCATCCGCAACCGGCTGAAGATACAGGCGGCTATCCGCAATACGCAGCTATTTGTGGAAGTGCAAAAAGAGTTCGGCTCGTTTCATAATTACCTGTACCGTTTTATGCCCGGCGGTAAACCCATCATTAACCATCCGGCGCAGCAGGTGCTTACCCACTCGCCCGAATCGGACGCGATCAGCAAGGATATGAAAAAGCGGGGTTTCAAATTCTTCGGTACCACCATTTGCTATGCCTTTATGCAGGCCACCGGCATGGTGAATGACCACCTGGCCGGGTGCGATTTCAGGTAAAAGGATTACACTGATTATTGTTGTGATTACACCGATTTAGGTATGAATCGCATTAATTTTTAAGCACCTGAAGCAGGTAGATAACAATTGCCTTTTTGCTGATTGCGGCTGCACTTTGCAGCCAATAAATTGTATTTTTGGACTGGCCTGCAAATACAGGTTAGCACATTACATTAAATTAGAATCCTGATTATTCTTCCTTTACCTGCATTTAAATTGGTGTAATCACCTTAATAAATCAGTGTAATCTTATCATAATCAGTCTAATCATATTTCATCATGAAAAAACTCTTCCTGTTAGACGGTATGGCCCTGATGTACCGGGCACATTTTGCATTGAGCAAAAACCCGCGTTTTACTTCCAACGGTCTTAATACTTCGGCCGTGATGGGCTTTACCAATACCCTGCTGGATATTCTGCGTAAGGAGAAACCCACCCATATGGCGGTGGTATTTGATACCGATGCCCCTACCGAGCGGCATACCGATTTTGAACAGTACAAAGGTCATCGCCAGGCGATGCCCGAAGATTTGTCGCGCGCCATGCCTTATGTGTTTAAGCTGATATTAGGCTTTAATATTCCGCTGATTACCTCCGACGGCTACGAGGCCGACGACGTGATTGGCACCTTAGCCAAAAAGGCCGAAAAGCAGGGCTATCAGGTGTTTTGCATGACGCCCGATAAGGATTTTGCCCAATTGGTATCTGACAATATCTTTGTGTACAAGCCCTCGCGCATGGGCAGCGACATTGAGATTATGGGCGTAAAGGAAGTATGCGAGAAATGGGAAGTGCAGGATGTATGCCAGGTAATTGATATTTTAGGCCTATGGGGCGATGCGGTAGATAACATCCCAGGCATCCCCGGCATCGGCGAAAAAACGGCTAAACTGCTGGTAAAGCAGTACGGCTCGGTAGAGAATGTGATAAAAAACAGCCATGAGCTAAAAGGCAAGATGCGCGAGAACGTGGAGAATTTCGCCGAGCAAGGGCTGCTTTCCAAAAAGCTGGCCACCATTCTGCTGGATGCGCCCGTAGAACTGGACGAAGAAAACTTGCTGATATGCCCGCCCGACCGCAACCAACTGGAACCGCTGTTTGCCGAACTGGAGTTTCGCACCTTAGGTAGGCGTGTGTTTGGGGAGGAGTTTAGTGTAACGGATGTGAAGGCGGCTACAGGTCAAACCGATTTGTTCGGCAATTCTATTGGCGGTGGCAGCAGGCCAACGGTGTTAGTGGATTTTAATGAAGTTACCGAGCCCGTACCCGCAGCCAAACATATTGATAACGTACCGCACCAATACCAGCTGACCGATACTGCTGAAAAACGTGCGGAACTGCTTGTTCTGCTGCAAAAACAAAAGAGCATCACCTTTGATACCGAAACCACCGGTATAGATGCCAACAACTGCGAATTGGTGGGCCTTTCCTTTGCCTATCAGCCCGGCGAGGCTTGGTATGTACCCGTGCCGGCCGACCAGGTAGAGGCGAAAGCGATTGCGCAGGAGTTTAAGCCGTTGCTGGAAGATGCTTCGATTGGCAAAATTGGCCAGAATTTGAAATACGATATTCTGGTGCTGAAATGGTATGACATTGAAGTGCAGGGCGCCTTGTTTGATACCATGATGGCGCATTATATTTTAGACCCCGATACCCGGCACGGTATGGATATCCTGTCGGAAAACTATCTGGGTTACAAGCCGGTATCCATCACCTCGCTTATTGGCCCGAAGGGGAAGAACCAGATTACCATGCGCGATGTGGAAGTGGAAAAGGTAAAGGAGTATGCCGCCGAGGATGCCGATGTTACCCTGCAGCTTAAAGAAGTATTTGAACCCAAGCTGAAGGCCGTAAACGCCGAAGACCTGATCAACGAAATAGAGCACCCGCTGATTTATGTACTGGCCGACATGGAGTTTGAAGGCGTGCGCATAGACCAGGATGCCCTGAAGGATTTTTCAAAAGGACTGGAGGGCGATATTACCCGGCTGGAGCAAACCGTGTACGAAAAGGCAGGAGTGAAGTTCAATATTTCCTCGCCCAAGCAGTTGGGCGAGATTTTGTTCGAGAAACTGGAACTTGACCCTAAAGCTAAAAAGACCAAGACCGGCCAGTACCAAACTGGTGAAGATGTGCTGCTGGCCTTGGCGGCCAAGAGTGATATTGCGCAGGATATACTGGATTTTCGCCAGCTATTAAAGCTAAAAACCACCTATGTGGATGCCCTGCCGCTGATGATTAACCCCAAGACCGGCCGGGTGCATACCTCCTATAACCAGGCGGTGGCCGCTACCGGGCGTTTAAGTTCCAACAACCCCAACCTGCAGAATATTCCTATCCGCACCGAACGTGGGCGCGAGGTGCGCCGGGCGTTCATTCCGCGCGATGAAGACCATCTCCTGATCTCTGCCGATTACTCGCAGATTGAATTACGTTTGATTGCCGAAATCAGCAGGGAGGAAGCCATGCTGGATGCCTTTGCCAATAACATTGATATCCATACCGCTACCGCAGCTACGGTTTATGGTGTGCCGGTGGAGGAAGTAACCAGCCAGATGCGCCGCAATGCCAAGGCGGTTAATTTTGGTATTATTTACGGTCAGTCGTCGTTCGGGTTATCGCAAAAGCTGGGTATACCGCGCAAGGAGGCCAACGATATTATTGAGCAGTATTTTATCAAGTATAGCGGTATTAACCGCTACATTACCGATACTACCAACTTTGCGCGCGAGAACGGCTACGTGCAAACGCTGAAGGGCCGCCGCCGCTACCTGCGCGACATCAATTCGGCCAATGCCACGGTGCGCGGCTTTGCCGAGCGAAATGCCATTAACGCCCCTATACAGGGTTCGGCGGCAGATATGATCAAGATTGCGATGATCAACATCCAAAACGAGTTTAAGGCCCAGCAACTGGATGCCCGCATGACTATGCAGGTGCATGACGAACTGGTGTTTGATGCTCCCCGCCACGAGGTAGACAAAGCCAAACCCATCATCGAACATTTCATGAAAACCGCTATTAAAACCGAAGTGCCTATTGTGGTAGAGATTGGCACGGGGACGAACTGGTTAGAGGCGCATTGATGTGAATAAGTAGTTGTAAACTACCTGCATAGGGCTTCGAAGTTATAAACTTCGAAGAACTGGGATTATTGCATATCTGAACATGGCATAGAAATGCACGAGTTACAAACTCGCGCCAGCATGAAGGGATAACACCGACCACAGGCATAACACCGGCCACAAGCGATATCAAACCAAACTAAAACAGGTTACCGTTTGGGAGGATGAAGCAATCAGCGGCATTGATGCGGTATAGCTTCAGCGTTAGAGCGTTCGGAAAAATGAGCCGTAGGCAAGGCAAAATAAAACAGAATGATTTCACTATTTTTGTTTGTATTAAATGAATATTATGACAAAAGTTACTGAATAGGTACCTGTACTCGCTGCATGCTTCACAGCAATATCTATAATTTGGGGGGTGATTGTATATATAAGACAGCAAAAAATTAATAATTTACAAAATTTAGTATCTGTTTTCCAACGCTTTTCCAATAACGATAATTTTATTCATATTTTCAGATTATGTGATGATATTTATGTATATGATAAAAACTCAAATCAGCAAGCAGCAGCCTTTATTATTCAGCAATTAGAGGAGGTCTCACCTGAAAACAAATTAAAATACCTTGCACTGTTAGAGGAGGTTGCTGTTTTTGCAAAAAATGCAAAAGTACTTAGAGACTGTCTAAAAACGGTATTTGAACATTTATAAAGGGGAAAAGAGCTGTCCGCAGGTGTGGTTAAGAAGTACTAATTTTGAATAACGACAAACAGAATTAGTATGACAACCTACCCGGGTAACCTAACGGACAGCCAGTGGCAATATATTGCAAAGTTTTTAGATGTGCAACGCCGCAGGAAGCATGCTTTGCGCGAGGTAATGAATGCGATACTGTACCTGATTAAATCCGGCTGCCAGTGGCGGATGCTGCCTTCGGACTTTCCCAACTGGAAGATCGTTTACTATTACTTTTCGGTCTGGAACAAAAACGGCTTGTTTGGACTCATGCAGGAAGCCCTGGTAGAAAAGACCAGAAAGCAAAGCGGCAGAAAAGAGCAGCCTACTACGGGCATTATGGACGCGCAGAGCGTTAAGTCTTCTTTAGTGAGCAGCCAAGAGCGCGGTTTTGATGCAGGTAAGCGGGTGATGGGTATCAAGCGGCACATCGTAACGGACACTTTAGGACTGGTGCTGGCGGTAGTTGTTCATAGTGCCTCAGTGCAGGATAGAGACGGCGCCCGGCTGGTGATGGAAAAGCTCAAGCAATACTGGCAAAGCATCCGTCTGCTTTTTGCCGATGGTGGTTACCGGGGGAAACTGGTAGACTGGGCTAAACAGCACTTTACGATAAGCTTGCAGATTATCAGGCGCGACAAACTGCATACCTTCAAGATACTGCCCAAGCGGTGGATCATCGAACGTACCTTTGCCTGGATAGATGCTAACCGAAGAAGCGCAAAAAACTATGAACGCCTGACTCTAACCAGTCAAGCTGTTGTCCAACTTGCCGCTATGAGAATTATGATTAACCGTTTTTAGACAGTCTCTAAGGGACGATGCCCTCCACCTATTCAAATTTCAGTTTCATTATCTATATAATGTTCCTATTGTAGCTGATGCTTTTTGGAAAAACATAGGCGGCGGCCAAAATGAAAGAACCAAAGATGGTTGGTCTTACCAGCGCACTTTTGCTGAAGAATGTAATATAGCATAACATTGGGCTTCCCGCCTTGGCGCCCTGTTCTTCGAAGTCTGCGACTTCGAAGCGGTATACCTGTAGTTTGCAATTACAGGCATACGAATAACTAAAGTCTACATCTTACGCTGGCGCGAGTTTGCAACTCGTGTCCATGTCCTTTTAGTTGAGATTATTATTGCATATCTGAATATGGCATAGAAAGGCACGAGTTACAAACTCGCGCCAGCATGAAGGAACTTTAATTTTCTTCCATTGCCTTTTCGAAGACCTCTATTAAATAATTTGCTAAAGGATTGTTTACGTTTAACAGTATCGAAGCATTTATTGGATAACCGTTTTCAGATACTATACAATAGTCATACTTTTTAACATACTTGTATTCTGAATTAGATTTTTGAAACCAGTATTCGAATGCTAAATGGCGTTTGTTCTGCCTTCCGTCTGCCGTATCGCAAACATAAAACACGCTATTCGAATCATTTTTCAATATTTCGCCAATAATATTTATAACAGTGTTTTTTATCCAGTAATCAGGCGCAGTTGAGGGGTCGCTTTCTGGATATAATGACAAAGAAAATGCGCTAACGTCGCCCAAAGGGTAACTAATTAGCGCAATTTGATATTCAATATTTGAACGGGTAGTAAAGGTGTAGTTTAAGCCGTCATCGGACCGCTTTACATCATATAGGTTGTACAAAATTAATTCCCTTTTCCTTTGCCAGTTCTTTCAAAGATTTTTTTTCTTTGATGGCGTGTTTGATGTCCTGTTTATCCTGCATCACCTTTGCCAAAAATGCAGGCATACCAGTTGGCACTTGCTTTTTTTTAGTTTTCATAGCTAATTGTGGTGATAATTTGTGAATTTATAATGTATTTCAGCGTGTTACAGTACATCACTTTGCTTCACCCTATGCAACATTATACTGCAAAAATCTTCATAATGTTTGATAACTGCAAATCATAAAATCAGTTTCATAATGATTTTAAGTTATAATGACAAGGGGGAAAATTACACCCTGTTCTTCGGAGTTTGTGAATTCGAAGCGGTATGCCTGTAGTTTGCAGGCATATAAATAACTAAAGTCTACATCCCCCTTTGCTGGCCTAAGTTTTTAACCCGCAGCCTCCACTAATCAGCATAATAGTAATAAAGTACGGGGTGCAAATTCGTGCCAGCAGTAAAGGACTTTTTATTTATGCAAATCCAACATTTTGCTAACAGGGTTGTTGAGGCAGGGTATTAATCGCATGGCTGAAACCGTATTACCGGGCCGGCAACGCTTTAGTACTCATTCAACCTTTAAATATCAGCTATGAAAGCCATTAACCTGAAATGCTCGCTATCCATCACTTTTCTGTGTTTGTCACTGTTAACAGCCTGTACCCATGATCAGGCTAAATCAAAGCAGGAAGATATAAAGTCGAACGCCCAGGCAACCCAGGCGGCTCAATCATCCTACGGAACGGTAAACACCTGGCTGGATGATTTTAAGAATTTCAGGACCGCCGTTTATAAGGGTGATACGGAGAAGATGAAAACGTATTTCAATTTTCCGGTTAACGCTGATACAACCCAGATATGGGAGGCAGTTTATGAACAGGCTGATGAAAGCAAACGTCCCCCAAATTCTCCCGGTACGTTTACGGAAGCTGATTTCGACAAGCACTACAAGGAAGTCTTTAACACTGCTTTCCTGAAAAGCCTGCTTAAAGTAAAAAGTGAGGAACTCTTTAAAAAAGGGGCGTATACAACGCCCGCTGAAAAGGGCGGTAGCTTTTCCATGGCTGCCAACTACGACAAGGCAACAGCAACGCTTCAACTGTCCGTTATGTATTCAGGCGGAACAGACGAAAATGGTGAAGAAATAGGTGAGGGTGAGTCGGCAACGATCTATTTTTTTAAAGTGGAGAACCACAAGTATTTAAAATTTGATAAAATACTGTTTGCAGGATAATCCTCTTTGCTGGCGCAAATTTGCAACCCGCGGCCTCACCATAATCATACTATTTAATCACCTGTAGTTTTGCCAATACCTGCAAACCAGATCCAGTAGTTCTTTATGACTTATATCTGCTTCATCGCTTGCCAGCTTTCTGAAATTTTCCCTATCAGCTATTGGAACGCCGTATACGAAACCCATACCTAAGGTGATGTAAGGGCGTATTCTGTCAGTTGGTTCCGGCAAAGCCGGCTACCTGGTCAGGCGCAGGATTTGTGTTCCCTGCTTTTTTATTTCTCAATTCCTCCAATCGCAGCTCTAAAAGATACATAGTTACCACCGGTCCAACGGTTGTTCCTTCTGCTGCGGCGTGTGCCAGGTGCGCCCAGGAATTACTGGCGTTTCCAATGGCAAAGATACCGTTACGGCTTGTCTTGCCGCCATATTGTGTTTTGGCAATTCCAAATTCATCCACCTCACATAGTGTGGAAGCAAGAGTGTTTGTCGGTTCAGGGTTCATTGCAATCCAGGCAGCATCACATTCTATTTGTTTACCATTTTTAGTGGTTACAGCAATCAGTTTATTATCTTCTTTTACAAGACTATCTATTTCTCCTTTTTCTGTTTTGATTCTTAAAAGTTCTATTTTTTCAGAATCCGACTCGTTAAAATCATGGTTGGAAACTATGGTTACATCAGACGACCACATTGAAACCCAACTTGCCATATGCGCCAACCGTTCTGGTAAACCGAATACCACATATTTTTTATTCAGCACCTCAAAACCATCAAAACAAGGACAAACCCGAATATCGTTGCCCCATTTTTCAGACATGCCTTTTATGGGAGGGAGCTGATCTTTAAGGCCGGTAGCTAATACTACTGTTTTGGCAATCACCTTTCCTTTGTCAGCATATACATCAAAATAATTGTCTGTTCGGGGAGATATGCTTATTACTTGTTCATTGCGGATTTCTGTTCCATAACGCCGTACTTCATTGCGTGCCTTTTCAAGTACTTCTTCGGGTTTTGCACCGTCAAAGCCAATATATTCACGAATATTGTCAACACTCAGGATTCGGGCCTTACCTGTATCGAAAATAATTGTCGGGCGATTTGCCCGTCCTAAAAACAAACCTGCACTCAACCCGGAAATTCCGCCACCAACAATTACGCAATCAATTATATCCTCTTTCATGTTACTATATTTCGCTATGTTTTAAAATAAGTGCAGGAAGCACAAAATCAAGCACTAAAAGCGAAAGCAGCTATACACTTTTTCTTTTGTTACTGGCCTGCTCAAGTTTAGCTTTTAGCAAATGTAACGAAATTCAATATGATGCAACAAAGTGGCATTAATAAATGATGAAGCGCAGACAAACATCAACAAAAGAGGCAGTTTCCCTGTTCTTTGAAGTCTATGATTTTAAAGCCGTATGCCTGTAGTTTGCAATTATATATGACCCGATTCTCAATACCTGTAGTCGGTGTTATTGTTGTATAAATTTTTATTGTAAAGGGTTGCCAGTGGGTAGTGCGGTGATAGCACCATAAGTGTTCGGCAGATTTTTTCAAATTCAGATCACTGTTTCCTTTTCATGCTGAACTTGTTTCAGCATCCCACCGGAAGGGAAAATAGTAAGGTAACCACGCGGCCAGCGCAACGGTATACTTATCCTGAGGGATAATGAAACAAGTTCAGCATGACCGCATTTTTCATCTTCCGAACACTCATGGTGATAACATCGTACTACAGGCAGAAAAAAAATTTCAGTTTTTCACTTTATTAACCTCATCAGTAAATCGTCGAACGCTGCCTTATCCTTTACTACGTTTTTAAAAAACACGTTATCCACCTGCTCAACAATATGATAGGCCTCTCTTAAAGCCTGCGTACCTTTATCGGTAATTCTCAGTTGCTTTGCACGGCTGTCGCCGGGATCTTTTATTCTTTCTATGATCTGCTTTTTTTCCAACACCGCTAATACTTTAGAGGTCATCATTTTATCGGTATTGGCGTAATCTGCCAGTTGCTGCTGGGTAACTGTTTGTTGTTTTTTACTCAGCCAGTAAAGCCCTGCCATTAAGGAAAATTGCGTTAACGTGAGCTCCATCTTTCCGAGCGCCCGGTTCATGCTTAACTGCCATTGCATGGTAACCTGCCAAAGCAGGTACCCGCTATTTTCCTCCGGCTCAATGTAGGAGAATACCTGATTTTGTGTATTCATCTTAGTTGTGCATCTGTGATTCTATCAAATCAAAATCATGTGCATTGATTTCAAAATAACCGGTTCTGAAGATATAACCCCACTTGTCTTTGTTTTTAATAAATTCAAGACGGTCAATTAACGGCCTGATCTCCGCTTCCTTAACTTCCCTGTATGCTGCCTTACGCCGGTAAGGTTTGAAATTTGCTGCGGCTTCGTATTGAAAAATGGTATCGTCGGCTAAAATTGCAAGTGCAACAAAGCGCTGGCACAATTCTTTTTGCCCATAAACTTCCTTTGCGGCATAAAACAAAATTTTATCCCCGGCAGACATTCGCTTTAACGGGCCATCTTTACCGTGGTTAACCTGTACAACACCTGCCGCGGCCCCATCAAGGGCGTGATCACGGGATGTAACCACTACCCAAAACTTTGTGGCCATCAATCTTCCTTTGTTTCCTGTAAAGTAATGGCATAGCCATCGGGATCAGATATCACCAGGATTCTTCCAAACGGCGTGGGATGGATATCTTTAACTATAGTTATCTTTTCCCTGTTCTGCTCCATAAATACATCCATGTTGCCTATTCCGAACCATACGGCTACGCCCCAACCCAGCAAATTTGCTTTGGAAAGCTCGATCATGGGTTTCCTGATCGCGAAAGCGGCCCCGTTCTTTTGCTCAAATACGATAGCGTCGGGCGGCGATTTTAAAACCGGCTTGAAATTTAAAATTTCAGTGTAAAATTTTCCGGAGGCTTCGAGATCATTCACCTGAAGTGATACAAAGCTGAGTTGTGTTGGATTTGACATTGTGTGTAATTTAGTAGTTACGACAACTAAATTAAGAATATGTTTTATATCAACAGCGCTTTTAAGTAATTGGTTAAATAACAATCATTAGCAGGATACAGGTTGCAATTTGTTCAATGTAAAATAATAGTCTAAATAGTAAAACATTTTTCCAAAAACGAAATTATTACAATAATTCAGGCAATGTAAAATCTGTTAAATAATAATTATGCAACTTTCTGACGCATTTCTCCCAACTGCAAACAGTGTTGGTATGTCATCAATGATAACTTACTTTCTGCTGATTTTTGCGGCATATGCGTTTTTAGGAAATGTCATTTTCTGCTGGCTGGGCAAATCAAGCGTTGCCCCTGAGCACCGTACTTCCCGGTACTTTACAGCCATAATTGCGGCTGTAGCAGGTACATCCTATATGCTGATTGCCCACTTCTACCACGAGATGCTCAGGGAGCTGGCCCATATCACTGATCCTGCCAAAAGGGAGGAACTGCTAAGAACTTCGTATAACGCCATTGGCCAGTTAAGATACATCGACTGGTCTATCACTACACCATTGCTATTACTAAAAGCGGTAAGCATGCTCAAAATTCAGCCTGGTCAGGCCAAAAGCAGTATATTCTGGCTGTTATTTGCTGATTTGTTTATGGTATTCACCGGCTACATTGGCGAGCAGCAATTAACCGCCGATGGCCACATTATGGTGGGCGACAAACTGATCTGGGGCGCTATATCAACACTTGGATATGTTGTAATTCCTGTAATTTTATGGAATTTATGGAAACGCTTTAAAGATACCGTACAACCAGAGGAACGTACGGCTTTTAAGTGGATTGCCCTGTCTACTGTAACCACCTGGGGTGTGTACCCCATTGGCTATGTGCTGAGTACCATTAACGGTTTTAATTTAAACTACATACATATCTCATTCAGCATATTTGATGTGATTAACAAAGTGGGTGCAGGCGTTGTGGTGTACCTGGCTGCCAAAAAGGTGTTGGAGAAACGTGTTGCCGAAGATGCAACTATGGATACGCACCTGGTAGATTAATGCTGCAACGAACGGTTTAGCTTGTGCATTACTTCCATGTGCGGCAGTGTGATAAGCGATAAAAAGACAAACAGCAGCGGCACAGGGTCAAATAAGGGTGCATATTGCCTGAGCAGGTAACCGGTTGCTAAAAGGCCCGCAATAGCAATAAGGCTGAACGGTAAAGCTTTAAGCCATACCATTAACAGGGGTTTATTACCGGCGGCATTGCCGCCGGTAATAAATCCTTTAATATTATACAGGGTAATGAGTGAGTGCCAGCCGGCGAAATATAGTGCAAAGGCAGGCAGCACAGGTATCCGGTAACCGCATAGCAGGATAACAACCAGCTGCAATGCAAGCAAATACCGGTAATAATCCACACGATTCATAAATACATCAATTAGCAGCAAAGTGATTATGCATATTCCTGAAGCCGGAATTAACCAATAAGCCTGCACCGCACCAACGATCCATTGCCTGTACAGCGGCCCTGCCGGGCTAATCAGGTGCCGCAATACAGCGCTTACTTCTGCCTGGTGCGCCAGTAAAATCCAAATCAATACGGAAATACCATAAAGCATTCTGAACATTACCGTAAGCACAGGCAAACGTAATATCGGCCCGATATCTGTTTCGCCGAAATGCCAGCAGGATATCAGTAAGAAGAATAAAAGGCTCAACTGCGGAAACCCATACCATGCCAGTGCATAAAGCAGCATCATCGCCACATACCTGCCCAAAAAGCGGAGTAACCGGAAGTTGCTATTGCTCCTTTTGGCATGTTCCTGCTGTATGAGGTGGTCAAGTGCACCATGTGGTATACCAGTTAACAGCAGGCACACGCCTAAAAATGCCAGTTGCATAGGTAAAGGCATACCCTTGCCCATGCTTTGCCAGCCCAGTAACAGCAAGCCTGCTATTACCGTAAAGCTGATGAGCTTTACCTTTTGCAAGGTGTACGGATTACTGTTTGCCACTACGGTTAAAGATATGCTTTAAAGCCTCTATTAAAAAAGGCCGCCAGGGTAAATGCAAAAAAATACGTGCTTCTTGCAGTGGTGTGGCCTGCTCATCCAAAAACCTGAGCACCCGGGGCATAGGGTTAAACTTAAACAGCCGGGCAAATATACCAGGAACAATATGCGGCTGCCCGGCAATGAGGCTTAGCAGCAACTGGTCATAAAACCGGTACCTGCCGCGTGTGCATGGCCACTGATATGGCGTGTTGTGGCCAAAGTGCTTTGCCAGCAATACGCTATCGGTGGTGATGCGGTTAAACGTATAGCCGGTACTGGCCTTAACCATACCGGCTGCCTTACCGATTAATGCCTCACCCGCTGCACCATACCTGCTGAAAGAATGCCTGCTCATGGGAATGCGCCCAGTTTCGGTAGAAGTTACCTTGAACTGAACAGCAGGAAAATTCCGGCTCAGATAATCCTTAATCAGCCTGTCATAAATTTCTTCACCGGCAATAGATGCGGAAAAAAAAGTGGCTTCTACCAGTGCCCGGCCTTTTGTAAAAGGGAGCAGGTAAATGAAATGTACTTCATTATATAATTGCACTGTATAGTCCATCAAAGTCGCTGTATCAGCATCAAAAATATCCTGCTCTGTTTCAATGTACCAGCCTTTAAAGTGTTGCCACAATTGCGGCGCCGGGCTTGTTTCAGGCATTAAACTACTGTAGCATACGGGTGCCCGCCACTGCTTATCGGTTGCCTCAACCAAATATCCGCTTTCATCTGCCATAACGCTGGTAACCCGGGCCTGAACTACCGTGATATTAGCATGGTTGGGAATAAACTCATCATTAAAATAATTAAAGAATACATCTCCGGGAATATAGTGATAGGCATAGGGGCTGATGGACTGACGGGTTGAAAAGCCTGCGGCGCTAAAGGTAAGCTGATGCCAGGTTTTGGTAACCAGATGCTGCAAAGGGTGATCTGCAGCCGACCAGAAGCACCAGGACCGCTGCTTTTCGGCTCCGTCATCAATTAAAAGCACCTGGCAGGCCGGCCAGTTTTCAAGCTGCGAAAGTTGTTGCAGTAACTGCATTCCGGCACACCCCGATCCAATAATAATAATATCAAATTTTTGTATAGCCACAGGCGTTTATACCACTCTGTAGAAAATAGTATTGGAGGCGTATTTGTTTCCGGTAATTTTAAGCAGGAAAATGATAGTTATTGACTAACAATGGCACAAAAATTAAACTTTAGTATACAATCTATATTAAAAGTTAATAACTTCGCTGATGCGGAGCGGCCTATGGGATTACAGCGTTTCCTCTGAAACCTCTTGACCCCCTCTGCTGCATTATCAAAACTTGCCGAAGACTCCGGCTTGCTTTTCTTTTCGTATAGTTTAACCACCAGCCGTTTTCTATACCTCAACCCGGCGTTTAAGGACTTTTTTAATGTGCCGGACGATGTTGCTCCGGCAACTTTGCTGGAAATGGTACATCCGGAAGACCGCGATTATCTTAGCGCTAAACTACAGGACTACCTGGATGAAAAAGGAGCGCAACCCGTGGAGTGCAGAATTATAAGAGGCGATCATGAGCGATGGCTGCGCATTCATCCCCGCTTGCTTAAGGAAAACGAAGGTACATGGCTGATGGGGCATGCAGAAGACTTTACCTATGGCAAGGAGTTTATGAATAACCTGACCAAGCACAATAATGAGAAAAACTCAATCTTAAACATTATCGCCCATGATCTGGCAGGGCCCATCGGCACCGTGGGAAACTTGTCTGAATTACTTAAACGTGAAACCGCAGCCCTGAACAACCAGCGGGTAAACGAATATATTGAGATGATGCGAAAAATCACCAAAAGCTCCATTTCGCTTATCCACGATTATGTAAATAAGGAGTTTTTGGAAAGCAAAGGCGTCAAACTGTTGAAAAGCCGGATAGAACTGGTGGGCAAGATTAACTCAGTTACCCACGAATACCTTGATATGCAGAAGGTAATGAAAATTTAGTTTTTTTGCCGTGCCAACCGAGAGGTAATCTACATAGAACTGGATGAGGATAAGTTTATGCAGGTCATCAATAACCTGATATCAAACGCTTTAAAATTTACGCCCGAGGGCGGCAGTATAACGGTAAATGTGGAGGAAAGCGACCGCAGTGTATTGATTTCGGTTGCCGATACGGGCATCGGTATCCCCAAAAAATACCATGCCACCCTGTTTGATAAATTCAGCCAAGCGCGCAGAACGGGTTTAAAGGGACAACATTCTACCGGTTTGGGTATGTCCATCATTAAAACCATTGTAGACTGGCATCAGGGCAAAATCTGGTTCAACAGCGAAGAAAATAAAGGTACTACCTTTTATGTGGAGCTGCCTAAGTAAAGCTGCGCCGGCTTTGCTGTTGTACTGGTAAAACGATACCCGCTGCTTGATGTGCCGTTCGATGCCGGTATCTTTTCGTACGGCACAAACAGCGTATCATTAAATACAAAGGCGATTATGCTCATTGTGGCATTCAGCTCAGGGGTTGAAGGCGCTTCCGCAAAAATTATATTATGGGCAGCACATGAGCTGATAAACTGTCTCGGATTCTTTTTAACAAAGGGTAAAGGAATTGGCATTGCAAACGGCTTTGCTGTAGCCTACGGCAAATTGTAATCTTTTCCTTTGCCCTTGCTCTTCTGCAATAAACTTATCCTTCATGCCACCATTAAATGATCATCTCACAAGCATAAAATAACAAAGCGGGCAGTAACAAAGCCAGGATAACCCCTTACGCCATTTCCTCAAAATACTGTACCACCAGGGTTTTCATCAGCATCTCCTGCTCCAGCAGCGTGTAGGCAGGAATGGGTTTTACCAGTTTCCAGTGCGGCCAGCCATCCTGATCCTGTCCCTCCAGTTCATAAAACCCTAACTGGCTAAAGAGCTTGCAGTTGGCAATATGCATCAGTTCCTCCTTTTGCCGCTTGCTGAATTTTTTAGGCCCCTGGCCCAGCTCCTGTACGCCAATTAAAAACAGCAGTACTTTCAGGTCCGGCGTATCGGAGTCAAAATCTTCGGCAATGCGCTGCTGCAGCAGCGCAAATTTCTTATTTACTTCGGCGGGTGTCATTCGCCGGCAAAGGTACGGGTAAATAAAGTTTGGGTTGAAAGTATATTAACAGCATTGTTACTTTTTTACCTTATTCTTAACAAATGGTTGCTTACTTTTGCCAAATCTGTATCAGGATATAATCCACAGCATTGAAAAGAGCTAAATTACATATCGTTGTTGCGCAAATATTATTGCTTTGCTTTGTGGCAGGGCAGTTTTTAATTTATGCGCATCAGCATCATGCCAAAGCTCATGTGGTAGAAGTGCAGAAAAAGCCGTTTACCAGTGTAGTTAAAGAGCGATGCGATTTGTGTGATGCCATGCACCATACGGTAATGCTGCCCGGCACAACGCCGCACCTGCCTTCGCTGTTCAGCAGCGCTTACCGGCATTTTGTAGCTAACGAATTTCATTTTACGCCCATAGGGCTTATTCTGGCTTCGGGCCGCGCTCCTCCTGTAGTTTAAGTAACTTCCTTTATCCTTATTCTTTCGTCCGGCTTTTAATGCGTAAGCATCGGGCCATACCGCACTTATTAATATTACTAAACATGAAGCTTAAAATATCAGGCTTGTTGTTGTTTATGCTGATCAAGCTAACCGCAACCGCCAACTTTATATCTTTTAACGGGCGCGTGGTTGATGCGTCCAACCAGCAACCCTTAGCTGGTGCTACCGTTACCATTTCCGATCTGCGCCTTGCCACAGCTACCGGTACGAATGGCGAATTTACCTTTAACTCGGTGCCGCCGCGCGGCCGTTTTGTAGTGCAGGTACAGTACATCGGTTACCAAACAATGTCGCAAACGGTTGATTTTTCTTCGCGTACACCATTAACTTTCAGCCTGCGGCGCAGTATCACCGAAATTAACGAGGTGGTAATCACCGGTACGCCCATCAGCAGCAGCAGCAGGTACAACAGTACTTCGGCCAACGTGGTTACCAAAGAACAGCTGGTAGAGGCGGCGCCTACTAACCTGATTGATGCACTGGCCAAGCAGGTACCGGGCGTAAGCCAGATTACCACCGGGCCGGCTATTTCCAAGCCAATCATCCGCGGCTTAGGGTATAACCGCGTAGTTACCCTTAATGACGGAATAAAGCAGCAGGGCCAGCAATGGGGCGACGAGCATGGTATTGAGATTGATCAAAACCAGGTTGGCCGTGTAGAGGTGCTTCGTGGTGCAGCTTCATTACTATACGGCTCTGATGCCATCGGCGGGGTGATCAATATCCTGGAGCCTTCCATCCCGGCCGAAGGGCAGGTAAAAGGTGAGGTATTGTCCAGCTATTCCACCAACAACGGGTTAACCAACAACTCGCTGATGCTGACCGGTAACGAGAACGGTTTTGTATGGCGCGGACGGGGTTCTTACCAGAATGCCTACAACTTTAAAACGCCGGATGGCTATTATATCAACAGCGGTTATAACAATACCAGCCTGAGCGGCATGTTGGGGCTGAACAAGGAATGGGGATTTTCGCACCTGAACTTTGAATATTTCAAGAACAATATCGGGTTTTATGATTCGGAACCCGGCGACCCTTTATATACTGATGACCACAGCCGGAAACTGGATTTCCCGCGGCAGGACATCCGCCATTATAGAGTAGCGTTGAATAACAACTTTATTTTAGGCAGCGGTTCTTTAAGGCTGGATCTGGGCTATCAGAAAAATCAGCGCCGCGAACTGGACGAGCCTACGCCTGCATTGTTCTTTGATTTGAATACTTACTCTCTGGAGGCCAAATACACACTGCCCGAGCGCAATGGCTGGCAGCCTATTTTAGGCATCAGCGGCCAGCAGGAACACAGTATCAACAAAGGCACTGAATTTTTAATTCCGGCTTATGACCAAACTACAGCAGGCGCCTTTGGCTACATTAAAAAAACCTGGAACCAGAATACCTTTAATGCCGGCATACGGGTAGATTATGTAAATAACCGGGGCAAGCAGTTGTTTATAGACGGCGACGAGCAGTTTCCGGGCTTTAAAAATAACTTTGCCAATGTAAGCGGCGCTTTGGGCTATACCCATATATTTAGCGATGCATTAAATTTTAAGGCCAATGCCGGTTCGGCATTCCGGGCGCCTAACCCGGCCGAACTGGGTTCGAACGGTGCGCACGAAGGTACTACCCGTTTTGAAATTGGTAACGCCAATCTGGCGCCCGAGCGCAGTTACCAGGCAGATGCCACTTTGGAGTTTGGAAAGGAGATTATTACGGGTAGCATTGGTATTTATGAAAACTATATTCATAATTACATTTACGCCTCTGGTGCTAAAGGAGACGTCGTAACAGTGAAGGATGATAATAATGAGGATCAAATATTGGATGTTTACCGCTACGGCCAGGTAAATGCCAACTTGTACGGATTTGAAGGCAGCCTGAATATCCACCCCACTACCTTTTTGCACCTGGACAACAGCTTTGGTTACACCCATGCCCGTAACACCAGCTTTGACCGCCCGCTGCCCTTAATACCTGCCGGGGTGGTACACAATACGCTGCGCATTGAGCCTAACATTAAGGGCTTAACCAACTTTTATGTGTATGCCGGCTTAGATAACTATTTTAAGCAGTACCGTATTGACCCGGTATTTGAAACGCCTACCAATGCCTATACGCTGATTAATGCAGGTGCAGGTACTACATTGCGTTTAGGCGCCCAGCAGTTAAAGCTGTTTGTATCGGCTTATAATTTAACCAACAAGCGTTATTACGATGCGCTGAACCGCCTTCGCCCAGGCCGCCTGTCTCAGGAAGACCCTACTTACGGGGTACTGAACCCGGGCCGTAATATTACGTTTGGTTTTTATCTGCCATTGAATATTAAATAAGGCAGGGGTGATAAGGTGTTGTTTGTTATGACTTCCAATCACCAATAATCAAGTCATTTCGACCGTAGGGAGAAATCTTCTTCAAGAAGCCGGTCTGCGGCAGAAGATTTCTTCCTACGGTTGAAATAACTTGATGGAATAGAAAATTGTGTAAGACAAGGCCCTGCTTATTAAGTTAAGCAGGGCCTTATTTCATTTCGGCAGTTTTACTTTATACAGCCGGAACGGGTACTCTACCTTATCCTGCCCCTTATTGTATTTGGGGGTACGGTTAATCTGCGAGTCTGTTACATATAAATAACCATCGGCGCCAATGGCAAAGGAGTCGGGCCAGCTTAAGCGGTTATCCTGTACCAGCAGTTTTATTTCTCCCTCGGGAGTTACATACTTAATGGATTTATCGGGAGAGCTGCTTTGGTATACATTGCCTTTGCTATCGGCAATCATGCCGTGCGATACGCCCGGCCCGGCTACCGTTTCTACATAACTTTCCAATTGTATGTTTGTAAGTGAAGCATCGGCCAGGTAAGCGGTGGCTATACGGTATAATTTGGTTTGATTGATGGCCCGGTAATAAAAATATTTACCATCATGGGTGAGTGCAATGCCGTTAACATCAGAGCTAAAGGGCTTGCCCTCCTCATCAATTACATCCTGTCCATCCAGGTGCAGCTTAAAATCGGGACTGGCTTTCGTGGAAGCGCTTTGGGTAAGCACCAGGCGGCTTTTGGCGGTTTTTAAATCCAGTACCACAATGGATGCGGTTTTAGGTTCTGAAAGATAAGCCAGTTGGCGGCGGGTATCTATGCGTACATCGTTCAGGGCAATTTTATCGCGCGGCAAATCTTCAAAGTAATACACCTGCTCCACCTTATTGGTACTCAGGTTGATCTTCAGCAGTTTAACGCCTGGTGCAATCGTTTCCTTTTCGCCGGGATTAGAAGGATCCAGTACCCATAAATGGTTTTGATCATCAGCATACAGCGCCTGCACATTCAGCAGATGGTGCCGGGCATCCAGTTCATTGTGTTTGTTCCATTCGGCATTGGGGTAGGGGCGTTTCCGGCCGTTCACCAGTTCCGCCAGGCCATACTCGTAAGGCTGCCGGTAAGGGAAGGTAACAAATATGCGCCCGGTTTTGGTAACCGCCAGCCCGATAGGCTGATACTTGCCAAACTGCGCCACCCCGGTAAGTTGCTGTACCGGTTGTGCTGCTGCTTCCATAAAGATTATAGTTGCTATTGCGGTATAAAGAAGTTTTTTCATTGATGCTGATGGATAAGTATCATTTAATCAACATTAGAAATGCAGGGCGGTTTATAAAGAATAAATTAAGGGAGGGTATGCAAGGCGCAGCAACCCCTCCCTGCTCCGCAGGAGCTACCCGTTTATCAGCTGTCAATACACTTCAATCGTTGCTTTTGCACCGCAGGCGCTATCCTCATCAGTGTTCGGAAGATCTTAAGCTGAAATGACCATATTACATTACGCTGAAACAGGTTCAGTACAACCGGATTAGTGCCTTGCGGATGTGGGTGTTTTACCCACTGATCCACCCCAAAAAGTGTAAACCCAAAGTTTACACTTTTCTGAAAATATTTCATCTAAATTACTGATATGCAGTATTTTAAAAAAAACCAGGGTTTACACTTTTTACAACTTTTAGTTGTGCCTTTTACCGGCGTTATTTACCCCCGGTTTGCCTGCCTGCAGGATGGGCAAACATGGAGATGAAAACGGGTTACGCCCGGGTGATACGGTGCTGTGGCTGCCAAATGTTTCGAGATTAAAAGCAGGTGAATGCCGACCTTGTTTCCGGCAGGGTGCCGGACAGGCACACGTTCAGGTTAAATCTGTACTTTTGCCTTTGCAGCGCTGCCGGAACCACCCTGGCATTACAGGCAGGAGTTTCTTAAAGAGAAAAGTACCCCAAACTACTCCGCCAAAACCGCTACTATCTGCTCGGCGGTTAGTTTTTCCTGCTGGCCGGTTTGCATGTTTTTGAAGGTGAGCAGGCCGCTTTGCATTTCCTCGCTGCCAATTACAATAGTGAAAGGTATTTGCTTGCTGTTGGCATAGTCCAGCTGCTTCTTGATTTTGGCACCTGCCGGGTACAGCTCGGTGCTTACCTGTTCGATACGCAGCTGCTGCATTACCGGCAGGGCAAACTGCTCGCCTTCCTTGTCAAAGCAGCAGATGAGCACTTGGGTGGTTTGCAGGGCGGTTTCGGGGAAGAGGTTCAGTTCTTCCAGTACATCATAAATACGGTCGGCACCAAAGGAGATACCTGCGCCGGTTAAGCCCTTCAGGCCGAACATGCCGGTGAGGTCGTCATACCGGCCGCCGCCGCCAATGCTGCCCATCTTTACCTCGTTGGTTTTTACCTCGAAGATGGCGCCGGTGTAATAGTTCAGTCCGCGCGCCAGCGTGATGTCCAGTTCCACGGTGGCCCGCTGCGTTTTAAAATATTTCAGGTAGGCAAATACCGCTTCCAGTTCTTCAATACCTTTAAGGCCAGTGGGTGATGTAGCCAGCACCTGCTTTAGCTCAGCCAATTTTTCTTCAGTGGTGCCCTGCAATAAAATTACCGGTTGCAATTGTGCAATATCGGCATCGGTAAAGCCGCGTTCCAGCAGCTCTTTGGTTACGCCTTCCAGGCCGATTTTGTCCAGCTTATCAATGGCTACCGTCATGTCCACAATCAGTTCCGGCTTGCCGATGATTTCGGCAATGCCGCCCAATATTTTGCGGTTGTTGATTTTGATGCTGAAATCCTTTAGCCCTAATTGGCTTAAGGCTTCATCATAAATCAGGATAAACTCCGCCTCGTTCAATAATGAATCAGAACCTACCACATCGGCATCGCACTGGTAAAACTCGCGGTAGCGGCCTTTCTGCGGGCGGTCGGCCCGCCACACGGGCTGTACCTGGAAGCGTTTGAAGGGGAAAGTAATATCATTCTGGTGCTGTACCACGTAACGGGCGAAGGGTACGGTGAGGTCGTAGCGCAGGGCTTTTTCTGAAATTTGAGTACTTAATTTTTTGTAATTAAAGTTAATATTTTCAGCGTTGAGTTTTGCATCAGTAATAAAATCTCCACTGTTCAGTATTTTGAAAATCAGTTTATCACCTTCTTCTCCATATTTACCCAGCAGTGTTTCCGCTTTTTCCATAGCCGGCGTTTCTATCTGCTGATAGCCGTATTTGCGGAAAACGGATTTAATGGTATCGAAAATATGATTGCGTTTGGCCATTTCGGCAGGCGAAAAATCGCGCGTGCCCTTGGGTACAGAAGGTTTAACAGATGCCATGCGGCAAAGGTAAAAAAAAGCGCTATATCAGCAGGTTTACCGCCGTAAAACTGCGTACCTGTGCTATAGCGCTTACATAAAAGTAATATAATTGGTTAGTAAGTTTACCACCGCTGCCGGGAGGAGCGCGTGTATAAACTTCTGTAATATTCAATAAATTATCTTTTTAGTGCAAATTTATTTTAACAATTATTTAACATCTCCAATTCCGGCGGGGCTTTGTATCTTTGCCTTTACATGATGAAGCGGGCTGCAATATTATTAATCGCATTGCTGTATTTAGGTACAGTAATGGGGGTGGGCCTTAATTTTCATTACTGCTTTGGCCGGGTATCCTCGGTAAAACTGTACGAAAGCCAGCCCGATTGTAAGCTGCTGAAGCGAACTAAAAAGCCCGGTTGCTGCCAAAGCAAGCAGCTTAACGTTAAGGTAAAGGACAGCCATGAGCAGGTAAAGGAAGGCGTTAAGCTTTATTCACCTGTGGCCCAACGCCCGGCTACTCATTATGCCGGTTTACAGTTGGCTGTGTCGGGCATAAATATTTCAGGCTATACCTATCGCGGACCGCCGCTTACGGCGCTCAGTTGCTGTCCTTTGTTTATTAAAAACTGCACTTTCCGTATCTGATCTTTTCTTTTCATGAAGTGCTGGCCTTCACCAGCGCAATGATGCCGCCCGTTGCCAACGGCGCTGCATACTGCTATTCTATTTACCTGCTTTTTTAACTAACGTTTCTCGTGAAAAAGCTCATTATGCAGGTGGGCTTACACGGTATATACTTCGTATTTTACTCATGAAAAGATATTTTTTAATTGCTTTTGCCCTATTTAGCGCTTTAACTATACAGGCCCAGCATCAGCACCATGCTGATACGGCTAAGCGCAAACCGACTGATACAGCTATGCACCCCCGTAACCGTACCAGTGCAGACAGCGCCATGCACAAGCGCATGCTAATGCCTGGCGGTATGCAGCATGATAACATGGGCATGAGCCAGCCTATGCAGGGACACCTGATGATGAGCAGCCAGTTTTCGCGCGATCTGCCCATGAACCGCGATGGTTCCGGCTCCTCGTGGATGCCCGACAATACCCCCATTTACGCCTACATGATACATGGCAAAAAATGGATGAGCATGGTGCACGGCAACATTGTGCCGCGCTATACCAACCAGGATATATTTAACAATACCGCCGGCCGGGGCCGCGCACGGGTAGATGCTCCCAACTGGCTGATGTTTATGACGCAGCGCAAGGTGGGCAACAATGGCTTGTTCTCGGTGAATACCATGTTTTCTTTCGATCCCTTTTTGGTGGGCCGGGGCGGTTACCCGCTGCTGTACCAAACCGGCGAAAGCTTTAAGGGGCAAAAACTGGTAGATAAGCAGCACCCGCACGACCTGTTTTCGCAGCTTACCGTTAACTACGCGCAGCGCATTGGTAAGCAAACGGATGTTTATGCCTCCTTCGGTTATCCCGGCGAGCCGGCTTTGGGGCCGCCGGTGTTTATGCACCGCGTATCGGCCTATAACAACCCCGATGCACCGCTGAGCCACCATTATGCCGATGCTACGCATATTACCTTTGGGGTGGCTACGCTGGGTTTCCGTTATCATAATGTGAAAATAGAAGGTTCAACCTTTAAAGGCCGCGAGCCGGATGAGGAGCGGTATGGCTTTGATGCCATGAAGTTTGACTCCTATTCGGTAAGGGTGTCGTATAACCCATCGCCAGAATGGGCTTTGCAAGCCTCCAACGGCTGGATACGCAGCCCGGAGGATTTAGACGCGCATGATAATGTAAACCGCTTTACCGCATCGGCCATTCATACTAAACTGTTTGATGCAGAACGGTATATATCCACTACGTTAGTATACGGCCAGAACCATCATAGCGAAAACAGTAAAACACAACCGGCCGTACTACTGGAGAGCAACCTGCAGCTTAAAAAGGATGCCATTTATGGCCGTTATGAATTTGTGCAGAAGGATGCCGAAGAACTGGATGTGCTGAACCTGTATCCCGGCAATCCGAACGTAAACATCAATGCCTTTACCCTGGGGTATAACCGGATTTTAACCACCGTGAAAAATACTGATTTGCGGCTTGGGCTGCAGGCTACCGTAAATGTATCCCCTAATGTAGTACGCAATTTGTATGGCACAGCCCCGGTGGGTTTTGAAGTGTACCTGCGCATCAATCCTTCGCTGATGAAGATGGGTGGCAGCAATAAGAAACACAACCATGTGCCGGGCATGATCATGTAATAAAGGCAGATACCTTATTACATGATCTGGTAATAAGGTATCTGCCTTTATATCGCTATACGCCTGGTTAAAATTTAACTTGCCGATGTTTTGATTAAACGGCCGTTACCTCAACATCACTGATGACGATAACGCGGTTTACTATAATTTCTGTATTGTAACGGCGTATCTGCTGCTCGTCTACAAATGATTGGGTTTGAATTTTGCCCTCTACATGTATCACCTGGCCTTTAATGAGGCTTTGTGACACATTTTTGGCCGGAATTTTCAGCCTGTGCACTTCCAGGTGTTCAACTGGCAGGCCAAATTTGCCGATGTTTTCTTTAGTAGTTAAGTTGAAATGCAGCATGTCAGCCTGCTCCCCGCTCTTATGCCAGCGTGGTTCTTTACTGATCGTTCCTACTAAGAATACTTTATTTATTCCACAGTTGTTAAACATTTTAGCAGTTTAGTTTAGTGATACAAAAAACAACTTGCAGCGGCTAAGTATAGCTAAGAGGCATAAAAGTATAAAAATTATTTGCAATGATTATATTAATTAGTACAAAATTAGCTTATTAATTAATTGCAAAGCCATTAAAAAAAGCTACAGGCAGGGATAGATTTATTCCCCGGCCTGTAGCCTTCAATAACGGCTTTATCATATATGTTTACGGCTGGCCGCTGCCACCGGCAGCGCCGTACACCTGTCCGTTGGCAAAGCTGGCATCGCTGGCAGCCAGTTGAACGTATATGGAACCTAATTCGGCCGGTTGACCGGGCCTGCCCAGTGGCGTTTGGCTGCCAAATAGTTTTAATTTTTCCTGGGTGGCGCCGCCGCTAACCTGCAATGGTGTCCAGATGGGGCCAGGCGCTACCCCGTTTACCCGGATACCTTTAGGACCTAATTGCTTAGCCAGCGACTTTACAAAATTCATGGTTGCCGCCTTGGTTTGGGCATAGTCATACAAGTCTGCTGAAGGATCATAAGCCTGCTCTGAAGTGGTGGCAATAATTGCCGAGCCTGGCGGCATACTGGGCAGCGCTGCTTTTATAATCCAGAACGGTGCATAAATATTGGTTTTCATGGTCCAGTCAAACTGCTCGGTCGAGATATCTAATATCGACTCATGCGCCTGCTGGCGGCCGGCATTACTTACCAGTATATCAAGTCCGCCAAGCTTCTGTACGGCTTCCTGTACCAGGCGTTTACAAAAGCTTTCGTCGCGCAAATCGCCGGGAATGGCAATGGCTTTACGGCCTTCCGCCTTAATCAGGGCAATTACCTCACGGGCATCCGGCTCCTCGGTAGGATAGTAGTTAATGGCTACATCAGCGCCCTCGCGTGCATAGGCAATGGCTGCGGCACGGCCCATGCCCGAGTCGCCACCAGTGATTAATGCTTTTCTTCCTGCCAAACGGCCGGAGCCTTTATAACTGGTTTCGCCATGGTCGGGCCGCGGGTTCATCTGGCTGGCCAACCCTGGCCAGGGTTGTGATTGCCCGTTAAATGGCGGCTTCGGGTATTTGGTGGTAGGGTCGGTTAGCGGTACCGGTGCTGCTGTAGCAGGCGTTGTGCCTGTAGCTGCCAGTGTGGGCGATACCGCTGCAGCAGCTAAGCCGGCACCTAAACCGCCAATTACGGTGCGGCGGTTTAGTTTATCTTTTTCATTCATAGGTATAATGTTTGTTTAATGTTCACTTAATAATACTTAAACCCATTCAACCAATAATGAGTTTTAATTTAATGGTAAAAAAGTTTCTTAATATTATTGTTCTGAACTGATGGTAAAGACGTACACCTGCAGGGGTAAATAATTAAGCAGCAAAAGCTTAACTGCAGGGGTAGGGGCTTAAAAAGA
This sequence comes from Mucilaginibacter sp., assembly GCF_965200995.1. Lineage (GTDB taxonomy): Bacteria > Bacteroidota > Bacteroidia > Sphingobacteriales > Sphingobacteriaceae > Mucilaginibacter. The sequence continues at coordinate 1,206,180 of NZ_OZ241743.1, read as the reverse complement.
TGAATTTGAAACTGTGCCTTACATTAATATTCATACCGTGCTGCGGTACTGCTATTTATATATTAATATTGCAAAAAGTACAGGTGTATTTGTACTTGTTTATATCTGTCGCATGAAATTTTTAAAATTAAGTTTAGCAGCCGGTCTGCTTTCTTCGCAGTTGCTGCTGGCACAGCCCAAGGCATTCGAGCCGGCTGAATATGTAAACCCGCTGATGGGTACACAATCTAAATACTCGCTTTCTACCGGAAATACCTACCCTGCGGTAGCCTTGCCCTGGGGCATGAATACCTGGACGGCGCAAACGGGCAGAATGGGCGACGGCTGGCAGTACACGTATGATGCCGATAAAATTCGTGGCTTTAAGCAAACGCACCAGCCTTCTCCCTGGATGAACGATTACGGGCAGTTTGCCATTATGCCGGTAACCGGGCACCTGCAATTTACGCAGGATAAGCGGGCCAGCTGGTTTAGTCACAAGGCGGAGGTAGCCAAACCTTACTATTACAGCGTTTACCTGGCCGACCACGATGTAACTACCGAAATTGTACCTACCGAACGGGCCGCACAGTTTCAGTTAACGTTCCCGAAGTCCGACAGTTCATTTGTGGTGGTGGATGCTTTCGACCGAGGCTCGTATGTAAAGGTAATTCCGGGCGCGAACAAGATCATCGGTTACACTACCCGCGTAGCGCGTGGCCCGGCCCCCAATTTTAAGAATTACTTTGTCATCTATAGTGATAAACCCATCACTTTTGCCCGCACCTGGCAGGACAGTACCCTGAACAATGCCAACCAGCTGGAATTAAGTAATAAGCACGCCGGTGCCGTGATCGGCTTTAAAACCAGTAAAGGCGAAAAGGTTCATCTGCGTGTAGCCTCATCCTTCATCAGCTTTGAGCAGGCCGAACTGAACCTGAAGCGCGAGCTTGGCACCGACAGCTTTGAGCAAACCAGGCAAAAGGCCCGCAGTATCTGGAATGCTACCTTAGGCAAAATAAAGGCTGAAGGCGGCACTGATGAGCAAACCCGCACCTTTTATTCCTGCCTGTACCGGATGCTGTTCTTCCCTAACAAACTGTACGAGGTAGACAGCCGTAACGAGATTGTACACTGGAGCCCTTACACCGGCAAGACCGAACCGGGGTACATGTTTGCCGGCACGGGTTTTTGGGACACCTTCCGTGCCCTGTACCCCTTCTTAAACCTGATGTATCCATCCATCAACAAGGAAATGCAGCAGGGGCTGATCAGCGATTACAAGGAAGGCGGCTGGCTGCCGGAATGGAGCAGCCCCGGCTACTCGGATGTAATGGTGGGTAATAACTCAGCATCAGTAGTGGCGGATGCCTATATTAAGGGACTGCGCGGCTACGATATCAATACCTTATACGATGCCCTGGTGCATGGCGCCAATAATGCAGGCCCCCGTGCTACCGGGCGTAAGGGAGTAGAGTATTATAACCGTTTGGGTTATGTGCCTTACAACGTGAAGATCAACGAAAACGCTGCCCGTACCTTAGAATATTCCTATGATGATTTTACGATTTATCAGTTAGGCAAGGCATTACATAAACCGGCTGCCGAGATTGAAGTATACAAAAAACGCGCGCAAAACTACCGCAACCTGTTCGACCCGGCCAGCGGCTTAATGCGTGGTAAGAATGAGGATGGCACCTTTCAGTCGCCGTTCAGTCCGTTCAAGTGGGGCGATGCTTTTACTGAGGGTAATAGCTGGCACTACTCCTGGTCGGTTTTCCAGGATGTTCAGGGGCTGATCAACCTGATGGGCGGCCGCCAGAAGTTTACCAGCAAGCTGGATTCCGTATTCACACTGCCGCCTGTTTTTGATGATAGCTATTATGGCGAGGTGATACATGAAATACGCGAGATGCAGATTATGAACATGGGCCAGTATGCACATGGCAACCAGCCTATTCAGCATATGATCTACCTGTATAACTACGCCGGACAGCCCTGGAAAACCCAGTACTGGGCACGTGAGGTGATCAACCGCCTGTACAAACCTACGCCTGATGGTTATTGCGGCGATGAGGATAACGGCCAAACCTCAGCCTGGTATGTGTTTTCGGCTATGGGCTTTTACCCGGTAACCCCCGCTACTGACCAGTACGTGCTGGGCGCACCCCTGTTTAAAAAGATGACCTTAAAACTGGAGAACGGCAAGCAGGTAGTAATTAACGCACCCGCAGCCAGCAATACCAACCGCTATGTGGGCAACCTGCTGTATAATGGCAAGCCTTACAATAATATGTGGCTAAGCCACAGTAATTTACAGCAGGGCGCAACCATTAACGTAACCATGCAGGCTACGCCGAATAAAACACGGGGGACAGGTTTGAAAGATGTGCCTTTCTCCATGTCGAACGAAAAGTAACTAATAAGAAGCCGCCTGAACAGGCGGCTTCTTCACTTATATAAGTAAGTTATTGTGGTAATTACCAAACATATAAGCGCCTCCGGCATGGCCGGAAGCGCTTATATCAACCTCAATTCAAAACACTTATCTTTTATGGCCTTTGCAGTTCGGTGATGGGTACCTGCGGTACCAACGCCCTGCTCACTTTTCCGGCAATCAGTTCTTTAGCCAGGCTGAAGCTGGCCATTTGCTTAATATCAAGTGAAGAGGCACCAATTTTCACGGTGTACTTACCGGATGCAGCTACCCACGAGGATGTAGCCGTATCAAACGAGGCCAGTTCCTCGGGCGTTAGCACAAAGCTTAACGTTTGCGATTCGCCGGGGCGCAGGGTACGGGTTTTGGCAAAGCCTTTTAGTTCCTCGGTCGGTTTATCCAGTTTGCCTTTAGGGGCGCTCAAATAGAGTTCTGCCACCTCTTTACCTGCGGTTTTGCCGGTATTGGTAACGGTTACCGTAGCGGTAAGCCTGCCGTTAAAGGTGGAAGCGCTTAATTTAACCGGACTATAGCTAAAGGTGGTGTACGATAAGCCGTAGCCAAACTCGTAAGCCGGTTTTACATTAAAGGTGTTGTAGTAACGGTAGCCTACATAAATGCCTTCATCATAAGTAACTTCGGCAGGTATAGCCTTCATGCCCAGCATACCGGTAGTAGCTTGTTCAGGAAACTCCTTGCCCGGAAAGCTTTTTGCCGAAGGTACATCATTATATGAGGCCGGAAAGGTAGTAGCCAGTTTGCCCGAAGGCGTAACTTTGCCGCTCAGCACATCGGCCATCGCATTGCCGCCTTCCAAACCCGGCTGCCAGGCCAGCAATATGGCATCAGCACTATTGCGCCAGGGCATTACATTAATAACACCGCCGATATTAAGTACCACCACTACTTTTTTATGCTGGGCATGATAAGCGTCTGAAACAGCTTTAATCATATCTTTCTCAGTATTAGTAAGTTCATAGTCATCTTCTACCTTGCGGTCGCGGCCTTCACCAGCGTTGCGGCCAATGGCTATAATGGCCATATCGGTAGCCGATGCTTTCTGAACAGCCAGCGCTTTGTCTAAAGTATACTCAGGTGCAGGCGGAGTGGGGTTCATAAATTCCTTAAAGAAGTCTTTTTTGGGATGTTTACCCGAATAGTCAGCCATATAAGCAGTGTAGGTTTGTCTTACTTCGTTATCCACTGTATACCCGGCGTTGGTTAAACCCTGTGCCAGTGAAATCTTGTAGGCCTTATTCACATCACCGCTTCCGGTGCCACCGGCAATCAGGTCATAACCGTTAATACCGAACAACGCTACGTTGCGAACTTGCTGTTTAACAGGTAGGGCTTGATCTTCGTTTTTTAGCAGTACCATCCCTTCAGTAGCCGCAGTACGGGCTACCTGTGCATCCTTTTTCAGATCGGGGCGATCAGAGTTCTTATAGCCTGTAAAAGATGGTGAGCGCAGAATGATGTTTAGTATACCTGCTACCTGCCCGTCCAGTACGTTTTCAGCTAACTGGCCGCTTTTTACCGCTTCAATTATTTTGCTGCTTTGCGCAGGGGTACCCGGCATCAGCAGGTTGTTACCGGCCTTCATTTGCGCTACCGGGTTGGTGCCGCCAAACCAGTCGGTCATCACAAAACCTTTAAACCCCCAGTCTTTTCTGAGTATGGTAGTCAGCAAATCTGCACTTTCAGATGTATAGGTACCGTTGATTTTATTATAAGAGCTCATCACCGTCCAGGGCTGCGATTGCTTTACGGCAATTTCAAAGCCTTTCAGGTAAATTTCACGCAGCGCCCTTTCGCTTACTATGGTGTTTACCGTGTTGCGGTTGCTTTCCTGATTATTGGCCGCAAAGTGCTTAATGGAAGTGCCTACGCCGTTGGATTCGATGCCGTTTACCATAGCAGCCGTCATTCTGCCGGCAATCAGCGGATCTTCCGAGTAATACTCAAAATTACGCCCACCCAGCGGGTTGCGGTGAATGTTTAGGGCAGGGGCCAGGATAACATCAATGCCGTACTCCTTTACCTCGTGCCCGAAAGCTATACCCACATTCTTAACTACTGTGGTATCCCAGCTGGAAGCCAGCAGGGTGGCCACCGGCCAGGCCGTGGCATAGTAAGTGCGGCCGGGGTTACCTTTGCGCACCGAATCAATACGTACACCGGCAGGCCCGTCTGAAGTAACCAGCGAGGGGATGCCCAGGCGGGGGATGGCATGGGTAGTGCCTGCCGCACCGGGAACACGGTCCTGCGTTTGGCCTACACCGGTACCGCTGCTGGTCATGCCCGGCATGTTAAAGCCTGCACCTACCACCAGTTGTACCTTTTCTTCCAACGTCATGGCCTTAATAACTGCCGACATCGGACTTTTACCCAGTTTAGGTGCCGGGTTCTGCGCAACCGCCGTATAGCCCGAAAGCAGTAAGGCCACAGCCAGTACACCGCCCTGTAAACGTTTGATTTGCATGAAGATTGAACTTAAGTTTATTATTGAGTTATTTGGACTCAATAATAAAGTTTATTTTGCATAATCCAAAAGTTATTTTTTCTTTAGCCTATGCATGATGATTTATCGTTACCAGAGCTTTTAGTGAAGGGCGAACAGCACTTTCTGCCTTCGGTATCTGTTGACAACGTGATCTTCGGGTTTCATGATAACGAGCTAAAGGTATTGCTGCTGAAAGGCCGCGAAAGCCGGAAATGGGGTTTGCCCGGTGGATATGTATTTAAAGAGGAAGATGTAGAGGATGCCGCTGCGAGGATATTAAAAGACCGTACCGGCTTAACAGACCTGTTTTTGCAGCAGTTTCATGCCTTTGGCAGTACCGAGCGTACGAAAATTGCGCTTATTAAAGAAACGTTTGACGGCTTTCAGTTGGATTTAACTAAAGACAGCTGGCTGATGCAGCGCTTTATCTCGGTAGGTTACTATGCACTGGTAGAATACGCGCAGGTAACACCAACACCCGATGAGCTATCGGCTGAGTGCAGCTGGCACCAGCTTAACAGCATGCCCGAATTGATATTTGACCACCGGCTGATTGTAGAAAAAGCCCTGCAGGCCATGCGGCTGCAATTGAACTACCAGCCCATTGGTTACAACCTGCTGCCCAAAGAGTTTACCCTGAAAAGCCTGCAGGTAATTTACGAAACCCTGTTGGGCCGCAAGCTGGACAGGGGCAACTTTAACCGCAAAATATTAAGCTACGGGGTATTAGATAAAAAAGATAAACTTTATTCGGGCGCCGCCCATAAAGCGCCGTATCTGTATGCATTTAATAAGGAGAAATATTTTGAGGCGTTGAAGAATGGGCTGGAGCAGAGTTTTTGAGAATAACTATATGATTATGAGCTTACTCATTATATAAATAATCATAGCTTAATTTATAATGAGTAAGCAGGTGTTAATAGAAGCTGAATTGAATAGTTTACTTGTTGATTATTGCATTACCTATCAAACCGCAATCTTCTGTTCTTGCCTTTGCAGCATATTTTCCTGAATTTGTGCCTTAAGTTTAGTGCGGTAATCCTCATTCAGCCATTCCAGGTAGTTTTTGGTGGCTTTACCCAAAGCCTTACCATACTGCTTGATACGCCATGTAATTTCTGAATCCAGTTCTCCGGCCAGGGTGAGGGCTGCGGGAATATTATTACTGTTGTCGGTGCACATGGTGGCGTGCTGTTCTATTGAGGCATTAATTACGCTGCCTGGTTTTTGCCCGCTCTCTATAGCGTCATGATAGGCCTGCTGCACATCAAAGGAGATTTCCAGGCTGTTCGGAAATTTGGAGCGCATCTCCGACGGCATCTGGTGCGAGTCATGCAGGCTATGGATCTGTATACTTTCAGTATAAGCGTCCGGGTGGTCAAATACAAACTGCCAGTCTATGGCGGCATTCCATTCGCCAAAACGGTCGGTATTATTGCCTAAGTCAACAATAGTGAACTGCTTCTTTTTGGGCAACCTGCGCGAGCCACGGCCAATCATCTGGTGATACAGCGTTAAGGAGGTGGTAGCCCGGTTAAGGATCACGGTTTGTATTGAAGGTTCATCAAACCCGGTGGTTAAGATAGATACCGAGGTGAGGATGGCATTTTTGGTTTTTTTGAGCCATTGTAATATTTCAGCCCGCTCAGCACAAGAGGTTTCATTATCCAGGTGCCTTGCCGGGTAGCCGGCATCGTTAAACATCTGGCACACGGCTTTTGACGCAAATATCCCATTGTTAAAAATCAGTACCTTTTGGTTTTTCGAGTGTTCCTCATAAGCATGCAGCAGCAGCTCCAGCATAGCAGGTGAAGAATACAGCTCGTCTGACGTGCTTACCGTAAAATCGCCATGTGCGCCGGTTTTCAGCGTATTCAATTCCACATCATAGCGCCAGGTAGTTGGGCAGGCCAGATAACCCTGTTCAATCAGCGAGCTTATGCTTTCGCCAATCACCAGTTCATCATACGTATTATGCATCGGAAAGCTGGCATCCGAGCTGTAAGGTGTAGCCGTAACCCCAATAATACGGGCGTTTTCAAACTTGTCCATCAGTTTCTGAAAAGAATTGTTGTGCGCCTCGTCAATAATTACCAGGCCAATATCATCAGTGCGGATGTCGCCTGCCTCAATGCGGTTGTTCAGCGTTTCTACCATAGCCACATAGCAATTATACTGATCGGTTTTCTTCAGCCGCTTTACGGTGCTATTGATCACTTTATTGGTAATTCCGCATTTTTTTAATGTGGCCGACGTTTGGTTGCACAGTTCCAGGCGGTGCGTCAGAATCATCACCTTTTGCCGGTACTTCTGTATAAACTGGTTAGCAATTTCAGAAAAGATAACTGTTTTGCCGCCACCGGTAGGCAGTTGGTACAGTAATTTATAATTTGTAGACACCTGTTCCATTTTATCAAACAGCTTATTCAGGTCATTCCGCTGGTAATCATAAAGGCGGGTATTGCATTCGGTTATCATAGGGTATTAGTTGTATTCTGTATATGAATTGGTTAGCATTATACAGGGCTTTTAACACTGTAAATGATACCCTTCATAAATCAATAATGCAGCCAAATCGAGCAATGTGGATAAGTAGCTTACTTATCCACACTTGAGCAAGTGAAGGCGGATTTAACTTAGTAAAACCTTTAATCTGTGAGCTTAATTGTAAGCAGTAGGGCAAAGGGATAAAATTAAATTTTACTATTATATAGTATAAATCAATATTACATTACATTTGAATAGCTAAAAACTATAACAGATATGACACTTGTTCAGCTTGAATATATTGTAGCCGTTGATACTTACAAAAGCTTTGTACAGGCAGCGGAGAAATGTCATATTACCCAGCCCACGCTGAGTATGCAGATACAAAAGCTGGAAGATAACTTAGGCGTGCAGCTTTTTGACCGCAGCCATCAGCCGGTAACTACTACCGAGATAGGGCAGGAAATTGTGATGCAGGCACGCATTGTATTGGCTGAAAGCTACAAAATTAAGGAGGCTATCAACGACCGGAACAAAGAGCTGGCCGGTGAACTGAAGATCGGTATTATCCCTACTGTATCGCCTTATATTCTGCCTAAGATCATTTCTCGTTTCATGGAGAAATATCCGCAGGTAAAGCTGCTGATCTGGGAGCAAAATACCGAGCAGATTATTCAGCAGGTAAAATTAGGAATGATAGATTGCGGTATACTCTCAACCCCATTACAGGATGCTGCACTAATCGAACTGCCCGTATTTTATGAAAACTTTGTAGGTTATGTATCCAAGGCCAGTAAGCTCTTTAAAAAAAAGCATATTGCTGCTGACGAAATTGATATGGATGAGCTGTGGTTGCTCAATGAGGGTCACTGTATGCGAAACCAGGTGCTAAACCTTTGCCAGCGCCGTAAAAATAACCGCAGTGCACAGCAGTTTGAGTATAATACCGGAAGTATTGAAACCTTAAAGCGTATGGTAGACCAAAACAACGGCGCTACCATATTACCCGAACTGGCCTTAGCCGACCTGACCGATAAGCAACTGGAGAAAGTCAGGCATTTTAAGGAGCCGGAGCCAGCGCGCGAGATCAGCATAGTGGTAGCCAGAAACTACCTTAAACGCCGGATGATTGAAGCCATGAAAAACGAGATCACAGAACTTGTACCCAAGCGCTTAAAGACCAAGAAGAGGAAGGATATATTAAGTATTTAGTGCTTTTAGCAGGATATAAGCGGCGTTTAACGGCGATAAAAGTTTATAAAATGCTATAAACGGCCATAAATGGTATAAACGGCAATGGCATAAGGAGGGTGATGCTGGTACGGGTGGGTGCTTTAGTATTTTTCTCAATGGTTAAACAGGTACTAACGGGAACAATCTGAGGGGTTGTGATGTTGTGGGTGCATGAACATTGCTCGTGCCATCATCGCTCGCCCGAAGCGCTTACTTAAATCCGGATCAGTACTTACCGCAGTCATTGTAGCTGCACTTTTTTCTGCCTGCAATAACCAGCCGCAAAAGCAGCCAACACAGCAGGCAGATAAGATAGATACCACCACAACGCAGGCTAAGCCGGCAGCGGCCAGCCAGAATGCCTTAACGCTGCCGGTATTGGATGCCCTGTTTTATGAACGTGATTTTGTTTCCTCGCTGAAATCAAAACTGGGCTTATCAGCCTCACAAATTGAAAAGCTTAAGGCTGCAGCGCATGGGTCGCTTGCAAAACTGAGTGAGGATGGAGCGGTGGATACCGCCTCGGCACGGGTGGCCACACAGCGTTATCAGGCACAAATCAAGTCGATTATCGGAGAAGATAAAGCGCAGCAGCTGCTGCAGCTTGTTAATGACCGTTACAGCCGGGGCGTAGAAGGGCTGGCACCTACCAAACCTAACTTTGTGCCTGCCGATACGCGGATAGTAGTTAATGCACCTGCTTTCCGGATGGATCTTTTTAAGGAAGGTAAATTGCTGAAAAGTTACCGCGTAGGCATTGGTTATCCTGAATTTCCTTTGCCGGCAGGGATGCGCAGGGCCGATACCATTATTTTTAACCCTACCTGGACTCCGCCCGATGAACCTTGGGTAAAAGGCAAATTTCAGGCAGGAAGGCAGGTTTCTGCAGGCAGCGACTTGAACCCGCTTGGCTTGATCAAGATTCCGATTGGAGCGCCATCACTCATTCACGGCGGCAAGCCGCTTGAAAAGATCGGTAATTTTGCCTCGCATGGCTGTGTAGGATTAACCAACACCGAGGTGAAGGATTTTGCGCCGTTACTGGCGCAGTTGGGCGGCTCCGCCTTATCTGCAGACAGTATTCGTTTGTTACTAAAACACAGAACTAAAACCCGGTCCTTAAAATTGCCAAACCCTGTTCCCATCGACCTGCGTTATGAAACCATTGTTGCTGAAGATGGCAGTTTACATATTTACCGCGATGTATATGAACGCGGCACTAATACGTTGCAGAACGCCAAAAGCATTCTGCAGGTATACGGGGTAAATTATGACAAACTGAATGCACAGGAAAAGGCTGACCTGAATGACGCTTTAGACGAAATGAACCGTGATGCACATGGCAATGCCATTGCAACGGATAGTATACCCCCTTCAAAAAAAGGGGTGCCTGCCAGTAAAATGGCCAGGTCTAAGCAGGGTAAGGTTACCTCCAAAATTAAGGGGGAGAAAGAAGCTGTCGTTACCGTCTCTGCTTTGCAGGGAAAAGGGTATCCTGCTGCTGTTGATCTCAACAATGGTAGCTCTTAAGCGATCCTTTGCTGTATCTTAAAAGCTGTTTAAAAAACGAGTAAAAAAGTGCGTCATTGCGAGGAACGAAGCATAGGCCCCCTCTAAATCTCCCCCGGCAGGGGAGACTTTCGATTTGCTTATTTTGTAGCCCTCCCTACCGGGGAGGGTCGGGTAGGGCTTCCTCACAGCAATGACAACGTGAGGACACTTTGCAATATATCTAAACAGTTTCTTAATGGTTGTAATTGTTCCAACTATTTGGAAGGGAGCGCCAGACAGCCTGGCGTATGGTTATAGTGGGTTAGCCGGGTGAATAATGATGGCTTTAATAAGATGGCCATTGTCAATCTTCCTTTAAGATATGGGCGCTTAACAGTAGTTTATGAATCACCAGCATGCTTACATAGCTCCAGAGAACAGTATTAAACATAAACTCAAAGCTGATACCGCGCCACATGATCTGAAATAAACCCGAAAATATAAGCGCCGTGCCAAGAATATATCCACCAAAGAGTTTTTCGGCCTTAAGGCAAATCAGTTGCGCTGCGGCTCCATACACAAACAGATAAAAGAAAATGCCGAACTCGCCGGCCGAAAGATAGGCGTCAACAATATAGGCAGGCTTAGCTGAAACAACAGAATTACGGTTAATTACCCCGGCATCATAAACCCGCTGCATAATCAGCTCTTCGGTGTTAGGTTTTGAAGCCCAGAAAACACGGGGCACCAGTGCGATGAACGACTGTTTGATCAGGTCGAACCCATAATAATCAACCGTTTTAGGAGTAGATTGTACAAACCTGGTGAACATATCTATTTCGCTCAGGCGATATACCAAAAAGTCCCAGTTGGTATCTTCCAATTCACCGTCATCTCCGTTAAGGGCCGCGTTTAACGCCACCTGTGAGGCTTTATCGCTGTTGGTATCACCACTCCATGCGTTCGACCTGAAAATGTGGTTATAAGTTGGCAAAACCGTAAATAATAACAGCATAATGGGTACAAACGTTATAGCAACCAGTTTTTTATAGGTTGGATAAAGGAATATACCCAGTACCAGTACGCTGATGATGATAGGCTCTTTAAAACCCGAGGTTAATGCCTGATAGAAGTTGAAGGCATAAAGGCACAGGCAGATAAGTATCTTTCCAACATCTTTTATTGGAATGGCAAAAGCAAGTGCAAGTGTGCCTGCAATAAAGCTTAAAGAGCTGAACTGATAATAAAACTGTGACAGGCCTGGTATTTTTAAAAATATCAGTGATACAGGAAAACTGACCAAAGCTGCCCATAACAACAGATTTGCCAGTTTATGGCTTTCGATGTGATATTTTTTCTGGACAGGATAATTCATGAATATCAACACACCTGCAACAAACGATGCGTGCCCCAAACAGTAGTAACGCTGGCATTGGGCAACAAGGTTAAGGGTGTCTTTATCATTCAGCGTGTGGAAGGCAACCTGCCTGAAATTTTCATAGCCCAGGGTGCTCATGAAATAAAATACTGATGTACAGCACATGTATCCCGCAAATATAATCTGCATAATAAATAGCGGGCGCATCAACTGGTCGGCTATCGGGCGGTCTTTCGGAATCGGGCGCACCCAACCGGTCAGGGTAATAAAAAAAATAAAGAAGGAGCCAATCCAGGCGATAAAGTAAGACAGAACACTGTCGCCCTTGCATAGTAATGCCAGCAACCACGGTACAAATAATACAATATAGCGTTCTATCGCGCTGCTGTTTTTTTGCATCTATCCACTAATTGTTCAATTGCCTGCACCTGTTTAGAAAAGCTCCAGTCTGTAATAATACGTTTAGACTGGCAACCCATGTTAAATAAAGTGTTTTTATCGGTTTCAAGCAACAGTTTTAATTTGCTTTTTAAATCGGTAAGGCTACCTGCCTTAAAAACCAAACCGTTTTTGTCTTCTTTAACCAGGTCGGTACCGGCACCAACTTTATCCGATAGCAAAATGGCCTTGCTACAGGCCATAGCCTCGTTTACTGCCAGTCCCCATGTTTCGCCGGGCCCCTTTGATGGAAGGCAGAATAAATTGCAGGCCTGGTATATTACAGGCATATTTCCCTGGTTTTGAAATTCTATAAAATGAATGTTTTTATACAATGCAGCCTGATTTTTTAGTTCGAGCTCTAAAAAACCGTTGCCTGTAAAAAGGAGGTGAGTGTTAGGAATACTGATATCGATAAAAGCGCGGAGCAGTAAAGCCGGTGCTTTTTTGTCTTCAAGTTTGCCTGCAAAGAGCACCAGCTTTTCATCTGCGCCAATACTTAATTGCCTTCTTAAGGCATCGGCTTCGCTTGCCCTGGCTGCCTCAAACCTGTCGTTATCAATGGCGTGCGGTGCGAAGGTAAGCTGAGGTTCTTTTAATCCAAGCTTCTTGAAATATGCCTTATTGTTGGTGCCGGTATATAAGGCATAATCAACATGGGTATAAACCCACCTTAAAAAAAGGTATCTAAGCATCGCTTTAACCCCACCCGTATCATCAAGCAGGGTAGAATCGCCGCGAAAAATAATGGGTATCTTATTTTTAAAGTAACGCAGGGCCTTAAAATGGCTCTTATAAAACCAGCCGTATACCAGTATCGCATCCGGATGCCAGGTATTTACCTGATCAATAAGCGCAGGATTATTAATCCCTCCCGAATGATGCGACCCCGGATTATTAGCAATGTTCTGCACCCACTCATAGGGGTACCCTTCCATCAGCGGGATGTCCCAGCTGATGTTTTTGCCGAAACCGGGATCGAATTTTTGCTGCACGCCCTCGCCCCAAGTATAAAATACACGAATGTTGATGGTTTGCCGTTCATGAAGCAATTTAAACACCGGGGTATAATATTGAATAGGATGAGTTATAATAACGGCTAATTTTTGCATCAGATAGGTTCGCCCATTATTTAAAATCCGGCAGCATGTGGCAGGCGGTTGTTGATAAAATCCATATCACGGCAATAAACGGTGTTGTAATTGCCAAAAGTTTCCAGTGCCGTTTTGCCAAAGGATGGGTTAACATAAAACCGAGGATATGTTTAATGGCCTGCCTCAACTACTTTATTAAATAAACGACATTGCGCACGGGTCATCTCCATTGCAGAATATTTTTTAACGGCATCGGCACGGTATTTAACAGTATCAAATGCGTTATTAACAAGCTGATTAAAAAAGAGCAACAGATGCGCCGGGCTTACCTCATCATAATTATAAACATTTTGCACGCCATGTTCTTCCATAATGATTATTGCCGAACTTGCCCTGTTAAAAATCGCCAGTATGGGTTTCCCGGTAAGCAGGTACGGGAATATTTTGGATGCTGTGTATTGCGGATCGTCAGAACCGGGGATAAAGAGCGCACTGGCCTGCTGCAATGTAAGCAGGGCATGATAATAACCGATGCGATTGGTAATTTCGATGATATAATCTTCAATACCAAATTGTTGCGCCAGCGGTAAAATGGTAGCTGTGCCCTGCCCTGCCGGGGCATAACTGGTGCCGATAAAATGAAACCTTACTTTTGAAAACTTTTCGAAGTTACGTTCCAGTAAGCTTTTAAATGTTTCAAAAACCGGACTGATGGCTTGGTGCAGATCTCTTCCTCCACGGCCGATGTATACTATATTAAAAAATTCATCAGCTAAAAGTGACGGAAAACGCTGCCGGTTATGCCATGCTACCTGCAGGTCGGGAGCGAAGGCGCCGAAAGTAATCACAGCTGCCGGCAGATCTTTAATTACAGGATAACGGGATTTAAGCTGGTTAATATAACCGGCAGATACGCTGGTTAACCCATCGGCATTTTTTATGGCGATGGGTTCGAGGTATTTATTTAGCCGGTAGGCAAACCAGTATTTTGGCGGTTGCTGGTTTTTGGGTTTGGTCATATAATAATCAGAATGCCAGGGATCCTGCATATCTATAACATAAGGAATGCCGAAACGCTTTTTCCAGTAGGCGCCCAAAATGCAAATCGGAAATTGGGTAGTTGAGAAGTAAATAAGGTCGAACTTTTCGTTTTTTAAAATGCGGTTTACCTTTTGTTTATAAAACCACAATGACCGTAAAGCTATACTGCCTAATCCTGCTTTCGAGGTAAGGGTCTTGCTAAAGGCCTTAACGCGGTGTACCGTTATTAAAGCCGGAACGCTTTTTAATAATAAGTCATCCTGCGCTAGGTCTGAATAGTTAGGATCCACAGTTACCACCTCAGCATGCCAACCCAGATCTGCAAAATAAGGCAGGCTCATCCGTACCCGCTGCATATCGGCAGCATTTACCGGCGGGAAGTATGGGGAGATGATGAGCAGTTTTTTTAATGCTTTTTCCACCAGCGGTTAGCTTTCATTTTTTCGCGGGCCTCCGTCCAATCGCAAACCTCATCAATAAGGTCATAAAAGCCTTGTTGCTTTTGGGGAAGATCATTGTTTTCAACCCGCTTGATGATCTCAGGCAACTGCTCATAAAAAACCGTTGTTCGGTATGGAGGATGTAATGACCACATACCTTTGCCTGATCCTAAAAAGTCTATACGTTTTAGATGATGCCTTTTAATAAAGGCAGCTATTAAATGTTCTGGCAGATCAGCAGTATCATGGCCTTCAACCAAAGCTTTTAGCTGGTTTCGCAAAGAGGGTTTGGTGATGATAATTTTATTGTCGCAAAACTTAGATTTATCGATTAAAAATATCCTGGTGCTCATACCTCCGAGTTGCCAGGCAAAAGGCGCTATTTGATGAATAACTTGCTGCGCCTGCAAAGTATCATCATGGCGTGGCGGTCCGGGTAGGGGGGCCATAAGAAAGCAGGCGGCATCTGTATTAAAGTACTGCAGCGCTTCTGATAACCATTTTTGGCTTCTCCCCCCTAAAAGTATATCCGAATCTAAATGAAAAACAAGGTTGTTGGCAGCGGTGTATAAGCCAAAAAAGTAGGCGTAAAACGGCCCTCCTCTAAAGTCTTTAACCGGTATATCATCATCGCCCAAAAAATACCGGGCCACTTTTTGCCTCACTTTGGCATCGTAATTCACAGGAACGATTTTAACCCGGTACTGCGGTTCAATCTCTGTTTTTAAGAACTGATTGAGCATGTCTTTATGAGCAGCCCATCCCTCGGCAAAGCGCCCCCTGCCGGGCTGAGTGTCTACCGTTAAAATGATTTCATCAACCTGCGCTTGTAATGCGTTTAACTGGTGCTGAAGCAGGTGCCGCGCATGCCGGTAATCGCCGGGTGCAAGATTGATCTGCAAGCTAACCAGCTGTTTCAAAAATACGATTGATAAGGGTAACTAATTTAGCTGCCTCAATAGGCCATGCAAAATTTGATCGGTAAAAATTAAGCACCTGGGTTTTTAATAGGTTTAGGTTGCCGGTTTGTGATATGGTACCTATTTTATCTAATATTTTTATTAATTCAGCAGCCTGGTTTTGCTCATACATGAAAATTAGCCCGGGGCATTGCTGTGCTATTTCGGCCTGTCCCTGGGTACAGGAAGCGATAACCGGCAGTCCGGCTGCCATATAATAAAAAAGTTTGTTAGAGATGGTGAGGTCTTTATTGGGCGGATCATCCGGCTCCAGGGCCAGGCCAATATCATATCGTGTCATATCGGTCTGAATTTCGCCATTGGCGAGCATTGGTAAAAATTCGATGCTGTCTTTGGCTGTTAATTGTGCATTCAGGCTTTTTTTGTAAGCTTCCGAAATATTACCTCTGAGGCTGATTTTACATTTAGTTGTACTCTGGGCCATGCAACTTATAAAAAACTCCAATCCACGACCCTCGCCAATAGTTTGTGAAAGCCAATATACATGTAAAAAGTCATGCTGTTCCGATTTGCCTGTATTGCTGTTTGCGTTAAATGAGTTGTAAATAACAGCCGGCTCGTTTACTGTTTTATAAAAAGCCTTAAGCCCCTTTGCCATAGCATGTGAGGTAGTATAGCAGGCAGCTCCTTTTTCTACAGCTATTTTTTCGGCCCGTTTTAAAAGTCTTACCGGCCTGTTTCTTCGGGCTTGGGGTAAAAGGTCTTCCGAGTACCAGTCTTCAATATCAAAGACTACTTTACAGTCATTTACTATCAGGCTGCCCACCACGGTTGCCAATTCCTGATGCATGATATAAAGATTAGCCTGCCGCGATAGTATTTTTTTTTTTAAGCGGGATGGATTATAACCTAAACTGTATCTGCTTTCAATACCAAGGGTTTGTGCAAATAGCCAAAGCTTTCTAAATAGCCTGGCTTTAAATGTGGCAAGGTTGCGCTTTTGCAGATCGCTGTAAATTTCATAGCCAACACCTGTACCTGCAAGTAAGGAAAGATCTTCCTGGTATAAATTATTACAATAAATTGCTGTAAAGATAGTTACGCTATAACCGGCATCGGCCAGCGCTTTTGCTTCCTTCAGCACCCGGGGATTGCAGCAGAGGTGCGATTGAGAAACGATTAATATTTTTTTGGCCATCAAATTTTACTCCGTATGATTATGATTGTACCTGAGCTTGTGGCTTAGTTTGATTGATGGACTTTCTATAATTTTATAAAACAACCAAGCAAATAATAGTGAAGCACTGAGGCCAAACAAAAGCCTTAGCCATTCAAAGCTGCCAATAAACGGGATATGCCTGAAAACAGCTATCATAACCCTGCCCCAATCCCAGTGAATCAGATACAATGAATAACTTATAGAGCCGAGCCAAAGGCCTGCACGGGTTATCATATTATTCTCTTTGACCGGAACAAACGCGATAAAAAGTACTGTTAGCAAGCATGTTATTGATGGATAAACTCCATTTATATACATTATAAATGCACTAATAATTATTATCAATATCCAAAACAGAGTATTTTGTAATCTTAGTTCTGTTTTTCTGAATAGTATAATACCTAAACTAAACATACCCAGCCAACTTGGAAGAAATGCTCCCGGCAATACAAACGCTAAAGCTAAAAAGGGTAACAGCGAAGATATAAATACTACATTTGACCTAGATGAAATTAGTGGATAGGCGAAACTCACAAAGATGTAAAATTGTATTTCTATAGCCAATGTCCAAAATACCGGGGCTGTCCATACATAACCCCAAATGCTATTCATATAAACAAATTCGCTTAGCAGAATATGTTTCTTCGGAATTGGGATATTAGTAACTAACATTAATCCAATTCCTAATAATATGGTGATAAGATACGGCGGATAAATTCTTAATGTCCGTTTTAAGTTGAACGTGCCAAAGTTGGCCAGGCGATAGTTCCTTTTAGCCATACTGTAAGGTAATATATATCCGCTTATCACAAAAAAAATTTCAACGCCCAAATACCCATATTTCCCGGTGTTTGCTACGCTTTTACTTAATGCCGAGTTGTTGGTAAGATGAAACCACATTACCGCGAATGCGGCAATGCCACGTAATATGTTAATGTTTCTTAATTGCATTATAATTTACCCGCGATAATACTTTGTACGATTTCCACGTATTTTTGCGCACATACCTCAAGCGAAAGATTTTTAAGGATATAGTTACGCGGAGCAAATCCGTTTTTTTTTTGCTTATCGCAAAATTTGTTCAAAACTGATCTGAAATCTTTGGCATCTTTGAACTTTAGCCCGCATTGCTCATCCCAATAAGGTACGGAGCTTACCGGTTCAAATTGCACTTTGTGAGGATAATAGGATGGGTCTTGCCACATGCCGCCGCGCTCCCAAGCTAAAATAGGGGTATCGGTTGATAAAATCTGCTGATAGGCTAACCCCTGCGTTTCATGTTCACACAGAAATATAACGGCTTTTGAAACTGCAATCTTTTGCATTAGTTCAGCATGAGTGTAGCTGCCATATTTTATAATTGAAAATGTTTTGCCTGCTGATAATAAATGATCTTTTATGGGCAGAATCAATGTATTGTTGTAATGATTATGCTCCCACCGTATCTTGTCATATATTAAAAAATCAAATTGTTTATTAGCCAATTTAATATCCGGATGCCATTTCTGTGTATCGATGCCAACCGGCCAAGAGATAACGTTTGAGCCGTAAAATGGCTTGAACATTTGCTTCATCCACTCTCCTGGAACCAGTATTTTTTTAAGGTTGGGATATTTGTAAAAAATATCAGGGCAGTCAACAGGGTGAGAAAAGATGCCTGCGCCGAAGAGTATGGGGTTTTTCCATTCTCTTTCAAATAGTAGCTGTGGTTTGCCTATAATACATGCCAGTTCATCGGGATGTTTATTAATGTATTTAAAGTTATTAAAACGATAAGGAATGTTGAGTTTGTCTAATCCTTTCATTAAATTCAGAGCTACCATCATCACCCCACCTGGTTGGTGCCGGCCACGAATGATACGTCTGATTAATCGTCTTGGATACCTGTCAAATTTAATCCATCGGTCAGGATCTGGCTCCTGAAAAAAAATATTTAGCGGAATCAAATTTTTTTCTGTGCAATGATGGCGTAACTCATCCCTCGTGATGCCGGATCTGCTGCTTCAATCATCTTTTTTAATGTTCTAAACCCCAGCTGAACTGGAAATCTTACTGGCGACCAGGGTTTAGCAAAAAGATGAGTACGTCCATCTAACGTTATGGCTTCAATGATTCTGAACCCATTATCTTGCAATAATTTGTCTATGATATGTGGCCATGGCGTAAAAACATGGTGATTAAGAGTAAGATCTTCTTGTGAAAAACAGCTTAACACGCCTTTGTACAACAAATTTAACCGTGCACCACTCCAGGAAGGATTAGGCATAGTAAGCAGGAGGTAGCCATCTTCTTTCAGGTGATCTGTAATATTCTTTATTCCAAGCCAGGGATTATTTAAGTGCTCAATCACTTCGAGCATAGTAATTATATCAGCTTTCGAATCAGAATAAGGGAAGGGATTTTCTATATTCCACTCCCGGCAAAATGTAGTCATTGGTTCAAGATCAAATGCCCGATAGGCAATTGACAGATCAGTGCAGTACTCTTTCAAAATACCATCTCTGGCACCTATATCTGTTAAAAGTACCGCTTCTGATCGTTTCTCTAATAATGACTTAATCATATCATGAGCCCACGTGTACCTGCCTGATGAGATATTTTTAGTGATTTTCATTTACAGCTAAATAAAGGTTTATCAGCGAGGGGAGAAGCGTTTTAATAATAATTGTATTCTTTTCGCGAATTTCCATCCCGCAAGATGCGCTACATAATTTATTGCTGCACCCCCCATATTTTCTTTGAATTTAAAATCAGGAAGTTGCTTTAATTCAGATCTTACACAGTGATACACTGTAGGATTTACAAGATATGTCCGTACCGCAATCGTTATAAGTTGCCGGTAAACAGCTCTTGACGCTTCCGCATCCCTGCGTTTGTCAAATAAATTTTTCTTCTTTAATAAAGTTGATTTTAAAAAGCTTCGCAAACCTTCATCTTCTGAAAAAGAGGATAGATTATTACGCAAATCTTTATACTTCCGGTAATAATTTAATCCTTCACTGTATATTACCTGTTCGCAGTTTAATACAACTCTGGTAAAAAATTCACCGTCATCATCTAAAGTAAGCTGCTCATTCCATCCGCCCGCAATATCTATTAATGACTTTGGTGTAAGCCAAGCATTAGGTTGAACCATAGACCCATTGAAGTCGTATCCCCCCCAAAGTCTGACCATGAAATCAATTGGATTGTTTGTAGTGTACAAAAACTGATCTTCATAGGCAGACGGCCTGCTTTCGTAGGGCGAATAATTATCAAAAAAATGAACCGTACTGCACACGGCTACTGCTTTGCTGCATCCTGTTAATGCGATAACCTGTTTTTCAATTTTATCTGAACTCAGCAGGTCATCGGCATCCATAAATTGAATATAGGTTCCGTTTGCAACTGATAAGGCTTTATTTCTTGCAGTTGCAGCGCCACTTTTATTTTGCTTTATGAATTTTAACCGCTTATCATAAAATAGCTGAATAACCTCAGCTGTACCATCTGTTGAGCCATCGTCAACAACAATAATTTCGAGGTTTTGATAAGTTTGTCCAATGATTGATTTTAAACACTCGCCAATATACTTTTCGCAATTATAAGCCGGGATGCAGACGGAAACCAGAGGCGGTGTTTTTAAACCAGTTTTTTCCATGCCAGTTTATAATAGTGCTCCTTCGATAGGTCAACATAATGATGCAACAGCCCGCTTTGGGCGGCTGTAACTGCCTTATCGGGGTTAACAATATATTTTTCCGGAAGCAACACGGTGGTAGTAGTATCGCCTATCAACATGGCCGATAGCGCCTGCTCTAAGTAATACGAAGTTCCTTCACGCTTTTCCAATTCTCCAATCCAGCGCTCCAGATGGTGCCAGTTTATGGTATCGCTATTCAAACCTATCGCACCAACGTTAATTAGCGGTTTAATGGTTTTGCCGGCCAGTTGTTCCATCAGTTTTTTTGAATACCCGTAGGCTTCCCCGCAATCAATCATATGCAGCGGGCGGCACGGTGTGCGTAGCCATTCCAATATCTCGCGGGGTTCATGCCAGAAAAGCATATCCGAATCAAGTACCAGTTTCCAACCGCCGCCGGATAGGGTGTGTATATCGGTCAGCTTTTTGATATGCGGATAAACGGCTCTTTTTTTATGCAGATAAGGGAATTTTTCGGCTGGTATTACATTTTCAATATTTTGCACAATGATTTCATGGCTGATGATATCCGCGCCGGGCAGTTGTTTTTTGATGCTGGTGATCAAGGCATCGTCAAAGCTGCCGTCGTCGATCAAGATAAACCTGAAGTTTGTTTTACATGCCAGCACCAGCGAACGGATGCAAAACAGGGTTTGATACAGGTAACTTTTACCCGTTAAAAAATAAACCGGCAGCCCGTTGGCTGCAGAAGTAACAGGTGGTAATGCAAATGATGCCTTTTTCATCAGCTTACGGGCGGCCATTATTTTGCGGTAGTTGATGTACCCGCCAAAACGCCTGAAGTGGTTAAGCCTGGCTTTGGGGTTGCGGTATAAGAAGTTAACAAGCGCTTGCATGTTGTTAGTCTGCGGGCAGGCTGGCCAATCCATCAAACAGGCCGCAGGCGCCCTTCCATTTAATATATGCTGGTTTGCTTTGCCATGCTTTATAAGTAAACCAGGCTTTTATTTTTCTGGGCAGTACACCCAAAGCCGGTATTTCTTTCCAGGGATTAATGCCATGGCTTTGCAATAGCTGAACCCATGATTTATTAATATTGTGGTTTAAACGGGCAAGGTAAGCTGCCTCCATGCGTTGAGCCGGAATAATGTGCTTTAGCCTCAGTTGCGGAAAATAGCCAACCTGCCAGCCCGATTTCAGAATTTCGAGCACCAAATCATTATCTCCTCCCGAATTTAGGGCATTAGCTGTGCGGTCGCTGATGTTGCTTTTGCCTGATGCTACTTTATCCATATATGATGCTAACGCTTTACGCCTGATGCCCATACCGGCACCAACAGGGGCAGCATCGGGATATTGGTTATTCCAGCCTGCAACGATACTATTATTGCCCAGATCTCGAAGGGCCAGGTTACCGTAAAACTCATGAAGCCAGGAGGGAGGTGCGGTTTCAAATAAAGGCAGCGACTTACCACCGATAGCGGCTATTTGAGGGTTTTGATGAAATATAGAAATTATATGCTGAAGATAATCCCTGCTCAGGATATTGTCGTCATCAACCATTACAACAATATCACCTGTAGATTTATTAAATCCCCTGAGCCGGGCATACGTTAACCCTTGCCTGGCTTCAGTTACTATTCTGGCAGCCGGATGCCAACTGAGGTTACTGTACTGATGGAAATTATTTGATGAGTTATTATCGACAATAATAAGTTCCCAGTTAGCCCTGTCCAACAACTGATCTTTTAGTCCTGCGAATGTTTTTGCCAGTCGCTCCTGGTCAGGATTATAAGTAGGGATAATAACCGAAAGCTCCATGAATAAGCTTCTATTTAAGCAGTGTTTGGTAGTAATTTAATGAGTTGGCTGCCAACTGCTCGGCTGTAAATTTATCTTCGACGGTTTTACGGGCGTTTAATCCCATCTCTTTCCGCAAATGCTTGTTGGTTGCCAGTAACAATATTTTATCGGCCAGGCTTTGTGCATTACCGGTATCTGCAAACAGTCCATTATAGTTCTCTGTAATAATATCAGGCACACCGCCTACAGGGCAGCCTATTACCGGTTTGCCATAACTCATCGCTTCAATAAAAATAATACCAAACGATTCGTACCTTGACGGCGCTACAAAGATATCGCAATTCTGATAGGCTTCGGCTAAAGCATCATTCGCTATTTTTCCCTTAAAAAATACCTTCTTTAATAGAGCGTTCTGGTTGCCCTGCTCAAATCCGGTTTGATATTCGTTACCAGGGTCATTGCCAATCAATTCAAACAAAACATCCGGACATTCCTGTAACACCAGGGGAATGGCCGCCATGAGAACATCGGTTCCTTTGCGGTACTCTAACCTGCCGGTATATAAAATTTTGATAGCTGCCCCATTGTTGTAACTTTCTTCCTGCAGACCGGGCAGGTTTACACCGTGTGGAATGATTGTAAAATGGGCGGAATCAATAGCATATAGTCGTTCAAGTTCCTGCGCATGGCTGCGGGCATGTGTAATCAGGTGCCGGCTCTTCTTTATCAATGCGATTTCCAGGGCTGCTATTAAATTCATTCCCCTTGATTTAAAAGGGTAATGCGCTGTCATCATTTGTGACAAAGTGGTGCTTACCCTTACTGTTACCGGAGCTTTAACTCTTTTACGTAGTGCAAAATAACATAGCGAAAAGTAGCTGCTGGTTTCAACAACATCAATGTTGTACTGCTTTAGTATTTTG
The DNA here is from genome assembly GCF_965200995.1 of Mucilaginibacter sp. GTDB lineage: Bacteria > Bacteroidota > Bacteroidia > Sphingobacteriales > Sphingobacteriaceae > Mucilaginibacter. The sequence continues at coordinate 1,183,151 of NZ_OZ241743.1, read as the reverse complement.
TTTAGGGTGCCGGCTGTAACCAGCATACACCTTAGCTTTAAGGCCAGATCAATAACCGCCCACCTGCGTTTAAAAAGCCGGTGTACCAATGCCGGAACTCTAACTTTAAAAGTTAATACAGTGATATTTGGGGCAGGGCTATGTTTGCTGAACGCATCGTGCTCGTTTTCATATTGCCCCCTAACATGCATTACCACAATGTTATTGCCTCTGGCTGCCAGGCTTTGGGCCAGCAATTGGTAATGGCTGGCTATCCCGCTGTCAATGGTGTGTTCATCAGGAAAGTAAGGTGTGATGAGCGTGATGTTCATCCTGATGTACGCACACTCCAGAACAGCATCCGCAGCAGCATTTTAAATTTTTGGAGAATATTAAGCGGATTGGCATGGGTTAGATAATAGAATATATTGCTCCAGGCAAAACTCATGCTTTGCCCCTCTTTAGCCAGGCAGAGGCAGCAGTAAACAGATTGGTTCAGGCACAATCCTTTATCTTCAAGTTTGTTTACTGCTTTGCTTTGCGCTAAAAACCGGTAATGATAACTGTAAAAACGATAATCATACAGGACTGAACTTAAGCCTGCTTCGCCGAAATGTACTATTTCCAAATTAATATATTGAGTTTTGAAAGCCGGATTACAAAACACCTTCAGGGTTAAATGGTAATCGGCCGCTACTTTGAAAGTAAGATCGTATTTTCCGGTATAATCAAATACCTGGCGTTTATAAAATATTCCCTGGTGATGTATGCCGCGCGATAATACTTTATTCAGGGTATCGTCGGTATAAGTGGTGCCTGATGGAAGGCCGGTCACATTGCCGTAAACCAGGTGGGCGTTTTCGCTTTGTATGGTGTTATACACAATGGTTAATACATCAGGTGCTGCAAAGGTATCGTCTCCGCCCATAAAATAAAACCATTGGCCGGTGGCCATATCCATGCCTTTGTTCATGGCATCGTAAATGCCTTTGTCTGGCTCTGATATAAATTGAATGGCCGTATCTGCGTCTCTTTTAAAGTTACTCACCATAAGCCGGGTATCATCGGTTGAGCCGCCATCAATGAAAACCAGTTCAACATCCTTGAAATTTTGGCTGATGATGCTGTCCAGCGTTTGCTGTAAGGTTTTGCTGCTGTTAAACAGCGGAATAATGATAGAGAAGAACGGTGTCAATCAGTACCTGCTAAAATATGATTAACCTGCGTTATCCAAATTTTGTAGCCTGTATCATTCCAGTGCGCATCGCTGCGGGAATACAGGTTTCTTTTATCCAGCTTAAAAATGTGGTAAACAGGTATGAGGGGAACGCTTGTTCTACGCTCAATGCGGGGCAGCAAATGGTTATAGATAAACCGGTGCTCATCATAAATTGAGGCTGCATTAGGGATAAGTGAAAGGTACACCTTTTTAAAGCCCAACGAAAGGTATCGCTGCTCATCGGCCTTCAGGTTTGCGCTTACCGAATCAATTTCGGCCTCAGATAGCGGCCTGAACACTGATTGGGCAGCGGCTGTATCCACCGTGTTATTTAGCAGCAGGCGTTTTTTATCGGTACTCACCGCAACCTCTTCAGGCAGCCTGCCTAAAACGTAATAATTGAATGATGCTTTTACTTCTTTGGCACAAGTAAATATCTTATCATCAAAAAGCAACAGCTCGATATTCTTATTGAGATCCTTATTAAAAATGATGTTGCCCAGGTGCTCAACTATGGAAACAGGCTTATAGGCTGCAGTAATAGCGGTATTAGTTACGATCTCGAACGATTTTTTTGAGCGGTAGCCCGCAATGTTCAGTTCAGCAAACTCCATAATGAGGTAGTTTTGCTTTGTAGTGTCAGGCCTAACCGGGCCGAAAGGAAATCTTCTGTCCAGAAAAATTACCCGGTCAAAGCCGCTGAACGCATTATCGAACAGTTTATCAGCAGTGAAACTATCACCAATAATATACAGTATTTTACCGGTCGGTTTTTTATTGCTGCGGTTATTATAATTTTTAAACGGCTGTAATTTAATCCTGTATTCCGGTAAAAAACTAATTCCATACAGGTCGCCGTACTCCCACCTGCTGGTACGTATAAAAACCTTGCGGTAAAGCGAGTTCGGCTTTGCGCTGCCGGGGGTAAGGTGATCGAAGTACCGGTCTTGTTTAATCCGGTTTACCAAACCCTGGTTCATGGCCGTTAATAAAACCGCCAGGCTGGCAATCGTAATTAATATGCCAGTTATCCTACGCATTAAAACTGGAAATATATAAATTGAGCCTCATTAAAAACACCCAGAAAATAACATAATATAATCAGGACAATTGAAGCGTATATTTTTTGAGGGATGCCCAGATTTGAAATCTTATACACGCTCTTCTCGCCGGCCATTAATAAAGCGATAATCAGGAGGCAATAAAATATCTCTTTTACATTCATTAGCCCCGCAGCTGTATAGGTCATGTTATTGAACGTTACAATATGGCCGAGCATAAAGAAAGCGTCCTGAACGGTATGCGCCCTGAAAAAGATCCAGGCAAAAAGCAGATACATAAAGGTGAAAACCACACTGAGATTCTGGTATAACAGGGGCGGAGCCTTTTTTGCCAGCCTGCTGCGGCGCTTTTTCGTATAAACTTCATAACACATGGCTACAGCGTGCAGCAATCCCCAGATAATGAAGGGCCATCCTGCGCCATGCCATAAGCCGCTGATGAGAAATGTAACCAGTAAGGCAAAGTAAACCGCGCCTTTGCCCCAGTTGCGTTTATTAATGAGGATGGGAGTAAATACATAATCGCTAAGCCAGGTGGAGAGCGAAATATGCCAGCGCCGCCAGTATTCGGTTACAGATGTACTGGTAAAAGGATAGTTAAAATTCCGCATCAGTTCAATACCCAGCGTAAGCGCAGCGCCTACAGCTATATCTGAGTATCCGCTGAAATCACAATAGATCTGAAAGGCGAAGAAGAAGATTCCAACCATCATATCAAGCGCCGAGTGGGCATGCAGGTTGGCAAATAAGGGATCAACATACAATCCAAGCCTGTCGGCTATTACTACCTTTTTAAACAGCCCTACCAGCATCAGAAAAATGCCCGTAAGCAGGTTTTTGTTATTGTATTTATTAACCCGGTGCAGTTGCGGCAAAACATGCTGCGGGCGCTCAATAGGGCCGGCCACCATTTGCGGGTAAAACATTACATACAAGGAGTATATGCCCAGGTGCCGCTCGGCTATTTGATTGCCGCGGTACACCTCAATGGTATAACTCATGGCCTGGAACGTGTGGAACGACAAGCCAATAGGCAAAATAAAGTTGAGCAGCGGAATTTCGGGCGCCCTGAAAGATGAGCCGATGAAGTTGATGTTTTGAGCCAGAAAATTAAAATATTTATAAAAAGCCAGCACGCCGATGTTTGCGGCCAAACTTAAAATAAGGTAGAGCTTGCGCTTGCGCCCTTCCGATTTTTCGATGAGTATCCCCGCACAATAATCAACAATAATGGTAAAGAAAATGATGAGGATATAAACCGGCTTAAAGTACATGTAAAAGTAACAGCTTGCTGCCAACAGCCATACCCAGCGTGCCCTATGCGGTAAGAGGTAATAAACAGGGGTTACTATCAGGAAAAAGAGCAGGAACAGGAGTGAATTAAAAAGCATTGGCCTGGCGGGAGCGGCTATAGGTTACTTTTGCAGCTTTTGTACAATTACAGCACACATATCGCCAATGTTCTTCCAGGCGTAAATTTCGGCACTGGTAAAGCGGATGTTAAAATGCTTTTCGATGGCTACTATCAGCTGGATATGGTTTAATGAGTCCCATTCTTCCACATCTGCAACCGTAGTGGCGGTTGTAAGGCGGATATCATCATTTTCAAGCACATCTTTAAAAATATCGTTAACCTGTTTAAGTACCTGTTCTGTATCCATTATAATTTGCTGGTAATAAAGGTTTGTTTATTAATGTAGTTGTTGGTATGAAGTTCCCAAACGTCGCCATTCTGAGTAAAGCCAAGACTTTGATAATGGTCTTTTACAATGCCATTCTTTTGAGTAGGCAAATACTCGCCAATTATCTTGTCGAAGCCGTGTGTTCGGGCGGTTTGTACGATACAATTAAGGGTAAAAGCTTCCATACTGCGCTTTAATATACGGCAGCTCATGATCCAGGTATCGACAAAGAGGCTACGCTTATCCATTTTTTTAAGAATGACTATTGCTGTAAGACCATTATCTCCAAATTTATCTTCAAGGGTAAAGGTGAAGGTGTAATAATCGTTGGAACTACTGATGCCGGCTATGTCGGCTTCGGTATAGCGTACAGTACGCAGGTTAAACTGGTTTGAGCGTAAGGTTAACTGGGCTACCCTTGGTGAAGTGAATTTATTAATACGGCTTACCTGCGAGCGCATCTGGAGGCTGACCAGGTAATCGGCTTCATCTGCAAAGCTGTTTTGCTGGCGGGTACGCTGGGCTTGCTGGCGGTACTGCCCGGTCCGGGCTTTATCGTCTTCTGTAAAAGTTACCGTTTCAAACAAATTCAAACTCCGCAGATACAGCATAAAATCCGCAGGATCCTCAGGCAGGGAAGGTACAGTGAGTTCGGGAATGGCGCTTTTCACCATCTCCCGCTCAAAAGGATTATCATCCAAAAACACCATGCTATCCATTCCAATATTGAGTGCCTGCTGTATGTGCCTGATGTTGTCGGCCTTATTTTCCCAATTGGCAACAAAAATACTGATGTCCTCAAGTTTGAGTACCATGTCCGGATGGGATATAAACGGTTCCTGTGCAATTTCAAGCGTATTTTTGCTGCATATTGCCAATAGGATACCCCTGTTTTTAAGTTCGCGGCACCACAGCTGCAGCTGGGTAAAGGCCTTGCCTATGCCAGGGCTTCCTATCAGGATATTTTCCGGTCCGTCATCGCCGATAGTTCCACCCCAAAGCGTGTTATCAAGATCAAGAATGAGGCATTTTTTTGATTTGCCGAGGCTTGACGCGATGATCTGGCAGATATTTTGACCTATACAAGGCAAAAAATCAAGCCCAAACACCATATCCGCATTGATATACATTTTGGTATCAAAGGTGTTTTCGTAACCTTTAACCGCCGATATTGATGTCAGCTCGGCAATGTGCAAACCGGTATTAGTCCCCGCAAGATCCATAAGGCCAAGATTTATTTTGCGGAGCTGGTATAAAAAAGAGGTTTGGGTTTTAGCCGCATAGCTGCCAAAGATCTGGTCGTTAATTTCAACATAGGTATTAATGATGATCTGGGCCTTTAAGTGCTGCGCTAACTTAATATACAGGTCGCCGGTTTTGGCAATAACGCAATCGGCAAAGTCAACGCGGTTATCCTGATTATAAAAGCTGTGCAGTAAATGTTCGGTTGATTGAATGATAACTACGCAGGCAGGCTCAAATGTATACAGTTCAGATGCTGGGTTGTAAACCTGCTGCTCAATCTGGTTATAACCGGCTTCGTACATCTCCAGGTTTAAACCCAGTTCTACTCCGTACCCCTTTATTGCTATATTAATAAACTGCGACGCACTGTCTGCCAGCAGCGCTATTTTAACCGGTGTTAAGCCGGTGATGTCTTTCTTTAAATTCTTTTTAAGTTGAGCGAATGACAGCATTTATTAATGCTATATATGTAAGTTGAGAAATGGTAATTAGAGCTTTATTGGGCTGTAATTGAATGGTTATTTATGCTGCTAATATTGGTTCTGCTATTTTTCTGCTTTTTAACTCCGTTTTATTGATGATGCGTTTTCCCAACCTTTGAAAAGGTATTTCGACGAAATTATACGTCAGGATAGATATACAGGTGCTTATGCAAAAAACAGAAACAAACCTAATGAATACACCAGCAGAAGCATTAATGTTATAATGCATAAAATTGTATTTAAACAGAATATTGAGCACAATTAAATGAACCAAATAAATACTGTAGCTTAATTTTCCTATAAATGCAGTGAAATTATTTACCAAAATTGCGGCAGGGTAATGAGCCAGTCCAAAAGATAAAAAGGCAAAAGCCAAGGCGAACAGATAATGTAGTTTGAAAATGTTTCCTCCGAGCAAATGTAAAATTATTAAGCCGGCGAGAAAGACGTAGGTAGCATAAAACCTTGTTGCTGCCTGATAGTCCTTAGTTTGTTCTGTAATATAGTATAAACAAATCCCTATCAAAAATACAGGAAGCTGTGAGCAAATACTTTCATAAATAAAACGCCCATTGATACCATATCACTGATGTGTAGGTATCTGGACATTAAACTGGTTAATAGCTTCGCGATAAGCATACAAGTTAGGGTAATGTTTACAACTTGGTGAACAGATCGTATGCGGAAAAAAATAAGCGGAAATATTAAATAGAATATTACTTCAATGCCAACTGACCATCCGCCCGGTACAGTTGAATTAATCCAGTAAGGGCTAAACCCGTGTATAAATAAAAAGTTAGCTGCCAGGGAGGATGCAGATGGATGATTGATATTTGCAATCAGTATTACAAATATAGCAATATAATAAAGGGGAATGATACGGAACCCCCGCCTTAAAAAATAATTACGAAGCGGATGTGCCTCAGCGTCTTTTTTTTGCCCTAAGGAAAGGCATAATGTGTAAGCGCTCAACACAAAAAAGAGCGTTACCCCCTTATCGGCATTTTGCAGAACAGTTTCAAAAACAGAGGGTAAACTATAATGACTGATACCAGCAAAATAGGGATGCGAATGGTGCAATACTACCAGCATAATGGCTATTCCCCTTAATGCGTCTATATACTTAAAGCGTTGCAATATTAAATTTATGAAACAGCGTTATGAGTTGACTTGAAATTACCGCGCCTGGTACTGTATTTTCTCCTGCCGTCGCTGGTAACGGTAGTTTTGCACCTGGGCTGAACATTCATACCACATCCAGAATAAAGACAGGAACAGGCCGGTAAAGCCGTCTTTAAATCCATGTTTTGTTAGATAGCTATATTTGAATGATTTGTAAGGTTCCAAAATAATGCCTTTTACAGAAGTGCGCCTGCCGGTTTTATAACGCGCCTCCCCTTCGTTTTTAAGATATCGCAGGTGTTTTTCAAACAGTTTACGGTAGCTTGTCATCCAGTAGTGATAAATATAATTTTCCCCGTTATACTGAATATCATACTTGGTATATCCGCTGTACAGAACTCTGCCTGCATGAACCAGCGGAACAAATTCGAAACGTTGCTTGTGAATTAGCAGTATCCGGCTATTGATGCCGCCCCAGTTGGTGCCGAGTAATTTTTTATTTTTAAAATGAAATAGCCATGGCGCTGTCACCGCCCCAACTTTTTCCGTTAAAGTGTCAGCCTGAAATAGTTGAGTTATTTCAGCAATTAATTCATTACTCAGCACCTCGTCGGGGTCAGTTATCAGTACCCAGTTATATTTAGTGGTTTGTGCGTACTTGGCATGTATCCATTCGCAGCCATCAACCTTTTCATGTATGATGACCTGTGCTCCAAAACTTTCAGCAATTTCCTTAGAATTGTCATAAGAGCCTAAATCAAAATATAAGATTTCCGAGCAAAATGATAATTTAGATAGCGACCCCTTAAGCATATCAGCCTCATTATAACCGACAACTATGGCAGAAATAGGATATTTCAATTGATTTATAGTTATTTAAGGTTAAATGAGTGTTGAAAGTAATGAATCTCTGCTGGGATACGGATGTAATGGTATAATATAATGATGATAGTAAGGGCTTAAATAAAAGTTGTTGATTTGTGAATTTAAATCCTTATCAACTAAACCAACGATAAAGTAATACTCTAATCCTGTTTAAAAACGTAATCCTTTTCCATTCATGTACTGTACCATGCGCATCTGCCGCCCAAATCTTTTGATGGTCTGCCTCCCACTGCGCTTTCATGTTAGGTGAATGGGTCTTGGCTGCATCATGCGTATGGGCAACTGATAAGGGCTCTTTGATCAGCAGCCTGCTATGGCCTTTTACCAGCCGGAGCCATAATTCATAATCGAGCGCACAATGCAGTTCCTCCCATACAGGTTCGTGGATGCGTGCATTCCAAAAAGTTGATGGCTGTATCAGTCCGGGAATCTTGATGAAGTAATCGGTGAAGGGAAGTATCCGGTTTGTTTTTCTTTCGCCGGTTAGTACGTTGCAGTCAATGCCATAACCGTAAACAAAATCAACCTCTGTTTTCATAAAGCTTGTTATCACTTTATGAAAAACGCCCTCCAGATAATAGTCGTCACTGTTGATCCAGGCATGATAGCCGCCTGATGACAGGCTAAACCCCATATTAATGGCATGGCTTTGACCTTCGTCTTTTCCGCTTTGATAATAGCTGATCCAGGGTGCGTATTTTTCAATGATTTGTAAAGAGCCGTCGTTGCTGCCGCCATCAATAATAATATATTCCAAGTTAGGGTAGTTTTGCAGCAGCACCGCCCTGATGGTTTGCTCTAAAAAGCCGGCTTGATTATACGATGGCGTAACAATAGTAAGTTTTGGCCAATTTATAGGTTCATCATAAACAGCAGGGTTGGTTTGCCGGTCCCAGGGCCAGCCGGTTTTGCCGGGTGGGGGAGGGGGTAAGGTACCCAATAAGCCATCTCCCTTGGTGGCAACCGTCGGCAGAGGAAAAGTGATGCCATTCTTTTTAAATGATACCAAATAGTTATTTAAGTCAGGAAGATGCACTTAAAATGGAATAATTATTTTTTAAAGTGCTTTCCACCGCGTTGTAAACATCACTTAACAATACTGAGTTTATATTTAATGATGACCAATTATTATAAGTGGCATCATCTGCATTAAAATCAGGAGAGAATATAGTTGTGATTTTGTTTTCTATATGATCCGGATATGGAATAAACCTTTTAAAAAGATCACCTCTTGAAATGCAAACTGCAGGTATTGATAAGGCCGCCGCAATGTGAACTGCTACTGTATCACTGCAAACAACAAGTTTTGCACCACCCATCAATTCACATAACTGTACTAAACTTAACTGCCCGGTTTTATTTATAAGATGATGCGTCGCACCATTCTGTTGAATTTTAATGCTATCGGTCATTTCATCTTTGCCACCAGCAAGTATCACATTTTTATCAAGGTCATATATGATACGCTTGCTTAAATCGCTAAAATTTTTATTGGTCCACTTTCTGCTCTCATCACTGGCGCCTATAAAAACTACAACACTATCATTATTTACAATGTTTAACCGCTGTTTCTCAATAAAGGGTTTACGATAATCACAGTTTTGTTCTGTGATTGTTTCAAATAATATTTTGTTTCTTTCAAATTCATGAAGATTATCAGAAGGCATATTTATTAACCGGGTATAAAATGCATTCCCTTTAAGCTTTAGCTGAGCCGATTGATTTATAGTATCACCATCAATACCAATTTTATTTAAGGCATGTATATATTTCACTATCCAGTCAACTTGAGCTTTGCGTGAATAGTTGGCATAAATTATAGTGTTTAACCGCAGGCACTGAAGTTTAAATAATAACTTTAGTAACTTCCATTTTAAAAAGTATTTGTCAGCATACCCAAAAAAAGCATCCACACTATATTTATCAAGATGAACCGAGAGGTCCTGATAAGCATTATTGCCAAGCAGGTATATCTTGTACTTTTTATACTTCTCAGATTCTTTTAAAAAACTAAGAAAGTTTCTGAATAAAATATAATCTCCAATGCCGTCAGTTTTAATAATTAAAAGCGTGTTCTTTCGGGATGGAACAAAAAAGAAGACAGCTTTGATAATGGTCGGCGCAATTTTGCGTATAACCAAAAATTTAAATTTATTACTGATAGAATGCATTAACCCTTAGAAATTTTTTCAAGCGCAATTGATTTAACATTACTTAAATCATGCTCCACTAAACTTTTTATGGTGCTGCTGGCGGGCTTAGTTAAGAAATATACAATTTTGTCTTTAATCCGGTCAATTAACGAGTTTTTGTATATCAGCGGGTTCTTGTTTAATTTTTGACGAGTAAAAAGATGAAGATTATCTCCATCCGAGTATAAGTTCATTCCATATTTATCGGCGATAAGCTCTAAGGATTTTAAGGTGTAAAAAATTATATGCTGACCTGTTTCCGGGGCAATGTACCACCAATCATCCGGAGAATTGATTTCTCTATGTATTATTCGGGTCGAGATCAAGATATTTGAAGCGTATGAAAGCAGCTCGTCAAAAAGCAGGTAAGGATTAGTAACATGTTCAAATACCTCAAAGCATGTTACCGCTTCAAAATGCAGGTCACTTGGTTTAAGGTCTGAAATATCATAATGAATAGCAAAGATATTTTGGCAGTAAATATCCTGCCGGTAAAAATCTAACCCTTTATCGCGTAGCAACCTTACTAATACACCGTATCCACCTCCAAAATCAAGAAACCTTTTACGGGTATCAAAAATTTTTGATGTGATATCCAAAACGGTTTTGCTTAAACTGAAATTTCTGCGTAGCAGGCCAATATCAGTTATGGTAATGGCATTTTCATAGGCTTCATCAAGCCAGTATGGATTTTCTGTTTGTAGTATCCCACAGTTTGTACATTTATAATATTGTATATCATGCTTAAACATTACTGTTGCCCGAAACAAAGGGATTAGTTTATTTGAACAAATGATGCAGGTCAACTTGTGGATAGTTATATTGTTTTACGGGCTTTAAACAGGCTATTGTAAGTGAGCTTAACTATTGGTGCTTTCTGCCCGATTATAAATTTTATCCTGTTAAATTTAGTATTGCCAAATTGAAACAATTTCTTAAAAGTTTTCCGGTCTAACCGGCGTGAAATCTGGATATTTACAGGATGCCTCACTACATCTATAGAAGTAAGCGGTAAAGCTGTTGTTTTTGGATCTGCCACTAAGGTATGAGTTGCGTTAGCTCCAAAACCTATGTTTGAAATGAAGTTGGTTGTGGGGGTAATACCTATTCCGTTATTTTTATAAACGGTATATGACCATTGAGTATCCCATGTATCAATGGTGTTGCTTGCTATATCATCAAAGCCTCTTTTCCAAAAATTGAATTCAGCTTTATCAGGAAATATTTTTTTTAAATTATCCAGCAAGCCAGAATTCGAATCCGGGCTAATATTGTAGTTGTACAGTGACCATGCCCTTTTCCAGGTTGCCCATCCCCATATATGTATGTAGCTACTAAAATAGTAGCTGTTTTTATTCAGAGCGGTTTTATCCTGAAAGCAAGCTCCTCCAATGTGCATTACCTGATTCTTGTTTCTGTATTTTTCTAATAAACATTCGCAGAAATTAAAAAAGCTTTCATTGGGCAAACAATCGTCCTCTAATATTATCCCTTCTTCCACGTAACTAAAAAACCAAGTGATAGCTTCTGATACTGCTTTTCCACAGCCCCTATTTTCATCTCTGAAAAGCGTCTTAACATTGCAATCCCAATCAATCTGCTCAATTATCGCTCTGGCAGCTTTACATAGCTGTAAGTCATCCGGGCGGGCGGCTCTGGGCCCGTCAGCAGCCACATAAAGATATGCAGGCTTAAATTTGCGTATAGCATTGAAAACAGTTTGAGTAATATCCGGGCGATTAAAAATCAGGAATAGTACCGGTGTTTTATTATTCATGAACTATGATGTAATCCTGCCAAGGTGCACTAATATATTTTTAACTTGCTGGTGCTGGCGTGCTATCATTTTTCTGTTTTTAAGAAGGGAAGCGCATGTGCCATACATTGAATTTAATGAAATTTTTTGTTCAACAGTGATAGCCTGCCATTTTACAAATTTTTGAAAAGCGATGAGGATAATATCTTTGATAAATGTTTTAGCGGCCGAACGCAGCCATGAATTATTGATATCATTAATGGTTCTTTTATTTTGATTGAAAAAAACATAATAACTGTTTAAAAGCACGCTGCTGTAACTAAGCCAATAAGAAAGGTTGATGATATAATTGGTATTTTGCTTTTTATGAGCAACAAAATGTTTAAATTTTAAGTTATTATCGGCTTTAATCTTATAACCCATTAAATGAAGCATCAAGCAAATTTCCACATCCCCGCCTGAAAGTAATACCTTGCCTATACGATCTGTTGTAATCTGTTGCCAGCCCAGTTGTTTTAATTTAGTTAACAAGCTTTTACGATATATTGCCCCTGCACCATAAACCCAATGTTCTTTTTCGACATGGTTTTGGGGGCCATTTACATAATATCTCGCAAGTTTTTCAACCTGATGGTTAACAGGCTGTTCAGGTTCAAATATTCCGCAACCGCCCAAAGCACCAATTCTGGTGTCGGCTTGCATGATGTTAAATAACTGGGAAACGTAATCATTAAGCAGCCAATTATCATCGTCGCAAAATAGTAGATACTCATAATTCGCAATTTCTATGCCTTTATCGCGGGCATGGCTTAAGCCGGGTATGGGTTGCTTTATTACTCTGAACTTGATATTAATATTGTTGTGCTTTTCCCATTCAGCCTTTGCAACAGAGGCCGTATTGTCAATAGATGCATTATCAATAATAATAACTTCCCAAAGTATATCATCCTGCACTTGTTGTAGAGCAATGTGCTGTATTGTTTTTGGGAGGCGCAAAGCACTGTTATAGCAGCAAACAATAATTGAAACACCTAACACTATTGCGGAGATATTATTGAAAACAGTTGTTGGCTCTCTGCTCTGTTTAAACTAAACTTTTTTACCATTTCCAAATTACAAATGGTAAGTTCCTTATCCATTTTTGCTTTATCATCGTTAATCAGCCGGATTACGTAGGTAAGTTGATCCATATTGGCGCACATATTAATAAGGGTGCTGTCAAATTCCTCTTCACAATTCTTATCAGTATTATAGCACAGGGTTTTTAAACCGGCTTTAATACTTTCTAAAGCCGAGTAGCCGATAAAATTACCAACCGTAAAATTTATGAAATAACCGGCCTTAATATCTTCATCAAGTTTATCAATAGGAACAGCCTTTTTAGTGAACGCGATATCAGACAAAACGCCCAGCCGGTTAGCGGTGCTAATAATTTGCTGATAAACAGCTTGGCTTTCTATCGGTCCTATAAAAAGTAGTCTTACTGTATTTATATTATTTTGCTTAAGTACCTCAAGTAAACTAAGCAGTTCGCCAAATGAGTTTTTATCTTCTGAAATGCGTGCAACTACGTTAATGTTAATCATTAAAAAATAACCTGAATAGTGTGATTTTAGATAACAGTGAGTCGCCGTATTGCTGTTTTAGCTCTCTAACCTGGTAGGCGTTAATACATACTACTGTGTCTTGCTCGTTGTTGAAGTAATTAGTATCAAAAGCGTAACTATAGTTTGGATTTTGAATGGCATTGGTGACATGCCAAAAGAAGCGATGCCTGTGAGTAACAACTTTCTTTATTTTATATACATTATATAGTCCGATGATGTGTATGCTGTTAAAAATGTTGTTTGCAAAATATTTGAGTATAATTGACCAGTAAATTGACCTAAACATTTTTAGCGGTGCTCTTAAATGTTTAATGTTCTGTAATCTCGTTCTTACAACCTTGATTTTTTTTTGTTTAAACACCTCGTCGTAATACTCGGCTTGGTAGCTATCTAATATCAATATGGTTGGCTTGATATCATTCTTTTTTGAAAATATTGCCAGCTCATAAATAAGTTTTTCGGCACCCCCTAAAGCCAGCGAACTGTTTACTATCAATATCTTACGCATAAGAGCCATACATATAATCGCATACACATTCAATTTTCTCATCACATATTAAAAGGTTCAGCGGCAAACTGAAATAAATTTCGGCCAGTTCTTCAGTTCTTGAGAAACCCCCTTTTTATAGATCGAATGCTGATAAACTTTTTTCAAATGCGGCGCAACAGGATAGTGGATGCTGATGCTACTTTGATTAAAGTAGTAAACTAATTGGCAACGCCAATATAGCACTGGACTTCGTTATATTGATCGTAAAAATATTCAAAGCCGCTTACTTCCTTATTGTTGTATAGATAAAAGGCGATATGAATTACAAATTTGATCAAATCATTCTAAGTAATAAATGCTGAAAATCCGATGCGCATTGTAGCAGTTAAAAAGTTATAACAGTTGCCCCCCAGGAGTAGCCTACCCCAAAACCGGCCAAAAGCCATTTTGCCTTTGGGGCAGCCGGTTTTTCTTTCATAGCATCATAAAGGGCAATAGGTACTGAAGAGGATACCGTGTTGCCCACACCGGCCATAGCGTTATAAAAATTAGGTACCGGAATATCCATTTTCTTACGAAGATGCTCCAGCATGTACTGATTGGCCTGATGCAGGATAAACTGGTCGATCCCAGCTTTATCAACGTTGTTTTTAAACAGTGTACCGGCAATAAGGGCAGGGACAATCTGGGAGGTGAAAGCAAAAATTTCGGGGCCGTCCATATACAGATGTCCCGGCGATTGCTCATTGCCGTAGCCATCATTTACGCTATCTCTGTTTTTATCGGGGTATCTGATGGCCCCTTGTTTTACCATCAGGTTTTCGGCCCCTTTGCCGTCGGTTCCTAATTCAAACTGGCCTATGGCTGCTATACCATCGGTGCTGATGAGGGTTGCGGCAGCGGCGTCGCCAAAAATGGTGCGATTGCCCTTATCGCCGGGATGAATAAATTTTGAGTAAGTTTCAGAAGTAAGCAGCAAGATGTTTTTTGCTATCCCGCCGGCTATTAATCCTTTAGCTAAAGCCAGGCCATAAATGTAACCTGAGCAGCCAAGATTGAAATCGAGCGCGCCCGCTTTTACAGGTAGGTTCAGTTTATCCTGAATAATGCAGGCGGTAGTCGGCAAAAAATAATCCGGACTTTGGGTGCAGTACAGTATAAAATCAATCTCGGCAGGGTTGATGTGGTGCTCAGTGAAAAGTTTTTGAGCGGCGGCAATAGCCATGTCTGATGCAAATTCGTCGGCTGCGGCAATGTGCCGGGTATTAATGCCTATCTTTTTTGCTATCTTTTCCACGCCCCATTCGGGAAATAGCTTCGCGAGTTCGGTGTTACTGAGTTGCTGTTGAGGTAAATAGTAGGAAATTGCTTTAATAAAAGCTTGCATTTATCGTATTACAAAGCCTCCATCAATTATCAAAGTACTGCCTGTTACCCACTTGCTGGCGTCAGACAGTAAATAAACCGCTGCATTGGCAACATCAGCAGGTTCACCATATCCCAAAGGATAGTTTGCTTCATCTTTTTTCATTTGCTCTTCAGTAAAGGTTGGGTCGTTGATGAGTTCAGTTCTTATCATTCCCGGCGATATATTATTTACCCTGATTTTCTGCGGGGCAAGTTCAATCGCTATTACCTTTTGAATAGCATTTATGGCCCCTTTTGAAGCGCTATACATGGAATTACCCGGCGAGCCGATATAGTTGCCCGCTATAGAAGATATGAATATTACCGATCCCTTCTTGTTTATTTTTTTGGCTTTCAGCAGCTTGTTAACTAAAAGGGCAGGCGAAAAAAAGTTTGTTTGAAAAATAGTATCTAATTCAAGTCTATTTATAAACTTAAACGGTAAAGCCTTTATAATCCCGGCAGACAATACCACGCCATCTAAGTTAGGCATTGCCCCAACCAGCTTATCCAGTTCTTGTTCAATGGCTAAATCAACAAGATATTTTCCGCCGGGCATTTCGAGCAAATCAAATGTTTCGGATAGCCTGTGCTCATTTCTGCCTGTAATATAAGTTTCGGCCCCCATGCCTGAAGCGGATATAGCAGTTTGCCTGCCTATACCTGAAGAGGCACCCGTTACTAAAATTTTTTTACCTTGTAAGGAAAAAGGATTATCCATAATATATAAGATCAGGAATAACAAGATGATCAGTAGTACATTGCATTGTTGCCCATGACAGGCCCACTCCAAAACCGCAGGCAACAATATTCTTCTTCCCGTTTTTTAGTTCATTTGCAGTTTCTGTAATCATGGTTAACGGTATACTTGCGCTGCTGGTGTTACCAAAATCTTTTAATGAGTAGGGTACAACGTTTTCGTGCAGGTGCAATTTTTTCCTGATCCGTTCATTCATCATCAGGTTTGCCTGGTGAAAAAAGAAATGGTTAACGGCGCTTTTATCTATTAAAAAGTTTGTTAACAATTTGTTTACGGTTTCAGGGGCTTTGGATATACCAAAAGAAAACACATCCATCCCATCTAACCATAGCTCAATATTGTTCCGGCTAATGCCCTGGTTGATAACATGCTCCACTAATGAAGCCTCTGAAAACCTGCTGCGGTGGCCGCCATCGGGTATCATGATGGCTTTATAGCCACTACCGTCGCTTGCAAGGTGAAATTTCATTCCTTCATCACCCTCACAATATTCTAAAGCAGTTACCGTACCAGCATCGCCAAACAAGGGGTAAGTGCTTTTATCCTGTTTCGAGCAGGAGATGGAGGATACATCGCCTGCACAAAGCAAGGCTTTCTTGATCATGCCGGTGTTCATATAGCTGCCAAGTGTACTTAAGCCGTAAATATACCCCGAGCAGCCTAAAGATATATCAATGGTAAAGCATTCCTGCGATAAGCTCAACCTGTGCTGCAGCGATGGAGAGGTAGCCGGAACAAGGTAATCGGGCGATTGGGTAACCATTATAAGCCCGTCAATTTCATCCTTGTTCCACTTTAAATCTGCAATCAGCTTTTCGGCAGCAACAACGCACATATCAGAGGTACAGGTGCCTGGCGAGGCAATGCGCCGGCGTTCAACACCTGTGGTTTTAATTAATTTTTCAATATCCAGCGTTGGAATATCATCAATATCAATATTTTCTTCAACCCTTGTTGGTACACAGGCGGAGATACCCCTGATTGCAACATTTTTAATATGCAGAAATGCCATTCAGGAGTTTGATTTGGTCAATACAATATCATAAACATCTTGTATTGTTTTAGAGTTTCTAACATCATCGCCTATCAGCCTAACTGCATAACTTTCATCAACCATAGCAATAACCGAAAGCGCTGTCATCGAATTCCATTCGTCATTTTCTTTAAATAATGTTTCGGCTGTAAAGCTGCTTGTATCTATTTCATCAAACTGATCAGCAAATTCACTTACAAATTTTTCAATGTTCATAGCTTAAATATTGGGTTGTATTATGCTTGTTAAAAAACTTTTTTTCCGCCTCGCATCCTCCTCATTTACTGTAAAATAATAGTTGAGTTCATCTTCGCCTATTATTGTTGCAAACATTTTATGATACCGCAATGCTTTTTTGTTGTTTTTCCTGACATCAAAAACGCACCTTTTATTTTTTAATTCTTCTGATGCAAATTTTGAAATAAACAGATCTGATTTCGCGCTTATAAACTCATCGCAACCTGATTTTATAAGCCAGCTGCCACAGGTGTAAGCAGTATCAGTTATATCATAAATTCTTACCACCCCAACTGGCTGGTTATGTTGATCGGCATATAGAATGTAATATTCCAGCCTGCGTGCCTCTCTTTCTTTGTAATTGCGGATCCAAGCTTTTTGCGCTTCAAGTTCATTGGTAACCGACGAAATGTGCTTTGCAAGCCTGGGATCGGTGCGAAGGCTGAAAATAAATTCTGCATCGGACTCCTCAACCAGCCTGAAAATCAATCCGTATTGATGCGCGGGTAATTGCAAAGGGTTTGTATGGTTTAGCAGTATTATGATTGGTAATCTACGGTAAAATCAAGCCTCGGATGTATCACTCCCGGTGCTAAAAAACTGTTGCTGCCTTTGCTCTCGTTTTCAACCTCAAAGCCAATAAAATCATCCGCGCCAAATAACAGATAGCGCTGGTTTTCACCAAAGATTAGCTTGAATGAATAATTTCCAGCGTTTAATAAATAAGGCGGAATAACGCATTTAACCGTATAGAAACCAGTGCTTGAATCGTTATTGGTTGATATAAGTACCCCATTGTGGAACACCGGTATCTCATCGCTGTTTTTTAATTCGAAGGTAGCATCAAGGTTAATGCCGGCCTTGCGGTTAAAAAAGGTCATTTCCAGGCTAAGCCCGGTTGCAATAGAAATACTTTCGCCCTCCAGCGATTTGATGATAAATTTTAACACCCTTATATTTTCATTGCCTGGCGCCGAACCAATATCAGCACGATGCTCAAATTTTGATTTGGTATTGTTGTTATTCTGGTAAAAGCTAACGGCTTCCAGCTGTTTGTTTTGATATATCAATTGCCCGCTGGCTAATACAATACCTTTATTGCAAAGTGTTTTTACCGCTGCCATATTGTGGCTGACAAACAAAACCGTACGGCCTTCGCCTTTGCTTAACTGCCCCATTTTGCCGAGGCATTTTTTCTGGAATTCAGCATCGCCTACAGCCAGTACCTCGTCAATAATTAAAATCTCACTTTCGAGGTGGGCCGCTACCGCGAAGGCCAGCCTTACATACATGCCTGACGAATAGCGTTTTACAGGCGTATCAATATAGCGTTCAACGCCGGCAAAGTTTACGATCTCATCAAACTTGTGTTTTATCTCGGCTTTGCGCATGCCCAGTATAGCTCCGTTCAGGTAAATATTCTCGCGTCCGGTAAGCTCCGGGTGAAAGCCTGTGCCAACTTCTAATAAACTGGCAATCCGGCCTTTAATTTTAAATGAGCCTGTAGTGGGGGTAGTAATACGGCTCAGAATTTTAAGCAATGTACTTTTACCTGCACCATTGCGACCGATGATGCCTACCGCATCACCTTGTTTTATTTCAAAGTTGAGGTCTTTCAGGCTCCATATTACATTACTGTCACCTTTCAGGGTGCGGTCATTTACCTCGCCAATTTTCAAAAATGGATCTTCTCTTCCTCTAACCCGTGCCCAGTAGCGTGCTAAATCGCGCGAGATAGTACCTGTTCCTAAATTCCCTAACTGGTAAGCTTTGGAAAGCCCCTCTGCTTTAATTACCGGATTGCTCAATCAACCTCCTGTTGGTATACAGCTTCGCCACATCAGTTACAATAAAGTAATTTAATAGCCTGATTATCAATGATTTTGACCCAGCTAATGCTGTGGTGCGCTTAGCCTGAATTTACTGCTGAACCAAAGGTTTATGGCAGGCGGTGTTCCGGTAAGCCGTAGGGTCTATATACTATATGTCTTTTGCGAATATAAATAAAATGTAGTTGTTTTAACGGTTGCGGTTAATACTCCCACTCATTGAAGAACTGTATACGAAGCGTGGCAGCTAAGTGTTGTCCAATAACTGTACAGGCGTTATTGGCAAAGGGTTAGTACTACAATAATAGTAAAGATGCGATAAGTTAAATTTATCGCTCTATCCGGCTTACCTATGTGTATTCAGCATCAATAAGAAAGCACAAACCTTAATTATCAGACTCCTTTTTAAAGTTGCGGCTGTTCTGTGCCAATAGGATGTTTTGTAGTTGTTACAATTGCCTGCAGGGATTGCCAGGTGTATAATAAGGCCTTTAATCAGATGGCCACAAGTTTGCTGGAAACTAATGGTTCTATTAAGATTGTAGTTGAGGGTGGCAATAAGTGTTCGAAAGGTTTTTTAAGTTGAGATGATTGCGTTCACATGATGCCGCTGCATTTGCAGATACCGGAGTTGTATACATCTGCCAAGTAGGCTATTCAATTTTTATCATGACGGTAATAAATAAACACTGCATTTCGAGATGACTTACTGTCCGGTTATGCGGAAACCGGGAGCGCATGGTACACCATGGGTAGAAATAAACAACCTTCTATTGCGCTGATGATTCAGTATTCAACAATAACCAGATAGCTTGTTTTACTTATAGTTATCCTGAATGATACAGAATTTATTGATGTTGTGAATAAAATACTCAGGGGTAGTAGCTAAAAAATAGTTGAAGTCCTTTATTAAATGGCTCTGATCGTAATAGCCGTAGCTTACGGCAACATCTACCCAGTTAATTTTTGCCGGTTCCATTTGTGAAAGATAGGATACAACAAGTTTGAAGCGTTTGAATCGTATTAACTCCTTTGTTGAATACCCCAGGTATTTCTGGAAACGTAGTTGTACCGTTCTTTGAGCCAGGCCATGATCAGAAGCTATTGCTTTTACAGGTTGTTTTGCAGGATCATTAAAATAACTGCGGCCATTCAGAAGCGCCTCGCTGGCCGGTTCAGAGCTGTTTAGGATATTTAAAAGCCCTATCCGTAAGCCGTTTATTCTTCCATCCGTATTTTCAATTTGAGCAAGCCGTTCCCACATCAGGCTGTAGTAATTTCCATTATTAAGTTTGTCGGGATCATATAATTCGTCTTGCTTAACCTTCGTCATGGAAACACCAAAAAAGCGATAAAAGCCGTTTAGCGTAAAATTAACCACGATAAGATTGCAACCTGGCTGCAATTCGTAATTCAATCTTTTTTTTAAAGGCCCCAATACGGCAATCCGGTTTATTTGCCTTTTATCTAACGGGCTGTTATCAAATGAATATGGCACAGGCGGCCCGAAATTAAACACAAGCATCATCTCAAGGTTGGGCATGAGGTGTTTTAATACTTTCACGTCGTTCTCACTGCATAAGAGCAAGTAGAAGTAGCTGATTACTTCCTTTAAAGCCAGACCTGCATCAATAATTGTTTCTGCCATTATAAAATCGTGTTTGCGTTTTCTTACAATCCGGCTTTAAAAAGAAACTATAATTTTACTATCAAGTTTAAAAAATTATGGAAACATCAGGAAAAGCAACTATTTTAATTACAGGTGCCACTGGTAACATCGGCACAGAAGTGAGTAAGCAGCTATCTGCCGAAAAAGTTCCGTTTAAGGCTATGGTACGGTCTGCTGAGGAGGCTAAATTGCTCAAAAGCTTGCCTTATTGCGAAATTGTGACCGGAAATTTTGATGACACAGCAAGTATAGAAGCTGCTTTGCAGGGAATTGAAACGGCATTTTTGTTAACCAATTCTACAGAAAAAGCTGAGAAGCAACAATCTGATTTCGTTGAAGCTGCAAAGAAATCTGGTGTTAAGCACATTGTTAAACAGTCGCAGTGGGCAGCTGATCAACATTCACCGGTAAGGTTTCTCCGCTACCATGCTTTAGTAGAGCAAAGGATCAAAGATTCCGAACTTAACTATACTTTCTTGCGTCCTAACCTTTTTATGCAGGGATTGCTTGGGTTTAAAGGTACCATAGTTGAACAGGGGAAATTTTTTGCTGCTGTTGGTGAAGCAAAAATCAGCGCTGTAGATATACGTGATATTGCGTCAGTTGCTGTAAAGGCACTAACCGGAAAGGAGCATTATAATAAAATTTATAACCTTACAGGCCCCGCTGCGATAACTCATCAGGAGATGGCCGGATATTTATCTGAGGCAACAGGTAAAGCCATAACCTTCATTGATGTTTCACCAGAATCCATGATGCAGGCGTTGCTGGATGCAAAGTTTCCGGAATGGATGGCAGAAGGACTTATTGAGGATTATGCTCATTATGCGAGGGGTGAGGCTGCTGTTGTTACTGACGATATTAAAAAAGTTACAGGCAAGGCGCCTTATGATTTTAAGAGCTTTGCAGATGATTACAAAAGTCAATTTGCTAATTAAAACTGGTTAGGTTATTCCGGGTTTGGAATAGCTATGAAGAGCCTGGAATTTGAGCATTTTCTAAATGATCATATGATTTTGCAGCAGGCTATTGCCTGCTGCAAAAATTAAAGTGCCTATAGTACGGCTTATTAAGAAACAGCGTAGGCATATCGTCTGATGCTTCTGCTTTTTAAGGCCGGCAGTACCTGTTTTGTTCTTAAGAAAAGCGAATGCAGCTACGTTCAATGGTTTCCCGATCAAACTCCTGCTTTTATACTCAACAAATTAACTTAGCATTGGGTTAAATACTAAACACCTCCATTCAAATAATTCAGGAGGAACAGCAGTTCCTTCTGAATTAAGTGGTGGTCTTTAATAGCCGGGATTTTGGTACATCTTATCCGGATTTAACTTGTACTCGTCAAAAGGAATAGGATAATAGCGATCTTTTGCATTAAAGTTACTTAATTGCGCTAATCCGAAATCAGTTTGTTTTTTCGTCTTGAAATAAGTTACCAATTCATTAGTGTTAAAAGTTCTGATCAGATCATACCAGCGATGATGTTCAAAAGCCAGTTCCACACGCCGCTCGTGCAGGATGGCCAGCTTAAGTGTAGGATACCGGGCTGCATAATCGGCATTGGTTAGTGATACTGCATAGGCAGGCATACCTGCCCGTACCCTCACCTGGTCTAAATAAGAAATGGCAGCAGCATTATCACCCAAATAGCTGTTTACCTCTGCAAGTGATAAAATCACATCGGCGTAGCGCATCAATATCCAGTCGTTACCGCCGTAGCCGTTAGTGGTAGCCTTATCGCTGTTGTCCCTGAATTTAGTTACAAACCAGTCTTTAACCGTAGCGTCATTGGCAAATTTTACCGAGAAGGCCATACGCGGGTCGCCGGTTTCATACTCGTTGATCAAATCGCGGGTAACGTTGTAGCCCACACCCGAAGTTACTTTTTTTGAATTGATGGTTTCGCCCTTAGCCTGGTTGTTGGCGGCAAGCGGTGAGCTGTAAGTAAGGTCGCCCTGTATGTTTACAATCTGAAAGATCAACTCCGGGCAGGTAGTTTTCTTACTTACATCAAACACATCAGTGTAAGGTATACTGCTTAATGCGCCAAAGGTGCGCATGTTATAAGCGTTGGTTAGATAGGTTTTGGCGCTATTCAAATTGGCTTGCCGGTTGGCCGGGTCTATGGTAGTAGCCATAGTTAAATACACCTGCCCCAGCAGAAAATTAGCTGCTGCCTTAGATGTTCTTCCGGTGGGTGCCTGCAAATTGGGCAGGGGGCTGTTATTAATTACCTCTTTCAGGTCGGCTACGATTTGCTGATAAACTACCTCCTGCTTTTCACGGAAAGTTGCATCAGTTAATTCTGTGGCAGATAAAGGTTTGGTCACTAATGGCACATCACCCCATGTGCGCACCAGATGAAAATAAATCAGCGCCCGCAAAAATTTTGCTTCTGCTGTGTATTGCAGTTTCTGGTTATTATCAGTAAACGTAACCTGATCAATATGCGATAGTACCGTATTAGCCCGCGTAATTGTGGTATACAAAGATACCCAATGGCTTTTCAGGTAAGTATTGCTGGGCAGTATCGAGAAGTTGTTAAACTGAAAGGGTTCGCCGGCATTCGACTGGTTATCATTGGTGCCTGTATCGTCGGAGCGCTGATCCGTCCATAAATCGCTGCTCTCGCCAATATTGTTACTACTGCGCAGCGATTGGTAGATGCCATTTACCGCCAGCAATACATCATTGGGCGTTTTATAGCTTTCATCAACCGTAATGGCATTGGGGTCGCTCTCATTCAGAAAATCTTTTTTGCAGGATTGAAATATTGCCATACCTGCAGCAAGGCAGGTAATGGCTATAAGTTTTCTTTTCATTTGTTGTACTGTTAGCGTAAATTAAAAAGTAACGTTTACCCCTAAGTTGTAAGACCGAACCAGCGGATAAGTACCGTAATCGATCCCCGGCGCCAGGTTTGCAGGCTGGGTATTGTTGGTTGAACTGCCCGAATAATTATAATCCACATCGGGGTTATAGCCTTTGTACTTGGTAATGGTAAAGGCGTTAACCACACTTGCAAAGATGCGGGCATTCGTGAGGCCCAAAACGTTGCCCTGAAACTTAGGCAGTGTATAACCCAAAGTCAGGTTGGTACAACGCAGGTAGGAGCCGCTTTGCAGGTAAAAGGTAGATAGCCTGGTACTGTTGCTTTGTGTACCGGCGCGTGAGGCGCGGTATATTTTACCGTTGCCAGGCTCGGCAGCGTTCCGGTAGCGGTCGGCTACGTCTGCATACTGGTTACCTGAGCCTTCAAGGTTATACAGATAATAATCCTGCCCGTCGAGAATCTGGTTACCGTATGAACCGTTGAATGAGGCGGCCGCATCAAAATGCTTGTAATTAGTATTGAAAGCAAATCCGTAGGTGAACTTAGCGTAAGGCGTACCGATAATGGTTTTGTCTGCATCGTTTACGATGCCATCATTATTGGTATCCACAAAATACAAATCGCCAATTTTTGCAGGATTGGTTTGCGAGGCGGATGGGGCTGTTTTGCCAAAGTTTTCGGCTGTGATTACACCGCCAACCTTAAAACCATAAAACATACCGATAGGCTGGCCCTGGGTGGTAATGCTGGTCAAATAAGACCGTTCGGCACCATTAATAATAATGGTATTTAACGGAGGTAACTTAACTACTTTGTTCCGGTTTAAAGAGATGTTACCGCTTAAGCCAAAGTTGAAATCCTTGCTTTGAATAAGTTTACCATCCAGTTGCAAGTCGAAACCTGTGTTGCGAACTTTTGAATCGCGGAGATTGGTAAGAATAAAACTGCTGCCTGATATAGCCGAGATTGGTTGGTTGTATAGCAGATTATAAGAGTAACTGAGATAATAATTAGCCATAACCTGAAGCCGGCCGTTAAACAAGCCTATATCAGTGCCAAAATTGTATTGTGAGGTAGTTTCCCAGCTCAATCTTGAATCCTTGATGCCACCCGGATAGGTAGAAGTTACCACACCTCCACCCAAAACTGCACCAGCAGGATTAGCCAATGTTTGTTGTATAGCATAATTAGGAATATTAAAATTACCGCTCTTACCCCAACTGGCTCTCAACTTAACTGTAGACTTTTGACCCAGAAAATCATGATAAAAGTCTTCATCAGATAAGTTCCAACTTGCTGCTACCGATGGGAAATAGCCATACTTATTGGCCGGCCCGAAACGTGATGAACCATCGGCACGGAAGGAGGCAGTTAAGAAATACTTACCGGCATAATTGTAGCTGGCGCGGCTCAGGTATGAAAGTAGAGTATAAGCGCTTTTGGCCGCAGAGTTTAAACCAAAATTAGCGGCGTCGGCCCCCCTGCTCGAAATCTCCGGAACATAATCACTCTGGAAGCCATTAGCACGTACACTTATAAAATCACTGGTGGTGCGCTGTGCCGTATAGCCGGCAAGGGCATCAATATGATGCTTGCCAAATTGCTTGTTGTAATTTAAGGTAAATTCGGCAAGCCTGTCGAGTGTTGTTAAGCTTGATGCAGTGGCGTTTGCTGCTAAAATGGATTGAGGTGATCCCGGCGCAAATACGCCACTGCTTAACGTAGTGGGATAATAGTAGTCATACTTCTCTGTGTAGGTTTCAGTACCCAGGTTGGCTTTAAAATTAAAACCGGGCAGAATGTTGTAAGTAGCGTTGGCATTGTAGCGGCTACGGTAACCTTTCCGGGAAATCTTAATACGCTCGGCAAGGGCAACCGGGTTTTCGATACCTTGGTAGCCGTACTGCGTTGAACCGGCAGCTTCGGCATTGGTAGCTAAAGAGCCATCGGCGTTATAGGCCGGCAGGTAGGGCATATAAATAAGCGCACCTAATATGGGCGAGTGGTCAAAACGTCCTTCCTGGGTTTCCCGGTTCGTATTTTGAGTGTAGGCAATGTTAGCGCCAATGTGAATGCGCTTGCTTACATCGCCATCCACATTGGTACGAAAATTATAGCGTTCCTGACCGGTAGTTTTAATAATGCCGGGCTGATTCTGATAAGCGCCGCTTACATAATAATGTATGTCTTTTGATGCGCCCGAGAAGGAAAGTGTATGTTTCTGGTAAAATGTGTTGCGGTACAACTCATCCTGCCAGTCGGTATTTACAGTTTGCTTGATAGGTGTTTGTGCGGCAAAATTATACAGGCCGTCCGGAATACTTACACTGCCGGTATTACCTACATTAGTTACACGGGTGGCATTGGCATCCGAGTACATGGCATCATTCCAGATATGGCCGGTATTTATCCATAGATCATGATAGGCGTTATTACGGGCATCTATCACTAACAGCGCAGCCTGGTCGGCATTCAGCAGTTTTACCTTGTGGGCCAGTTGGTTAATACCGGTTTGTACATCGTATTCAAATCTGCCCTTTCCTTCTTTACCTCTTTTGGTGGTAATTAATACCACACCGCCCGATGCGCGTGAACCATAAATGGCAGCCGAAGCGGCATCCTTTAAAATATCAATGCTTTCAATGTCATCAGGGTTGATATAAATATCATTACCGGAAGGATAGCCATCAATAACATACAGCGGATCAGAGTTGGCGTTAAAGGAGCCAATACCCCGTACCCGTACCTTGGGGCTGGTATAGGGTGCGCCGCTGGTTTGCGATATTTGCACACCGGCAACCTTGCCTACCAGCGCCTGCCCAAGCGAGGGGGCCGACAAGTTTAAATCGCTGGCTTTTACGCTTGATATTGCCCCGGTTACGGCGCTTTTACGGATAGTTTGGTAACCAATAGCTACTACCTCGTTCAGCATGTTGGCCTGCGGTTTCATCTGCACGTTCAGGGTGCCTGATGCAGGTACGGTTACCTCCTGCGGCAGGTAACCGATAAAGCTGAATACCAGTGTGGAACCTTCGGCAGCGGTAATGGTAAATTTACCATTGCCATCTGAAGTGGTGCCGTGCGCCCGGTTGGCTTTATCATAAATGCTGGCGCCGGGCAGGGGCTGGTGGGTTTCATCAGTAATAACACCGGTTACTGTTCTGGGCTGTGCGTAAAGGCGGGGAGCAGCATATACGCTATTGACAGTTATAGTAAACAGAAATGCAAGAAGGCTGGTATAAATAAATGACCGGTATAAAAGATTAGAAGTAATCTTTTTATTCATATTTTTAAAAATTAATTGTGAATGACTGTAAAGCAGGCGACCGCTTTTAGCGTTAACAGCAATTGATATCCGGCCGGGAAGTGTTGACGCATTTCCCGGCTTATTTATGCAATTGATTTTTTAGTGGTGGAGCGTAAATTTGATCTTACATAAGCAACTTGTTTGAATTGTTTTTTTAACGAATGGGGTTGTTTGCAAAACAGAACGCCCGTTATTGGTAAATTGTGAACAACAGCAACTCTTCACTGAATTATTTTAAACAAAAGTAAAGTCGTAATCTTAACCCAATGGTGCGCAGGTATTAATTTTGTGTTAAGGTGAGTGCAAATGGCGCAACATTAATGATGTTCCACTATAGTTCAAAAGAATATGGTTCACTCACCAGGAGGTGGTCATATAGTTCACATTGTTCTTTTTGGACGAGGTAACGGCAATGCCTTTTGTGCTGTTGTTCAGGAAAGAAAATCCTTCTAATTCGTCTTGCCGCTTGTCAATATCCACTTGGCTAATCACTTGCATACTGCCCGAATCCAAGGATCTGGCTAAATCAACATAAGTAAAACGCCATCTGCGGCCTTCTATCTGGTTCTGGATAAGCACCAATACGCCTTTGTCATTCAGCCAGTGCAGGTTTTGCACCCAGGGGGTGCAGGCAAACTTTTTTACCAGTACGCCCGGCTCACTGGTTTTTTTGCAGCGGCTTAGTTTCTCAGGGTCATACAAACGCACCTCGTTGCCCTTGTTGCCATAATCTGCCGTTGCTACGTACCACTGGTTATGATATTTCACATATTCGGGCCGGGTGCCTTGTATGCAGGCATCATCTTCAATTGTAGTTAACAGATTGCCGTCAAGCGTTCCTGTTTTTTGCAATCCCTGCCAGTTTACCTGGTAAATTACGGCACGCCACTGGGTGCCCTCCGCATTCAGCCGTATCGAGTTACCTATAAACACAGGAAGTTGGCCATGCACTGCCATGCCGGTGGGGTGGTTAATCACATCTTGCCCGTTCCGGGTAAGTTTAATTTCGTGATGCTGATCAACTAAACTATCACCAAGCATCTTATACTCCCGTATCATGCCAACCTCACGATCACCGTACAGAAATATCTTCCCTTTCTGGTACGAAATACCCTGGCAGGCACCCAGCGAGTCTATGGTAATTTCGCGGGTGAGCAGTATTTCAACCTTATGTCCGGTAAAGGCGCAGGCAGTAAAGAAAGCTATCGTTCCCCAAATCCTAAATGGTAAATTTTTCATCAAATGGCAGCTATTAGTTTTTAATGTATTTACGGATCCATAGGTTCATCCGCATCAATCTGCAGGGATGTGATTACGGGATAGAACGCTAAGGCGGTTGTAGAAAGGCGTTTGCCTAATTTATAGGGTACGTAACCAAGTTCGTTCAGGCAGCGCTTTTCCATATTGACAATAAAGTCGGTTTGATATTTATCGGTGATGATAAGGCCGGGCTTATCAAACGGAATATGATACTGGAATACAAGCCGCACATCATTACGGATATTGGTGGTGGTATGGCGGGAATGCGGCTCCATCATCACGGCGTTTTGGGGAATACCAAGGGTGTTGATCATGTACCGCTTCATCTCGGCAGCCTCATTGAACCTGGTTTTGTAGGGGTGAACACTGCCGCCGGATACCACTATAAAAGGCGCCTTGCCGTTAAAATATTGCCGCGCTGCCAGTTTGCAGCGTAACATGCCTTCACCGCTTAAGGGCGTACCTGGCTGATCTGGCCCTGCACCGGGTACCAAAATGTGAGAGTAGGGGTAGGAGGCCCACTTTATTTGTTTAACACGGTCAACCGCCGGTTTATTTACGGTTTGTGCCATGGGTTCGTAATCGCCTGCGTTTTGCCGCTCATTCATTTCTAAGTAAATAGAAGCGGCGTACAGTGCCGGTTCAAAAAATAGTTTACCCGCTTTTACAGCGTCAGCTACTTCGTAAGAACAATCATACATCAGGGTATAGTACCCTTTTTTGCTTACATCGTAACTGATGGAATCAATTTGCGGATAGTTAGGCTTTTTGCCCTCAGCATATACGTCAATAATGTGATTAATGGCGCTTGCATCCTGTTCCCAGGCTTTTATTAGTAGTTCTGCAGGCTGTTGCGTTTGGTATAAGCTATACCTTCCCGAGGGAATAAGGTGGTTCCTGATGAGGTTATCCAGGGCATTGCCAGGTTTAATCAGTGCTGCCATTCTGCTCCCCGCTAACCGGATTTCTGCTTGACTAAGGTGTAGAACAGCCGGGAGACAAAGGGCTGCTTTGCAATCTCTTAATGATGTGTTTACAGCGTTAATCTTGTCTTTAACCAAGCGCTGCAAAGCTGTATCGGCTTTAATGAGCGCATTGGCCTGGGTATCATTTTGCAGCAGGGTAAGTAAGTAGCAGTTTTTTGCCATTACCCAATTTGCGTTGGAAATGATTTTGTAGGGAGGGGTATTTGAATTCTGCGCATAACCGCTAAAGTGTACACCCAGCAGGGCTAACACAAAGGCGAGAATTCTTTTACTTGGCTGCATCATATTATGCAAAGTAAATCTTGTGTAATTAACTTATTGTTAAGCGTATGTTTAAATTAAAGCCTGTTTAAATTTCCTGAACCAGGAAATTTAAACAGGCTTTAAGCCCCCTGATCAGCTCAATATAGTGCAGCCCTGAATACGTACTTGCCCTCAATAACTTGCATGCGTGAGGGGGCGAATTGCACAATGCTTATTAATTCCACCCACCGCCCAAGGAGCGGTATAACTCAACGGCTGCGGTTAACTGTGCCCTTTTAACAGAGGCCAGTTCCAGTTCAGTTTGTAATACGTTGCTTTGTGCGGTAATTACCTCCAGGTAGTTGGCCATGCCATTTCTGTACAGCAAGTCAGCATTCTTAGTGGCTTGCTGCAGGGTTTTGGCGCGATTAGCCACAATGCTTTGCTGCTGGTTCAACTTATCAATAGCAACCAGGGCATTAGATACTTCACCTGCAGCTACCAGTACCTGCTGCCGGAATTGAATCACCGTTTTCTCGCGGTTGATTTTAGCCAGATTATAATTGGTTTTCAGTTCGCGGTGCTGCAGCAATGGCTGTACAATACCACCGGTAACAATGCCGAACAAGGAAGCGGGTATAGTAAACCAGTTACTGGCCTTAAAGGCATTTACACCGCCCTGCGCCGTAATAGATAGCGTAGGGTACAGGCTGGCCTTGGTATAACCTACTTGTGCATTGGCCCGGTCCAGTTCCAATTCGGCACTTCTTACATCCGGGCGGTAGCTAAGCAGTTGAGAAGGTACGCCCGCCGGCAACTGCTGCGGCATAGCTAAATCATTGAGTTTGCCTGAACGTACAATGGCTTGAGGCAGCTTACCTGCCAGAATGCTCAATGCATTTTCTTGTATGCCAATTTGCTGCTCAAACTGGGGCACCAGTTCTGCAGCGGTTAACCGCTGCCCTTCGGCCTGCTGCAGGGCCAGCAGTGTGGCCTGCCCGGCATTGTACTGTAGCTGGATAATACGGATGGTGCTATCATTTAGCAATACATTCTTTTTAGCAATGCCCAACTGTTCATCCAGCATCAGCAGATTATAATAGCCTTCGGATACATCAGCGACCAACTGTGTTTGTACAGCTTTGCGGGCTTCTCCGGTTTGCAGGTAAGCGGCCAGGGCTGCGGCCTTGCGACTGCTGATCTTGCCCCAGATATCGGCTTCCCACGATATGGTAAGCGAAGCGGTATAGTCCTCAATGTGCTTGCTGCCCAGAAACTGGCTTAAGCTGATACCGTTCAAGCTGTTGTTCGACGGGCGGTTTACCGTAGCTGCAACGTTGGCCGAAACAGTTGGCACATTACCCCACTTGGCCTGAATGAGCGACTGCCGGGCGGCTTCAATATTTTTCACTGCCAGTTGCAGGTCGTTATTGCGGATAAGTGCACTGTCTATCAGCGTCCGCAGGGTACCTTCGGTAAAAAAGTTTTTCCAGGGGAGTCGGCCAACAGAACCGGTATCACTGCTGGCAGCTTCAAATCGGTAGCTATCCGGCAGGTGCATATCGGGCAGCCTGGTATTCTTAGATACCTTGCAGGCGCTGAACAATATTAGCGCAGCTGCAATAAAGTATCCTACTGTTATCGTTTTCATGCTTAAATAATTCTTATTAATGAACTGACAATTCATGGTCGGCCGGTACCTGGTGGTCATCCAGGCGGCCATCCGGCTGACGCGGGTTAACCGGCACGCCGCTGATGCGTTCCTGCAGGTGCTGGAAGATGACGAATAGTACCGGAATAATGAACAAACCCAGCAGTACACCGCTGATCATACCTCCGGCAGCACTGATGCTGATAGAATGGTTACCCTGAGCCGAAGGACCGGCGGCAGTCATCATCGGTATCAAGCCTACAATAAAGGCCAGTGAGGTCATGATGATGGGGCGCAGGCGCAGCTTGGCGGCTTCGAGCGCGGCAGTAACCAGGCTCTCGCGGTTGCGGCGGCGCTGCACGGCAAACTCCACAATTAAAATGGCGTTCTTCGCCAGCAGGCCGATGAGCATAATCAAGGCTACCTGAACGTAAATGTTATTCTCAATACCGGTAATGCCCAGCATCAGGAACACACCCAAAATACCGGCCGGGATAGACAATATAACCGCCAAGGGCAGCAGGTAACTTTCATACTGTGCCGAAAGCAGGAAGTACACAAACACCAAACACAACAGGAATACAACCGTAGATTGCCCGCCGGATGAAATTTCCTCACGGGTTTGGCCCGAGAACTCATGGGTGAAACCAATAGGCAGTTCCTTAGCGGTTTCATCAATCGCCTTAATGGCATCACCAGAGCTAAAGCCCGGTTTAGGGATAGCATTAATACTGATGGAGTTGAATAAGTTGTAGCGCGAAGCCGTTTCTGAACCATATACGCGGTTTAATTTTACCAGCGTTTTAATCGGTACCATTTCGCCGGTACGGTTTTTTACAAACACGCGGTCGATGGCCGAAGGGTCGGTACGGTCTGCAATATCGGCCTGCAACACCACGCGGTAGTATTTACCAAAGCGGTTAAAATCGGATGCCTGGGCGCTGCCGAAGTAGGCTTGCATAGTTTGCAGAATATCGCGCACGTTAACCCCTAACTGGCTGGCCTTTTCATCATTGATTTCTAATTGCAGCTGCGGATAGTCGGCCTTGAACTGGGTGAAGGCAAAGGCAATTTCCTTGCGCTGCATCAGCTTGCCGATAAACTCATTGGCCACGCCGCTGAACTTAGACAGCGTACCGCCGCTTTTATCCTGTAATACAAAATCAAGCGCCTCTACGTTACTAAAACCCGGGACCGTAGGAAAACTGAACACGAAGAACGTACCGCCCGGAATAGCGCCCATCTTTTGCCGGATAATGTCCTGAATGGCATTAATGTCCTTCACCTCACCCCGGTCCTCATTCGGCTTCAACAGCACGAAGGCTACGGCTGCTGAGGGGCTGTTGGAGTTGGTGAGCAGGTTGAAACCATCAATAGTGGTAACAAACCGGGCCGCAGGCAGCTTGTTCAGTTCGGTTTCTGCCTGGTTCAGAATCTTTACGGTTTTGTCCAGCGAAGTACCTGATGGCGTAGAGATAGAAATCGCCACGAAACCTTGGTCTTCGGTAGGAATAAAGCCCGATTTGGTAGTGCGTACCATATAAATGGTAATGGCGGTAACCAATGCCAGCGCCGAAAGGCCTACCCACTTGCGGCGTATCAGAAACTTAACCCCGCCAATGTAACGGTTGGTCAGGTTATCAAAGCCACGGTTAAAGCCTGCCGAAAACTTTTCTTTAAAGGTTTTAGGCTTTCCGTCATTATTGTCGCCATGCGGATTCTTTAGTACCAGTGCAGCCAGCGCCGGACTTAGCGTTAAAGCGTTGACCGCTGATATCAGAATAGCGATAGACATGGTAAAGGCGAACTGCCGGTAAAATATACCGGTAGAACCCGTCATGAAACCTACCGGCAGGAATACAGCGGCCATTACCAGCGTAATTGAAATGATAGCACCGGTAATCTCACTCATGGCTGATAGCGTAGCTTCGCGGGCGGGCAGGTGTTCGCGCTCCATTTTGGCGTGTACTGCCTCTACCACCACAATGGCATCATCCACCACAATACCAATCGCCAGTACCAGGGCGAACAGGGTAAGCAGGTTGATAGAGAAGCCAAACAGGTTCATGAAAAAGAAAGTACCTATAATAGCTACCGGTACGGCTACCGCCGGAATGAGGGTAGAACGGAAATCCTGCAGGAACAGCAGTACTACAATAAATACCAGGATAAAAGCTTCAATCAGTGTATGCTTTACTTGTGAAATAGATTCGTCAAGTGCAGTTTTGGTACGGTAAAAGTTATTATAGTGAATACCTTTCGGGAAGCTCTTTGAGGCTTTTTCCATCAGGTTATCTACCGCAATCTGTATCTCGTTGGCATTGGAACCGGCCAGCTGTATCACACCGAAACCAACACCATCGTGCCCGTTCATGTGCGTAACGCTGGTGTAGGAGTAAGAACCCAGCTCCACGCGGGCCACATCTTTAAGGCGCAGCACAGAGCCATCAGTATTGGCACGTATAGTGATGTTGCCGTACTCTTCGGGTTTGGTAAGCTTGCCTTTATATTTGATTACATACTCAAACACTTCCTGGCTGCGCTCGCCGAACTTACCGGGGGCCGCTTCCAGGTTTTTATCCTGAATGGCAGCCATTACTTCGGCAGGAGTAACCTGGTAGTTGGCCATCTGGCTGGGGTTCAGCCAAACGCGCATCGAGTAATCTTTTACCCCGCCAAAAATGGTAGCCGAGCCCACGCCGGGTATACGCTTAATTTCGGGAATGATGTTGATCTGCGCATAGTTGGCAATAAAGGTCTGATCGTATTTTTTCGGGTCGTCGGTATAAATACCTACGGCACCAATAAGGCTGTTTTGCTGTTTGGTGGTGGTAATGCCCTGTTGCACTACTTCGGCGGGCAGCTGGCTGGTAGCCTGGGCCACACGGTTTTGTACGTTTACTGCAGCCTGGTCGGGGTTGGTTCCCTGCTTAAAGTAGACGGTAATGGCCAGGCTACCGTCGTTGCTGGCGGTAGAGGTCATGTAGCTCATGTTCTCCACCCCGTTGATAGACTCTTCGAGCGAGGGCGCTACGGAGCGCAGCACGGTTTCGGCATTGGCGCCGGGATATACGGCTACCACCAGCACCGCCGGAGGCGCAATATCCGGAAACTGCTGCAGCGGCAGTTTGGTAAGGCCAAGTACCCCCAGGATCACCAGCAAGATGGAGATCACGGTAGAGAGTACCGGCCGTTCTATAAATTTCTTTAACATGATAATTTCAGATTAGTGTGATGAATAGGCAATGGCAGCTTTTTTAGCCGGTTCCGGCTTAATCTTTTGCCCTTCCTGTAAGTGGTCAATACCGGCGGTTACAATTCGGTCGCCAGGCTTCACGCCTGATTTTACCAAGTAATCGGTGCCGCTTTTTCCGGCAATAATTATAGGTTGTTTGGTTACCTTATTGCTGTCGCCTACGGTGTATACAAATATCTTGTCCTGCATTTCCAGCGTGGCTTCCATAGGCACCATCTGCATGTTGCGATGCTGCAGCGGCAGGCGCACCTTACCAGTATTGCCTGAGCGCAGGATGCCGTTGGCATTGGCAAAGCTGGCCCGCAGGGTAATGGCAGCCGTAGCTTTGTTAAACTGGCCGTCTACCATATCTACCTTGCCTGGCAGGGTATAGGTGCTGTCATCGGATAAGACAAGCGCTACCGGCGGCAGGTTCCTGATCTTTTGCTGCAGTGTGTTACCGGCGTAGCTGGATTTAAAGGTTACAAACTCATCCTCGCTCAGCGAGAAATACACATGCACATCATGTACATCTGATAGCTGAGTGAGCGCCGTAGGATCGGTAGGGCCTACCAAACTTCCCTGCTTTTTTTGCAGGCGGCCTAAGTAACCGCTCACCGGCGCTTTGATCAGCGTATAACCTACGTTGATCTGGGCGGCGCCTACCTGCGCTCTGGCCTGTTCTACGTTGGCTTTGGCAATAGCAAGCGCCGCTTTGGCGGCTTTCAGCTGAACATCGGCAATTACTTTGTTTTGCACCAGCGGAGCCAGTTTGTCTACTTCAAGCTGGGCATTGGCCTGCGCACCTTCTGCCGCATGTTGGGCGGCTTTGGCATTGTTAAGCGCCTGTGTGTAGGGGGCGGCATTAATTTTAAACAGGGGCTGGCCCTTGCTTACCAGCGCTCCTTCATCCACAAAAATGCGGTCGAGGGTGCCGTCTACCTGTGGGCGTATCTCTACGTTTACAGCGCCTTCAATGGCGGCGGGGTATTCCTGATAAGTGGTAGGGTTGCCGGCCTGCACTTCCATTACCGGCAGTGAAGGTATCATGGCCTGCGGCGGTTGCTGCGCCGGCTGCGAGCAGCCGAATAAAATAACGGCAGACAGCGCAAGTATTAAAAATTTCATAAGGTAAGCATTACTGTTAAGAATTGACATTTTGTTAAAATCGGGTTCGGTTAAGGGCAGATAATTATTACATGATGATTGATTTATGCGTTTGTTTAACATTATTAAAAAAATTAACACTGTTAAGTAATTAGCGCAGTGCTATGGGTTTGATATAATTTATTTTAAAAGAACTTTTATAGATTGCTATCCTTTGATGGCACGGATGATACCGCCAATCGTGTCTTTCAGTACCTGCTGATTAATATCATCAGATACTCTCTGCCGCACCAGATTGATAGAAATTAAACCGTGAACTACAGACCAGAAAGTATAGTATCTCCGGCATATTTCATCGTCCGAAACATCTTTTTTGCCAATCAGCTGCCTTATGGCATCACTGATCATGGTAGCGGGAACTTCGGATTCTGGTATTTCGTTATCAAAAACGCAGCAATTTACTTCAATGCCAAACATCAGCTGGTACAATTCTTTTTCGGCAAAGGCAAAATGCCAATAGGTAAGCCACATGGCTTCCAGTTGCTTTTCGGGCAGTTGGTAATTATCTCGGGCTATGGTCATTTCACGGCTCAGCTTGCAATATCCCAGCTTGGTTAATTCCAACAGCAAAGCTTCTTTATTGGCAAAATATTCATAGATAACCGGCGCGGTGTATTCAATAGCGTCTGCAATTTTGCGCATACTTAAAGCTTGCCAGCCTTCATTTTTACCAATGGCAAGCGCAGCGTCCAGAATGTTAATCCTGGTTTCGTCTTTTAATCGTTGCTTACGCTCCTTACTGCCCATTATTTAAATGCTTTAATTTATCTAACAGTGTTAAGCAAAAGTAGGATGTTTTGAGGATATACAGTTTAATTAAATTGTCATTTATGAACCTGTTTAAATTTTAACGGAAGGAAATACTGAGGGTACCTGAAGAGTGGGTAACGTTACATTTTAATTGTTGTAACCAAACTTCAAGAAAGATGTATGCTATTAACCTGTCAGATGCCCGGCGGCAATTCATAAACAAAAATTATGTTAGCTGCATGAAAGCGAAAACATAGCACAAGCAGAAAGAAAGTCTCGGGCCGTTGCCCCAAAGATGGGTCATCGAAATCTCGTTCTCCTGGTTGAACTATAACCGCAGACTATGCACAAACTATGAACTGCTGCTCCGGACCGCCGAAGAAATGACCAAATTCTCCACTATAAAACTATTATTGAATAAAATTTAAACAGGCCCTTATAACTTTCTTTCGATTGCAAAAGGCGTAAATTTCGTATACGGATATTCTGGGTGAAATGTAAAAAAGGCCGATTTGTTAATAAATCGGCTTTTTTGTTACCTGCCTCCAGGCGCACAATGCTCTTTTAAATACTGCGTGAACAAACCACGCAAATGCGCATTGGTGCCTTCGCCTTCCGAAATACTGTGGGTGCGGTTGGGATATGACATGAGTTGGAACTGCTTGTTGTATTTTACCAGTTCATTAATCAGCAGTTCGGCGTTTTGGTAATGCACGTTATCATCGCCGGTGCCGTGGATGTACAGCAGGTTGCCCCGCAGGTTTTTGGCATAAGTTACCGGCGAGCCTTTAGTGAAGTAGCTTCTGCCTTCATCAGTAGTGGGTACGCCCATATAGCGCTCCTGGTAAATGTTATCATAAGAAAGCTGCCAGCCTACGGCCGCTACCGAAATACCTGTTTTGTAAATTTCCGGGTACTGGAACATTAGGTTGAGCGTAGAGGAACCGCCGCCGCTCCAGCCATGCACGGCAATGCGGCTGGTATCAATAAAGGCATACTTCTGTATCATAGCTTTGGTGCCCATTGCCTGGTCGCGTATGTTGAGGATGCCGATATTCCGGTAAATGGCTTTGCGCCACTCGCGGCCTTTAGGTGCCGGTGCGCCGCGGTTTTCCAGCGAGGCATAAATATAACCATCATCGGCCATGCTGCCGTTGTACAGGCGATTCATGCCGGTACCGTAAGTATCTGTAACCGTTTGCGAAGCCGGCTCACCATATACCGTAAATACCAATGGATATTTTTTAGCGGGGTCAAAGTTCGGGGGCTTTACCATCCAGCCATCCAGTTCCACCCCATCAGTGGTGTTAACCTTAAAAAACTCTACTTTGTGGGCTGCATTGGCATCAACTGTAACGGTGCCACCGCTTAAATGCTGGTGCTCGGGCAAACTGATCACCTCGCTTACCGGGCGGGTATAGCTGTTAGAGAAATTATGCAGCGCAATTTTTCCATTCGGCGATATTTCGTACCCATGCGTACCGGGCTGGTCGGCCGGCGAAACACGCTCGGCTTTGCCGCCGGTAAGTTTTACCCGGTACAGGTATTTCTGCGTAGCGTTTTCGGGCGAGGCAATAAAATAGATCAATCCGTCGGCCTCATCCACCAAACTCAGGCTGATGACATCGTATTTGCCCGGCGTAATCAGTTTCTCGTGGCCTTCGCGGTCAATGGTATACACATGCTTCCAGCCGTCCTTTTCGCTCAGCCATACAAATTTGCGGCTCTTGTCAATCCACTGCCAGCCCGACTCATCGCGCACATCCACCCAGGCCTTGTCGCTTTCCTGGTGAATAACGCGTGTGGTACCGTTATACACATTGCACATAAATACCTTTGCCTCATTTTGCGGGCGGTTCAGCTGCTCTAAAATCAGCTCATTGGAGTTATCCGCCCATTGCATACGCGGAATATAGTGCTGCACCGCATCGCCGGGCACCTGCATCCAGCGGGTAGCGCCGCCTTCGGCACTCACCACACCAATGCGGCACGAGCTGGGGTCTTCACCCGCTACCGGGTATTCCACCGGCTCTACCACCGGGTAAGTAGCCTTGGTGGTATTCAGCATCAGGTAGTTAGGAATTTTGGTGGCATTAATCTGCCAGTAGGCAATAGCGTGCCCGTCGGGCGACCAGCGGAAGCCATCACGGCAATCAAATTCTTCTTCGTAAGCCCAATCGAAAGTGCCGTTAATCAGTTTCAGCGTGCCATCGGTAGTTAACTGTTTAATAGCGCCGATTGCCACATCCTCAACATAAATATTATGCTCGCTTACATAAGCTACCTTGCGGCCGTCCGGCGAGAACTTGGCGAACATTAATGAGGCTTCCGGGCGGCCTTTGCCTAATTGCTTCAGCGTTTTGGTGTTTAAATCTATCACCCAGTAGTCGCCGCGGGTATCATAGCGCCATACTTTTTTAGTGTTGGTATTGATGAGCACCTTCTGCCCATCGTCAGATAGGACGAAGCGCCGTACCTGTAGCGGCTGCCGGCTACCGGCCGGGGTAAGCATGGCTTGGGTAACTAAAACCGTTTTTTTAGTTTGGTCGCGGCTGTCCAGCTCGGCAATCTCGCCGTTTACGGTGCGGTAATACTGATAGCCGTCCTTTGCCCATTGGGTACCACGGCCCAGCTGGGCAAAAGCATTATTAAAACTTATACTGATTATAATTGCAGAAAAATAAGAAAGTAAAGATTTAATATTCATAGTTGCGAAAATAAAGGATCGAATGTTAATAAATTACTGCCATAAGGGTTCAGCTGGCCAGCCTGAAGTAAAACCCATAGCAGAGACATCCACATTAGGGTATTTAGTTAGCAAACTTATAATTTTGTCTTTAAAAGTGTTGTTAGGGTTAACAGTTTGTAACAGATAAACTATCATCGACAGCACATAATAAGTTTTGTTGTTTACCGATGTTTTAGCACCAGTAACTGTATTAACTATATCTGTTGTACTTAGCCATACTTTGTCCGTTTTATTAGGTAAAACGGGAGATATACTCAGCATTTTATTCCAAAGCCTTGAATGGTGCGCACACAAATTTCTAATGTAAACGATTCCGTGTATCCATGACTCAAAGGTTGAGCTGTCTAATCCAAAATATCTTGAAACAGCTCTTTTGTCCCTGCCAGGCTTTAGGTTTTGGTACAATCCGGATAACACGCCAAAAGAAGCCACTTCAAAAATCATCCAGCTGGGCGGCAAAGCATTAGTATATTTGGCTTTATAAGCTAAAATAAAATCCTCGCGGCTTCTACTGTATTCTTCCTGTAACTTCTTAAGCGTATTCGCATGTTTAACCGTGTTAGAAAACAAGTTAGCATTGGTATACCAGAAAGCATCGTGCGAAAAAGACAGGATATAAATCATTTTTGCCCTTATTGCTACCTCGATCTTTTCGAGTTCGGCATTCACCAATTTTCTTAATTTGCGATCAAAGCAATACAAATTAAATCCCTGATTAAAAGTTGCACCTTGCTTAAACTGGTGAGCAGATTTAGGCTGTTCAAGTAATGGGTACCAATACCCGCTTAACCTGTAATAACTTATATTTTCTAACAGAAACAACGCTTTAGCATCATCGTCAATGACAAGATTTCTGAATTTTAATTGCTGTAGTTGGTCGTTGTAGCTTAAAGCCGGTTTAGTATAAGGACTTTTAGGCATGGCTATAAAAAGAAAATGCTCACCCTGAGCGCGCTGATCTAACGGGAAGCGGGGTGAGCTTGTTAATACAAAAGTATTATTTAATATACCTATATGCAAACTAAATATTTATCGCGGTGCAATAATTCCTGTAGCAGCATCAAACATACAGAAAATAGTTTAAAATTACAAACAATTCTTTATTTAATAACAGATAAGGACTTATCAAATATAATTTAATCTGGCTGCAATCAACCTTGTAAACTTTACGTTAATTGTGAATTGTTTGCTGTTGATAAGGTCTATTATATATGACAAAAAAACTATACCTTTTATGTATTTGCTGTTTTACATCTCTATTGTTACACGCCCAGCGCATCAACCGCGATAAATTTTTACGCGATAGTTTAGACAGTTACATCAACCGGGCGCTTACCAACTGGCGTATTCCTGGTGCTGCGGTGGGCATTGTAAAAGATGGTAAAATTGTGCTGATACGCGGCTACGGCATCAAGGAAATGGGGCAGAATGTTAAGGTGGATAACAATACCCTGTTTATGATTGGCAGCAATACTAAAGCTTTTACCGCTACCGCACTGGCTATGCTGCAGGCCGAAAAAAAGGTCTCGCTGAATGACCGGGTAACTAAGTACCTGCCCGATTTTAAATTGTATGACCCGCTGGCCAACAGCGGGGCTACCCTGCGCGATTTGCTTTGCCACCGCCTGGGCTTCGAGACCTTTCAGGGCGATTTTGCCTTTTATAACAGTAACCTGAGCCGGCAGCAAGTGATCACCACTTTAGGGAAAATTAAGCCGGTTTACTCCTTCCGTACCAAATGGGGTTATACCAATGCTGCCTTTTTAACAGCCGGCGAGGCGCTGGCCAAAATTACCGGAAAACCCTGGGAGCAGTACATCAGGGAAACCTTTTTTGCCCCGCTGGGCATGACCAACTCGCTGGCCATATCAGCCGATTATGCCAAAACGCTCAATCACTCCGCAGCGCATACGCTGATTGATGGCCGGCTGGCTGCCATTCCTTACGTGCAGGACGACAATTTAGGGCCGGCGGGTGCTATCAGTTCATCGGCGGCGGATATGAGCAAGTGGATGCTGGCTTTATTAGATAACGGAAAAGTAGGTAACCGGCAGGTAATACCCGCTGCGGCTATTGAGGCCACCCGCCAGCCACAGGCCATTGTGGGGCAAACTGAGCGGGGCGAATTTGAAATATACGGCTTAGGCTGGTTTTTGGAGCAGTACCACGACCACCGGCTGGTGCTGCATACCGGCGGCGTAAGTGGCTTTGTATCCTCGGTTACCCTGGTGCCTGATTTAAAGCTGGGCATCGTCATCTTAACCAACAGCGATCAGAATGACCTGATCTCTTCCCTCAACCGGGAGATTGTTGATGCCTACCTGAAGCTCCCCTACCATGGCTATGCCGACCGCTCGGTATCGCAAACCAAAGCTTACAATTTAGCCGAACAGCAAAAAGACAAAAAACTGCGCGATTCGGTTGCCCTTAATCTGCGTACTGATAAAGGCTTGAACGACTACACCGGAACTTATTACAACGAAATTTATGGCAATGTTACCGTAGCCCGCGGCGAAAGCAACGATTTGCTGATGCGCTTTGAGCATCATCCCAAAATGTCGGCCCGGATGCAATCCTTAGGCGGCAACCGTTTTTACACCGTGTTTTCCGATCCCTCTTTCGGCAAGGCCATTCTGCCATTTTATGTACAGAACAATACCGTTACCGGCCTGCGGGTGAAAGTGGCCGATTTTGTGGATATGATGCCCTATGATTTTAGAAAGGTGAAATAATATAAAACAGAAACGTCCCGCTCAATGAGCGGGACGTTTCTGTTTTATACACCGGGCTTATACGCCCGGTTGCTGCTGATATTCGGCGGCTTTGTCTTTTACCTTTTGGGTAATTTCGTTTACATACTTTTCACCTGCGGCCTTCAGTTTGTCGGTATACTCCGGCGCACGATCTTTCAGGTCGTCGATGATGGAACGGCCGTTTTCATCTTTTTTGGTTAAATACTGAACGCCATAAGCTACTGCGGCGCCAATTACTGCGTATTTTAATAATCCCATGATCAATGTGTTTTTTAATGTTAATGATCAAGCTGTTACAAGTATAGTGCCAGTAATCAGCTTTTATAGTAAGAGCTTGTAATAACCGGGTTGTTACAACAACATTTTGTTTGTATTCAAAAATATATAAAGCCGTCATTTCGACCGCAGGGAGAAATCTTCTTCAAGTGACTGGTCTGCAGCAGAAGATTTCTCCCTGCGGTCGAAATGACGGCCTGGGGTCTGGTGTCTACATGCTTGAAATCATTTAAAGCAGCATCTGGTATTATAAATTTTAAAATATGCCTATCTTTCGCCATTAACATCCGGCAGCGCAGCTAAATTATATAGGGGTTTACCTGTAATAATCCGGCAGCGGCTGCATCTAACAGGTGTTTAACATTCACTACATATAGCAACCTATGGCTATAAATTTGCAAAAAGGGCAACGCATCGATATTGGCTTGTCTAAAATAAGCGTGGGGCTGGGCTGGAACCCTAACGAGGGCACCGGCTACGCCTTTGACCTCGATGCCTCGGCGTTTATGATTGATGCCAACCGGCTCATCCCAAAAGAAGAATTTTTTGTGTTTTACGGGAATACCGATTCGCCCGAAGGCGCTTTGCACCACTCGGGCGACGACCCCACCGGCGGCAACAGCGATGGCGGCGATGACGAAACCATTACGGTAGACCTCAATAAGGTAGATGACCGCATTGCCGAAATATTATTCGTGGTTACCATACACGAGGCTGGACTGCGGCGGCAAAACTACGGGCAGGTGCGCGATTCCTACATCCGCCTGGTGGATGACAGCAGCGGGCAGGAGATTGCCAAGTACGAATTGGGCGAAGACTTTTCCATTGAGACCGGCGTGGAGTTCGGCCGCCTGTACCGCCGCAGCGGGCAGTGGAAGTTCGAGGCTTCGGGCATTGGCTACCGCGAGGATTTGGCCTTCTTTTTAGGCAAGTACTTTAAGGGCGAAATCATCAAGTAAATGGCGGCTTACCTGCATTACTCGTTCGATTTGTGGCTAACGCTTATCCGCTCCAATCCGGCGTTTAAGCAGCAGCGGGTGGAGCACTTTTACCGGCACTATAACCATGCGCAAAAAAGCCGGGAGGAAATTAATATCGCCTTCAGACAGGTAGATGTAATGGTAAATGCCATCAACGAAAAAACAGGCAAAAACATTGACGCAGATGAGCTTTACCTCATGGTGCTCAGCATCATAAATGATTATCAGCTGCCTTTACATGATATAGACATCCAACAGCTTTGCGCCGACATGGATACCCTGCTGCTCAATTATATGCCGGTGGTCTACTGCTCGCAAACGGCAGCCGTGCTGGGGCAGTTAAAGCAGCAGGATGGTTGTACGCTAAGCCTGCTCAGCAATACGGGGTTTATCCGGGGGCAAACCCTGCGGCAGGTATTGCAGCACCTGCAGCTCGACCAGTTTCTGAGCTTTCAGTTATACTCGGACGAGACCGGATTATCAAAGCCCAATCCGCAGTTTTTTAAGCTGATGCTGGTTGAAGTAGCCTTGTACAATAAAAATGCGCAGCCTGCACATATTATCCATATAGGTGATAATAAAAATGCAGATATTGAGGGCGCAAAAATGGCCGGTTTGCAAAGCCGGCTCATCAACTCGAACCAACAATGTATCACTTGCCTGCTTAACTGATGCCCGGAACCTACGCCTTACACCAGATATACAGCAACAGCAGTTTCCCCTTTAGCCCGGTTGCTTACAGCCGTTTTAAATTTGGCGACGGCACCGCCGCACAGCACTTTGGCGAAGCACTGGCTGCCGGCTTTATTGATTACCTCACCGAAAACCCGGTGCAGGGGCAATTGGTGGTCATATCCAGTCCTTACGCCTTTATCCCAACGGCCACTTATGCCATGAAGGATCATTTTGTGCATACCCTTAACCATTGGCTTGCCGAAAGCGGCTTACCGGTAGTGCAGGA
Organism: Mucilaginibacter sp.; assembly: GCF_965200995.1. Lineage (GTDB taxonomy): Bacteria > Bacteroidota > Bacteroidia > Sphingobacteriales > Sphingobacteriaceae > Mucilaginibacter. The sequence goes on along the minus strand of NZ_OZ241743.1, from coordinate 1,139,345 downwards.
AACCAAGGTGCACCGCACCGTTACCTACAAGGAAGATTACGGGGAACTGAATGCCGAAGAGCGGATGCGCCTCATTGGTAATGATTCTTTTCATATTGATAAGGTGTTTTTAGAAGGCAAAACCCTGCTGTTTTTAGATGATATTAAAATAACCGGCAGCCACGAGCGCATGATACGCCGCATGGCAGATGCCTATGGGCTTAGCAATGATATGTATATGCTATACTTTGCCGAACTGGCCGATATGAGCATCCACCCCAATGTAGAGAATACCCTAAACTACTATGCCGTAAAATCTATTTTCGATCTGGACATGATTATTAACCAGGCCGATTTTCGCATCAATACCCGGCTGGTGAAGTATCTTTTGAATTATGAGCATGGCAGCTTTTGTATTTTCCTGCAAAACCAAACCAATGCCTTTATCCGGCAGTTGTACCATATGGCTATCGGCAACAGCTATCACTTAATGGAAAGCTACGCCGATAACTTTACCATCCTTAAAAACCACTTATTTATCCAACAAAAATTAGTATCACATGGCAATTAACCTGCAAAAAGGGCAGCGCGAGTCCATCAACGCACCCAAGTTTGTAATCGGCCTCGGCTGGGATACCAACAGTTCTTCTACCGGTTCGGCATTTGATTTGGATGCGTCTATTTTCATTATGGGCGACAACCGCAAGCTGCTGGCCGATGAGTTTTTTGTATTCTACAACAATGCCACATCGCCGGATGGTGCTGTGGAGCATACCGGCGATAACCTGACCGGGGCCGGCGATGGCGACGACGAGCAGATCAAAGTAGACCTGTCTAAAATAGATTCGCGCGCTACCGAGATTTGCATTGTAATTACCATACACGAGGCCGAAAGCCGCCGCCAGAATTTCGGGCAGGTGCGCAACTCCTTCATCCGCATTATGGAGGCCGGCAGCGGTACCGAACTGCTGAAGTACGAGCTGGAAGAAGATTTTTCTATTGAAACCGCCGTTGAGTTTGGCCGCATTTACAAGCGCAACAACGAGTGGAAATTTGAAGCCGTAGGTGCCGGTATGAAGGGCGGCCTGCAGGATTATTTAAACAAATACAACTAAACCCAACCATTATGGCAATCAATTTAGAAAAAGGGCAGCGCATCAACCTGCAAAAAAGCAATGGCAGCACCCTGCAAAACGTATGTGTAGGCATCAACTGGGGCGCTATTGAGCGCAAGGGCCTTTTCGGGCTTGGCTCAAGCAAAGAGGCCGTTGACCTTGATGGCAGCTGCGCCCTGTTCGATGCAGATAAAAAACTGGAAGAAGTAGTATACTTCGGTCACCTCAAATCAAAGAACGGTGCCGTAAAACACAGCGGCGATGATTTAACCGGTGATGTGAACGGCAACGATGGTAAGGATAATGAAGTGATCACGCTTGATTTCTCCATGCTGAACCCTTCTACCACCCATGTGGCCTTTGTGCTGAACAGTTTTAAGGGGCAGGATTTTGCTAAAATACCTTTCGCTTCTATTCGTATCTACGAAGGAACGCCAAACAGGGTAAATGAGGTATTTGCCAAATATGATATTGCTAATGATGCCGGTTTTGCCGGCCATGTATCTATGGTAATGGGCGTATTTTACAAGCGCAACAACGAATGGAAGTTCAATGCTATTGGGGAAGCTACCAAAGACCGCGATCTGAAGCATACGGTAGAAACGGTAGCTAAGCAATATTTGTAATTTAAAGGGATTAAAGTCAATACAACGTATGTCATTGCGAGGAACGAAGCAATCTCGTAGCTCTGCTTGTTCGCTTTGCCTACGACGGGATTGCTTCGTTCCTCGCAATGATAATACTCACTAATGGTTACTATTCTTAGACCCTGTCAATCACACAAAAAACAACCACAATGGATACGCCAACAATGGAAATGCCCGAGATGCCGGCCGGCGATAATCAGCCAGCAGGTAATCCTTCGCAGCTAAAGCTGGATAAGGACGGCAACGTGAATATGGCCCTCATTAAGCCCGATGACGAAAAACGGTATGCCGAACTGAGCAAAGACCTGAAACCCGGCAACAACGATTCGATACTGAACTATGGCGTGGAAACGCAGAACGCTATGGAGAAGTACAGCAACCAGTTCCTTACCTCTGTACGCGCTTACAACTCAGGCGAGGTAGGTGAGCTGATTACCAACCTGCTTACCGAGCTGAACTACATTGATGTAGACGAGCTGAACCCCGGCGGCGTTAAAGGCTTTTTCATGAAAATACCTTTTTTGAAAAGCTTGGTGCTGAATGCCGAGAAGCTGTTTGCCAAGTATGATACGGTGGTAAGCAATATCGATAAGATTACCAATAAGATTAAAGCCGGTCGCCTGAACTCTATTAAAGATAACAGCTCGCTGCAAACCATGTTCGACAGTAATGTGAACTACATTAAGCAGATGGAGGAGCTGATCATATCCGGTCAGTTAAAATTTAATGAGCTGAGCATACAGCTGGCCGCTATGGAAGGCCGCCCGCAGGATTACAACGATTACGAGATTGCCGATATGCGCGATTTTGTAAACCGCCTGGATAAACGCCTGGCCGATTTAAAGGTGGTACGTTTCATCATGATGCAATCGCTGGCGCAGATACGCGTGGTGCAGAACAACAATACCTCGATAGCCGAAAAGGCGCAGTCTATCATCTCTACCACCATACCGGTATGGAAGAACCAGCTCACCATTGCCGTAGCGCTCAACCGCCAGAAGGCCAATGTGGAGATGCAGAAAAAGGTATCGGACGCTACCAACACCATTTTGCAAAAGAATGCCGACCTGCTGAAACAGAACAGTATCGACGTAGCCCGCGAGAACGAGAAAACCGTAGTTTCTATCGATACCCTGAAACGCACTACCCAATCGCTGATTGAAACGCTGCATGAGGTAAAACAGATACACGAGCAGGGAACGCAGAACCGCAAGGTGCTGAACGGCGAACTGCAAAAGCTGGAAACCGAACTGCGCAAAAATGTAACGAATGTTGGCTAATTTTGCGGCATGGATGAAAACCGGGCGGCGGTATTAAACAACTCAAGGCGAATTATTAGCAAGCTGCAACTGCTTTCTGTATTTTTCGGCGATGAGATGATTTATAAGCTTTACCTGCGCACCCAGGTCATTCATCAGTTGTTCGAGAATAGTGAGGAGCTGGATATCAACAAGCTGGAGCTGTTTCACCTGCAGTTTACCCAAACACTGGTAGAACTGCTGCGCAAAATAAAACGCAATAACGAGCAGAGCGTAAGCCTGCTGCTGGAGGAAGAGCAGCTGAACCAGGAACTGATTGAAAACCTGCAAAGCACGCTAGCCAACCGCGAAACGTTCCGGCTGGAGCAGCACCGGCAAACGCTGAAGATCAACAATTCGCTGCGCAAGCTGTACGAAGTGCTGTCGGCCGATTCGGGCGAGTATCCGTTTGCCAAGAACCTTAACGGTTTCAGTGCCCGGTTTGCCCGCGATTTTTACCGCGAGATACCGCACGGGTTAATAGAGGAACTGATGCAGTACACCCCAACCGAAGTATACACCAATGCCTACGCCGTGATACAGCGCAAGCTGATGGGGGTGCTGTGCAAGTACGAGTTCAGGTCGGCCTTTCAGGAAGGCTTGCGGGCCGGTGAGCTGATTGCCGAAATTTACCGGCTTCATGATACCGACCGTTACTTTATCTGCTTTCCGGCCAGCGGGCTGTTCTTGTTTTTTGATTACAGCCGCCTGCAAGGGGTGGAAGAAGACAGCGGCCTGTCGCAAAAGGAAAGCGTGATACGCGAGCTTACCAACCGCAACAGCCAGCTGCAAAACAGCATCAGCATGGTAAAATCAACCCTAACGCCCGAAATTAAGCTGCTGCTTACCGAGAACTATAAAAAGCTGAACGATATTAATTTTTTACAAAGCATAGCCGATGTAGACGCCCAGGCCAACCTGCTGAAAACAATGCTCAACACTAACGTCATTTAACCCTACCTTTACCCCCTTATGGATTTTTTACACCAACTCTTAGGCGCTGATATTAAAGCCGGCCTGCTCATCATCCTGAACCTGATTGTGATTGAAAGCTTATTATCGGTTGATAATGCTGCCGTACTGGCCACCATGGTAATTGATTTGCCTAAAGAGCAGCGCAGCCGTGCGCTTAAATACGGTATCATCGGCGCTTATGTAATGCGCGGCCTATGCCTGCTGCTGGCCGCCAGGCTGGTAAAGGTATGGTGGCTTAAGCCTTTGGGCGGCCTGTACCTGCTCTACCTGGCCTTTAACTACTTTAAAAGCAAAGCCACCGAAACCAAAGAGGACGATGGCGAACTGGTGAATAAAAACGAAAGCTGGATCTATAAATCAACCGTAGGGATGATAGGCACCTTTTGGGCCACTGTAGCGCTGGTAGAGGTAATGGACCTGGCTTTCTCTATCGATAATGTATTTGCCGCCGTGGCCTTTACCGATCACCTGTTTCTGATTTATACCGGTGTGTTCATCGGCATCCTGGCCATGCGTTTTGTGGCACAGGCCTTTGTAAAGCTGATGGAGAAGTTCAGTTTCTTGGAAACTGTTGCCTTTCTGGTGATCGGCCTTTTAGGGCTTAAACTGGCGGCTTCGCTGTATACGCATTTCTACGCTGAAACGGCCTTTGCCAAAATGCTGGAAAGCGAAACTACCGATGCCTATGTTTCCATTATTACGGTAGCCCTGTTTGCCATACCGGTGCTAAGCTCGTTACTGTTCAACTTCCCGAAAAAGCAGGGCAAGGCTGAGGTAAGCGAACGGGCTGAGGATGCTTTGGATAAAAGCTAAGTCATAAAATCATCTTATTATCTAAGTTACAAATGCGTCATTGCGAGGTACGAAGCAATCCTCGGCATACAATTTAGCCATGCAAAGCGGCTCTGTAAGCAGAGGATTGCTTCGTACCTCGCAATGACGACAATCTTATAGTTTTCGGAGTTGATTATGAATAAACTCATCGCCTCCTGGCTGGGCATTGGTTACATTAAAGGCGGCGGTACTATTGCTGCGGCAGTTACCTGCGGACTGATTTATCTTTGGTGGCAAACCGCCCCCGGCCATAGCGCCTGGATGTTCTTATTCCTTACCGTAATTATTACGTTGATAGGCATTTATGTTGGAAATCAGGTAGAATCTGATTGGGGTAAAGATAGTTACCGGGTAGTGATTGATGAGGTAGCCGGCATGATGGTAACCTTGTTATTCCTGCCTCAACGGCTGGATCTGCTGATTGCCGGGTTGGTGCTTTTCCGCTTTTTTGATATTGTAAAGCCGCTATATATCCGCCGCATGGAGGCCTTGCCGGGCGGCACCGGCGTAATGATGGATGATGTGCTGGCCGGTGTATACGGCAACATTATATTGCAGGCAGTAGTGTTTATTCTAAATCTTCGTTGAAAGAACAGTAAGCGTGTGGTAGTGTATCAGGGCACAATAGTAATATTAACCCTGACTATTTATAACTGGTACACGCTTAATAAATAAATTTTCCCTGCCAACGCAACACTACTTCAACTGGCTGATGTTATCGAAAAAGGCTACCTGTATATCCAGTAACGATTTTACTTTGATTTGCTCCCCATAAGCATCAAAACACGTGAAGCGGGCTTTATCAGGCTGGTCATTATATGCCTTCTCCAGAAAATTAAAGGTTTCGAAGTAATAGTGGCTTGTTGTAACATTGCTTTTGGCATTCAATTCTGATGAATTCAGTTGAAAGCCAATTGTATCTATCCAATTGTGCACCCTGGAGTGCAATGATAATCCTGCGTTGTTCATAAGTTAATATTTCATACTTCAACGAAATTTTTATACACATTGTTTATAACTTTTTGCAAATAGCGCTCAAACAATTTTATGCACCTGTAATTGTGCTCCTGCAACCCCTAATTATAGCTTTGCCTATGGTAAACAGGCAAACCATGTAACCAATTGCTGTCAACACCGTATAGACGGCTATATAAACTATATTAAAAGTCGATGAAATATATTTATACTTATTTTCTGTGCACTTTATTAATTGCTGCTATTGCCATTACCTCCTGTAAAAAGAAAGGCGATCCCGGCCCGCAGGGTATACAGGGTGAAACAGGGGCCACCGGAGCCAAAGGTGAAACCGGCGCTGCGGGGCCGCAGGGAGTGGATGGTAAAAATGGAACCAACGGCACGAATGGCACAAATGGTGAGAAAGGCGATAAGGGAGACAAAGGTGATGCCGGTACTGCCGGGGCTAATGGCGCTGCTGGCGCTGCTGGAAAGGATGGCAGTAATAATGTGAGCACTTATCTGCTTACCAATCAGTCGGTATCATTAACCGGTTATACCCGCCTCAGTATACCGGCCATTACGGCCGATATTGTTAATAATGGCTACGTACTAGTATACTTTCAAATCAATGGCGATAACTCGTGGTATGCCCTCCCTTACAGTGAGGTTGACCGCCAGCTTACTGTAGCCAACTATGGTACAGGTTTTGTAAATATAAAATCTAACTTTACTGCCGGCGGACTTAATTTTAAGGTAGTAGTAGTAACTGGTACAGCTGCGGTAAAACTGCAAACGGCCTATCCTGACCTTAACCTGCTTAACGCTGCCAATGCTGCAAGGTATTTAAACCTTAATTAAGGTTAATTTATTTATAGTTAATTGAAAGCCGGCATTGTCGGCTTTTTTGTTTAGCGTGTAACAATACTATGATTATTAGGGTTTTAGATTAAACAAATTGAACCTTTGCAGTCTGACAGTGTATACATACAGCGGTTAACGTTGGGTATTACAGTTTAGTAAAATATATGATGAAGCATTTACTACTAATTTTGAGCTTGTGCTGTATTACAGCACTTCAATCTCAGGCACAAACAGCCAGGCCGGTACTGGGTACCGTTGTTGACAGTACCAGGCAAACGCTGCCCGGTACAACCATTATTCTTACTTCGGACCGTGGCGACAGTGTATCAACGGCGGCCAATGCCCAGGGGCGTTTTATATTCCCGGCTGTTAAAGGCAGCAAAATATCGCTGTTGCTTCGTTCAATTGGCTATCAAACCGTACGCAAGCGTTTTACTCTGACTGCCGACGGCAAAGCAGCCGAACTGGGTAATATAATGCTGCAAACCGATGCCACCCAGCTGCAAACTGTAAATGTAGTAGGCAAAGCAACGCCAATAGTAGTAAAGGAAGATACCGTACAATACAATGCCAGTGCTTACAAAGTGAGGCAAGGGGCACCAGTAGAAGACTTATTGAAAAAGCTGCCGGGTGTTGATGTAGATGCCAACGGCAACGTAACTGCCCAGGGGCAGAGCATTACCAAAGTACGGGTAAACGGAAAGGATGTATTTGGGGGGGATGTGCAAACCATCACCAAGAACCTGCCGGCCGATATTGTAGAAAACATGCAAATTGTGGATGATTATGGCGACCAAGCCAACCTTACCGGCATACGCACAGGTGAACCCAGTAAGATATTAAACATTACTATCCGTAAAGATAAGAATAAAGGCTATTTCGGGCAGCTGACTGCCGGTGATGGTGCCGATGCCTTGCCTGCTCCGGCCGAAAACAACAATCGCTATCTGGTTAACGGTAACTTATTTACCTTTAAAGGCGACCAGCAGATTGCTGTGTTAGGAAGCTTAAATAACACAAATGCCAATACCTTTTCTTTTGGCACTACTAATGGCGGCGGTGGCCGGGGTGCCGGCGGTAATTTTGGAAACGGCGGCGGCGGCGGTGGCGGCCGGGGCAATGCAGCCCGAGGTGGTGGCGGAGGTAATTTCAACAGCGGTTTAGCTACTACGCAGGATGGTATTAACAGGGCCGGCTCAATAGGTGGCAATTTTCGCGACCAGTGGGGTAAAAATCTAACAGTGTATGGCAGCTACAGTTTTGCAGATAATTCCAGTTATACTAACAGCACGTCACAGCAGCTTTTTAAAAGCGCAACACAGGCAGTATATAACCAATACAGCATCAGTAATGATAATACTATTAATCACCGCTTTACCTGGAACATGGAATGGCGGCCTGATACGCTGAATTATTTGAAGGTTACGCCTACTTTCAGCTATTCTAAATCACTTACTACTTCTTTCGACTCAGTAATAAATACATCTGTTGACACGCTTACTAAAGTACGGGGTACTGATTTACAATATTTCTCAAACACCTATGCTAATTCAAATACACCCAATGTGGGCATTACCGCGTTATATAATCACCGCTTTGCAAAACGCGGCCGTAATTTCAGTATTACATTAAACGCAAGCACCGGCAGTACTGACCAGTCACAGCAATCGCGTTATACATTCCTGATAAATTCACTGCAATTTCCTCCCAACTCAATTGTTGACAATTCTAGCAGAACGCATAGTATAGGCGGAAACCTTTCTTATAGTGAACCTATTGGTAAGACTACTTATCTGGAGTTGAATTACGCTTATAATACGGCTTATACCTCAACCGACAAACAAACCTATTCATTAGATTTAAATAATAACTATCCGTTTTTGCTCAATAACCTTAGTAATGATTTCCATTATACATTTACCACTAACAGGATAGGATTGAACCTACGCGGAACAGCAAATAAGTATAATTACATTTTAGGTATTGGCGTATTGCCGGCTACTATTGATGGTTACTCAACAAATGCAGCTGCAGCAGGCTTAAATGGTAATATACGCAATACAACTGTAAACTTCGCACCAACGGCCAGGCTTGTATATAATTTTGCCCGTAGCAATACCCTGAGCCTGAACTATGACGGAACCAGCAATCAGCCTACATTCTCCCAATTACAGCCGGTTGCAGACTTTTCCAATGCCAATTTTCCGGTACAGGGTAATCCAAACTTAAAGCCATCTTATACCAATAATTTGTCTGTAAGGTACAATAAGTTCAATATACAAACTGGTAATGTATTATTTACCAATATTGCATTCAGCCAAACTAATGACCAGATTGTTTCCAATATTATTAATTTTCCTAACCAGTTTACTGCAAATGTTCGCGCAGCTAACCCAGATTTAGTTAGGTATCAGAGAACCCGTTTAACAGAATATTTAAATTCTGATGGCTATTATACAGCCCGCGGATTTATAGCTTATTCCAAGCCTTGGATGGAGCGGAGATATACCTTATCTGTGAGCGGCAATGCTTCATACATCAATAATGTAGCTTACATTACTAATGTTGATGCCAACAACCTTCGCAATACACAAAAAAATACGGCCAAAACCTTTACACTTTCACCCGGCTTAAATTTCAGAACCGATATCACAGATGTAATTGACACTCGCCTTTTTGTAACTTATAATATTACTAGTGTTAATAATTCATTGCAGCAGTTTGATAGTAATATTGATCATACCCATGCAGTTTCGTTTGGTGTCAACGGTAAAAACTACTTTTTTAAAGACTGGACTATAAGCTATGACTTTACTAGAAATGTGAATTATGGTTATCCAGCAGAGATTAATGTTCCCAATCCTAATATTTTAAACGCTTATGTAGAGCGCCGGTTCCTAAAAAATAATGTTGCCACATTGCGGGCTTCTATATTTGATGTGTTTAACCAAAACAAGGGGGTATCCTACGTACCTGGATCTACTTCGAACACTTATCAGGTGGTAAATCGCCTGAGCCGATATTTCTTACTTACGCTTACCATCAGGCTGCAAAAGTTTGCCGGGCGCTCGCCGATGCAGCAGGATCGCGGGAACTTCAGGAGAGGCGAAGGCGGCGGCGACCGTGGCGGTTTCGGCGGCCCGGGCGGCGGCGGTCCTCCGGGAGGAGGCGGTGGCCCCGGCGGAGGTTTAAACGAATAATATTAAAAAAGCCTTAGCGGATGTGCTAAGGCTTTTTTAATAAGTATATTTTATTTGAAATTTGATAAATAATGTAAGCCGGTAATAATCAGCTTTTCACCATTACATCATTAATCACGCGTTCTAAATCTTCCAGATCGAAAGGTTTAGCCAGATAAGTTTCGGCGCCGGCCTGGCTGGCCAGTAGCTGTATATCACTATTGGCCGAAAAGTAAACTACAGGAATGTCTTTCAGGCTATCTTCCTTTTTTAATAGCTGGGTTGCCACAATTCCGCCCGAATCGGGTATCCAGTTATCCATCAGTATTACATCAGGACCAACGCCGGCTACTTTTTCAGTGATGTGATTGCAATCGGTAAAGGTATGCACTTCCCAACCCTGCTCCTCTAAAATATACGAGCAAATGGAAAGTATATCCTCATCGTCATCAAATATTACAACTTTTTTGGAGGTAATGGTATTCATAGGGGTCAACAGCGTGCTTTATCAGCACTTATACAAATCTAATAAATATAAATAATTAAACAGAAACTAAATTTTCTGCTGTTCAGCCATGATGCTGCTTTTATGCATCCACTGTTCAAAGTGAAAAAAAGTTTGATTGGCAGCGGCAATAACAGTTTCCTCCTCGGCTGCAATATGTACCTGTGCATTCAATGCCGTTGTAAAGGCCGCCCACATCGCGCCTGAATGTTCGCCATAGCCTTTAAAAAACAACAATCCCCTGCCTGTGGGCAAAGGTAATTGCTTCTCCATCATTTTGCTAATGATCTGCCCTCCCAGCGTAGAGCCCTCAATTACATAAAGGGCGCCAAGGGCCTGAAGCCGGTTATGTATGGCAGGCAGATGGTCAGCACCTGCTTCGGGCGCTAATTCGCTGCCCAGGTCTGTAATGTCCTGCGCCAGGGCAGCGGCTTTACGGCGCTGGTGATAGTCAGGTAAATAAGCCGGCGTAATATAAAGGTCTATCCGCTTTTCAAGTGCACCAAAATAAGTATAAAACAACTGCAGCAGGGCAACATATTCCGGCAGCGTATGCATGGCTTTCATGCGCTGCACCAATTGCTTTTCTAACTGTTGATGATTATGCCGGGTAGAAACTTTTAGCTTTTCGGTTAACATAGGCAGATAACGGCGCTAAGGTAAGCGGATAGCGCTGATACTTTTATTTTTAATTACATACACGATAAGCTTTTACTTATCAACTACAAATTGCTTAACCGTTCTGCGGACTTTTATGAATTTACGTTAATACGATGATTAATAAAAGAACAAAGCATGTGGCCACCCATTTCCGTCCCAGTAAAGCTGCGATATACGAAGCCGCTCGGTGCTCGAATCGTCAAAACTGAAATAAGTAATGTAATCAACTCCTTTGATGGTAAAAACTGATTCGCCGCCCGCGCCATGCCACTCTTTGCTGTCTGCTGCCAGTACTACTTCGCCGCCACCATCTGCCATAGCTGTTCCATTGCGGTCCTGGTATACGCCGTTAATGGTTGCCGAGCGGCCTACAATGGTTTGGTAAGTGCTGCTCACACCCGCACAGCAGGAGCCAATAGATGCAAACAAGTAATAATAGTTGTTATGTTTTAGAATAAACGGGGCTTCAATATCATTAATGGTGGCCGCAATAACAACTGCACTGCGTTTAGCCAACAACTGCCGGTCGGGCGATATTTTTGCATTCAGCTTCAGGGTATCGTTTTGAAACTTACTGATGGTAATGCCATTATAAAACGAGCCAAAGGCAATATAAGGGGTGCCATTATCATCAGCTATAAAATTGGGATCAATAGCGTTATAGCCCGAACCGCCCGATTCAAGTAACTTGCCCTGGTCTGCCCATTTATAGGTACTGTCTGATGGGTTTAAGGTAGTATTGGTGGCATAGCCAATGGCAGAGTTGATGGTGCCATACTGCGAAACCGAATAGAAGAGATAGTATTTGCCTTTATAGTAGCTAATGTCAGGCCCCCAGATGTCGTTTTTAAAATCAGGTATCTGGGCAGTGGTCCAGGATGGGGCTGTTTTGAAGATATCCGGGCCGGCCACCCAGGTTTTCATATCAGTTGATGACCACTGCTTGATGCCAATGCCGGTACCATAAAGATAATATTTTCCGTTGGCCTCAATAATGGCAGACGGATCTCTCACTGAAATATTAGGCGGCCCCATCTGCTTTTTTTTACAGGCGGCTGTGCCAAACAGCAGTAAAAATAAAACAGATTTAATGACTGCGTTTACTGTTAAATAACCCGACTTGCTCAACGTATTTAATACCGCTTAATGAATACTTTAACTATGGTGAATTGCCTGCATAAACATAGCTATTTTTTACGGCCTGAAACAGGTTCTGAAATATTTTTAACTCAAATTACAGCTATCCACTTTATGAAGCCACTGTAAATGAAACTTTTACTACAGCAGGTTGTAGCCTTACATGCCGGCAATGTAATTGCCCGTACAAACCCCGTTTTTAGGGGAAGTTGTAAGTTATGATGCCGATGATGAAAGCAAGCCGCTGGCAGTTTTATGTAATGGAGTTTTTAGGTATTGCCGGCTTTGTGCTCACAGGCGCCCTTATGGGTATGCTGATGGAAAACCCGGCATCGCCGGTAAATAAAACAGCACTGGTGTACTACCCCATCCTAAGGCGTTTAATTACCGGTGCGGTATTGGGTGTTTACATTATATCAGCCACTACGGCAGCCAGCAAGTTGTCGGGCGCTCATGCTAACCCCCTGATGACCTGGGCTTACCTACGCCTTAATAAAATTACCCTGCCCGATGCTATAGGGTATGTGATTTTTCAGTTTGCCGGCGCTGTTGCCGCCGTGTTTTTGCTCAAGCTTACCCTGCATGAAATATTTGGGGCGCATCCGGTTAATTACAGCCTTTCGGCACCCCAAAATTCTTATGGGCTTACACACGCATTTTTAGCGGAATTTACAATTGCCCTTATTTTTGTAACTGCCATACTGTTTTGCAATAGCGCCAAACGGCTGGAAAAATATTCGGCCTTTATTGCCGGCGGGCTGATTTGCCTGTTCGTAACCTTTGAGCAGCCGTATTCCGGCATGAGTATTAATCCGGCACGTTCACTGGCCGGTGCCGCAGGCGCTAACCAGTGGGGCAACCTCTGGATATACTTTATTGCGCCGGTAGCAGGAATGTTCATTGCCAGTGAGAACTTTTTATACTGGCAGCGGCGGGCGCAGGCTGCACTGGTTACTAAGCCCGGCACCGGTGCCAGTAAACGGTTCTGGCATACGCACACCATGCCGCATTTTCCGGCAGGTGATTAGTTTTAATATAAGGCACTTGTTGTTCATTCTTCTATTTTCGTATAAATATATCCTGCTTACTTTAACGGCTAATTCTTTATGGTTACTCGTGTTGCCTTTCTGTTTATCATACTTTTATATACCGCTGCGCCATCAGCGAAGGCACAGGATGCCCGTTCGCTGGTACAGGAGGGTACCCGGCTCGGCAATGCGCATAACTATGCGGCTGCCATTGAAAAGTACAAGGCGGCTTTAGCTGTGGAGCCCAACCAGTCTTCAGCAGTTTACCTGCTTGCATTTGCCCTGCAGGCAAACGGGCAGGGGCCGCAGGCCTTGCCTTACCTGCAGCAAACAGTGCAGGATGCTGATATTACGGCTGCTAAACGCAGCAGCGCTTACGGCTTAATGGCGGCTATTTATGACCAGGCCGGGCAAGCTGCAAAAGCCATAGAAAGTTACCGGCAGGCTATTCGCGCCGATTCGGCTACTTATGCACTGCAATACGGTTTGGGGCTGGCTTACTTTCGTAACCGCCAGTATGCTGAGGCCGAGCAAAGCGCTGTTGCTGCCCTGCAACTGGATGCAAAGCAAGCCGATGCGGTACGCCTGTATGCACTGGTTACCTTTCATCAGAATAAACGCGCAGCCGCATTTTTAGGGCTGTGCACCTTTTTGCAGATGGCGCCCAACAGCCCTAAAAGTACTGAGGCTTACAGTAACCTTGTGCAAATTATTCATGGCGGCGAACTCAAACCCGAGCCCGGCGTAGCCAGTCCCCGGCCTGATGCTGCCAACGTGAGCCTGAATAGCGCCATTACACAAGCAGTTGCCGCAACAGCCAAACGCCGGTACAGCAATACAGCAGACAAGTTTAGCGGGCAGTTGCAGGCTGTTTTTACAGCGGTGGGTGAGCAGGCCAGCCAGCTAAACATAACCGATCCCTTTTTTAAGCAGTTAGCTGACCGGTATTTGCAACTTGCCAAAAGCGGCCATGTACAGGCTTTTGCCAAGTCTATTCGGCAGGGGGTAAACCCATAGGTGCTGGCAATACTTTTTAAATTAAGATAATCGCATCCACAGTATACTTAACTTGTTCTGGCATCCCGTTGGCAAAGAAAAAATACAGGTTAAGCAAGCGGATACCTGGCTGGTAGGATGCTGAAAAAAGTTTGGCATTACTTCATTGTCGATTGCCGGACATTTGATAATTACAGTACCGTATCACTCAGGCGTAACCCGTTTTCATGCCAAATTTTTCATCCTTCAGGCATGAAAACCGGAGGTAAAAAATGCTGGCAAAATGTACAACTAAAAGCTCTAAAAAGTGTAAACCCTGCTTTTTCAAAAAGTGTTGAATACCAGGGTATTAAATGTAATATTTTTTGAAAAGTGTAAACTTTGGGTTTACACTTTTCCGGGCTGATCGGGAGGGGTAAAGCACCACACGCAGGCGGCAATTTTATTTATAACGTTTACGGGCACTTGTGGGGGCAAATATGAGGGCTGCCGCAGTATGAAAAGCCTGATTTCAGCAGGCGGCAGCACCGGCTGCAAGGCTCAGAGCAAAGCTAAAAAGGCCGGCTAATAAAAATTACCTGCACTTATACAACATTTATATTAAAATTTATTAGTATTTACTATCTTTGCCGTCCGATTAATAATAAATAATTCTAACCCTGTAAAATAGCTGATTTAATGGAACAAACCGTAGAGCAAAAGCTGAAAGCTTTATACGAACTACAAACCATTCATACCAAGATTGACCGCATACGCCAGGTACGCGGTGAATTACCTATGGAAGTTGCTGATTTGGAAGACGATGTAGCCGGCCTGGAAACCCGTATCCAAAAAATCAAGAATGAGCTGGATGATATGGAAGATGATGTGGTAACCCGCAAAAATCTGATCAAGGAAGCGCAAGCCAATATCAAAAAATATGAAACTCAGCTGAACGAGGTAAAGAATAACCGCGAGTATGATGCAATCTCTAAAGAGGTTGAAATTCAGGGCTTGGATATTCAGGTAAGTGAAAAAAAAATCAGAGAGTTTGGCTACGATATTGCTACCAAAACTCAGGTGTATGAAAAAGCACAGGCTGATCTGGACGGACGTAAAGGTGATCTTGACATTAAGAGAGAGGAACTGAACACGATTACTTCTGAAACCGAAAAGGATGAAAATGAATTGAACGTACAGGCTGAAAATGCAACTAAGGATATTGAAGACCGCTTACTTACTGCCTATAACCGTTTGCGCCGCAATGCCAAAAACGGTTTGGCCGTAGTCACCATTCAGCGCGATTCATGTTCCGGCTGCTTTAACCAGATTCCGCCGCAGCGCCAGTCTGATATTCGCCAGCGTAAAAAAATCATTGTATGCGAACATTGCGGCCGTATATTGGTTGATGAACAAATGGCGCTCGAACCCGAGCAGGTTTAATCAGTAATCAAACGATAATCATATCTTATACCAGGCGTCTTTTCAAAAAGAAGACGCCTTTTTTTATGTATGCGTAAATTTTCTCTTTCTGTTCTCTTTATTATCATGACGGCAAAGGCATGGGCCGGTTTTGATTATAATGCCAATTGCGTACAGGCTTATAAAGCCTTAAGTATACTTAAATTAACAACAGCCCGTACCTTAATTGACCGGGAGAAGGCCTTGCACCCCGGCAACAGCATCACTATACTGCTGGATAACTATTATGATTACTATAAAATACTTACCACAGAAAATAAGGCCGAGTTTGATCGCCTGAAAGGCCGCCGCTCCGACCGGTTGGATGCCCTGGATGATGAGGACGAAAGTTCACCCTATTATAATTTTGCGCAGGCCGAAATCAACCTGCAATGGGCATTGCTGCATAGCCGTTTTGGTGAGTTTACCACCGCAGGCTTTTGTATCAATAAAGCTTACCGGCTGCTGCAGGAAAATCAAAAGAAGTTTCCCGGCTTTTTGCCGGATGATATACTAATGGGTGTAGTAAACGTATTGCTGGATGTATTGCCTGACGGCGCTTTGAAGAGCACGCTCGGTTTTTTCGGCATCAGAGGAAGTACAACGGCAGGGATGGGCATGTTGCAGCGGCTGGCTGCTCAGTTGCCGCAATCGGGTTACGCCATGTATCAGCCCGAACTTACCTTCTACCTCACCTTTATACAAACCGATGTATTGAATGATCCGGCAGCTTACAGTAAAATGCAGCAGTACACCGCCCTGATTGACAGCAGCAGTTTGCTGAAAACCTACGTGAAAGGCTATGTAGCCCTGCGCACAGGCCACAGTACCGAAGCAATTGGATTTTTGCAAAACCGGCCTCCCGGCAGCGATTATCAGCCTTTTGCCTACCTGGACTACCTGCAGGGCATGGCCCGCTTAAACATTGGCGATAATGATAGTGCGACTGATTACTTTAATAAATTTTTGCGTACGAATAAAGGTAATAATAACATTAAAGATTGTTACCTGCACCTAGCCTGGATAGGTGTGCTGGCAGGTGATATTAAGCGTTACCAAGCCTTTGCCCAGTTGGCAAAGAGCAAGGGCAGCAGTTATGTAGACCGCGACAAGCAGGCATTGGTAGAAATAAACGAAGGTATGCCTGATAAAACCTTGTTGCAGGCGCGGCTATATTATGATGGCGGCCTGTACGCAAAGGCGCTGGCCCTGTTAAAGGATAAAAATACAGGCGATTTTGCTTCAGTACATGATAAGGCAGAATACTTTTACCGTTTAGCACGAATTTACGAAGCACAGGATAAGGCTGCCGATGCCCTGAATAACTATAGGCAGGCTATAAATACAGGCCGCAATACTACGTATTACTTTGCAGCAGCAGCAGCGCAAAAAGCAGGATATATTTATGAGCAGCACAAAAATAACAGCCAGGCCGTTGTTTATTATAACATTGCAATTAGCTTGAAAACTACACATGTAAACGCCAGCTATCAGCAAAAAGCCAAAATGGGTTTAAAGCGGCTCAAGGCTTAAAACAAGGTGGTTTGCCGGCCTTTTTTTGGCGTAAACTGGGTAAGGTCATAGGCAGGCATGTCGCGCCCTTCCAAGTATTTATTACAGGCAATACGGTAAAGCTGGTGAATGGATTCGGCCACCTGGCCTTCACCAATCATGCGGCGGCCAAATTCACTGTCGTTCAGGTTGCCGTCATGGCATTCTTTAATTTGGTTTAATACCTTTTCGGCCCGGTCTGGAAAGGTCTTATACAGCCAGTCGGTAAAAATTTCACCAATGCTGCCGTTGAGGCGCACTATGGTAAAGCCCGCCGCTACAGCGCCGCGGTTGGCCGCAGCTTTTATAATGGCAGGCACCTCGTTACTGTTCAAACCAGGTATAATAGGCGCTGTCATCACCCGTACCGGGATACCCTTTTCGGTGAGTTTTTGAACTACAGTTAAACGTCCGCTCGATGTTACGGTACGGGGCTCCAGTTTCTGGCGCAGCTGTTCATCTAAAGTGGTAATAGAGATATTAACATGCAGCAGATGGTGTTTAGCCAGTTCTTCCAGCAAATCAATATCTCGCAGCACCAGGTTATTCTTGGTAATGATGCTTACCGGGTGCTTGTACTGCAAGAACAGTTTAAGCATACTGCGGGTAATTTCCAGTTCGCGTTCGATGGGCTGGTAACAATCTGTATTGCCTGATAGTACAATGGGAGAAGGCTTATACTTCCGCTTGTTAAAATACTCCTCTAATAGCTGGGGCGCATTTTTTTTGACAATGATCTTGCGCTCAAAATCAAGCCCGGCGCTAAAGCCATAATATTCGTGGCTATTGCGGGCGTAGCAGTAAATGCAGCCATGCTCGCAGCCCTGGTACGGGTTAATGGAGTCGCCGTGGCTAATGTCGGGACTTTTGGTTTTACTGACAATCGTTTTGGGCGATTCGCTATAAAACTGCGTTTTTTTGTTCTGTAGCAGGGGTTCATCCAGTCCTTCCAGATGCTCCAGTACATACTGGTTCTGAATAAATTTGTTGTGCGTATTGACCTGTGCTCCCCGCCCTTTAAAAAACTCCTGATTTACCTCAAACGCCATAGTACAAATTTGCTAAATAAATTAGCTTATGACAATGCTGATTGCTAAATAAAATTTAACGGTTTGAAGGCGGAGGGGGTACACACAAATCAGGCATTAATAGTGTTGATTAACCATATGCGCCGCTTTCTGCAACGTTTACTTTCTGCCCCGGTAGCCCGGTTAGCCAATAAATGGTCATCAAACCCGGATAAGAGCCGGGTGTTTGAAGCGTTGAGCAGGCTCTGCCAGCAAATTACAGCCCATCAAACCAAACGGGGACTGGTTATACCCTTTAATGCGCAACAGGAAAAGTTTATTATATTTTCAGACCAGCACAAGGGCGCCCGTAATGAAGCTGATGATTTTATGCTGGCCGAGCGCAATTACTTAACTGCGCTGGATTATTACCAAACGCAGGGCTTTTCCTTAATTTGCCTGGGCGATAGTGAGGAGTTGTGGAAGAACCGGTTGGATGCCGTACGCAGGCATAACCAGGCTACCTTTACTGCCGAACAGCAGTTTTTGCAGCGTGGCGCCTTCTTTAAAATATTTGGTAACCACGATTTATACTGGGATAATGACCCGCTGGCACCTTTGGTATTGAAGCAGATTTACGGGCAACCGGTACCCATTTACGAAGGATTAATTTTAAAATCAAAGGCGGAAGGGCCGGATATTTATCTTACACATGGGCATCAGGGCGATTTGCAGAGCGATGGCAACTGGTTCAGTAAGTGGTTTGTATCCAACATCTGGGAGCGCCTGCAGGCTTACCTGCATGTGAACCCCAACACCCCGGCTAATAATGATGATTTAAAAACGCTGCACAATACGCTGATGTATAACTGGAGCGCGGCTCAAAGTAATTTGCTGCTGATTACGGGGCACACGCATCAGCCGGTATTTGCTTCAGTTACTCATATCGAGCGCCTTTACGTTTTACTGGATCGTGCCAAAACCGACGGCAATCAGGCAACAATAGCAGACCTGCAAAAGCAAATTGATACCCGCCATTTAAAGGGAGAGACGATTTTGGATTTTAAAGGTTATAAGGATACTTACTTTAACAGCGGCTGCTGTTGTTTTAATGATGGCGACATCACCGGGATTGAAATTGCCGATGGTAGTATCCGGTTAATTAAGTGGGAATATGATGCGGCAGGGCAGCCCGGCAGGCATGTATTAGAGGAAAGTAAACTGGCTGATCTGAAGCTGTAAAATAAAAGCGTATCTTTATGTGCAAGCGTTGATTATGGAAATTTTAGCTCACCCACCGAAAACGTTGCTGGAAGTTTATCAGCTTCTGCCTGAGGGAACGCTGTGCCAGATTATTTGTAATCAATTAATTATGTCGCCTTCACCTTCAGAAAATCATCAAAAGGTCTTGGATAAAATGTACAGGTTGCTCGGCAACTTTGTAGAAGAGGAAGGCCTTGGTGTAACAAGGGTGGCTCCCTACGATGTGCACTTCGATATGGAAAACGTTTTCCAGCCTGATATTATTTTCATCTCCTCAGCTAACAGCAACTATATACAGCAGGACGGTTTACACCATGCACCTGATTTAGTGATAGAAATTTTGTCGCCATCTACCGGCAAGTATGATCAGGTAGATAAAAAGATAATTTATGAGCGGTATGGAGTTAAAGAGTACTGGTTGATTGATCCTTTTACTAAAGAGGTTACCGGCTATCAGCTTTTGGATGATGAATTTGCACAATTAGAAAGTTCAGCCGGAAGAATGTACAGTCAGCTACTACAAAAAGAATTTAACTTCTAACCATCCAGCAAAAATACAAACAGCTCTTTAGGGCCGTGTGCGCCCAGCACCAGCGTTTTCTCAATATCCGCAGTACGGCTGGGCCCGGTAATCGTGGTAACCATAGACGGTAGCCGTATGCCGTATTTCTCCTTCAATTCTTTAAAACCATCCTTTAAATCGGGTACCAGTTGCGAACTGTAAGCCAGCACAATGTGTACCGGCGGGTAAATGCTCAGCCTGCGCCCGGCCATATTGCCGTTAGAAAGCATAATGCTGCCGTTACGGGCAATAAGGGCTTCACACAAGGTAAAGCCTACCTCGGCCTGCTCAAAGTTTTTATCGGTAGCGTAATACGGATAACCGTATTTATCCATCAGTTCCTGCAAGGCAGGTTCCCAGCAATAAATCTTGTGCCATTTGCGCTCCTCGGCCAAGTTAATCAGGCTTTCGATGAATTGAATCTCATCTTCGCAGAACATGAACTGCCCGGCTACGGCATTAAACTCTTCGGCAAACTGTACCTCTAACAGCTCATTAACTGGTGGGTATAAGGGCTGTTCCTCTAAATTGGGATAAGGGTTGTCCCGCTTTTCCAGTAGTGCCTTTCTTATCTTCTTCAGCAGTTTTTCTTTAGAGGTGGTAATATCGCGCATATGCAAAAAAATAAAGCCACTACTAAGGTAGCGGCTTTATACTAAACTTCTTTACGTAAAATTAACCTTTGACGGCAGTACCGCCATTTATCAGGGTGGTTTCGGGGTTAGTTACCGATTCCGGGATAGCGTTATTATCAGTTTCAGGGTTGAGGGCGGCTTCGCCGTTCACAAACTTATCATAAGTGGTACGCTCATCAAAAGGGCGCTTACCCAGCAGCTCTTCCAAATCACTCTGGAACAATACTTCTCTTTCCAATAGTTTGGTTGCCAGTTTTTCCAGTCCCTCACGCTTTTCGATAAGGAGGTTCTTGGTACGCTGATAAACACCCTCAACCATGGTACGCACTTCCTCATCAATCAGCTCGGCCGTGGTGTCAGAGTAAGGCTTGTTAAACTGATATTCTCCCTGCGGATCGTAAAAAGACAGGTTACCCACCTTACTGTTCATGCCATAAATTTTCACCATAGCGTATGATAATTTGGTAATGCGCTCCAGATCGCTCAGGGCGCCGGTAGAGATACGGCCAAATACAATATCTTCGGCAGCACGGCCACCCATTGATACCACCATTTCGTCCATCAACTGCTCAGTGGTGTGTAAGAACTGCTCTTTAGGCAAGTACTGGGCATACCCCAGCGCAGCCACGCCGCGCGGTACGATAGATACCTTTACCAGCGGGTCGGCATGTTCTAAAAACCATCCTGCAATAGCGTGTCCTGCTTCGTGGTAGGCCACAATGCGTTTTTCTTCGGGTGATATAATTTTATTCCTTTTCTCCAGGCCGCCAATTACGCGGTCAATAGCATCCTGAAAATCCTGCATATCAATGGCAGTCTTATCACGGCGGGCCGCAATCAGGGCTGCCTCATTACATACGTTGGCAATTTCGGCACCTGCAAAGCCCGGTGTTTGAGCAGATAATTTTTTTGCTTCTACATCATCAGCCAGTTTCAACGGCTTTAAGTGTACCTTAAAAATCTGCTCACGGCCAATCAGATCGGGCTTATCAATAGAAATCTGGCGGTCAAAACGTCCCGGGCGCATCAAGGCAGAATCCAGCACGTCAGGGCGGTTGGTGGCTGCCAGAATAATGATGCCTGAGTCGGTACCAAAGCCATCCATCTCTACCAGTAACTGGTTGAGGGTATTTTCGCGCTCATCATTGCCGCCCACAATGTTGTTTTTACCACGGGCGCGGCCTATGGCATCAATTTCATCAATGAAGATGATACAAGGCGCCTTGTCTTTAGCCTGCTTGAACAAATCACGCACGCGTGAAGCGCCTACGCCTACAAACATCTCCACAAAGTCGGAACCCGACAGGGAAAAGAAAGGTACCTGCGCTTCGCCTGCAACAGCTTTAGCCAATAAGGTTTTACCTGTACCAGGAGAGCCAACCAGCAATGCGCCCTTAGGAATTTTACCACCTAAATTGGTGTATTTTTTGGGGTTGCGTAAAAAGTCGACAATTTCCATTACCTCTTCCTTAGCTTCTTCCAGCCCGGCTACATCATTAAAGGTAACGTTTACCTGCGATTCTTTGTCGAACAGGGTAGCCTTTGATTTGCCAATGTTAAAAATCTGGCCACCAGGACCGCCGCCAGCTCCGCCAGACATGCGGCGCATAATGAACAGCCATAATCCGGCAAATAAAATCAGCATAATGATGCCTTGCACCAGCCAGTTGGAGAACAGGCTTTCGTGCTGCTGTGCATACTGGATAGATACCTTTTCATTGTCAGGAGTAGCCTTTTCAGCAGTGGTAATGGACTGCTTCAGGCTTTCGTAGGAAGCGTCGGTAAAGTAGTATTGCGGGCCGCCCGAAGATATATTCAGCGAGCGCTGATCCTTTACATCACTGTATTCAGGCTTTTCGCGGCTGGTTCTTTTCAGGTATACTTCGGCAATCACGCGGTCGCCATCCTTGTAGGCCACCAAATGGTCTACGTCGTTATTGCGCAGCATTTCGGTTTCAAAACGCTGGAAGCTAATCTCTTTACCGCCATTACCATTTAAAATGTAAGGCACTACCAGCAGGGCCAATATCACTATGGCATATATCCACATGAAATTAAACCGGGGCGGGCGGGGCGTATTTTTTTTATTGTTTGGAGTTCTCCTGATAAATTTGGGTTTCTCCGTTTTTTCTTCGCTCATTTTTGTGTCTCTCGGAACGTATAGTTTAAAAAATAATTCTGCCGCTAATAAAGCAGCAGTTAAGCACTTTTGTAATACTGAATGTCGGCATCGCCCCACAGGTCTTCCACGCCGTAAAACTCACGCTTATCGGTTTTAAAAACGTGTACAATCACGTTTACATAATCCAGTAATATCCATTCGCCATGCTGGATTCCCTCTTTGCGCCAGGGGTCTTGCTTTATGGCTTTATAAATTTCTTCTTCAACGCTGCCGGCAATTGCTTTTACCTGGGTGGAAGAATCGGCATGGCAGATAATAAAATAATCGGCCACCGAACTGTTTATATTTCTAAGATCGAGTCTTACAATATCATTGCCTTTTTTTTCCTGAATGCCATGAACAGCCAGGTCAGAAATTACAGCAGATTCATTTAACACTTTGTTTTTTACCATCAAAAAGAATTAGTTTTGAACGATTTTGATATAAAGAATATTGTACTTTGCAAAGTAACATTTTTTCGGGATTATTTGTTGGGCAAAACCTGGTTGCGCTAAAAGAAGTTGACTCTACAAACACATTCCTTAAGAATCTATTGTCAAATTCCACGCCAGTGCCCGAGGGGACAGTCATTATGGCAGAAAGCCAGTATGCCGGCCGCGGGCAGCAGCAAAACCGATGGAATAGTGAGCCAGGCAAAAATCTTACTTTCAGCCTGCTGCTGCAGCCTGTATTTTTATCGCCTTTAAACCAATTTTACCTTACACAGGTCATAAGCCTGGGGGTAGCCGAAACGCTGAATATAATTGCAGGCGGCGGTATTTCCATTAAATGGCCCAACGATATCTATTATAATGATAAAAAGCTGGGCGGTATTTTAATTGAGAATATTCTGCAGGGCAGCCAGATAAAATACGCGGTGGTGGGCATCGGGCTGAATGTTAATCAACAGGAGTTTCCGCAGTGGGTGCCTAACCCGGTATCGCTCAGGCAAATCTTACATAAAGATTATGATTTACGCCTGTTATTGTCACACCTTTGCAGCCGTATTGAAGGCTGGTACCTGCGGCTTAAGGCCTCAAAGCTGGCCGACATCAGCGCCGCTTACCTGGCATTACTGTATGGTTACCGTCAGGAACGCAGCTTCAGGGCAAACGGGCAGGAATTTATAGGTACTATTGCCGGTGTAACTCAACAAGGCCGCCTTCAGGTGCAGCAGCAGGGCATTTTGCAGGAGTATAACTTTAAAGAGATTGAATTTTTACATCAAAAATAACCAAATGAGAAAATTGATATTAATGGCAGGGTTGCTGATGCTCACCTGCTCGGCTTTTGCCCAGATTGAAACCCCGGTAAAATGGGCCTACGCCGCCAAGAGGGTAAGCGCTACTGAGGCTGTGGTATTAGTAAAAGCTACCATTGACAACGGCTGGCACATTTACTCGCAAAATATAAAATCAGGCGGGCCGGTAGCTACCGAGTTTAAATTTACAGTTTCAAAAGACTATACGCTGGTAAGTAAGCCAAGCGAGCCAAAGGCGGTTACCAAATATGAAGATGCCTTTAAAATGAACGTAAGCTATTTTGAAAATAGTGTGGTTTTTCAGCAACGTATCAAACTTAAATCGCCCAGGGCAACCACAGTTAAAGGCACCTTAACCTACATGACCTGTAACGATCGTAAATGCCTGCCGCCAGATGATATAACTTTCAGCGTTCCGGTAGCTGCTAAATAATATTTAATCCGCTTTAATGAAATTAGTTAACCGCTTTATACTGGCAGCATTGCTAACGCTTGGTGCTTTTCTGCTGAGTATACCTTCGGGCAGTACAGCATTTGCCCGCAGTGCCATACAGCCTGATACCGTATCAACCGCCGATGTGGATTTTACGCCCATTGCCACCTCGCGTGATAGTATGGCGGCTAAAATTAAAGTAAGCCAGCAGGCGCCTACTGCACAAACAGCAATAGCTAATACGGTGCCGCCCGGCGCCCGGCAAAAGCCTAAAACACTATGGCAGATATTTATTGCCGGATTGTTAGGCGGGTTTGCTGCGCTGATTATGCCCTGCATATATCCGCTTCTGCCGCTTACCGTTAGCTTTTTTACTAAAAAAAGCGGTTCAAAAGGTAAAGCGGTATTTCAATCTTTATTATATGGGGTATCTATCATTGTTATCTATGTATCCCTTGGGCTTTTGATTACCGTCTTTTTCGGTTCAAACGCCTTAAATGCGCTGGCTACCAACGGCATTTTTAATCTGTGCTTTTTTCTGTTGCTGGTGGTATTCGGTATCTCTTTTTTAGGCGCTTTTGAGCTTACTTTGCCCAGTTCGCTGGCTAATAAGCTGGATGAAAATTCAGATAAGGGAGGTATTGCCGGTATTTTCTTTATGGCGGCTACGCTGGTGGTGGTTTCATTCTCCTGCACCGGCCCTATCATTGGTACTTTACTGGTAGAGGCCGCCTCAAAAGGTGAACGTTTGGCACCCGCAATAGGTATGTTAGGTTTCTCCATGGCTCTGGCTGTACCTTTCACCATTTTTGCATTGTTCCCGTCGCTGCTTAGAAGTTTACCTAAATCAGGTGGTTGGCTCAACAGCGTTAAAGTGATACTGGGCTTTTTGGAGCTGGCATTCTCGTTAAAGTTTCTTTCCAACGTAGATCTGGCTTATCATTGGAACTGGTTTGACCGCGAGGTGTTTCTTTCCATCTGGATTGCATTGGGTATACTTACCGGGCTGTATCTTATCGGCAAGCTTAAATTCTCGCATGATAGCGATCTGCCCTATCTGTCAGTTACCCGTACCTTTTTCGCCATAGCTGTTTTTTCATTTACCGTGTATATGATTCCTGGTTTGTGGGGCGCGCCGCTAAAGGCCATCAGCGGTTTTCTGCCGCCTATTGCCACGCAGGATTTTGATTTGTCAGCGAATGTTGGTGGAGGAGAAGTGCAGGCAACACCTGAAACCAGTATTTCCATCAAAGAAAAAAAGTATGCAGACCTGTTTGTGCGGGGCAAACATAAAGGGCTGGACGAATGGTATGATTACGACCAGGCCTTACGGGTTTCTAAAGAATTGAAGAAGCCGGTATTGATTGATTTTACAGGCTGGAACTGTCCCAATTGCCGTAAAATGGAGGCAGATGTATGGGCCGACCCGGAAGTGCACAAGCGCTTGCAGCAAAATTTTGTATTATTAGAGTTATATGTAGATGAAAAGCGGGGTGAGTTGCCGCTAAACGAGCAGTATACCTCTACCCTTAGTGGTAAAAAAATTACCAACATTGGTGATAAAAATAGCGACTACGAGGCATCAAAATTTAATGTAAATTCGCAACCTTACTATGTAATTATTGATGCCCGGGGCAAAGTACTGGTACCGCCGCAGGGCGCTAACTACAGCGTTGAAAATTATATTAAGTTTTTAGACAGCGGCCTTGCCGCTTATCAGAACGGACAATAATGACTCAGATTAAGAATATTGGGGTATATACTTCGGGCGGTGATTCGCCCGGCATGAACGCCGCCATACGTGCGGTGGTACGAACGGCACTCTATTATAATTTGGAAGTAACCGGCATACGCCGGGGGTACGAAGGCATGATCAACGGCGATATGCTGCCTATGGACCGCCGCTCGGTAGCCAATATCATTCAACGGGGCGGCACCATACTAAAAACCGCCCGTAGCCTGGAGTTCCGCGAGCCGGAAGGGCGTAAGCAGGCTTATGAGCAGCTAAAGAAACATGGGGTAGATGCATTGGTAGCCATAGGTGGCGATGGTACCTTTACCGGCGCCAAAGTTTTCGGGCACGAGTATGATATACCGGTGCTGGGCTTGCCCGGCACTATTGATAATGACCTGATTGGTACCGATTTTACTATTGGCTACGATACCGCCATTAACACTGTAATGGAAGCGGTAGACAAGATACGTGATACGGCTGAGTCGCACGACCGGTTATTTATTGTGGAGGTTATGGGCCGGGATTCGGGATTGATTGCCCTGCGTACCGGTATTGCCTCTGGCGCTGAAGCCATTTTAATACCTGAGTCAAAAACGAACATTGATGCTTTATATGAACGTTTGGACACTGGCCGCCGTGATAAATCATCCAAAATTTTAATTGTGGCCGAAGGCGATGAAGCCGGTGGCGCATTTGAAATTGGCAAGCTGGTTAAAGAGAAATATCCTAATTACGATACCCGCGTATCGGTACTGGGCCACATGCAGCGCGGCGGGCATCCTACCTGTATGGACCGCGTACTGGCCAGCCGTGTAGGTGTAGCCGCTGTAGAAGGCCTGTTAGCAGGCCACAGTAACGAGATGGTGGGTATCATTAATAACCAGATTACCTATACCCCTTTTGAAAATGCCATTAAGCACACGGTTGAAGCAGACCCTAACTTGCTGAAGATTGTAGAGATACTATCCTTATAACATTGCCATTTCACTAAAAAGGCCATTGAGCAATTCTCAATGGCCTTTTTAGTGAAATGGCAAATTTTTATTTGCTACCGCTTTGTGCAGGTACTGGGTTGCTTGCCGGTTGTTGTGTATCTACCGGGGCGGGTGTAGGCCTGTATATGGCACCAGTAGCAAAATCAATAATTGCACCAGGCCAGAACAATACAATATCCACAATAAACGCAGCTACACGTAAACGGCGTTGTGGCTGTCCCGGCAAAGGTTTTGTGCGTTGATAGCTGTTAATATGTCCGCCAAAAACAGTAGCGCAGCTTGATGTGAAAATACTTACTGCTAATAAAAGTACAAGGAGATTTCTTGATTTTTTCATTTAATGAATTCTGATTATTTTAAGTTGAGTGCAAAATGTATTGATACAATACTAATAAAAACATTTTATACAGTTGGTGTTAAAATATTGAAATGCTGAAAATCAATGTTTTATATTTTTTATATACAAATATTGTGATTGTCATGTACTTGCAAAAACGAGAAGTATTATTTAGCTTTGCAGCCCCGCAGAAATAACTCCGGGGCTCATGTTGAATACATAAAGAAAGAAAAATGGCAACTAAGATCAGATTGCAAAGACATGGTAAAAAAGGCAAGCCTTTTTACTACATTGTGGTAGCCGATGCACGTGCTCCGCGCGATGGCCGCTTTATTGAGCGTTTGGGTTCATACAACCCGAACACTAATCCGGCTACTATCAACATTGATTTTGATAAAACCTTTGAGTGGGTGAACAATGGTGCACAGCCAACTGATACCTGCCGTGCCATCCTGTCATACAAAGGCGTATTATACAAAAAACACCTGCAGGGCGGAGTAGCTAAAGGCGCTTTAACCCAGGAACAAGCCGACGAGAAATTTACTGCCTGGACTGACCAAAAAGAAGGTAAAATTTCGGGTAAGAAAACCACGTTGAGCACTACCAAAGAAGAAAATCGCAACGCTGCCTTAGCTGCCGAAGCGAAGAAGAAGGAAGAGCGGGCTGCAGCCATTGCCGCTAAAAATACACCTCCGGCCGAAGAAGCCCCTGCTGCTGACGAAGCTGAAGCAGCCGAAGAATCTCCGGAAGCTACTGTATAAATTAAGTTATTACCATTATACCAATAGCGAAGCGCCTTTAAAAGCACTTCGCTATTGTTGTTTAAAACCAACAGCTAAATATGAAAATTGAAGATAGCTTTCGCATAGGTACCCTGACCAAAACACGAGGGTTGAAAGGCGAACTGCAACTCTATGTGGATTTTGAAGGGTTGGAGAAGGTAAAATTTAAATCGGTGTTTGTGGATGTGGCCGGTAAACTGGTACCTTACTTTATTGAAAGCATTAAATATCCGATGCCCAATACCGCTTATTTGCTGCTGGAGGAAATAAACACTATTGAGAAAGCTGCATTATTAGCTAAAAAAGACGTATTTCTGCCTAATAAGCTAAAGCCTAAAAAGAAGAAGGAGGAATTTGGCCTTAAAGATTTAAAAGGCTTTATTGCCATTGATGAGCAAAAAGGTGAACTGGGAGAAATCATTGAAATCATCGACTATCCGCAGCAGATTATCGCCACGGTGAAATACCAGGGGCACGAGGTACTGTTTCCCTTAAATACCGATTTGATTAAAGGGATTAATGTGGAAAATAGTGAGGTATATATTGAGTTGCCGGAAGGTTTGCTGGATGTGTATTTAAGCTAAAATTAAATATATTAGATACTGAAAGTCTTAATGTACTTTAAAGCAAAGCATTGTCCTTTTATTTTCATACTACTATTTGGAAGATGCAGAAGGTAACATATTTAAACGTTTGGTTGTACTATTATGAATGATTCTTCAGACAGGAATTTTCAAGCTGCTATTGTTCCGGTATTATCGGTGCAAAACGGTAAAGCAGCGGTTGCTTTTTATAAAGAAGCTTTCGGTGCCAATGAAGTCATGTACATCGAATCGCCCGATGGCAAGATTGTAGCGGAACTTAGCATCGGAGGGGCACGTTTTTATGTGGCTGATGAAGCACCTGAACATGGCAATCATAGTCCGCAGCGTTTGGGTGGCATCAGCATACGCATGGGTTTAGTAGTGAAAAGTCCGGATGCGTTGGCAGAGCAGGCCATTGCTGCCGGTGCAACGGAGATTGACCCGGTATCAGATAAAGATTACGGTTTTCGTTTAGGTCGTATTGCTGATCCTTTTGGGCATCATTGGGAAATTTACAGGCCATTATAAAAGGTGTATATTTGTTACGCAATGGAAATAAGAACTAAAGCAGCATAATTCAAATAGGCCTGCTTCTTATTTCATGATTCTTAAAATATGCGTTTTGATATCCTTACCGTACTGCCCGGCCTGTTAGAAAGCCCTTTTGCCCATTCCATATTACAGCGGGCGCAAAAAAAAGGCATTGCCGAAATACACGTACATAACCTGCGCAATTATACCACGCACAAGCATAAGAGCGTGGATGACTACCCCTATGGTGGTGGCAGTGGTATGGTGATGATGATTGAGCCTTTTGCCACCTGCATTGAGCAACTGAAAAGTGAGCGTACGTATGATGAGGTAATCTTCATGACCCCGGATGGTATTACACTTAACCAATCCATTGCCAATGAATTGTCGGTAAAGCAGAACATCATTATTTTATGCGGACATTACAAGGGCATCGACCAGCGCATACGCGATTTATATGTTACCCGCGAGCTATCCATCGGCGATTATGTACTTTCCGGCGGCGAGTTACCCGCGGCTATTGTGGTAGATGCAGTAGTGCGCCTGATACCTGGTGTATTGTCTGATGAAACCTCAGCGCTTTCCGACTCTTTTCAGGGAGATCTGCTGGATGCGCCGGTTTATACCCGCCCTGCCAACTGGAACGGCCACGAAGTGCCCCCGATATTATTAAGCGGCAACACCCCCGAAATTGAGAAATGGCGCTTTGATCAATCTGTAGAGCGTACCAAAGCCCGCCGGCCCGACTTGCTGCAGTAGCGTTGTTTATTTACAATGGCTTAACCTGTAAACATTGATTTTTAGCAGACCTTAAAAATGTTGAAAAAATCTGTAATCACTTTTAATTATTAAAATTTATCCCTATTATTGCAATCCGATTTTTACGGGTTAAAAATTGCGTTAAGAGCTTAAAATCATGGATTTAGTAAAATTTGTTGAAGAGCAATCAGTAGTAAAAAAAGAGGTTCCTAAATTTAATGCGGGAGATACTGTAAGCGTACACTATAAAATCAGAGAAGGTAATAAAGAGCGTGTTCAGATTTACCAGGGTGTGGTAATTCAGCGCAACAGCACTGGTGCTACCGAAACCTTTACTGTACGTAAAATTTCAAACGGTGTAGGTGTGGAGCGTATTTTCCCAATCAATTCTCCCAACATTGATAAAGTAGAAGTAAACAGCTATGGTAAAGTGCGCAGGGCAAAACTGTTTTACCTGCGTGCCTTAACCGGTAAAGCTGCCCGTATCAAATCAAAGCGGGTAAAAGTATAAGTATATTTGTATACCAGCAAAACGCCTTTTTGCAGCAATGCGGAAAGGCGTTTTTTATTGGATGTTGATTATGTAGAATATATTGTAATTTGAGGTGCCTTATAAAGGATTTTAATCAGTGTGAGCATCAATTTAATATATGGAAAATGAATTAGCTAAAGCAATAAGTGCTATCAAAGCTGAAAACTTAACTAATCAAGACAAAGAAATTTTATTGTTCCTGTTTAACAAAACAGATAACATTGCCATAGCGAACAGCATTGCGCTAATATTTGCTGATGCAAAGTTTCAAGCAGCTATACCAAGTGTAATTAAAAAGATTTTTGATAAGAATTTTTACAATTATAATGGAACACTGATTTATTCCTTACAAGATTTTGATACGAAAAAGTATTTTATAAAATTCATAAAGATATTATGTGAACAGGGGTATGAAGCCAGACTACAAGCATATGAAGTCATTGAAAAAGACATTAATTTGGTAACTAAAAGAATGAAAACAGTAGCATTAGCTGTTTTAAAACGTTATGCTGAGACTGAAGAATTTGATTGTAAAGAAGAAAGTTATCCAGACAGTCGCATTCATTTTATTACCGATACAATAAACTTGATGTCCCGTTAAGCTGGAATGAATTTACAACGCACCTTATTATGCTGATGCGGGTTTGCAGCATATGTTTTAAACGTACATCATTTTGTCCATCGTCAAGAACAAAGCTATCTTATAGGTTTACTTAGTTGCCTTGTATACAACAGAACGGCCCCCGTTCTTTGCAATGGTAAATCAATACAATCACACATTACCTTTACTGCCTCAACCGCCTTCACCACATCCCGGTCCTCACTGTTCAGATACTGGTAATAGGCCGCCGTGCCCCATTTGAGCTGAATAGCGTTGGCCTTAATGAGCCGCCCCAAGTAGGCTTTGGCGGTGCGTATCTCCTGCGATTCCATTTGCCGCAGGGTTTGGGAGGCGTATACCACAAAGGCAGTTAAATCGGTATCGCTTACCTGATAACCGGCTGCAAATCCGGTAGCGGAGTGGTACCTGGCCAGCAGGGGCTGCAGGCGGTCGATGGCATAGCCGGTGAAAAGTTGATTACGGGTTAGTTCGCGCACCAGTTGGGTATTCATGGCCGGGTTTTCCGGCACAAATATATCGGGCATAATGCCGCCGCCGCTGTATACCTTTTTGCCGGCTGCGGTGTGGTATTTTGAGGCGGCTTTCAGCAGGCTGTCGGTATACTTATTCTTCTGGCCGTATAACTCGCCCGACTGTACCCGTCCCTCCAGATCATTTCGATAATCTGTAGTACCGCCCCGGTACGATTTCTGTATCGAGCGCCCCGACGGCGTATAGTACCTCGCCACCGTTAAATTCACCACCGAGCCATCGCTGAACGGAAACTGCTCCTGCACCAATCCCTTACCAAACGAGCGGCGGCCAACTATCACACCCCGGTCTAAATCCTGTAAAGCCCCCGCCAAAATCTCGCTGGCCGAGGCCGAATGCTCATCAATCAGCAGCGCCACCTTCCCCTGCTGAAACAGGCCGGAATCGGAAGAAAAATAATCGGTACGGCGTTCGTGCAGTCCCTGGGTATAAACAATCAGTTTGCCTTTGGGTAGAAATTCGTCGGCCAGTGCCGTGGCGGCGTTGAGGTAGCCGCCGCCGTTGCCCCGCAAATCCAGCAATAGCTGCTGCATACCTTTAGCTTTTAAGTTCTGCAGGGCGCTCTTAAAATCGGTATCGGTAGTCGCCGCAAACTTGCTGATCTTAATATAACCGGTAGCCGGTGCCGTAATATAGGCAGCATCCAGGCTGCTCAATATTACATGGCCGCGTTTAATAGAGTATTCTTTCAATCGCGGGTTATTCCAGCGCATAATCCCCAAGTTAATGGTGGTATTAGGTTCGCCTTCAAACAATTTACTAACTTGGGGCAGTGTAAGGTGCGTGCCGGCAAAAGGCTTACGGTTCAGGGTAACAATTTTATCACCATTTTGCAGACCGGCCTTTTCGGCAGGGCCGCCGGTGTAAACCTGAGTAACCGCCAGGGTATCGCGCAGCAGCATGTAAGAAATGCCCACGCCGTTAAAGCCGCCTTCCAGCCGCTCGTTTACGCTTTGTGCCTGCTGGGGCGGCAGGTATAGCGAGTGCGGGTCGAGGCCTTGCAGCATCTGGTCTAATGCCTGCTCTTCCAGCGTATCGGTATTTACCGAGTCTACATAGTTGTTTTTCAGCAGGTGCAGCACCTCGCCCACCTTGCTGTCGCCATCATTATAAATATCAAGCTTGCGGCCTGTAAAACTGCCGTTACTGATGATCATACCTATCGTGATACCGGCCAGCAGGATAATCACTGTCCTGAAAATAACAACCGCAGTTTGCTTCATGGTAAACGTGTGGTAAAGTTAATTAAATGTTAGGTACGGGCTACATTTTATCTCACTCAAAACCCTTGCACTTGCTGTTATTTTCACCAATTTTGCTTTATAATTTATTGGGATGATAAACACCACCGAGAAAGATTCACACTACCAGAACCTGGAGCAGATGCCCGTGCATGAGCTGCTGGCCAATATTAACCGCGAGGATAAAACCGTACCCGATGCCGTGGAAATGGCGCTGCCGCAGATAGCGCAACTGGTAACCGCCGT
Organism: Mucilaginibacter sp.; assembly: GCF_965200995.1. GTDB lineage: Bacteria > Bacteroidota > Bacteroidia > Sphingobacteriales > Sphingobacteriaceae > Mucilaginibacter. The sequence goes on along the minus strand of NZ_OZ241743.1, from coordinate 1,105,966 downwards.
AACCGAAAAAATGCGGGCCGGCGGCCGGCTGTTCTATATCGGCGCGGGTACCAGCGGCAGGCTGGGCGTAGTGGATGCCTCGGAGTGCCCGCCCACCTATGGTGTGCCTTTTGATTGGGTAGTGGGTATCATAGCCGGCGGCGATGGTGCCATCCGCAAGGCGGTAGAGTATGCCGAGGATGATGCCGAACAGGCCTGGAAGGATTTATCGGCTTTTGCTATCACAAACAAGGATGTAGTGGTGGGCATTGCCGCATCGGGCCGCACGCCTTATGTTATTGGCGGCTTAAAGGCAGCTAACGAGAATGGCCTCGTTACCGGCTGCGTGGTATGCAACAGCGGCAGCGCGGTGGCTGCCGGGGCGCAATACCCGGTTGAGGTGGTGGTTGGCCCCGAGTTTGTAACCGGCTCCACCCGCATGAAGGCCGGTACCGCCCAAAAGCTGGTATTGAACATGCTGAGCACCAGTGTAATGATACAACTGGGCCGTGTAAAGGGTAATAAAATGGTGGATATGCAGTTAACCAATCATAAACTGGTTGACCGCGCCACCCGCATGGTGATGCAGGCCACCGGATTGGGCGAGCAGGAAGCCGCCCGGCTGGTGCAGCAAAACGGCAGTGTACGTAAGGCGGTGGAAGCGTATAACAGGTAGATGTTTTGAACGTGCAGATATGCAGATATGCTGATTACAGATGAAAGGAAATGAGTGGATAGGTAAATAAATGCAATTTAGTACAAAAACATAAAACGAAGTGTGGATATCTGTGCATTACAATTTGCACATCTGCATATCCGCACATTTGCACATCAGATTATTATGCACGAGATAGAGCCTTATTATAAATGGCGCGATGATTATATAGCAGCAGAGGACGAATATTCGCCCTTTTATGCCACGCAGTATAATGAGTTTGAGTTTGATAAGCAGGTATACAATTACCTGCTGCACCCTCAGTGGGATTCCTTCGGCTCCAATACCTTATATATGAAGGTATTGTATGCCGATTATGACCGCGGCTACACCATTATTGAGCTGATTGGCGAGTGGAACGATGCCATTAATAATGATATTATGCTGATGAAGCGCGAGCTGTTTGAACTGATGATGGATAACGGTTTAAACAAATTTATCCTGATTGGTGAGAATGTGCTCAACTTTCACTCGTCCGACGATTGCTATTACGAGGAATGGTTTCAGGAAGTGGAGGATGGCTGGATAGCCGGGGTGAATTTTAGAGAACATGTAATCCGCGAGTTTAAGCAGGCCAACATTGATTACTACATCAATTTTGGCGGCGCGCTGGATGACTTAAGCTGGCGCACTTCGAAGCCATTGCAGGTGTATAAACGGGTAGAAGAACAATTAATGCGCCGCCTCACCTAACAAAATGCCAATTACAATATTTATATATTAGCACTGTTTATAAATAAAAAAAACGATGGAAGATCAAACCACCAATTATTTCGATTATCAGGAACAAAAAACTATACCCATTGAGGATAAAGCTGCCTCACGCCGTTTCATGGCCAGCGTATTTGCCTGGATGTTTGCCGGCCTGGCCATATCAGCCATAGTAGCTTATTTCTTCACCCAGCCACAGCTGATGAATTTGCTGCGCGATCCGCTTACGCTTCGCAATACAGGGCTGGGCACTGTAGTGATGTTTGCACCGCTGGGCTTTGTACTGGCCATGTCATTAGGTTTTAACCGTTTATCACAGCCGGTACTGGCACTGCTGTTCATCCTGTTTTCGGCCATTATGGGTGCCAGTTTGAGCTTTATATTTTTGGCCTATACTGCCGGCTCTATTTTAGGTGTATTTATTACCGCTTCGGCAGTATTCGGTATTATGGCGATAGCAGGGTATACCACCCAGCAGGATTTAACCGGCTTCGGCACCTTTATGATCATCGGCCTATTCGGTTTAGTGATTGCTACTTTGCTGAACATGCTGTTCCCCGGCCTGCACCTCGATAAAGTATTAACTTACATCGGCGTAATCGTATTCACCGGCTTAACCGCCTATGATGTACAACGTATCAAACGCATGGGTGCTACCATGGATGCCGATATGCCTGCCGGTAAACTGGCGATTTATGGCGCCCTCAGCCTGTATCTGGATTTTATCAATCTGTTTCTGTACTTGCTGCGCTTATTCGGCAACCGCAGGTAATGAAGTTTTTTATGAAATAGGAAAAGCTGCCCATTGGGCAGCTTTTTTGTTTGTATATAGCGCAGGCAAAGTTTCCTGCGGTCATGCTGAGGCATTCGAAGCATGAGTGCAGAACCGTTCATTGGTCAGGCTTGTACTAACATGCTTCGAGTGCCTCAGCATGACTACGTTGGTACCTATCATTTACTGCATTAATTGACGCCTTTCCTACAGTTATCCACTTGCTTATTACCCCGTTATTTTGCATCTTTGTACTTGCTTATGTAGAAAGATGGAGGGAGTAGACCCGGCGAAATCTTAGCAACCTGTACTTACAAGGTGCTACCTTCTACTTTAACCCGCAACTTACTGGGTTAAAGGCAGATAAGCGAAAGTTGCCCCTGCTTAGGTGCGGGTTAACTTCTTTCTACATAAGCTTTTATTTAGTATCAAGTAGTTAGTATCAAGTATATAGACGGGCATAATGCATAATTTTAAAGAACTGAAAGTTTGGCGTGCCGGAATTGATATTAGCAAGGCTGTATTTGATCTGACCAAAACCTTTCCACCCAACGAACGCTATGGGCTAACATCACAAATGACCCGGGCTGCCATCTCTATTCCGTCTAATATTGCACAAGGATGCGGACGGCAGTCGAACAAAGAATTAAAACACTTTCTGAGCATTGCCTTAGGTTCATGCTTTGAATTAGAAACCCAGCTGATAATTGCAACGGAATTTAATTACCTGAGCAGCAATACTGCTGAACACTTAAGCAAGCTGATGAATGAGTTACAAAAAATGTTAACCGGTTTGCAAAAAAGTCTAATTACTTGATACTCGCTACTTGATACTATCTATGGATATCAGAGAAGAATTACAAAAACGCATCCTCATTATAGACGGAGCCATGGGCACCATGATACAGCGCTATAACCTTACGGAGGAGGATTTCCGCGCAGAGCGCTTTGCCAACCATCCGTCAGATTTAAAAGGCAATAATGATTTGCTCAACCTCACCCGCCCGGATGTGATCAAAGCCATTCATGCCGAATATTTAGAGGCCGGAGCCGATATTATTGAAACCAATACCTTTAGTACCCAGCGCATCTCCCTGGCCGATTACCACATGGAGGAACTGGCCTATGAGTTAAGCTACGAAGGTGCCCGCCTGGCCCGCGAAGCCGCCGATGAGTATACCGCTAAAAATCCTGAAAAGCCTCGTTTTGTAGCCGGTGCTGTTGGTCCTACCAACCGTACCGCTTCCTTATCGCCTGATGTAAATGATCCAGGGTATCGTGCAGTTACCTTTGATGATTTGGCTGAGGCCTATTATGAGCAGGTACGCGGCCTGGTAGATGGCGGCTCTGATGTGCTGCTGGTAGAAACCATATTTGATACGCTGAATGCCAAAGCGGCCCTGTTCGCCATTAACCGCTACGAGGATGAGCTATATCAAAAGTCCCTCTCCTTAGGAGAGGGATTTAGGGAGAGGTTGCCCATCATGATTTCGGGCACCATTACCGATGCTTCGGGCCGTACTTTGTCGGGCCAAACGGTAGAGGCGTTCTGGAACTCTATCCGCCATGCTAACCTGCTATCGGTAGGCTTAAACTGTGCTTTGGGAGCCAAAGAAATGCGCCCCCATTTGGAGGAGTTATCGGAAAAAGCGGATGTGTTTATTTCGGCTTACCCTAACGCTGGCTTGCCTAACGAGTTTGGTGCGTATGACGAGGTACCGCACGAAACGGCGCATTTAGTGGATGATTTTATGAACGCCGGACTGGTCAACATTGTGGGCGGTTGCTGCGGCACTACGCCTGACCATATCCGCTGTATCGCCGAAAAAGCAGCTCAGCACCCGCCCCGCACTATCCCGCAGGTGTCTGAATATATGCGCCTGAGCGGACTGGAAGCGGTTACCGTTACGCCGGAAACCAACTTTGTAAATGTAGGTGAGCGTACCAACATCACTGGTTCGCCTAAATTTTCTAAACTGATATTAGCCGAAGATTATGAGGCCGCACTCACCGTAGCCCGTCAGCAGGTAGAAGGCGGTGCGCAGGTCATCGATATTAATATGGACGAGGGCATGATCGATTCGGTATCGGTAATGACTAAGTTTCTGAATTTAGTGGCCTCCGAGCCGGATATTTCCAAGCTGCCCATCATGGTAGATTCCTCCAAGTGGAGTGTTATCGAAGCCGGCCTGAAATGTTTACAGGGGAAAGGCATCGTAAATTCCATATCACTTAAGGAAGGCGAAGAGAATTTTAAAGAATACGCCCGTAAGATATTAAGCTATGGCGCTGCCACTGTAGTGATGGCTTTTGACGAGCAGGGGCAGGCGGATAACTATGAACGCCGGGTAGAAATTTGCAAGCGCTCTTACGATATACTGGTAAACGAGGTGGGCTTCCCGCCGCAGGATATCATTTTCGACCCTAACATCCTGACCGTAGCTACCGGGTTAGAGGAGCATAATAACTATGCGGTTGATTTTATCAATGCCACCCGCTGGATCAAGGAAAACCTGCCCCATGCCAAGGTAAGCGGCGGGGTGAGTAATATTTCGTTCTCCTTCCGCGGTAACAATGTGGTGCGTGAGGCCATGCACTCGGCCTTTTTGTATCATGCCATTAAGGCGGGTATGGATATGGGCATTGTAAACGCCGGTATGCTGGAGGTGTATGAGGAGATCCCCAAAAACCTGCTCGAACTGGTGGAAGACGTACTGTTGAACCGCCGTCCTGATGCCACCGAACGTTTGGTGGAATTTGCCGAAACCGTAAAAAGCAAAGGCAAAGAAATTGTGCGCGATGAAGCCTGGCGCAACGAGCCGGTAGCCCGCAGGCTGAGCCACGCACTGGTGAAAGGCATTGTAGAGTACCTGGATGATGATGTGGAAGAAGCCCGCCAGCAATACAGCAAACCACTGGAAGTAATTGAAGGCCCGCTGATGGATGGCATGAACATCGTGGGCGATCTGTTTGGCTCGGGTAAAATGTTCCTGCCGCAGGTGGTAAAATCTGCACGGGTAATGAAAAAGGCCGTAGCCTATCTGCTGCCCTTTATTGAGGAAGAAAAGCGGAACAATGCAGATGCCGACCAGCGCAGCAATGCCGGTAAAATATTACTGGCTACCGTAAAAGGCGACGTGCACGATATTGGTAAAAACATTGTAGGCGTAGTGTTAGCCTGCAACAATTTCGAGGTGATTGACCTGGGTGTAATGGTACCGGCGCAAAAAATTATTGAAGCCGCCAAGCAGCACCAGGTAGACATTATCGGCCTGAGCGGCTTGATTACACCCTCATTGGACGAAATGGTGCACTTTGCCAAAGAGATGGAGCGCGAAGGCTTTACCATGCCGCTGATTGTAGGCGGTGCTACCACTTCGCGCATCCATGCGGCGGTAAAGATTGCCCCTAATTATTCCGGGGCGGCTATTCATGTACTGGATGCTTCGCGCAGCGTAACCGTGTGCAGCAGCCTGATGAGCAGAGAGAACCGCGAGGGATACATGCAGGGCATCAGGGCCGAATATGATAAGGCCCGCGAAGCGCACCTTAATAAAAAGTCGGACAAGCGTTTTGTAAGTATCGAACAGGCACGGGAACAGAAGTTTCAGATCAGCCTGGATGGTGATGTGGCCGTTAAGCCTACCTTTACCGGCACCAAGGTAATTGAAGCCTATCCGCTGGAAGAACTACTACCTTACATCGACTGGACACCTTTCTTCCATACCTGGGAACTGCGGGGCAGTTACCCTAAAATATTTGATGATAAAACGGTAGGCACCGAGGCCCGTAAGCTGTTTGATGATGCCCAAGTACTGCTCAGCCGTATTGTAAAGGAAAAATTATTGCAAGCCAACGGCGTTATCGGTTTCTGGCCGGCCAACAGTGCGGGCGATGATATTGAACTGTATAGTGATGAAAGTCGGACGCAATTGCTAAGCCGCATTCATACCCTGCGCCAGCAGGCCGAAAAACCCAAAGGTGAACCTTACTATGCCCTATCGGATTTCATTGCGCCAAAAGACAGCGGTGTGCCCGACTACTTTGGCGGCTTTGCCGTAACTGCCGGTTTGGGCTGCGATGACTTGGTAGCCCATTTTGAGCAGGACCATGACGATTACAACAGCATCATGGCTAAAGCCCTGGCCGACCGCCTGGCCGAGGCCTTTGCCGAAAAGATGCATGAGCTGGTGCGCCGCGATTACTGGGGCTATGCCCAAAATGAGCACCTGAGCAATCAGGACCTGATCAAGGAACAATATCAGGGCATCCGCCCGGCGCCCGGCTACCCGGCCTGCCCCGACCATACCGAGAAAACCACGCTGTTCGACCTACTGAAAGCCGAAGACAACGCCCACATGTACCTCACCGAAAGCCTGGCCATGATGCCAGCCGCCTCGGTAAGCGGTTTTTACTTCTCGCATCCGCAGTCGAGGTATTTTGGGTTAGGTAAAATCAGCAAGGATCAGGTAGAGGATTATGCCGAACGAAAGATAATGTCGGTAGATACGGTGGAACGGTGGCTGGGGCCGAATTTGAATTATTAGATAGGTGGCGGGTGACCGGTTATGAGTGACGAGAATTAATTCATTGCACAAGAAAGTATGGTATTTAATGAGTTGGATGCTTGGAAAGAAGCAAGTGCGTTGGTTAAAATTATTTACAATGAAACTGCTTTGTTTCCAAAAGAAGAAGTGTTTGGACTTAAATCTCAAATGCGGCGGGCTGCGGTATCAATTCCGTCAAATATCGCTGAAGGGTGTGGACGCAATCATAGAAAAGATACATTGCAATTTTTCTATGTTGCCAGAGGGTCTGTTTATGAATTAGAAAGTCACCTCTACCTTGCCAATGATCTTAATTTTATTAAGTCGGATACTTTATCTTTGCTGCTTAAGCACCTGGAACAAGTAAGAAAGCCACTTAGCGGATTAATTAACTATTGTAAATCAAAGATCGGAACAGGCTCCGGTCACTCATCACCCAATACCGGCCACTAAATAATGAAGATTACCGAACACATAAAAACCGCCAACGGCAAAACGCTTTTTTCTTTTGAACTATTACCGCCCCTCAAAGGACAGAGTATGGATGGCATCTATAAAACTATTGATCCCTTGATGGAATTTAAGCCGCCATTTATTGACGTAACTTCCTCGCGTGAGGACTTGGTGTACAAAGAGGCGCAGAATGGTTATCTGGAAAAGGTAACGTACCGCAAGCGCCCAGGCACGGTAGCGGTGTGTGCGGCTATTATGCATAAGTACGGCGTAGATACCGTACCGCATTTGATTTGCGGCGGATTTACCAAAGAAGAAACTGAATATGCCCTGATTGACCTGCAATTTTTAGGCATTGATAATGTACTGGCCCTGCGCGGTGATGCCCGCAAGACCGATCCGGGCTTTATTCCCACCAAAGGGGGGCACTCGTACGCCATTGAATTGCAGCAGCAGATTGCGGATATGAACAAAGGTATCTACCTGCATGATTATGAGGATACTTCCTATAAAACCGACTTTTGTATCGGCATTGCCGCTTACCCTGAAAAGCATTTTGAATCGCCCAACCTGAAAACCGATTTCAGGCACCTGCATACGAAAGTAAAAGCCGGGGCCGATTTTATGGTAACTCAGATGTTTTACGATGTGAACAAATACAAGGAGTTTGTAAAGCTGTGTCGCGAGAATGATATTAACATTCCCATTATCCCCGGCCTGAAGCCGCTTACCTCAAAAAAGCAATTGGTGAGTTTGCCCAAAATATTTCATATCGATATTCCGGAAAACCTGAGTGATGCCGTACACGCCTGCAAAGACGACAAGGAGGTGCGAGAAGTGGGCATCGAGTGGATGATTCAGCAGTGTAAAGATCTGATTGAATGCGGCGCACCGGTACTGCACTTTTATACCATGGGTAATGCCGGGCCTACCAAACGTATAGCCGAAGCTATTTTTTAGAGGATATGCAGGCGCTGCAATTCTGTTTTCAGGTAATCTGCGCCGGTAAATTGCACCGCCTGCATCCCTGCATTCTGTGCAGCGGTAACATTACGCAGATTATCATCAATAAACAGCGCCTGCGCAGGCTGTACCTGATACCTGCTTAACAGCAATTGGTAAAAAGCGGCATCGGGCTTGCGCATCTTCTCGGTGCCCGATACTACAATACCGTCGAACCAACTCAAAAAGTTATAGCGTTGCAGGGCAATGCCAAAGGTTTCGGCCGACCAGTTGGTGAGGGCATAAATTTTGTAGCGTCCGCTGTCTTTTAACTGTTTGAATAATTTTACGGTGCCGCCAATGGGTCCGCCCAGCATTTCTTCCCACCGGCCATAAAACGCGCGGATGTTAGCCTCATGCTGTGGGTGCTGTGCCACCAACCATGTAGTACCTTCCTCCAGGCTGCGGCCTGCATCCTGCTCCTCATTCCAGTCGGGCGTGGTAATGTTGGTCAGAAAGTCCTTCATCGCTGCTTCATCAGTAAACAGTTTGCGGTACAGGTATTCAGGGTTCCAGTCAATCAGCACCCCACCCAGATCAAATACAATGGTATTAATCATATTATAAGCGGGTTAAGATACCGTAAGTTCGCCGCGCAAATCAGTTTCCAGCCACTCGCGTACCTGGTTAGGGTCATCAGACTGGCTTAGCAGGTACATCATTTTGGTTACGGCGGCCTCGAAGGTCATATCATAACCATTGGCCACACCAATGTCTTTTAGCTGCTTGCTGGTTTCGTAGCGGCCCAGTTCTACCGTTCCTACTTTACATTGCGATATATCTACAATTACCTTTCCGTTATCAATGGCATTCTTAATGCAATCAGTAAACCAACTGTCGGTAGTGGTATTACCCGCGCCGAAGGTTTCCATTACAATGCCGCGCACATCGGCATTTACAATGGCTTCTACTGCCCGCTGGCTAATGCCGGGGTACAATTTTAGCACCGATACATCATTTACCAAACCTTTATGCACAATCAGTCCGCCGGGCACAGGCTGCCGTATGTCATTAACACTGAAGCGCAGGTGCACACCAGATTCGGCCAGTATCGGGTAATTAGGCGAACGAAATGCCTCAAATTTGGAGGAATTATATTTAAATGCACGATTACCCCTAAACAGCTTATAATCAAAGTAGATACATACCTCGGGCACCCGCGAGCGGTCGTTCTTTTTGGCTTTGGCTATTTCGATAGCCGTCATCAGGTTTTCCTTAGCATCGGTGCGGATGGCGCTAATGGGCAGTTGCGAACCGGTAAATATTACCGGCTTATCCAGGTTCTCCAGCATAAAGCTCAGGGCTGATGCCGTGAACGCCATTGTATCAGACCCGTGCAGTACTACAAAGCCATCTACCTCATGGTAGTGCTGCTCAATCAGCCCGGCAATCTGGCTCCAGATTTTGGGGTTCATGTTCGAAGAATCGATCACCTCATCAAAAGAGTGCACATTGATACGGCAATTAAGGCGCTCCAGTTCGGGCACGTTATCCATAATCTGCTCAAAGTTGATGGGCCGCAGTACCTTGGTTTTCGGGTCGCTCATCATACCAATAGTACCGCCGGTATAAATAATCAGTATCTGGCACATAATTCAGGAGGTTAAGGGCTAAAAATAGGTAAAGGAATTTAAGGGATAGTTTAAATGCCAAAAATTGTTTTCGAGTTTTGGGTAGTAGTTTCGGCCACCTGCTCTACACTTATCTGGTGCAGATCGGCCACCTTTTGCGCAATGTAGGTTAAATAGGCACTTTGATTGGGCTTGCCCCGGTAAGGCACAGGTGTAAGATACGGCGCATCCGTTTCCAGCACCAGGTGCTGCAGGCTGAGTTGCTGTACTACCTTATCCAGCCCTGCATTTTTGTAGGTAACCACCCCGCCTATGCCCAGGTAAAAGCCCAGGGTGATGATTTGCTGTGCCTGTTCCAATGTTCCGCCAAAGCAATGGAATATGCCGCGCAATTTTTCATCCTTTTCCTGCTGCAAAATTTCATATACCTCGTTAAAAGCGTTACGGCAGTGGATATTGATGGGCAGGTTCAGCTCTTTAGCCCAGGTAATCTGCTGTACAAAGGCATCCTGCTGTTCTTGCAACGTGGTTTTGTCCCAGTAAAGGTCGATACCAATTTCGCCTACGGCATATATCTGTAAACCGGTGCTTTCTGCTTTAATAATATCTAACTGCTGTTGCCAGCCGGCCTTTACTTCGCAGGGGTGCAGGCCCATCATGGCAAAGCAGTTTTCGGGGTAGGCCTGCACCATCTGCTGGATTGGGTCTACCGATTCGGCAGAAACATTAGGCAAAAACAAGCGACTGATACCTGCATCAAAACATTGCTGCATGTGCTGGCTGAGCAAAGCCTCATCAGTATCGTAATACTGATGGGTATGTGTATCGGTTAACACCATGGCGCAAATGTAAAAAGGCTTCCGTTTAATGCGGAAGCCTTTATGTCAGCTTTTTCTCACGTTTCTTTTTGATGCGGTATGGGGTACCGGCCGCTTTGTACCCGAATTGGCAACCGGTTTGGCAGGTTTTACCTTTACCAGTTCTACATTAAAAATCAGGGTGCTGTACGGCTTTATTTCGCCTGCGCCCTGTGCCCCATAACCTAAATTAGATGGAATGATAAAGATGGCTTTCGATCCCTCGTTCAGCAGCAGCAAACCTTCATCCCAGCCAGGTATTACCTGGCCCTGGCCTACAATTACCTGTATAGGCTCATAATTGCGGCCTGGCTGGTTGAGGCCGCCGGCCTGTGCCTCTGCAGCAATGCTGGAATCAAACACCTTGCCGCTGGTAAGCCGGCCGGTGTAATTAACCAGCAGGGTATCACCACGCAGTGGTTTGCGCTTGGCCGAGGCACGGGTAATTATATACCTCAGCCCCGAAGGGGTGCTTTTGGGCATCAGCTTATTTGCCGTAACATACCGGTTAGCTTCGGCAGCTTCGGCCTGCTTCAGCTTTTCGAGGGCTGCATTGGCTTCGGACATTGCTTCGCTCAGGCTTTGCACCTTTACCACCTTAATAAGGTAGTTGATATGGCTGCCCGCCGGCAAAAATGGCGGTCGTTGCATGGCAGGCGCCCCTTTAAATACAGAATCGGCAGGAATTTTAACTATTGCACTATCGCTAACGGTCAACAGCGGAAACACTTCCATCAGGTCGGCCACATTTTGCGAGGGCTGCACCTTAATTTGCACCGGCCGGCCGGAAGCGTAGCTGCTAAACAGCACCGAATCACGGTCGGTCTTTTGGATCACCTGGAAGGTAACAATATCATCTGGCTTTATTTTAGGGCCTGTGTTGCGGGCAAAGATGCGGTAAGCGGCACCTTTGGGGGTACGCTGGTAACCGGGTTGCGCATGGGCCTGCATCAGCCCCGATAAAATAAGCAGGCTTATGCCTAAAAATTTTTTCATGAACAATTAAAAAGGGCCTTTCTGTTTTCAGAAAGGCCCAAGTGTATTAAAACTTTAATTACCTAACCATAGGAGCTGCTGGTGCAGCCGGCTTAGGCGCGTTAGGATTAGGGTGAATAATATCTACCAGTTCCACATCAAACGCAATAGGTGCATGCGGCGGAACCGGGCCTAAGCCCTGCTCACCATAAGCTAATTTTGAGGGAATAACAAAGGTGGCCTTTGAGCCCTTGCTTAGCAGCAGCAAACCTTCATCCCAGCCGGGGATTACCGCTTTTACGCCTACCGGGATATGGATAGGCTCATACCTGCGCATGGGGTCGAGCTTTTTATTTTTCTGGGCTACCTCTTTAATGCTGGTATCAAATACGGTACCGTTGGTAAGCTTGCCGGTATAATTAACCACGGCAGTATCGCCGGGCATAATGTTAGCGCCGCTGCCCTGCTGGGTAATCTGATACATTAAGCCATCAGCAGTGGTGGTTACCTTCAGCTTGTTATCGTCAATGTATTTTTTGATTTTACCAGGCTCCATCTTGCCCATGGCCTGTGATTGTGCCTTGAAGTAATCCTGCACACGTGCCTGAAATACGGCATCCGTCTGGTTACCTTTCGGTATTACCTTATCTACCTTAACTTCATATACAATATACTTGCCCTTAAAGCCCGGAGGCTTAGGCTGGCCTTTTTTGAATACCGAGTCGGCCGCTACCTTAATGGTGGCGCTGTCGCCTTCACTTAACATCTTAATACCGGCATATACATCGCCTTTCATCTGCGGCTTGGGCATCATGGCCGGTACCGGTTTACCGGCATCATAGGTGCTGAACAATACCGAGTCGGCATCGTTCTTGGCAATCAGGTTCAGGCTGATGAAGTCACCTTCCTTAACCGTTTGGCCTGGTTTGTCGGTATGTATGCTATAGAGCAGGCCGCCTTCGCCTTTTTTAAATCCACTGTTACAGCTGGCCAGGCCTGCAGCCGCCACGGCTAATAACATTAACTTTTTGTTCATTTTTATGTTTATTGAATTAATAGTGTTTTATAAGCGGGTAATATAGATTTAAATTGCTGCACGGTGGCTTCCAGGCTTTCGGTAGACTGCCCTCCGGCGGCATTGCGGTGGCCGCCACCGTTGAAATACTTTTTGCAAATTTCATTGGCCGGAAACTCCGCCTTAGACCTTAACGAAAGTTTTACCTTATCCGTACGTTCTACAAAAAATGCGGCCAGTTTAACGCCAGTGATTGACATGGCATAGTTCACTACACCTTCGGTATCGCCGGTGGCAATATCAAACTGTTTCAGTTCCTCGCGGCTTACGGTAATAATAGCGGTATGATACTCCGGCAATACTTCCAGCTTGTTGCTGAGGCAATGCCCCAGGAAGCGCAGACGGTTTTCTGATGAGCTGCTGTAAATCAGTTCGTGGATGCGCCAGTTTACCGCGCCGGCATCAATCAAATCAGCCACAATGCGGTGCACGGCTGAAGTGGTTTGCGGGAATCGGAAAGAGCCGGAATCCGTCATGATACCGGTGTACAGGCAGGTAGCTACATCGGCGGTAATTCTATCCTTATCGTTTAGTTGGTTAACGATAAAATCATAAATCAACTGTGCCGTAGCACAGGCGTTGATGTTCCAGTGGCGGTAATCGTCGAAATCCTCCGGCTCCAGGTGGTGGTCAATCATCACCTTGTAAGCACCGGAAGCGCGTACCAGTTCGCCCATCTCGTTGATGCGGCTCAGCGCATTAAAATCAAGGCAGAAAATCAGTTCGGCAGCGGCTATAAGTTCCGCCGCTTTTTCGGGCTGTTCCGTATAAATCAGCACTTCCTCGTTGCCAGGCATCCAAGCCAAAAACTCCGGATAATCCGTAGGCGGGATTACCTGTACATGGTGCCCTAGCTGTATCAGGTAATTATACAGCCCCAATGACGAACCCAGCGCATCACCGTCGGGCTTATGGTGGGTGGTAATCACCACACGGCGGGGCTGTGCCAGCAGTTCAGTAAGTAAGACTAATGTGAGCATTCCGGATTAAAAAATAGCTGCAAAGCTAAGAAATTAATTCAGAGATAGGATTTTGTTGATTTCGAATTTCGGATGTTCGATTTCGGATTTGTGGTGTTGTTTTATATTTTTCTTGCTGTCATTTCGACTGCAGGGAGAAATCTTCTGCTGCTGATAAGTTTTCGAAGAATATCTTTTGGGTAACCGGCTTATTGAAGAAGATTTCTCCCTGCAGTCGAAATGACTGGCGAAAGAGGCAGATGATGCCACAAATCCGAAATCGAATATCCGAATTTAAGGCTAAATCCAAAATTTAGCCTTAAATTCGCGACAATTTAAAAACACTATGGCAACCAACAAAACTTTCACCATGATTAAGCCTGACGCAGTAGCGAACGGCCACATGGGTGCAATTTTAGACAAAATTACGCAGGGCGGTTTCAAAATCAGCGCCTTGAAGTATACCTTTCTAACTGCTGAAAAAGCAGGTGAATTTTACGCCGTACACAAAGAACGCCCTTTTTATGGCGATCTGGTAAAGTTTATGTCATCAGGCCCTATCGTAGCGGCTATTCTTGAAAAGGATAATGCAGTTGAAGATTTTCGTAAGCTGATTGGCGCTACCGACCCATCCAAAGCCGAGCCGGGTACCATCCGCAACCTGTTTGCCAAATCTATTGATGCCAACGCGGTTCACGGTTCAGACTCTGACGAGAACGCTGAAATTGAAGGCAGCTTCTTCTTTTCGGCTTTCGAGAAGTTTTAGGAGAATAGTTTCTTTCCCGTTTGGTCATTTCGACCGCAGGGAGAAATCTTCTTAAAGCAGCTTGTTTGCGGCAGAAGATTTCTCCCTGCGGTCGAAATGACTTCCTGTTTTTAATATATTAACTATGATTTGTAAGTATCACAAATTGTTTTTAGCTTTACCGTTGTAACCCTAAGTCCTGTAGCAATTACCGTTTGATCTTTCGTCAGGTAATTATTGTATTATGAAATTATTAGGTAGATATCTTGCTTATTCTGTGATTCTGGTATTGCTGATCACCGGTTCTATCCTGCTGATCAAGCATCACCCGGAGGTGCAGTTTGCCTTCTTGCTGCCAGGGTTATTCATCATGACGTATACCATTATGCGCGACAGCCTGTTTGCCCGCCATACTACGCTGCGCTCTTTCAGAGGAAGATAATTTCTTCTACAATTCCGCTTTCCGCCTTACTGTTTATCCGCTCCAGTATCTGGCTGCGCATCAGCATCAGGTCATTCCTGATCACTGACGACTCTATACGCAAAAACATCTTCTTATTGCTGATAAAAATCTCGCTGGTGCGGTTGGCTACCGCTTTGCCCACAATTTCGGCCCAGCCGGTAATTACGGCCGTTTCATCCCACCGGCGACGTATTTTGTATACGTTCAGCATCAGCTCAATGGCCTCCTTCATGGTTCTATCGTTCGCTTTGCGCATTGGCTTCTCCCTGGTTTACGGTAAATAATTTAATGTCTTCGTTTATCTTGCCAAAAGTTTCGGTTACCCGGCGGGCACTGGCATCGGTAATAAATACCTGCCCGAACTCGTGGGCCGATACCAGCTGCATCAGCTTGGTTATGCGCTTCTCATCCAGCTTATCAAATATATCATCCAGCAGCAGCAGCGGCTTAAAGCCTTTTTGCTGCTGCAGGTAGCTGTATTGTGCCAGCTTCAGCGCAATCAGAAAGGATTTTTGCTGCCCCTGCGAACCGAACTTTTTGAGCGGCATCTCGTGTATGGTAAATTCCATCTCATCGCGGTGAATACCGGCGGTGGTACGCTGCAACACGCGGTCTTTTTCGGTGGTTTGGTTCAGCAAATCGGCAAAGGTGTTGTTAAATAGCTGCGACTCGTAGCTTAATTTTACCTGCTCGGCACCATCGCTTAAAAAAGCATAATAACGGTCGAATATGCCGGTAAAATCGGCCATAAAGGCTTTGCGCTTCTCGAACAGGCTGTTGCCGGCGGCTATTAGCTGCTCATCATATACTTCGAGCAGGCCCGCATCGAACCGGCCGCTTTCGCCCATGCTTTTGAGCAGCACGTTGCGGTTGCTGAGTATCTTGTTGTAGGCAATCAGCTCGTCGAGGTAGTAATGGTCGGTTTGGGAAATCACGTTATCCATAAACCGGCGGCGCTCCTCGCTGCCATCTATAATGATGCTGCTGTCATAAGGCGATACCATCACCAACGGGAACAGCCCGATATGGTCGGCCAGGCGCGGGTACTCCTTTTTGTTGCGCTTAAACTGCTTTTTCTGATTGCGCTTTACCGCTACCGAAACCGTATCATGCTGCTCCTCACGCACAAACTGGCCGCTCACCATAAAAAAATCAGTGCCGTACTTAATCTGCTGGTTATCTATCGCATTAAAATAGCTCTTGCACAATGACAGGTAATGAATGGCATCCAGCAGGTTGGTTTTGCCCGCGCCGTTATCGCCCGCAAAGGCGTTTACCCCCTTGCTGAAGGTAAGGTCAGCCTGAGTGTAATTTTTAAAGTTGATGAGCGATAACTGTTGCAGATACATGGCAGTGCCTCAAAGGTAAGGGTTTGCGGTATTGCGTTATTAACAATCGGCTGTGGAAATGTTGATGGTAGGAAAATACTGTAAAGGCGCCATGCAATACTATAGATTAATTAATCTTCATATAAATTTGTAGTAGTAACCCATTATGTTTGAGGGAATGAGAAGAAAATTTAGTATTTGGGTTTTCCGGCTATTTATAACCGGGATATTTATTGTAGGGCTGCTGGTGATACTGGTTGTAAACCCTGCCCTTACTTATGCCCGGCAAACCCGGCTCCATAATTATATTGTCTTTCACAACAAAGATTTACCCAAAGAGGCAACCCTGCGGCTGGATGAAGCTTTTGATTTAGTAAAAGCCAGTGAAATATATAACGCTGAATTAAAACTTGATGTTTGCCTGAATGATGGAGGTACTTACAGTGCTTTAATACAACGGCTCAAAAAGCCAGCTTTTGCATGGGGGGTGTTTCATGAAGTAATCATAGGCAGCAAAGCAGATTTTCCAAATAACTACGCCGAACTATACGGGTACCAATGGAATTTGGTGCAGGTGCTGGCACATGAAATGATACACTGTTACCAATTTGACCATTTAGGGCTTTTGAATTCCAATCCGTTAGCTAATTATCCGGAATGGAAATGGGAAGGTTATCCTGAATATATTGCTCGCCGGAACTCAGATCAACAAAATCTGGTATTTAATATAGACCGGTTACAAGCTACTCAAAAAACTAACCACGATGGCTGGATAAAATTTAAGGATAGTACTGGTACTGTACTCTCTTATTATGAATACTGGTTATTAATGCAGTACTGCTTAGATGTTAAACACTTAAGCTATAAACAAGTGTTGCAGGATACATCATCAGTAAAAGAAATAAACCAGCAAATGATGAATTGGTACAAGCAGCAAAAATAGACTGCTACAGATTTTTACTTTATGCCTGCAGTTGGTTTTATCACCAACTGCTACATGCAAACCTGCGCCAGTGCAGAGCAAGCGGTATTTATTCCAATAAAACAGTCATTTATTTGCCGTTATTAGCATTTTATGGCTTTTTATAGCTTTTTATGGCAGGATATTAGCTATCAACCGCCTTACTTTTTTATCAGCAGTGGCATTATAAGGTAAAAATACAGGCTCGGCAAGCCATACCCTTGCCCTGCGGAATGTTACCCAACACCGGTTTAAGTCTTCTGAAGGGTGACTTAAACCATAATATACGACTCAGTACTCCTGTGCGTAATATGCAATGAACAAACGATAGTTGCACTTGCCGTTAAAAGTTTGTGCTATATTTAATACTGCTGCTAAAGGCGGACAGAAGTCCTTGATTTATAATCGATTAGAGTCGTCCCTTGCAGGGAAGACTTTAACCAGTGAGCACTAAAAGGACAAGGATACGAGTTGCAAACTTGCGCCAGCATAAGAGCGAACTTGTAACCATAAGTGCACGAAAAGCGTAAACAGTGCCTTTTTCTTTTAAATTTCATTAAAATCAGATAAAGAAGCGGTATTAATGAGTGTCTATGCAATAAGGCTTTGGGTGCCTCAGTTTGACAGCAGAGAGTTTTCCCTTGCCATCACTTCAGATTAAAAGGATTATTCAAAGCAGTTTTTAGTATTTGATGTCTTTGTGGTTTGCAACTCATACCTAAAATATTGCAAGTTATAAGTTTATGCCAGCAACAAAGCGATAGGTATAACCATAAACAGGCGCTATTTTAAATTTGTGATTTTTTACTTGACGTAGATATAGGTAATGTACTGCTGCCTGCTTTTTTTACATCTGAGTTTAAAAGAAAATATGAGCCCCTCTACAAATAAAACCAGCCATTGCAATGCAATGGCTGGTTAAAATTATTGATGAATTGTTATTGCCCCAAAATGCTTTTGGCAATGCGGGTCTGCTGTTCGTCGGCCTGCTTGGCCTCGTCAAGGCATGCCTGCATTTCTTGCTGGGCCTGGCTCAGGCCGGCTGCCGAGGCGTAGCTTAACTGGGTGCCAAAGGCGCCAATCCAATAGTGAATGGCCAATTGCCCGCTGGCAATAATGCCTAAATCGCGACTGTCATCATCGGCGGCCTGCTGCCTTATTTTCTTGCTTACCTCGTAATGCGCTTTTAATATTTCATTGTCCTGGTCGGCATTGCCTCCAGCTTCCTGCAAACCGCGGTCGATGCGCTGCGCCCATACTTTAGATTGCTCATTACCCTTTTCAAGCGCCTGTTTCAGTTCCTCATTCTTCACATCGCCCTGAATTTCACCGGTAGCCTGTGAAGCTACGTTACTTCCTGCCTTCATAGCTGCAAAGCCTTGCTTAATCAATTCTTTTAATCCTTGCTCTTCCATGGTTAATTTGTTTAATGTTTAGTTAGCTACTGTAGATTTAATAGTACTTAGTGCGCTAATTATTAAATTCAACACGCTATCAATAGTTAAGTTTTTTTCTTTTAGATTTATTTTTTATATTAATTTATGTAAGCAGCTTTTCGATCTGCTGTGTCACCACCGGAAGCGCAGTTAACTTAAATACTATCGAGCCTTATACGGATGCTATTGCTGTAAAAGTCAAATAAAATACGAACTACAAATCAGGAGGCCTGTCTACTTGTAAGAATAAAACCATACGTTTGAATTGCTAAATTTTATATGATCAAGCCCGTTTCTATAAACGAATACCTGCAACCGGCAGGGGGTCCGCCGCTGCTTGATGTGCGTACGCCTGCCGAGTTTGCGCACGGGCATGTACCCGGCGCTTTTAACTTGCCGCTGTTCAGCAACGAGGAGCGGGTAAGCGTGGGCACTACCTATAAACAGGTAAGCCGGGAGGAAGCAATTTTGCTGGGCTTCGAGCTGACCGGTTCCAAGTGGGCCGGTTTCATCCGCCAGGCGCTGGCAATTGCGCCTGATAAACAGGTGGCGGTACATTGCTGGCGGGGCGGTATGCGCAGCGGGGCCATGGCATGGGCGCTTAACTTATATGGGTTTGAGGTGCAGCTGATAGAGGGCGGTTATAAACAATACCGTAACTGGGTGCATCAGCGGTTTGCGCAAGACTATCATCTGCAAATACTGGGTGGCATGACCGGCTCTGGTAAAACCCGTATTCTGCATGAATTGCGCAAACTGGGCGAGCAGGTAGTTGACCTGGAGGAGCTGGCGCAGCATCAGGGTTCATCCTACGGCAGCAAGAATCTTCTGGTGCAGCCCAGCCAGGAACAATTTGAAAATAACCTGGCAGAACAACTGGCGGCCTTGGATGCATGCAAACGTATATGGGTAGAAGATGAAAGCATGACGGTGGGCAAATGCATTATCCCACCGCCGTTGTGGCGGCAAATACGGGATGCCCCTTTGCTGCACCTCAATGTAGATATACACCAGCGCATTACCTCACTGGCTGCCGAGTACGGTGTATTGGATAAGGATTTTCTGATCGAGGCTACCGGGCGCATCCAAAAACGGCTGGGGCCGGAGCAAACCCGCCGGGCGGTACAGGCTATTCAAGAAGACCGGATGGAAGATTTTGTACGGCTGGCGCTGGTATACTACGATAAAACTTACCGTACCGGCCTCGGCAAACGCAATGCCGGGCAGGTGCAATCGCTTGATGTATCGGGCCTGGACGCCGCTGCAAATGCCCGGCAGATTTTAGCCGCAATACCTGCATCGGCTCATCAAACTTTATAACTATAATGGAAACCCAGATAAAACTTACACAATACTCGCATGGTGCGGGCTGCGGCTGCAAAATCAGTCCGGCTATTTTAGATAAAATACTGCATAGCCCGATAGCCGCCACGCCGGATGCCCGGCTGCTGGTAGGCAATGATACACGCGATGATGCCGCCGTGCTGGATATGGGTAATGGTACGGCCCTTATCTCCACCACCGATTTTTTTATGCCCATTGTGGATGATGCCTATGATTTCGGGCGCATTGCCTCGGCCAATGCCATCAGCGATGTATATGCCATGGGGGGCAAACCGGTACTGGCCATTGCTATTTTGGGCTGGCCGATAGATAAACTGCCACCTGAGGCAGCCCAAAAGGTGCTGGAAGGCAGCCGTGCCATCTGTGCCGAGGCCGGTATCACCCTGGCAGGCGGCCACAGCATCGACTGCCCCGAACCGGTATTTGGTTTGGCTGTAAATGGTATCGTCAATATTCCGCAGCTTAAGCGTAATGCTACGGCTACCATTGACTGCCGGCTTTATCTTACCAAGTCGCTGGGCGTAGGTATCCTGTCTACCGCGCAAAAGCGCGGACTGTTACTACCGGATGATGCCGCCGTTGCCCTGAAAAGCATGACCACCCTGAACAAACTGGGCGAGGTATGCGGGCAGCTCAACTATGTAAAAGCCATGACGGATGTAACCGGTTTCGGCCTGCTGGGCCACCTGGCCGAAATGTGCGAAGGCAGCGGCCTGGCAGCTGAGATAGAATTTGACAAAGTTCCGGTGATCGCTTCATTGCCGCATTACCTGCAGCAGGGGTGCTTTCCGGGCGGTACCCAGCGCAACTGGAGCAGCTACGGGCAAAAAGTAAGCCCGGTAACTGATGAGCAGCGGTACATTCTGGCCGACCCGCAAACCAGCGGCGGCCTGCTGATAGCCGTTGAAAAAGCGCATACATCAAGCTTTGAAGCGGCAATGCAGCAGCAGGGCCATGCCTTCAGGGCTTTTGGCAGGCTTATGCCGCAAAAGGAAGGGAAGCCATTAATCAGGATAATATAGTTTCACGGAAGGCAGTTATCAGTTATACAATCAACACAAGCATATACTATTCAGATGATGAACACAATAAAATTATTTACAAGCTTGCTGATGCTGGTTATGCTGTTGGCAGTGCAGCAAAGCCAGGCGCAAACGCATCAACAGCAACTTGTGTTGGGTGCAGAGGTGCCTTGGGGTAAAAATGAACTGATCAGCCCTGCTGAACTGGCAGCCCGCCTTAAAAATAAACCGGGCAGCGCTCCTGTAATTTTAAATATGGGCGTGGTAGAAGATATACCGGGCGCGCAGCACATTGGCCCTGTAACCGATAAAGCAAACGCAGTTAAATTAAAAAAGCTGCTGGCAACTGTGCCGAAATCAGCTGAAGTATTAGTGTATTGCGGCTGTTGCCCATTTGCCAAATGCCCCAATATCCGGCCTGCTTACACCGCATTAAAAGCACAGGGCTATACGTACGTTAAGGTTCTTGATCTGCCGGATAACTTACAGAAGAACTGGGTTGCCAAAGGTTACCCGGTTGTAAAGCAGCCTTAAATTATACAATCGGCAAAATGTCTACTTACCTAACCCAGTAACTGTACCAAACAAGGGCAGCCTGAATTTAACATCTGCGTTCAATATCTTTTTCCCACCTTTGCACCAATAAAACTTTTAGTTATAGGCTATAACACAGTTCTTTTTATGCTGAATTATTCTCTTTCACAAGTTCCTGACCGTACGTTAAAACCGCGCAGCAGCGGCCTTACCATGGTAATGGATAAAGGCTTAAGCCTGCGCCAGGCCGAAGATTTTATCGAGGTATCCGGCATCCATACTGACTTGATTAAATTAGGCTGGGCTACCTCTTATGTTACCCCAAATTTGGGCGATAAACTTAAATTATATGAAGAGGCTGGCATTCCCGCTTATTTTGGCGGTACCCTGTTCGAAGCCTTTATTATCCGTAACCAGTTTGATGATTACCGCCGTTTGCTGGACAAGTACCAAATGCAATATGCCGAAGTATCGGATGGTTCCATCACTATTCCGCACGACGAAAAATGTGCTTATATCAGCAGACTAAGTCAGCAGGTAACAGTGATATCAGAAGTGGGCTCGAAGGATGTGCAGAAGATTTTTGCCCCTTATAAATGGATACATCTGATTAAGGCTGAAATGGAAGCCGGCTCATGGAAGATAATAGCCGAAGCCCGCGAAAGCGGCAACGTTGGCATTTACCGCGATTCGGGCGAGGTAAGGCAGGGTTTGATCGATGAGATTTTAACCCAGATACCGCAGGAAGACCTGATTTGGGAAGCGCCGCAAAAAGCGCAGCAGGTATGGTTTATCAAACTATTGGGTGCTAACGTAAATCTGGGCAACATCGCCCCGTTCGACCTCATCCCGCTGGAAACCCTGCGGCTGGGACTGCGCAGCGATACTTTTGACCATTTTTTAAATCAATGAACCGGCTTGGCTGTTAGAAAATAAACAGGTGTCGTTGCCTTTTTAATTTAACCGCATGAAAAAGTACGGATTGGTAGGTTACCCGCTGTCGCATTCGTTTTCCAAAAAATATTTTACCGAAAAGTTTGAAAAGGAAAGCATTAGTAACGCTGCTTATGAACTTTACCCGTTGGAGCACATCGGCGAGTTACCGGCTTTACTGCAGCAGGAAAAAGACCTGTGCGGGCTTAATGTAACCGTACCCCACAAAGTGAGTGTACTGC
Organism: Mucilaginibacter sp.; assembly: GCF_965200995.1. GTDB lineage: Bacteria > Bacteroidota > Bacteroidia > Sphingobacteriales > Sphingobacteriaceae > Mucilaginibacter. Next base: position 1,083,342 of record NZ_OZ241743.1, on the reverse strand, counting down.
CGCATCTGGACTGGATGAGCGAATACGCCAAAGAAATAGGCGCAGTTAACTGTATACGTATCTCCTCCATGAGTCCGGTAGCGGCGGCATTGTCGGGCGAGGTGGGCATACAAGGTAAAGAGTATGTTTTGGAAGGGTTTAATACCGATGCCTACGGCTTCGAGATGTCGTTGAAGCCGTTGCTGAAAGCCCGCCACAACCGTGCGCTTATCTTAGGTGATGGGGGGGGGGCGAGGGCAGTAAAGTACATCCTGGGTACCTTAAATATTGCCTTTACTTCAGTAACGCGCAAACCTGCTGAGCACCGGATTACCTTTGAGCAGCTTACCCCGGCGCAGGTGGGCAGCCACATGCTGATCATCAACACTACGCCGCTGGGTACCTCACCTGATGTGGACGAATGCCCCAACATCCCTTACGAGGCTATTACCGAAGACCATTTGCTGTTCGATATGATTTATAACCCGGAGGAAACCCTGTTTCTGAAAAAAGGTAAAGAACAGGGGGCAAACATAAAAAATGGCTACGAAATGCTGATATTGCAGGCCGAAAAATCATGGGAAATCTGGAATTCCAAAGAAAAGCATCCGTAAGCCGCCTTGTCTCTTTACTGGCTGGCATCATGATGTGGTGCCTTTCATCATGCGGAGGCGATGCCGATTATTCGCCCAAGCCGAGGGGATATTACCGTATTGTATTCCCGCAGCACAGTTACCGGCTGTATGATACCGGTTGCCCTTATACTTTCGAATATCCCAAATATGCCGCTATTGAGCCGGACAAAGATCCACGGGCCAAACCCTGCTTTATCAACGTACAGTTTCCGCAGTTCAAGGCTACCCTGCATCTTACTTACGAGGCGGTAACTTCAAAGACGCAGTTTGACAAGCTGATTGAATACGCTCACAAATTCGCCTTCAAGCATACGGTTAAGGCCACTGGTATTGACGAAGGAACCATTCATTACCCTGACCGCAAAGTATATGGTATTTATTATACCATTGATGGCAACGCGGCCTCATCTGCCCAGTTTTATCTAACCGATAGTACCCGGCATTATTTGCGCGGTGCCTTATACTTCAACTCCGAGCCCAAACTGGATTCTATACAGCCCGTGCTTGACTTTGTAAAAAAAGATGTGGCCGTAATGATCAAGAGTTTTAAATGGAAGTAAGGTGTTGGCTGCTTTTTCTTCCTGATTGCTGTATTTAGCGGCTGATATGGTACTTCTACCCGGCATATCTGCACAAAAGTTTTACAAAAACATTATGTAATTGCAGTAAATAGGCAGTTTAATGGCATTTAGTTAGTGTGATGGTTTGCTACATTTGTTTAAAATACAATAACATCAACTATTATGCAGCCTATAGGTATATTTCATGAGCATCCGGACTGGTTTAAGCCGCTTTTTGCCGGGCTTGATAAAAAAGGATTGCCTTATACATCCATTAATCCTACGCAGCACCGTTTTGCCATTGAAGAAGGCAAGCCGGAATTTTCTTTATTTTTTAATCGCATGAGCCCTTCGGCTTACCTGCGCGATGGTATACAGGGCACATTTTATACGCTTAATTACCTAAAGCACCTGGAAAACCACGGCATCCGGGTAATTAACGGCTACAAAGCCTTTACCTACGAAACTTCAAAGGCGCTGCAAATGATACTGATGCAAAAGTTAGGCATCAAGTACCCGAAATCGAGGGTAGTGAACCATGTGTCGCAGATTGAGGCCGCTACCGAAGGATTACGGTTTCCGATTGTGGTAAAGGCCAACATCGGTGGCAGTGGCGCAGGTATCGAAAAATTTAACTCAGTAGCAGAAATCCGCGAAGCCATCAGCAACAATCAGATTGATTTCGGGGTGGATCATACCGCATTGGTGCAGGAATTTATTCCGGCCCGAGGCGGCTATATTACCCGTGTAGAAACGCTGGGCGGCAAATATTTATATGCCATCAGGGTATATACCAATGGCGAAAGTTTTAACCTGTGCCCGGCCGATATTTGCCAGACCACCACGGGGCAGGACCTGGTGCGTAATGCCTGCGCACTGGATGCCCCTAAAAACGGCCTGAAGGTAGAAGCCTATACCCCGCCAGCCGAAGTGATACAAAATATTGAAACGCTGGTGCAGCAAAGCGGCATTGATGTAGGCGGCATTGAGTACATGGTGGACGACCGCGACGGCGAGATCTATTACTATGATGTAAACGCACTATCCAACTTTGTGGCCGATGCCGTTAACGTAATTGGCTTTAACCCGCACGAGCGTTTGGTAGAATTCTTGGAGCAGCAGTTGGTACAGGAGACGGCGGTGGTATAACACCCATCTCAACCCTCCCCTAAAGAGAGGGTTTTAGTGCCTTTGAAATCTGATTTAACAATAAAAAATAAAACTCCCTCCCTTTAGGGGAGGGCTGGGGAGGGATTTATGAACTATGGATACTGGATGCCGGTTTTTGGCGGGTGGCTGCGCAATGTGGATGATGAAAACATGCAGCCCACCTGGGATTACACCAAGCGGTTAGCCATCAGGAGTGAGGAGATTGGGTTTGATTTGGCCCTGATTGCCGAATTGTACCTGAATGATATTAAAGGCGAGCAGGCCCCGTCGCTGGATGCGTGGTCTACCGCGGCGGCGCTGGCAGCAGTTACCCATAAGCAGGAGCTGATGGTGGCCGTGCGCCCTACCTTTCATAACCCGGCACAGTTAGCCAAACAGGCGGCCAATATTGACCATATCAGCAATGGCCGCATCTCGCTCAATGTGGTGTCTTCCTGGTGGCGTGATGAGGCGGAGAAGTATGGCATCCAGTTTGAGCAGCACGACGACCGTTACGCCCGTACCCGCGAGTGGCTGGAGGTAGTGGATAACGTGTGGAAACAGGACAACTTTAGCTTCGACGGTAAATACTACAAGGTAAACAACAATATTTTACAGCCCAAGCCGGTATCGCAGCCTCGACCTAAAATTTATGCCGGTGGCGAATCTGAAGCGGCAAAGGATTTAATTTCTTCTACCTGCGATGGCTATGTAATGCACGGCGACTCGCCGGAAATGATTGGCCGCCGCATAAACGATTTACGCGAGCGCCGGGATAAGAAAGGCCTGCCGCCGATGACGTATGGCGTAGCCGCCTACAGCATCATCCGCAATAGCGAGCAGGAGGTAAAACAGGAGTTTGACCGCATCACTAACGTAAAGGAAGGCAGTTCCGGATACAAAAATTACCAGCAATGGCTATCTGGCACACAGTTAGAGCAGCAGGTATCTTTACAGGATTACTCAGTATCTAACCGGGGCCTGCGCACCGGCCTTGCCGGTACGCCGTGGCAGGTACAGGACCGCATTGCCGAGTTTGAGAAGGCAGGCGTGGATTTCTTTCTGCTGCAATGCAGCCCGCAACTGGAGGAAATGGAACGCTTTGCCGAGCACATTATCCAAGCAGGTGTAAGCGCCTGATGGGAATAACACAAATTAAGATATTTGAATAATCAAGCCGTCATCTCGACCTTTCTGCTGCTGACCGGTCGCCTGAAGAAGATTTCTCCCTGCGGTCGAAATGACATGCTTTAAAATAGCTTGAGGCAGCCTATATCTTTCAAATCTATTCACCATGAAAAATAAGTTTTATAATATCACCTTAGCTACAGTTGTTATCCTGCTGTCAACATTATCCGGCTATGCGCAGCAAACCAAGGGTACCGATATAGAATATTACCAGATCAGTGTATATCACACTTCATCACAGCAGCAGTTGGATTCACTGAGCCGTTATTTGCAACAAAGCTATGTACCTGCGCTGCACCGGGCAGGTTTCAGCAAGGTAGGTGTTTTTATGCCGCTGGCTAATAATACCAGTGCCGATAAGCAGATTGTACTATGGATGCCCTTTACTGCCTTAGCCCAGCTAAATAAGGTCAGTTACAATGCAGTTGCTCCTCATTATGCCAGGCTCGAAAATATTCTGCTTTCAGCCTTTCCTAAAGCACCGCATTATCAGTTACCTAATTTAAGCGGCCCGGCTGCTGCACATATTTTTGAATTGCGTAGCTACGAAAGCCCAACTGAAGAACGCTATCTGTCTAAAGAGAAAATGTTCAATAAGGGCAATGAGGTTGACCTGTTTGCCCGGCTCGGCTTTAACGCGGTGTTTTATGCACGGGTAATGGTCGGCAGCCGGATGCCCAACCTGATGTACCTCACCAGCTTTAACAGCCAGCAGGCACATGATGAACACTGGAAAGCCTTTGGCGATGATGCCGAGTGGAAGAAGCTATCGGGCTTGCCTGAGTATCAGAAGAATGTGAACATGGCGGATATTATGCTGATGCACCCGGCTGCATATTCAGACATTCGCTGATTATATTCTACTTGCCACAGTACCGTGCGATGAACTGATCGGCCCGGTTACTGCCAATGTTACGGATGAATTGCCAGGTTTCGCAGGCGCCTTCCTTATCCCCCTGGCGTTGCCTGGCATCAGCTTGCTCCAGTACATTGGTAATAAAGTCTTCGTCGTAACCCAGCTGTGTTTTCAGCCGGTCAATGTAAGCCTGCCTGGAAGTATCAGCCTTACCCGCATATTTATTTTTGTAATAATTCGTAACGGCATTTTCCTGCTCCTGCCTTAACTGGTAATTTTGTATGGCCTGCGCCGAACTAACTTGGTTTGCCCGTGTACAGCGTGCATAGTCGGGCGTAAAGGTTACCGGCAGTACTAAGGTAGCGTTGCCCTCATAGCCTTGCGGCAATGCCCATTTTCCCGAGGTCATTCTTACTACCCGCCTGGCTTCGTCATCCAGGTCAATACCTAAACCTTGTTGTACAGTTACGTCATATACCTTACCTGCACTGTTCAGTTTGAAAGCCACCCGTATAGTGCCGCCAATGCAATATTGCCTTGAATAGTCGGGGTAAATAATATTTTTTGTCAGGTAAGTATCCAGTGCGCCTGCACCCCCTTTAAACTGTGGCTGTGCCAGCACGCAAAAGGGCAGCAGCCACATCCATAAACTATAAATCAGCTTTTTATACATCATAACTCCGGCCAGATCATTATCAGGCCAACAATTAATTTAACGGATAGTTGCGGTATTAAATTGCAGAACCAGCTCCGGGTTAGGTATGTTCTGTAAATAGCTTTCTTTTTCTGAATAGCGGCATACGCCGGGATAATCGCCGCTATGGCCCTGCAAATTAAATACCAGTTGAAAATGCAGGTGCGGCGGCCAGCCGCCGTTTTCGGCAGCCTGCCCAAAGGCGCCTATGCGCTGGCCTTTAGTCACCAGCATCTCGGCATGTAAACCGGTTAAGCTATCGCTGGTTAAATGGCCGTAAAGGCTGTACAGTATCAGGCCATCTAAATTGTGCTGCAAAATAATGGTTGGGCCGTAATCGCCAAAGTGATTGTTGTTTTGAAAGCTGTGTACCTGTCCTTCCAGCGGTGCATATACAGGCGTACCGGCCGGCCCCCATATATCAGTGCCTAAATGCAGGCGGCGCGGCTCACCATCAGTGTTAAAATGTGTACTGCGGGCATACAGGGTGCGGTGCTCCATATAGCCGCCAATACCATAGCGGCAGCCGCTGTAAGCCAGTTCACTATTTATCCAGGCACTGAACAGCGCCGTATTGGCTACCACCTCAGCCGAAAGGCGGGTGTTGGCAGCTGTGAAATTAAATGGTAAAAGGCAGTCGGTATCAGCGTTAAAGTCTACCACCTTACCTGTTTTACACGGATGGCTTTTCAGATAAGCTTCGAGCTGACGGTGCCGGTTACTTTCAGGATTCAGCTCCATTCTGCTGATCTTCTTTATGAATTTTGTCGAAGATTTTATCTATCCGTTCTACATACTCGTTGGTATCATCCACAAAAAATTCCAGTTGAGGAATTACCCTTACCTGATCTTTGATACGGGCACCTAACTTATACCGGATCTCGGAAGCATGGGATTTTACCGTTTGCAGCGCCTGCTGTGTATTGGTATTATTAAAAAAGCTTAAAAATACGCGGGCAATAGCCAAATCCGGCGTTACCCTCACCTTGGTGATGGTAACCAGTGTATTAGGCAGAAAGCTCATGCCCTCGCGCTGAAATATTGCGGCCAGATCCTGCTGAATGACACCGGCAAATTTTTGCTGACGTTTTGATTCCATAGTAGTTAATTAACGAAATGCAGCCCCCCTGGTTTCTGCTGCATCATAATAATAGGTAGTATTGAAGTAGCAGGGCCGTATTAATTACACTCCTGGGGAATTTCGCGGGTAATTTTTATCAGTTTGTGTACCACCAGGGTAGTATCATACTCTGAGCCTTTACCTTCCTTGCCCGATGGTATTTTTTCGCCCTCTACTTCTACATATACCGGCTCGTATGGTTTCTCAAAGCCCATACCGGCATATTCCATCTCCAGCCGGTTCGATTTATCTTCTACCCAATACTCATGGTCGCTGCTGCAATCTTTAAATGATTTTACTTCGGGCCCGAAACTGTACAATCCTTTATGCACATCTTTTGCCGTACTGTTGTTACCGCTGCGGTTGCAGGCGCCACAAGCCATCAGTGTCACCAATAATCCTATACAATAAACATGCTTTACCTGCATACGCTGCAAATTTATAATTCCTGCTTAATATCATCTAACCCTTTTACACTTAAACGTGCACTAATGCCCGATGCCAGCGCCGAGATACCAGTTACCGTAAACAGTACCAGTATAAAATCAGTAACTTTAAGGTGGACGGGATAGGCGTTAATCACCATCAAGGAGCCGCTCATTTTAATAAAGCCAAAGTACTGCTGCAGCAGGCAGAAGATAAGCCCCAGCGCCATCCCTGTTAAGCAGCCTACCATGGAAATAAGCATTCCTTCCGAAAAAAATATACCTTGTATCAGGCCCTTGCCTGCGCCCAAACTGCTCAGTATGGCAATATCCTTCCGCTTATCAATCACCAGCATGGTTAACGAGCCGATGATGTTAAAAATAGCAATTATCAGCACAAAGGTAAGAATCAGAAACACCGCCCATTTCTCGGAGCCTAAAATCTTATACAGCAATGTGTTTTGCTCATAGCGGTTCTTTACCGTAAACTGCTTGCCAATACGGGCCTTTAATTCTTTTTCCACCGCGCGGAGGCGGGTGCCTTTTTTAAAGTTCAGTTCCAGTGAAGATACTTGGTTGGGTTCGCCCAGCAGGTTACGGGCAAACTCAATCGGTGTAATCATTTGGTCGTCAAAGTCCTGCTGCACCGCAAAGATACCGGAAGGATCAATGTAGCCAATCACGAAATCATCGGCCGGGTTAATGCTGTTGCCGCTGCTGTTGCGGTTGGGCGAAAATACCTGTAGCTGCGTAAGCGGATCGTTAATGTTTGTCCCTAGGCTCGCTTGTACCGTAGCGCCGATAACGGCATACTGATGCTCGTTGGCCTTTAAGGTGAACGAACCTGCTACAATGATATTGTCTAACTGGGTATTCTTCAGCAAATCATCACTTACCCCTTTTATAGTGCCAATAAACTGCCGGTTGTTGTATTTAATCAGCGCTTTTTCTTCCAGTACCTGGGTAAGGGAAAATACCCTTGCATCTTTACGCAGGCTGTTAAAATAAGGTGTATTAGGGTTGAAGGTTTTACCGGTGCGCGGCTCAATTTTAAGTTCGGGCGTAAAGTTGCTGTACAGCGAAAGGATCTCGGTTTCGAACCCGTTGAATACCGACAGGATAATGACCAGCGCTGCACTGCCAATTAACACTCCGGCCATAGATATGCCGGAAATGATATTGATGGCATGCATCTTTTTGCCTGAAAAAAGATACCGCCGGGCGATATACAGTGAGGTGTTCAAAACAGCGGGCCGTTAATGAGTTGTGTTGTGTAAGATACTAAAAAAACGGATTATGCTGCTTTTCGTAGCCTATGGTGGTTTCCGGGCCGTGGCCGGGATATACCGTAATATCATCAGGCAGCACGAACAGTTTGGTTTTAATATTGCTGATGAGCTGCTGATGGTTGCCGCCCGGTAAATCGGTGCGGCCAACGCTGTTCCTGAATAGCACATCGCCGCCCGCCAGCCACTGATCTGCGGCGCTGTAAAAGCACAGATGCGCCGGTGAATGGCCGGGCGCAAAAATCAGTTCCAGTGTGGTATTACCAAAATGCACGGTGCCGGTTTCGGGCAGGTATGCATCAGGCAAAGGTGATAGTTCGTAGCGTATTCCGCTTTGTTCGGCCCACACCGGCATGGCCTCCAGCACCTGAAGCTCCCCCTCGTGAAACTGCGGCTTGAGGCCATATTGCTGAAATATAAACTGGTTGCCCAGCACGTGGTCAATATGGCAATGGGTATTCAACAGTAATACCGGTTTCAACTGATTCTGTTTAATAAAATTTACTACTGTATTCTGCTCGGCCGCGGTGTACATGCCGGGGTCGATAATAGCACACTCGCCGGTTTCGTCATATACGAGGTAAGTGTTTTCCTGGTAGGGGTTATTAGGGAATGCTTGTAGGGTAGCCATTAAGCAAAGGTAAACGTTGCTTTGACGTTAGCAATTAAGACAATAAAATTATACGGTATTTACCTTAAGGATAATGCGCTTTGGCTGCTCACCATATATGTAGTATAAATATCTTATATAGCAATATTGTCTATGCCAAATAATAATTATACCTTAACACACCAATTATACCTTTTTTCTATGCTTCACAAATTTGCACCTGTGTTGGGGCTGTGTTTTATGCTTTTTTGTGCGCCGATTACCCATGCACAAAATATTGCCGCTGTAAGCAGCCCGGCTGATACTGTACTGGCTAATTATTATCACCAAGCCATAGGCTATTCATCGGGTTTGTACAGCGGCATCGAATACAAGCCACACTCCCCGGTAATTACTGGTATCCCGTTTTATGCAAGTAATAACTGGGTTAAAGGCACAGTGATTTATAATGATGTAGCTTATAACGATGTGTTAATGAAGTATGATTTGGTTGATGATCAGTTAATTGCCCTGCTTTATAATCAGGCACTGCCCTATGTGCTTAACCAAAGCAAGGTACGTGCGTTTGATTTGGCTAATCATCACTTTGTATATGCTGTAAAGGATAGTTTGCAGAAACAATCTTTTACTGACGGCTATTACGAGCAATTGTACAATGGCAAAACGATGGTACTGGCGCGTTATGAAAAAAAGATCCTGGAATCGGGCAACGCTACCTCCCTGGAAAGCAAGTATGACGACCGCACGCGGTACTACATCAAGAGCCAGGGTTTGTATTATGCGGTAAGCAGTAACGGTTCAGTTGCCAATGCCCTGGCTGATAAGAAAAAGCTGATACAGCAATATTTGAAAAGCAACCATATCAAAATCAATAAAAATTCGCCTGATGCTTTAGTGCAGGTAGCTACCTATTATGATACCTTAACCAACTGATATGAAGCAACTTTACCTTATCATATTCTTATTGCTTACCGGCTTTGCACTACAAGCACAAAGCAACATGGATAAACCTGTTTCCGCCAGCTTTACCCAGGCACATGTTGAAGAGTTTGTAACCACGCTGGAAAGGCAAACCGGTTATCATTTTTATTATGACCCGATTGGGTTTGATAGTTTGCGGATTACCCTTCAGGTAAATGCCCGGCCTTTAACCGAAGTACTGCGTTTGGCTTTTGCCAGTACCACTTATCATTATGCTATTGCCGGCGACCAGGTGTTTTTAACTAAAGGCCAGCAAATAAGTACCGAACTGGCGGCCGGTTATTTTGGTACGCAGCCTGCTGCTGAATCTAATGCCAATGCGATAAATTTCAATACTGGTAATGCCAAAGAAGCTGTACGCGCCACTACAGAAAATAAAGTATATACGGTAGGGATAAAAACCGCTGATTTTAAACCAGGCAAGGTAACATTGGCCGGTTATGTGCGCGATATTAAAACGGGCGAAGCCTTAGTAGGGGCTACCGTTTTTGAAACTGCCCTGAAAGTAGGGGCAAGTACCGACCAGTTTGGCTATTACAGCCTGAGCCTGCCCCGTGGCCGGCATATTCTAACAGCGCGTGGCCTCACTATGAAGGATGCCCGCCGGCAGATAGAGCTTTACGACGATGGCCGCCTGAACATTGATATGCAGGAACAGGTAACTACCCTGAAAGAGGTAAAAATTTCGGCAGATAAGATTGCCAATGTGCGCAGCACCGATATGGGCGTAACCCGGCTCGATATTCAGGACATTAAGCAGGTACCCACAGCGTTTGGTGAGCCTGATGTATTACGCGTAGTAACTACCCTGCCCGGTGTACAAACGGTGGGCGAGGCCACTACCGGCTTCAACGTGCGCGGCGGCTCGGCAGACCAGAACCTGATTTTGCTGAATGATGCTACTATTTATAATCCGGCGCACTTTTTTGGTTTCTTTTCCTCTTTCGACCCGGACATTGTAAAGAGTGTGGAATTGTATAAGAGCAGCATTCCAGAAAAGTACGGAGGCCGCTTATCATCAGTATTAGAGGTGATCAACCGCGAAGGCAATAAGAATAAATTTACCGGCTCGGCCGGTATTGGTTTAATTACCAGCCGCTTAAATATAGAAGGGCCGATTGACTCAGGCAAAACCTCCTTTATTTTTGGCGGGCGTACTACCTATGCCAACTGGCTGCTTAACCTGCTGCCCAAAGAATATAAAAACAGCAGCGCCTCCTTTTATGATCTGAGCCTGGGCATCAGCCATCAGATTAACGAGAAAAACAATATTTATTTTAACGGCTACTTTAGCTCCGATGCTTTCAGGCTGAACAGCGATACGACTTATGCTTATGGTAACCGCAACTTTTCGCTTAAATGGAAGCATAACTTTAATAATAAATTTTACGGTGTGTTTACCGCTGGAACCGACCGTTACCAGTACAGCATTGCCGATGCCGGTAACAGCGTAGAAGCTTACAAGTTAAAGTTTGATGTAAACCAAACCTTTGTTAAAGCCGACTTTAACTACTACCTGAGCCGTAAGCATACCCTTACCATGGGCCTGAGCTCGCTGCTGTATAAGCTGCATCCCGGCGACCAGCAGCCTGTGGGCGCCAACTCATTGGTGGTGCCGGTAACCATAGCTGCCGAGCAGGCGCTGGAAAGCGCTGCCTATATTGGTGACAATTACGAGGTGACCGATAAACTGTCACTTAGCCTTGGCCTGCGTTACTCTATGTTCAATTATTTAGGGCCCAAAAAGGTTAATGAGTATGCCCCCGGCCTGCCACGGCAAACTGTTAACCTGGTAGATAGTGTAAATTATGCAAGCGGAAAAGTAATTCATACTTACCAGGGCCCTGAAATAAGGGTATCAGCGAGATATTTGGTTACCGATGAATTTTCAATAAAGGCCAGCTATAATACACTACGCCAGTACATTCACCTAATTTCCAATACTACCGCCATTTCGCCAACTGATGTATATAAATTAAGCGATCCTAATATTAAGCCGCAGTTTGGACAGCAGGTATCGCTTGGATTTTATAAAAATTTTAGTTCCAATACTATCGAAACTTCGGTGGAGGTTTATTATAAGAAGATAAAGGATTACTTGGATTATCGCAGCGGCGCTGTACTGGTACTCAACCCGCATTTGGAAACAGATGTGCTTTCCACACAGGGTAAAGCTTACGGCGCCGAATTTTTGCTGCGCAAAAATGCAGGCAAACTGAACGGCTGGATGAGTTATACCTACTCGCGTACCTTTTTAAAGCAAAATGATGTTAATGAAGGCGAACTGATTAACGGCGGCGCATATTATCCGGCCAATTATGATAAGCCGCATAGTTTTAACTTTACCGGTAACTTCAAATTCAGCCACCGGTACAGTGCTTCGTTAAATGTAGTATACAGCACCGGCCGGCCTATTACCCTGCCTTTATCTAAATATCAATATGCAGGCTCGGAGCGCGTGTATTACTCTGACCGTAATGCGTATCGCATACCGGACTACTTCCGCAGCGATTTCTCAATCAACCTCGAAGGCAACCACCGGGTACATCAAACATTCCATAATTCGTGGTCATTCGGCGTATATAATCTTACCGGGCGGCAAAATGCTTACTCTACCTATTTTACAGAGCAGGGTGGAGCCATCAACGGCTACAAGCTGTCCATATTTGCCAAGCCTATACCGTTCATTAACTATAACATCCGGTTTTGATGAAAGGTAAACTAATTATATTATTAATGATAATACTTGCCGGTATGAGCTGCAAAACAGCTTATACGCCACCTGCCATCACGTCGCCAGCCAGTTACCTGGTGGTGGAGGGTACCATAATTACCGGCAGTATAGATTCTACCATTTTTAAGCTAAGTCATACCGTAAATATATCCGGCAAAGATACATCAGCAGCAGAAACCGGCGCACAGGTAGCAGTGCAGGATGAAGCCGGCAGGTCTTACACTTTAACGGACAATGGCAGTGGCAAATATGTTGCTGCACCGCTGAATTTGCCATTAAGTGGCAAGTACCGACTCCAGGTAAAACGCCGTAATGGTAACACTTATCAGTCGGATTATGTGCAGGCTAAAACCTCGTCACCTATAGACAGTGTAACTTACCGGGATGCGGATGAAGGATTGTATACCTATCTGTATACACACGATGCTGTTAACACTACCCGCTATTACCGGTGGGAATATCAGGAAGACTGGCAGTTTCATACCTATTATGAATCATTGTTTATTGCCGATGGCAGCCGTGTAAGGCGCCGTACTGCGGCTGAGAATGTGTATTACTGTTTTCAAACGCAGCAATCTAATGTAATTACATTAGGCAATTCCACTAAGTTAGCACAAGACATCATCACACAGCAGCCAATTACGTTTGTACGCGGGGCATCAGAAAAAGTAAATTATATTTATAGTATTGAGGTGAGGCAGTACCCGTTAACACAGGAAGCCTATATTTTTTGGCAAAATTTAAAAAAGAATACGGAGCAGTTAGGCAGCATCTTTGATGCGCAGCCTTCGCAGCTTACTGGTAATATCCATAACGTAGCTAATGCTGCTGAACCTGTTATTGGCTATATTAGTGCCGGTACTGTAGCTAAAAAACGCATTTATGTAGAAAGGTTTAAGATTAACAGAGCCTGGCTGGATGAAGAGAACAAAGGCTGTGATTTGGAAAATCTTTATAAGCCTTATGTGTACAATTCGAACGGTGAAAATCAAGTAGCTGAATATATACTTTCACACCTTGCGCTTCCACTTACAGAGTACTATAAAAATGTCGATCTCACCGGTAGAGGCTTTTCCGGTTCGCCGTTTTATTGCGGCGATTGCACCACAAGGGGTGTTACCCATAAGCCTTCATTTTGGCCATTTTAATTTTATGTCAACAATGAGCAAAAAATATATAATCATTTGTATCATCTCAAGCATGGCTCTGCTTGGATGGCAGGCTTGTAAAAGCTCATACGTACCACCTGCAATAACTGCATCTGCTAGTTATTTGGTGGTAGAAGGTACAATAGCTACCGGCAGTGCAGATTCCACTGTTATGAAGCTAAGCCACACGGTAAATATTTCAGGCAAGGATACTGCAACCGCCGAAGCTGGTGCCCAGGTAGCCGTTCAGGATGAAGCTGGACGATCTTATACTTTGGCAGATTATGGTAGCGGCAGGTACGCATCGGCACCGCTAAACCTGCCATTGACCGGCAAATACCGGCTTACTATAAAACGGGCTGATGGCAACGTTTACCAGTCTGATTATGTGCAGGCCAAGTCAAGTCCGACTATTGACAGTATAACTTATAAGGCACTTAACGAGGGTTTATATATTAGTGTAAATACCCATGATGCGAGCAATGATACCCGTTATTACCGCTGGGATTTCCAGGAAAATTGGGAATTCCATCCTTATTATTTTTCTAATTATGTAGTGGATAAGAATCTAAACAATGTGCGCGAAAGAGCACTTGGAGAATATGTAAACGATTGCTTTCAATCTCAAAAATCAAATAGTATCACTATCAATTCAAATGCTAAACTTACACAGGATGTAATATCGCAGCAGCCCATCACCTTTGTGTCCGGTAACTCCGAAAAGGTAAATTATATTTATAGTATTGAGGTGCGGCAATATCCGTTAACTGAGGAGGCGTATAATTTTTGGCAAAACTTAAAGAAGAACACCGAGCAGTTGGGAAGCATCTTTGATGCGCAGCCTTCGCAGCTTACCGGTAATATACATAATACGGCTAATACTGCCGAGCCGGTAATTGGCTACATCAGCGCTGGTACCATTGCTAAAAAACGTATTTATGTAAAACGTAGTGATATAGCGAGGCGATGGTTAACTGCTGGTAACGAATCCTGTAAAATTGACAGTTTGCTGTTGACAGATAAGTTTGGTACCAATCAAGTACGCGAGCAGTTACTAACTTATTTACAAATACCACTTGAAACAATAACTAAAATAGGCACTCCAACTCCGATTGGATATACCGGCAGCAGTCGCTACTGCGGTGATTGTACTACCCGCGGTACTACTAAAAAACCTTCATTTTGGCCATATTGATATATATGAAAATATTAAAACATACATTTTATGTGCTGTTCTGGTTGATAATTGACATTTTGAGCATCAATGTTGGCGCAAGTGCACAAACGCTAAGCAGTATCGGGCAGGATTTTAACCGTTATCAGCAAATAAACCTTCAGGAAAAGATATTTGCGCATACAGATAAGAGCTTTTATGTAACCGGCGAACTGCTGTGGTTTAAGCTTTACCTGGTGAACAGCACTAATAAGCCGTTTAATTTAAGTAAAGTAGCTTATGTAGAGGTGCTGGACGCCCGGCATAATGCGGTTCTGCAGAGTAAAATTGCCATGAAACAGGGAAGCGGTAATGGCTCCTTTTATATCCCGCTTACCTTATCCAATGGTAATTACCAATTACGGGCTTATACCAGCTGGATGAAGAATAATGGCCCCGAGCTTTTTTTTGAAAAACCAATCACAATTGTAAACCCGCTCAAATCGCCGGAGGCAGTGCCTGCAACGGCTAACGTAGCAGCAGGAACAGATGTTCAGTTTTTTCCGGAAGGCGGTGATCTTATTCGTAACGTTACCAGTAAGGTAGCTTTTAAAATAACAGGGCCTGATGGTAAAGGAAAGGCTTTACGCGGAGCCATCATTAACCAGCAGAATGATACCGTTGTACGGTTCACGCCAATTAAATTCGGCATGGGAAGCTTTACATTCACCCCGGTAGCTGGCAATACTTACCGGGCTATAGTGCAGGTTCCGGGCAGCCGGCCGATATACAAACCGTTGCCTGTGATTAAAAATGAGGGTTACGTCTTGCAGGTAACTGATGCTGGCAGTAATATTGGCATTACGGTTACCGGCAGTGCAGGTTTAAGCGGAGAAGTTTACAGTTTTATATACAGCGGCCAGAAAGTGATTGATGCTCAAACCCTGAGTGCTTTACAATCAGCGCGGCAAATCAGCGTACTAAAAAGCAAATTAGCTGATGGCGTAAACCATATCCTGATTTTTAACAGCAACAGGCAGCCGGTAGCCGAAAGGCTGTATTTTAAGCGTCCGGCAGTAAAGCCTTTGCAACTTAATGCTGCCATCGGGCAGCAGCAATATGGCATCCGCCGGCCGGTAACTTTAACATTAACTACCGCAACAGAAAGTAACCGCTTGTTACCTGCTGATCTTTCGGTGGCAGTGTATAAAGTAGATTCGCTGCAAAAACCTGACCCTGCAAACCTATTCAGTTACCTGTGGCTTGGGGCCGAACTAAAAGGTAGTGTGGAAATGCCCGATTACTACTTTGAGCATACTGATAGCCAGACCGACGAAGCATTGGATAATTTAATGCTAACGCAGGGCTGGCGCCGTTTTAATTGGGACAACATATTAAATCCGGCTTATAAGCCTGCCTACCTACCTGAGTATGCCGGGCACCTGATAACCGCCAGGCTGATTGACAGCGTATCCGGCCGGCCGGCAGCTAATGTGGTGGCTTACCTGAGCAGCCCTGCAAAATATGCAGATTTATATGCAGCCCGAAGTGATTCGGCTGGCCGGTTGTTGTTTGAAACTAAAGACTTTTACGGTTTAAAAGAACTGATATTGCAAACCAATACCCGTAAGGACAGTACCTACAAGATAGAATTGCAAAGTCCTTTTTCTGAAAAATATACAGATACCCCTACAGGCGCTTTTCAGCTTAATCCCAGTGCAGAAAATGATTTAAAACGGTATAACCTAAGTATGCAGTTGCAGAATGTATACCATAGTAATAAGCTAAGGCAATATTATTCGCCCGGAATTGATAGCTTATCTTTTTATGTGAAGCCGTATAAAACATATTTGCTGGAAGATTTTACCCGTTTTACTACTATGGAAGAGGTACTGCGCGAATATGTAGGGTATATCAGTGTAACAAGCCGACAGCGCCATTATCATATCAGGGCAATAGACCAGACCAGCTTTTTAGATGATGAGCCACTAGTGATGTTAGATGGTATACCGGTGTTTAATATAGATAGAACCTTTGCCATTGACCCATTGAAGGTAAAGCGGCTGGATCTGGTGCGCAACCGCTATTATTACGGGCCAACAATTTTTGAGGGCATACTAAGCTTTACTACTTACAAAGGTGATTTAGGAGGTTTTGAGCTTGACTCCCACGCCGTAGTGCTGGATTATGAAGGTTTACAATTGCAGCGCGAGTTTTACTCACCTGTATACAGTACGCCTCAGCAATTGAACAGCCGCTTACCAGACTTTAGGAATGTTTTGTACTGGGAGCCCAAAGCAGGCACTAATGTACAGGGTAAAAACATTTTGCAGTTTTATACCTCTGATTTGCCCGGCCGCTACCTCATCAATGTTCAGGGTATAACTGCCAATGGTGAAGCTGGAAGTCGGCAGCTATACTTTGAGGTGAAAAAATAATGATCATTACCCAATGATAAAGGGCGGCTTCAATCAATGAAGCCGCCCTTTATATTATGAATTGGCAAACAGTTACAGTTTGCGTTTTACTTCCACATTTTCATAGGCTTCTACAATGTCGCCCACTTCAATGTTGTTGAAGTTTTGAATATTTAAACCACACTCGTAACCTGCGTTTACTTCCTTTACATCGTCCTTGTAACGTTTCAGGGACGCCAGTTCGCCGGTATACACCACCACACCATCGCGAATGATGCGGATGCTGCTGTTACGGGTAATCTTACCATCCAGCACCATACAGCCTGCAATGGTACCTACTTTGCTGATCTTAAAGGTTTCGCGTATCTCTACGTTGGCCACAATCTTTTCTTCAAAGGTTGGCGCTAACATGCCTTCCATTGCGGTCTTAATCTCGTTGATGGCATCATAGATGATAGAATACAGGCGGATATCAATCTGCTCCTGCTCGGCCAATTTACGTGCACTGGTAGAAGGGCGTACCTGGAAACCAATAATAATGGCATCAGAAGCCGAGGCCAGCAATACATCTGATTCAGATATCTGACCCACTGCTTTCGAAATCACATTCACCTGTATCTGGTCGGTTGATAATTTCAGTAAAGA
This sequence comes from Mucilaginibacter sp., assembly GCF_965200995.1. Classification (GTDB taxonomy): domain Bacteria; phylum Bacteroidota; class Bacteroidia; order Sphingobacteriales; family Sphingobacteriaceae; genus Mucilaginibacter. The sequence goes on along the minus strand of NZ_OZ241743.1, from coordinate 1,065,762 downwards.
GTCTGACAGTGCTTCAATAGAACCATCCACATCACCTTTAACAATGATGTTCAGCTCCTTGAAGTTACCAATAGCCAAACGGCGGCCAATTTCATCCAGCGTGATGTGTTTCTGCGTACGCAGTCCCTGCTCGCGTTGCAGTTGCAGGCGTTTGTTGGCTATATCACGAGCCTCAACCTCGGTTTCGGTTACGTTAAATTTATCACCTGCGGTTGGTGCACCCTGCATACCCAATACCTGTACCGGTGTTGATGGCCCGGCAATGTTTACACGCTGCCCGCGCTCATTGGTTAATGCCTTTACCCTGCCGCTATATGAACCAGCCAGTATAGGATCGCCTACACGCAGTGTACCAGACTGTACTAGCACGGTGGTTACTATACCACGGCCTTTATCAAGCGCAGCTTCAATTACAGCACCTACGGCACGTTTATCAGGATTTGCTGTAAGCTCTAATAGTTCGGCTTCGAGCAATACTTTTTCCAACAGGTGATCAACATTTAAGCCGGTTTTGGCTGATATTTCCTGGGTTTGATACTTGCCGCCCCATTCTTCTACCAGTATATTCATGGCAGCCAACTGCTCACGTACCTTATCGGCGTTGGCACCGGGCTTATCAATTTTGTTAAAAGCAAAAATAATAGGTGCACCTGCGGCCTGTGCGTGGTTAATAGCCTCGCGGGTTTGCGGCATCACACTGTCATCTGCAGCAATTACAATAATTACAATATCAGTTACCTGGGCACCACGTGCACGCATAGCGGTAAACGCCTCGTGGCCCGGTGTATCCAGAAAAGTAATCTTACGGTTATCTTCTAACTTTACCTCGTAAGCGCCAATGTGCTGGGTAATACCTCCGGCCTCACCGGCAATTACGTTGGCTTTCCGTATAAAGTCGAGCAATGAAGTTTTACCGTGGTCAACGTGCCCCATAATGGTTACTATCGGCGCACGTGGCTGTAAATCACCTTCGTTATCAACCTCTTCCAGATTTACTTCTTCATCTTCAGGTTTCACAAAATCAACCGCATAGCCAAATTCATCGGCTACAATGGTTAAGGTTTCGGCATCCAGACGCTGGTTGATGGACACGAACATACCCAGGCTCATACAGGTAGAGATAATCTGCGTAACCGAAACATCCATCAACGAAGCTAATTCGTTGGCAGTAACAAATTCGGTTACTTTAAGCACTCTTGACTGTGCTTCCTGCTCCAATGCAGCTTCCTCGGCCGATGCAGCTACATCATCACGTTTTTGGCGGCGGAATTTAGCCCGCTGCGCAAATTTACCTGACTTACCAGCACCGCTCAGGCGGGCCAGTGTAGCTTTAATCTGGTCTTGTATTTCTTTTTCTGTAGGCTCCTCTTTAGGACCGGTGTTCTGCGGCGTTCCTGCTGCATTGCGGTTCCTGAAATCAGGCCGGGCACCCGGGCCTCCCTGCTGCGGACCGCGATTGAAGCCACCACCCGGACGGTTACCGCCTTGCTGCGGCCCACCCGGACGGTTGAAGCCGCCTTGCTGCTGGCCGCCACCGGGGCGGTTATAACCGCCCTGACCCTGCTGCTGCTGGCCGGGTTGCGTATTTTGCTGGTTATTGTTAGGCGGAGGATTATCTTTACGTTTACGTTTGCGCTTATTGTCGGCATTAGACGAAGAAGCAACGGGGCCACCACGGCGGCTTGAATCTACCGGTAATTGTATCTTACCAACTACATGCGGACCGCTCAATCGTTCTGCTTTCGCCCTGATTACATCATCACTGCCACCTTCTTCAGGCGCAGTGCTAATTGGCATAGCAGGAGTTTCGGTTACCGGTGAAGCCGGTACAGATGTTACTGCTGCCTGTGGTGCTTCGGTTACAAGGGTAACGGCAGGCACCGGCTTTTCTTCAACAGGTGCCGGTGCTGCCTTAGGCTCAGTCTGCGCTGGTGCAACAACAACTGCCTGTGGTACAGGTGCAGCCTCGGGCTGCGGCACTGCCTTTGGCGGTTCCGGCACTGTTACAGCAGCCGGTATTGGCGCAGGCGCTTCTTCACGTACAGGCTCAGGTTGCTTAGGCCGGGCGTTTAAGTTATTCAGGTCAATCTTACCTACCACTTTTACACCGGGTAAACCATCTCCCTTGCTCTGATTGTTTTGCGCTTCTACAGGCTTTGGCTTTTCAGCAGGTGCCGAACTGCCGGTATTTTTTATCAGAATCTCTTTGTTCTCAAAATCGCGGGGGCGGGGCTCCTGCGGTTTCTCAGGCATCTGGCCCGGCTCATCTCTACGGATTTTACCAATATTGATTTGCTTGGCTTTTTCCTTTTCGTCTTTGTCAGCAGAAAATTCTTTCAGCAAGGCAGAATACATGTCGCTATCCAGCTTGGCCATCGGTTGTTTTTCTACTTTAAACCCCTTCTTGCCTAGGAAATCGACAATGGTACTCATACCAATGTTGAGCTCTTTTACCGCTTTAATTAATTTTATGCTTTTGTCTTCTGACATTTAATAAATTTTCTTTCTTCTTTATTAAGAATTACGCAAAAATACGATTTTATATTGGCATATTCAGATTATTCAAATTCGGCCTGCAGAATTGATAAAAGTTCTTTTACCGTTTCTTCTTCCAGGTCGGTACGCTTAATCAGCTCTCCGGATGTTAAGGACAGAACCGATTTTGCCGTATCTAAACCTACGCGTTTCAGTTCGTCAATAACCCAGCCATCAATTTCATCTGAGAATTCTTCGATGTCCACATCCTCTTCATGCTCATCAGCCTCACGGTATACATCAATTTCATAACCGCTCAACTTGCCGGCCAGTTTAATGTTGTGGCCGCCACGGCCTATAGCAAGTGATACCTGGTCGGGCTTTAAGTAAACGGCCGCCGTATGGCGTTCGTCATCCAGTTTAATTGAAGTGATTTTTGCAGGCGAGAGGGCACGCTGAATGTACAACTGTATATTGTTGGTATAATTAATAACGTCGATATTCTCGTTCTTCAGCTCACGTACAATGCCATGAATGCGCGAACCTTTCATGCCTACGCAGGCACCTACCGGGTCAATACGGTCGTCATAAGATTCTACTGCCACCTTAGCACGCTCGCCCGGCTCGCGCACAATTTTTTTGATGGTGATAAGGCCATCAAAAATTTCGGGTACTTCCAGTTCGAACAGGCGCTGTAAAAATTCAGGCGCAGTACGCGAAATGATGATTTTAGGGTTGTTGTTCAGCATATCCACCTTATGTACCACCGCTCTTACGCTATCACCTTTCTTAAAATAATCAGCCGGAATTTGCTCAGTTTTAGGCAGCAGCAGTTCGTTGCCCTCATCGTCAAGCACCAAAGTTTCTTTTTTCCAAACCTGGTATACTTCGCCGGTTACAATTTCGCCTACGCGGTCTTTGTATTTTTTGAAGATTTCGTCTTTCTCAAGTTCCAGAATTTTTGATACCAGCGTTTGGCGTGCCGCTAAAATAGCGCGACGGCCAAAGCTTTCCAGTGTAATCTGCTCCACATACTCATCGCCAACCTCTAAATCTTCATCAAGTTTCTGGGCTTCGGCCAGTTCAATTTCCAGGTCGTCGTCTTCAGAAAACCCATCTTCCATTACGGTGCGGGTCCGCCAGATTTCAAGGTCACCGTTATCGGTGTTTACAATTACGTCGCAATTTTCATCGGTACCATACTTTTTTCTGATCATGCTCCGGAATACGTCTTCCAGTACGCTCATCATGGTAGGGCGGTCAATGTTCTTAAAATCCTTAAATTCCTGAAAGGAATCAATTAAATTAATATTGCTCATCTTATTTAAATGATATTAAAACTTTTGTTTCAGCTATATCGGCCATCGGTATCTGCGTTTCTACCTGTTCGGCTTTTTTACCTTTGGCTTTCAGGGTTTCTTCTATAATAATCTGCTGTTCGCCGGCACTCAGTAATTTACCTTCCTTCTTGCCGCCGTCTGTAGTTTTTACGGTTACCTGCCGGCCAATGTTCTTCACATACTGGCGGGTAAGTTTCAGCGGCGTATCAATGCCGGGCGATGATACCTCCAGGTTGTAAGCCTCCTCAATGGTGTTTTCTTCCTCCAGATGAAAGCCTACGTGGCGGCTCACCTGCGCACAAACATCAATACCGGCGCCCTGGTCGCCATCCAGCAGGATCACCAGTTTGTTGCCGGCCTGCATTTTAATGGCTACAATAAAAATATCAGGGCGGTCGGCTATTTTTTCTTCAATCAGTTCTTTTACGCGTTGCTCAACGTTCATCCGTATGCCGGTTTTTGTTCAAACTAAAAAGAGGGGACACCGGTCCCCTCTTTTATTGAGTGCAAATATAAAAAACTATTATTTGATAATCAAGTGGTTTTGTGATGAATCAACCTCAAAAAAAGGAATCGATTGAATTTTAAAAGACATCTTAATGAATGTGCTTTAAGGTGCAAATAGTTTACAGGCATTTAGAAAGACTAATAACCTGTACAGTCAAAGTCAATATCAAACTTTTTCCCCTTTCTTTTCACATGGATAGTTGCATCACCTTTATTCTTAATTAAAGTATCTCCAACTCGGAATGACTCCCCAAAAATTATCGTTTGTTTGCTGCCATCGTTCACAACGGTATCTTTCTCTGAGGTGAGATCAGTGCCATAAAAATGAGTAAGACTTAGTTCTTGGGTCTTTTCCCGTAGTACCATATTGTAGGTATAGTCATTAGCATATGCAGCCTTAATATCATTACAGGATGGTATTCTGGCGCATCCACATACAAAATAGGCTGCAAGTGCAAAAGCACCGTAAGCCAAATAACTATATCTCATTTATGACAATACTTATTGTATTACTTACCGCGGCCGGTGATATTTATTCTGGTTGGTGGTGTCACCCTCCACATGCCCGCTGGGGTTAGCATTGCCCCGGCTGGTAGAATCTTTTCCGCTGTTCTTGTTGCCGTTATCGGAGGTATCGGCCGAACTTGCTGCATTTACGCCGCCTGCGTTAGAACCGGCTACGGCGTTCATGGTATCGGTGCTGCCGCCTATGGTTTTAGATGAGGTATCGCCGCTGCCATTGCTGCAGGCGGTTAATGAAGCCGAGATCAGCACCAGGCCGGCTATATATTTTAGTGTTTTCATGTTTGTAATTTAGTAGGGTTAACACCAACTCAAAAGCGAATGTTTTGGTACATAAAGGCCGGCTTTAATGCCTTACCATAAATTTAAGTATTTTTGCCGCACTGTGCGGTACTATCAGCCGCCGCATTTTCGGCATGACGCAACCTTATATCAATCATAAAACCTGGTTCTGGCTGTTCTTTTCACTATTGGTGGCCTATATATATGGCTTGTTTGTGCCGCTCATGAACGAGGATGCCTCGCACCATGCCGACATTGCCATGCACATGTACCTCAACCATGATTATGTGCGGCTGATTGACCGGGGCATGAATTATCTGGACAAGCCTCACCTGCATTTCTGGCTGGCGGCTTTCTCTTACAATATATTCGGGGTAAATACACTGGCTTATAAGCTGCCATCGTTTTTGCTTACTATACTAGGCCTATATTCCACTTTCCGTTTGGGCAAGCTGCTGTATAACCGGCAAACCGGCCTGCTGGCAGCCCTAATGTACGCCAGCGCACAGGCGCAGTTTTTAGCCAATAACGATGTGCGTATGGATGCCATCCTTACCGCCAGTATTGTGTTTGCCACCTGGCAACTGGTAGAAGCGGCTTACCAAATGCGCTGGTATAATTATATATTGGGGGCACTGGGCCTAGCTATGGCCTTTAGCACCAAGGGCATGATTGGTTTTGTGATGCCTTGTGCAGCTCTATTCTTCCTGCTGCTGTACCAGCGCAACTGGAGGCGGCTGTTCGACTGGCGGTGGCTGGTAGTACTGCTGTTTTTTGCCCTGTTTATTACGCCTACCGTTTACTGCTATTACCTGCAATATGATTTGCACCCCGAAGCCGTAGCACGTGGCATGAACCATATATCGGGTGTAAAGTTCATTTTATGGTCGCAGAACTTTGAGCGGCTGGACGGGGCCAAGTGGGGGAAGGGGCACAAGGATTATTTCTTTTTCTTTCATACCGCCTTATGGGCCTTTTTGCCCTGGTGCCTGCTTACCTATGTGGCTTTCTTCAGCCGGATAACCGCCTTTATTAAAACCCGCTTTATCCGCCTGCCGGGTGCCGAACTGTTAACCGTAGGAACAATCATCATCATCTTTGCCATCATTTCCTCCTCCGGCTATCAGTTGCCGCATTACCTCAACATTCTGTTCCCCTTTTTTGCACTGCTTACTGCCGGGCAGATCATGTTAAAGCAGGAACAGGGGCGGCAAAAAACGCTAAACGTTTACCTGAGCATTCAATATTTTGTAGCTGCGGTAATCCTCATCATTGTAGCGGTAGTAGATATCTGGTGCTTTCCGGTGCATTCTATTATAGTGGTATGGTTGTCATTGCTGTTTTTAGGGGCAGCCGCTTATATAATTATCCGGGAAAAAAGAACGCTTGTTAAGATGGTGGCTGTTTCTACTTTTATTATTGCGATGGCTAATGTGCTGCTTAACGGTAATGCCTATCAGCAGTTGCTCAACTATCAGGCAGGTATCGGGCTGGCACAGGTGGCCAATCAGCATATTACCACCCGGCAGCATACTTATAATTATGCCTTTCACAGCACCAATTTTGATTTTTACACACGCAATTTAACGCCGCCTGCCACAAACGAGCTGATCAGGCAGCAACGCGCTGCAGGCCGGCCGGTATGGCTCTTTACCGATGAACAGGGCAAGAACGGGTTGCTGCGCGACGGCTTTCAACTGGACACGGTGTACCGCGATGCGGACTACGGCATTACCCGCCTTACCCCTAAATTTTTAAATCCGCATACCCGATGGCAGGTACTGAATTATAATTATTTGGTTAAAGTGAAGTAAGGGAATCTTACTAAAGGTATTTTAGAACCCTTTAGTTGTCATTTCCACCGCAGGGGGAAATCTTCTTCGTGCAGCCGGTAATGCGGCAGCATATTTCTCCCTGCGGTTGAAATAACTGGTTTTATAATTCTTGTAGATTACTCCGCCGATGCAAACTTCAAACATACGGGCATGCTTACCTCGATATGGTTGTTGGTGTAGGTAAGTTTACCGGTTTCGGTATCAATTTTATATACAAAAATGCTGTCACTGTCCTGGTTGCTTACCACCAGGAATTTACCGGTAGGATCGATAGCGAAATTACGCGGCGCCTTACCCATGCTCGATTTGCGCTCCACGAAAGTTAGCATACCGGTTTCGGGTGCAATGGCATACACAATAATTTCGTTGGCATCGCCCCGGTTGGTGGCATATACAAAGCGGCCATCGGGCGATACATGCACATCGGCGGCACCTGCACCGTTGCCGGTAAACCCATCGCGCAGCAGCGACATAGATTGTAATTGCTTCAACTTACCATTGTTATAATCAAAGGCAATAATGGTAGCGCCTAATTCGGCTACCGCATACAAATGCTTTTTATCAGGAGTAAAGGCAATATGGCGGGGGCCGCTGCCGGGGGTAAGCGAAATGTAAGCCGGGGTAGCCGGGCTTAACGGCTGCGGCTGTGTAGCACGGTAGTGCATAACATTCAGGCGGTCAGTACCCAAATCACTGTAAATCAAGTATTTTTCATCGGGCGATAAAACGGTGGTATGCACGTGTGGTTTTTCCTGCCGCTCGGCATTGATGCCTTTGCCCTGGTCTTGCATATTCTGGCTTACCCGGCCTAATGAGCCATCGGCATTTACCGGCAATACCACGGCATTGCCGCCCGAATAGTTGGCTACAATTACATGCTTTCTTTCCTGATCTTCGGTGATATAGCAAGGCGAACCGCCTAATGAGGGTTGCTTGTTGATAAATTGTAACCTGCCTCCCTTTGGCTCAAAGGAAAATGCGCTTACTTCACCATTGTCATTCTCATTAGTGGCGTACACAAATTTATTGTTGGATGATACCGTAAGGTACGAAGGGTTTGATACACCCGTAGTACTATTCAGGTAAGCAAGCCGGCCGCTTTCGGGGTAAAAGCGGTAAACATACATACCCTCACTCCCTTTTTTAGTATAGGTGCCCACTATCAGATTATAGCTGGAGGGCCCTTTTTTATTTTTTTGCGCCTGCGACAGCATTGGGATAGCCAGCGCCGCAATCAGTAACCATGTTCTCATACCGGTTTATTTGTTTAGCTTTTAACAAATAAACAAGTTTTCGGGCAGATGGGCAAGAGGGTATGGTTCATTAGTCATTAGTTCATTAGTTCATTAGGGTTTAAGGAATATAGAGTTAAATAAGGGCACTTTTTAGTTTTCCTAATCAATAAATGACTAATGAACTAATGACCAATGAACTAATGACCAATGAACAAATACCTATTTCTCCGCCAGCAATTCATCGGTTAAACGTTCAAAGCCGTCTACAAACTCGGTGTAATAACTGCCGGTGCCCGGGCCGCTAAAGCCGGTATAAATTTTACGCACATTTCCTTTCTTGTCAATAATCAGCGTGGTAGGGAAGCCCATAAACCGGGTAAGTGCAGGCAGGCTTTTGGCGGTTTCGGCCTTGTTGCTGGTATACCCGGTAACCAGTATAGGATACGGTATTTTAAAATGATTAACTTCCTGCTGCAATGCCTGCTTCGATTTATTAAAATCAGCAGTACGCTCATAAGCCAGATCAACCACCTCAACGCCACGGTTGTGGTATTTCTTGTAATAGTTCACAAGGTAAGCAGTTTGATCCATGCAGTTAGGGCACCAGGAGCCCATCACTTCCACAATCACTACTTTATTTTTAAAACGCGGATCGCTTAAGGATACCTTTTTGCCATTTAAATCAGGAAAAGAAAAGTCGAGCTTTTTATAACCTGCTTTTAAAGCCGTTAAATTGTAGGCATCGGGTAGTTTTGCATTTTCATTTTTAACGGCTGCCCATACCTCTTTGCCGCTGTACCCAGAATAGAACATGCCATTGGTTAGCGTACGGTCATTGGCCAGGTTGGCAGTGAAGAGAAAGGCGTGTCCGCCGTCAAAGCAGGAGAGATAAAGTTTGTTTTGTGCCAGTACACCATCCAAGTATCTGTAATCGCCAGTTGTGGTTAAGAAAGTGCCTGTAACTATCACACCACTCTGATTAAAGACACCCACTGTTGTATCACGACCATTCCCTTCACCAAATATAGCAGACCATTTACCGTTCACCCACGGGCCACCCTCATTTCCTTGAAGAATGATGTCTGCATGACCACCAAAACGCCAAGTTTGCCCGTAGGTAGCGGTAAACGGCGTAACGGCATCGCGCTCACCTAAGTGCTTTACCCAGTTGCCGGTTAAATTGTTGCCTTGCTGCTTTAATTTAAATTCAGAATCAAATAGCGGCATCCTGATAAACACCGAGTCGCCCTTGCTGCTGATGTTGGTTACCTTAAAGCGCTCATCACCATTAATAATGGTCATTAACTTCCGGCCGGCGGTATCTTTAATGGTGAAGTTAAAGGGTATTTCCTGTTGTGTTTGCGTAGTGAGCACACCACGCCAGGTACCGGTTTTCAACCGCTGCGCAAATGCACTTACCGAAGCTATGCTGAAAACAATAATAGCAATAAAGGTTTTGCTTTTCATAAACTCTACTAAATTAGTAGGCTAAAGTAAGCAAAACCTTTGCCTTATTTTAAGAGACCGCGCGATATGACGATTTTCTGAATTTCAGAGGTGCCCTCATAAATCTGCGTAATTTTGGCATCGCGCATCAGGCGTTCTACATGGTACTCTTTTACAAAGCCGTAGCCCCCATGCACCTGTACAGCTTCTACCGTAACATCCATCGCTACTTGTGAGGCATACAGTTTAGCCATCGCCGATGCTTGCGCGAAGGGCTGATGATGGTCTTTTAGCCAAGCCGCCTTGAGACATAGCAGGCGCGCAGCCTCTATCTGCGTAGCCATATCGGCCAGTTTAAAGGCAATCACCTGGTGGTCGGCAATGGGTTTGCCAAAGGTTTTGCGTTCTTTGGCGTATTGTACGGCAAGTTCGTAAGCGCCCGAGGCAATACCCAAAGCCTGTGCGGCAATGCCAATGCGGCCGCCTTCCAGCGCCTGCATGGCGAATTTGAAGCCAAACCCCTCTTCGCCAATGCGGTTAGCCTTGGGCACCTTTACATCCGTAAACATCAGCGAATGGGTGTCAGAGCCGCGTATGCCCAGCTTGTTCTCCTTAGCGCCAACAGTAAAGCCTTCCATGCCTTTCTCCACAATGAGCGCATTAATGCCCTTATGACCTTTGGCAACGTCTGTTTGGGCAATCACAATATACGTAGAAGCCGAATTACCGTTGGTGATCCAGTTTTTTATACCGTTCAGCAAGTAGTGGTCGCCCATATCAATGGCAGTGGTTTGCTGCGAAGTGGCATCTGAGCCGGCCTCCGGTTCAGAAAGGCAGAAGGCGCCGATTTTTTCACCCTTGGCCAGTGGTACCAAGTATTTTTCCTTTTGCTCGTCGCTGCTATATTTTTCGAGGCCATAACAAACCAGTGAATTATTTACCGATACTACCACAGAAGCCGAAGCATCAATTTTAGACAATTCTTCCATCACCAGCACATAAGAAACCGCATCCATGCCGCTGCCGCCATATTGCGGGGATACCATCATCCCCATAAAACCCAGCTCGCCCAGCATCTTTACCTGCTCGGCCGGAAATTTCTGGTGCTCGTCGCGCTCTATTACACCGGGTTTAAGTTCCTGCTGTGCAAAATCACGTGCAGCCTGGCGTATCATCAATTGCTCTTCAGTATATTCAAAATGCATGGCGGAAATGTTGATGTTCAAATATAATATTATGCATGCATAGTAAAAAATCATAGTCACAAAAAAAGAGAGCTTTTTGGAAGCTCCCTTTCCCCTAATTAATTTAAACTATTGATTAAACCCAAAACAAAGAACAAACTTTACTCAGCTTGGGCATCTGAGAATTCTGATTTTATAAAGTTTTTTATAGGTAGATGTAAACTTTAAATATTTTCACAGTAGGTGCAGAGTCGGTAAGGGTTTTACAAAAGCTAAGCCAGAATTTATATTTACGGTTATTTATTGCCAATAGGCGTACAACTTTAAGATGTAAGAAAATAGTGATGATGCAGGTGCATTTATATCGGGCATGCTTTGTATTTAACGGGTAGAACATACCCAATAATAAAACCTGAATTTTACAATTAATGTTAACTGCTGATAATAAGACGGTTATTGAAACCGAAGAGGTCTTTAAAAAGAAAGTTGCGCTGCAAATACGTAAGCTAAGGCGGCAGCACCAGGTTACGCAAGAAAAATTTTATGCCGATACCAGTATTAATATTGCCCGGCTTGAATCGGGTAAAATTGATGTAAGACTGGAAACTTTACGTAAAATATGTTTGTATTTTGATGTTTCCCTTTCCGGGTTTTTCCAGGGGATTTATTAATAAGCTGTATTTTAATCTTCTTTTTTACTGTTCGATTCTGCTTTTCTGTACAGTGGGTTGAATTTATGTATTTAAAGTGCTACAAAGTGATTAAATTGTTAACTACAATCAGGCGCAAACTTCTCTGGTGAAAAAGCGGGCTATTCATCGTAAAGCGGCGTAAATTGCCGCATGATTTTCCGGCTTGATGAACAGCTATTGTTTCCTGACCCTGAACTGGCCGAACCCGACGGCCTGCTCGCCGTAGGCGGCGACCTGAGCGTGAGCCGTCTACAGCTGGCCTATGGCAATGGCATTTTCCCGTGGTACAGCGAAGATTCTCCCATTTTGTGGTATTCGCCGCATGAGCGTTTTGTGATCTATCCTGATGAGTTGCGGGTAACGAAAAGTATGTGGCAGGTATTGCGGTCGGGGCGGTTTCGGGTTACCGTTAATCAGGCTTTTGCGCAAGTCATACAAGCCTGTGCCGCCACCGCCCGTGAAGGCCAAGACGGAACCTGGATAACTGATGATATGCAGCAGGCTTATATTGAACTGCACTACCAGGGTTACGCCCACTCCTATGAAGTTTGGCAGCATGAACAATTGGTGGGTGGGTTGTATGGTGTGGCAATAGGGGCGGTTTTCTGTGGCGAAAGCATGTTCAGCCATGTTAGCAATGCCTCCAAAACAGCGCTGATTACCTTGTGTAACAGCAGCCGGTACAGGCTAATTGACTGCCAGTTGCATACTTCGCATTTAGAAAGTATGGGTGCCCGGCTTATCAGCAGGAAAGAATATTTACACCTGCTGCACAATACCCCAGCTTAAGCCGTACTTTTGCTTATGTATGCAGCAGGCAGATAAGAAGGAGCGGATAATATTGGGAATTGACCCTGGCACAGCGGTGATGGGTTATGGTTTAGTTAAAGAAACCGGCTCTAAAATTACATTGATCAGCATGGGTGTGGTAAAGATAGAAAAGACCGATGACCACATGCTGAAGTTACAGCGCATTTTTGAGAAAACCCAAGCGCTGATTGATAATCATCACCCGGATACTTTAGCCATCGAAGCCCCTTTTTACGGTAAGAATATACAGGTGATGCTCAAACTGGGTCGTGCGCAGGGCGTAGCCATTGCCGCCGCCTTATCGCGCAATGTGCCGGTAAATGAATATTCGCCCCGTAAAATTAAACAGGCTATCACCGGTAATGGCAATGCTACCAAAGAGCAGGTGGCGGCCATGCTGCAACGCCTACTTAACTTTCAGGAAACGCCTGAATTTTTGGATGCTACCGACGGATTGGCCGTGGCCGTGTGCCATAGCTTTCAGAAAATAACTACCGGCAGGGGCAGCAAAGTTACCTATGCAGGATGGGAGTCGTTTGTAAAGGAAAACACCCGCCGGGTAGCTTCTCCACTGCAAATTAAAAAGCCGGGATAATTTTCTTTTTAGGTGTTTTAAAAGCGCTGTAATGTTTTTAAGCAGCCTTTAAACTTCTTCATCCATTTACCTGCAAAAGGTTTATCCTGGTTTTTCAAACTTGTTTTCCAGCTTGCCAGTTTCGCTGCATTTTTTCCCACACAAACAGCAGGGCGCCATCCTTATTAAGGGGTGCTGTACTGCCCTGATCAGCTCAATAAAGGGTTAGAAAAGTGTAAAGGCAAAGTTTACACTTTTCAAAAAATATTTCATTTAAATTGCTGATAGTCAAGTTTTTGCAAAAAAGCGGGGTTTACACTTTTTAGAGCTTTTAGTTGTGCAATTTAGGTGGCTCCAATTACGTCAAACACCTATGGTAGCAGCCCCATCATCAGTGCCGCGGGCAGGTTGCTAAGCCACGCCCCGCATCGCCATTCATAGCCTTCACCTGTGTTCGGGATGATATGGAAAAAGGAAAGTTTAATTAACCAGTATCAGCTTACCAAACTGTGCGCTACCGGCCATTTTATCAAGAGCCTGCTGTGCCTGAGCCATCGGAAATACTTCATCTATCGCCGGCACAAGCTGATGCTCATTTACCAGGTTAACCATAGCTACAAACTCAGCTGCGGTACCCATGGTAGTGCCCAAAATCTGCAGCTGCTTCCAAAAGATAACCCGGCCGTTTAGCTCCGGAATATTACCCGCCGTGCCGCCAAAGAATACAATACGTGCGCCGGGGTTACACAAGTCAATCAGTTGGGCAAAGCCCTGGCCCAGGGCGCTGTCAATAATCACATCAAAGCCGCCGGCCAGCTCTTTCAGTTGAGCAGCCCAGTCCTGCGCTTTGTAGCTTACACCGGCTGCGGCACCCAAGTGGCGGGCGCGTTCAATCTTTTCGCCCGAGCCGGAGGTAACAAACACCTGGCAGCCGGCGGCTACGGCCCATTGCAGCGCAAACGTACCGGTACCTGCGCCCACACCGCTGATCAATACTTTGTCGCCTTTTTTTATTTTACCTTGAGTAAACAAGGCACGGTAAGCCGTTAAACCGGCCAAAGGTATAGCGGCGGCCTGCTCCCAGTTTAAATGGGCCGGCTTTTCGGCCAGGTATTCGGCCTTCACCTTAATATATTCGGCCAGGGTACCATCTTCAGGCAAGCCTAAAATTTTAAAATCTGTGCCTTGGTATTCATCATGCTCACCCCAATTGTGGCCAGGGTTAATAATCACTTCCTTATTGAGCCAGGCTTGTCCGGCTTCGTCGGCTGCTTCCACCACAATGCCGGAGCCATCAGAGCCTAAAATGCTGGGATATTTGATGCCGGCATACTGGCCAACGGTAATCCAGTAATCGCGGCGGTTAAGTGCGGCGGCTTTTATTTGCACCAGCACTTCGCCGGGGCCTATGGCAGGGTTATCAACTTCTTGTAGGGCTAACGGCTGATTTTTGCCGGTGAGTACAACTGCTTTCATGATTATCGCTTTATGTAGATGTGTAACAATTGCCGGCAATATTAGTGTGTTTGTAGTTAGTATACCAAATTAGTAGAGTATTTTGACGGAAAGATTATTTGAAATAATACCTCAGCCTGTCATTTTTGAAACGTTATCTTAAATTCCAATAAAAAAGCGGCAGGTAATTTACCTGCCGCTTTTTTATTGATCAAAAGCTAACTGCTTAAGCAATTGCTTTCTGGTACAATTCGTTTACATGCTTCCAGTTGATCACGTTCCAGATGGCCGACAGGTAATCTGGGCGGCGGTTCTGGTACTTTAAGTAATAGGCATGCTCCCAAACATCGATACCTAAAACAGGCGTGCCTTTTACGGCAATTTCTGGTAAGTCCATCAATGGATTGTCTTGGTTAGGAGTAGAGGTTACCGCCAGTTTTTTATCGGCACCTACGACCAGCCATGCCCAGCCTGAGCCGAAACGTGTAGCTCCTGCCTCATTCATCTTGGTTTTCAGCTCGGCAAAAGAACCAAAGGCGTTGTTAATAGCCTGTGCCAGTTCGCCGGTAGGCTCGCCGCCGCCGCTTGGTGATAGCAATGTCCAAAACAGGGTGTGGTTATAGTGACCGCCACCGTTGTTACGTACCGCAGGCGGATATTTAGAAATATGCTTTACAATCTGCTCAATGCTTTCATTGGCCTCCGGCTTGCCTTCCAGTGCCTTGTTCAGGTTGGTTACGTAAGCCTGGTGGTGCTTGCCATGGTGAATCTCCATGGTCATTTTATCAATGTGCGGTTCGAGGGCGTCCGTAGCATACGGTAACGCCGGTAAGGTAAATGCCATAAGAACTATTTTTTAAGATTAAACATGTATATATGCAAATATAAAGTGCTCAACCCTATAATTGTTCAGTGTAATGTTAAGTTTTGAGGCGTTTGCTTTTAAAAAAGTCTTTTACCAGCTGTGCACACTCATTTTCGCGTATGCCGCCGGTAATTAAGGTTTTGGGGTGGGTAATTTTCTGATTGAGCCGGCCAAAGCCCATGCGGGTATCATACGCCCCGAACACAATACGCCCTACCTGGAACCAGTAGGAGGCGCCGGCACACATTACACAGGGTTCCAGCGTAACGTACAGCGTACAATCTTTTAAATATTTGCCGCCTATGTAATTGGTAGCAGCGGTAAGGGCCTGCATTTCGGCATGGGCAGATACATCGTTGAGCCGCTCGGTTAAATTATGGCCCCGGCCAATGATCTGGCCCCTGCAGGTTACTATGGCGCCGATAGGGATTTCGTCCTCAGCCAAAGCCAGCTTGGCCTCGCGCAGGGCTTCGGCCATAAAAAAATCATCGGGCGATACGGTAGGTTGTTCGTCGCCGAAGGTGATATATCTCATTCAATCAATCTTTAAATGTTTACTATAATTGTTTATATAGCATCGGCATACGGTAGCAAGGCTGGCGGGTGCCTGCAAAGATAAGGAATATGCCTGTTCTGTTTAAGTAGATAAGATAGTTGCGGCACTGGCATATCCTTAAGCTGTAGCACCATTTACCTGAATTTTTTGCCAAATGGTAAACTTTTATCCCGGAAGATTTAACAATTTACCGCACATGGAAGCGCTTATTAATTACCTGCTGCAATTCGGACAGTTGAACGATCAGCAGATTAATCTGATAAAGAGTAAAGGAGCAGTTAAAGAACTGGAAAAGGGTGCTTATTATGCAGAGGCAGGGCATATACCCAAAGAAGTAGCTTTCTTAACCGAAGGTATACTCCGTATTTGCTACTACAACCACAAAGGTGATGAAATAACCAAATACTTTATTGATGAAAATAACTTTGTAGTTGACATCAATAGCTATAATCAAAACATTCCATCATCAGAATACGCAGAAACCATTACCACCTGTAAACTGATTGTTTTCTCAAAGCAAGCGATGAAGGAACTGTCAATGACTATTATTCCCTGGGACGACATCATCAGTAAAATTACTGCAAAGGCGCTTATGGAAAAGGTGGAAAAAATAAGTTCTATGATGGCTGAAGACGCTACAGAACGCTATCTTAACTTTCTAAAAAGGTTTCCTGCCCTGGCCAACCGGATTCCGCTGTCTTACCTGGCCTCCTACTTAGGTATTACTCCTTCATCATTAAGCAGGATAAGAAAGAATATAAGCACATAGGTATCTTTTTGCCAAATGGCAACTGGTTTTCTTTTGCAGCGGTGCAGCTTTGCTTTTGTTATTTAAATATATATTAAAGCATGAAAACCATTATTATAACAGGGGCTACAAGCGGCATCGGCTTTGAGTGTGCCCGGCAGGCAGCCCGTATTGCACCTCGTAACCAAATTATACTCACCTGCCGTAACCTTGAAGCAGGCAACAGTGTAGTGCAAAACATTGCCCGGCAAACCGGCCATCAGCATTTAAGCTGCATGCAGCTGGATTTGGCATCGCTTTCCTCTATCAGCGCATTTAAAGCGCAGTTGGCAGAAAAGCAACTTACGGGTATTGCTGCGCTTATTAATAATGCCGGTATACAAAACATTGCTAAAACACAGTACACTAATGATGGCTTTGAGAGTACCTTTGGTGTAAATCATTTAGCTCCTTTTTACCTTACGCTGCTGCTTTTGCCACTAATGGATGGTAATGCCAGTATTACATTTACAGCAAGCGGCGTGCATGATCCTAAACAGAAAACAGGTATTGAAGCCCCGGTTTTTAAATCTGCCAAAGAATTGGCCTATCCGGCAGAAACTTATGAAAAGCTGAATCTTGCAGGGCAGCGCAGGTATTCTACCTCGAAATTATGCAATATCCTAACGGTATATGAATTGCAGCGAAGGCTAACAGATACCAACATCAGGGTAAACGCTTTTGACCCTGGCCTTGTACCCGGCACAGGGCTGGCCAGAACTTATCCGCCACTTTTAAGATTGGTTTGGAAATATGTATTTCCTGCACTGCGATACTTTGTACCTAATGTAAATACAGCACAAAACTCAGGCAAACGCCTGGCTGATCTGGCTTGCTCGGCTGATTATCAATATGCAAGGGGCAAGTATTTTGAAGGAACTAAAGAAATTCCCTCATCCGGGGATTCGTATAATCAAAACTTCCAGCGGTTGCTGTGGGAAAGCAGTGTAGCGCTGTTGGGTATCCATCAAAATGAAACTACGGTTTCCTTAAATTAACATTATATTTAACAAGCGGATAGTAAAGCTTGCAGCAACGCAGGTAAAGGCGGGCAGGTAAAACTTAAACTAACCTACTGCCGTTAGGCACCGGGCGTTCAATAGCAGTAAGCACAATATCACCCTGCTCATCAGCAAAACCGGTAACCAGAAACTCCGACTTAAAGTTGGCGATCTGCTTTTCAGGGAAATTAGTTACCCCAACAATCTGCCGGCCTGTCAACTCTTCTTTTGTATAATGCTTTGTGATTTGTGCGCTCGACCAGCGGATGCCGTAGCCGCCAAAATCTACCTGTAATTTATAGGCCGGCTTCCGGGCTTCCGGAAAATCCAGTACCTGTAATATGGTGCCTGCACGCAGTTCTACTTTTTCAAAATCGGCCCAGGAAATGGTTTGCATAGGGAGGAGAATCAAGAGTCAGGATACAGGAATCAAAAAGTTTCTGCTAAAAAAAGTTTTTATCAGCAATTATCTAATAGTCAAAACAAAAATATACCGATTAAATCAAAAGTCTTGATTCCTGTATCCTGACTCTTGATTCTATCCTCAATCATAACTGTGCCGCTCCAGGTCAAAATCAGATTGGGTGGTGATGATGCGCTTGCGGCGTTCTACATCAGCACCTAACTGGTAATCGAAGGTGTTGTCGGTTACCGCTATATCCCGGTCCCGGTCGCGGTCGGCAAAGTGGATGTTGGCCTCGGCAATGCGGTAGGTAGCCACATCGTACGGCCCGCGTGGCGACATCAGCTTCACCAGTACCGGCAGGCACTCAAACAAGATAAACAAATAGGCAATAAAGGATTCGGCCATATAAGTGTCCACATCGCGCTTGCCATCGTTGGTAAAGGCCAGTTGCCCTAAGGCCCAGTTGCGGTCGGCAAACCCGGCAATGTTGGAAAGACTGTCCAGTTGCTTGTCAGTAAACAGCCGGGTACTATTCAGTCCCTCAAAATTTTTGCGTTCGCCTAAATACTGCTCCAGTTTATCCAGTTCCTGCGTTACCGTTTGCAGGCGGGCCTGCTTTTCGCCTAAAACGGCTTCCTGCCGTTTAGCATTACTGCCATAGCCGGTAAGGCCGGAAGTCTGGTCGGTTTTAGAGCCGAATACTTCCTGGTTCAAGAGCACCCTTGAACGGTTAATGTCTTTGGTGAGCGAATCTTTTTCCAGTTTAAGGTCTTTAGCCTGGGCAAATTCATTCACATACTTTTGATTGTAGGTTTTCTGTAGGGTATCAATCCTGCGGTTCTGCCCTTTCAGGTAAGAAGTTTTTAATTTCTGGCGAATTTCCTTATCAAATATTTTTAATTCCAGCGGGCGCGAAATTACCACACCTATCATGATCGCTAATAAAATACGCGGCGATGCCTGCAGAATCTGCTGATTAGTAGAGCCCTGCTTATTGATGCTGCCTACAATATAGCGATCCATGTTAAAAATAGCCGTACCCCAGATGATGCCGAACAGCACCGCAAATACCACCGCCAGCGGGTTACCGCTAAATACAAAATACATGGCATAGCCACCCGATAGCGCAGCAAAAAGCGCCGTAAAAAATATTGTGGCGCCGATGCCCACGTATTTATTATGCTCGATAGGATATTTTCTCAGCGTTTCAACATGCGCTCCGGAACAGAACCAGAAGAAGCGGGTAACTTTTTTCATTTAACTAACAATCAGCTTTTAATGCTATGTATTAGAACGCCGGCAGTACCTGAATGTTACACGGTTAACCGCTGAATATTTAAGGATGATGCTGGAGTGATAATGATATATGCAGACATCCTATTGAAGAATGACAGGTAGGAGGGAATTGAATTACAAATAACCATGCTTAGTTGCTTTGAAACTTTGCAAAAGCCTATCTTTGATTTTTAACAGATAACATAAATCATATGAACATTAAAGAAATATCCGTTCAGGAATTGAAAGACTGGCAAACACAGGGCAAGGATTTTCAATTGATTGATGTGCGTGAAGATTTTGAATATGAAATGTCGAACCTGGGCGGTGAGCTGATCCCATTGGGCGGCATTTTAATTGAGGATGATAAAATTGAAAAAGAAAAACCTGTAGTGCTGATGTGCCGCAGCGGCCGCCGCAGCGCCGCCGCCGTAATGCAACTGGAACAGCATGGTTTTAGCAACTTATACAATCTGCATGGCGGCATACTGGCCTGGCAGCAGGAGGTTGACCCATCAATGACGATCTATTAATATGGGTAAGAAAGTAGCGCTCAATGTGCTGTACAACATCGGGATACTGATTGCTTTGTTTTTTATTTACATAGGCATTACCCATGGCCATTTCTGGTATATAGCGGTGGCGGTGTTTGCAGGCACCCTGCTTGTGTTTTTAAAGATAAGGCTGCTGAAAGAGGTAAGGGCCATGCAGCGCCCTGTACCATTACCACCCGCGCCGAAGAAAAAGCCGCAGAAATAAGGTGCATAGGCACAGGACATAACAGAAACGCCCCGGTATATATCATATACCGGGGCGTTTCTGTTATTGAAATGAAGCGTCAATTACATTTTTGACATGGTGTCTTTCGACATTTTGCTTTTCTTCATTTTCATTGGTTTCTTTTTCATGCTTTTTTTGGTTTTCATGGTCTTCATGGTGTCGGTTTGCATGGTTTGTACCGGGCTGGCGGTATAAGCAAACGCACTTCCAAAAGAAATGGCACAAAGGGCTGTCATTAACATTAACTTTTTCATAGTAGTAATTTTTAGTTTTTTTGTATACGTGATTAATGATATAATGCAGCGGGTTAGAAAATGTTTTAATTAGCACAAAATTATATTACTGTTCCGTGTGGGATAACAGCCCGTTTTTTAACTACCACAATACCATCCTGAACGGTATAGGAACCATAATCACCATCGGCTATCTTAGTGCCGCAGTTAATGGTTACATTATTGCCGATATAGCTGTTCTTGTCGATAATGGCATTCTTGATGCAGCAGTTATCGCCAATCCCCATAATCGGTGTATCGCTTTCCTTGGCTTCCTTAATTTGCTCCAGGGTTTGGTAATTATCGCTGCCCATTACATAACAGTTTTCGAGCGTGGTGCCGTGGCCTATACGGGTACGTATACCAATTACCGCACGCTTAAGCAAGCTGGCGCTGATGATGCAGCCATCGGCCACAATAGCCCTGTCCAGCTGTGTGCCTGATATTTTAGTAGGCGGCAGCATACGAGCCCGTGTAAAGATATGGTGCTTATCAAACAGGTTGAACTGCGGAATATCATCCGTTAACTCCAGATTGGCATCAAAAAAAGAAGGAATGGTACCAATATCCGTCCAGTAGCCTTCGTACTGGTAGCTCAGTACGTTATGGGTTTGGATGGATTGAGGGATAATCTCTTTGCCAAAATCGGGGTAGGTATTGCCTTCCAGTAATTCGTACAACGTTTTACGGTTGAACAGGTATATACCCATTGAAGCCAGGTAATAGCGGCCCTGCTGCTGCATTTCGGGGCTTACTTCTGAAGCCCAGCTCTCAAAATCAGACTTAGGCTTCTCAATGAAGGCGGTAATCCGGCTCTGCTCGTCGGTTTTCAGGATACCAAAACCGGGCACATCATTAGCATGTACCGGGATGGTAGCAATAGAAATATCAGCGTTTTTTTGAATGTGCTGATCCATCATTTCCTTGAAATCCATCTGGTACAACTGGTCGCCCGAGAGAATTAGCACATACTCATACTCCCAGACACTCAGATGGTGAAGGCTCTGGCGAACGGCATCGGCCGTACCCTGAAACCAACCGGCACTGGTGGGCGTTTGCTCAGCCGCCAGAATATCCACAAAGGCATCGCTAAAGCTGCTGAAGTGGTACGTGTTTTTGATATGCTTGTTCAGTGATGCCGAATTGAACTGGGTAAGTACAAAAATGCGGTCAATCCCGGAGTGCAGGCAGTTGGAGATGGGGATATCTACCAGGCGGTATTTGGCAGCTATCGGCACCGCCGGTTTAGAGCGGGTAGCGGTAAGCGGAGAAAGGCGGCTGCCCTGACCGCCCCCCAGTACAATACAAATTACTTTGGAAGTCATATTTTAGGGATTAAACTTGTATATAATTGGTTGTATTTTTTAGCCGACTGGTTCCATGAAAAATCAAGGGCCATCATGCGTTTACGTAACAATTGTAAATGCGTAGTGTTCTCAAATAATACTTTTGCCCGGCTAATGGCTGCACTTATGGTAGCTACGCTGTTCGGGCTGAAGCAAATGCCGTAACCTTCTTCTTCATTCACATCTACCACAGTATCCTTCAATCCGCCGGTGCTGTGCACTACCGGCATGGTACCATAGCGCAACGCATATAGCTGGTTCAGGCCGCAAGGCTCAACGCGCGAGGGCATCAGCAGAAAATCAGCGCCGGCATAAATCAGGTGCGCCAAATCTTCGTTGTAGCCTATGTAAGCACGGTAGCTATCCGGAAATTTTTCTTCGAGTAAGGTAAGGGTCTGCTCTACATCCTTATCGCCGGTACCCAATACCAAAATATTCAAATGCCCGGCATGTTCGGTCAGGCTGTCGGTAAAAGCATCAGTTAACAAATCAGATCCTTTTTCAACAACCAGCCGGCCGATAAAGGCTATCAGTGGTAGTTCGGGTTGCAGGCCAAAGCGTTTGCACAAGGCTTGTTTATTCTTTTGCTTCTCAGTATCTATAGTTAATGCCGTATAGTTAGCAACAAGCGCGGCATCAGTGGCCGGGTTCCATACTTCGGTATCAATACCGTTAATAATGCCTGAGCCTTTGGCACGCTCTAAGAAAAACAAGTATTCTAACCCATTGGAGTGCCCGGCCAGTTCCTGCAGGTAGGAGGGTGATACCGCCGTATAGGCATTGCAGCATTTTACGGCAGAAGCCAGTGGGTTAATGCCGCTGCTCCAGTCGAGCAACCCGGTTGAACTGGGGTCAATTTCAGGTAGGTAATAAAACTGGTCCCAACTGAAGGCGCCATGATACTGGCCGTTATGTATGGTAAATACCGTAGGCGTTTTCGATAGCCGCCTGTACAGGGCTGAGTGCTGCAGCAGGAAAGGCACCAACCCGGTATGATGGTCGTGGCAATGGATAAGGTCGGGCGTTTGCTGGCTCCAGGTAATCCAGTCTAAAAAAGAAAGCTGAAAAGCGATGAATTGCTCACGCTCATCGGGATAACTGTACACCTCGGGCCGGTCAAGCAAGCCGGGGATATGGATCAGGTAAAGTTCAAAGCCCAGTTTATTGGTTTTTTCCTTCCATATTTCAAAATCCTGACGGCGGTTACCCAGGCGGTTAGAAGCACGGAACACCACCTCAAATTCGTTTTCCTGAACAAACTTGCGGTCATAATGCGGCAATACTACGGCGGCATCCAGCCCGGCCAGATTCTGGTATTTGGGTAATGCGCCCACTACATCGCCCAGGCCGCCAACCTTGGCTACCGGGTAGCATTCGGCACTTAAATGGTACACTCTCATAGTTAGGTATAAGGTGTGAAGCTAAGTAATTGTTTATTGAATACACAAAGGTGTATAAGCACTGACTATATTTTTTATTTAAATTGTATTTTAAGCTTAAAAATGATCATAAATGCTCATTAGAGTAATATAAGCTTTAATAAAATTTGAAGGTTTGTATATAAAAAATGTAATACAACCATTCGCTAACAGATTGAAGATAATTGCGTTCAAGTTTTGTAATGCTCAGGCTGGTTACCCTATATGAAATAGAAGCAGCTATTGATGAACTGACGTTACTGGAGGGAAAGAGTAACCTTGCAGAAGAACGCTGATTAAGATAACAGCATTATATACCAGCCTTCACCTTAATAAATCACCTGATACAATAAAAAAGCCTCTCAGAGAAATCTGAGAGGCTTTTGCTTTCTTGGGTAGCGGGAGCAGGACTCGAACCTACGACCTTCGGGTTATGAGCCCGACGAGCTACCAACTGCTCCATCCCGCACTGTTTTTGTTTTTTGTTGGGACTGCAAAGATATAATTCGTTTCTTTGCAGTCCAAATATTATTTTAAATTTTTTTCTATGAGTCACCGGGCCGGATTTGTGAGCATTATTGGTAAACCCAACGCAGGGAAGTCCACCCTCATGAATGCGCTCGTAGGTGAAAACATGTCCATCATCACACCAAAGGCGCAAACTACCCGGCACCGCATCCTCGGTATTGTAAACGGCGAGGGTTATCAGATTATTTTTTCAGATACACCCGGCGTTATTAAACCGGCTTATGCCCTGCAGGAAAGCATGATGCACCAGGTAGAAGGTTCTATTGTGGATGCCGACCTGCTGCTGCTGGTAACCGACATAAATGAAAAATATGACGAGGCCGATGTAATTGACAAGCTGCAGGGCTCACTGGCCCCGCTGGTAGTGCTGATTAATAAGATTGATAAAAGCGATGAGGAAACCGTAAAGCAGAAGGCGGCTTTCTGGCAGGAAAAATTAAAGCCGAAAGCCATATTTGCTATATCGGCCCTGCACGAACATAACATACGTGCCATTATGGATTTTGTGATGGAGTACCTGCCCGAGCATCCTGCCTATTATGATAAGGATGCGCTTACCGACCGTAATGATCGCTTCTTTGCTGCCGAGATGATACGCGAGCAGGTGTTTAAACAGTATAAAAAGGAAATACCTTACAGTACCGAAGTAATTATTACCGCCTTTAAAGAGGAAGAAAAAATCTACCGCATCAGCGCCGAAATTATTGTGGAACGCGATTCACAAAAGAATATATTGATTGGTGAGAAGGGTAAAATGCTGAAAATTGTAGGCACCTATGCCCGCCGCAGTATGGAAGAGTTTTTTCAAAAGAAAATCTTCCTGGAAATGTTTGTTAAAGTAATTGCCGACTGGCGCAGCAAGAAAAACTACCTGAAGAAGTTCGGGTACGAAGATTAGATTTGAGAGCCAAGAGCCGGGAATCAAGACAAAAATAAAATTAAAACAGAGCTGCGTATACAGAGTGAAGTCATATCTTGACTCTTGATTCTTGGCTCTTGATTCTAAACAAAATGAGTAACATCGTAGCCATAGTAGGCCGGCCCAATGTGGGCAAATCAACATTATATAACCGCTTAACCGAAAGCCGCAAGGCCATTGTGGATGACGTAAGCGGCGTAACCCGCGACCGCCACTATGGGGTAGCCGAGTGGGTAGGCCGCACCTTTACCGTTATTGATACCGGCGGCTATGTAGCAAACTCCGAGGATGTGTTTGAGGCCGCCATCCGCGAGCAGGTGGTGATTGCGCTGGAAGAAGCTACCGCTATATTATTTGTGGTAGATGTAACCACAGGCATTACCGACTTGGATGATGATATTGCTGCCCTGTTGCGCAAAAGCAAGAAGCCGGTATTAGTGGTAGTCAATAAAGTGGATAACAACGCCCAGCAGGCGGATGCTACTGTATTTTACAGCTTTGGGCTGGGCGAAATTTATAATATATCTTCCATGACGGGTTCTGGCACCGGCGAACTGCTGGATGAGCTGATTAAAAGCTTCGACGAAGAGCCAGTAGAGGAGAATACCCTGCCCAAGTATGCCATTGTAGGCCGACCCAACGTAGGTAAATCATCGCTGATCAATGCACTGATTGGTAAGCAGCGCAATATTGTAACCCCGGTAGCGGGTACCACGCGCGATTCCATTCATATCCACTATAACCAGTTTGGGCACGAGTTTATGCTGATTGATACGGCCGGACTGCGCAAAAAAACCAAAGTAAAAGAGAATATCGAATTTTACTCGGTGATGCGTACCATAAAGGCGCTGGAGGAGGCCGATGTGATTGTGCTGATGATTGATGCCATTGAGGGGATAGAATCGCAGGATATTAATATCTTTCACCTGGCCGAAAAGAACAAGAAGGGCATTGTGCTGGTGGTGAATAAATGGGATTTGATTGAGAAGAATAACAAGACCCTCAAGGAGTTTGAAGAGCAGATACGTGAAAAAACCGCTCCATTTACAGATGTTCCTATTGTATTTACCTCAGTAACCGAAAAGCAGCGCATCATGAAGGTAATTGAAACCGCCGAACTGGTGTATGCCAACCGCAGCAAAAAGGTAGCTACCTCGGCGCTGAACGATGTGATGCTGCCCATTATTGAAAACTATCCGCCGCCGGCGCTAAAGGGAAAATTTGTAAAGATCAAATACATCACCCAGATTAAAGGCACATCGCCCATGTTTGCCTTTTTCTGTAACCTGCCCCAGTATGTAAAGGAACCCTACCGCCGCTTTATCGAAAACAAGCTGCGCGAAAACTTTAACTTTTCGGGTGTGCCGGTGCAGATATTTTTCAGGCAGAAGTAGCAGTAAGCAGAGCAGGTACGAGACGCTTTTGGATTTGTTTTATCCCAAAAGTGCCCGAATGTTGTGCTGCATCATTATACCAATAACGGCCTTTAAACACTGTTTAAAGGCCGTTATTGGCTTATGTCTTCCAAAGAAAAAGACGGGGCGGTATTAAGCACTTTTAATATAATTACCTTGGCTAATCAATCTATTTTCCTCCACCACATTTTCAACCGCTTAAACAGATCTTCCTTACGCGGCTTAGCCAACCCATCATGGGTAAGCTGCTCATCCAAATGTTGCTGTAACTGCTTAGCATAGTCCTGCTGGCCGGCATCGCCTTGGCTAAATAACTCTATATACAGCTGCACATTGGGGCTGAGCATGCTGTTCATGGATACGGTCTGGTATTCGCTGCGGCCGGCAGGATTGGGGTTGGCATTAATGGGCGGGTGGCCGTTCTCGGCAAAGTAATCCACCTGGTAAATAGCCGGATTCAGTTTGCGCAGGCGCCGGGTGCCTTTGCGCTCGTTGCGCCAGGGGTGTTCGCCTTTGTGCAGTTGCGCCAGCAAAAACTCCCGCTTCCACAGCGTTACCTGGTGCGACATCAGGTAGCCCGACCGCGCGTTCTCCAGCTTCGCCGCCGCAAAACCTTCCACCTCGTAGCCCGTCGGCTGCGTTACATAAACCGACGTGCTGGTGAGCTTTACCTGCGGCCACTGCTGCTGCGCCACAAGGGCAAATAGCTGCCTGAAAAAATCACCACTCACCGGCCGGTTTAGCCACATATCTTCCTGGAAATAAATAACGTAATCTTCCTTTATCACCTCGCGCAGCAGGTAAGCCAGCCGGTCGGCCCACTCGCCCGGGCCCGATTTGATGGTGGTGAAGCCCGGTACTTCGGCATCCAGCGTTTCGGTGGCAAAATAGTACCGGCAGGGAATGCTGAAATCCCAGTACCGGTTAAAGGTATAGCCAAAACCAGGGTACAGGAACTGGTAGCGGTCGCAGGTGTGCACCAGCAGGGCAAAGGTGGCAGTAGGGGCGGCAGGCATCATAGCAGTACAAATATGGTATTTATCTGCGCAGGACTAACGTTTAAAAATTTATATTGGAGCCATGTCTTCTCACCACATTGTACGCGAAAAGCAGGAACCCGCCCTGCTGATTCTCAGCCTGGACAATTTTGATGCCGGGCACCTGGGCGAGCTGCTGGAATGGAGCCCTACCGTGCTGGCCGCAGCGCCGGCAGCCGAAGCCTTGTTTGCAGCCGGTATACACATTGATTACCTGCTAATGGGCGGCGATGAGGAGGCACCGTTACAGGCGGGCCTGCAATTGATCAGGGTGGAGAATGAACCCCTGTTAACAGCAGCAATGAACTTCTTAATTGATAAGGAATACCCTGCGGTAAATAGCGTAACCGCACAGTTTTCTCCGGAACTGTATCTGCCCTATACGACTCAAATTACGCTCATTATCTTTTGGGGCGGGCAAAAGTTTATTGCCGTAAAGCCGGGGTTTGAAAAATGGAAACCGGCAGGCTCCAAAATTTATATAAATCATATCCCTCCTGATTTGGTATGCCATAATTTAACCGAGACAGGCAATGGTAATTGGGTAACTGCCACCGACGGCTTCATCAAGCTTGCATTTATGCAACCTTACTTATTTATTGCCGAAGATATATAGATATTATCTATAGTGGACTTTTATTGCATCCGCTGCTACCTCCAGCTGCAACTGCCGCCCGAAAATCAGCGTTTGGTTATCTGGTATGTGCCCGGCAGGGAAATCAAAGCATACCGGGTAGTTATATTCCTGTACCACATTCATCACCATTTCGGGTACGGTTTGCCCGAAGGGGATATCATTATCCTTTAAATCGGTAAATGCGCCCACCATCAACCCAGCCAGTTTGGCCAGCTTGCCGGCGCGTTTCAGGATGTACAGCATCCGGTCAATGGCATACAGATACTCGCCTACATCCTCAATAAACAGGATTTTGCCATCGTAGCTATAATCAGATACTGAACCTAACATGCTAATCAGCATCATTAAGTTGCCGCCCACCACCGGGCCTTCGGCATGGCCGGTGCGGTTAAGCGGATGCGGAGCAAACTGATAGCTCACCGCCTCACCAAATAAGGCCTGGCGCAGCGTTTCCAGCGAGGCCGCCGAACCTTCGGTGATGTTTACCGGCATTTGCCCATGCAGTGTTTGCAGGTTATAGTTGGCGTGCAGGTGGGCATGCAGTACGGTAATATCGCTAAAGCCGATAAACCATTTAGGATGTGATTGCAATGCATTAAAATTCACTCTATCCACCATACGGATGGTGCCATAGCCGCCCCGTGCAGCAAAAATGGCCTTAATGCTGTCGTCGTTTACAAAGCGCTGCATATCCGCTGCCCGCAGGGCATCATCGCCTGCAAACTGGTGCCAGGAGGCTTCAATGGTATCGCCCAGCACTACTTCCAGTTCCCAGCTTTGCAGTAGGGCCACGGCATCGTCCATAGGTTTGGGCAGCCTTTTGGCCGGGCAGGTAATGGCTACCTTGTGGCCTTTTTGTAAGTAAGGGGGCGTTATGCTCATATTTGAATATCTTTGCAGGCTGATAAAAGTAAGTGAACATAGTGGAAGCTCAAAATTATAAACGATATACCTTAACGGCCGCCTTACCTTATGCCAACGGCCCCAAGCACATTGGTCACCTGGCCGGCGCTTACATTCCGGCCGACTTATATGCCCGCTACCTGCGCCTTAAACGCCGCGATGTGGTGTTTGTATGCGGATCAGACGAGCACGGCACCGCCATTGCCAACCAGGCCATGAAGGAAGGTACTACACCGCAAGCCATTATCGACAAATATCATGAGCTGATTAAATACTGTTTCGACAAACTGAACATTTCGTTCGATATCTATCACCGCACCAGTTCGCCGCTGCACCACCAAACGGCGCAGGATTTTTTTACCAACCTGAACGATAAAGGCATTTTTGAAGAAAAAGAATCGGAGCAGTATTTTGATGAGCAGGCCGGCGCTTTTTTGGCCGACCGTTATATTGTGGGCACCTGCCCCAACTGCGGCAATGAGAACGCCTATGGCGACCAGTGCGAGCGCTGCGGCACCTCGCTTAGTCCGGATGAACTGATAGACCCGCGCTCTACCCTGAGCGGCAACAAGCCGGTAAAGCGCCCTACCAAACACTGGTATTTGCCGCTGGATAAGTACGAAGGCTTTTTAAAAGAATGGATATTGGATGGCCATGCCCATGATTGGAAAACCAATGTGTACGGCCAGTGTAAAAGCTGGATTGACGGCGGCCTGCACCCCCGCGCCGTAACCCGCGATCTGGACTGGGGCATAAAAGTACCCGTAGAAGGTGCTGATGGCAAGGTGCTGTACGTTTGGTTTGATGCGCCCATCGGTTATATATCAGCCACCCGGCAGTGGGGTATCGATAATAATAAGGACTGGGAGCCTTACTGGAAAGATAAAGATACCAAGCTGGTGCATTTTATCGGCAAGGATAATATCGTGTTCCACTGCATTGTGTTTCCGGTAATGCTGAAGGCGCAGGGCGAATTTATTTTACCGCAGAACGTGCCGGCCAATGAGTTTATGAACCTGGAGGGTGATAAGATGTCGACCAGCCGGGGCTGGAGCATTGAGATGCACGAGTACCTGGAAGATTTCCCCACCCGGATTGATGAATTACGCTATTACCTCACCGCCATTGCCCCAGAAACCAGCGACAGTGAATTTACCTGGAAGGATTACCAGGCCCGTGTAAACAACGAGTTAGTGGCCATATTAGGCAACTTTGTAAACCGGGTGATGATACTGATGCATAAGTTTTACGGCGGAAAGGTAGAAGCAGAGGGCGGTAAACTTGAGTTTACAGATACCGCCTTACACAGCGAAGTTAGCCGCCTGTACGATGAGCTGGAACAAAGCTTCGAAAGCTACAAGTTTCGCCAGGCGCAGCAAACCGCTATGGAAATAGCCCGCCTGGGTAACCGCTATTTAACTGAGCAGGAGCCCTGGAAAACCATCAAGACCAACCCGGAGCAGGCTAAAGCTGCCCTGCACAACTGTTTGGTGCTGATCGGGCATCTGGCTACAGCATTTCAGCCTTTTCTGCCGGATACCACCCGGAAAATATTTAACATGCTGAACTGGCCGGGTGAAGTGGTGTACTTTGATGAAGAAATAATTATTACCAACGGCCATCAGCTTAACCCAGCCTCCCTGCTTTTCGAAAAACTGGAAGACGAGGTGATTGATAAACAGATACAAAAATTACAAGCCAAAACACAGCAAGCCACCCCTACCATGCAGGAAGAAACCCCAATAGCCACACCGGCTAAGGAAAATATCAACTATGAGCAGTTTGCCGCAATGGATATCCGCACCGGCACCATCCTGACGGCTGAAAAAGTAGCCAAAACCAAAAAACTGCTTAAGCTCACCATTGATACCGGTATCGACCAGCGCACGGTGGTATCCGGCATTGCCGAGCATTACGAGCCGGAGGCTATTATTGGTAAACAGGTAAGCATATTGGTCAACTTAGAGCCACGGGAAATCAAAGGTATCCTGTCGCAAGGCATGATTTTAATGGCCGAAAATGCTGAGGGTAAGCTGAGCTTTGTATCGCCTGTAGATGATTTGCATAATGGCTCGGTAGTACGATGATACTGATGTGCAGGTGTGCAGACATGCGGATGGAAAGAATTAAAAAGTGCACATCTTCACATCCGCATATCTGCACATTAAACTATATTTGCACAATAACTACAATCCGGCCCCGTAGTTCAACGGATAGAATAGAAGTTTCCTAAACTTTAGATATGGGTTCGATTCCCGTCGGGGCTACTAATAACGCAGTTTCTATCATAGGAGGCTGCGTTTTTTGCGTTATTGGGCGAGCAACAGGTAAAATTCGAGTGATATTGAATGGGTAAGGAATGAGCCGGTTTGAGCCAAGTATAGAAAAATTCACTAATGTTAAATGACGATGCTTTAGCCAGGTGTTTGAACTGTGTCTGAGGTGTCTGTTATTTTTTAACTTGATTTTCAAAGTCGACTATTCAGAAGGTGTTATGTAGTTTAATATGTTATGCACTACATATTGACTGTGAAGTTAGTTGATGCTTAATGAAAAGGGAAACCGCGTGGTAACAAGTAAAATTTCCTGAAAGATGTTGTCATAAATAGTATTGGTAAACATAAAGCAGCTTTTGCATGTAGGAGGCAAAATTAGTTACACCAACGATTCATGATACCCGGTAACTCAAAATTGAGTCACAACATGCGCATTGGTGCTTTGCGATTCACATAAATGCGTATAACGTATTATTTCGATGTTTCAGTTCGGTGTATATGAATTGGCTTACATCGTTAGAAAATTAAATATTTTTTTATTTTGATTCGTTTTTATAATTTCAGCGAAGCTTTCAATGTGTTTTTTTCTTAATTATGCACTTGATAGTTGCATTAAGCTGCAGTATAAGCCAAGAATCGTTGATTTATTTACAAATTTTAATTTAAAACCATGTGTGTATGAAGAAACTTCTACTCTCCTTACTTCTGGTATGTTTTTGCGGTGCTGTGCAGGTAATGGCACAAGTGAAAACCATTACCGGAAATGTAACCGCCGCTGATGATGGCAGCCCTCTGCCAGGTGTTACAGTAAAAATTAAGGGCAGCACTACAGCCACCAGTACCAATGGCAACGGGCAGTATACCATTACTGCGGCCAACGGGCAAACGCTGGTGTTTTCCTTTGTGGGCACCGTTACTGCCGAACGTTCGGTAGGTACACAAACTGTGATTAATGTGCAGTTACAAAACGATGTTAAAAGCCTGCAAGAGGTGGTGGTAACTACCGGCTTTGGCGTAAGGCAGGATAAACGCGACCTTACCTCATCTGTACAAGTGGTTAAAGGCGCTGATGTGCTCAACACCCGCCGCGAGAATGTGGTGAACGCCTTGCAGGGCCGAGTAGCCGGTGCCAACGTAACCAGTACCAGCGGGTTACCGGGTGCATCAGCCTCCATTGTACTGCGCGGTATCACATCCATAGGGGCCAGCAACCAGCCCTTGTTTGTAATTGATGGTATACGTGTGCAAAACGACCCTTTAAGTCAGGGATCACTTACCTCGAACGGTGATAACCGCCGTTCAGATTTCACCAACCGTATTGCCGACTTAAACCCTGACGATATTGAAAACCTTACCGTTTTAAAGGGCGCAGATGCTGCAGCGGTATATGGTTCTGATGCGGCCGGCGGCGCCATTGTGATTACCACCAAAAAGGGCAGGTCAGGCACAGCCGGTGTACTGAGCTACGATAATGCCTTCAGTTTTTCTGATGCCTACCGTTTTCCGAAAATACAAAGCCAGTTTGGGCCGGGCACCAACGGGTACCTTAACCCATTGGTAAGAACCGCTTTCGGCCCTGCCTATGCGCCAGGAACTACCACGTACGATAACCTGCGCAATGTATTTCAAACCGGTTTCAGCCAGCAGCATAATATAGCTTTGGAGGGAGGGAGCGAAACCGCCACTTACCGTATCTCCTCGCAGTACCGTCATACCGGCGGTATATTGCCGGTGGCTTATAACGATAAGTTTTCGCTGCGTTTTGCAGGTTCGGCTAAACTTACACCCAAGCTAACCAGCAGCGCCACATTCAATTATTTTAGTATTGATAACCGCAAGCTGAATAAGGGAAACTCCGGTACCTATATTTCAGCGCTTACCTGGCCTACCAATGATGATGTAAATAATTATCTCAATCCTGACGGTACCCGCCGCCTGCTGCTGCCATCGCCTACTACCAACGTAACGGCAGATGCTACGGTTGATTTTGATAACCCCATCTGGAGTGCACATAATAACATCAGCCGCGATAAAACCAACCGTGGTGTGGGTAATGTGGACCTATCATATGATCCTGCGCCCTGGTTAAACCTGCGCGGTTTACTGGGTATTGATTTTTATGCTACCAATGGCAATAACCTGCTGAGCCAGTACAGCGCTTCATATCAAAACAGCGCCTTAAATAGCTTTGCCAGCACTACCGGTATCACTTCGGGCGGTATTATTGATAATTATACTGATGTAAATTTGCTTACCAATGGGTCGCTTTTTGCTACAGCCAAGAAAACATTTGGTGATTTTCGTACCACATTGGCGGTGGGTGCAGAAATATATGAGAACCGCGACCAGGTTAACGGCTTTTACGGGGAGAAATTTTTGCAACCCGATTTCAATAGTATCAACAATACCACACCTACCACGCAGCGCAACTCCAGCTTTTTATCGGTAACCCGCCGTATAGGTGAGATTGCCCGCTTAAGCGTAGTATGGAAGGAGCTGTTCACCTTGAACGCTACCGGTCGTTATGATTATTCATCGCGTTTAAGCGGCACTAATAATTCTTCTTATTTCTATCCGTCGATAGGTGCAGGTTTTAATTTTACTGAACTGCCGGGCCTCAAAGGAAATTCGGTTTTATCCTTTGGTAAACTGCGCTTTTCCTATGCCAGTGTAGGTAAAGACCCTTATGCACCTTACAAGATTTTATCCAGCCTGGTGCAGCAGGCTACTACCGGCGGCGGCTTTGCCTATGATGTAACCGGCGCCAACCCGCTGTTGCGCCCCGAAAAGGATAACCAGATGGAACTGGGCACCGAGCTGCAATTCTTCGGAGGCCGTTTAGGCGCCGAAGTCAGCTTGTATAAATACCGTGCTAACGACCAAATCTATGACCCGCGTTTGAGCTATGGCTCGGGCTTTGTTTTGAAACTGATCAATGGTGGTTCTATACAGAATAAAGGTATTGAGGTACAATTAACGGCTGTACCGGTAAAAAACAAAAATTTTACCTGGAACACTGCGGTAAACTTTACGCTTAACCGTAGCAAGGTGCTTAGCCTGGCCCTGCCTGAATACTACAACTCCGATACCTGGCTGTATGGCAATGCCCGCGCCAGCCTCTTTCCGGGCAGCAGCTTAACTAACATTGCCACCTTTACTTATGCCCGTAACAATACCGGCCAGATACTGATTGACCCTACTACCGGCCTGCCTATATCAAATGGTACCTTTGTAACCCAGGGCGACCGCCAGCCTAAATTTATGGTAGGTTTTGTGAACAACTTCAGTTATAAGGGCATAAACCTCTCGTTCCTGCTGGATTTTCGTAAGGGCGGCGATGTGTTTAACGGTAATGAGCTGTTCCTGACCCGCTACGGCCTGAGCGCCCGTACGCTCGACCGGCAACAGGCCCGTGTAATTCCGGGCGTACTGCGCGATGGTAATGAAAATTCCACTAATCCTACGGCTAACACCATACAGGTAACGCCTTACTACCAGAACAACTACTACCTGTTGGCCACCGAGTCGGACTTTGTAGAACACAATATCAACTGGATGCGCTTAAGGGATGTAACGTTAAGCTATACCTTGCCTAACAGCCTGCTGAAAAGGCAGAATGTATTTAAGCAAGCCAGCGTATTTGTAACCGGAACTGATTTGTTCTTAATCACCAATTACTCCGGTGCCGACCCTGATGTGAACGGTAATAACACGTCAACACGCGGCTCTGGTGCTGCCGGTTTCGATTTCGGTACCGTAGCTACGCCCCGCACTATCTCTTTTGGTTTAAGAGTAAGATTATAATGCATATCATGATGAAAAAAATCCTATATACCTTAATTGCCCTGTTTGCCCTTGGCGCAGTAAGCAGTTGTAAAAAATATATTGATGTTAACACCAACCCCAATGCGCCCACTGCGGTTGATGCCAGTACCCTGCTGCCGCCTATACAGGCAGGCATGGCCCGTGGTGTATGGTTTGACAGCCGTTATACGGGGCAGTACTCGCAAACCTGGGCCTCGCCTGCAGCCAACAATGTTTGGGACCAGGAAGGTTACGCCGCTGCCAGCGATGCCGGGGGCGAAATGTGGCGCACTGTGTACTTTAGCCTGGGGCAGAACGTAAACCTGATGATAGATAATGCCACCAAGACCAACAAGATAGATTATTTAGGTGTGGCCTGGGCTTTACGCGCCTGGGGATGGCAAAACGGCAGCGACCTGTACGACTACATGATTGTAAAGGAAGCTTTTGAACCTACCCGTACCTCTTTTGATTATGATAACCCGGCATATGTGTATGCCGAGGTAGTAAAAGATTGCCGCATAGCATTAAACTACCTGAACCTGGCGATACAAAATGATGGAGGAATAGCTACATCTACTACACTGGCTAAAGGCGATTACATGTATTACGGCGACCGCAGCAAATGGAAAAAGTTTATCTATGCCATTTTAGCGCAGAATATGCTGCATCAGAGCAATAAACCAAGCTTTAACGCCGATCTGGTAACTAAGTATGTAGACAGTTCCTTTACTGCCAATATAGATAATGCCAGTGTTGAAGCTGCTGGTACACAATCAGGCGACTCCAACTTCTGGGGCCCTACCCGTGCCAACCTGCCCAGCTTTCGCCAGTCTGATTATATTGTGAGATTACTGGATGGCCGCATCTTTACAGGAGCAGCTTCGCCAAGCAACACGCTTGACCCGCGCCTGCCTTTACTGCTATCGGCAAGTAAAGATGGTGTTTACCGCGGTATTGTCCCGCCGTTGGGCGATCCTAATGTAAACGATGCCAATACTTCCATCCCAACAATGGCCGGGGCCACTACGGCCAATGCAACAGCTTCCGGCAAGTATATTTTTAATGATAATTCGCGCGGGGTGTTGATGACCTACAGCGAACTGCAATTCATGAAAGCAGAAGCCCTGTTTAAAAAAGGTGATCGGGCTGGGGCATATGCGGCCTATATGAATGGCGTAAAAGGCAGCCTCGATTTTGTAAGCAACCCGCCGATTGGTAAATCGCTTACCGGTACGCAAAACTACATTTCAGCAACAGCACAAAGCACTTACCTAACCGGGCCGGCTGTGCGCACAGCCGCAGCCCTGCAGCTAAGCGATATTCTACAGCAGAAGTTCATTTCCCTGTTTGTGTGGGGTTCGTTTGAAGCCTGGGCCGATGAGCGCCGTTACCAGTATGACACCAATATCTTTCAGGGCTTTACCAAACCAAGCACCTTGTTTCCTGATAACGCGGGTAAACAGGTATATCTTTTCAGGCCGCGCTACAATTCAGAATACATCTGGAATGTACCAGCGCTTCAGGCTATTGGTGCACTCAATGCAGATTACCATACCAAACAACCCTGGTTTATTTTACCATAAGCTATAAAAACAGAAAGAATGAAAAAAACGATCTATATGGCGCTCGGCCTGCTTTTATCTGCTATGGCCGGTTGTAAAAAGAATACCATTACGCAGCCCGGTACCATCTCTACCGGCGCACGTATTAAATTTGTACACGTAGCACCTGGTGTGCCTGCGCTTAACGGTTTTATCAATAATACCCGGATTAGCCCGCTGCTGGCAGTTACTGTTACTGATAACCTTATTCCAACCTCCATCACCACCGGTTATGTGTATCAGGGTACGTTTCCAAGCAGCAATTATACAGAAGTGGCCGCGGGCAGTACCGCCATTAAGGTAGAAACCTCTGCACCGGTACCTGCCTTAAAGAGCGCACAAACCGTAGTTCCGGGTACTGCTGTAGGTACGGCAAATCAAGCTACCGTTGGCGACGGCGCTTACTCTATATTTACTATGGGGCTGCCCGGCGCTGCCACGAACGGCTTAACAACCAGAGTAGTGGAGGATAAGTTTCCAGATGTGCAAAGCGGCAAAGCATACATCCGTTTGGCGTATATGATACCTAACGGTAATGCGGTAGATATGACGGGTACTTATACGCCAACCGGCGGTACCGCCACTGCCAAAACGCTTACTACCAATATCAGTTATGGCACCGTAACCGATTTTATTGCAGTGGATGTAAATCCGTCAAGTACCACCAGCTACACCTTTCAGCTAAAGCTTACGGGCACAGCTACCAACTTAGGTACAGTATCAAGCGCTATTGCCTTAACGCCGGGCCGGTATTATACCATTATCGGCCGTGGCTTGGCGGCTGATTATGCTGTACCCGGCACCAGCATTACGCTGCGCGCCTCAGCAAGGCCTACCATTCCGCCCGGTAATACCATACCCGAAATTTATTACAACCCGGCAGGTATCACTTTTTATACTAACAAATAGCTACTTGCTATAACACAAAGCGCTCCGGCAATTGGGCTGGGCGCTGTTTTGCATCATAAAAAGCAACTGGTGAGGCCTTTCGACTGCCCGAATAATATGAAATTAATTTTATAGAATGTTCATTTGTAGTACTTGGTCATGGGTATACATTTAAACGCTTATCAGTTTTATTAGCAACGCAGTTTCTCACATAGAAGCTGCGTTTTTTGCATCATAGGGGTAGCTACAGGTAAAATTTGAATGATATTGAATAATTAGCGAGTTAGCCTGTTTGAAATATATTGAGTTAGTGATTCAACAAATGGTTCGAGTGTTGTACCATCAAGTTCCGGCAAAATTCTTGCTAAAGCTGATCAATCACCCACTCTAACCAATCGGTATTAGTGACTTGCTGATCAGGAGGTTCATATCTTTTAAAACTTTAGTATAGAGCGTTACATCATTTGTTTTTTCGAAAAGCACCTTGCTTAATTTCTCTCGTAAATTACACGCCGAAATGTAATGATATATGTGCAAATATTAAGACGTTGTTCAACATTCATCAAGCTTTAACAGACTCAAAAAATCCTTATCATTATGCTTAAATGCAGTGATGTACGCCTAATATTACAATAAGCTTAATACCCGTTTACGGTAATCAGTAGGTGTTGTGCCAGTTCTCTCCTTAAACATTTTTGAAAAATAATAATAACTGCCGATCCGCAGGTCATAAGCAATTTGTTTAATCGGAATTTTTGGATTACTCAAAAGCTCTTTAGCTCGCTCTACCTTCAACTGTAAATAATATTGTCCAGGCGAAAGGCCCGTGGAATTTTTGAACGCCTTTCTGAACCAGGAATAACCAACCTGCAATTCGCCGGCCGCCTGCTCAGGAGAAAAATCATTGGCAATGTTGGATCGGAACAAGAGTCTTGCCTTACTGATGATAATTTCTTTCTCCTTACACTCTGCCGCATTTTGTTTAAGAACAAAATGAAAACTACCGATCAGGTGCAGCACTGCACCTGATATTAGAGGCTGATAGCCAGCGTCTTCTCTTTTTGTCACTTCAATGATATTGTGGAAGAGGTTAAGTATGCCTTCGTTAAAGCCGATGTAAATACTTGGGTTTTCGCGGCGAAGAAAGTTCTTTTTCAACAAGTTATCAATAATTTCACCTTTTATACCTATCCAGTATTCGTCCCAGCCGGTTTTACTGTCAGGTTTATAGCGGTGCCTTTCTCCGGGAAAAAGGATAATGATAGTACCTGCTTTTATCTCACGGCGTTTGCAGCTGTCAGATTCAAAAATGCCTTTACCCTGGGTGATGTATATGATCTGGTACTCATTTAATACTCTGCCAATGGCCCAGTTAAAGTAATGATGTGCCGGATGATTCTTTACCGGATATAAACCCGTTGCCTCAATATGGGTGCAGCCGGTATTTAAAACGCAAAGCCCCCAATTCTCGTCTTCTCGGCTTGCCGGCAAATATTTGTAATAATTGATCATTAAGGTATATTATTGATGGCAAAATAGCAAATGGGTATGCCTGCAAAGATGAGCGCCATTATCATTAACTGATTTTAATGTACTAAAACAGTTACATTTATTTTGCTCACAAACCCACCATCAAAAATTACAAATAAAATGCAAAAAGTAGTATTACTGCTCGCTTAAATAGAAGTTATTTTCTTATCATGATGTCAAAGTCAAGGAGTTTTCCATGCTCTTTCGCAAAGTTATCTCCCTGCAGTTTGCCAAACACTATTTTGGCATTGCTTACTTTTTCATCATGATATATATATCCATAACCGCCCGCAGTTGTTGGCGACGACAGTACAACGCAATAAGTACCGCCTTTAACAACCTTAATTTTCGGGTGAACAGTTTGGCGTTTAATTGACCAACCTACATGTTTTTCTTCAATGGTTTTGTTAACCAGGGCGGCACCTGTCAGGTTGCCATCGTTGTCTGCCCGATAAATAGCAACACTTAAGCCGGCATTTACGGCGCCTGCTTTGTAGACGGGCAGCTGGATTAATGTTAATATGCCGCTTTTATTGGCTATAAATGATTGCGACCGTTTAACAGTACCGGCAATGTCATTTAAACCTTTGATGTTGGTTATTATCGTTCCGCCTTTCGCCCGCGTTACTTTACTGCCGGTAACTTTAAAAGGCTGATCGCAGGTCATCGGGATGATCGAGCCATCCGGATTAAAGGTAAGCGGTGCCCAATAGTAGTTAGCCAGCGCTTCGTTTTTTGCGGCATTGTTCCAAAGGTCGCTACCGAAGAGATATATGTTGCCCGTGCCGAGCTTTATAGTTGATACAAATGAAGGCTGCCCGCCACACGAATTATCACTGATCTTCTTACCGGCAGACCACGGTCCAAGCGGAGATGAAGCTGTTTTGTACGAAGCGCCGGTACCTGAGCAGTAACCGCAGTTGGGATCAGAGTAAACTACATAGTAAATGCCGTTTCTTTTAAACATGCCCGGGGCTTCGGTGCTGCCATCAGTAACGGCTCTCGCTACCTTTCCTGTACCAGTTAAATAGTCGCCGCTAAGTTTTTCAATCACAATGGAACCATTTGTACGCCAATCGGTATAGGCAAGGTAAGCCGTACCGTCATCATCCACAAAGGTATCGTGGTCTCCATTGTTCAAACTACCGGCCGGTGCGGTTGAGTTTACCGCAACTTTAGGCTCGGCAACTTCTGTAAAAGGGCCAACCGGTAATTTGCTCGTAAAAACCCTGTAGCCGGATACATTGTCGTAAACATTGATCCATAACACATACAATCTGGTTTTGCTGTTGAAGATAACATGAGGACGAAAGCAGCCATATGTATTGCCGTTGCAACGGCTTTGCCAAATCTTTGAGCTTGCATCAAACAGATAACCCTTATCAGTCCAGTTCTGCATGTCTTTTGACGCATAAACCTTGAAACCACAAAATGCTGCATTTTTATTTTGCCATTCAAAACCGCAATCGTAACTGGTGCCATACAAATAGTAAGTGCCGTTAAATAAAGCAATTTCGCCGTCATGAGCGTCAATGGCATCGCCTACGTTGCTGTAACGGATAACCTGGTTGGCTTGCTTATCAAAATTAGTAATAACAAGATTTGCCGGTTTGCGCTCAGCCTGGGCGAATCCCACGCCTGAGATACAATCACAAGTTATTGTGATTAAGAAAAATAGCAATATTGGCAACAATTTTTTTTTCTTAAGTTTCATAGCA
Organism: Mucilaginibacter sp.; assembly: GCF_965200995.1. Lineage (GTDB taxonomy): Bacteria > Bacteroidota > Bacteroidia > Sphingobacteriales > Sphingobacteriaceae > Mucilaginibacter. Next base: position 1,025,440 of record NZ_OZ241743.1, on the reverse strand, counting down.
GAATGTTTATACGGCAGTATCTCCGCCGGTTAAAAATGGCTTTAAGCTCGCTAATATTCAACATATATTCTTTCCGGTTTTATATATTTTGACATTTGTGATGTGTTTTTTGATATCTACGGTAGTTGGTATAAAATACACATAACACTTTCTATGCTAATAAAACGGCTATAAAGCATGCGTCAAATTGTCAAAATATGTAAATCAAATATCAAAAAATGTATTTTTCTTAGTTGTGTATCAAATTAATTTTGATTGACAAATTGCAACAAAGCAATCCGGTGTCTTGGCCAGGTACTTTTAACCTTATTCGATAGTGGGTAGCTATAGGAAGATAAATTAAACCTGTAGGTACATTCAGTTGGGGTTACTTCAATTTTGCAAGGCTTTTTCAAATCAGTTATATTAATGTCAATATCATTGCATGCTCTTCACCTTTGAAATCTGCATTATCAACAAATTAATTTAAAAGAGATATTAAGCAAGTGAAGTCAATACCTATTCATCTTTTGTCAGAGCGATCCGGCTTGAAAATTGACATTATGCGATTTGAAATGGATGATATGCCTTATGCTTACAATGAAGTTAACATCCAGCGTAACGACCACTATGTTTTTCTACTATTAGAAAAAGGCAGTGCTATGCTTATGGTTGACTTTGAAAAAATTTGTTTGAATGCAAGCCTCGTATATTATGCATTCCCGGGTCAGATCAGCCATCGAGTTTATGATCAATGCGTGCAAGGTTGGTACTTGGCTATCGATAGTCAGTTAGTATCCATGGAGTTCAGAAACATTTTTGAAGGTGAATTAGGACTACAAACGCCATTAATGTTACATCCAAATTTATTTAAACAATGCCAGTCAATCCTGAGCATAATCAATAACAGAATCGGAAACAGCATAAACGCCAAATTTGACAGCCAAATAACAAACACACTCTTACAGGCATTTATGGGTATTATTGCGAGTGGCTATAGTCAGCAAAATAGTTTTGTTCAAAAAAAGTTACGATCCAAACAAATAACCCATCAGTTCAGGAGAGTACTTACCGAAAATTTCCGGTTTCTAAAAAGCCCTTCTGCATATGCAAAAAAGTTGAATATCACTCAAAATTATCTTAATGAAACTATTAAAAAGAGTACCGGATTTCCGGTAAGTTACTGGATAAAAAATGAAATTGTGATGGAAGCGAAAAGATTGCTGATTCATACTACATTAACCGTTAAAGAGATTACCTATGTAGTAGGTTATGATGACCCTGCTTATTTTTGTAAAGTATTTAAAAAGCACGAAGGCTTAAGCCCTCAGGGCTTCCGAAGCAAAAAACATTGAATTGTACAATTATAGCCATGATATTGCCATGGTAAGATTTTAAATCAGTTAGTAAGTTTACTGTTAAACAAATAATATCATGAGCGTAAAATCATTTTTTGAATTTAAATTTTCTGCCGATACAATTAACGAAGGGCTTCCCCTCGCAACGGCCATTGGAAACGATATGCCCTCAAAGGAGGGTTATTTAGGGCACGAGGTAATCCAAGATGTTTCCGACCCCAATCACTTGATGGTTAATACACACTGGAGTGACCGGCAAAAGGCAGAGGCGGTTCTGACAAAATATAACAATGACGCGAAGATAACACGGGCTAAGGAACTTCTTGGTAACGGCCCAACTGGCTTCATCGGTGAAATTCTTGAATAGTACTACCGTTTCGATATGCTTTTCTTTGTGAGTAATTTAAGAAAGTTCAAATTGAACTTTCTTAAATTACTCACTTTAATCGAAATGAAATTTCTTCAATGATTTGCAACTGGGATAACTTTAGTTACTTCATCTGCAAATCATTGTTTTTTGTTTAAACCTTTGATAATTAGAAAATGCCGAATGCTGAGATATTATATTTTCTTTTTTCTGCAGCAGCAACAATAATAGCTACTTTAACCGGTTTACTTGGTGTTTTTTCAACTTTTCGCCTGCAAAACATTAATGAGGAGATAAGTCTTTTGAAAGATCTTATTTTAAATAGAAAAATGAATGGCCTTACTTCGCTAAACGAATATATTGCCAGAGAAAACTATCATTTACTTGAAAAAATTTATGATCGTAATAATGCGGGCATTAACTTGCTAAAAGAAATAATTCAAAAAAATAATTTAGGTGAAGCATCTAATAAGTATGACCTTAATAACCTGCGCACCAATCAAAAGAGTTATGACGCTATAAAGGGAATGACGATAAAGAGTTTCGCTCTTTCCCTGATTTTTGTATTTGCCAGTTTGATTTTGTTGGTTTATACCAACTCGTTTCTAAATCTCCAGGGGTTTTTTTGGTATACATTTATATATTTTTTATTTATCGGCATACTATTTTTTTTATATATCAAACAAATAGCAAGGCTCATTGAGTAGATTCCTTACAGCAACGCTAATCTGCCCTGTAAGACTATAATAACTATGGTATCGGCAGAATAACCTTCACTTACAAAAAGTACAAATGCTTTATAGCAGCAAATGAGGTTACAATGAAAACGTATGGCATTTTTATGGCAATCAGGTTGCTTGTGTCAAATCTGCATTTTATTCAAATACTGATGTTAACATCTAAGCTTAGCCGCCCCTTTAACCAGATCATACGGGCCAACTGGAACCTTGAGCACAGTGGCGGAAAGTTTATCATCCGCCGGTATGAGCTATCTATGCCACAAAATATAATTCCACAATAAAAAACTTGAGTTTCAGCAAAATATATTTCACATAAAATCTCACAATCATGACAACAATCGACAGCAACAAGAATATCTGCACACTCATTAATGTTTTTACAGTAGAGCCTGCAAAGCAAAAAGAATTATTTGACAGCCTGGTAGAAGCAAGTGAAAAAGTGATGAGCAAAATGCAAGGCTACATTTCTGCCAATATCCACATGGGCGATGACGGCAAAACGGTAACCAACTATGCACAGTGGGCATCGGTGGAGGATTATCAGAAAGTGCTTGCCGCTCCGGAAGTAAAGGAACACTTAAAAACGGCAGCAGGCCTTGCCATAGAGTTCAGGCCAGTAACCTATGGCACTATCTGGACGGATGGCAGCAACGACTAAGTGCTTTCTTATTGCCGCAAAGCTGCGACCATGTGCTGAAAGGCGTTGCGGACGGCTTTGCACAGGCTGGCCACGAACGGAAAGATTTGATGGGTAAACCTTCAAAAAGAGGGTGGATTGTATTTTACTCAGCAAAGGATGGCTATGAGGCTGGTAACCCATTGCAAAAATTAACCGCACTCGGGCAAGTAACCGGTGAAGAACCTTATTAACCTGATGCGGCCGAAAACTTTAATCCATATTGTTGGGCTGTAGTATTTAAAAAATAACGGAAGCAGAAATTCGCCTTGTACTGGAGCAGCTCTCTTTTATAAAAAAGCTGGCGCTTTTGTATTATCAGCGGTTTCCGGGAACTTTCAAAGGCCAGCTTTAAATTGATACAAAGCGCAATAACATAAAGCCAAACGGCAAGATAATAAAGTTAGGTTATGGTATCCTGGCTTTTGCAAGAATTGCCGGGCCATTCCATACTGGTCTTTAGAGGCAATTCTAAAACAAAATAAAACAAAATAATGGAAATTAAAAAAGAAGTACTGATTAGTGCAACACCGGAAAAAGTTTGGACCGTCTTAACTAATTTTGAAAGCTACCCGGCCTGGAATCCGTTCATAAAATCAGTAGAAGGCAAAGTAGAAGTAGGGAACAAGCTTACGGTTACCATTATGCAATCTGCAGCGAAAGGCACCACTTTCAAACCCAAAGTTTTGACAGTGCAGCCGGCCAAAGAGCTAAGTTGGCTGGGGCGGCTATTGCTACCTAATATTTTTGACGGGGAGCACAAGTTCGAACTAATAGACAACCACAACGGCACTACCACTTTCCGGCAAAGTGAAAAATTCAGCGGGATACTGGTACCCCTGTTCAGAAAGCAGCTTGAAAATAATACCGCAACGGGCTTCGAAGGAATGAACAGAAAATTGAAGGAATTGGCTGAAAATAAATAAACACCACCTATAATATAGGGTTTGGCGCAAGCGTACCTGACGATGAAATGTTTAACAGCTAAAATTTTGTTTAGTTGTTAAGCAATAAATTTAAGCTGATAAAACAGCAATTGGGTTTACTGGAGACGTATAAAAGAGATTAGCGTACATTGGTATGAAAGGCGCCTAAAAGTGAACCAGAGCCTTTGCAATTAAAGATGGACATACCCGCTTTGTATAACATTATTAATGCGATCAGAAACTTTTGTCCGGTAAGTGATGAGGACATGGAAGAGATTTCGGAACATTTTTTCATTACCAAACTCAAACGGAATGACTATTTTCTGAAACAAGGAAAAGTGTGTACAGAAATCGGGTTCCTGAATTCAGGAATGATACGGCACTTTTATTCAACAAAAGACAATGAAGTTACCCGTTGGGTATCTTTTCCGTATGACTTTGTAACTTCTTTACGAAGTTTCATATCCCAAAGCCCAAGCATTGAAAACCTGCAAGCCATTACGGATTGCGAATTGGTTGTTTTTGACAGAACAGCGTTTAACGCTTTAATCGAAGAAAACCGAAGCTTTAAAAACTTTTATGTCAAGGCATTGGAATACAACTATATTACTATTGAAGACCGTGTTTTCAGTTTGATACAGAAATCAGCGGAAGAGCGTTTTGAATGGATGTCAAAATATCAAATCCGTTTTATAGAACAGGTTCCTGTTATGTACACTGCATCCATGTTGGGCATTACCCCACGGCACTTAAGCAGATTACGAAGGGAGTTCCGGGTCTAAACTTCACTTTTTTATTTTCGGACAAATGTCTTTTTTTGAAAGCAGCACAACATCTAACTTTACATTCAAATAAAAAAAAATGGCAAAGAAAACAATAGTTATTACAGGTGCTTCATCCGGCATAGGAAAGGCAACCGCAATCTATTTTGCTCAAAAAGGATGGAATGTGGCCGCAACCATGCGGAATACAGACGGTATTAGTGGCTTTGCTGATTATCCTTCTATCGTTACTTTTAAACTTGACGTTACAAACACGGAAAGTATAAAAAACGCAGTAGGCCAAATGTTGCAAAAGTTTCCGGATGTTGATGTGTTGTATAATAATGCCGGCTATGCCCTTGCCGGTGCTTTTGAAGCAACCACGGATGAACAGGTGCGAAAGCAATTTGAAACCAACTTGTTTGGTGCGATGAATGTCACCCGCGCTTTTTTGCCTCATTTTCGCAGCAAGAAGAAAGGAATAATTTTAAACACAACATCATCAGGTGGTATTTTAACCTTTCCGTTGTATAGCATTTATAATAGTACAAAATGGGCGTTGGAAGGCTTTATGGAAGCCTTGCAGTTTGAACTGAAGCCCTTTAATATCAGGATCAAAAATATTGAACCTGGCACTGTAAAAAGCGAGTTTACAGAAAACATATCCTTTGTATCTAATCCGGATTATGACAACTACGCAAAAAAGGTACAGCACAATACATTGGCCAGCTATAAAAACGCGCCAACGCCGGATGTGGTCGCTAAAACTGCATATAAAGCTGCCACTGACAATACTTTTAAACTCCGGTACCCGGCAACACCACAGGCTAAGGTTGCTTTCTTTTTCAGATGGTTATTTCCGTTACGCCTGTTTAATAAGATGGCAGCTGCACCCGTAGAAAAACAAATAAAAACAAAAGATACGGCTGGTATTGACTCGACGATTTAAGCAATCAGGAGAAAAGCACTTTCTATTGCCTGAAGCCTCAGGGATGAAGTTAGCCTAAGATGATATTTTGCTTAAGGGTCGTGCAAGTGGCGTTAGCTTCAGATCAACTGAAAGATTTTTTTCTTGCCTGGTGGTGAAGCTGCTCTGTCAGCCACTATTGGTAGCAATTTCCTGCGGGTTCTCTACAGCCTGTATGCTCATCAGGCGGCGGTCAAATTCGTCTGAAGGGTAAATGGATTTTGCTTTAAGCCGCATTTTATATACATACACAGTTTTGGTGGTGTATTGCAGAATGCGCGCAATGCTCTCATTGTCATCAATACCTAAACGGATCAGCGCAAATATCCGGAGGTCAGTTGTCAGCATTTCATGATCTTTAGGCGAAATCTGATCTTCCTTTTTAAACAGGCTGTTAAAAGCCGTTATAAAGTTTGGAAAAATTTTCAGGAATACGCTGTCAAAGGTATTATATAGCGCATTCCGTTCTTTGTGGATAGAAACACTGTTAACCAGCGGCATAATCTGCTCCAATTTGTTTTGCACTATCTTGGCCTCTATAGAAGTCTTTAGCTTTTCGAGCTTAAGAATATATTCAGAAATTATGTGAAAAAAGTTACCTATATATTCTTCCTTGATGTGTGCGTCTTCAGCAAACTTTTGGTTAGCCTGAACTACCAGTTTGTTCACTTCTTTCAGCTGGCTGTTCACTTGGTGCAGCTTTGCGTTGTTTTGTTCAATAATGCGTTCTTTGGCCCTGCGCTGGCGCAGTTGTTTATACAGTAAGATGGAAGCTATTACAACCAGCAAGGTTAGGCCTAAAGTGGAGCAGAGATAGATGATAAAGCGTTGCCGCTGCCTTTCCAAAAAATCCACCTTTTGCGCACTAAGCAATGGCAGAACTGAACTGATTTGAACCTGCCGTTGCCGGGCCCCGTAAAATTCTGCATCTTTTAATGCCTCCTGAATAAACAGGTAAGCATGGTTGATATCACCTTTTTTAGAAGTAAGTTCCGCCAGCTTGAATAATGCCTGAGTTTCTTTGGTTGCTGTTTGCAGGTCACCTATGGCTGCCTTTATCAGGTACTCTTCAGTTTGTTCAGGCGCCTTTATCTTGGCATATGCCTCACTTAGCAAAGAGGCAATTATTGCATTTTCGTGTACATCGGCATGATATAACTTTGAAACATGCAGAAACCGGGCAATGGCGGCCCGGTAGTTTTTAAGCCGGTAATTCTTATAGCCAATGAGCAATAACTGGCTATAGGAATCAGGCTTACTGAGTAATAGAGAAGAATCTATATAGGAATTACCCCTTGCCCTGTAAGATGTTGAATAAGTTTTATCATTATCGTAATCTGCCAGATCAAAATAAGCACGGCTCATTACTGAATAATAGTCAAGCTTGGCAGCATAACTTAACACATTGCGTTTTACGGCTTCTAAAAGGGTAAAAGCCTCTTTGTATTTACCTGATGATAACAGGACAAATGCCATCTGCACTTTACTTTCTTCCTGCTTGCTTGGGTCATTAGCTTTCAGGCTTAATGTTCGTAGCCGATCAGCATAAACATAGGCAGAATCATACTGATAGGAGCGGTATTCATAATATAACTTACTGTTTACATTAAATTGCTCTGCAATATTGCCTGGTTGCAAAAGTTGAAGCGACGAGCGTAACGTATTAATTTTTTGCTCTTTTTGCCGGTCATATCTGCCTTTGTTGCCAAGCTCAGTAATCAGCCGGTTAATCAAAGTATCATTTCTGTCGGCTGCTAATAAACCGGCATGAAAAAATAATAATAAACCTATAACTGTAAAGGCGCGCATCAACCGCATTTTTTTAATAAAAATAGATAATAATAACCGGTGTTTATTAACACAGGTTAAATGCCTGGGTTTTATTTAACAAAGTATAGGGCTACCAAAGCTATAGTGTACTTTTCGGCTCAAAATTTTTGATATACTTCACTTCCGGTTCGTTGATCGATCGGATATTGGATGTTGCCAAGTTAACGGTTCAAAATTATTTAACTGCTATGCATAATCGGTCATACATAATTCCTATTTAAATTTCTACAGTCCCCGGTAAATTGTAAATAATTATATTTTACTGATATTCAAATATTTAGAAATTATATAGTAGCGGTTTATCCTGCAAAAAAATAAATTTTATTTAAAAAAGGGCTGGCTTACTGCTCTTTGGGGTATGCTATTGCATAAACTGGATAATTTTGTAACGAACTGAAATACCAGTTGCCTCTAATTATCTTTATCGTATCACACAGTGCGAGTAAATATTTCTGAGGTGCAATATGATGAAGCAAATGTGCTCCGTTCAGTTCATATTAAACCAATATAGCCCATATTTACTTTAAATGAATCGTTTTTTTTTCGCTTTTGCGCTTAGCACAGTGGTTGTTGCTGCATTAACGTCTTTTACCTGTTTGCCTGGCGGAAAAGGAATTGATAAAGACGTGTATTACGCCGGCCATGATTTGGGAGTACTATACCAGCCTGCACAAACCCATTTTAAAATTTGGGCGCCGGAGGCCGAGGCCGTTGTATTGAGATTATATACTAAAGGACAAGGCGGTACAGCTACTCATACAATTGACTTGAATAGATCTGCCTATGGTACATGGCAAACGCTGGTAAGGGGAGAGCTAAAGAACAAATACTATACTTTTCAAGTAAAAAAGGGTAATACATGGCTTAACGAAGCTCCTGATATTTATGCAAAGGCAGCAGGCATCAACGGGCACCGGGGCATGATTGTAGATATGGCGGCTACTAACCCCGCAGGCTGGGCCGCTGACCAAAAGCCGGCGTTAAAAAACTTTACCGATATTATCATTTATGAACTGCATATCAGAGACTTATCTGCAGCTTTAAATTCAGGTATATATCATAAAGGTAAGTTTTTAGGATTAACTGAAACCGGTACCAAGAGCCCCGGCGGTAATGTAACAGGCCTGGATCATATTAAGCAACTGGGGGTTACACATGTTCATTTATTACCATCTTTCGACTTTAATTCTATTGATGAAACCAGTACTCTCCCCAAATATAACTGGGGTTATGACCCGTTGAACTATAATGTACCGGAAGGCAGCTATGCTACAAATGCTTATGATGGCAATGTACGTATCCGCGAATTTAAGCAGATGGTAAAAGCTTTGCATAGCGATGGTTTACGTGTGATAATGGATGTAGTATATAACCATACCAGTGATGCCGTTCATGCCAACTTTACACAGTTTGCTCCCGGTTACTTTTACCGGCACAAACCGGACGGCAGCTATTCTGATGCTACCGGATGTGGCAATGAAACTGCATCAGAACAGGCTATGATGCGCAAATTTATGATAGAATCTGTAGTGTACTGGGCAAAGGAATATCATGTGGATGGCTTTCGGTTTGATTTAATGGGGGTACATGATATAACTACTATGAACGCCATAAGCGATACGCTGCACAAAATTGATCCCACAATATTTATCTATGGTGAAGGCTGGACTGCCGGTACAAGTCCGCTGCCTGAGGAATTGAGGGCAGTGAAAAGGAACACCTTCAAACTGCACCAAATAGCCGCATTTAGCGATGATATAAGAGATGGCTTGCGCGGCCCGTTCAGTGATGTGAAGGTAAAAGGCTTTGTAAGCGGCGCAGCAGGTACTGCCGAAAGTGTAAAATTTGGCATTGTGGCGTCAACGCAACACCCGCAGGTGAATTATAAACTGGTAAACTACTCAAAAGCGCCGTGGGCTGCAGAGCCTTGTCAGGCTATCAATTATGCCTCCTGCCATGATGATAATACCCTGTTTGACCGGTTGAAAATAGCCAATCCTGATGCCTCTGCGGAGGACATTATAAAGATGGACAAACTGGCCAACGCGGTAGTGCTCACCTCTCAGGGTGTGCCTTTTCTGCATGCCGGTGAAGAAATGCTGCGTACTAAGCAAGGAGTAGCCAATTCTTACCAGTCGCCCGACTCCATCAACCAACTGGACTGGAGCCGCAAGGAAAAATTTCATTCGGTATTCAATTACTATAAAAGCCTGATAGCATTACGCAAAAACCACCCTGCATTTCGTATGCCGTCTGCAGCAATGATACAACAGCACCTGGAATTTATGCCAACGCCGGATCCACTGCTTATTAGTTACCAGTTAAAGAACCATGCTAATAATGATTACTGGAAGAATATCATTGTGTTGCTCAATGGCAGTACCTCTGCCAAAAAACTGCGTTTGCCCGGGGGAGAATGGAAGCTGGCTGCCAGCGAAAACACTATTAATCAAAAAGGCATCAGAACAATAAAATCAGGTGAAATAAATATACCTGCAACTACTGCTTATGTATTGTTCCAGCCATAATATAAAGGGAGTTATGTGATTTTATGGTTAAAATAACTTTAAATAAAAAGCCGGTGTACAAACAAATAGTTATTGAAAATCAACAACATAGGCATATATTTTTTTAAACAACAGTATTTTAATTTAAACAATTAGGATGCCGCCCGGCGCTATCATTTCTTTGTTCAACCAATTAATAAAAGCAGGCTTGGAAAACGCAATAATTGCTTCTTAGCCTGCCAATGATATACCATTATAAACCAATTTTAAATAATAAAACTGCGGCTGTAAAGCAACTGTATTGATGGAATAATTTCTGAAAATGCAGATCAGCAAATACAAGTGCCGGCTGGTCATAAGAGAAAAATTACCGCTGATAAGTATACCAATTGAGTTAATAAACAGCTTGAAGAATCTCTTCTATGTCTAAAAAGTAATCATAAAAGTCAATAAAAGTCAAGAAACAGCACTAATTCAAAAACCAACAAAGCCTATTAATTAAATGAGGAATCTTTATTCAAAAAACTATCTGCTTCTCCTTATTTGCCTGGCGTTTTCGGCTGCTGCCTTTGCACAGACCGGAACCCTTACTGGAAAAATACTGGATGATAAGCGCCTGGAACTGCCGGGTGCAACCGTGCGTATAACCGGAACAAGCCAGGGCACGGCAGCCGATGTGAACGGTAACTATAAAATTAATTTACAGCCCGGCACTTATACACTGTTAGCGCAGTTTATAGGTTACTTACCACTATCAAAACAAGTAACTATAAAAGCCGGGGAAACCACCTCGCTTGATTTTCTGCTGCAGGCCCAGTCACAATCTTTAAATGAGATTGTGGTAATTGGTTACGGCTCTGCCAAGCGCCAGGATGTAACCGGCTCGGTGGCTACGGTAACTTCAAAGGACTTTCAAAAGGGTTTGATTACCACGCCGGAGCAGTTGATTGCCGGTAAGGTAGCAGGCGTGTCGGTAATTTCAAACGGTGGCGCGCCGGGTGCAGGCAGCACTATCCGTATACGGGGCGGCGCTTCGGTATACGGCAGCAACGATCCGCTTATCGTGATTGACGGGGTACCGGTAAGCAATGACGGTATTGCCGGGGCAGCCAACCCGCTGAATACCATTAACCCTAATGACATTGAATCGTTCACCATATTGAAAGATGCATCAGCAGCCGCTATTTATGGTAACCGCGCTTCAAACGGTGTAATTCTAATTACCACCAAGAAAGGCCAGAGCGGCAAACCTCAGATTAATTTCAGTACACAGTTTTCGGTATCGAAGTTAACTAAAGAATACCCGGTATTAACGCCTGATGAGTTTCGCACTTATGTAAACGCCAATGATAAAACATCGAATGGGCAATACAAAAGTCAGTTAGGTGCTGCTAATACAAATTGGCAGAAAGAAATATATCAGACCTCAATAAGCACTGATAACAATTTAAGTGTTTCTGGTTCTGCCGGTAAACTGCCTTACCGGGTTTCGGTAGGTTATACCAAGCAGAACGGTATCCTGAAAACTTCGGATTTAGAGCGTTACACTGGTAGCCTTAACTTGTCGCCTTCATTGTTCAATGACCACTTGAAGGTTAACTTCAATGTTAAGGGAACCGAAGTAAAGCAGCGTTTTGCTGATCAGGGCGCTATTGGCAGTGCTGTAAGCTTTAACCCAACCGTACCGGTATATTCAGGTGACGATACCAAGTTTGGTGGTTATTATGAATACCTGGATCCGCAATCAGCCACCGGCTTAAAGCAAAATGTGCCGCGTAATCCGCTGGCCGTACTTGAACTGCGTGACGACCATAGCAATGTGTACCGGGCTATTGCAAGTTTAGGCTTGGATTACCGTCTGCATTTCTTTCCTGACCTGCACGCCAATGTGAACATTGCCTATGATGGATCAAGAGGCTTAGGCTCACAGTCTGTCCCTGACTATGCAGCTATCAGTCAGAATACATTTACTTTCAATAATGTAAATTACAACGGTTACTACCATACTTATAAGCAAACGAATGAAAATAAACTGTTTGAAGGTTTCCTGAGCTACAATAAGGACTTCAAAGGTATCAGCAGCCATTTGGATGCAGTAGGTGGTTATTCGATACAGGACTTTAAAACGCTAAACTACAACAACCCTTCTTTCTCTTCGTCGGGCGTGTTGAACCCGCAGTCAAATCCAACTTTTCCGCTGGGGACCGAGCGTTATTTGCTTACTTCGTTCTACGGCCGTGTTAATTTTGTGTACCATGACAAGTATATCCTGACCGGTACCATCCGTAATGATTACTCAACCAAATTTGCACCAGAAGACCGCAGCGGAGTATTCCCCTCAGGCGCATTTGCATGGCGTATTAATCAGGAAGAGTTCCTGAAAAACAGTACTGTGGTATCAAACTTGAAACTCCGGTTAGAATATGGTAAAACCGGTAATCAATACGGTATAGGCAATTATGACTATTTAGGTAACTACGCCGTAAGTACCGCCACAGCACAGTACCAGTTGGGCAATCAGTTTTATTACCTGAACCGGCCTAACGCTTATTATCCCGGCCGTACCTGGGAAACTTCGGCCACCAGCAATGCTGCTGTCGACTTTGGTTTCCTGAATGACCGCATCACTGGTAGCGTAGATGTTTACTACCGGAAAACCAGCCGGTTACTGGCCAGTATTTCGCAGCCTGCCCTTACTAACTTTAGTAACGTAATTGTGGGTAACATAGGCAACATGCAGGATAAGGGCATTGAAATGAACATTAACGCCCAGATTATTAAGAAAAGCGATGTAAGCTGGACTGCTAATTTCAACGTGAATTATAACAAGAATGAAATCACTAACCTGAGTGCTATTGCAGGTACCTCATCATCCGGCTTGCTAACCGGTGGTGTATCAGGTGGCACAGGTACTACAGTTCAGGTTAATGCTGTAGGCAGCCCTAAATTTTCCTACTATACTTATCAGCAAGTGTATGGCCCGGATGGCAAACCGCTTGATGGCGTTTTTGCCGACCGCAATGCCGATGGTATAGTTAACGAAAACGATTTGTACATCAATAAAAACCCTAATCCCAAAGTTTTTATGGGTTTTAGCAGCGATGTAAACTACAAGAAATGGAACGCCGGTTTTGTGGCCAGGGCAAGTTTAGGTAACTATATTTATAACAATATAGCTTCTTATACCGGTATACAGAATTATATAATAAATCCTATTGGGGCGATCAACAATGGTTCAGCTACAGTGCTGCAAAGCGGGCTGATTGGCAATGTGGATAAAGATCTGCTTTCTGATTACTGGATTGAGAATGCTTCTTTCCTGCGGATGGATAACGCACATATCGGATACAACTTCGGAAAGATAATTAAGGGCGCCGGCAGCCTGATCATTTCAGGTAATGTGCAGAACGTATTTATCATTACCAAATACCGTGGCGCCGATCCGGAAATCTCTTCGGGTATCGATAATAATTTTTATCCGCGTCCAAGAACTTATGTGCTGGGTTTAAACCTGAGCTTTTAACCTGCTGATGTAAATTTAAACAGTAAACTAATGAGAAAGCAATATATTAAATTCATATTAGCTGCCGGCCTGCTGGCGGGCGGCGCTTTTACTTCCTGTAATAAAGACAAAGTTTTTTCACCTACCGACCAGTTGAGTGCCACTGATGTGTACAGCACAGCTGATGGTTATACAAAGGCAGCAGCTAAAGTATATGCTGCGTTTGCCTTAACCGGCAACAACGGCCCGGCCGGCAGCGGAGATGTTGCCGGTGTTGATGAAGGAAGTTCTGATTTTTTCAGGTTGCTCTGGTGTGCGCAGGAACTGCCAACTGATGAAGCCGTAGTGGGCTGGAATGACGTGGGCCTGCCCGATTTTCATAACATGAACTGGTCATCATCCAACGGCTTTCTGAGGGGCTTATACTACCGCAGCCTTTACCAGATTACATTAACCAATGAGTTTATCCGCCAGGCATCAGATGCCAACCTGAGCAGCCGGGGCATTTCGGGCGATGATGCGACAAAAATCCGCAACTTCCGTAACGAGGCCCGCTTTCTGCGTGCGTACCAGTACTGGGTGCTGATGGATTTGTTTGGTAATCCGCCGTTTGCCACGGAAGCCGACCAGATTGGCTCATTTACGCCTCAGCAAATCAGCAGAAGTGATTTGTATAAGTATGTGGTGGGCGAACTGAAAGATATTGAAGGCACATTGGTAGCGCCACGGCAAAATGAATACGGCCGGGCCGATCAGGCAGCTGCCTGGGCATTACTGGCCCGTATTTACCTGAATGCAGGTATATACACCGGTACGCCCGATTACAGCAATGCCATTGCCTATGCACAAAAAGTAATTGGTGCAGGTTATACTTTAACCGGCAACTATACCAACCTGATGCTGGCCGACAACCAGAATAACCGTAACGAGTTCATCCTCACCATTAATTACGATGGTACCAAAACCCAAAATTTTGGCGGCGCTACGTTTCTTACCCACGCGCCGGTAGGCGGCTCAATGTCTCCTAATGACTTTGGCATTACCGGCGGCTGGGCCGGGCTGAGAACTACCAAGGCATTGGTTAACCTGTTCCCGGCTAATAACAATACGTCGTTTCCTAACAACGGCAATCCTGATAAACGGGCTGAGTTCTGGACGCAGGGGCAGAATCTGGAAATTAACGACATCAGTGTGTTTAATGACGGTTATGCGGTAACCAAGTTCAGAAATGTAAATAGCAGCGGCGTACGTGGGTCAAGCTTGGATTATGCAGATGTGGACGTTCCGCTGTTCCGCTTACCCGAAATGTACCTGATTTACGCCGAAGCTGTACTGAGAGGCGGTACAGGAGGTGATGTAAATACAGCCCTTAATTATATCAACGCACTGCGTACCCGCGCTTATGGCAATACCAGCGGTAATATCTCGGCTGCCAGCCTTACTACCGATTTTGTTTTGAGTGAGCGTGGCCGCGAATTGTACTGGGAGGGTTTCCGCCGTACAGATTTGGTTCGATACGGCAGGTTTACCGATGCCAGCTATTTATGGCCGTTTAAAGGCGGCGTAAAAAATGGCACCGGCGTGGCCGCTTACCGTAATGTTTACCCACTGCCTACTACCGATTTGAATGTAAATCCTAACCTGAAACAAAACACAGGTTATTAAAAAGTAATTAATCCTGATTAAACATAAATAAAGATGAAAAGATTTTTTACCCAATGCCTGGCTACCTGCCTGGCCGGTGCAATAGCAGTTTTTTCTTCCTGTAAAAAAGATGAAAATAAGCTGGTAGCCAATACCGGTACTGCCGGCGCCATTACGGCATCAACCAATACCCTGGTGCTCAATAGGGCAAAACTGAATAAGGCAGATACCAGCATCATGTTTTCCATCACCACGCCTGACTATAACTATAATCCGGTATCTGAAAACGCTATACAGATGGATGTGGCTGCAGATAAATGGGCCGCTCCTGTGGTATTTACATTGCCTGCCGGTGTAACCAAGCGTGCGTTTACTACTACTGAATTGAATAATCTGCTGCTTACTACAAAGGCATTTAATTTAACAGCAGGCCAGGCCGGGCAGATACAGGTAAGAATGGCCAATACGCTGTCAAAAAACGTGGTAACCTATTCTGCGCCGGTAACCATAACGGTAACGCCATTTTCGGCCACTGCCTATTTATATGTACCCGGCGCTTACCAGGGCTGGTCGCCTGATAAGGCAGACAGTCTTGCCTCACCTAATGCAGACGATAAGTATAGCGGTATTATTAATTTTACCGGTTCCGATTTAAATTTTAAACTGACCAATACCAAAAGCTGGAATACAGCTACTGCTTACGGCAAAGGATCATCAGCGGGTACCCTCAGCACCTCGGGCGATAATTTGATGGCCCCGGCGGCGGGCGGTTTTTTACTGGAAGCAGACATTAACAAAAACACCATCGTTTATACACCGCAGTGGAGTGTTATAGGTGATGCTACTCCAGGTAGCTGGGATAAGGATACAAACATGTTTTTTGATAAAACCAACAGCACCTGGTATTTAACGGTAACAATGGTAAGTGACGGTACTAAAGCTATGAAATTCAGGTTCAATAACAAATGGGATGTGAATTTGGGCGGCAGCAACGGCAAGGTTTCGCAAGGTGGCGATAATATCATTATACCCAAAACTGCAGCAGCCGGAGATAGCTACCGGGTTACGCTTAACCCAACAGCTAACACTTATACGCTGGTAAAAAATTAACAGTAACCGGGAGTTAGGAAAAAGGTGTCAGTTTGATACCTTTTTCCTGCTTTAGGCAATTTGTTAAACAGTACATAACTATATATCTGTAATGATAAACAAAACTATCAGCCTTTTATGCCTCAGTTTAGCTTTGTGCTTTACTGCCTGCAAAAAAGACAGTATCAATAACCAGGGCGGTAACGGTGGCGGTACCGTTAACCCGCCGGCAGTAAGTACCGAAATACCATCGGGCGCTGGTGATGGGGTAACATTTTTAAACAATGGTACTTCAGCCATATTTAACCTGTACGCACCCAACAAAGCTTCGGTAAGCGTAATTGGCGATTTTAATAACTGGCAACCTGCCGCCATGAAGAAAACTTCGGACGGCAGCCGCTGGTGGGTACAGGTAGATAACCTGGATGCCGCCAAAACTTACAGTTATCAATACTATGTGGATAACACGCTGAAAGTGGCTGACCCTTATACCCAGCTGGTGCTCGATCCTGCTAATGATAGCTACATCAGCAGCGATACTTATCCTAACCTGCCCGTTTATCCTACCGGCAAAACTACGGGTATAGTAAGTACCATGCAGGCCAATCCGGCAGCTTACACCTGGAAGAATACCTCTTTCACCCGGCCCGACAAGAGTAAACTGGTAGTTTACGAACTGCACCTGCGCGATTTTATACAGGCGCACAATTATCAAACGCTGAAGGATACTTTAAGTTACCTGAGCAATCTGGGGGTAAATGCTATTGAGCTAATGCCGGTTAATGAGTTTGAAGGCAATGAATCATGGGGCTATAACCCGTCTTTCTATTTTGCGCCTGATAAATACTATGGCACCAAGAACGCATTGAAAGCCTTTATTGATGAATGCCACTCGCGTGGTATGGCCGTCATTCAGGATATGGTGCTGAACCATTCTTTCGGGCAATCGCCTATGGTGCAGTTGTACTTTAATTCGGCAATCAACAAACCGGCTGCCAATAGTCCGTGGTTTAATCAGGATGCTACCCACCCTTACAATGTAGGGTATGATTTTAACCATGAAAGCGCGGCTACCAAGTATTTCGCCAAGAACGTAATGAAGTTCTGGATGCAGGAATACAAGGTGGATGGTTTTAGGTTTGATCTATCTAAAGGCTTTACGCAAAAGAACAGCGGAAATGATGTAAGCAGCTGGGGCGCCTATGATGCCAGCCGTATTGCTATCTGGAAAGACTACAATAATTATATCAAAAGCCTTGACCCCAACTTTTACGTAATTCTGGAGCACTTTGCTGCCGACCAGGAAGAGGCCGAACTGGCCGCCCAGGGGATGATGCTATGGAACAACCTGAACTTTAATGCCAACCAGGCTACCATGAGTTACAATGATAGCGGCGGCTCGTGGGATTTGTCGCGGTTGTTCTATGATACCCATAATTCCACTCAGCCTTACAATCTGGTAAGTTACATTGAGAGCCATGACGAGGAACGCCTGCAATATAAAAACGGCCAGTACGGCAACAGCTCGGGTAGCTACAGCGTTAAAAATCTGGCTACCGGCCTGAAGCGCGACGGCATGGCAGCTGCCTTCCTGATGGCAACGCCCGGCCCAAAAATGTTATGGCAGTTTGGCGAACTGGGCTATGATATCAACATCGACCAAAACGGCCGCACGGGTAATAAGCCTATTCTGTGGAGCTATAAAAACGATGCCAACCGCAAACAGCTGTACAACACCTACGCGCAGCTGATTAAAATGAAAATAAAGAATACGGTTTTTAATACCACCAGCTTTACTTATAGTTTGGCAGGTGCGGTTAAAACCATCCAGCTTAAAGGCAACGACGGGGTAAATGTGCAGTTGGTAGGTAACTTTGATGTAATTACCCAAACGGCTAACATCAGCTTTCCGGCAACCGGTACCTGGTATGATAACCTTACTGGTACCAGCATTACGGTAAGTACACTGCCTTACACCATTGCCCTTGCCCCCGGCGAATATCATTTATACAGCAACCAAAAATTATCCCAATAAGTTGATTAAGTTACGTTGATTAAGAAAAGCGATAAGGCCGTAACTATGTAAAAACAGTTGCGGCCTTTAGCTTAATCAGCACATTAAACGCATGATGAAAAAAATACTGTTTTGTTCCAGCATCCTATTGCTGGTTATAACGGCCAAGGCCCAGCAGCTCACTTCGCCCGATAAAAACCTGGTGCTTAAGTTTGCGCTTACGGCCAATGGTGTACCCACCTATCAGCTAAATTATAAACAGCGGCCGGTCATAAAACCAAGCAAATTAGGGCTGGAAACTAAAGATGTGCCCTCATTCATGAATGGGTTTACCTTAGCCAAGACCGAACAAAGCAGCTTTGACGAAAGCTGGAGCCCTGTTTGGGGTGAGCAGAAAACTATCCGTAACCATTATAATGAATTGCTGGTTACACTAAGCCAGAAAGCGGTAAAAGATCGTTACATCCGTATCCGTTTCCGGCTGTTTAATGATGGGCTGGGCTTTCGCTACGAATTCCCGTCGCAACCTAATCTGAATTATTTCATCATCAAAGAAGAACATACCCAATTTGCCCTGGCCGGTGATCATAAAGCCTTTTGGCTGCCCGGCGATTTTGATACGCAGGAGTATGAAACCGTAGTATCAGATCTATCAGAGGTTAGAGGAAAGATGAAGGCTGCCATAACGCCGAATGTGAGCCAGACCACATTCTCGCCTACAGGATTACAAACCCCGCTGATGATGAAAAGTAAAGACGGGCTGTACATTAACATCCATGAAGCGGCCCTGGTGAATTATTCCTGTATGTCGCTCAATTTGAATGATAAGGATTTTGTGCTGGAATCCTTTCTAACCCCGGATGCCATTGGCGACAAGGGCTACCTGCAGGCGCCTACGCAAACGCCTTGGCGCACCGTTATTGTAAGCGATAAAGCCGGCGATGTGTTGCTCTCTAAACTGGTATACAACCTGAATGAGCCAACTCAATTCAAAGATGTATCCTGGATTAAGCCGGTAAAATACGTGGGCGTTTGGTGGGAGATGATTACCGGCAAAAGTACCTGGGCTTATACTGATATTGAGAATGTGCAGTTGGGCGTTACCGATTACTCAAAGCTGGCGCCCAACGGCAAGCATGGCGCCAATACGGCCAACGTAAAGAAATATATTGACTTTGCTGCACAGAACGGCTTTGATGCCGTACTGGTAGAAGGCTGGAACCAGGGCTGGGAAGACTGGTTTGGTAAAACCAAAGATTATGTATTTGATTTTGTAACCCCTTATCCCGATTTTGATGTGAAAGAACTGCACCGCTATGCCGCCTCAAAAGGGGTAAAGATCATTATGCACCATGAAACATCGGGATCGGTGCGCAACTATGAGCGGCATTTAGATACCGCCTATAAATTTATGGTAGAAAATGGCTACAATGCTGTAAAAAGCGGCTATGTAGGGCAAATTATTCCGCGCGGCGAGCACCATTACGGGCAGTGGCTGGTAGACCATTACCTGTATACTGTTAAAAAGGCAGCTGATTATAAAATTATGGTGAACGCCCACGAAGCCATCCGCCCCACTGGCCTGGCCCGTACCTATCCTAACCTGATTGGCAACGAGGCAGCGCGGGGCACCGAGTATGAGGCTTTCGGCGGCAATACACCGGCCCACACTACCATTCTGCCCTTTACCCGCCTGATTGGCGGCCCTATGGACTATACCCCCGGCATTTTTGAAACCCGGGTGAGTGCTTATAACCCATCTAATACCTCTTTTGTGCATACCACGCTGGCGAAGCAACTGGCGCTGTATGTTACCATGTACAGTCCGCTGCAAATGGCGGCTGATTTGCCGGAAACGTATAACAAGTTTTCAGACGCCTTTCAGTTCATCAAGGATGTTGCCATAGACTGGGATGAAAGCTATGCGCTGGAAGCCGAACCGGGTGAATACATTACCCTGGCCCGCAAAGCCAAGGGTAAGAACGAATGGTATATTGGAAGCATTACCAACCAAAATGCGCGGTATGCCACTGTAACGTTCAACTACCTGCCTAAAGGGAAAATTTATGAAGCCACCATTTATGCTGACGGAAAAGATGCCAGCTATGATAAGAAGCCGCAGAGCTACATCATCCGGAAGATGAAAGTAAATTCAAAAACGGTTTTGAAGCAGTATGTGGCACCTGGAGGCGGATTTGCAGTGCGTGTAAAGTGAGGTAACGTACAGTAAATAGGAGCTTATAAATTTCTATATTACAGCAGATAGTGCCATTTATATATTATACAGTAAGAATACAAATCTCCTCTCATAGTTTAAGTTTATAATTGGTTAGTAAAGGCTCCCTGCTCATCAGGGGGCTTTACTTTTGGAGTTATTTGATACCATTGCAAATGGAAACTCAGGTTTTCTAACGGCAGACGATTTTCAAATCCCGTTAATTTCAAACCAGCTAAGATCACGGATGCAGGCGTAGCCCACATATTTGCTTAAGGCATCAATGGCATAGGTCTATGTTAATTTCGGTTCATAGCGTACGAAGTAAGGATTTTGGGCTTTGGCCACCAAGTTCAGGAAGATAACAAGCCTTTATGCTTCATTCCGGTACAGTGTACTACTCATTATATCTTCGAAGAAGTTGTAACTGCGGGCGATCCCTGTTTTTGCATACGAAACCTGTTGCGTTAATTTGTAACCACTTTAGCCGCTTATCTTTGGCAAAACACAATAAGCCAATTGCATTCATCAATAGCGTTCATGTGGTTAATGGTTACAGATCACGGTATTCATCTCCGGGCGATTAAGCGTTACCAAGCCTCGGGAGGCTAACAAATTTATACAGCCGGGTAGCCATACGTTGACGAAGCGCTGGTTTACAAGGATGTTGCAGTGGTACATAATAAGTGGGAGTAACGGCAATTTCCAAGGCCGGTAATAGCAGGCCAGGTATAAGTATTGTAAACTATATAGATTCCATCAGCTGCAGTAATAATTCTATCGCTTACGCAGTGAAATAATCTTGAATATTTTTATATGTGGTCTAACTTAAACAGCCGCAGATAATTTATCAGCAATCACTCTGTTATACCGGCGGTAACAATTCAAAGGTCCGCTATTCCTGCAACACAGGTATAATTATATTTCAATTCTTTTGAACTCTGAGAACAAAAGATTACCCTGAATGCCTCTTAAACGTGCAATGTTATGTTTGTTAATTTAAATTTAGTTTAAATTTTTGAAGCCTCAGCCACCGTCTTCTTGTGACGAGGAATAACACAAGTAAATTTGACTTTTTCGGGGTCTAATATCAAAAGCAGGCCCTGAAAACCGAATTACTGAACAGTAGCACTTTAATCTTTTAGAAGCTGCCCGTGCTGCTCCGCCTGATGCCAATTTATAACCAATTTTTATTTATATACTTAAATTTATTAAATTATCTATGAGAAATCATCTAAGTGAGCAACGGGCGTACAGAAAGACGCTGGCTGCTATCTCATTAAGCGGACGGAGATTTTGCTGGATTGTGCTGATTACGCTGCTGGCAGCGTGTGCCAAAGACAAACCACTTGCTACTGACCCGGCTTTAACCGGCTCAGCTTCTGCTCTTGCTGTTGCATCCATTCAGCCACTCGCCTCCGGCGGAATTGCAGGTAAAGAGGTACTGATGCAAGCATTTTACTGGGACGTACCCATGGGGGGTACATGGTGGCAAACTATACAGAGCAAAGTATCTTCCTGGAATACTGCCGGTGTTACGGCTATCTGGCTTCCGCCAGCCAGTAAGGGGGCCAGTGGTGGTTACTCCATGGGTTATGACCCGTTTGACTACTTCGACTTCGGGGATTACAACCAGATGGGCACTACTGAAACGCGCTTTGGTTCCAAAGCGGAATTGCTTGCCTGCATCAGTGCAGCGCACAATTCCGGGTTAAAGGTTTATGCTGATATTGTGATGAATCACAACTATGGCGGCAGTGCACAAAACAATCCCAATACAGGTGGTGCCACTAACACTTCATTTATACCAGCCTCTAACATTTTCCCCCGTGGATACAATGACTTCCATCCCAGCAGCTATGAACAGAAAGATTCCGGTACATGGAGCAATTACCCCGATCTTTGCTTAGCAAACCCCTACGTACAGGGCGGGCTATGGTCTAATACCAATTCAGTGGCCAAGTATTACAAGAATACATTAGGTTTTGACGGGTGGCGCTTTGATTGGATTGATGGTTATAATCCAGCTTACGTTAAAAATTTTGTAACTGCTGCTCCCGGCTTTGCCGTTACCGAGTACTGGGGCCCAAGTGGCGGCACTAATGTAACAGAGCTGCAAAGCGCAATCACCGCCTCCGGGGCATCCTCTTTTGATTTTCCCTGCCTGCAGGCCATGAAGAATGCTTTCACTAACAACAACCTGAATTTACTGAGCACAACCAGCATGTTGTGTAAAACAAATCCTGCTAAAGCAGTAACTTTTGTCACCAATCATGATGTTAATTATATTCCCGACAACCGTAAGTTACAGGCGTATGCCTTTATCATGGCTCATGAGGGAACACCGTGCCTGTTCTATCCCGACTACGAAAGTTTGCTTGACAAGGGCAAAATGAACACCTTGATATGGATCAATAAGAATTTAGCCGCAGGTAACACCAGTGTGCTCTATGCCGACAATGATGAATATGTAGCAAAAATGAATGGTGCGCCTGGCTTAATCATCTACATAAATACTTCTTCATCTACCTTAACCCGTTCAGTTTCCACAGATTGGAAAAGCAGTACACTGCATGATTTCGCTAACAACTGGAGTTCTGACGTAACGACAAACGCTTCTGGAACGACGACACTTTCTGTACCTGCCAACAGTTACACAATCTGGTCTGCTACGGGCGCTACAGGAGGCGGAACCACTGGAAATGTAAATATTACGCTACGGATGCAAAAAGATGTATTTTCCGGCAACTCGCTGTATTTTAGTGGTAACCAGGCAGCACTAACTAATTGGGGCAGCGGACTGGAAGGGGCATGGAATAGCGGTAATTACTGGACGAAAACAGCAACCGTTCCCGCAGGGGTTGCTTTGGAGTTCAAATCACGCAAGGGGGTGACCGGTAGTGGCGGTGATGTTTGGGAAACAGGTGCTAATCACGTCATTAGTAACCCGGTTAACGGCACAACTTACACGTTTACTTTTAATGGCGGCTTTTGAGGTAGCTGTACATAATCATGCAGCAGCAAAATTATTCGCCTGCTGCATGATTTGTGAATTTTGCAAATAAGTGAGAAAATAATTACGTCAAACAGTACCTGATGAAAATAGCTTACTTATCCCGTAGCGGATAGCCGGTAAAAAAATCAACTGAATGATCTCCTGAATTCTAAAGGTGAAAGACTGGTTTTTATTTTAAACAGTTTATTGAAGGACTGCGAATGCTCGAAGCCCAGCTGGTAGGCAATTTCGCTTACCGAAAAACTGGTGGTTGACAGCTTTTCTTTTGCTTTCTCAATGAGTTTGTTTTGTATGTGCTGCTGGGTAGTTTGCCCCGTTAACTGTTTAAGCAAACTGCTTAAATACTTGGTAGAGATGTTCAGCTTATCTGCAAAATGCTGAACTGAGGGAAGCCCTTTTGATGCCAGGTATTCGCCATTAAAATACTGGTCAAGTAGCTCCTCCAGCCGGTTTAATATCTGGTGGTTGGTTATTTTCCGGGTGATGAACTGGCGTTCGTAAAATCTATTGGAGTAAGTGAGTAACAGTTCTAACTGCGCAATGATAACATCCTGACTGAACTTGTCGATGTTGGCCTGATACTCCTGTTTGATGTTTTGAACAATTCCGTTAATAATTGTTTCTTCCTTTTCTGAAAGAAACAAGGCCTCCTTTACCGAATAGTTAAAAAACTCGTGCTGTTTAATTGTTTTGGCCAATGAACTGTTCCATAAAAAATCAGGGTGCAGGAACAGTATCCACCCCGAGCGTTCGGGGTTTTCGTTTCCATCGCCAGAAATAACCTGATTGGGCGCCATGAAATACAGCACACCTTCGTCAAAATCATATTCCTGCTGCCCGTAATTCAGTTTATTAACGCCTCTTTTCAGCGATAAGGAATAAAAATCAAAAACAGCACTGATGCCCTGAATATCTTTAATCTGTGCATAATCAACAATGCTGATCAATGGATGCTGCGGCATAGGCAGGTCCTGCAACCGGTGCAGCTGCGATATGGTTTTTATTCTGAGCGGTGTTCCGTTAACCATTTTATAAAAGTACTATTTTGATTTCTTTTTTGCTTTTTCTATCATTTTATGCATAAAGTTCATGAAAAATGCAGGGGCAATGCGTCCCATAAATCTTAGCGCTTTTGACATGCCCGGCAAAATCTCCGCTTTATCTTTCAGTATACCCCGAATGGCTTCACTTACCATTTTGTCTACCTTCATCATTGGCGACGAACTCCCCATATCAATGTTTGAAAATGCATTTTGCAGCGGAGTTTCAGTAGATGGCGGCGCCACTTCAAACACCTTTACGTTCGTATTTTTCAATTGTAAACGTAACACCTGCGTATAAGCATGTACACCTGCTTTGGCGGCGCTGTAAACAGGTGAGAGCGGAAACGGAACAAATGCCAGCCCTGAGGAGATGTTAACAATTGCGGCGGATGCCTGTATTTTAAGGTGCGGCAGAAACCGGTGAACCATACGTATGGTTCCTGATAAGTTGGTATCAATTTCCTGGGTGATGCTTTCCAGGCCTATACTGGTATCCTGCAGGTTCAGGTTGCGCATAATGCCCGCATTATTAATAATGATATTCAATGCCGGGAACTTTTTGGTAACATCCAAATATAATTCTTCAATCTCCCTTATGTTGCCGACATTGCTCTGTACGGTATAGACATCCGGAAACTGCTGCTTGACCTTTTCCAGCTTCGGATTGTCCCGCCCGGTAATAATGATATGGGCTGCGCCTTGTTTGCTAAGTTGTTGCAGAAATTCCATGCCTATTCCGCTGGTGCCCCCTGTAATCAGTATGGTGCTGTTTGCTAACTTCATTTTGTTATTTTTTAACTAATGCAAAATTCGCCAACAAGTAAGAGGCAGGTGTAGCCCAAAGTCGTAATGTTGTAGCCACAAGGGCGTATTGGTTTTGCCTCCGCAGTAAATGTTTTTGTAAAATGGATGCAGGGCTGCCAGTACCAGTAGTTAGCGGTAAAATAAAGCGCAGCTTTTTAAACTGCTTATGGCTTAGGTTAATGCGTATACCGGCTTTGGTTACTCTTCTGTACTATATAAACGGGAGGTTTATTACAGTGCAAAACATGGGCTTGAAGGATAATGACCGGTGTAGATTTACATGAGATTTGCTGGATATTACAAATAATAGGTATATTTCACCAACTAATTATAAGATATTGGATTCAGAAGGACAAGCGCCAGCGCCCAAACGGTTATGGCTGCCTAAATTTTTGCTTATTGCCGGACTAAGCCTGCTGCTTTGTGGCGAAGCCTTTTTTGCCTACCGGCTGCATGTGCTTTCCAAGCACCAGGAAGAGCTGAAGGCTGATTTTTCCAACTTAAATAATATTACGCTGGGCCTGTTCTCTGTAGACCAGTGGCGTGATGAGGTGTCGGGCATTCTTAACCACCAGGTACGGCACTTTGCGCTTACGGCAGCGCAGAAAAAAGACCTTCAAAAGGAGGTGGAATCCATTATTGTGGCCCTGATCAATAAAGCGGAAGCCCTGCTGAACAAAAAGCCAAAATCGCTCGGCGGAAAGCTCAAGAAGCTGGCGGTGAAAACCTTTGTGAATACAGATAAGATTAAGGCGCAGGTGCCTGCCTTTGCTAAAATAATTATTGCCAAAGTATACAATCCCTCAAATAAGAAACAGCTGAATAAAGTTGCGCTGGGTAAATTTAAGGCGGTACAGCATACCGCTTATTTTGACAGCACCATTACAGCCAATGATTCGCTTGTACGCCATATGCTTATCAAGTACCATGCGCCCAACCGCGATGTACTTAACCAGCGTATGGACGGTGCGCTTAAGCAGCTCAACGTAACCATGTATCATTACTCTTTTAGTATGCTGGGCTTTGTGGTGGTGGTACTGCTGCTGTGGTGGCTGCTTCGCAAACAGGCCGCGCTGCACAGTACGCTCTTTATCATGTCGCTGCTGTTTGCCTTCGTTTTACTGGCCATAGGGCTAACTGCATCAATGATTGAGGTGGACGCCCGCATCAAATCGCTGGATTTTGTTTTGCTGGGTGAGCACGTGATGTTTAAGGACCAGGTGCTGTTTTACCAAAGCAAAAGCATTCTGGAGGTTGTAGAAGTGCTTATTAAGCAGCCCAAGCCGGATTCTATAGGTGTAGGTATATTGATCCTGGTGTTCAGTATACTTTTTCCTATCATGAAACTTACTTCTACCGGCATTCACCTGCTGGGCGGCAAAAAGTGGTCTGAAAACCGGTTTATCAAATACTTTGCCTTCCGGTCTGGTAAATGGAGTATGGCCGATGTAATTGTAATTGCTATACTGATGACCTATATCGGCTTAAACGGCTTGCTGGAAGGCCAGCTGAAAATGCTGAACATCCAAAGCGCCCCGCTAAGTATTATTACTACCAATAATACCGCCCTGCAGCCTGGCTACTTCATCTTTATCTGCTTTGTATTGTACGGCCTGATACTTTCCACTATCCTAAAGTTCATTACCCCGCACGATGCCCATTAATAAAGCGTTCCTTTATCAACCCATCAAACTTCAGCTACTTTGACAACGGATATACAACCTATAGAAAAAAAGGCTTTCGGAATAAGCAACCTGCTGCTCATTATCGGCCTGAGCCTGCTTATTGCGGCAGAGGCCTATTGCGGGTACCATGTTACCGTACTGTCCAGGCAGCGGGAGCAGTTAAAGGAAGATTACAGCACTATACATAATGTTACCTTCGGTATTTTTTCGGTAGACCAGTGGCGCGATAAGATACTGGAGGCGGTAAGCGGCCGGGTGCAGGATTTTAAAATGACCCCCCAGCAGAAAAAAGCCTTACAGGCGCAGGTAGAGCAGCAACTGCACGGACTGGTAAGGCAAACGGCAGCAGAATTTAACAAGCCGCAAAAAACCTTGCTCGGGAAATTCAAAAAGCTGGCTTTTAATACAGTGGTGGATATAAAAGAGGTGCAGGCACAAGTACCCTCATTTGCCAGAACCATTGTAACCAAAATAAACAGCCCTGCCAGCACCAAAAGGCTTAAAAATATTGCAACAAGCAAGTTGGGGCAGCTTAAGCAGCAAACTTACGACAGTACTGCCCAGGCCTCAACAGCGCTTACTGCCAAAATGTACAGCAAATACCATGTGCCTTCCACAGACGCATTTAACCAGAAGATGGAAAGGCAGATCCGTTACACACGTGGGGTAACCAATAAATATGCGTATATTATGTTTGGCTGTGTGGTTTTAGCCATTGTTTTGTGGCTGCTGCTCCGAAAGCAGGTGTACTTGCACAGCACATTATTTATCCTGTCGCTGCTGATGGCTTTTGTGTTGCTGGGGGTTGGGGTCACGGCTTCCATTATTGAGGTGGATGCCCGGATTGCCACCTTAAACTTTATGATGCTGGGCGAAAAGATCAGCTTTGAAAATCAGGTACTGTTTTTTCAGAGCAAAAGCATTTTGCAGATTATTCAGATACTGGTATATCAGCCTAAATTTGATGCGGTAATGGTGGGCGTGCTGCTGTTTATTTTTGTTATTGTGCTTCCTTTGGTTATTTTAACAGCCTCTGGCCTGCATGTGCTGGGTAACCAGAAACTGGCCGAAAACAGGGTGATCAGCTATCTGGCCTTTGAGTCTGGTAAGTGGAACATGGCCGATGTAATGGTAGTAGGCATCCTGATGACGTATATCGGCCTGAATGGTATTTTGAAGAGCCAGCTCTCCAGCCTGAATATTCATAACAGTTTTTTAACCACCGTTACCACCAATAACTCTTCATTGCAACCCGGCTTCCTTATTTTTACCGCTTATGTGCTCTATGAGCTGGTGCTTTCGCGAATGTTGGCCCGAATTACCCGTAAACAGGCGTAGATGCAAAGCTGCTTTTAATTCGGCGTATCAGGCTCGGGTTTGTTCAGAAAACAGCTGATATTATAGCAGATAAAGGCCATTTATAGCCTTTTTAAACCTTTTAACGGCTTACATTGCTGAATACTTTTTGGGCTTTATACCTGTGTGCTGCGCAAACACCCTCGAAAAATGGCTCAGGTTGGTAAAACCCAGCTGGTAACCCACCTCTGATACGGTTAGCCGCTTTTCGCGTAGTAGCCGTGCGGCTATCTGCATCCGTGCAGCCTGGTGATATTCAAATACGCTTTTCCCGAAAGTTTGCCTGAAAAGCTTCCGCAATTTTGGCTCGCTCATACCTGCCTCCTTTGCCAACGCCGAAACGCTGGGCGGTTCATTGGTGTGCGCCTGCAATTGGTGCTTAATGGCATATATGGCTTTAATGTCATTAATATGCATAGTGCCCGCGGGTACCGCCTCCCGCTGCATCAGTATAGCAAAAATGTGATATAGCATTTCTTCACATTTCAGCTTATAATAGGGGCTTTCCAGGCTTTGCGGTACGGCCTGTTGCAGCATATCGCCAGCAGTACTTATAATTTGTGGGGAGATGCCGGTTTCTAACACAAAATTTTCCCCTGCTTGCAAAACGCTGGTCACCACCGGATGATCGAGCTGCCCGAAGAGCCGGTGCAGGTAAGCTTTGGATACCGCAATGGTTACGCTGCCGAAAATGGTGTTTGAAGGCATTTCCATAATGGATGAAACCGCATGCCTGCAAATTAAAATATTGGCCTGCTCGGGCAACAACTGTTGGGCAGGGTGTATGGGCGAAGGTAAAATGCCGCTCAGCAGAAAAACCATATCTTCCTGTCCTTCTGCCAGTTCATTGGTACGTTCAATAATTACATCTTCTTTCAGGTGATAGTTCCGGATCATCATCCGCAGGTCGCCTCCCCAGGATAAGCCGGTGAGGTAGCCTGCGCCTTTGCTTTCTGGAATGTAGATAAAGCGCCCCTGTATGTCGGCACCTATGGCCCGCGCAAATGCCTGTGCAATGCCTGATCCTTTATCTATAATAGATATTTTCATTTACGACTATTTTATTATCAATACCGGCTATTTAAATCTTAAATATAGACAGAATTTTGTAGTGCAGATAAAAGAAACCATTAAGTACAACAAATATGTTATTAAAAAACAAACAGGTAGCCATTATAGGCGGAGGCCCCGGAGGCCTGACACTTGCCCGGCTTTTACAGCAGCAAGGGGCAAATGTGAAAGTATATGAACGCGATGCAGACCAGTATTTCCGCCAGCAGGGGGCTACGCTTGATCTGCACTATGAATCAGGGCTGAAAGCGTTGCGTACAGCCGGATTGATAGAAGAGTTTAAAAAGAATTACAGGCCCGGTGCCGAAAAATTTACCATTGCAGATCATAACGCAATTGTGCATTATACCGAAGCTGACGAGGAACCGCTTGAGGATATTGACCACGAACATGCACGGCCTGAGATTGACCGTGGCCCGTTGCGCGATCTGCTGATTGCATCTTTGCAGGATAACACTATAGTATGGAACTCCAAATTCTCAGCGTTGGAAGCCAATGGCGAAGGCTGGGACATCCTGTTCGACAATAAAACCACCGCTTATGCTGATCTGGTGATTGCAGCCGATGGTGTAAACTCCAAAGTCAGAAAGTATATAACCAGCGTGGAACGTTTTTACTCAGGTGTTACCATTGTGGAAGGGAACGTTTATAATGCAGCTGCCAATGCGCCCCATTTATGGGAGCTTACCAACGGAGGAAAGGTTTTTGCCCTGCAGAACCACAAATTTATTGTGCTGAGTGCAAAAGGCGAAGGATCGCTTTCAGTTTATACCAGTACTAAAGAAGCAGAGGACTGGGCAGCAACATCAGGCATTGATTTTACAGATAAAACTCAGGTGTCTGCTTGGTTCAGGCAGCGGTTTTCTGATTGGAGTGATGACTGGAACGAGCTATTTTCAACGCACGACTCCTATTTTGTTGTCCGCCCGCAGTACTATTTTCCTGCGGATCAATTGTGGCAAACTTTGCCCAACTTAACCATGCTCGGCGATGCAGCCCACCAGACACCGCCGGTAGGCGAGGGCGTAAACCAGGCCATGCTGGATGCACTGGAACTGAGTGAAGCCTTAGGTTCAGCACATTTTAATACTATACAGGAAGCGCTTGCATCTTTTGAAAATAAAATGCGCAGCCGGGCATCAAAAGAAGTAGAGGAAGCCGGGCAGATGACTGCAGGGCTGCATTCCGAAAATAATCTTGAGTATCTGCTCAATTTCTTTAATAACTTCGAGGAGCTTTAAATAAGGCATTATAGCGTTACTTTTATTCAGGCTTGTATTAATATTTCCTGATATTGTATATCTTTCGGTATGCAGTATCAAGCAATAGACTCTCCTGAGGAACTGCGGAGCGCCATTAAATGCTTCTGGCATACCCGTCTGGATTTTGGGGAAACCGCCTCGAATTTTGAGGTGCTGCCTGATGGCTATGCGGAAATTACTTTTCTTTTTGGCACTGCCTGCAGCATTTTAACAGCCGAAGGCTTGCAACCTTTACCCTCACCGTTTATAATGGGGTTACTGGGCAAGCCGGTGGTGTTACAGGCAAAGAACCGGTTAGAAGTGATCGGTATCAGGTGTTATCCCTGGACGGTGTTCGATCTACTGGGGCTGCCAGCGGATAAGGGCGGCGTTCATATGTTTGATCACCCTGTTGCCCGGCTTCAGGCCATATTAAACAAGTGGGTTACAGCCGGTAATATAGGTAAAGCGCTGGATGAGGTAAAGCAATATTTTTTGAAGATGCACTCGCACATTGCTGCTGACAGTATGCTTTATAAGGCAGGTACCGCTATGCGGCAGGCAAACGGTACGCTGCCGGTAAGCCAGGTAGCGGCAGCGGCCCACGCCACCGTTCGTACGCTGGAAAGAAATTTTAAACAAGCCGCCGGGCATACGGTTAAAGATGTTTCCGGTATAATGCGCTTTGAGCAGGTGCGAAACCACTTATGGCTCTATCCGGATGCCGGCCTTGCCGGTTTAGCGCAAGAGCTGGGGTATACCGACCAGGCTCACTTAAGTAAAGAATTTAAGCGTTATAGCGGCACCACCCCGGCAGCCTTTGCAAAAAAGGTAAGAAGTATGCAACAAGCAGGCCGCAATAATTTTGTCGCATTTGTACAAGCCTGATACAGGACAGTAGCAGAACTTTGTGTTACCATACATTATTAAGTAACGCATAATCATGTTATTACATCATAAGAAAGTAGCCATTATTGGTGCAGGCCCGGTAGGCCTTACCATGGCAAAATTGTTACAGCAGCAAGGTATAGCAGTAACCGTTTATGAGCGGGATAAAGACCCAAATGCCAGAATATGGGGCGGTACGCTCGATTTGCATAAACAATCAGGCCAGCAGGCCTTAAAAAAGGCCGGGTTGCTGGAAAGTTATTATGCAACGGCTGTACCCATGGGTATTAATATTGCCAATGAGCAAGGCAAAGTGTTATTCAGTAAACGCCCTACTCCTGAAAACCAATATGATAATCCTGAAATTAACAGGAACGATCTAAGAACCATACTGCTGGATAGCCTGGCAACGGGTACTGTTGTTTGGGACAGTAAGTTTACCGGGCTTGAGCCGTATGGCGGCCGGTGGATGCTGCATTTTGAAGATAAACCTGATGCAACCGCAGATTTGGTGATCGGCGCCAATGGGGGAATGTCTAAACTGAGGGGCTATGTTACCGATGCAGAGGTTGAGGATACCGGAACTTACATTATACAGGGAGATGTACCCCAGCCCGAACTTAGGTGCCCCGAATTTTACCGGCTGTGCGATGGTAACCGGCTAATGACCGCTCACCAGGGCAATTTACTGGTAGCCAACCCTTATAACAGCGGTGCACTTACCTACGGTATTATCTTTAAAATGCCCGAAGAATGGGTTGATGGCAGTGGGTTGAACTTTCAGGATAAGGATAGTATCATTACATACCTTTCGGGCAGGTTTGCGCAATGGGATGAGCGTTACCGGCAACTTTTCCATGTAACATCGCTTTTTGTAGGATTGCCGACAAGAAAATTACCCTTGGAGAAACCCTGGAAGAATGACCGGCCCTTGCCGGTAACGCTTATCGGGGATGCCGCACATCTGATGCCGCCCTTTGCAGGCCAGGGCGTAAATACCGGGTTAACGGATGCCGCACTTTTAGCAGATTGCCTTACTAATGGTAATTATGAAACCCTGCAGGCCGCCATTAAAGGTTATGAGCAGCAAATGTTTGTTTATGCCGCCGCTGCGCAGCACGAATCAGGCGTAAACGAAATACAGATGCGTTCGCCTGATTTTTCCTTCCAGCAATTCATTCAATGATTGCTGTTAGAAATCCGGGCTTGCTTTAAGCGTTTAATGCTTAGGTTAAGTGCGCCTTAAAAAAATCAATGGTACGTTTCCAGGCCAATTCTGCCGCTGCTTTATCATAGCGCGGCGTAGTATCATTATGAAAACCGTGATTGGCGTTTTCATAAATAAAGGCCTCGTATGATTTATGATTTTCTTTTAAGGCAGCTTCATAAGGCGGCCAGCCGGCTGTAATCCGTGTATCTAAAGCTGCGTAGTGCAGCATTAAAGGCGCTTCAATCTTAGGTACATCGGCTAATGCCGGCTGGCTGCCATAAAACGGAACGGCTACAGCCAAGCCGGGTACTCGTACGGCCATCATGTTGGCAATGCCGCCCCCGTAGCAAAAGCCTACCACGCCCACTTTCCCGTTGCAGTCTTTGTGTTTTTTCAGGTATTCGTATGCCGCTATAAAATCTTCTTCCATTTCGCCTTTGTCGCGCTTGCTCTGCAGCTCACGCCCGGCATCATCATTGCCCGGGTAGCCGCCCAGCGGCGTAAGGGCATCGGGCGCCAGCGAGATAAAACCGGCCAGAGCCGCCCTGCGGGCCACATCCTCAATATAGGGGTTTAACCCCCGGTTTTCATGTACTACAATAATGCCGCCCAGTTTCTTTTTGTTACCGGCAGGTTCCGCAAGCAGCCCCTTGATGGTACCGCCGCCTTTGGGTGAGGGGTAAGTAATGTAACCTGATTTTACGCGCGTATCATCGGCCTTTACCTGTGTTTTTGTTTGGTAATCCGGCATCAGGAAACTCATGAGTGCAGAAACGGTTAAACCGCCCACGGCATATAAGGATAACTGCTCCATAAAAGTGCGGCGGTTAATGCGGCTGTGCGCATAATCATCATACAGGTCAAATACTTCCTGCTTGATGTCTTGTTTATCAATGTCGCTCATATCGGGTATGCTGTTTAGTTGAATATAACTATTTGATGGCTGGTGTTACAGCTACTATAGCAAGGTAACAAAAAGCGATAGGATTATCAGTATTTCATACGGCATTCTGTTTTTAGATGAAATGAATATCAACCTGCAGGCTAAGCTATTGCGTGTGCTGGCTGCAATTTTAACCGTAATGATGAATTTGGCGAGCTGGCGATTACATTTAACAGTATGTTCATCCGCCTGCATAGGTGAGAGAATAGCCGGGCTCAGGTTTGGGTTTAGCCATTTCCAAAGACTTTATTGTGGCGCAACATAGAAAGATATAAATAGAGAACACAGTTGGCGAAGGCAGCAAGTTTAGTTTTTTGCTGCCCGTACCCCGGTAAAGCACCACCAGGGAGCTTATTGGATGCCTCACCGGCAAATGCCGGTTAATCATTGCGGTTCGGTGTATCTTGTTTTATGATATATGAATATGATAAATAAATATTTATATGCTCAAGTATTGGTTAAACATTTATTTTTAATAAAATTGCTTGTATAAATTACTTGTTTCCGGTAACAAAAACCTTATACACTTCGTAGGCATGTATCATTGAGCATACATGTTTGAACACCTGTATACAGCAATAAATAAACACTTTAGGCATTGAGAAAGATAATAGTTTGTCTTTGGCTGCTGTTTTTATTGGCAGGCATAGGCGGCATCTTCTGGCATTACCAGTTACGTTATAGTTTGCCCACTCCTGTGCCGGCAGGTTACCGGCCCGTAACCAGCGGCGCTGTTATTGATTTAATGCCCGCCTTACATTTTAATGATAGCAAACCGGTACTGCTGCATTTCTTTAACGCAAGTTGCCCTTGCTCGCGTTTTAATATGAGGCATGTAAAATCTTTAATTGCGGCGTATGGCAAGCAGGTGCATTTTGCCGTGATACTGATGGATGAAAAATATGCAACCGCCAGGCAGGTACAGGAAAAATATGATCTGCAGGTGCCGGTAATGGTAAATCCTGCACTGGCTTTTAAATGCGGCGTATATTCTACACCGCAGGCCGCTGTATTAACTGCCCGGCACCGGCTGTACTACCGTGGCAATTACAACAGCAACCGATACTGTACCGATCCGGAAACTGAATACGCACGCCTTGCCTTAGTTGGTTTGCTGCAGCAAAAACCAGCTGTGCATTTTAATACCTATGCTACCACAGCCTATGGTTGCAGCCTAACCACCAGTTACAATTAATTTATAATGGACATTACCCAGTATACAGATTACGAAACTATAAAGGCCCGGATGCGGAATGAAGTAAAAAAGCGTTCCGATTACTTTTTTAACTTCTTTTTGGCCGGATATACCTTACTGGGTTTTGTATTTGCCTCTTTTTATGATACCTGGGCTATTTCTGCAAGTATCAGCGCCATTTGTTTAACTGCTTACTACTCCGCCAAGCTGCTTTTACCCGGTTCTGATTTATATCAATATGTATTAAGTGCCGTATTGGGGATATTTCTTGCGCAGTTTCTGTATGAGATGCATGGCTTGCTCGAAATGCATTTTTTTGCTTTTATTGGCAGCGCCGTATTAATTACCTACCAGAAATGGAAGCTGCAAATACCGCTCCTGCTGGTTATCGGCATACATCATACCTTATTCAGCTATCTGCAAAACTCGGGTGTGCCTGATGTGTATTTTACGCAGCTTAATTATTTCGACCTGCAGGCATTTATTATTCACCTGGCGCTTACCGTTGTAATTTTCTTCATCAGCGGTTTATGGGCCTACCAGCTTAATCTTTACGGTAAAAAGCAGATAGGCCAGGGGCTGCAAATGGCCCAGCTGCAAAAAGAAGCTGTAGTACAGCAAGAGCGCTTGGCCCACGCACGGCGACTACAGGGTTTAAATGAGGAGTTAATTTATAAAAACACCCTGTTAGAGGTAGCACGTAAAGAGGCCGAACAGGCCAACCAGGCAAAAAGTATTTTCCTGGCTACCATGAGTCATGAAATACGTACCCCGCTAAACGGGGTGATCGGCATGTCTGCGCTGCTGAATGATACCGCATTAACCGCACAGCAGCGCATGTTTACCGATACCATTAATACCTGCGGCGAAAACCTGCTTGGGGTAATTAACAATGTGCTTGATTTTTCAAAAATTGAGGCCGGCAGCATGGAAATGGAAAAGGCCGAGTTTAACCTGCGCCTTTGTATTGAGGAAGCGCTGGATATTTTTGCCGGTAAGGTAGCTCAAACCGGTATAGAACTGGCTTATTTTATAGATAAAGAGGTGCCGCTGCAAATAATTGGAGATAAGGCCCGTTTGCGGCAGGTGCTTACCAACCTTATTGCCAATGCAGTAAAGTTTACCCCGCAGGGAGAAGTGATTGTTAAGGCCTTGTACTGCGGCACTGATAAAGAGGGAAATGTTGCCCTGAGGTTTGAAGTGCATGATACCGGCATTGGTATACCGGCTGCTAAAATTGAAAAATTATTCAAAGCGTTCAGTCAGGTAGATTCATCTACCACGCGCAAGTATGGCGGTACAGGTTTAGGGCTGGTAATTTCGCAAAAGCTGGTTAAACTGATGGGCGGCGATGTGGAGGTAACCAGTACGCCGCAGGTAGGCTCGGTATTTAGCTTTACCATTGTTACCCGCAAGGGTATGCAGCCCGAAGAGCAGCCGGCCGCTAAAGATTTAACCGGCCATGCAGGCAAACGCATTCTGGTAGTTGATGATAACCATACCAACCGCACGATACTTGATCTGCTGCTGCGAAGCTGGAAGCTGCAGCCGGTGATTACAGCATCAGCCGGAGAAGCCATGCAGGCTTTGGCAAAAGGGCCGGCTGTTGATCTGGTCATCTCGGATGCCAACATGCCGGGTACCGATGGTATTGAGCTGGCTAAACTGATTAAAGCCAGCTACCCCGGCCTGCCCAATATTCTGCTCAGTTCAGTAGGGGATGAGCAGAAGTCGCACCTGGGTAGTTTGTTTAATGATGTGTTAACCAAACCGATTAAGCACAACGCACTAAGCAAACATGTGGCTGATGCCCTGCGGCAACGGCGGCCCGATGTTTCGGCCTCAATAAACAGTACTGAAGCCATTCCGGTGAAATTTGCAGAACAGCATCCGCTGGAAATACTGGTAGCCGAGGATAATAAGATCAACCAGAAGGTAATCATCCAGATTTTGCGCAAGCTGGGCTATAACCCCGTATTGGCCGAGAATGGACTGGAAGCTTTAGATGCCGTAAAAATAAAAAATTACGATGTGGTATTGATGGATATGCAGATGCCGGTGATGGATGGGCTGGAGGCTACCCATGCCATACGTGCCCTGAGCGCCAGGCAACCGGTAATAATTGCCCTTACGGCCAACGCCATGACCGGCGACCGTGAGGAGTGCATTGCCGGAGGGATGGATGACTATTTAGGCAAACCTATACAAATGCCTGAAATGCTGCGGGTGTTTAAAA
Source organism: Mucilaginibacter sp. (assembly GCF_965200995.1). Lineage (GTDB taxonomy): Bacteria > Bacteroidota > Bacteroidia > Sphingobacteriales > Sphingobacteriaceae > Mucilaginibacter. The sequence goes on along the minus strand of NZ_OZ241743.1, from coordinate 988,177 downwards.
ACTGGAGTCATGCGCGCAAAGCAGGGCCAGCCTCTGTATAAACTGCTTATGTGCTAAGCGGCAATGTAAACCAAAAGGTACTGCCTTTACCCGGTTCGCTCTCGGCGCCTATACTGCCGCCATGCCTCTTCACTATCTCGGAGCAAATGTAAAGCCCCAGGCCCAGGCCTGAGTATTGGTGGCCGCCGGTATCTACCCGGTAATACCGTTCAAACAGGTGCGGTACCTTTTCGGGCGCAATGCCCTGTCCATAATCAGTTACCGAAATTTTGGCCATCGGCCCTTCTTTTTCATACCGTATCCGTATGGTTTTAGAATCAGATGCGTATTTAACGGCATTGTTTACCAGATTAATCAGCACCTGGTCTATCTTATCTGCATCGGCAAGTACGTTCAGGCTGGCATCGCCTTCGGTTACCATCTGGTATTCGCCTTCGGTGCGCACATGGTCGCAGCAATCAGCCACCAGTTGTGCCACTGCATGTTCAGCAAGTTTTAAGGTTAAATGCCCTTCGGTCAACTTGGTGGCATTGAGCAGGTCATTAATTAAAACGCTTACTTTATTTAAGCTTTTGTTCGACTGGTCAATCAATCGCGGCAGCATAGTTGCCGAAGGGTTATTCTTCATGCGGTTAAGCAGTTGCAGAGATGCCTTCAGGCTGGTTATAGGTGTGCGCAGCTCGTGGCTGGCCACACTGATAAATTCGTCTTTTTGCTGTATGGCTTTACGGCGGTGGGTAACATCCATAAAGGTGCCAATGCCGGCCACAATATTTCCCTGCTCATCGCGTACAGGAGCGGCATTAATAGAAATATAAAAGCGTTCCTTATCCGGTGGCTGTACACCTATTTCGTAATCGTATACCGGTTTGCCGGTGGCCAGCGTAATGGCCATAGGATGTTCATGGCCGGGTAGCGGCGAGCCATCTACCCGTAAGTTCTGCCATAGCGGATCATTGAAGGTACGTTGTTTAATCTCGCTTTCTGTAAGCCCTAAAATGCGCTGTGCCATTGGGTTGGCATAGGTAAGGTTACCCTTGGCATCAGTTATACCCACGCCCTCGGCCATAGTTTCCAGTATAAGGCTCAGGCGTTTCTGGTTATAATAAAGCTCCCTGGTGCGGTCTAATACAGTTTGCTCCAGGTTGGTGTTAAGTTCATGAGCTACCCGCTGTGCTTGCTCCAGGGCAGCGTTTTTTTCTTCCAGCAGTTGCTGCTGTTGCTTTTGCTGGCTAAGGTCGGTAATGATGATACTCATCGACAGGCCCTCATCCAGGTCAAGCGTGTGCAATGACAATAATACCGGCGTGTGCTGTTGTGCCGCTGTAAGCAGCACAGATTCGGCTTTTTTTCGCTGTTGCCAGGCGCTGCTGTTCAGGGTAACAAAATCAGCCCTGCATCTTTCTGAAAGAAACTGCACAAAAGTGTGCCCGATTACTTTTTCGAGCGGTAAGCCCAGCAGTTCGGCAAACCGGGAATTGCTGTAAAGTATCTGCCCCGCGTGGTTTAAGGTAACCGCGCCGGCCGTCATCTGCTCAATAAAGATGCGGTAGGTCTGGTCGGCGTTCTTTAATGTATATAGCTGGTGCCCGTCGCTGGCTTTCACTACCAGCGCATCTATTTCGCCGGTGCGGATAGCCTCAATCATTTCGTTGGCTTCCTCCAATTGGCAGCGGGTTTCCTCCAGGTCGGCTTCGGCCTGTTTCAGTTTTGCCTGCAATAAAGCAATTTCCTGGTTTGGTTGCACTTATAGAAATATTATTGATTTTCGTCGTCTGGTAATCCTAATCCTTTCATTACCCGCTGTTTGTTAGACATATCGCCTACCAGTAATCGTTTAGGTACCGGTTCAGTTTTCATCAGCATAGGTACTGCCGTAATATTATCGCGCTGGGCAAGTTCGGGCTGCTGGTGCACATCTATAACTTCCAGCTGGTACCGGCCCGGCAGGTACTGCTCTAATATAGCCTTTAAGTTACTAATGGCCCGCGCAGAAGCAGGGGATGTACCTGCCACAAACAGGCGAAGTGCATAAAATGAGGTATCATCCCCGTGTTGGTCACCTTCAGAGAAAGGTGTTTCCGCTGTACTCATATTTAATAAAGTGTATCGGCTATCATCGTCTTATCATCAGATAACTGCACCATCTTACTTATGTTTTGGCGCGAAGGTCTAAACCCACCAATACTTTTTCTTTATTAGATAAATCACCTATAATCTTGCGCACCGGGTCGGGCACTTTTTTTACCAGGGTAGGGATAGCCAGTATCTGGTCGCCCTCGGCTAATTGCGGATGCTCCAGCAGGTCAATCACCTCCAGCTTGTATTTGCCCAGCAGGTGCTCTTCGCAGTATTTTTTAAGGTTGCTGAGCGCCGTAACTGATTTTGGAGTTTTACCGGCTACATATAACCTCAGCTCATAATATTCTTCTTCCACTATTTTTTGTTTTTACCTGCTTTGCCGTTTTTGTCTTTATCCGCACTGGTATTCCCCCGCCGTATTTCTGTTACCTTCTGGCGGGTTTGCTCCATTACATCTCTTTTGATCTGCTCCTCAATGTACACCTTGTTCAGTTCTTCCTCGGTCGATTCAAACTGCGTTTTCAGGCTGTCAATCTGTGATTCCAATACCCGGCGTTTACGCAGCAGTTCGCGGTCTTTACGGCTGATGGCATGGGTGTGCAGTACCTGGCCGGTTTCTTCCAGCAGCATCTGCGCTTCGCGGGCCGAGCCGGTAAGTACGCCTTCAGGCCCTAAGTATACATCAATTAAATTCAGTCCCTCCTCGGTAATTACAAACTCGCGCACCTGGTTGGAGTGGCTCATCCCGCGCGATTTCATTACATACAGGCCGCGGTTACGCTCGCCGTTCAGTTCAATGTCCTTAATCTGCAGCCAGGCATCCACTAATGAAGATACCCCCTCATCGGTTTGCTCGTTTATAATTGTATTTAAACTGAGCGCCGTAAACATTGCAGTAATCTGCTCGGCCTGTAAAAAGTCAATCAGGCGTACCAGCATGGCTTTTACATCGCTCATGGTGCCTACCGTAATCAGGTTGGTAATCGGGTCGAGCACCACTACCTGCGGCTTAAATTTGCGTATAGCTTTATGTATGGCCACCAGGTGCATTTCCAGGCCGTACAGGGTGGGCCTTGAGGCATGAAACTGCAGCAGGCCTTTATCCACATGCGCCTGCAGGTTCATACCGATAGACTGCATGTTGCGCACAATCTGCATCGGCGATTCTTCAAAGGCAAAATACAGGCAGCGCTCATTACGCTGGCAGGCCGCATCAACAAAGCTGGCTGCCAGGCTGGTTTTACCGGTGCCGGCCGTACCTGAGGATAATATGCTGCTGCCCCTGAAAAAGCCACCCTTGCTCAGCATGGCGTCCAACGCCGCAATACCAGAGGAAACACGCTCTGATGATACCGGCTTATTCAACTGCAATGAGGTAATCGGCAATACCGAGATGCCTTCCTCATCAATCAAAAACGGATACTCATTGGTGCCATGCACCGAGCCGCGGTATTTTACAATGCGCAGCCGGCGGGTAGAGATCTGGTTAATAATGCGGTGATCAAGTAAAATTACGCAATCAGATACATATTCTTCCAGGCCCTGGCGGGTAAGCGAACTGTCGCCGCGCTCACCGGTGATGATAGCGGTTACGCCTTTATCCTTTAAAAACTGGAACAGGCGGCGCAGCTCGGCGCGCAGTACGGCTTGATTGGAAAGGCCGGCAAACAGGTTTTCAATGGTATCTAATACCACGCGCTTAGCCCCAATGCTGTCAATGGCATAACCCAGGCGGATAAATAAACCTTCCAGGTCATACTCGCCGGTTTCCTCAATCTCGCTTTTATCAATATGGATGTAATCTACCTTTATCTTTTTTTCCTGCTGCAGCTTATTCAGGTCGAAACCCAGCGAGGCTACGTTGGTTGCCAGTTCGTCTGCCTTCTCTTCAAAAGCGATGAATACGCCCGGCTCATTAAACTCCTGTGCGCCGCGTACAATAAACTCCAGCGAGAACAGCGTTTTGCCGCAACCGGCGCTTCCGCAGATCAGTGTGGGCCGGCCGGTTGGAAGGCCGCCTAACGTCACTTCATCCAGCCCGGAAATACCGGTAGGTGTTTTGGGTAATGTGGCTAAGGGCTTAGGTAAAGGTTGGGTATTTGAGGACATGTATCGAAGTGAAAATTTAGCTAAAAGTACAAATTTAAATGAAAAGTGTAAAGCTGCCAAACAATGTCTGTTACCATGCTTTTAACTTTTATGATTTAATGGTTGCGAAGTTAGATTAAGCCCCTGCACCGCCAGCTAACTGTTTAAAACTTAATAGGCAGTATGTAAGTGCTTTGCTTTATTTTTGAACGGTTAGAAATTATTGAATGTCAGCAAAAAAGATTTTAATTACCGGGGCCAGCCGTGGCCTGGGGCTGGCGCTTGCCCAAAAGCTGGCTGCTGATTATCAGCTCATTCTGCATGCCTCGGCACAAACCAGTTTTACCACCGTGCCGCCGGGCAGCCAGCTGCTGTGTGCCGATTTTACTGATGCGGAGCAGATAGCCGCCTTTTGCAGGGGTTTGAAAAAGGAGCATGGCGATGATTTGTATGCCGTAATTAATAACGCCGGTATGGCATACGATAAATCCTTGATCTATCAGCCTGAGCAGGAGATAGACGCAATGCTGAGCGTGAACCTGAAAGCGCCGGTGATGATCTGCAAAACGGCGATGAAGATTTTCAGCCTTAAGCATAAAGGGGTGATTATCAACATCAGTTCGGTGGTGGGCGAAACGGGAAATGCTTTTCAATCCGTATACGCGGCGGCAAAGGCCGGGCTGGTGGCGCTGTCCAAGTCGCTGGCGCAGGAGGCAGCCGCATTAAACCAGGGGGGCAGCATCCGTGTACTCAGTGTTTCGCCCGGATTGATAGAAACTGATATGACGAAGGATTTGCCCGAAGCGGAAAAAGATAGATACATAAACATGATACCTTCGCGCCGGCTGGGTACGGTTAATGATATAGCCGAAACTGTTGCTTTCTTACTTTCTGACAAGGCGGCTTATATCAACGGCAGTAACATTCAGGTCAACGGCGGCTTACGATAACCTTCAGCAATAATGATGAACAACCTGATTTGCATTCCCCCCGCAGAAGTGTTACTGCACGGGCCAACAAAAATGTATGTTTCCGGTTATGTATGGCATTCGCCGCAGGTGGGCATTGTAGCATCCTACACGCCGACGGCAGCCAATGTGGAAGATCATTTTGGCCTGTTCAGGGGAGTAGACCAGATTGAGGCTTTTGCCCAGGCTACTGTAGTATCATGCGGGGCGTACAATGAGTGTAAAAAGCAAAACATCAGCTTTGCGGAGCTGAAGCAGAAATATAATCCGGTATTCATCAGTATCGGGCAGGTTAAATTTCATGGTTATATTCAGGAGGGAGAGCAGTTCATCAGCATAGGGCAGATTCAATTTTATAAGTTCAGGCAAATTGTGTGCGATGGCCGGATATACAAAGTACCTGCCGGGTTTGATATTAATGCGTACTTTAGCCATTATACCGAACAGCAGTTGCTGCAATACGAATTGCCGGAAGGCTTTACCCTGGTAGCCGAGCTGTTTGAGGTGACCGGAAGAGCATTAAAGAAATTAACCTGACAACATTAACATACATATGGAAAGACAAGAAGTAGTAGAAGGTTTAAAAGAGATATTAAGAACCGTTAGAACCATTGACCAGGACAAGGTAGATGCCCTGACAGAAGATACCGACTTTATTACCGATCTGGGTACCCCATCTACCGAAATGATCAATATTGCCGCCAAAGCGGAGCAAAAGTTCGGGGTGGAGTTCGAAGACGAGGATATTGACGATCTGGGTTCGAAGGTAAAGGATATTGTTGACCTCATTCTGAAAAGTCAGCAAAACGCATAGATATGCCGGTAACGGGTAGAAAGGTAGCCATTGTGGGTATGGGCGGTGCATTCCCCACCTGTACCGGGCTGGAGGATTTTGAGCAGAAGATGTTCTCAGGCCAGAGCCTCATCCGGGAGTGGGATGCCGTAAAGGCTTATGGCAAAAATGTCCGGTCGCAGGTATCCGGTTACATCACCGAAGAGGAAATGGGCCTGGAGCCGGTTTATTCTACCCTGATTGAAGGCTATCCCGAAGCCTATATTGACAAATTAGGCCGCATACCTGATGTAAACCTGGCTACCGCCGATGTAGGCAGCATCTGGGCCATGATAGGCGCACAGCAGGCCATCCAAATGGCCGGCTGGACGACGGAGGAAACACAATCGGAGCAAACCGGGGTAGTGGTAGGTTCGGGCGGGGCAGGCAATGCCACCCTGCGGCCGGCCTGGCACAGTTTCTTCCAGTTAAACCGCAAAGCACGCCTGGCCGGTGCCCATACGGTAGACCGTGCCATGAGCTACCGCGAAGCGGCCAATGTATCGTGCTTTATTAAAAACCGGGGCGTATGCGAGTCCATTATCTCGGCCTGTGCCACCGGTTTGGGTAACATCGGTTACGCTTACCGCCTCATTAGCTTTGGTTTGCAGGACAGGGCGGTGGCCGGCGGGGTAGAAGCTACCTCGATAGAAAGCTTTGTGGGCTTTGATTCTATGCAGGTGGTGTTAAGCAAAGGCTATCCGCCGCACGAAAGCTCGCGCCCGTTTGATGTAAACCGTAATGGTTTCGTCTGCTCATTTGGTTGTGGCATGGTGGCGCTGGAAGCGTATGATCTGGCTAAGGCACGCGGCGCACAGATATTAGGCGTAATTGATGCCTATCATAATAATTCTGATGGCGACGGTAATATGTTTTTCCCTTCCTTTTCGGGTCAGCAACGCTTGTGGGACGGGCTGCTGAACTACGGCAATATTAAACCCGACGTGGTAAAGGCGCATGGTACCGCCACTCCCGCCGGTGACGGCATAGAGCTGCTGAGCATTGCAGACCGCATAGGCGATCAGGGGTATCACATTGCGGCCCCGAAATCGCAGTTCGGGCACATGCTGGGTGCAGCAGGTGCGGTAGAGTTGGTTGCCTCGCTGCTGATGCTGAAACGCCAGCAGGTATTGCCTTGCGTAAATGCCCAAACGCTGAACCCTGAACTGGAAACCTTCCAGAAAGCCGAAGGATGGGAAGGCCCCAAACAACCTATGGCAGCCTACCGGCATTTGATATCAGAAGCAACCGTAAGCAAAGAAATTAACCAGATTGTGTGTTTAAATTATGGCTTTGGCGGCACCAACAGTGCGATGGCCCTATCCCGTGATGTGTAAGCGATGATTGATAACAGCGGAAAAGTAGCGGTAATTTTCGGGGTGCGGAATGACAGCTCCATTGCCTGGGACGTGGCGGTAAAACTGCACCGCTCCGGCTGCCGCATTGCCCTGAGCTATCAACCCGATACCAAGGAAGAGGTACTGCATTTAATGGCGCAATTAGGCGCAGATGCCCGTTTTACGGCGGAAGTGGATGTGCGCGAGGAACGCCAGATACAATCCTTCCTGCAAATGGTAGCCCATGAAATGGGGCCGATTGATTACCTGCTGCATGGCGTAGCCTTTGGCAGCCAGAAAGTAATGTGCTATACCCTGCCGGGCAGCCAGGAACCGGCACCCGAATACATCAACATTCCGTTTGAGGAACTGATGGATTCGTTTAACATTAGCGCCTATTCCCTGCTGCGTATTGCGCGGGTGGCCGCACCACTGCTGGCTGATGGGGCATCTGTACTTACGCTTACCTATAACGCCTCGCAGCGGGTATTTCCGGGCTATGCGGGTATGTCGGTCAACAAGGCCGCCTTAGAGAATATCGTATTGTACCTGGCCGATTATTTTCGTACGCGGCAGGTGCGGGTGAATGCCATTTCCGCCGGACTGGTGATGACTACTTCTGCCGGGGGTATCAACGGGGTACGCAAGCTGCGTAAACTTACCAAAGCCACCGCACCGCTGGGCAACATCAGTGCCGGAGATGTTGGCGATACGGCCCTGTATTATTTTTCTGATCTGTCGAAAAAAGTAACCGGTAACATTCACTTTGTGGATGGCGGTTTTCATATCATGGGTATTGCTACCGATGAAACCTGATATTATTGGCGTTTATAAGCGGTTTATGGAAGATTATCCGCAGTTTATGGACGAACATTCGCATTTTATCGGCAATGATGTAGTGCATTTGCCCACCTTTCACTTGTCTTTAACCCCGGAGTTCATACAAAAAGTTTACACCGAACCAGAGCTGAACTACTGCCGGCAATTTGCCGAACCGCTGCTGCGCTATGCCTCCACCTGGGCCGCCAAAGAGGCCGTATACAAAGCTCTTAAGCAGGCAGATGCTGCGCCCGCCGGATGGAAGAATATTGAGATTACAAGGTATAAGCCGTCAGGGCAGCCAACAGTGGTGCTACATGATACCTTACAACAAGTGACTATCAGCTTAACTATCTCGCACGATGGCGATTATGTGTGGGCAGCGGCATTAGTGCGCATAAAGTAAATGATGACACAGCATTACTTCGAAAATGATTTTATTAAACTGCATTATTATAAATTTGGCAGCGGCAGCCAGGCTATGCTTTGCTTTCATGGCTATGGTATGCATGGCAGGCAGTTTACCGTATTAGAAAGTACACTGGGGCATAAGTATACCTTTTACGGATTTGATTTGCTGTTTCACAAAGGCACTAAGCTGGCCGATGAAAGCCTGGCTACCATAAAAGCAGGCTTTACCAAGCCGCAACTCACACAGTTAATCGATGAATTTTGCCGGTATAAGGGGATAGACCGCTTTTCGGTCATCGGGTATTCAATGGGTTCGCATTATGCTACTACGGTGGTAGAAGAAATGGCTGAACGAATAGATGATTATATTGTAGCTGCACCCTCCTCAATTTATGCAGGCAGGCTGGTATCTTTCTTTAGTAAAAACCAGGCAGGTAACCGTTTACTGGCCAAATTGATGCTAAGCGAAAAAGCAGTATTAAGAATACTGCGCCTGCTAAACAAAATCAATGTAATCGATGCCACCGCCCGCCGCATCCTGAACCAGGAGTTTGGTACGCCCGAACTGCGATACGCTTTTTACGCCTGCTTTACTTACCTGCGCTACCTGGAAACCAATGAGGAAAAACTGATACACGTGCTCAAGCAATATGCTATTAAAAGTGTGTTTATCTTTGGCAAGCGCGACAAGATGTACCTGCCCACAATTGCCAAACGGTTTTTCTCAAAGTATGAGCCTTCGGCAGTATTAGTACTGGATGAAAACCACGAAATGATTAACCATAATTTTGCCGCCGCCTTAGCTGATGTGTTATGATCATTAAATCGAAGCCTCTTACCCCCTTCTTTTTTAAAAGCGGCGCCTGGCTGCTGGGCCTGCTGTTTAAACGGCGGTTTAACAAGATGGTGATTAACGAAGTGCCTGTAAAGCCCAACCACTCCTACATTTTAATGTGCAATCATTTCAGTTTTTGGGATGGCTTCTGGGCGTATTACTTGTGCCGCAAAGTGCTGTGGAAAGAGGGGGGCATGAAGCGCATGTATATCATGTCGCTGAAAAAGCAGATGGAGAAGAACCCCTGGCTGCGCTACTGCGGCAGTTTCTCGGTCGATCCGGGCCGACGCTCCATCAAGGAAAGTTTTGAATATGCGGCAGAGGTACTGGCAGAACCGGGCAACCTGCTCATCTTTTACCCGCAGGGCAAACTTGAATCTTGCCATGTAAAGCGCATACAGTTTGAGCATGGCCTGGCCGAAATCGTACCTATCATCAAAGGTAAATGCCAGTTGTTCTGGAGCAGTAACATTATTGAGTATTTTGAAAGCATCAAGCCCTCAGTTTACTTTCATATGCTGGATTGCGGCACAGCTAATGATTTTAATTTTAATGCCCTGCAGCAGCACATAAATCAACATCATCGGGAGGCATTGCAGCGTACAGTGCGCTATACAGATGAGCTATTTTGATTATAAAAGCGGTTTTAAATGACAAACGGTATAATCCGTCAGGTCATTTCGACTGTAGGGGGAAATCTTCTGCCGTTGACCGGCTGCTTGAAAAAGATCTCTTCCTACGGTCAAAATCAACGTTTTTATATTTTTAGGCAACCACAGAAATCAGCCAAAGCCTTTTGCAGGTGTCATAGAGGATAATTCGTTCCCTTTTGCCGTTAAGCATTCTGGCTGATGAAACGTGGCTTGGGTACATTTAAATAGAAGGTAGTGCCCGCACCGGTTTCGGTTTCAAACCACACCTTGCCGCCGGTATTCTCAATAGAATTTTTTACAAAGGCCAGCCCCAAGCCCGTACCCGAGCTTTTGGTAGTAAAGTTGGGCTCAAAAATGCGCTCACGCAGATTTTCAGGTATGCCATTGCCATTGTCTTTTATGTGCAGCATAATACTGTTCTGGTTAATGGTATAGTCAATATCAATTTCGCCCGGCCTGTCCTGCGGCATGGCCTCAATGGCATTTTTTAGCAGGTTGTTAAAGCAGCGCAGCAACTGGTCGCGGTCGCCCATAATCATAAAGCGTTCATCGGCCGGCTTATAGTTAATGGTTACATTATCCATGTGCTTAAATATGGTAACGGCCTGCCACAGCAGTTCAAGTATATTTACCTTCTCCATCCGGGTATCGGGCATTTTGGCAAAGGCCGAAAACTCTGAGGCAATGGTAGCCAGGCTTTCTATCTGCTCTACGAATGATTTACTGAAACGCTGGAATTTATGGTCAAACTTAGGGTCCTGGTCTTTCCACGATTTTTCAAGCAGCTGCAAGCCCAGTTTAAGCGGCGTTAAGGGGTTTTTAATTTCGTGGGCCACCTGCTTGGCCATTTCGCGCCAGGCGCTTTCCCTTTCCGACTGGGCCAGCCGGTTGGCGCTGTGCTCTAACGCGGCAATCATTTGGTTGTATTCTTTCACCAGCGCACCAATTTCATCATTGCCCTGCCAGGCAATCGGCTCATTCTTTTTACCATACACAGTACGGCTCAGGCTTTGCTGAATAAAGTTAAGCGGCGCGGTAATCTGCCGGGCCACAATTACAGCCAGCAAGCCAATTACAATAAAAATGAGCGCATAGATGTTGATCATGGCATTCAGTAATGTGCCCATGCGCTCTTTGTAATCAGCCTCGTTTGAAAAATAAGGCAGTTGTAAATAGCCGGTTGTTACATTTTTTGAATTGCGGATGGGCGCATAAACCGATTTAAAATTTAAAGCGCCTACCTTTTCATCATTAATTACCACCGATTTTTGCAGGTTGTGCAGTTGTATGTAGGCACGCCCGTTCATACGCCGGGCCAGCAGGCCGTAATCATAAATTTTGGGCTGCGTGGTAAGCACCGGTACGCCGTCCAGGTTAAACATAGCTATATCTGCCGAAAAATTATCGGCAAAAGCATTAAACTGCATCCGGCTGTTGGCATTAAGCTGCTGAAGCTTATCTAACTGGCTGTTCTCAAAGGCGGCTGCAACACGCGCTGCCTTGTCGGTCATCATATCGTCCTGCTGCTGAATGTACTGCGATTGTATAGAGATAAAGGTAATGATGCCAACCAACAGCAGCGTTATTACTACAGCAATAATCATAAACAACTGTATGCGCGTTTTATAAAGTATACGGTTAAACCGCAATTTAAAGCTCCATACTAACTGATTATTTTTAACGGTTAATACTTTAACCCTTACCCATAGCCAAACCAGCCCTATTACCATAATAGCGAAGGTGAGCAGCACAATAAAAAAGAAAGTAAGCGTGGTAAGGCTGTTAACCAGGTCATCATCCTCGCGGGTAACCACAATGAGTTTGCGCTGGCTGGGCTGATACACCAGGTGATTGTAGTGTATACTGCGCTTATACCAGGGGGCTGAGGTGTTACCGTCGGCAGTGGTGGTAAAAACGTAACTTTTTAGTTTGCCGGCAAACATATTGTTTACCGTGTTATAAGTATAGCGCCCGTTCTGGCTTTGCAGGTTTCCGTTGTTATAAAAAGCGTAGGAGTAATTTTTAAATTCATTACCGGTATGCAGCTGATTGTTCATCAGCACTTGCGGATAAGAATAACTGAATTGCAGCGGCTTTGATTTTAAATCAATAATCAGGGTGCCTAAAAGTGAAGTGTTCTGATAAAACGGAATAATGGCAAAGTAACTCTTAAAACCAAAAGCGTTGTTTTCGCGGTAAAAGTAATCTGATACCTTAAAGGAACTGTACAGTACCATATCCTTAAAATCATTAAGAGCATATTGGTTGCCTGAAGCAATTGCCTTTCCGGAGGCATCAAATTCATTTATCTTGAGACTGTACCCGGCCAGGTACCCGTCGAAATAATGGGTTTGAAAATAAGTTTTGAGATAATCGGGGTTGTTTGAATGATGCAGAAAATATTCAATAAGTACCGGATCTGCCGCGATGTGGCTTTCTGTAGTTTTGAAAAGACGGTTGGCTATGGTATCATCTGAATTTTCCAGGCGGGTAATTATATTCTTGCGCAGCGCCTTCTCTCTTATGGATTGAAAGCCGGTAAATTTAACGGCAATAATAAGTGCGAAAACCACAACGATACTCAAAAAAGAGAACGGATCGAAGCGGGCGCTGTTATAACTCACCGCATAACCCCTGATCAATACAATAATACCCCATAAAATAAAAAGCGGGGTAAATATATGATGTTGCCATGTAGAAGCTATGGTGAGCAGCAGTATGCTGCCGGCTACAATGTAAACTCTATGTTGAACCGGGATATTAAGCTTATTACTAACCGTAAGCAGTGCTTCGCTCAATAAAAATACGGTAAGCAGGCAAAAGCAGAGTATAACAACCGCCAGCCAGCTAAAGGATGACAAGTCTAATACATTGTTTACATTAAAGTTAATTGTAGGATTGATAACCAGCCCCGCAAAAAGGTTAAGCAGTTGGGTAAGCAGGCAGGCCAGCAGCAAAGTGCCGCCTGCAGCAATGGCGTAAGCTGCCGGTACCGCAGTTTTTTGCCTGAATAGCTTGTTACGGTAAAAGTACAGAAAAGCAGCCAGCCAGCATATCAGCAGTGTGTTGATGCTTAAGTCGCCCAGCGAAGAAAATAAACGACCGGCGTGATAAAAAGCCGGATTAAATACATCCAGATTATATACTACAGGCGGGTAATGCCAGTACAGGTTAATAAAGCGCAATGCAGCAATAAATGCACAAATGATTACCACGCCCAGCCATACCCGCCCGCGTGCCGCATACCGCATGGCGGCAAGATGAACCAGCAGTGCCAAAATAAACAGGCCGCTGATCCATAACAACAGTTCAAACCCCCTGAATGCCTGATTTTGGTTATGCTGCTGCTTTAACTTAACCGAGAATAAATACTGGCGGTTGATGTTATAGATGGTTTGCACCCTGGTGTCATTGATGTCAGCAAGGGCAAGGTTATCATCACTTAGTAAATCCTGGTCAAAGGTATTTTGCAGGTAACGGTTTTGTATCGCGTACTCGTTTTTTACCGGTATAAAGAATATAGCACTGAAACGGCCTTCTGTTTTCCGTATTACCTCATAGTAACCGTTAGGCTGCCCTATAAAAGAGATCCCCTCCTTAATTGCCTCAGGATGATCGGGCAGTACTTTTATGCCGCTCCAAAAACTTAACTTGTTATTGTTAAGCGTAATCATCCATATTCTTTTACGCTTTGTCAACTCGTCTGTAAGTTGTAAAGCAAGCTGCTCATTACTGCTTATAAACTTAAGCTGCCGGTAATTATCCGGAGCGAGAAGAGCATTTACCCATCGCTCTTTCTTATGCAGATTAACTTCGAGCGTTTTGGCAGATTGAACCAGGTTATCTTGCGGGGTATAGGAACTGCGTACGATAACAGCCGTAAAAATCAGGCTAATGCCCAGTAAGGCCAGCAGGATGCGTATTTTAACCGATATGCTCAACTTAATAACTTTGTAACAGCCACTAACTGTTGTAAAAAACGTTTCGTTTTACCGGCCTTATTGCAGGTTGCTTTCTGTTCAGCTAAGTATCAGCCGGTGCAAACCGGCCTTAACAGCTCAAATTTACTGTAATTGTAAAGTACGCCCCGATAAATTCTTCTAATATAGTATTTCTGTAAAAGGAGCAAAAATAAGCCACACCTGAGAGCGGCTTATTTTTTAAGCGGCAGCGGTAGCACTGGCAGTTACCGCAGTTCTGTCTACTTTTTTCACCAAGCCTTGCAGTACGTTGCCGGGGCCAACTTCGGTAAAAGAAGTAGCGCCATCCTGCAGCATGTGCATAATGGTTTGTGTCCAGCGCACGGGGCCGGTAAGCTGCGCAATCAGGTTATGTTTAATCTGTTCCGGGTCGGTATACGGTTTGGCATCAATATTCTGATACACAGGGCAAACAGGCGCATTAATTTTGGTATGTACAATGGCATGTTCCAGCTCGGCCCGTGCGGCTTCCATTAAAGGGGAATGAAAAGCGCCGCCTACATTAAGCTTTAATGCACGCTTGGCGCCGGCCTCTTTCAGTTTCTCGCAAGCGGCATCTACCCCGGTAATGGTGCCGGAGATGACCAGCTGGCCGGGGCAATTATAATTGGCCGGTACCACTACATCGCTGATGCGCTGGCAGATGTCCTCCACCGTAAAGTCATCCAGTCCCAACACGGCAGCCATCGTAGAGGGCTGCAGCTCACAGGCTTTCTGCATGGCGTTGGCGCGTGCGGCTACCAGGCGCAAGCCGTCTTCAAACGATAGTGCACCCGCAGCTACCAACGCCGAAAACTCACCCAGCGAATGGCCGGCCACCATTTTGGGCTGGAAATCGTTCCCCAATACTTTAGCCAAAATTACGGAATGTAAAAAAATAGCCGGCTGGGTAACGCGGGTTTGCTTCAGGTCTTCTTCGGTACCGTTAAACATCATATCGGTAATGCTGAAGCCCAGAATGCTGTTGGCCTGCTCAAATAGCTGGCGGGCCTGCTCGTGGTTATCGTAAAGGTCTTTGCCCATGCCCGGATGCTGGGCGCCCTGGCCGGGGAATAAATATGCGTTCATATTTTAATTATTGAATAGTAGAATGAGCTAAGGATTGAATGAGTGAATGATAGAATGAATAATAAAAATTCACTCATTCTATCATTCACTCATTCAACAATCAACTCAACTTCGATGCTATCAGATTTAAAAATTCGGTTCTGGTTTTGTCTTTCAGGAACTCGCCGGTAAAGGCGGAGGTGGTGGTTACCGAGTTTTGCTTTTGTACGCCGCGCATACTCATGCACAGGTGGCGGCATTCGATAACTACGCCTACGCCCAGTGGCTCCAGGGTTTCCTGTATGCAGTCGCGTATCTCGTTGGTCAGGCGTTCCTGCACCTGCAGGCGGCGGGCAAATACGTCTACCACGCGCGGTATCTTGCTCAGGCCCACCACATGTCCGTTGGGGATGTAGGCCACATGGGCCTTACCAAAAAACGGCAGCATGTGATGCTCACACATCGAGTATACCTCAATATCCTTTACCACCACCATCTGGCTGTAATCCTCCTTGAACATGGCCGAGTTGAGAATCTGCTTGGCATCCAGATCGTAACCCTGCGTTAAAAACAGCATGGCTTTGGCTACACGCTCAGGGGTTTTCAGCAAACCCTCGCGCTCCGGGTTTTCCCCCATCTGGCTAAGCACTTCTTTATAATGGCCCGAAAGGCTGGCAATCAGTTCCGGGTTGTAGCGGTCTATTTTATGATAGCCGTTAATGCCGGCATCACGGTTTGGTATATCGTCGTCGTCAATCATTGTTTGTTAGTTGAGTTAATGATCGAGGGATTGGATGATAGAAGGATTGAGTTATTGAAAAGTATGAGTATTATTTCTTGACAAAAATCAATCCTTCTATCATCCAATCCTTCTATCATTGTATATTATTCCCCAAAATATTCGGCAGAATTATTTTCGGTTTCAAACAGCTTTACCGAGTGCAGGAACACGCCCTCGTAGGCCTCGATGGGCGCTTTCAGCTGGTTGAAAATCTCAATGGTGAGTATCTCGGTAGAAGCCATTTTGCCGGCCATAAAATCTACATCCTTATTCAGGTTCTTATGGTCGAGCTTATCGATTACGTAAGTATTGATAATTTCCTTTAGCTCCTTTAAATCCATCAGGTAACCGGTGGCGTGGGTAATTTCACCTTTTACCGTTACAAACAGGTTATAGTTATGCCCGTGCCAGTTAGGGTTGGCACATTTACCAAACACTTCCTGGTTCTGCTCTGCGCTCCATTCCTCGCGGTACATGCGGTGTGCGGCGTTAAAATGTTCTCGGCGCGTTATATGAATCATCATAATATAATTGGGTGCAAATATACAAAACAAAAGCAGGAGGGTTGTTTTATATTAGCCGGTAAAAAAGAGATGAAGGTACTGGTAGTAGCGGCAACTGAGTTTGAGGTAAGCGAACTGATTGCGTTGGCGGGAGACGGAGCTTTAGAGCGGGGAACGGGGAGTTGGGAGCGGGGAACCGGAGCGCGGAGCGGGGAGAAGGATAGCGTTATTAAACTGAACGATAATCTGTCGGTACTGATCACTGGCGTAGGTATGGTGGCTACGGCTTTTGCTTTAGGTAAGCATATGGCTACGCATACCTATGATCTGCTGCTAAACTTAGGCATTGCCGGAAGCTTTGAACGCAGCATTGCTTTGGGGGAAGTAGTGGAAGTTACCACCGACACGCTCTCTGAACTGGGGGCCGAGGACGGCGAAAACTTTATTTCGGTTAACGAACTTGGTTTTGGCGAAGGGCGGTTTAATGCCACTGCGGCCTTAGCCAATTACTACACCGGCGAGCCATTGCAACAGGTGAGCGCTATTACGGTAAATACGGTGCATGGTAATGAGCAAAGCATAGCGCAAATATCCACTCGGTTAAACGTGCAGTTGGAAAGTATGGAAGGTGCGGCCTTTTTTTATGCCTGCCAGCAGTATCGGGTGCCGGGCCTGCAAATCAGGGCCGTGTCAAATTATGTGGAGAAACGTAACCGTGATGCCTGGCAGATAGGGCTGGCCGTTAAAAATCTGAATACTTTTGCATTGAAATTTTTATTGGAGCGGGAGGGAAGAATAGGGAGCGGAGAAGTGAATTAAGCTTTCTCCCGCTCTCCGCTCTTTCCTCCCGCTCTTCCAAACAAAACTCATGAAACTTACCCTCGGCTTTTCGCCCTGCCCCAACGATACGTTTATTTTTGATGCACTTATTCATCAAAAGATTGATACCGAAGGATTGACCTTTGAGGTATCTTATGACGACGTGGAAACTTTGAACCAGAAAGCCTTTCGCGGCGAACTGGATGTTACCAAGCTCAGCTATCATGCCTTTGCCTACGTGGCCAACCAGTACGTATTGCTGGATGCCGGCAGCGCCCTGGGCTTTGGCGTAGGGCCGATGCTGATTTGTAAAGGCGACCCTCAGCAGTTGCTTGCTGAATTAAAAAGTGAAAATTCAAAAGTTAAAATAGGTATACCGGGTAAATATACCACGGCTAATTTCTTATTAAGTCTGGCTTTTCCGGAGGCGCAGCACAAAGAAGTGCTGATGTTTTCAGATATAGAGAACGCCGTTTTGGATGGCCGCGTGGATGCCGGCCTCATCATCCACGAGAACCGCTTTACCTACCAGGATAAGGGGCTGAAAAAGATTATTGACTTAGGTGATTTCTGGGAGCAGGAAACCGGTTGTGCCATACCGCTGGGTGGCATTGTGGCTAACCGTAATTTACCGGTTGAGGTACAGCACAAAGTAAACCGTGTACTGCGCCGTTCGGTAGAGTTTGCCTTTGCCAATCCCAAATCAGGTTTGGAGTTTATCCGCTCACATGCCCAGGAAATGAGCGAGGAAGTGATGTATAAGCATATCGACCTGTATGTAAATCAATACTCGATTGATTTAGGTACCGAAGGCCGCAAGGCTATCCGGTATATGTTTAGTAAGGCGAATGAGGAGCACATTATACCGGAGATAAAAGAGGGGTTGTTCTTAGCCCCCTAACCCCCTGAAGGGGGAACAGAAGTTAAAGAAAACTCTCAAAGCGTCATTGCGAGGTACGAAGCAATCTCTCTATAGTTATTTAAGATGTACTGTAGAGAGATTGCTTCGTACCTCGCAATGAACTGTGTTAATTATAAAGATATCTTAATTCCTGACTCTTAGTTCTTGCTTCTTTCCTCAATATAGCAAGGCATCATTTGGATAGCGTTCTATATGAATATCAATCACCTTATCATACAGCAGCTTCCTGAACTCGTCTACATTTTCCTTCTTCAGTGCCGAAATAAATATAGCCGGACTATTATTAGACGCCATCCAGCTATGCTCAAACTCCTCAATAGTGAGCGGCTGGGCCGGATCTTCTGGGTGATGTTGTACCGGCTGATAGGCATCTATCTTGTTGAATACTGTAATTATAGGTTTATCAACTACCCCTAAATCTTTTAGCGTTTCGTTTACGGTGCGTATCTGATCTTCAAAGTTGGGGTGCGATATATCAACTACGTGAATCAATATATCGGCCTCGCGCACCTCATCCAGTGTAGATTTAAAGCACTCCACCAAATGGTGAGGCAGCTTGCGGATAAATCCAACTGTATCTGATAACAAAAACGGCAGATTATCAATCACCACCTTACGCACCGTGGTATCCAGCGTGGCAAACAGCTTGTTCTCGGCCAGGATATCCGACTTAGAAATCATGTTCATGATGGTGGATTTCCCTACGTTGGTATAGCCCACCAAGGCCACACGCACCAGTTGATGGCGGTTTTTACGCTGTGTTTCATTCTGGCGGTCAATATGGCGCAGTTTCTCCTTGAGCAGTGATATCTTGTTCAGAATTAAACGGCGGTCAGTCTCAATCTGCGACTCACCCGGCCCACGCATACCGATACCACCCTTCTGGCGCTCCAGGTGCGTCCATAAGCGGGTAAGGCGGGGTAGCAGGTACTGCAACTGCGCCAGTTCTACCTGGCTTTTGGCCTGCGCCGTTTGGGCACGGCCGGCAAAAATATCCAGTATCAGGTTGCTGCGGTCTAATATCTTTACCTGCAACTCGTTTTCTATATTTCGTAATTGAGAGGGCGAAAGCTCATCATCAAACACCACCATATCTATCTCCTCGGCCTTCACATAAGCCTGTATCTCTTCAAGTTTACCCGAACCTACAAAAGTGGCGCGGTCGGGCCGCTGCATTCTTTGGGTGAAGTGTTTCAGAGTAATGCCGCCAGCAGTGGTGACTAAAAACTCCAACTCCTCCAGATACTCTTTGGTTTGCGCTTCAGTTTCGCCGGGCGTAATCACACCAACCAAAATCGCTTTTTCCTGCTTCGCAGCGGTATCATAAAATTTTTGTCTCATTACTAATGATAAGGCAATTGGAATGCCAAGTCCAAAAAGCTAACCTTTTGTCGGATAACAGTGTCGCTGGAGTGCCAAATTATCAGCAGGGTATTAAGCAGATGAATCAAAGACCTTAACAGAAAATTTATAGTATCTTATTTAACACTAAACTCGCCGGAAGCTGCTACCATAGTCATAGCATCAGGCGCAGGCCCGGAGGTAATTTTAAGGCGGTAAGCATGGCCGTTTTGCCGGTATATAGCAGGTATTCTTTTTAGCTGATAAGCGCCTGCAACGGTTTTACCCGCTATTAGCTTGCGTACTATTGCCCCTCTTTCGGGTACGCCTGTTGAAATGTCTAAAACGATTTCGCGCCACTGGCCATCCAACTGTTTTTCCAAACCAATGTAGTAGTAACCCGCAGATCCGGATACCTGGTAGTTTAAAGTAGCATTGGCCGTAAAGTTGGGGCCGTTTATAATTTTAACAGCCGGTTTTGATTGCTGCGCCTGGCAGGAAATACAAAAGCTGAACAGCAGGGCAATAATCACGCTACTTAATTTCATGGGATAGTTATTTGTCGCTTTGGCCATAAGTACTGGTATCATCATTGGCGTAATCAACCATTAAGGCAACTTTGGTAAATGACTGCCGTGCCTTGATCAATAAATCGAACACCTGCGGATTGGTTTCAATGCAGCCATGCGAAAACCCTTTATGCGAATCGTGCAAATAAAAGTTGTTTCGGCCAAAGGTTTTGGTTGCCTTATCGGCAAACAGCCGCGCCCTGGTGTTGCCCCAGCCCGGGTAGATAATTGTATCTCCGGCAGAATTAACAATCGATTTTGGTATCTGCTCAATACCGCCATCTTTATTCGACAGCAGTTCACCGGTACGGCTATCATGTTTGGCAATACGTGCAGGGTTGGGCATCAGGTATATCCAGTACTTGCCTTCAGGCACCGGCCCGGCATCTTTAATATTAGTATTGCGGGCCCGCTGGTAACCCGGCAAACCGGAAGAAGCCTTGTATTTGGCAGTTATCCCTCCCTTTTGCCCATAAGTGCCCTGATAAACATAAACGAAAGCGCCATCATACGCTAACCAGATGGGCGCATTATCTTTGAAATGATCCTCCAGGCCAAAGGAATGTACATTGGTATTGGCAATGGCGCTCAGTGTGCGCAGGTCAATTTCGGTAAGCATTTCCATAATTTATCGGGTTTGCAGCGGCTACTATCCGTGTAATACAACCAAGCGATGTGCTAAAAGTTTCACAGGCAACAGGATGCCGTTATCGCCTGCCGGAGGTGAAATTCCCGACAGGCTTGCGGTATAGTTCTTGCGGCATAGCCGGAAGCATACCTTTATCCCTATGGAAAATAAAGAAATCATCAGGAACGGAGCGCGTATTTTATTAGGCTCAAGTTTAATATTTGCCGGTATCAGCCATCTTACCTTTGCCCGAAAAGGCTTCAGGGCGCAGGTACCTAATTGGGTGCCGCTGAAGAAAGATGATACCGTTTTATATTCAGGCTATGTAGAAATAGCTTTGGGCAGCGCCATTGTGTTTGCCCCTAAAAAGCACCGCGAAACGGTGGGTAAAGTAGCCGCCGCGTTTTTTGCAGCCGTTTTTCCGGGTAATATTGCACAGTATACCCACAGCCGCAGCGCCTTGGGCCTCAATACCGACCGAAAAAGATTCGTGCGTTTGTTCTTCCAGCCGGCTTTGGTTGGCTGGGCGCTGGCAAGTACGTATGATGAAAAAAGTAATTAAGGTTTTCTTATCAGTACACTAATCTGCATTCAGGTTGTTAATTTTACCACAGCTAAAATTTATTTATGTCGATATCCACCGAAGGCGAACGAATTGGTATACAGCAGGCCAGCGATGCGGTAGCCATCACGCTCAGCAAAATGCGGGCGTATGCCAGGCCGGGTATCTCCACCAGGGAGTTAGACGATTACGGCGGCGAACTGCTGATGCAAATGGGCGCCCGGTCTGCACCTAAATTGACCTATGATTTTCCTGGCTATACCTGCATCAGCGTTAATAGCGAGGTAGCGCACGGTGTACCAGCAGCCGATAAGATTTTGCAGGAAGGCGACTTGGTGAATATCGATGTATCGGCTGAACTGAACGGTTTTTGGGCGGATAACGGCGGCTCGTTTATCTTGGGTGAAGACATTCACGGGCACGGTAAACTGGTAGAAACCTCGAAGGCAATATTGAAAAAGGCAATCAGCCAGATTAAAGGCGGCGTAAGGATATCAGACATCGGCAAACTGATTGAAACGGAGGCCAAAAAGGCCGGTTATACTGTGATCAAAAACCTTACCGGGCACGGCATTGGTCGCAGCCTGCATGAGGAGCCGCATGATATTGCCAACTATTGCGACCGCTTTAATACCGACCGCTTTAAAAAGAACTCCGTAGTGGCCATAGAAACCTTTATCTCCACCCGCTCTACCATTGCCGATACCCAAGCCGACGGCTGGACGCTAAGCGGCAACAAAGGCGGCTTTGTGGCCCAGCACGAGCACACCATCATGGTAACCGGCGGCGAGCCGGTGATTTTTACGGAGAAGAACGGGATTTGGGACTGATGATGCTTGCTTACACCCGTTCGCAAGCGAACGTTAAGCCTTGTATAACAATTTGAAAAACGTGATATTAGCGATAACAAAACAGCGTGCTATGTCGAAACTGACTCAATATCAAAGTTTTCAAGAGTTGAAAGCGGATTCCGGTGATAGTAAGGTAGGCAGGGGGCAATCTAAAGTGATGCATGCTGAGATGCAAGCGTTCTTCTCGCGTTTAAGGATAGAACACCTTAAAAAACAGCTTTCTGCTGATACGAAACGTTAGGTTGCCGGCTTGTAAAAGTGGAGATAGATTTAATTGAGCATATTCTTGAGTTATGCATTGTTTTGAACAAACACCGGCTGCAATATTTAATTGTAGGTGGTGCTGCTGTGGCTTTGCATGGTTATTATAGAATGTCAATCAATGTTGCAGGCGATATAACGGATAGACCGGATTTGGACTTTTGGTATAATCCTACCTACAGCAATTATTATAATTTATTAAATGCTTTAGAAGAATTGGGGCAGGATGTTGCCGAATTTAAAAAAGAGCAGGCCCCCAATCCTAAACAATCTTTCTTCAGATATGAATCTGAAAAATTCACACTCGATTTCCTGCCTGCATTAAAAGCGCCGCTCAAATTTGCTGCCTCATTCCGCAACTGCGAGATTGTGAATTTAGGAGGTACAGATTTGTTTTTTATTGCTTATGAAGATTTAATAGCTGATAAAGAAGCAAACGCTCGTGTTAAAGATTTAGAAGATATCAAACATTTAAAAAGTTTGAGAGGTGGAGAAGGATAAGTAGCTGACAGTTTTGTGGTATTGGGAAGGCCGCTTGGTAGTTGTAACGCTTTCACAGCAAGCAGTGGCGTTGCAAACGTTGAACGGAGAATACACGTTTTATAAACAAGCATAATTTAAAGGTTTACTATAAAAAGAGGACAGGTATTGTAAAGCAACTGATATTCATTAACTTTAAATTATGACTTTAACAGAGTTGAAAACATCGCTGCATCAAAAGATTGACGCCTCCGATAATGTTGCCTTACTGGAGCAACTGTATGCCGTTGCCAATCAGCCTGACGGCGTATTTCTTATTCCTGAAAACATGAGGGAAGGCATAAGGCAGGGTATTACCGATGCTAGCAAAGGCCGGTATCATAGTTGGGCAGAGTTTGAGAAGAAATATCAGCTTGCGCTCGTTTGCAACGAGCCGCTTAAATCTGTTGGGCGTTTATAACGCCTCTACGCCAAGTAGTAGCGTTGCAAACGCCGAACATAAGATGCGCTCGTTATAAACGAGCGCGAGTGTAAGAAAATAAGGATTGTACAAAATAATACTTTTACTTTAATCTCCAACAGCAAAAAGGCCATCTTTAATTAGAAGAAAATTCTTCAAGGTTTTTGTATACAATGCTCTTTGTTTTTGATCAAGAGAGGAGCTTTGAGATGTCAAATGGTGTTTTAGCTCACTGATAATTAATTCAACGTGGCTTTGGTAGAGCCGGGTGTCTCTGTAGGGATTAAGATATATTCCAGTTTTTTTAGTTAAAATGTCAAACACGACCTCTAATAAGTCAAAATCAGTCGGTTCAATGGTAATAACAGATTTTGACGTTTGGTGTCATTTAACTCATAAAAGTCTACAGCCATAATAGGTTATGTTTTGTCATTTCATATATAGTTTTTTGATGTCCATTCTACCGCATCTCCCTCACAAACGCCTCCATTGCCCTCCCCGGCTCGGCCTGCTTCATAAAATTCTCACCAATCAAAAAGCCATTAAAGCCGGCCTGTCTCAGCTGGTTGATGATGGCCGGGTCGCTGATGGCGCTTTCGGACACTTTTAAAAAGTCGTTGGGGATGTGTTCAGCTAATTGAAAGGAGGTATCTACCGATACGGTAAAATCGGCCAGGTTGCGGTTGTTCACGCCGATGGCATCCAGGTTGGGGGTGAGGCTGCGTTGCAGTTCTTCGAGGTTGTGCACTTCCAGCAATACGCTCATCTCCATGCCTTTGGCCAGGTCGGCAAAGCGTTTGATCTGCTCCGGGGTCAGGATGGCGGCAATGAGCAGGATAATGTCTGCACCAATGGCCTTGGCTTCCACAATCTGGTACTCGTCTATCATGAAATCCTTGCGCAGGATAGGAATGTCGTTCACCCGGCGGGCCTTGGTGAGGTCGCGCTTGCGGCCCATAAAGAATTGCAGGTCGGTCAATACCGACAGCGCTGACGCCCCGGCAGCATTATAAGCCTGCGTAACTTCCATTACATCCGCCTCGCCGTTAATCACCCCTTTGGAGGGCGAGCGGCGCTTAAACTCGGCAATAATGCCGGTACGGGCCGGGTCAGTTAAAAACTGTTTTAACGAGTAGGGCGTGCGATGAAAATGCTCCGCTTCTTCCAGTCGCATATAGGAGAACCGGTTCTTGCCGGCCTCTACTTCTTTTTGTTTTTGCTGAACAATACGGTCTAAAATGGTCATGCCCCCTCCGCCCCCTAAAGGGGGAACTTTTTTTATGGTGTTATATAATATTCAATCCTTTTCTCCTGTCATTTCGACCGCAGGGAGAAATCTTCTTCAGGCGACTGGTCTGCGGCAGAAGATTTCTCCCTGCGGTCGAAATGACGGTGCTGGTGGGCCAGCGATACAGCTAAAGTAAGCATTCCCACATTAACCCTAAAGCCAGCTATCCAACTCCTGCTCCCCCTGCAGGGGGCCGGGGGGCTAACCAGTTTTTAAGCATCGCCTTCCCATACTCTGTCAGTACCGACTCGGGATGAAACTGCACGCCGCGCACATCATACGTGTTGTGCCGCAGGGCCATTATGGAGTTATCCCTTTCGTCCACCGCCGTAATGGTCAGTTCCGCTGGCAGATCATCAGGATTTACCACCCAGGAATGGTAGCGGCCTACATTAATGGTGTCGGGCAAACCGGCAAACAGCTGCTCGCTGCCCTCGGTTACCTTTACCGGAGTGGCTATGCCGTGCATCGGCCGGCTCAAATTATGCAAAGTGCCGCCAAATGCCTCGGCAATGGCCTGCTGCCCCAGGCAAACGCCTAAAATGCTTTTGCTTGGGGCGTATTCCTTAATCACATCCAGCAGCAAACCGGCTTCCGAAGGAATACCCGGCCCCGGCGACAGGATGATCTTGTCAAAAGCGGCTACATCTTCCAGTTTAAACTGGTCGTTGCGCCACACCGCGCACTCCATCCCCAGTTCATTCACCAGGTGCACCAGGTTGTAGGTAAAGGAGTCGTAATTATCGATGATGAGGATGCGTAACGGCTCGCCCCCCGGCCCCCTGAAGGGGGAGGAAGAGTTTGTATTTTCTGTATTAGTCATTGGCTCATTAGTCATTGCGTCATTCTTTTTTATTTACCGCTCTTGCTATTACCTCCCTCCCCTTCGGGGAGGGCTGGGGAGGGGTTTAAAGTTCCTGCGCTAACTCCAGCGCTCTCCGCAAAGCTGCAATCTTATGGTTTACTTCGTTCAGTTCACTTTCGGCTACCGAGTCGGCCACAATGCCGGCGCCGGCCTGGTAGTGCAGGGTATTGTTCTTGCTCAAAAACGAGCGGATCATGATGGCATGATTAAAGTCGCCGTTGAAGCCTAAATAACCAATGGCCCCGCTGTAAAAGCTGCGCTTGATGTTCTCGTTGGCATCAATAAGCTCCATCGCCCGGTACTTGGGCGCACCGCTCAGGGTACCTGCCGGGAAGGTATCGGCCACAATTTTAAACGAAGGTACGCCCGGTTTCAGCTTGCCGCATACTTTAGATACGAGGTGAATGAGGTGCGAATAATATTGTATCTGCTTAAAGGCCACCACCTCTACCTGCTCGCAATGGCGGCTCAGATCGTTACGGGCCAGATCCACCAGCATCACGTGCTCGGCAGATTCTTTGGGGTCGTTTTCCAATTGGCGGGCTATTTCGGCATCCTTCTCATCATCGCCGCTGCGCTTAAAAGTGCCGGCAATAGGGTGTATGGTGGCCTCGCGGTTTTTGATGGTGATCTGTGCCTCCGGCGAGGAGCCGAAAATGCGGAAGTTACCATAATCGAAATAGAACAGGTAAGGCGAGGGATTGATAGAGCGCAGCGCCCGGTACACATTAAACTCATCGCCGGTAAAGGCCTGCGAGAAACCGCGCGAGGGCACAATCTGGAACACATCGCCCCGGTAAATGTGCTGCTTCATCTTTTCCACAATGGCCATAAAGCCCTCATCCGTCAGGTTCGATTGCTCGCTGCCCTGCGTGTTAAAATGATATTCCGGGAAATTCTTGTTCTTGATAAGGTACTCGATTTTTTCAATACCATCGGCAAAGCCATCTTCAAACTGGTTATGAAAAATATACAGCTCATTTTTAAAATGGTCGATACCAATAATATACCGGTAAAAATGGTATTGCATTTCGGGTATCCTACGCGTATCGGCTTCATCCTGCTTCAGCCGGATGGTTTCAAAATGCTCTACCGCCTCGTGGGTAAAATAGCCGAACAAACCGTTCGAGATCAGTTTTACCGGTGCTTCCTCCGTTTTAAACTGCTGTAAAAAGCGGTCAACCTCGGCAGGCAAATCAAAGGTGCCAGGCTGCATGATTTCTTCGCTGCCATTAGGGTATTGCTTTTTCAGTACGCCATCGGTAAGGGTAAGTCCGCCCGCAGGGGCGCAGCAAATGTAGCTGGCGCTATTCTCGCGGCTGTGGTAATCCGAGCTTTCCAGCAACAGGGCGTTCGGGAACACATCGCGCAGGCGCAGGTAGATGCTTACCGGCGTGGTGGTATCGGCAAGCAGCTTTTTATAAGTTGTGGTTATATTAAACGGGGACATGGAGGATATAAAAACAAAAAACCCGGCATCTCTACATAGCCGGGTTCCATTATCAGGTTTATAATTGTTTAATCTTTCAACAGCATAAGAACAACCGGCTACTTTATATGGATAAAGCGCCACCAATTGTTAGTGGTATGTTTAGCATGGTTAAGCATCACCGTAGCAAATATATAAAGAAATTTAATGTTGCAAATTTTTTCCTCAAAAAAATAAAATCAGGCTGTTACCTGAAAAAGCCCTCTTTTGCTCAGCACAATAGCAACCGCAATCACCACCAGCGCCAGGGTATAAAATATCGCTATCGCGCGATGCTTAGCCTCAGGCAAAACCAGTCGTTTGGCGCGGCTGTGGCCGATGGTGATCAGCACAACGGCGAAAATCATCATCGTGATGTGCTCTACCGTCCAGTACCGGCCCGCATTGTCGTGCATCGTCTCCTTGCTGAATTTTACCAGCGGACTGATAAAGTATAAGGCCAGCCCCAGCAGCAACTGAATGTGTGCCGAGATCATGGCAAACAGGTTCAGTTTGCGGTTGCCGTTGGTATAGGGTTTACGGCCCAGCCAGCCGGTTAGTGATTGCAAAATGGCTACCAAAACCAGGATCATTACCACAAATCGGAACCCGGAATGGATATGCCTTAAAATTTCGTATGCTGACATGTTATATATTTTGGTACGAAGATACAAAAAACCGCTAAAACGGATGTTTACGGCACTTATTGTTGTAACAAATGCATGTAAGCCGATAATTGCAGCAGATTAATTCTATATTTAAAGGTCTAATCATTAAATTATTGTAAATCGCTGATGAAAAAACTTTTACTTTTTTGTTTTGCCCTGCTGATGGCGCACCTGAGCCAGGCGCAGGAAACCTTTCCGGTGAATGGCCCGGCCGATAACCGGCCCGGCCAGTTTGCCTTTACCAATGCCACCATTGTGGTAAGCCCCGAACAAACCATTAAAGGCACATTGCTTATCAAAGACCGCCGCATTGAGGCGGTAGGTGCAGGTATTGCCGCGCCCAAAGGTTATGTGGTGATGGATTTAAAAGGCAAATACATATACCCCGGACTGATTGATGCCTTTACCACTTATGGCATGCCCGAAGCGCCCCGCCAGGCAGGAGGCTTCAATTTTGGCGGCGGCCGTGTATCGGTACCGGTATCCACTAAACCGGGCGCTTATGGCTGGAACGAAGCCATCCGTCCGGACGTAAACGCCCGTACCCTGTTCCATGTGAACGGTACCCGTGCCGAGGATTATAAGCGTAATGGCTTTGGCACCGTGCAGACATTGGTGCAGGATGGCATTGCCCGCGGCACTTCAGCTGTAGTAAGTTTAGCCGACGAGCGCGACAACGAGGTGATGATCAACGATCAGGCTGCGGCGCACTACTCGTTCAGTAAAGGTACGGCGGCTACCAATTATCCATCTTCGCTGATGGGCAGCATCGCGCTGCTGCGCCAAACCTATTATGACGCACAGTGGTATAAAACGCAAAACGGAGAATACAACATTTCCTTAGCCGAATTTAACCGCACCCAAACCCTGCCGCAAATATTTGAGGTAACTGATATGCAGAGCGTACTGCGCGCTGCAAAACTGGGCCGCGAGTTCGGCAAGCAATACATTTTTAAAACTACCGGGCAGGAGTACCAGCGTATGGATGCCATCAAGGGTACCGGCAGCAGCTTCATCATTCCGGTAACTTTCCCGTCTGCTTTTGATGTGGAGAACCCGCTGGATGCCCGAAACGTGAGTTACGAGCAGATGAAGGACTGGGAACTGGCCCCCACCAACCCGGCGGCTATGGAGAAGGCCGGCATCCGCTTTGCGATAACTTCAGCCGGTTTAGTTAATCCCCGCGATTTCTGGGCAAATATGCGCACCGCAATTGATAACGGCTTAACCCAGGCGCAGGCACTGCGCTCGCTAACGGTTATCCCTGCCGAAATGCTGGGCGTGAGCAGCCAGGTGGGTACCCTCACAAAAGGCAAACTGGCCAGTTTCATCATTACCTCCGATAGCTTGTTCAAGCGCGACAACGTAATCTATGAGAACTGGGTAGAAGGCAGGCCATTTGTGGTAAACCCTATGAACGTAACCGACCTGCGCGGCACCTACGCCCTGAGCGGCGACGGGCTGGCCGGTACTACCCTGCGCATCACCGGTACGCCCGGCAGCTACGAGGCTTCGGTATCAAGGGTAAACGGCAGCGATACTTCCCGCAACCGCGGCACCCTTACCCGCAGCGGCGATATGATTACCCTGTATTTCGACAGCCGCAGCCAGCCTGCAGGTACTACCCGCTTGGAAGGCTACATTGCCTCCACGCAGCCCGTAACCCTGCGCGGTACCGGTGCACTGCCCGATGGCAGCCCGGTAAAATGGACGGCTACCAATTCAGGTGCAGCTTCAACTGGTCTAACTACCGGTGGTCGTGGCGGAAATACGGCCGGCGCAGGTCGTGGCAATACGCCTGTTGGCCCGCTGGTTTATCCGTTCGGGGCACAGGGGTATACCCAGATCCCAAAGGCCGAAACGGTGTTGTTTAAAAATGCTACGGTTTGGACCAACGAGAAAGAAGGCATCCTGCAAAATGCGGATGTACTGATTGAGAACGGCAAAATTAAAGCTGTAGGCAAGAGCCTGCCGGCAGGTGGCGCTAAGGTGATTGATGCCACCGGCAAGCATATCTCAGCAGGTATTGTGGATGAGCACTCGCACATTGCTGCTACCGGCGGTATCAACGAGGGTACGCAGGCCGTAACCTCTGAAGTACGCATTGCCGATGTGATTGATGCGCAGGACGTGAACATTTACCGCCAGCTGGCCGGCGGGGTAACCACCTCGCATATTCTGCATGGCTCGGCTAACCCGATTGGCGGCCAAACACAGCTGATTAAGTTGCGCTGGGGCATGCTGCCCGAGCAACTGAAGTTTGAAGGAGCAGGCGGTTTTATCAAGTTTGCCCTGGGCGAGAACGTGAAGCAAAGCAACGGCAACCAGCCTACCGGCCCGAATATCCGTTTCCCGCAAACCCGTATGGGGGTGGAGCAGGTATATATTGACGCTTTTAACCGCGCCAAAGATTACAAAGCCGCCCGCGCCGTAAAGAACAGTACCGCCCGCCGCGACCTGGAGCTGGAAGCACTTGCTGAAATTTTAGATGGCAAGCGTAACATCACCTGCCACTCCTATGTGCAATCGGAAATTAATATGCTGATGCACGTGGCCGATTCGATGGGCTTCAAGATCAACACCTTTACTCACATTTTAGAAGGCTATAAGGTGGCCGATAAAATGAAGGCGCATAACATTGCCGGTTCTACCTTTTCCGACTGGTGGGCTTACAAAATGGAGGTGGCCGAGGCGATACCTTATAATGGTAAGCTGATGCACGAAGTTGGTGTGGTAACCGGTTTTAACTCGGATGATGCCGAGATGGCCCGCCGCCTGAACCAGGAAGCCGGTAAAGCGGTAACCTACGGCAACATGAGCCAGGAAGATGCCCTGAAATTAGTGACCCTGAACCCGGCCAGAATGCTGCACGTGGATAACCGCATCGGTAGCCTGAAACCGGGTAAGGATGCCGATTTGGTGCTATGGTCGGCCAACCCGCTTTCTATTTATGCGGTGGTGGAAAAAACCTATGTGGATGGCGTACCTTACTGGGATATGGAACGCGATGCACAGCAGCGTAAAACCCAGCAGGCCGACCAGAGCCGCATCATCCAGAAGATGATTGCTGCCAAGAGCCGTGGTGCGGTTACCCAGCGCCCTGCCTTTCAGCGCCCGCGCCTGTATGAGTGCGAAAGTTTGGAAGATGATGCCTTTGTGGTCGAAGATGCCTACATGAAGCACAAGGCCGAACTGTTGGAACAGAATAAATAAACCACCACCTATACACACAGACACAGATACAATGAAAAAGAATATCATATTAAGCCTGGGCGGGTGGTTGCTGAGTGCATCACTGGCGTTCGGGCAGGCCAATATCATTCCTGCCAAGGCACAGAGCGCCCCGGTAATTATTACCGGCGCTACCATACACGTAGGCAACGGCCGGGTAATTAATAACGGCTATATCGCTTTCGACAAAGGGAAGATCACCGCCGTAGGCGAAGGCAGCGCTCCGGCTATGGCGGGTGCCATTACGGTAAACGCCAGCGGCAAGCAGGTATACCCCGGCTTTATCTGCCCGGTAACCACGCTGGGCCTTATTGAGTTTGAAAGCGTAAGGGCCACGTCGGACGAAACCGAAACCGGCGACCTGAACCCCAACGTGCGCTCGCTGGTGGCTTACAATACCGATTCGAAGGTGATCCCTACCGTGCGCTCCAACGGCGTTTTACTGGCGCAGCCTACGCCCGAGGGCGGTACCATTTCGGGCCAGTCGTCCGTAATGATGCTGGAGGGCTGGAACTGGGAGGATGCGGCCTATAAAAAGGATATGGCCATCCACATGACCTGGCCGGTGGTGCGTAACCGTGGCCGCCGTGGCGGCTTCAATATACCGGGCGCGGCCAACCAGCCATCGCCTGCCGAGATTGCGCAAAAGGCGATTGACGATATCAACAGCCTGTTTGCCCAGGCCAAAGCCTACAATGAAACCCGCCAGCCGGCCATGAACTTAAAGCTGGAAGCCATGCGCGGCCTGTTTAACGGCAGCAAAAAGCTGTTTGTAAATGCCGATGGTGCCCGCGAGATTGTGCAGGCCGTAAACTTTGGTAAAAAGTTTGGCGTGCAAACCGTGATTGTAGGCGGTAAGGATTCGTATTTAGTGGCCGATGTGCTGCGCGATAACCAGGTACCCGTGATACTGCGCGAAACCCAGACCCTGCCCGATAAGGATGAGGACGATGTATACCTGCCCTATAAGCTGCCGCACCTGCTGCAGGAGGCCGGCGTACTGTACGGCCTCACCGGCATTGGTTTCTGGCGGCAGCGCAACCTGCCCTTTGAGGCCGGGCAGGCGGTAGGCTACGGCTTAACCAAAGAGCAGGCCCTGAGCATGATTACCCAAAACAACGCCAAGATATTAGGTATCGACAAAACCACCGGCACGCTGGAAACCGGCAAGGATGCCAACCTGTTCATCTCCGCCGGCGATGCGCTGGATATGATTACCCTGAACGTAGAGAACGCCTACATTATGGGCAAAGCCATCAACCTGGATAACCTGCACAAGCAGCTGTACCGCAAGTTCAGCGAAAAGTACGGGCTGAAGGCGGATGTGAAGTAGGATTTTAATTTTAATTTGATAAGAGAACAGCCCGTTTTGCCGGGCTGTTTTTGGTTGTTATACTTATTTGTATGCATAATACATGTAACAATATATTATTTGTAAAAATTATTTTTCATTTTATGGTTTCCCGTAAAATTTACTGTTGGTTAACTTGTGATATTGGCAGCAAGTTAAACCATGCGAGGTTTACCTATATTGATACTTAAATCTACCTTTACTTAAATGAAAAGCCCTCAACCTTATTTGTGCTTTAAACAGTGCTGTACCCTGCTGTTTACCATTGGGCTGTGCGCCTTGGCTTACAGTTGCCGGAAAGACCATACCCTTACGGGCGAAGCGCCGGCTGTAAAAGATGGCAGCCTGGTGGCCGATGCCCGCGCCTGGTACCAAAAGAACGCACCGGCACCTGTTACTTTATCAGCTAACACGAAGCTGCAAACGCTGAGTACCCCGATTAAAGTAGACAGTTGGAGCCGCAACCTGAGCCCGCTGTGGGATAGCGCCTATACCTTTGCGCGCGACAGCTTCCAAGTAGTGGAAGCGCCCCTAAGTAATGCCACGCTGTACTTTCTGGAAAACCAAACCAGCGTTGCCCCGGCTACCCCTCAGGGCAAAAACTACACTAAGACGCAATACGTATTTACCCGCAGCAAGGCAGGCAGCTTTAGCGGTTATTTGATGGTCATCATTAGTGACCCGGCTTATGCCAATGACCCGGCCAATCATCCGGAAGCTAACAGCTATAAAACACGCGATGCCCGCTTCAGCGGCAAGCTGTTGTACTATGACCTGAATGGCAGGCTGCTGAAGGGCTACCGCTATAAGGACGGGCAGATTAACGGCAGCGTTACGCCCATAGCCGCCCCATCGGCGGATAAGAGGGTGGAGGCCATAAAGCCTATGCTGCTGCCGGGCGGCGGGGGCTGCCAGGCACAGCCCATCACTACCTCGCAAACCAGCTGCGTTACGGCCGGCAACGGGGCCACCTACTGCACTACCTATTACTACACCACCTATGTAAACGTATGCGATGACGGCGGTGGTGGTGGTACCGGCGGTGGCGGTGGTAGTGGAGGCGGCTCTGGTGGCGGAGGTGGTGGTTCCTTTCCACCGGCACCACCATTGCCGCCTACCGGCCCTACCGGGTCAGATAACCCTTGCGGGGAGAAGAATAAGGTAAGGAAAAGGACGGGGAATGCCAACGTAGCAAAACAAAACGGTGAATTGCTTACCTGGGCTGAAACCAGCCCCTATGAATACGGCACCGAGCAGAACCTGAAGAGCTGGCCTGGTAATGATTATATGTATAAGACTACCCGCACTACTGAGCAAACTAATACCTATACCAGCCAATTTACTTGGGATGCGACCAACGGCTACACGGTAGGCTTCAGCCATGACCACCCACTGGGCAGCGCCCCCTCGCCGGGTGATGTGTATACGATGGTAAAGAGCCTTCAGAACGCCAACCTGCAGGCCGCCGGAGCAGATGCCATTGCCTACTACAAGGCCAACGTAACGATGACTGCCGTAACCACCGATGGCACCTACGTGATTACCATTAAGAACTGGGCCGCCATGCAGAACTTTGCCAGCCAGTATGCAAGTAATCCGCAAAGTTTCAGAGATGCATATAGTGCTAAAACAGTTCAATTTGATGGAAGCACAGAAGCCGCTTTCCTGTCCATGTTTGGTGATGCTTCAGCTACGTTTGGTGATGCCGTGAACCTGTACAAAGCAGAAGCTAACTCCAATGATTATCAGCCCAAAATATTAAACAACAATCAGGTAGTTAATAAACCTTGCAATGATTAAACTATCAAAACAAATAAATATAACTATATGAAAATATTGATATTAACGCTATGCCTTATATCTGCAAGCAGTGTTGCACAGTGTCAAGATACCATCAACGGAAAAGTGGTTATTGTGGAAGTTCCAAAGGGGAGCAACAAGATATCTAACGACACCTATCTTGATTATTCTAAAAAAAGGTTTAATGTATCAAGAACACGTTTCCCGGATAATAGAATTTTTGCTAAAGGGAATTTATTAATTTCTATTCGTGAGAGTAATACTTTTAATAAATCACACAAAAATATAGTACAAAGGAAAAGTGAGTTGGATGAAGTATTCAGTTCAAGTTCTTTCGTTATAAAAGAATCTAAAATTATTGAAGTCAATCAAGTAAAGTATATTGTTTTTAATTATCATGATGGAGAAGTAGGACACTTATGTATTTACTCTGATAAAGTAAACGAAAAAATTATCAGTGCAATAATTGATTACAAAATCATTGAAGAAAAACAGGCCTATCAGTATATGGAAACGTTATTGCATAAGCTACGTTTCAGGCACCATGAAAATTAAGTCACTAATTACACTATTAATAAGCATATTATTTGCCTTAAGAAGTTTCGCCCAAGATACGGTTCAAACGCAAGTTGCTACATTGACTCTACCTAAAGGCACCCAAAAGTTGCCTGAACAGCAAGTGAAAGCATACACTAAAAATCATTTTAAGAGAGAACATATTGTTCTGCCTAATGACCACACTTATGCAAAAGATGGTATGCTGATTACTATACGTGAAGTGGTAAATTCAAACGTCAACAAAACACTCGAATCACTAAAAAGGGAGTTTGAAGGAGTATTTAAAGAAACAGGAGGTACTTACAATACCTCAGAGATTATTATGATAAACAATAGGAGATTTTACATTTTCAACTACGGACGGGGCGATGAAGGTTACTGGAGTTTCTATTCTGATTTTGATAAGGGCAAGAACTTCATGGGAACAATTGATTATAAATTAACTAACGAGAAACAAGCTCATGATTATATGAATACACTATTGCAGAGGTTGCGTTTCAGGCATTATAAAAATTGAATTATTAATAACGCTAACTAAATAGTTGATTATAACTTCTAAAATTATATAAAACAATCATTTTATCAGCGATGGGCAGCCCTGCGCCGTGCCGCAGCACCCGCCGGTGAACGAGGAGGCGGTGAAGGGCAGCTCTGTAAAGGTGCTCACCTACCAGCCCGAGCCCACGCCCATTGACCTTGGCGGCGGTATCAACCCGCCCCCGCCCGCCGGTACCACCCGCGAGAGTGATTGCGTAGATACCACCCATGTGATTGTAAAGGGACCCGATCCTTCCCCATGTATACAAAAAAACAAGGTGAGAGAAAGGGCGCAGAACCCCGTCATCAGTAGCAGGAATGCTGACCTGCTGACCAAAGCCGGCGAAAGCCCTTACGAGTTTGGCACCGAACAGAACCTAATCAGCTGGCCCGGCAGTAACTACATGGACAGACCTATCCGCTCGAATGAGCAAACTAATACCTATACCAGCCAATTTACTTGGGATGCGACCAACGGCTACACGGTAGGCTTCAGCCATGATCACCCACTGGGCAGCGCCCCCTCGCCGGGTGATGTGTATACGATGGTAAAGAGTTTAGAGAATGCCAACCTGCAGGCAGCCGGGACGGCGGCCATTGCCTACTATAAGTCTAATGTGAGCATGACAACTGTAACCACCGATGGCACCCTCGTACTCCCCAACCAGGTGGCCGGCCCGGACAGAGGCAAGTACCGCTCCAAAACCAGCGCCGTTTTTTTACTGAAGAACGACAGCCTGCGCCTGAGCTTTTTTATGAAAACCGTGGAGGACCGCACGGCCGCCGGCTACCAGCCCATGCTGGGCCAGGTACACTACCGGCAGGTACTGCAGGGCTTTACCGGCAGCGTGTACTACTTTGGCCTGAACCGCCAATATATGAATGGCTACCGCTGGAAGCAAGGCAGGATTATCAAAACCGTAAGCCTGCAAACCGTGACCCCTGCCCTGCAGCCACAGCGCCAAGTAAATGCCAGCGGGCTGAAGCCCAGCCTCAACTACATTGCGGACTGCCACTGGGTAGTATATGATGTATACCGCGCCTGGTACAACCAAAATACCGGCGAGCTGATAGACGAGATATACCAGTACTCCTACTACGAAATAGAATGCGACCTTACCCCCGAAACCGGCGGCGGGGGAGGTGACGGCGGTGCCTCGGGCGATGGCAGCACGCCTCCCGGCCCCTGCGTGCCCGCTCCGCCGGTAGCCGTAGAGTCGGTAAGCGGCAAGGTAAAGGTGCTGCTGCGCAACCCGGATGATGACCCGGGCACGGGCGGAGGAGGCGGCACAGGTGGTGGTGGGACACCAAGTCCCTGCGCTAACCCTTCCCAGGAAATAAAGATGGATAGTTTGTTAAAGCACTTCCCCTGCGCTACAAAGCTGATTCTTAACAATCTGATAAACATAGCAGATTACCATAGTTTAGTTCAGCCTTTTAATACAACTCGGAAACCAGATTTAGTATGGCAGGATGGAGCGTTAACATGGAATGCTCCTATTGCCAATAGTACAGCTAAGGAATACAAATTAGGCGAAACAAGTACTTATATTGACAGCCGTACTGCTACAATTACTTTAAACACAAGTATGCTCCAAAACAGTTCCCAACTGTTTGTTGCTGCAGCAGCCATCCACAAAACATTTCATGCATATATTAACTATAATATCATGACTAATACACAATTTTCGCCTCCTTCAGCTTACAATGGTACTCAATCGTGGTTAACTTCATTGGACTACTGGATTTACCAAAACGGCCTTCCACCCAACTATAGAGACCATTATGAAATGCTTTCTGACTATTTTGATAAGGCCGTCTCTATACTTAAGCAATGGGATGGCGGAGGCCGCAGTGACCAGGACTACCGGATGGCCATGCTATTTGGCTTGAATACCAATGATTTCTTGGCATTGCCAGTCGGCAATCCCGGTTCTCTTTCTACAGAATATAACAGTATTTTGGCAAAATATGGCATTACTCAATCGATGCTGGATACATTCTGGAAATCTCAATTAACCAATTCATCCGATAAATTGCCTAATAATTGTCCTTAAAACGTAGATATATGAAAAAGCTGCTTGTACTCATTCTATGCTGGCTATGCTACCATGTTGCGTTGGCCCAGCCACCCGCCAAAGGCCGAACCTTATATTACCTGATGGATACAGCCAGCACACCCCAACCTGACCGGATGTGGGCATTCAGTGAGGACTTGCCATTACAATATTATGTATTGGCATACCCCTGTTTAGACGATGGGGATAAGCCACATTTAGGTATTGATACCCGTAAGCCGGCAGGAATAATTACAGCTAAACAGTTACATGAGCTACAGCTATTAAGTTTACCCCAATTAATAAAAAGTTTAAAAGTATGATAGATGAAGAAAATCGGATTGACCAGATATATTTAGTGATAAACGATAAAGCTAAATATATATTCTACAATGCAAGGCTATCTACAGTTGAAAAAAAACCTATATTAACAGATTATGAGATGATTAGTACTGATACCTCTGCTATTAGAAAGCATAAATAATTACCCCTGTTCTTCGAGGTTTGTAACTTCGAAGCCCTATGCCTGTAGTCTGCAACTACCTGTAGGAGTATGCTATTCCCGTAAGGCGTAAGTTATTCTTATGCCGGAAACAAAACCCTGTACACTTCTGTTAATTGGTAGTTAACAAATTAAATCATGAAAAAGCTGTTCACTATACTCACCGCTGTAATTTTCGGGGCAGGCGCCCTGGCAGCTCATGCGCAAACCAAGCAACCTGCCAAAAGCGCCACTACCAAGAGTGCTAAGGCTAAAGCCATACAAAAAAACCGACTGAAGGAAGATACCGCTTCCTCGGAGGCGGCCGTGGCTACCGGTCCGCGTAAAAAGGATGGTACGCTGCCTTTAAAGTATAAAAGCAACAAAGGCGCTAATAAAACCATAGTTAAGGGCAAGGTGCATAACCAGTAGCGCTAAGCGTAACGCTGTAAACAGTAAAACCCGGCTCTGTAAGCCGGGTTTTTTAACTTCGTTACCTGCTCCGGCAGCCCGGCAACCGCCGTATGGCAGATGGTTGCAAAGGCGCGTAAGCGGCATAGGCTATCAATGGGCGTTAAGCCCTTTTCTATCCTCTATATTTCTCTGTTCAGCGTTTGCAACTCGATTTACGTGATGCAGAGGCGTTGCAAACGTCAGACAGAATTAAGCGGCTCGTTGCAAACGAGCGCAAGTGGGAGCAAAGCCAGTACTACCAGAAGGGCCTGACTGCTAAGCTACTGGTTCTCTTTTGCATTGCCTTTTTTGATTCCGGTCCTTATCGTAGTTGAGTACTTTGTCCGGTAAGCAAGATAATATCCATAAAATGCGAATGAAGCCTATAACTTGTAAATTGTTTCTGCTGATACTTACCACCGTCTCATTCCTGGTTATTTCTTGCAAGCAAGTCGAACCTGTAAAGAGTCAGATCAGTAAAGTAGAGCTGGCCACCAACGGTGAGGGAAAACTTCCAAGACGAGCAATAAGCATAGACAGTACACTATTGTTGAAATTTTACACGGATACTTTATATACAACAAGCACAAACCCTGTTTACCCAAGGTACTATGAAGGCAAGGTAACTCAAACTGTTTGGGACAGCCTTACTCAAAAACTGGCGCAGGTGCACTATAACCGTTTGAATGCTGTAGACAGCGCAGAATTACGAATTAATGATGTTATTGGTGTGGAACTGTTCGTAAATGAGAAAGGCAAAAGCAAACGAATTGAACGCGGGCTTTCTATGCAAGGTACACCGCTCAATAATTTAATTGGCTGGATATTGAAGTTACCCAGACAAGTCCAATTAAGGGAAACAAGCATTCACGAGTACGCAGATACTGTTCACTTCAGCACCACCTTTCAAAACAAACATTTTCTAGGCGAGTGAGTGCTTGCTCACTACAATTAACCTCTCATGTAACGAAAACTAATGGCAATCGACTTCTATAATACCGCTGACCGAAAACATCAGCATCTGCTGTTTCAACTGTATGATGCAGATCAGGATAGCTTAAAGGATGTATTGAAAGAATATAATCGGCTAACTGGCCTTTACCTTGAACCCTATAAAGATACCCGCATCCATCAGGACCATATCAATTTACTTATTCGTCTAATCAGTAAGCATATAGTGGAGTCAGCAGATAGCCGAAACTTTGATGCTGTACGTTTACATGGAATTATCTACACTCACGCTCGTTTGTAACGAGCGTGGCCTCTGTTTAGCGTTTGCAACGCGATTATCCAATGAAGAAGCGTTGCCAAACACCGGCGAACAGTAGTCACTTCATTGCAAACAAGCGCAAGTCAAGGTAAACAGAATGCCCCGACTTCTAAACACAACTTTCCGATATTTGGATACCTTTTCGGCTTGTAGCTTCTGCAAATTTGTTATGGATTTTAAGATGACAAAATGAAAACAATATTGATTACAGGGGCATCGGGAGGAATCGGTAAAGCTATAGTTAACCAGCTTGCGGAAAGAAAGCACAATCTGTTGCTTGTGGCAAGAAACGCAGATCAACTGAAGCAACAGTGCGCAGAGTTAACGGCCAGGTACAATATCAACGCCCATTTTATCGCAGCGGATTTATCGAAAGCGAATGCTGCTTTTCTGATCTTTGAAGAGGTAACCAGATTGGGCCTCGAAATTGATATGCTTATTAATAATGCAGGCATTGGGTCGGGCGGGGAGTTTGCTGCGCTTTCCCTCAATGCCGAACTTGAGCTGTTGCAACTGAATATTATAGCCCTGGTATCACTTACCCATCTTTTTCTGCCAAAAATGCAAAGCGCTAAAAGCGGCACCATTGTAAATATAGCTTCTATGGCTTCCTTTATGCCGGTTCCGTACATGGCTACCTACGCGGCCAGTAAAGCCTTTGTACGCTCTTTTACGCAGGCAATTACAGAGGAGTGCAAGCCCTATAATGTGCACGTCCTGTTATTTTGCCCGGGCTTAACCAAAACCAATTTTAATACTGCAGCGGGTATTCCAAATGAAGTAGCCACAGCTCTGAATTCTGATTACAGCAGTGCCCCAACCCAAACGCCTGAGGAGGTGGCAGATGAAATGCTGGCTGCACTTGACAAAGGCAAGCGTTTTGCAGTGTCCGGCCGGTTAAACAGGTGGGGCGCAAAAATTATTGCACTCATTCCAAATTCGTTCATCGCCCGGAAATTTGCCGGTATGTACCGTAAAAAAATTAGAAAGTAATAGGTAAATTGGCTGTAAAAGATTATAAATGAGTACCGATACCCGCACTGTTCACCTTAGCACCATCTCCGAATTGCATAAGGCGATTGGTATTGCCAAACCCAATCATCCGCTATTTAGTATCATTCGCTTTGAAAACTTATCGCATTTGCAGAACAATCAGCGTACAAAAATAATCACCGATTTTTATCAGATCACCCTCAAGGCGGAATGCCCTTGCAAGATGCAATACGGGCAAAGTGAATTTGATTTTGATGAAGGGGTGATATCTTGCTTTGCTCCAAAGCAGGTTAGTATAATTGATGCTGATTCGGCCATTGCCAAATCAGGATGGTTATTATCCATTCATCCGGATTTTTTAAGAGCTTACAAATTAAATCAAAAGATAAAGGACTATCATTATTTTGACTACGCAATCAATGAAGCCCTGATCTTGTCAGAAGAAGAGCAGAATACGGTTCAGGTTATCTTCGAGCAAATAGAAAAAGAATATCAGCTTCAGATTGATGTATTCAGCCAGGATCTGATCATTGCACACATTGATGTGTTGCTTTCGTATTTAAACCGGTATTATAACAGGCAGTTCATCACACGCAGGGTTAAGTACAGCAATTTGCTTATGAATTTTGAAGAGGCGCTCAAAACCATATCCGGCAACACGGGTATCCCTTCGGCAGTTGCAATAGCCCAGCAATTAAATCTATCTCCAAAGTATTTGAGTGATTGCCTTAAGCAGCTTACCGGGTTGACCACCAAACAGTTGATGCACGAAAAGTTAATTGAAAGCGCAAAAGACCTGCTTAGCGGCACCCAGCTTTCCATAAGCGAAATTGCTTACCGCCTCGGATTTGAATATTCTCAATCCTTCAACAAGCTATTTAAAACCAAAACCTCCAAAACCCCTATGGAATACAGGCAGTTATTTAATTGATGATTTTACACTCACGCTCATTTATAACGAGCGTGGCCGCTGTTCAGCGTTTGCAACGCGATTTACGTGATGCAGAGGCGTTGCAAATACCGGCCTGCATTAAGCACCTGATTGCAAACGAGTGCAAGCAGGTTTAATCTTGTCAGCATTCACCAGGTGTTATCCCCCCTGAACACGAACACTCGTAGCCGCCTGTTGTAACTGCACAACATAACATCCGCCATTTATTGCTGTTTACCCGCTTTCGGGGTTGCCTACACCACAACTGTAACCCGGATTGCAGGAATTAAAATTCAACTCAGGGGAGAATGGTTTTATTCGAAAGCAACAAATTCTTGTTCTTTATGTTAAATGCAAACAGGTGTAAATTTTATAAATATATGTTCTGCCGGGGTTGTACTGAGTGTTAGTTTTTTCCATAGAATCCTGATTTTTTTACCGCTCATGTCCTATACGGTATCAGGTAAGTCTGGTATGTTGAAATGTGTGCACAAAACCAGGCCATAGCTGCTGGTGCCGGTAATGGAATAAGGGTTGGCCGGAGCATATATTGTAATTTTAGTATATACCTTTTTTATTCATTATAATACATTTATGGCAACTACCCAATCCGCATCATTTAGCGAAAACTCCAATAACCCGCGCCGGGAAGATGTTGACTTCGATATCGTGGTCTTAGGCGCCACCGGGCTCACCGGGCGCCTCGTTGTTGAACAGCTATTATCAGTAGATGCTTTATTACGAAGCGCCACCGGCGCCCGGCGATGGGCAGTTGCCGGTCGTGATAAGGAAGGCCTGGCTAAAATATTATCCGGGTTGAAGGCAGAAGATGTAGAGATTCTTATTGCTGATTTTAATGATCAGGCCTCACTGGATAAGATGGCGGCACGTACCTTGGTGGTGCTTAATCTTGCCGGACCTTACACCAAAGGTGCGGAGCAGGTTATTGCAGCATGCGTGGGCGCCGGCACTTCTTATGCTGATCTTAGCGGCGAACTTCCCCTTTTACGGCGTGTAATTGACCGGTTTGACGAACCCGCACGCCGTGCCGGCGTTAAAGTGGTGCAGATGGCGGGGTGGGAAGCCATGCCCGCAGACCTTACTACCCTGCTTGCCAGCCAGCGGGCAGTAGCGCAAGCCAGCGGCAGCACTGTTATTGCCGGTGATGGGCCGGGAGCAGCAAACCCCATAGCAAATGTAACCGTAACCATCAATTTTACCCGCAAGCCGGCGGGAGGCGTGCCATTTAACCAATCCGTTTCGGCAGGAACAATGGCAAGTATCGTAGAGATGCTTAACGACCCGTCTGCCAACGTTATCGGGCAACCCGGCGCACTTTTACCGGTGCAGGCTGGCGGTAACCAGCCTGCGCCAATCCGCTTACGGCCCGGTGTAGTTAATGGCCGCGTATTGGGTCCGGTGGTTCCGGTTGCGTTTCTTAACCCGCCCATTATACACCGTACAGCCGCCCTGCTTGCGGCAGAGCAAGCCGTTACTTATGTTTCGGCCCGTTACCTGGAAGGGGTGGATCTCGGTCCCGCAGGTGGAATCGGCGGAAAGTGGCGGCAGGCGAAGGCAGCGTTTAAAGGGAGTTTCCAGCGGTCTATGATCATAGTAACCAGGCTGCCACTGTCAGTTCGGCGCTGGCTTAGCGCACGCCTTCGTAAGCGTTTACCCAAGGCAGGCACGGGGCCGGCAGACCACTATCTGCGTGACTGGGACTGGACAGTACAGGCGCAGGCCGTTACAAAAGAAGGAGCCGTTGGCGTAGCAACGCTAACCGGCAGCGGCCACCCCGGCTATACGGCTACAGCAGCTATTATTGTAGAAGTTGGTTTAAGCATTGTGTACGCCGATTCTGCCAGAGTAGGGTGCATCACACCCGCCCTGGCTATGGGCACAACTGCAGCACAACACCTTCGCATGCCCTTGTTAACTATAGAGTAGGTTACTATGGCTGTTGTGATATAAGTACAGGGCTGGCGCATTGAAACTCAAATTGGAAAAAATTTGGTAATTCCCAGTAATTGTAACAGCACTATTTGATCTGGCAGTTATGTCTTTTTAATGATTAGGATTTGTGCCAGCGGTAGCAGTAATTACGCAAAAGAGGAACTTACCGCAGAGATCACCAGTGCGTTCCTTTGCCATCACCGGTATTGGGTTACCTACAGTGGCTAATAGCGCGGCTTACATAAACGGTTGATTAAAAGCACTACGCAATGATAAGACACTTATCCTAAAAGCTGCTGCACAGGCTCAACGTACTTGTGTATTATATTCTGAACGTTAGTTATGAAGCCTCTTAGGAGGCTTTGCTTTTAATGCTATTTACATACCTTGCAGCACACCAAGCAAGCACCAAAGCCAATTACATACCATGCAATCACTAAAGTTATACACTTTCCTTATGGATTACCTTGGCGGCACTTACATCTCACAAGTTCAGGCTGAAAGTAAAGAACAAGCCATGCAGGTATGGATTGATAATTTAAAAGTTGAGGAGATTAAGGGATTCACCGAGCAGGATAGAAAGAATGTAATTACTGCTGGGTTCAACGAGAATGACCCTTGTATGCTTACAGGCATTGTAAATACCTGGCATTTTATATTTCGAACTAAAAAGGGAACAGCCTTTATAAACTTTGTACAAACAGTGAGCTGACACACTTGACTTGCACATTTCTCTGACCACTGCTATTATATAAGGCTACCTGGAAATAAAATGTGCAATCACTTACCGACACTTTGATTATTGACCCTTATAAAGGTGAGTTGACTGGAAGTGCCCTATGCTGGTGCGAGCCTATAACCCGTGCCTTTGTTCTTTGAAATAATTAAACCGCCTGCTGACAGCTTTGTGTCAGCGTTCACGGGTGTTCACAGGTGTTCACGCACCGTGAACGTGAACATCTGACAGGGCCGTTGTTCTATAAAGAGTTTGTTTAACTTAATGGTCTTTTATTGCCGTTTATGGCTTTTTATAGCCTTTTATGGCTGCTATAAAGGCCGGATTGATGTACTCACGCTCGTTTGCAAACGAGCATGGCCGCTGTTCAGCGTTTGCAACGCGATTATCCGATGAAAAGGCGTTTGTGGTTCTGTAAAGGCAGCCATATCGGTGATAGAACAGAGCCACACTTATCTGAAAAAGTAGC
Organism: Mucilaginibacter sp.; assembly: GCF_965200995.1. GTDB lineage: Bacteria > Bacteroidota > Bacteroidia > Sphingobacteriales > Sphingobacteriaceae > Mucilaginibacter. The sequence continues at coordinate 943,839 of NZ_OZ241743.1, read as the reverse complement.
TTACATGCGCTACAGCAAAAAATCTGGTGCCTGCGGTAAAGGCAATACCGTCCACCGGCTGCTGGTTTTGCAGCCGGGTAACGGTTTCAAACTGGGGTTCCTTCCATTTTACGTTAAACAGATTGTTTACGGTAAGGCCCGCCTCATATTTGTGTTGAGTATAGTTCAGCGCCAGGTCATTCACTAAATATCCGGCTGCCTTAAGCGAGTAATCCTCATTGGCCGCACGGGTGCCCAGCCAGCGGTAACGCAGGCTGCTGTTCTGGCCGTTCTTTATAATGGCGGTAATGCCCCCGGTACTGCTCCATACCGGTGCCAGCGGAATATAATTGGCGCCTTTCGGGTCATCAATAGCCCTGCCGTGCGCATAGTTCAGGTCGGCATCCAGGTAAACGGCTGATACCGGCTGGTAACGGCCCGATATATCAGAGCCTATCCGCCGGGTGCGCCCGCTAAATTCTACCGTACCGCCATCGCCCGCATATACATACTCCTTTTGCAGGTAGCTGTACCATACGGCGGCATTCAGCAGCCGGCTGGCAGCCGGCTTAAATACCGTACCTATATCAGCGCTATAAGCGGCAGGCAGGGTGGGTAAACCCTTTTCGGCCACCGCCACGCGGGCATCATTGGAGTGAAAGCCTTTACCCGCAAACCCGTAAAGCTGCACCTTATCGCTCAGCTGGTAGGTCAGCCTCAGCTTAGGGCTGATGATGTGGTTGCCCGCTTTGTATACCTTCGCACCGCTCAGGGTACTGTCGGCCGCCAGTTTGTTCTTGTACCTGTAGTAGAACCGATCAAACCGCAGCCCGGCGTTAATGGTAAATCGGCTGCTTAGCTGCAGCGTTTGGCTGAGGTAGGCGCCTGTACTCAGCTCGGTAATATTTCCAAGCTTAACAGGGTTAATCAGGGTATAGCGGTTTACCGTGTGCGATAGTTCAGAGTTTTGCGTAACATCCAGGCGGGCGTTTACACCCGCTTCGGTGGTGAGTTTGCTGCTGCCTAAATAGCTTTGTGGTGCAGGTAGCTGCCATTGTAGCTGTACAGGTGTCGCGCTTCGCGCTGCCTTATCTCGTCGCCGTTCACGGTATCGGCCAGGTAAAAGGTAAAGTTGGTATGCAGATCGAACCTATAACGCGAGTAGAAAAGCTGATTTTTAACCAGATCGTGGTTGGGCAGGGTATTGAGCAATTGTGCGTTTATATTGGTGCGCAAAGTAATGCCGCCCTCGTTAGTGTCAATAGCGCCATAAAAGCCGGTAATGCCTTCGTTAACGGCGCTTTCGGGTATCTGGCCGGAGGCATTCCATGTACTGTACATAGTTGAAGCGCTCAGGGTGAGCCGGTTGCCGGCGTTGAGGCGGGCATGATATTTAACCCAAGTTGCTAAGTTAAAAAAGAGGGAGCATCAATAAGTAAATTTGGTTTATCACAACTAAACAAACACTCAGGGCGATGCTCACTCAAGATATCGTTACGGCAATTTATTGCATCATCGACGAGCTGATGAAACAAAGAGGGCACCGGGATTATCCCACCTGCAAGATGACAGATAGCGAGGTCATCATCACGGCCCTGGTATCGGCACTGTACTTCGGCGGCCATCAGGACAACGCCAGAGGTTACCCGCTTTCCAGCAGTAACATACCGCATCTGCCGCAGCAGGATGATACAGGGGGAGCAGTGGAAGGGAGGCAGTGCTCCATGCGCCGCTACTTTTACGGCGTTAAGGTACAAGTGCTCACCACGGCGGATGGCCTGCCTGTAGAGTGCTGCTTTGTGCCGGGTTCGGAACAAGACGTGAACGCGCAGGGCAAACTGCTTTTAGAGGTTGCTGCTGGTCAGCCGCAAAGCAAACAGCAAAATGCCGGATGCGCCTTGCCTGGCTTATCTCAAAAAACAGATGCGCAAAGGCATCGAAACCACGTTCAGCTCCATCAAAGCTTTGTTCCCGCACAGCATACATGCCGCTACCTTTGATGGCTTTCTGCTTAAACTGCTGCTCTTTCTTTTCGCTTTTACCTTAAACCAGCTAACTTAGCAACTTGAGTTAGTTAGTAATTGCTATACAGCATCTACTTTAGTGTCTTATATAATCAATCGTAAAACAGTCATACCACTAATATATAATTTTCACATTATCAACTGCTGCTCTACCGGGTGAGCAATTAAATACAACCCATCTTCAATCAGCTTATAATATTCAGGCTGCGCAGCGGCTTTATGCTGCAAAAATAGCCTAATCTCCTGTGCCAGTTCCGGCTGCTGCTCTTCGTGGTCTATAATTTCCAGCATCTCCAGCGCGCACAGCCAGTCTTCCTGATGGTTAGCCTGCAACGCCCGCCATACATTACCTAAAGCGGCATAACCGCTATGGTCTTCGCGGCAGTTACGTACCTGCCGGTACAGATTGTGCAGCTGCCTGGTCTGCTGGCTATATTGCGGATGATAAGTTTGCGTGGCCGATTGCAGCACAACTTCCTCAAAAGCATCTTTATCTGCCGCTCCGCAGTATACGGAGGCGATGCGCTCACCTACCGCCATATCATATACGCCCCAGGCAGGATCAAACAACAGCTGCCCGGCTGCATCGGTTACTGTACAACCGGTAAAAGTAATCAACTGTATTTTATCTTGACTGGCAATAAGCTGCACCGTTCCGGTTACGGTAATGCCGCTTTCAAATTCAAGTACGGCGTTACTGTTGTTAACTATGCCTGCTGTATTTAAATCTGCCTCACTAAAATCTTCCAGTGCCTTGTTCCAGCCCTTCAGCCTGCCGGCAGGCGAACTAAAGCCATCCGGATGACGGGTTTTACCTTGCTCTGCTAACTGCTTGTTGTTAACTGCCAGCGCCGTTGGTCCGGTAGTTTTTAGAAAACTAACCTCACCCTGATACTGTTCAAAAGCCGTGAATGTGCCGCTTACTTGTAAACCGGAACTATATACAGCCGTACAGGTATTCTTGCTATCAATAGCTTTTTGTAAGCCATAGGCACCGCCGCGGCGGAACGACATGGTGTTGGCAAACTGCTCTAATACGGTTATCAGGTTTTGAAAATCAGGCGTTACAAAAAGGTGCGGCTGGGTCTGGGTAATGTCGTAGGTATAATTTACGGCATCAATAGTATAAGGCAGCTTCTTTACTTCCGGGCGCATGCAACTCGCGCTTTCGCCGATAGACGACAGCAGGCCTGCACCATAAATTTTAGGGTGATCCAGCGTGCCGATCAAGCCGTACTCTACCGTCCACCAGTGCAGGCGGCTCAGCAGCGCCATCTCTGAAGGCTCACCCATATTTTTCTGGCAATGGGCCAGGTGCTGCTCAGCTGCCGCGAGGGTCTGCGGGTCAGCATCCGGCATTTCTTTTAAGATGGATAGCTGGCGGATGGCCTCATACAATTCAAAATCCTGTGCCGAAAACATGGCTTTGGCTCCTATTGAACCAAAGTAGCTCAGGTAATCATGATAATCTTTATCGGCAATAATGGGCGCATGCCCGGCCGACTCATGTATAATATCAGGCGCCGGCGTATATTCAATATGATTGAGTTGCCGTATGTCGGCTGCTATCACCAGCACCCGGTAAGCCTGGTATTCCATAAAGGCAGCCGGAGGGATAAAGCCATCTACCGTAACGGCACCCCAGCCAATCTTGCCCAGGGCATCGTTCACCTCCTGCATATCCGGAATGCGCTCTATGGTTAAACCCGCCTTTTGCAGGCCGGGTATATAAGGGTAATAGGCAACGTCTTTTAAATAACTGTAATTCTGGCGCATTACATATCGCCACACGGCCTGGTCTACCGGGGTATAATGCCCGTAATGCTGGTGTACAATAAACTGCTTTAAATGGCGTGGCAACGCACGTACCTGTACGTTGTTAAAATCAGTAAAATTGTCCATTTACTTATAATTGGTATTAAGTAAACGTAAAGGTAGTTGAAAAGTTATGAAAAGAAGTGGAGGGTTGGAAAGTCCTAAAGTCAGAAAGACCGGAAGTCCGTTATTTTAAAGATAATCTATAAAAAGCAAATTTACAATCCGGTCAGCAGCTACAGTTTCAGGCTTCCGAACTTTCGGTCTTCCCGAATTTCAGGCTCAATTCACTTCCTTCCGCTAACCGGCTTGGGCGCAGTAAATAATAAATACCCAATAAGGCAACCAGCAGCGATACCAGATAAAAAGAGATGCTTAAAAACACAGCCAGCCCCTTGTCCATATTAAATACCGGTGACAGCAGGGTAAATATCCATTCGCGTATACCTGCCCCCCCTACACTGATAGGTATAACAGAAGCCAGCGATGACACTAAAAATGACAGCAGATAGGGTGCATACTTACCATCAAAATTTTGCCCCTGCATAATGATGATGATGGTACATACCTGCAGCGATTGCACCAGCACCGCCTTGGCATGCGCCTGCCAGAAATTACGGGTATATTCTTTAAAAAAATAATGCGCTACAAAATAGTAAATAACGGTTCCGGCTACGAAGATACTGCCGGGAATGGCAATGTGAATATAATCGCTGATTTTAGGGATAAACAGAATAAGCGAAACCAAGATCAGCCCGATGGCCCAAAGGCCGCTCAACCGGTCGAACAATATGGCCCAGAACATTTTTTTGGCGGGCAGCTGATACCGTTTATTGAGCAACCATATTTTGTAACCATCGCCGCCTACGCCGCCGGGCAACAGAAAGTTATAGAACATACCCAGCAGATACAGGCGCAGGTTAAAGCGCGGATCAAGCTTTAAATCAATCGACTTAAAAAAACTGAGCAGCCGCCAGGCCGATACGATGGTAGACATAAAAAAGCAAACCACGGCGGCGGCCATCCACCAGTAATTGGCATGCAGCAAACGGGCTTTCACCTCGCCAAAGGGCACTTTGCCGAACACATACCAAAGCAAGGCGGTAGTTACCGCAATCTTTAATATCAGTTTGGTAGCGCTCCACAGCTTATCTTTCCAGGTTTTCGGCTCAGGCAGTTCGGCAGTTTCTGTCATTTCGGCGGCAAAGGTAAGGGTTTGGTCATTAGTCATTGAGGCATTGGTCATTTTTTGAAGTAATAATCTTATTTCAAAGTATTTAATCATGGTACCCTAATGACTAATGCGTCAATGACTAATGACCAATAATGTATATTTTTGCGCAAAATTTGTAAAACGCAATGGCTAAAGTAAAAGTAGGATTGGTACAAACCACTTGTACGGCTGACAAGCAGCAGAACTTGCAGAAGGCGGTTGAGAAAGTGCGCGAAGCGGCCGCTAAAGGTGCGCAAATTGTGTGCTTACAGGAATTGTTTACCTCGCTGTATTTTTGCGATATAGAAGATTACGATAATTTTAAACTGGCCGAACCTATCCCCGGCCCATCTACTGATGAGCTATCGAAAGTTGCGGCAGAGCTGGGTGTAGTGATTATTGCTTCACTATTTGAAAAGCGCACGCAGGGCCTTTACCATAACACTACGGCTGTGCTAGATGCCGATGGCACCTATTTAGGCAAGTACCGCAAAATGCACATCCCTGATGATCCGGGCTTTTACGAGAAGTTTTACTTTACTCCCGGCGATTTAGGTTATAAGGTTTTTAAAACTAGGTTCGCTACTATTGGCGTACTCATTTGCTGGGACCAATGGTACCCCGAAGCCGCCCGTATTACGGCGCTGATGGGTGCCGAAATATTGTTCTATCCCACGGCTATCGGCTGGGCATCAACCCAGGAGCCGGATACCAATACCGAGCAGTATAACGCATGGCAAACCATACAGCGCTCACATGCCATAGCCAACGGCGTGCACGTGGTAAGCGTAAACCGGGTAGGCGAAGAAGTCGGCCTGAAATTCTGGGGCGGCTCATTTGTAGCCAATCCGTTTGGCACGGTAATGTTTCAGGGTTCGCACCATGATGAGCAGGTAAGCGTAGTGGAACTGGATACTAACCAAACCGACCACTACCGTACCCACTGGCCCTTCCTGCGCGACAGAAGAATTGACAGCTATGCGCCGGTGACGAAGCGGTTGATAGACAACGATTAAACATTTATTACATTAACCATTACCCCATATCGTCATTGCGGGGAACGAAGCAATCTCTCTGCATCACATCTTAACTAAGTGTAGAGAGATTGCTTCGTTCCTCGCAATGACGCACTCGAAATCTTCTCTAATGTCTACACCCCACAATCCACTTATCGATAGCATTCTAAAAAACAGCAGTCAGTTGCAAGGCTTCGGCTTTCCACCTCAAGCTGGTTACTTCTTCCCCGCTGAGTGGCATTCGCACACTGCTACCTGGCTGAGCTGGCCGCACAAGGAGGCTTCGTGGCCGGGTAAGCTAAATAGCATTTTTGAGCCTTACTGTGCTTTTATTAAAGCCTTAACACCCGGCGAACTGGTGCGCATCAATGTAGCCGATGAGGCCATGCAGGCCTTCGCAACGGAGCAATTGCAAAAAGCCGACGCCGATTTAAGCCGGATTGAGTTTTACCGCTTCCCCACCAACGATGCCTGGTGCCGGGATCATGGTCCGGCATTTTTGATCAACCCAAACGAGGGCAAAAAAGCGATTGTGGATTGGGGTTATAACGCCTGGGGCGGCAAGTACCCGCCGTATGATCTGGATGATGTGATACCTACTCACATTGCCCGGCACTTTAATCTGCCGGTATACCATCCGGGTATTGTGATGGAAGGCGGCTCGGTTGACTTTAACGGTAAGGGCACGGTACTTACCACTACCGCCTGCCTGCTGAACCCGAACCGTAACCCGCATTTAAACCAGGAACAGATTGAAGGCTACCTGCGCAATTATTACGGCGTTGAACAAATATTGTGGCTGGGCGATGGCATTGTAGGTGATGATACCGACGGCCATATTGATGATATTACCCGCTTTGTAAACGAGGATACGGTAGTAACCGTAGTGGAAGAAAACAAGCAGGACGAAAACTACCACCTTTTGCAGGAGAACCTGCAAACCTTAAATACCATGCGCCTGCTGAACGGCAAGCAACTGAATGTGGTAGAGCTGCCCATGCCCGACTGTGTAGCGCATGAAGACCAGCGCCTGCCGGCCTCCTATGCTAATTTTTACATTGGTAATGATGTAGTAGTGGTACCTACCTACCGCTGCGATAAAGACGACAAGGCACTCGATATTTTACAGCAATGCTTTACCGACCGCAAGGTGGTTGGTATTGACTCTACTGATTTGGTTTGGGGCTTGGGCAGCTTCCATTGCCTGAGCCAGCAGGAACCGGCAGTATAGGTAAAAATTTCCCATTAGTTTTAAAGCGGCTATCTAAAGATAGCCGCTTTTTTTGGCGGTTAATTTTTCACCGACAAAACCTGCTGCTTTACCGACTTCTTGCCTGAAACCGCCAGTTCATTATATAGAACCTAACCGCAGGCTGCTACATTTGAACTATAATATTTATAACAACGCCATGAGCATCGAAACTTCATATCCACGTAAAAACCGCAACGGCAGAACATTTGCAGGTATCATCCTGCTGGCTGTAGGCGGCATCTTGTTATTAAACCGGCTCGACCTGTTCTTCTTTCCCGGCTGGCTGATCAGCTTTCCTACCTTTTTAATAGTATTGGGGCTGTACATTGGTGCTAAAAACGATTACCGTAAACCGGCCTGGTTGATACTGGTGTTAATTGGCACTGCCCTGCTGCTCGACAAAATTTTTGAAATGCATGAGTTCAGGCATCTCATTTGGCCGGTATTAATTATTGTGCTGGGGTTATATTTAGTGTTCAGGCGAAATCGTGTACCTCAACATGTAACCTGGGATGCCCGAATGGACAATGGCACACAACCTGATACTGCTGCTGCTGATAAGGCTGCTGCCGATCCTTTTGCGGGCACTTTTGTAAACGAGCCCGGAACCACCGGAGAGTCTTATAACAACACTGTACCGCCTGCCTCGCATGATGATTTTTTGGACATTACCTCCATCTTCGCCGGCGCTAAACGCACGGTGTTGTCTAAAAGCTTTAAAGGCGGTGATGTGGTCAACGTATTTGGCGGCACCGAGATTGATCTGAGCCAGGCCGACATTAACGGCCGTGTAATTATAGATATCACCCAGTTGTTCGGCGGCATTAAACTGATTGTACCCCCGCACTGGCACGTGGTATCAGAACTTGCCGCGGTGTTTAGCGGGGTAGATGATAAACGCCGCGTGTTTGGCGCCGCACAGCAATCGCCCGATAAGGTACTGGTGCTCAAAGGCACCTCTATTTTAGCCGGTGTGGATGTTCGCAGCTACTAAAGCCTCAACCAACTTCAACCTTATGTGCCTGAACCTTATCACATTTTAACTTAAAATTTCAGGGGCAAACACATGGCCGATATGTCAGCATCAACCACCCTGCTCAATAAGATCAACCTGTCCATTGTAACTGGCAGCATCGTATGGGCCGCTCTGCAGTCTTACCTGGTGCACAGTTTTGGCTTTTGGTGGTACACAGCCCTTACCGATGGTGCAATCAGTGGTATTGCGCTGGGCACCGCCTGCTGGCTGATCAATAACAGTCTGCGTTACTATCAACCCGGTAAAAGCGGTTACCTGAACCTGTTTATTGCCTGTATTACCTTAGCAGGCATAAGCACGGCCGCAAGTTGGGGGGCCTTAGTTTATGTACTGCCTAATGATATCTATCATAATTTTTTAAGGCAGTCGCTGGTACTGCGTTTTTTTATCAGTTTTCTGGCTATCGGCTGGATGGCCATGATCAGCGTAGTATGGTATACGCAGCTGGACCAGAAAGAAAACGAGCAGCGCAAAACCGAGGCTGAAAGATTGTCGCGCGATGCCGAATTGTATAACCTGCGCCAGCAATTGCAGCCGCACTTTTTGTTCAATAGCCTTAACTCTATTAACGCACTCATTGGCTTCAAACCCGATCAGGCCCGCACCATGATTCACCAGCTATCCGACTTTTTGCGGGGTACGCTGAAGCGGGATGACCAGCAGCAGATTACTTTGCATGAGGAACTGGAACACCTGAACTTATATTTAGCTATTGAAAAGGTACGTTTCGGGCACCGCCTGCAAACCGAAATTAGCTGTAATGATAAATGCCGCGAGGCGATTTTGCCTTCGCTATTACTGCAACCCGTGGTAGAAAATGCCATTAAGTTTGGCTTATATGATACCATCGGCGAAGTTACGGTGAGCATCAGGGCCGAATTAGACAGCCCTAACCTGGTATTAACTATACAAAACCCCTTTGATTTGCAAACCGCCCGCCCGCGCGAGGGCACCGGCTTTGGTTTGCGGGGCTTAAAGCGGCGGCTGTACCTGCTGTTTGGCCGTAATGATTTGGTGGAAACTTATGCAAATGATGGTATATTTACCACCATCATAACCGTACCACAGCCATGAAACGCGCCCTGATTATTGATGATGAACCTTTAGCCCGTATGGTAGTGCTGGAGTATTTGCAGCAATACCCCCAGATAGCAATGATGCAGGAGTGCGGCGACGGTTTTGAAGGCGTAAAAGCCATTATGCACTACCAGCCCGACCTGATTTTTCTGGATGTGCAGATGCCCAAAATTAACGGCTTTGAAATGCTGGAGCTGATTGAACAGCCGCCTGCGGTAATTTTCACCACCGCGTTTGATGAATATGCCATTAAAGCGTTTGAGGCCCATGCGGTGGATTATCTGCTCAAGCCCTTTTCGCGCGAGCGATTCAATAAGGCGATAGATAAATACCTGGTACAAGCCACAACAGCGCCTGCCCAGCAGCAGCAAACCGAGCAGTTACTGAATGCGGTTACCCAAACTGCTGTGGCACAGGAACGGGTGGTGGTAAAAACCGGTACCAAAGTAAAAATCATCCCGGTGCAGGATATTTTGTACCTGGCGGCTGATGATGATTATGTAAGCATCCATACCGCCGAAGGCTCATTCCTGAAAAATAAAACGATGGGCTTTTTCGAGCAAACGCTGGATGCCCGTCACTTTGTACGGGTACACCGCTCCTACATCCTCAAAATATCAGAGATCACCCGTATTGACCCTTATGAGAAGGATGCCCACTTAGCCATACTTAAATCAGGAGCTAAGATACCGGTGAGTAAGACGGGATACGTAAAACTGAAGCAGGTGCTGGGAATATAATCTATTTATTACGCTCGGTTGTGTAGCGCACCAATTGCTCTAAACCGGTGCGGGCTTCGCCGGCAGTAAAAGTGTTGAGAATTTCAAACGCCTCGTCCTGGTATTTCTTCATCTGGCTTTCGGCATACTGCAGGCCGCCGGCGCTTTGTACAAAGGCGATGATCTCTGCTATCTTGGCGGCCTCATCATTGTGGTTTTTTACCAGGTTAATAATTCGCTTGCGCTCTGCTGATTTGGCATTGTTGAGCGCATAAATCAGCGGCAGCGTAATCTTTTTTTCTTTAATATCTATACCCAGCGGCTTGCCTACATCATCAGTGCCAAAATCAAACATATCATCCTTGATCTGAAAGGCAATACCAATCTTTTCACCAAACAGCCGCATTCTTTCCACAGCATTCTCATCAGCCCCGGCCGAGGCCGCACCGCTGGCACAGCAGGAGGCAATCAGTGAAGCGGTTTTCTGGCGTATCACTTCGTAATAAACCGGCTCACCTACATCCATGCGGCGCACTTTCTCAATCTGCAGCAGTTCGCCTTCGCTCATCTGCTTTACCGCCTCGTTTACAATGCGCAACAGTTGAAAATCGTTATTGGCCAAGGAAAGATCCATGCCTTTGGCCAGCAGGAAATCGCCTACCAAAACGGCAATTTTATTTTTCCAGAGTGCGTTGATAGAAAAGAAGCCACGCCGCTGGTAGGAATTATCCACCACATCATCATGCACCAGGGTAGCGGTGTGCAATAACTCTACTAAAGCGGCACCACGGTGGGTAGCCTCGGTAATACCGCCACACAAGCTTGCAGCAAAAAATACAAACATGGGGCGTATCTGCTTGCCTTTACGCTTTACAATATAATGGGTGATGCGATCAAGCAGCGGAACGGAGCTTTGCATAGAGGCCTTAAACCTTTCCTCAAAAACATCAATCTCTGCAGCAATGGGTTTCTTAATCTCGTTGAGGCTCAGCATAGCTAACCAGGCATAAATTGCCTGCAAACAAATTGTAGGCAAACATAGCTAAAAAAATAATTACCTGTTATCAACAACTGATTTTCCGGTAAGCAGTTAAACTATTTGTGGCTTAATTGTTCTATACATAAAATTGACAGATATAATGAAAATTAAATTTTTAGGAGCCCTGCTGGTGGCAGCCCTTACAGTAGCCTCAGTAGCTAAAGCGCAAACCCGTACCCCTTTGTTAACCGAACGGTCGCAAAACCAAAGAGCACGTATACATGAAGGCGTACGCACAGGTACTTTAACGCACAGTGAAACCAAAACGCTATCAAAACGCGAGCTTAAGCTAAGAAAAGACATTGCCAAAGCCAAAGCCGATGGTTATGTATCACCAAAGGAAAACCGTAAGCTGTTGCGCAAGCAGGGCCGCCTTAACCGCGCTATTATCCGGAAGAAGACCAATAGCCGTAACCAATATTAATAAAACATCAGCAATTTATTATTAAGTACAAGCCTGGCTGTGCTAAAGTTTGTTTGAGCGAAGTGGGTTACCGGCTTCGCTTTTTTGTTGGCCGGGGCAAAGATTATATTATCTTTGTATCCCACTGTATAAATTTATCAATCCGGAGAGGTGTCTGAGTGGTCGAAAGAGCACGCCTGGAAAGTGTGTATACGTCAAAAGCGTATCGAGGGTTCGAATCCCTCCCTCTCCGCTGAAATTTACTTGATTTTCAATAAGTTAGGAGGCTTGCTGACAAAATACTGCCTCCGGCTATAACAATGAGTATCCTGCAAGCCAGCATAACTACTGCCTATTAATATATAACAAAGTGCGTTGCTTTCAGTATCCAATTAAAGAATGACACTGAACGGATCTTTAAACTGCCCGTGCTGTTGGTAAGCAGTCATTTCTTCGTTGGTAATCAAACAGTCTTTCAATTCTTTCATCAGTCTGCTTTTGTCCAGGTGCTGCCCAATCAGTACCAGTTCATTCATGCGGTCACCGAATTGTGCCGACCAACGAAACTCAATCTCTTTTTGATTATATACAAAGTCGGGGTGCTGGATCCGCTCCTCGTAAGGCATTGAGGCCCACCAGGTACCTGCATGTTCGATACGCAATGAGCCGCCTGCCTGTGAAAAATTAATGGCTTCATGGCGGCGCGAAGCCAGCCAGAACATGCCTTTAGCCCGGATTACATTTGAAGGATACGCCACATTCAAATATTGCCATAAACGTTCCGGATGAAAAGGCTTTGCTGAACGAAACACCACTGAACCGATACCATACTCTTCGGTTTCAGGTGTATGTTCGCCTTCCAGCTCCCTGATCCATCCTGCTGCCTGCGAGGCTTTTCCGAAATTAAACAAACCGGTGTTTAATACTTTGCCCGGCGGCACCCTGCCAAATGTGCTCTCAACCAACCCGGCTTCCGGATTAAGCTGATGAATCATGGCTTTTAATAACCCCAGATCTTTAGGCGGAATCAAATCAGTTTTATTTAATATAATAACGTTGGCAAACTCGATCTGATCAGTTAGCAGGTTGACAATCGTGCGCTGATCGGCGTTGTCATCGGTCAGGTTCCGGTCAGTCAGTTTTTCGGCACTAACAAAATCATTAAAGAAATTAAAACAGTCAACCACCGTTACCATAGTATCTAATTTACTAAAGCGGCTCAAATCAATATTTTGATTGTCATCGGCGTAGGTGAAAGTTTGGGCAACCGGTATAGGTTCAGAAATACCGGTACTTTCAATCAGCAGATAATCAAACCTGTTTTCCTTAGCCAGGCGTTCCACCTCAATCATCAGGTCTTCGCGCAGGGTGCAACAAATACAACCGTTGCTCATTTCCACCAGTTTTTCTTCTGTGCGCGACAGTGTTTGTTCATTAGCTACTAACTGAGCATCGATATTTACTTCGCTCATATCATTGACAATAACTGCCACACGCATCCTTTCCTTATTGTGCAGGATATGATTAAGCAGGGTGGTTTTACCAGCACCTAAAAATCCGCTAAGTACCGTTACCGGTAGTTTTTGTTGCATAAGCTGTTTGTTTGAAAGCAAACATAACAAATGTACAATACAAATGCAACATTGTTGTATTTGTATTGTACATTTGTATTATGCATCCTTCATCTATAAATACAAAACTGGATCACATTGGTATCGGCGTTTCCATACTTTGCGCTATCCATTGTGCATTGCTGCCTGTTGTTATTACTATGCTGCCTTTAATAAGGCTGAAGTTTTTAACCCATCCGGCAATTGAATTAAGTATAATCCTTACCTCTTTATCCATTGGCCTTATTTCTCTGGGCAAATCCTGGCGTTCTCACCAAAGTTATCTGCCTTTCGGTCTACTGGTTGCCGGCTTTTTGAGCATTGCTGCAGAACACTTTTGGAATCTAAATGGTTTGGGATGGCTCCTGCTCGTGATGGGAAGCATATTGATCTCTCTTGCTCATCTTTTCAACTGGAAATTACTTCGGCAATGCGCCTGTAATACAACAGCAATTGAACAGGAGTAATAATTTAATTACACAAACGCAATATTGTTGCATATAGTTATGTTTGTAAAAGAAATAATGTTGCAATGATACTGCGGAGAGATTATTACTATCGATGGCTGATATTTGCGTTACTGTCTGTTATTCAGCCGGGCTGTAAATACCCGCAAAATGATGTGAACACAGTTTACAGGCGTTATCTCAATACACATCTCATCAATCCTCATGGAAACAGCCGCCGGTCACATCATTAAGTTTCGAGGCGTAAAGCATGCCTACGGTTATGGCAGCCGCATATTGCAGTTTAAGGACTGGACAATAGCACCCGGTGAGCATTGGCTGCTATTGGGCGGCTCGGGCAGCGGTAAAACTACGCTGATGAATATCATGACCGGGCTGCTAAGGCCGACGGAAGGCGAAGTACACATCCTGGAAACTGATTTATACCACCTGCCCGGCAGCAAACTCGACAAGTTCAGAGGCCAGCATGTTGGCATTGTCTTTCAACGGCCGCACCTGCTGCACAGCTTAACGGTAGCCGAAAATCTGCGTGTGGCTCAGCGCTTTGCCAGCCTGCCTGAAAACAGCAGCCGTATTAAAGAAGTTCTGGCCTCCCTGCGCATAGATGATAAGATTAACAGTTACCCTGCACAACTTAGCCAGGGGCAGCTGCAACGCGTAGCTATTGCCCGTGCCGTAATTAACAAACCTGCGCTGCTGGTGGCCGACGAGCCGACCTCAAGCCTGGACGATACCAATACAAACGCAGTATTGGAAATATTAATTAACCAGTCTTTGCTCAACCAAGCTACGCTGATTATTGCCACCCATGATAAACGGGTAAAAGACCACCTTAACCGGCAATATATTTTAGACTGATGAACGCACTGCAAATAAGCATCAAGGATATTAAGGCCAACAGGCTGAGTGCATTGCTGAATTTGCTGCTGATTGCCTTTGGCATTGCTATACTTACGGTACTGCTGCTTGCCGGGAAGCAAATTAACGATAAACTTGAAAAAAATGCCAAGGATATCGACCTCGTTGTAGGCGCCAAAGGCAGCCCTCTGCAACTGGTATTAAGCAGCATTTATTATATTGATTTTCCAACCGGCAATATTCCCTTAAAAGACGCGCAGCAACTGGCTCAAAATCCATTGGTTAAACGTGCCGTGCCGCTGGCCCTGGGCGATAACTACAGCGGCTTTAGGATTGTGGGGACTGATACTTCGTTTATTCACTTGTATGCCCTCACCCTGCAACAGGGCACATTTTGGTCTAAAGATTTTGAGGTGAGTGTAGGAGCCAGCGTAGCAGACAAGCAACACTTATTGGTTGGCAGCAAGTTTTATGGCGCGCACGGACTAACCGGCAATACCGATATACATAGAACGCATGCCTATGTGGTTACTGGCATACTTAAGCCGCAGGGCAATGTGGTGGATAACCTGGTGCTTACCAACGTGGCCAGCGTGTGGGGTATGCATGAGCAGGCGGAAAGCCCTAAAAAAGGCCCGCGGCCAGGTGAGCCTGAGCCGTTCGAAAATGGTGAAAAAGAAATTACAACGCTACTGATCCAATATCGGTCACCCATGTCAGTTGTACTGTTCCCGCGTATGGTTAACCAGTCCACCAATATGCAGGCCGCATCGCCGGCGATGGAAAGCGCCCGGCTGTTCAGCCTCATTGGTGTTGGAGTAGATACCCTGCAGTGGTTTGCAGTTTTGATTATGGCTATTTCAGGCATCAGCGTATTCATCAGCCTTTACAACTCATTAAAAGACCGACGCTATGATCTGGCAATTATGAGAACGATGGGTGCTTCGCGGTTCACACTGTTCAGCATCATTGTGCTGCAGGGGCTGCTGCTAACCCTGATAGGTTCTGTTATTGGCTTGCTGGCCGGCCATGCCGCACTGGAAATAATTGGCCACTACCAGCAGGCCGACCAGGCCCGCCTGAGCGGTAAGCTAACCGATGCAGCCGAAGGTTACCTGATACTGACCGGGCTCATTATCGGGCTCGCTGCTGCCCTGATACCGGCCGTTCAGGCCTACCGTACCGATATTGCAAGTACCTTAAGCAAAGGATAGAATTATGAGAAAGAGGATGCTGTTAATTACCGTTATTTCGCTGTTGTGCATTACTGCTCATGCTCAACATGCCGTCAGCTCGCTTAACTGGCAAATTATAGGCACATTTACCTATAAATTGCAGAACAATAAATATATTATATCTTTCCCGCCACCATTAAAGGCTCTTGATAACAAAATTATTGAACTGCCTGGCTATATGATACCCACTAAGGTAGGAAAAGAACATAAAGAATTTATGTTCTCTGTTTTGCCGGTTCAACAATGCGCCTTCTGTGGTTCAGGCGATTATCCGCCCATGATACTGGTGAACACTGTAAAGCCCGTGCCTTACGCTGAAAATGTGATGACACTTAAAGGTAAATTCATCCTGAATACTACAGGCAATAACCAACCAGAATTTTCACTTATTAACGCCGCTGTAGCGCAGCCATGAAGAAATACATTTTTGTTTTTGCTTTACTGTTACAGGGTTTATGGGTTAGGGCGCAAACCCATTCCCAGCATAATTTGCTGGCTGATCAGATTGATTCATTCAACTGGGGAATTATTGGCAGCGTACAGTTCCGGGTACCTAAGCCTAATGAACTTTATCCTGTTTACAACGAAATGATTAACCGCTTTTCCGGTCGGCAATTTGAGCTGGAAGGTTATATTGTTCCGATTAAAGATGGTATGAAGCAAACTAAGTTTATGCTCTCTACGATACCCATCAACCAGTGTTTTTATTGTGGAAAGAATGGCATACCTACCATGATTATGATAGAAATGGCGCAGCCAATTAAATTTACTTTCGAGTCAGTAACTGTTAAAGGGGTACTGAAACTGGATAACCGTAATGCAGCCGTGTATCCGCCCATTAGCCTGACCGGGGCTGTACCTGTTCAATAGCCGTTAAAATTGCTTATCTTTGTATCTGACTCAGGGTTACGTGATGGACAAAGATTTCACAGGCTTACTGCACAAAAACCAGTTAAAGGTAACAGCTCCCCGCTTAGGTGTATTACATATTATTGCTAACCGCGATTCTGCTGTTTCGCAGCCTGCACTGGAAAAACTAATGGGGGATGAAGTGGACCGGGTGACCCTGTACCGTACCCTGAAAACCTTTGAAGAAAAAGGGATCGTACATAAAGTTATCGATATGAACGGAACGGCCAATTATGCCATTTGTTCAGAAAGCTGCTCTGAACACGCGCATCATGACGAGCATTTTCATTTTAACTGCACCAATTGCCAGAAAGTTTACTGCCTGAATGAGTTACACCTGCCTGCTGTAAAAATACCTGAAGGCTTCAAAGCCGATTCGGTCAGCCTCTCTATCACCGGTGTTTGCGACCAATGCAACAAGAACTGATTTTTAAGGCAACTACTTCCTGTTGGCCTCATGCCCGTACAACCCGGTAAAGCGAATAGAAACCCATAAGCATCAGCGCAGGTTATTCACTGCAGCGCAATACCTAATATTCGTTGTTCAGGTTGAAATGTACAAAAAGCAGTAATTTGCAGAGCTGCCACGCACTTTTCAGTACCTGCAACAGCCGTTCGGGCGGCAAGAACAAACTATTGTTTCATTGATGCCGTTTGCCGGTACAGCTGCAGAAGCCTGTTGCAGGTTCGCACCCCTTGTCTGCACCAAAGTCGCCCATGATTTGCGCCTGGCCTGTTAATAGCTGGCCTTATCCCCTTGTTTTCTTCTCTATTGAGTTTACCGGTTGAAACGTACGGTTACGCTATTATTGTTTCAGGGTTGCTGCATACCAACCGGTACTGGGGCAGTTCGATTAGTAATGTGGTAATTTATACTTACAAGTATGTGCCAGATAACCGGAAGTTCAGCCTGTCGCTGGTTTATCATTCAGGCGGCAGATTTACCCCAAGTAAATTGTATTGTATTGAAGAGCAAGGCCGATTATAAACCCAAAAGTAAACCCGACCTGATTAGGGTCTTCTTTCTATATTTTTCTGGTAGCAGGACAATTTGCAGCTTAAATTAATGTGCTGCCGATGATGAGAACAGCAACTCTCATGGCTGTAACTCCCCCCGTATTAAAGCATACAAACGGGGCACGTTTATTTGATATTCAGATAATTTAATAAGGCGTAACATTTCTGATAATTGAATAATTCGCTTATACTTGCTTATCAGGCCATGCGCAAAAGGCCGGGCCGGTTATAACCTATTTTAAGCTTTTTAATTTTTCTTGCCTTATGAAAATTGCAATGCTGGGCTCCGGCTTTATTGCCCGCTTTTATGCCGACTCCCTAACCGCGCAACGCCGCAAAGATACCCTGCACATGGTGTACTCGCGCAGCGAAGAACGTGCGCAAAAGTTTGCGGCTGATTATAAAGTGCCCCACCACAGCACCAGTATGGAAGAAGCCATTAACCACCCCGAAGTAGAGGTGGTGGTAATTGCCCTATCCAATGATTTGCACCTGCCTGCCGTAGAGGCTTGCGCCAAAGCAGGCAAGCATGTACTATGCACCAAACCGCTGGGCCGCACCGGCGCCGAAGCCAAACGGATGATGGAACTGGTGGAACAGGCCGGCATTATGGGCGGCTACCTGGAAGATCTATGCTATACGCCTAAATTTTTAAAATCGTTGGGTATCATCAAATCCGGCGGATTGGGGCGCATTTTGTGGACAAAATCGCGCGAAACACACCCCGGCCCGCATAGCGACTGGTTTTGGAATAAGGAACAATCAGGTGGTGGCGCCATTGTAGATCTGGGCTGCCACTGTATCGAGATTGGCCGCAGCTTTATCGGCAAAAACATTAAACCCGTAGAAGTAATGTGCTGGGCCGCTACCCAGGTACATCCCATTGATGCCGAAGACAACGCGGTAGGCATGGTGAAGTATGCCAACGGCGCTATCGGGCAGTTTGAGGTAAGCTGGTGCTTCAGGGGCGGCATGGATTTACGCGATGAAGTAATGGGCACCGAAGGCACGATCTGGCTCAACAGCTTCCTACGCACCGGCTTTGACGTGTTTACCACCGGCAAAGGCGGCTATGTGGCCGAAAAAGCCGAGAGCAATACCGGCTGGCTGTTCCCTGTGGGCGACGAGGCACACGAACTGGGCTACAGCCACATGTTTACCGAAATGTTTGAATGCATTGAAGATGATAAGCAACCTGCTGAAACTTTTTACGATGGTTATGTGGTGAACGCCATTATTGATGCGGCTTATGTTTCGGCCAAATCGGGCAAATGGGAGCCGGTGCAGTTAGACGTTTGGCGCGGCGATACTGATACCGATGCTACAGTAGCCCACACCAGTTTTGATGAGCAGTATTATCTTATCAAAGAAGAAATACTGCCCAACGGCGAAAAGAAACTGATACTCAAAGATAAAACTACCGGCGAGGTAGTTCGGCACGATTTGTAAAGCCATTGTATGTACATTAAAGAATTTGCAAGCCCTGAAGAACTGGATATTGCCTGTGCGGAGTTTATGCTGAACGAGTTGCAGCGATTTCAGCAGCCGCTGTTTTGCCCTGCCACCGGCAACTCTCCTACCGGGGCTTACCGGCAACTGGTGAACAGGAAGCAGGAACTGGATACAGCTGCCTTAAGCATATTGAAGTTAGACGAGTGGGCCGGCTTACCCATGAACCATCCGGGCTCATGCGAGTATTACCTGCAGCAGCACTTACTGCAGCCGCTGAATATACAGCCTGAACAGTATATCACATTCGACAGTCAGGCAAGTGATCCTGCTACGGAATGCGAACGCATTACACAGGCACTGGCACAGCAAGGGCCCATTGATTTGTGTGTGCTGGGCCTGGGCCTGAACGGACATCTGGCTTTTAATGACCCGGCTGATACTTTACAACCAGATGTGCATCTTGCCCGGCTTTCTCCCGCATCGCTGGCTCACCCGATGGTGCAGGACGCAAGTGTACAACTATCGCACGGGTATACACTGGGCATGGCTAACATCATGCAGGCCAAAACCATATTGCTGATGGTAAACGGTAAACATAAGCACGATATCTTTAATCAATTGATGCAAAGGCAGGTGAGCACACAATTGCCGGCTTCATTCCTGTGGCTTCATTCAAATGCACACTGCTATTACTGCAAAAATTAATTTATCGACAAAAGTTATTATATAATTTTAAACCATAACATTTCTCTATATCTCGAATCATCATGACCACCAGAAGATCATTTATACGCAACAGCATCTTATTAGCATTAGTTGCACCCTTAAGCAATGCATTTACAGTGTTGCCCAAGCGAAAGTTGTCTGCTTTTGGTATACAATTGTACATGGTAAAGGAGGATATGGAGAAAGACCCGTTAGGTACCTTAAAAAAATTGGGTCAGATGGGTTATACCTATATTGAAAGCTACGGCGGCCCCAAAGGCGTTTTTTGGGGCATGGAAAATAAGCAGTTTAAGCAAACGGCTGCCGGTTTAGGGTTGAACTTGGTTTCCACTCACTATAACGAAGATGACCTGCCTTTTGAAAAGCTGGCAGAGCAGTCGGCTGAAATTGGTATGAAATATTTGATTTGCCCCTGGAAAGGGCCGCAAAAATCTATTGATGATTTTAAGCGTATTGCCGATGATTTTAACCGGCATGGCGAAATTTGCAAACGGCATGGACTTCGCTACGCCTATCATCCGCATGATTATCCTTATAAAAAAGTAGACGGCCAACTACCCATAGATGTGTTGCTGCAGCATACGGATAAAGGGCTGGTAGATTTTCAGATGGATTTTTATTACACCGCATCAGAAGGCTTTAGTCCGGAGGCCTACCTTACCAGGTATAAAAACCGTTTCCGGCTATGCCACATGCGCGATGTGCTGAAAAAGCCGCTGCCTAAAGGCAGTAAAGACGAGTCGGCCTGCGATTTGGGGCAGGGCCGCCTGAACTATCCGCACCTGCTGACTGTAGCTATGAATAACGGCGTAGATTACTTTTTTGTGGAGCAATCCAGATTCTATAACGAAACGCCTATGCAAAGTGCAGCCATTAACGCCGCTTACCTTAAACGGATACAACTTACCTGATTGCTGTTAACTTATGATGGAGCAACTGGTAATAGGGATTGATGGCGGGGCAACCAAAACTCACATGGCCGTTGCTAACCAAAACGGCGAGATACTGGCTTTGCACGAAGCAGGCGGCACCTACTATGTATTAAACGATGCGCTGGAACACATGGCCGCCCTGTTGCAACCGTTAAGCAACAGGCACATTAAAACCGCAATATTCACAGTAGCGGGCTGGGATTTTACCCCGGACCAGCAAAGGCAACAAGCCCTCATTGAGCAGGCGCTTATTCTGAATGGCATTACAGCAGAAAAGATCATTTATGAAAATGATATTTATGCCTCCTTTAAATCGGCGGCTACCGTTGCCGAGCCATGTGTAGTAATTTCCTGTGGTACTGGCATTATGGGATTGGCGGTGGGTAATGGGCGCTCTTTTAAGATGCCCGGCTACGAATACTTATCGGGCGAATGGGGCAGCGGTATTCATCAGGCTGAGTATGCCATTCACCTGGCCTGCGCATCGTTGCTGGGGCGAGAGGAGCGTTATCCCATCCTCATACAAAAAGCTTTAGCCTATTTTGAAGCGGATGATATGGATACTTTGGCTTACAACATCGGTAACAGGTTTACCAACAACCGGCAACGCGGCTATTTTTTAAAACCGGTATATGAAGCCTACCGCGAAGGCTGCCCCGGTGCAGCCCGCATTGTATACCGCGCCGGCGAAGAACTGGCCCGCACCGTATGGTGCCTGCTTAAAAAGATAGAGGTAAAGGAAGCTAACCTCATTTTTGGCGGCGGCGTGATCAAGCAATTCGGCCTGCCACCTAATTTCAAAGAAGTATTGTACCGGTTCACCGGGCAATATTATACTTATTACCAGATAAATAATGCACCTGTATATGGTGCATTGATATGGGCTTTGCAGGAAGCCGGCTTCCCGACTGAAAAGGCCGCAGTACAGTTAAGTTGTACGCAAATGGCTGAACAATAAATTATAGTAAACTTTAAAATGAGAAAGCTTTCCCTTCTTCTTGCTGGATGTCTTGCTTCGGTAAGCTGTGCATTGTCACAACCCATTAGCAAGGTTGATAGCTGGTTAACCACGGCTAACCAATCCGCATTGTTCCAGCATCAGGCTAAAATTTTAAGCTTTCAAGCTGCCAATACGAATAATAACCCTGTTATTGAAGTGAATGACACACAAACCTATCAGCCTGTTGATGGGTTTGGCTTTACCCTAACCGGGGGCAGCGCCCAGTTATTGATGCAGATGACACCTGACCGACGGGCCGCTTTGCTGAAAGAGCTGTTTGCTACGGATAAAAACAATATTGGCATCAGTTACCTGCGCTTATCTATAGGGGCATCAGATTTAAATGCATTTATTTTTACGTATGATGATCTTCCCGCCGGGCAAACCGATAGCACTTTGGCTAAATTTAATTTAGGGCAGGATTACAGGGATGTGATACCGGTATTAAAGGAAATATTACGCATCAATCCTGCCATGAAAATATTAGGTTCTCCCTGGACTGCACCTGTATGGATGAAGACTAACAATGATACCCGGGGCGGAAGCCTGAAACCTGAGTACCGCGAAGTATATGCCCGCTACCTGATAAAATACATACAGCAAATGAAGGCGCAAGGCATTGCCATTGATGCCATCACCGTACAAAATGAGCCACTGCACCCCGGTAATAACCCAAGTATGTATATGCCTGCGGATGAACAGGCTGCCTTTATAAAAAATAATCTGGGCCCGGCATTCAGGCAGGCGGGCCTGAAAACTAAAATAATTGTGTATGACCATAATGCTGATAAGCCCGAATACCCGATCAGCATTTTAAATGATGCTGATGCAGCAAAATATGTGGACGGCTCTGCGTTTCACTTATATGGCGGCACCATTGATGCGTTATCAAAAGTACACGATGCCCATCCTGATAAGAATCTGTATTTTACTGAGCAGTGGATGGGCGCACCAGCTAATTTTAGAGATTTTGGTGAACACATCAAAAATTTAACCATCGGAGCCACCCGCAACTGGGCCCGCACAGTACTGGAATGGAATCTGGCCAACGATCCGCAAAGCAACCCGCATACCGACCGTGGCGGCTGCGACCGTTGCCTGGGCGGAATCACAATTGACAAAGACAACGTCATCCGCAATCCTGCTTACTATGTGGTGGCACACGCCGCCAAATGGGTAAGGCCCGGCTCTGTGCGCATTGCCTCTAACGAGCCGGAAGCATTGCCCAATGTAGCCTTCAAAACGCCAGCAGGTAAAAGAGTGTTGATTGTGATGAACAGCGGCACGGAGAATAAAAAATTCAATATCCGTTACAAGAAGCGATTATTGCAAACTTCGCTGCTAGCTGGCGGGGTATGCACGTATGTATGGTAACTATTTAGCAAAGCTGAAAATTAAGTGCTGAAACTAACCGGAAATACGTTGTTCAACTTGTTTTTGCAGCATCGCTTTGTACGCTGCGCTTAAGGCCGGCCCGTTGTGTTTTTGGCCGATACCCATACGATGCATGGCCCGATTGATAAACAGGCTCTGCTGCTCAAACAAACGGCATACCGAACAACCGGCCAGATGCATCTTTAGCTCCAGCTTTTCGCGCATTGTTAATACCGTTAGCTGCTTTTTTTCAATCAGCAAAGTAGCCCTGCGGCAATTGTAGGCGATATCTTTTATAGTACTCATGATTATTATTAATTTTAATTCCAGTTCTTTTGCAAACAGGCCCGCAGGTTGAGTTTGGCCCGGTGCATAATCACCCAAAAGTTGGCAGCTGTTAATTTCAGTTCACGGCAAATTATTTCAGTTTCCTCATCATCTATATGCTTTAAAGTAAACGTTGCTGCCCAAAGTGCAGGCAGCTTTTGCAGGCACCGCTGCAGCACCAGCGTAAACTCCTTACGGGTCAGGGCATCATCCTCAATATAATTGAAAGGTTGTGGTCGGTGCAGTTGGCTCCAGTGCCCGTCAGCCTTATCAAAGAAATCCTGCGGCTCCTGCAAATCAATGGCGGCAACCGCCCCTTTAATTAAGCTTGCCGATTTCTTGCGGTAAACATCTATTATCTTGTGTTTCAATATAGCCGTGAGCCAGGTACGCTCGCTGCTTTTGTACTGGTAGTTGCCCATAGCTTCTAAGGCCGCCAGAAAAGTTTCCTGCACGGCATCCCGCGCCTGTTCTTCATCGTTCAGGCGTGTGCAGGCATAAGCATACAAATAATCAGCATGGGCCTGTACCCAGCCCAGCGGGTTTAAATCATCAGCAGTTTCTTTGTTCTTGTTAAACGACATGTACAATTAATAATCTACCGGCATAATAAACGTTATAACACAATACCCAAAGGCTAATACCCGGTTACTTAGTAGCGTTGCTGCTAATTTCCTTACAATTATTTTAAATTTTTTGTAAGGATAGGTTTTTATTAACGACTAAGCCTGAAAACTAATCATTTGTAATTATGAGAGCATTAAAGCTGTTACTACTGGCCGGAAGCCTGTTAACTATTGTAGCTGCTACCGCGCAGATATGGCCGGATAAAAAAGCGGCTTCTGCAACCGCTGCGCCCGGGTTTGCGGTGGTAGAGCTGTTTACTTCCGAAGGATGCTCCAGTTGTCCGCCGGCTGATGCGCTGGTAGAAAAGATACAAAAGGAAGCCGCAGGTCAGCAGGTTTATATTTTAGCCTATCATGTAGATTACTGGAACCGCTTGGGCTGGAAGGATCCTTTCAGTAGCCATGCTTATTCAGCACGGCAATACCAGTATAGCAACTGGTTAAAATTAAATGGTGTGTATACGCCTCAAATAGTAGTAAACGGCCAGAAAGAATTTATAGGCTCGCAGGAAGGCACGCTTCGCAACGCTATTAAAAGCGGCTTGCAAAGCAATACCGATTCAAAGCTGCAACTTACCGGTTTTGCAGTAACAGGCACACGGATAACTGTACGCTACCAGGCCGCTGATGCCACTAATGTATTAGTACTGGCGGCTGTACAAAAGCAGGCGACCATTAAAGTAAAAGCAGGCGAAAATGACGGACGCACACTATCACACGTACAAATTGTACAGGCGCTAAAGCAATTTAATACAAATGGGCAAAACAGCGGCACTGTTACCTTAGACCTGCCCTCAAATGCCGACACTCAAAACCTGGAACTGGTTGGATTTTTACAAAACAGCCAGAACGGCCAGATTACAGCCGCAACCAGAATTACAGCAACTGCCAACCGCGTAGCTGCTGTTAATATACATTGAGTTATAAATGAATAATGGATTAGTTACATTAGCTGTTTGTTATTCGTTCATTTTTTAACATTATAGGTATACTGTAAAAGCAAGATAATGAAAGTAATTAAAGAAAAGCACTCCCTTACCATGCGGTGGACGCATTGGATTAACTTTCCGCTGCTTACCATTATGATTTGGAGCGGGATGCTGATCTATTGGGCAAGCGATACTTATAAGGTTAACCTGTTCGGGTATGATATATTTCATTTCTTTCCCGAAGGCTTCTATAAGTTCTTTAATATTTCGGGCCGGCTGGCCGAAGGCATGGCTTTTCACTTCCTGTTTATGTGGATGTTTTTTATCAATGGCATTTTGTATGTGCTTTATACCATCATATCGGGCGACTGGCGGGAACTGGCGCCTAACCGCCGTTCATTTAAAGAAGCCTGGCAGGTAGTACTGCACGATTTACATTTGCGCAAAACGGCTCCTCCCCAGGGCAAATACAATGCCGCACAACGTGTAG
Source organism: Mucilaginibacter sp. (assembly GCF_965200995.1). GTDB lineage: Bacteria > Bacteroidota > Bacteroidia > Sphingobacteriales > Sphingobacteriaceae > Mucilaginibacter. The sequence continues at coordinate 918,314 of NZ_OZ241743.1, read as the reverse complement.
CCTATACAGCAATTATTGTAATGGGCGCAGGCTCTATCTTTACAGGGTTAGCTATCTATAAGCCAGTACAATTTGCTGCTGTTACCTGGCTGATGGGCGGATACAACTTTGCCCGGATACTGCATTTTGCACTTACCATCGGATATGTGTTGTTTTTTGTAATTCACATTATACAGGTGGCTTTGGCCGGCTGGAATAATTTCAGATCAGCAGTTTCAGGGTTTGAACTGGCAGATGCCCCGTCACCTCAGGTAGCAGCCCATGAGGATAATTCAGCCACCCCTAATACCCCCACAGAGCAAACAACCACTAACTAACAAACGATGCCAGAAACTGAGGATAACAAACCAGCTGCCGCCCATAACGATGATGAGCTATCGCCCGAAACCAGGCGGCAGATTAAGCGGCGCAACTTTCTTTCATTTGCAACATTTTTTACCGCCGGTGGTGCAGTATATGGCGGCTGGAGGTGGCTCTATACTGCACCGCCCGAAAAACCCGGTATTACTGCCGGTACCCATAAGCCCCTGCGCCGTGCACTCAACAAAACTGAACTATTCTTCCGTAATTTTTTCAGCAATAACCACCTGGTAAAAACCTATCCCAAAGCCATGGCGGCTAAAAAGGTAAGGGTGAACAGTGATATTGGCATAGAAGATAAAAACTATAATATGGCTGCCTGGCAGTTGCAGGTAGTAAAAAGCCGTAATGAAGTTTTAAAAATAACTATAGAGGATATTAAGGCCTTACCCAAAACTGAGATTATCTACAGCTTCAAATGCGTGGAAGGCTGGGATCAGATACAGCATTGGGCTGGTGTTAGGTTCAGCGATTTTATAAATCATTTTGGCTTACAAGAGCAGGCCAAACTATCCTACATTGGTATGGAAACACCCAACAAGGGCTATTATGTTGGCCTCGACCGGGAGAGCGCCCTGCACCCGCAAACCTTGCTGGCCTACGAAATGAACGATGAGCCTATTACTGAAGTACATGGCGCACCGCTACGCCTGATTATTCCGGTAAAATACGGCATCAAAAACCTGAAGCGCATTGGCACCATCACCTTTAGCAATACACGCCCGCGCGATTACTGGGCCAGGCAGGGCTATGATTATTACTCAGGCTTATAAGGTTGCTTAAATGTATTGATATGCCGGAAATGAGCTTATTTCAATCACCGCAAACCATTCTATTTTCCAAACCGGCGGTGCAGCAATTCATAAAACTTATCAGCAGTGGCTTGTTTGGCCGGCCAGTTATTTTTAGTTACATAGTTAGCTTTCAGCAGGCGGTCAGCTTCATCAAAACCTTTGCAGCGGTTAAGTAACTCCAGGGCTTCACTGTAAGAAAGGTTATAGCCGTTAAATAAATCCCTTACATACAACAATTTATCATTCAAGCTTATGGCCGATTTTAAATCACCTATAGCCGGATGGTTAGCAGCAACCGGCGCTGTTGTGGCAGTTGCTTGTATGCCTTTTGCCTGCGCTGAGAGCCGCTGATTTAATGTAAGAGGTACTTCTGGCTGGCTATCAGCTATAGTTGCCGTTGGTTTGGCCGGTTCTGCGGCCTGTACAGCACCCAAAGCCGTGATACCGGTTACCGGTGCGGCCGGCTCCTCTTCGGTACGCCCGCTGCTGATGCTGAACGTGCTTTCTTCCACCGGCTGAGGCGACTGGCGCACGTAATCATAAGTATCAGCCTGCGCGCCCAAATCAATGTGTGCTACCGGCTCGGTATTGCCTGTAACAAGCGGTGCTGCTGTTTCGGGTGCAGTTAGTGCTGCCGGCTGTTCAGCAACCGGTTCATCAACTGCTGCTGCAGGAGGCGCTTCTGATACAAATTCTGATGAAAGGGAAGCTGCCTCCACAGGTGAATCAGGCGGGCCTTCCGGTAATAAAGGCACAATTTCCTGCTCAAATACAGCTGCGCTGTAATCAGGCTGCCCTTCCTTTATATAGACAGGTTCATGTATCGGTGGCAACTCTTTTATTACAGGGACTGTATTGCATATCTTACGCAGTACTTCGGCATGGTCGGTTAAAAAATGAGTGTTGGCTACAAATAATTCCAGCTCCAGGCTGTTCAGGTGTTCTGTTTCTGATTGCAGATACTGATACTGCTCGCTTAATTCGTTGATAATTCCGCCTATCTTCCTTAGTACTTCCTGCTGCTTCATAGGACTGTGTGTGTGTTGAAAATGTATCTATCCAAAAATAACAGATATTTCTGATATTAGCCCGCTGTAAATTGTAGCCCATGCTGTTTAGTGACGAGGTGTTTAAAAGAAAAAGTGAGCTTGGCGGAAGCATTGAGGTTATTTGCGGCTCCATGTTTTCGGGCAAAACTGAAGAACTGATCCGGCGGCTGCGCCGGGCGCAGATTGCCAAACTGCATGTAGAGATTTTTAAGCCCGCTACCGATACCCGCTATGATGAAAATGCCATTGTTACACATAACCAAAACGCCATTTCTTCAACACCTGTTGATAATTCATCAGCTATATTGCTACTGAGCAGTGATGCCCAGGTAATAGGCATTGATGAGGCACAGTTTTTTGACACAGAACTTCCGCATGTTTGTAATACATTAGCCAATAGGGGTGTGCGGGTAATTGTAGCCGGGCTGGATATGGATTTTCAGGGCCGGCCCTTTGGCCCTATACCAGCACTGATGGCTATTGCCGAAAGCGTAACCAAGGTACAGGCTGTATGTGTGCAGTGCGGCAACCCTGCCCACTATTCTTACCGGCTGGTGCCAGATAATGCCCGCGTATTGCTTGGCGAAAAGGAAAGTTACGAACCGCGCTGCCGCAGCTGTTACTTAGCCGATGGCCACATTTAGGCTTTTTGTTTCCTCCTTTATTAATTATCAGCCCAAATAAAGGGTTCATAAAGGCAAATAATAACTGCTGCCATCACTCAGTTAACGGCATAAATATAAGTTGGGCTAAAACAAAAATGGCGCACTTAATTGTTTATTAGCTACCTTGCTTAAGTTGCCTTATTCTGCTAATCGCAATGCGGCAATTGAGCAGTTACTGTTATATTATTTTGATTATGGCCAGGAAGGTTTTACTTATTGAAGACGATAAAGACATCAGGGATACTATTGTTTATGCACTTGAAGAGGAAGGCATAGCAGTAACGGCCTCCGAAAGTGCCCGCATCCTTAAATCATTAACTGAAATTAATCCTGACCTGATTTTACTGGATAACTGGCTTACCGACTGGAAGAGTGATGTAAATGGCCAGCAAATTAGTAAACAGTTAAAAAGCGAACCGGCTACGGCACACATACCGGTGGTTATTGTATCGGCCGTAAGCAATATACAGGAAGTAGCCAAAGCAGCTCTGGCAGATGGCTACCTGAAAAAACCGTTTGAACTTACCAGCCTGCTGGCCATAGTGAACAAGCACATTAAAGCTAAAGAAGAATAGCGGTAAAAGCGCCGCATGTATTATTAAAAAAGAAGCGCTTACTTATTCAGTTCAAAGAAAAATCTTCTGCTATAAATCATAATTCCAAATACGGTATTGACTAAATTGCCATGTTGATCAACATGAACTAATACTGTTTATTTGTGATTGTTGCCGATGCTTTGGCTGTTTAATTATTTTTTTACAGCCTTAATCTCTTTATTAATCATGTTTAGTAAAGATTTTGACCCTGTATCATCCTGCAAAAGTTGCCATATCATTACGCCGCCGGCTTTTTGCAGTGCAAGGTTCGTTTTAGCTTTGATGGTAGGGCTGCCGTTGTAATATATGGTGCCGCCGGCAGCCACAGTCATTTCATCATTTTTTTCCGACCCGGGATAGCTCTTTATAATATCTGAGTAAGACATATCACTAGGTACTCCGCTGCCGAACCCATAGGCATAGAAAGGCAGCCCGAGATTCATTCTTTCTTTGGATATTCCACGTGTGCTGCCCCAGTAATCTAAGTCTTCCACTGCCATTTCATATGGGGCATGCTGGCCGGGCTGCTCAGGTTTCCATGGCCCGGTTTTATCGTATGACATGATATTGATAAAATCGAACTGGGCCAATGCCTTGTCTGTATATTGAGTGCCATAAACCGTTGCAACGGCAGTAGTCAGCAATTTAAGCTTTGGCTTAAGTGCAGCCTTTAATTCTGTTACAAAAGGTTCATAATTAATATCAATGAAATGGCCTTCGAGGTCTACATCCACACCATCGAGTTGATATTGTTCACAAAGTGCCATTAGCCCGTCAACCAGTTTCCTGCGGCTTATATCATCAGCAATTAGGGAGGAATAATACTCTGGTGCAAGGCCGCCGCCTATGGAGGCTAAAACTTTAACATGTTTGGCATGCGCCCGTATAACCAGTGCTGTCAGGCCATTGATCATGCTAAAGTTTCCGTTGCTGTCAGGATTAATAAAAGCGATGTTCAGGTGTGTGATCTTATTTAAATCGAATCGGGCAACCCGGTCACTGGTAATGTCGTTCGTCCGTAAGTAGCCAATTACCTTAAATGGTATGCCAGGAATGGGTGTTTTCGCAATAGGCTTACCCCAAACTGTTTGGCTTGCAGCAAAGCTGAGTATAAATAAAATAATTAAAATGCTGTATTGGGTATATCTTTTCATATTCATCCCTTTAAGAGGCATAAAGATACCGCTTTTAACATGTTAATATTAACCAATGTGTCTTCATATTCGCTCCCACTATTAAAGGAATTTAACATATTATGCATAGGTAATAGCCTGATACTTGATTAAAAAAGATTTTACTCATCACAGGAGTAACCCCAGGGCCTGGCTATCAGGCAATTCTTTACCTTTGAAAAGCTACCTTTACTCCAATCAGGTATGAATCTTATACAAAATATACAACGGATAATTTGCTTAGCCTTATGCATGGCCTCAGCATTAGCTGCAGCAGCCCAATCCGTTATCCGCGTTAATCAGCTGGGCTTTTATCCCGATGCACCTAAAATGGCCATTGCTGACCGGGCGACTGGCGGAAAATTTACGTTGCTCAATGCTACAGGCAAAACGGTATATACAAGGCAACTGTTGCCTGCACCACACAAAAGTTTAGCCGGCCGCACTACTTATATTGCTGATTTTACTACTTTCCGGAAGACTGGTACTTACCGGTTGTGCTTGGGTGATGCGGTCACTTCCTATCCGTTTCGCATTGCAGCCAATGTGCATCGCGGCGTAGCTGCCGGTGCAATAAAAGCTTTTTATTACCAGCGGGCTTCGGTGCCTTTGCCCGAGCGCTTTGCCGGCCAATGGCACCGGGCCGAAGGGCACCCTGATAATCAGGTACTAATACACCCCTCGGCTGCAGACAACGGGCGACCGGCAGGTACGGTAATATCTTCGGCCCGTGGCTGGTACGATGCCGGCGATTACAATAAATACATCGTAAACAGCGGCATCAGCATGGGTACTATGCTGTCCTTGTGCGAAGAGCATACGGCTTATGTTCAAAATTTAAAACTGAACATTCCCGAAAGCGGCAATACCGTACCCGATATACTGGATGAGTTACTGTGGAACCTGCGGTGGATGCTGACCATGCAGGACCCTGCCGATGGCGGCATTTACCACAAGCTTACCAATGCCGCCTTTGATGGTATGGTAATGCCCGATAAAGCAACAAAACCGCGTTATGTGGTACAAAAGAGCACTGCCGCCACGCTTGACTTTGCCGCTATAATGGCGCAGGCCAGCCGTATCTTCAAAAATTACCCTAAGCAGTTACCCGGCCTGTCCGACTCCTGCCTCGCCGCTGCGCAGCAAGCCTGGCAATGGGCAGTGGCGCATCCGGCGGTTCTGTATAAGCAGGAAGAAATGAATAAGCAGTTTCAGCCCGCAATATCTACCGGCACTTACGGCGATAACGATGTGCAGGACGAGTGGATTTGGGCGGCTTGTGAGCTTTACATCACCACCGGGCAATCCATGTATGCAGATAATATTCACATTTTGACCGGGGAGGCAATGCCGATACCTTCATGGGGGCAGGTGAAGCTGTTGGGCTACTATTCCTTATTAAGGAACCAAAAGCAGCCTTCAGGCAAGCCTTTGGCAGGGATGGCTATGCTCCGCAAACGGCTCATTGCTGTGGCAGACAGCCTGGTGCAGAATGGGCGGGTTAGCGCTTACCAAACCGTAATGGGCGGCTCGGCAAAAGATTTTGGCTGGGGCAGCAACAGCGATGCGGCCAATCAAGGCATACTGCTACTGCAGGTGTACCAGCTTACCCGCCAGCAAAAGTACCTTGATGCAGCACTCAGCAATTTAGATTATATATTGGGACGAAATGGCACCGGCTATTCCTATGTAACCGGTTACGGCAGCAAAACGCCCATGCACCCGCATCACCGGCCTTCGGTAGCCGATGGTATTGCAGCGCCGGTACCCGGCTTGCTGGTGGGCGGCCCTAACCCCGGCATGCAGGACCACATACAAGTGCCCAGCACCGTGCCCGATGAAGCTTATATTGATGATGACCGTGCTTACGCAGCCAACGAAATTGCCATCAACTGGAATGCACCGCTGGTGTACCTGGCGAATGCCATAGAAGCGCTGCAGCAGCAATGGCATCGCCGGTAACTGATGCGATGCCTGTTTTGCTGAACCGCTGCGGGTAATGCTGATATTTAATTTATTTTTGTGCTTTTGAAGGCCCTTTAAAATAGTAATAAGTGCGTCATTGCGAGGAACGAAGCAATCTCTCAACGCCTTGTTGAAGGATAATGCAGAGAGATGGCTTAGTTCCCCGCAATGACGAAGGGCTTCTTAAAGCAATAATTAATTTCTAAGGTTGATTCTAATCCAAAGTGCCCTGCATGAGTGTAAAAAAATCCGTTTCCATCATCATCCCCAATTACAACGGAAAGCACTTACTGGCGCAATACCTGCCTTATACATTGCAGGCGATACAAAATGTTTGCCTTAAACTGTAAATTATAGCTTCAGTATGGCTAAACCTGATAGCTTTGCCGGCTGATGACTTATAGCTGTTGTTGCCAATCTTTATACCTTTGTCTAAAACAGTTAGTTAAAATAGTCTGAAATATGATGCATACTCCATCAGTACTGGTGACTTTCGATTCAATGAAAAACGACAACTGTGGATACTTCTATTTTGGCAAAGGATTGGGAAATGCCTTAATTGCAAATAACCACAAATTTAATTTAAGCTTCTATATTCATAAACGTACCAGCTACAAATTTGAAAATAATGTTAAAATCTATTTTTTATCAAAGTTTCATAAATGGTTTTTCCCATATAAAAACAAATTCGATATAGTACATCTTTCCGACCAAACCTGTCGCCTAAGACCTAATATGGTTAATGCTGTAAAAATCATGACGGTGCATGATATGAATAAGGTTCATCTAAAATTCAGCACACCCCACAGAATTCAGGTATACCTGAACGATTTGAGGAAACTAATATCAAGCGTTGATAAAGTTGTTGCCATATCCAGGTTTGTAGCTGATGATTTAAAGCATTATTTTCCCGAAGCAACGGATAAAATAAGTGTTATTTACAACGGAGCTGATAGATTAACCGTTCCTGACGGTTATCAACCGGCTAAAGTACCGGCTAAACCTTTTCTGTTTACTATAGGATTACTGTCTGTACAAAAGGGCTTTCACTTGTTACCGGCATTGCTTCAAAACAATAACTATGAACTTGTAATTGCCGGAATTGAAACGCCCCATAAACAAACAATAATTGAGGAGGCTATCAAGTATGGTTGCTTGGACAGGGTGCACATTACCGGCCCCGTAAGTGATTTAGATAAAAGCTGGTATTTTAAAAACTGTGCTGCCTTTGCTTTTCCTTCAAAAACCGAAGGCTTTGGTTTGCCAGTGATTGAGGCGATGCACTTTGGAAAGCCGGTTTTTCTGGCAAAAAAAACATCACTGCCTGAAGTTGGCGGAGACATTGCTTATTACTTTGAAAATTTTGAATCTGCACACATGCAAGACGTTTTTAAATCGGGAATGGATGACTACAACAAAAGGATGCCTGTATCTGCAATTGTAAAGCAGGCAGAAAAGTTTTCATGGGATAATGCTGCCACACAATACTTAGCATTATATGAAGAATGCCTGGCAACGAAATGAAACACTATACTAATCATCAGCCATCATATTTAACTTCTTGTTGGAGTATGGTTTCATTCATATTTAAAACAGTAGGTTTAAAAGAATATATTATATGGATCAAACTTATTTTGATATAGCGAAAATAGTAGATTATAGAACTGGCTGTTTTAAACTTCATAATACAGGAATGCTCATCATATGTTAAACAAGCGCAATATACTGAACAAATTATGGCTCAAATACACAGATGTAATCGGCTATCAAAACTATAAATGGTATCAGCTCTATCAGACTCAAATACAACTGGGAAATTCAGAACGCTTAAACAGTCTGGATAAGATTATGCAGTTGAGTATTAATAATGGAAAGCTCAATATATCACACAGTGGTAATGCCGGAGATATCATTTATGCCTTACCTACAATTAAAAAAATAGTTGAACTAACGAAGGTTGATGTTCATCTTTTTTTAAGATTAAATATGCCTTTAAACCTACCTAAAGGTGTTAGCCATCCGTTAGGAAATGTAATGCTAAACCAAAATATAGCCGATTTGCTCCTGCCGCTAGTTCGCCTGCAACCTTACCTGGCCAGCTGCAACGTTTATAATAATGAACATATTGATTTGGATCTTGATTACTTTCGGGAAGGACTAATTCCGCTCGACAAAGGCAACATTGCCCGCTGGTGCGGCTACATTACCGGGATAAATCCAAATTTATATACTCCTTGGCTTACTGTTGAGCCAGACAATACTTATGCTGATATAATCATTTTGGCCCGCAGCCACCGTTACCGGAATGTAGTTATCAGCCACTCTTTTTTAAGCCGCTACCCTAACTTAAAGTTTGTCGGCGTAGCTGCCGAATACGAAGACATGAAAACCCAGATACCGCAACTGGAATGGCTGCAGGTAGAGGACTTTTTACATTTAGCCCGTGTTATTGCCGGTTGTAAGTTCTTTATTGGTAATCCATCCTTTCCCTTCTCAATTGCCGAAGGATTAAAAGTGCCGCGCATGCTGGAAGCGAGTTTTCACATGACGAATGTGGTACCGGAAGGAGATTACGCCTATGATTTTATGTTTCAACCACATTTTGAGTCATTGGTGGAGCAGTTGTATCAATCTTAATTTAAATTACTTTGGCCCGTTTATGCTGAAAAAAGTTGCCATTGTTATTCCCCTTTATCGCAGTAACCTGTCGGCTTACGAGGTGATGGCTTTGCAGCAATGCGAGCACATTTTAGGCAGGCATACCAAAATTGCCATTAAGCCCAAACATTTGGTGCTGCCTGAAAAAGCATACGGTGTAAACTTTGATCAGGTAATCAGTTTTGATGATAGTTATTTCAGCAATATCGCCGGTTATAACCGGTTAATGCTGTCAGCGGAGTTTTACGCCCGTTTTTTAGAATACGAGTATATACTGATTTATCAGCTAGACGCCTTTGTGTTTAGCGACCGGTTGCTGCACTGGTGCAGTCAGGATATTGATTATGTGGGCGCTCCCTGGCTTCGGCAAATCGGGCACTCTGATATGTTTAAGGCACTCAAATCAAACTTTAAATACTACTGGCATACACAGCGCAATGTGCAGGTAAACGGCCTGCCCAGCCCTATGCAGTTCGAGAACCGAGTGGGTAACGGGGGCTTCTCGTTACGCAGAGTTCAAAAATTCTATGCTGTTGCCTCCGCCCGCCGGACAGAGATTGAGCAGTACTTGACTTATACGGATTTACCGCAGTATAATGAAGATTCCTTTTGGAGCATAGAAGTAAACCGGAAGAAAAATTATTTGAATATCCCTTCTTATAAAAAAGGTGTGTGGTTTGCCATTGAAATCAGCCCCGAGCGGGCCTACCGCCTTACCGGCGGCCAGTTGCCCTTTGGCTGCCATGCCTGGGATAAGCATCTTTCTTTCTGGCAGCCTGTGTTTGAGCAGTTAGGGTATCAAATATAATTTATCCGGGCTTTTTGGCGGCTATCTTCTTCAACACGTTAAAGTTCAGCTTCAGGAACAATCTAATCCCTAATTTTTCTGCAAGCCGGCTTTGCCATAATCATTTAAAGGCATCAGCAACCGGCAGGTTTAAATGGATAAGACGAATAATAAACTGGCAAAAGGTTATATTTTCTACCTGCAAAGTTTGAATAACGGCAAGATGTCCTTTATTTACCGGCAGCATTTTCTTCCATTTTTTGTGCAAACTGAGGATATCCTGCAGCCATGCCCGGCTATAATTGCCTTCAGATAAATATGTAAGCAGTACTTCGTAGGTAACAGCCACCTGGTGGATGGTGCCTATTGATAATGAAGAATCTATATCATAGCTATGAAAGCCTTTAAACATCATTGCATCAAACGGATGCTTCAGCGCCACTACTTTCGGCACACAAAACCATACGCCGTCAATAGTGGCAACCTCGACCAGTTGAACGTTTTGTGGATTTTTATAGTCGAGATGAGGTTCTTTATTAGTAAACTTATAAGTCTGTATCAGGTTAATGCATTCTACATCAGGCCCCGGACCATTCCAGCCACTGGGCACCAAGGTTTTATAGGGGCTGCCTGCCACACCTAACAGGCCTAAACCGAGATGACCGGTAAATAGCTGTATTACCTTTTGCCTCAGTTCTTTGTTTGTAATATGGTGTCCTCATGCATAAAGCACAGCATTGGGTATTTCGCTCTGTGTATTCCCTCATTATATACCTCGCAGATGCCTCTTTTGGCGCTGGTGTTATCTATCGCTATAATTTCATGTAGTATACCTGCCGTTTCGGCAATGTTAAGCCGTACTGCGGCCAGTAACTGCTGATTTCCTGAACTTATAATGATGGATAACATAGTCTCTGCTGATAAAGCCGGTAAAATAGCAAAAAGGAATAAGGCGTAATGATCTGATGCCCGGGAATACATCATTGTCTGTTTACCAGCTCCTTGGCTTTGAACCTTACAGGATTTTTTTTTTTGCTGAAAAGAATAAGTAATTTTCCGCATTATATGAGCAGCCTTACCTATAATGCCTCTGGTACTTAAGTTTCAATTTATTGCCGTGCTTTCTTTACGTAAAACGGCCGTTAGGTTAGCGGTGTGCTTATGTACTATTATGCTGTTACTGATACCGGCGGCGGCTACAGCCGAAGGCAGTAAAGAACTTACGGCCAATGGAGGTAACCGGGCTTACCTGCTATCATCAACCAATGCCAATACTTCCTTTCCGTTCCCTACGCCTGGCACCATGAAGGTGTATGCAAAGGCGGGTGAAAGTATCTATGTTGGCTCAAGCGCCCAGGGCAAAAGCTCAGGCACCATTAACCTGCGGGCGCCCGATGGCAGTACCTATACCAGCGGCGCTTCAACCACTACAGGCCTCATCAGCAACCGAAGCCAGGAAGTAGCCGGGCCGCAGCCTAATGGCAATGGCTATCAGCCTTTTATACAGCCGGTAGCTGCCGGGCAGGAGGGGGTATGGGAAATTGATTTTATATCGCCTACCGGCGGTGCCGATCAGAATAGCAACCCTGCGCCGGTAGCCGCTTATGCCAACTGGACACAGCCCAACAGCCAGTATGTAACCGCTTTTGATGTATCTGTACGTAATGCAGGTAATACCGCCTTTTTAACCGGCCGGGTATTTACCAATGTGCTCTCAGGTATACTGGGCAACTTTATAACGGGCTTTAATGCCATACTGAATATTGTAACTCGCGATGGTTATCTATACACTTTAGACAATAACGGACAGGCGGGCAACGGCTTTACCTTTTTTGTAAATAATAAAGGTTTCCGCAATACAAACGGCAGTCCTTCCTACCAGAGTGTAAACAGTACGATCAACCCTGATGTACAGGATCCGCGAAGCGCGGACACGCAATCCGATATTACGCATAAAATATTTTTCAATGCGCCTGCTGCTGATTTGCCTGCCAGTGCGGCTACGCCCGGCGGCACTACCTGGCTGCTTAATATTCCCGTTAAGCCCGAAATTGCACAGGTACAATTTACTGGTACCGAAGGCACGCCCGGCAAGGCAGGAACTGCGCCGTTAGGTGGCAATATTACATTTACAGCTACTACTAATGGCACTTACACCATTGGCATTGATGTAAACCGTAACGGAATTTTTAACGATCCTGTTGACCGTCAGCTTACCGGCATTGTTAATGCAGGCAGTAATCAGGTAAGCTGGGACGGACTGGACGGGCAGGGTAATAAGGTACCGGCCATTGCTGCGGATTACAATGTAACTGTTGGGGTATCGCTTTATGCCGCCGAGGTGCACTTTCCGTTTTTTGACGTGGAGCGAAATGTAAACGGCATCAAGTTAACCCGCATTAATGGCGCTAACGCCCCCGAATATACCATCCACTGGGATGACAGCCCCCTTATAGTAGTGGGTACCCCCTCCAATCCGGTAAAAAATGTAAATGGTATAAGCAGCCTGACTAACGGCCATAAATGGGGAGCCACCACAACCGAGGACAATGATACCGATTTTGGTAACAACAAAAGTATTGATACCTGGGCCTATGCCTCCGTATCGCCCGCTAACCAGATAATTAATTTCAGGTTGCAGGAAGCTGATCTTGAAGTAACCTCCATAACTTCGGCCATCAACTGTATTAACCGGCAGGTTACCTGTACCGTAGCCGTAAAGAACAACGGCCCTGCTGATATTACCGGCAGCAAATTTATGTTGAACCTGCCGGCTGGCCTTACCAATATGGCGGTAAGCAGTACCGCTACACAGGGCGTTTCTACTGTAACCGCCGAAGCCAGTACAGCCGGCCAGTATACGGCTACCCTGAATATGGCCAATGGCAGCAGCCGTACCTTTCAAATTACCGGTAACATCAATTCAACATCGGCTGTGGTACTAAATGAAACTGCATCAATGCTGCGCCCGGCCGATGTAACCGACCCGGATGCCACCAACCCCGATGCGGCACCGCCTGCAGATGCTGCGGCAGAATGCAATGCTTTACGATCTGGTACCGGCTGCAATAATATTAAGGTAAATACGGTTACGGCTGCCCCCATACCCAATGCCGGTGCCAACCAAAGCGTGGTGCTTAATAGTGTAGTTACCCTTACTGCAAACGCTGCCGGTACCTGGGCGCAGGCAACCATCGCACCTGCGCAAACCACTATCGCTACTCCGGCTGCTACCGAAACCAAGGTTTCCGGTTTCACAGTTCCCGGCAGGTATACCTTTCTGTTTACCAACAGCAATGGCTGTACAGCAACTGTAAATATAGACGTATTCTCTGCTGAAACTACCGTACCCAACATTATTACGCCAAATGGCGATGGTAAAAATGACGTGCTGGAGATTGCCAACCTCAGCTTTTACCCCGGCAGCCAACTGGTTATATTCAACCGCTGGGGTAACGAGGTATACCGCTCTGAAAACTATCAGAACAACTGGAGCGGCAGCGGCCTGGCTGATGGCACCTACTACTACCTGCTGAACCGCAAGGAGTTATCCGGAAAGTACACTGCATTTAAAGGCTGGATTTATTTAAAACGCTGATGGCATGAAATACCTGAAAAGTTATCTGCTGCTGGCGTGTATCATACTGGGATGGCCTACTGCTTTTGCCCAGCAAACCATTCAGTTCAGTCAGTACCAGTTTAACGGTTTGGCGGTAAACCCGGCCTATGCAGGTTATAAGGAGGACTGGACGCTTAACATGAGCAGCCGCCTGCAATGGACAGGGTTTGAGGGTGCACCTAAAACCAATGTAATTTCGGTGGATGGCGTTACCAATGCCGAAAGCAAAACTGTAGCATTAGGCCTCTTACTGGTAAATGACCGCTTAGGGCCTGAAAACAATACTTCGGCTTATGCCAACTATGCCTATCGGTTGCGGCTGGATGCCGAAGACACCCGCCGCCTGAGCTTCGGCCTGGCTGCCGGGCTGACACAGTACCGTGTAGACGGTTCCAAATTTAATGCTGCGGATATAACTGACGCTGTGCTGATTAACGGCGATCAACGCACCCTGCATGTCGATTTCAGGCTGGGTATTTATTACAGTTCCACCGGCTTTTATGCCGGGGCATCGCTGCTCAATCTGTTTCCGCAAACGGTGTCTGCCAGTAATGTGCTGTATATTAACCAGGCAAGGGCGCTGTATGTTACCGCCGGGATGATGATTCCGCTTTCGCCCTCTATTGACTGGAAGCCGTCTGTGATGTTAAAAGAAGACTTTAAAGGGCCTACCAATGCCGATATAGCCAGTTATTTGCTGTTTAACAAGCGGTTTTGGCTGGGGGCGGCTTACAGCACCGGCGTTACTTTATACAATAAAACCAACCTGCAAAACGGGCTGGACAAAAGCGATGCCGTTACCACCATGGTGCAGTTCGCAGTGAGTGATTATTTCCGGCTGGGCTATTCTTATGACTTCACTACCAGCAAGTTAGCGGGGTACCAGACGGGTTCGCATGAGCTTTCACTGAGCCTTGGCTTCCGGCGGAAGCGGCCAAGGGTGGTGAGCCCGCGTTATTTTTAAGGCATCATGAATATGAGCAAATACCTGGCTTTAACCCTTTCATTATTAATTACTTACTTCACCTCGTTTGCCCAGGAACAGCTGACCGGGAGGCAACTGGCCGACAGGGCCTTTGAGCGGTATGAATATGCCAGGAGCCTGAACCTGTACCTGGGCCTGATCGGTAAAACCAGTTACGAAGTGCTTGTGATAGAGCGCATTGCGGATTGCTACCGGCTGATGAATGATGATGTGAATGCCGAAGCCTGGTATTCGCGGTTACAGAATGAACCGGAGGCCAGCCGGAATGCTGCCTTCTATTACGCCGAAGCCCTGTTGCACAACCATAAATTTAAGGAAGCCAAAGCGCAGTATACTATTTATTATCAGCACTTTAACGCTCCGCAGGAAATCCGGCAACGGCTGGCCGCCTGCGATTCGGCATTGGCCTGGATGCAAAAGCCGGCGGGGTACGAGGTGAGGAATATAAAAGGGCTGAACAGCTACGAATCTGACTGGGGAGCCGCTGATTTTAACGGCGGGGTGCTGTTTATTTCGGAGCGGAATACCGGCGATAAAGGGAGGCGTACCGACCCGCGAACCGGCGCATCCTACCACCAATTGTACGTTTTCAGCGGCGATAGCGTGTCATCCGCAGCCATATTCGGCCAAAAAAGTGTGATAAAAGTTGATAAAAGTCGATTAAATGCTAAAAAGTTCCATATCGGGCCGGCTGTTTTGAATGCCGCCGGTGATACCGCCTATATTACGCTGAGCGCCGGCCAGCCCGCGGCCCGCCTGCCGGTTGATGCCCCTGCGCCCGGCAGCAGCCAGCGGCTGTACACCCGCCGGCTGCAATTGGTGATGGCCGTGCGCCGGGGCAACCGGTGGGGCGGTTACCAGCCCTTTGCCTATAACAACCCGGGCAGCTACTCGGTGGGCCATGCGGCGCTATCGGCCAACGGGCAGGTGCTGTACTTTACCTCAGACAGGCCCGGCGGCGAGGGCGGCACCGACATCTGGTACTGCGAGAAACAGCCCGGCGGCACCTGGGGGCCGCCCGTTAACTGCGGCAGGCACATCAACACCCCGGCCGATGAGGCCTTCCCTGCCCTGCACGGGGGTACGCTGTACTTTGCCTCTAAGGGCTGGCCCGGCATGGGCGGGTATGACCTGTTTGCGGCCAGCGGCGCCAAAAACCAGTGGGCCACGCCCCGAAACCTGCGCTACCCGGCCAACAGCACCCGCGATGATTTTTACCTCACTACCACCAACGGGCACAGCGGCTACCTGTCCTCCAACCGCGGGGGCGGTATGGGCAGCGATGATATTTATAGTTTTAGTTACACCCCGCCTGCGGTTACGGCACAGGTGCCGGAGCCGGTTACGCCGCCGGCCGGTAATACCCCGCCGGTAAGCGCTACTACAGGGCCGGCCCCCTTAGCCATCATTTATTACAACCTCGACCAATCGGCCATACGGGCGGATGCGGCGGTAGAGCTGGACAAATTGCTCCCCCTGCTGCGGCAGCGCCCGCTGATGCGGCTGGAGCTGGCCTCTTATACCGATGCGCGGGCGCCGGCGGTGTACAATATGGCGCTATCGGCCAGGCGGTCGGTAGCGGCGGCGGCTTACCTCAGTCGGCATGGCATTGCCCCGCAGCGGCTGGTGCTGCGCAGCTATGGTGAAACCCGGCTGGTAAACCACTGCCCCAACGGCGTATCCTGCACCGAGGCTCAGCAGCAACTGAACCGGCGTACGGAGGTTAGGGAAGTGATAGATTGAGGAGGGCGAATAGAGAATGGTGGATGCATACTATAAACTTATTGCCATAAAGCCACAGATTAATGAGCTGCAAATATTTAAATTTATATCATCAACATATTGTCATTCAGTGATTTAAGGACATGAATGTAATTATTCTTGATTTTTTAAGTTAACAAAGCAAATGGACGTTCAATATTATCCAGTGAAAGACGAAAATCTGATGCCTTTTATTGATTATTACTATACCCTAAAAAGTTCCGAATCAAATTTCCATATAAATTATTTAGCCTTTCCTCATCTCAATACACCTCTCTGTTTTCTTAAAAACTCTGATGTTGAATTTACCGATTACAAAACCGCTTACCGGACTATTAATAAGAAGAATATTATGGTTATAGCCTGGGGAATGTTTGTTCATCCAATGGAAATAGATATAACTGGTCCGGTGGACAAGGTTTGTATCGTTTTTAAACCCTTAGGATTGAATTATTTCATACGTAATACTTTTTCTAAAGCAGTTGATAAAAATTGTGGGCAATTTACTTCGTGGAGAGGGAGTGAGTTTGATACATTATTACCGGAAATATTTGCGACTGAATACAATGAAACCAGAATTAAGCTCATAGAAGAATTTCTAATTACACAAATTCAAAAAATAGATAAAGGGGAATTTTTGCATAACGTTGTCTCTCTTCTTACCAATATTGAGCAAGATTTAAGCATAGAGGATATCTGTAAAATAACACATGTAACGCCAAGGACGTTGACCAGGGTTTGCCAGAATCATTTAGGCGCGTCACCCATTGAATTTAAGAAAATAGCTCGTTTTCGCCATTCCCTAAAATCTGCTTCAAAACCTCAGGGCATAAAGATAAATTTCCTACAATTAGGCTTAGACAGCAATTTTTATGATCAATCCCATTTAATTAAAGCTTACCGGCAATTGACAGGGAATAGCCCTTCAAGCTTCTTCAAGTCGATTGAAATAAAGGCGAATGACAACTTTATCCTGCAAGTTCTTAAATAAAATTGTCCGAAAATTACAATTTCCAAATTCTGTCAAAATATACCTTTGATTCGGTCAAGTTACCTCAAGGTTAACACTTAATACAATCAGAATAATGAAAAGGGCATATTACAGAACGTTTTCAAGGTTTGAAAACAACTTCAATTTCAAAAAGCAAACACTTCTTCTTATTAAATATACATCTGGAAAAGTTTTGCTGTGCGTTTTACTGCTAATAACTTCATCCCAGCTGGGTCTGGCTCAAAAAATAAAATACAATAAACATCTTTCTGAACAGATTGACAGCCTCAAAAATGAGGACCAAAAACCGGCCAGCATACAAAATGGCAAAGAAGCCGAAACAGCATTCAAAAAGGTTATACTAACTAATTTTCCTTTAGTAAAAAAAATATTAGATTCTTATGGCTTTCCAGGTTATAATCTGGTAGGTATAGAAAGTTCAAACAATTATTGGATATTAGTACAACACAGTGATTTTAACCTATCATTTCAAAAAAGAGCACAGAAATTAATGGCTAAAGAAGTAAAACGACGGAATGCGAGTAATAGTTACTATGCGTATTTAGTTGATCGAATAGCAATTAACGAGGGCAAAAAGCAAGTTTATGGTAGTCAGATACAAATGACAGATAAAGGTTACCAGCCGAAGCCATTAATTGATTCTTTAAATGTTGATGAAAGGCGTAAAAAAATTGGCCTTGCTCCGCTATCTGAATACTTAATTAAAGCTAATGAGACATTTAATGAAATGAACAAAGGGCGGGGACATATTGCTATTAAAGGAATAGATAAAGACACCATAAAACCTTAAAAATCAAATTTTCTATGCTATCATAATTTTGCGACTTGCGCTTCTCTTTACTTAATATATTTGAGAGTAGATTGAATACCTTAATTGGCTAAATTATATTACTGCACAAATTGTAAATCTATACCCCAAAATATAATAATACACTTCTTCAAGCAAACACCCGCTTGCACTGCCGGCATTCGTATATGGTTTGCTTGTGTACAATGGCCTTAATTACGGCTTCGATGCACTTGGTTAGCGCCAGTACGGCCAGCGTCGCCGCAATAAAGGGTACACCGGCCATGGGTGCCGTTACCGGCCCCTGCTGAATGATGTTTACAAACCGGTGCATTTCTAACCAGCTTAGCAGGAGCAGCGGCAGCCACGCCAGCGCCTCCCGCACAAAAACCGGCCGGCTGTAGACTGCTACTTTCCCGCTTTTACAAACCGGGCAACTTATTATGGCTTCCCTTCTCATAAAATTGTGATAAGGCGGCCGCCAAGATAACCTTCTTGTGCGCCATAATTTTACGGGAAACCGTAACCGCAAACAAAAAAGCTTGGCTTTGCATATCTGCACTATTCAAACACTGCTGATAGTTACTCCGGCGCTTAATGGTGATTTTACTGGCGCCTTTGCTGGCTTGGCAGCGCAAACCCGGCGTACCGTTTTTCTTGCGGGGCCGGTGGCTACGGCCGCCTGCCTGGATGCCGTATCTTCCTTCAGGCGGCTGGCCTTGCAGGCTTCAGGCCGGAGCAGTGGAAGGGGCAGGCAGTGCTTCATGCGCCGCTACTTTTACGGCGTTAAGGTACAAGTGCTCACCACGGTGGATGGCTTGCCGGTAGAGTGCTGCTTTGTGCCGGGTTCGGAACATGACCTGAAGGCGCAGGGCAAACTGCCTTTAGAGGTAGCTGTTGAAAGCCGTATCTATGCTGATGCCGCTTACACCGGCTATCAGGCAGAGGATGACCTGCTCCGGCAACAAGCCGTCAGGTTGCTGGTCAGCCGCAAAGCAAACAGCAAAATGCCGGATGCGCCTTGCCTGGCTTATCCCAAAGAACAGATGCGCAAAGGCATCGAAACCACGTTCAGCTCCATCAAAGCTTTGTTCCCGCACAGCATACATGCCGTTACCTTTGATGGCTTTCTGCTTAAACTGCTGCTCTTTCTTTTCGCTTTTACGCTTAATGAACTAACTTAGCATCTTGAGTTATGTATATGCTTACATATAAAGTTTCTGCAGTTGCAGCTATAGCTATAAAAGTATTCGTCTTAGTCCTGATTGGTTGTTCTATACACTTATCAGCCTTCGCTCAGCAAAATGAAACCGCAGCTATAAAACAAACCATCACTACGTTATTCGACGGTATGCGCAAAGCCGACAGTGCCGCAGTACATACCACCTTTGCCAAAGGGATGGTGCTGCATAGTGTAAGCACCAAAGCCGATGGCACCACCGTATTAACTGACGAAAAGCCGGCATATTTTCTAAAAGCCATAGGTACCCCTCATGCAGAAGTATACGATGAGCGCCTGGGCGCAATGGATATTAAAATTGATGGCCCCTTGGCCAGCGTTTGGGTGCCGTATAAATTTTATGTGGGCAGCAAGTTCAGTCATTGCGGGATAGATGTATTTCAACTGATGAAAACCACTGCCGGCTGGAAGGTCATTTACATTGTGGACACCCGCCGCAAGGATGATTGTATAGAATAGAAGATTGTAAATTACGCCTACGCTGTCATTTCGACAGCAGGGAAAAATCCTCTGCCGCAGACCAGTCGCCCGAAGAAGATTTCTCCCTGCGGTCGAAATGACAGGATAACTTTTAGTCTTATAATCCTTTTTAAACAGGTACGCATCAACTGAAAAAACCTTTTCTTTGCAGTGGCAATGAGCAACGATCTTACCGATAAACAATTTTGGGCTGATTACTGGGAATCAAAAAAAGGCCTGGCTTTTCCGGTTCCGGCTAATTATACTTTTCATCAGCTGTTTAAGCAGGTAATTAACAAGGATAATATCAAAACCGCTGTTGAGTTAGGCGGCTTTCCGGGCTATTATGCTATCTTTTTAAAAAAGTATTTCGGGCTGGATACCACCCTGTTCGACTTCTTTGTGCATGAACCGGTGCTCAACGAAGTACTAACGGCTAACCAGCTTACCCGGCAGGACATTGGTGTAATTGAGGGCGATTTATTTAAGTATCAGCCTGAGCAGCAGTATGATTTAGTGCTTTCCTGCGGACTGATTGAGCATTTTAATGACACCAAAGACATTATAGCCCGCCATCTTACCTTTTTAAAACCGGGCGGTACGCTGCTCATCACCCTGCCCAATTTTACCGGCGCCAACGGATGGGTACAGCGCAAATTCGACCCGGATAATTACAGCAAGCACAACATCAGCAGCATGAACCCAAAGTTACTGGCACAAGTAAGCCGCGAGTTAGGATTGAAGGACGTACAATCCTTTCACTACGGCCGGTTTTCGGTTTGGCTCGAAAACAAAGCACGGCAGCGTACGGCAGTAAAAGCACTGGTGAAGGCGATATGGGTAGCCGGTAAGGTGCTAACCAAAATTATACCTGTGGAATCTAAAAACTTGTCTCCCTACATTGTATTGATAGCCAAAAAATAAAACGCTATAATTTAGTTTCTGATTTTGTATCAAGTATAGTTGCCTTTCAAAATGTACTTGCTTGTACGGCCTGGCACCTAACTACTTGCCAATAAAAATTATAATAAGCGCGTTACATCTCCCTCTCGTGTTGCGTATTACGTGCGTCAAGTGTGCTTAGAGCACATGTGAAAAAAGAAAATCACCGTATGGTGTGTTAAGCCAACGGTGATTCTTTTTGGTTTATTTGGTTCTTGCTATTTATGCTTGCTGCTCATATAAAAGGTAAGCGTTCCGCCGTTCATCAGTTCGGCATCAGTAATATACAGCCGGTTTAAGGGCTGGCCGTTCAGCAGCATCCTCTGCACATACACGTTCTTTTCCGACTGGTTTTTTACATCCACTACAAACGTTTTATTACCAGCCAAATGAATGGTGGCTTTTTGCACCGCCGGGCTGCCAATAGCATACTGCCCCGATCCGGGCGCCACCGGGTAAAAGCCCAGTGAACTGAAGATATACCAGGCGCTCATTTGCCCGGTATCGTCATTGCCGCCTAAACCATCGGCTGTAGGTTTATACATCTTTGGCAAGATCATACGCACGCGCTCCTGGGTTTTCCAGGGCTGGCTGGTCCAGTTGTACAGGTAAGCCACATGGTGCGAAGGCTCGTTGCCATGCACATAGTTGCCAATGATGCCATCGCGGGTAATATCTTCGGTTTCGGCAAAGTATTTATCCGGCAGGTGCATAGTAAACAATGAATCAAGGTAGGGAACAAAACGTTTTTCACCGCCCATCAGTTCTATGAGTTCGGTAGGCTGGTGCGGTACAAACAGGGTGTAGTTCCAGGCATTGCCCTCAATAAATCCCTGGTTGTTGGTACTTAAGGCATCAAAGGTTTTGCGGAAAGTGCCATCATTCAAGCGAGGCCGCATAAAGCCGGAGGCTTTATCATATACATTCTTAAAGTTTTCCGACCGCTTGATAAATTCGTTATAAATATCCGTCCGCCCCAGTTTCTTAGCCGCTTGTGCTATACACCAGTCGTCAAACGCATACTCCAGTGTATTGGATACTGAGGTGCCGCTAACTTCGTTGGTTACGTAGCCTTTATCTATGTAAGTGCCAATACCCTCGTAATTACGGTGGCGTGCCGTGGTTACGCAGGCATCCAGCAATTCGTTGGCATTAACATTCACATTGTTTTTAATAATAGCATCAGCAATTACGGGCACACTGTGGTAGCCCGACATGCACCAGTTCTCGTTACCCGAGTTAGACCATACCGGCAGCATTTGCTCAGGGCTTTGGCGGTAATGCATCAGCATAGAGGTTACCATATCGGCATTACGCTTCGGCTCAATGATGTTCAACAGCGGGTGCAATGCCCGGTAGGTATCCCACAAAGAGAAGGTGGTATAATTAACATAGCCGTCGGCTTTATGAATATTGCCATCTACCCCCTTATACTGCCCGTCTACATCCATATAAATGGTAGGGTTGATAAGCGCATGATACATCGAGGTGTAAAAATTCTCTTTATCCGTACGGGTTTTGGCCTGAATTTCAATTTTGTGCAGTTCATCTTCCCACTGCTGCTGGCCTTTTTCTTTTATCTGGTCAAAGTTCCATCCCGGCGCTTCGGTGCGCAGGTTATTTAAAGCGCCTTCCATACTTACCGGTGAAAGGGCCATTTTTAGCTTGATTTTTTCGCCTTCTTCCGTTTTAAAATCGAAATAAGCCTTGATTTGCGGTGCAGCCAATTCCGGAAAATTCTTACGCTGGTTAAATTTGCCCCAAAAGCCGTTATACACCTCGCGTTTTGAGTAATTGGCAAAGCCATGCTGGGCAAAAGGTTTGGAAAAAGTAAGGGCAAAATATAAAACCCGGTTTCTGGCCCAGCCGTTGGTGCGGCGGTAACCGGTAACCAAAGTATCATTAACCACATGAATATACGTCCATACGTTTTTATCAGGGTAGTTATATATACCCGACATCAGATCCAGTATGATATGCGACTGGTCTGATTTCGGAAAGGTATATTGATGAAAGCCCACACGGGTAGTGGTGGTTAGCTCAGCGGTAACACGGCTGTCGTCCAGTTTCACTTTGTAATAGTTGGCCTGGCTTACCTCGTTGCTGTGCGAGAACGCCGAGCGATAACCGCTGCCGGGGTGGTCGGCAGTGCCAGAGTTAAGTTTTAATGCGCCTACCGTTGGCATTACCAGAAAATCACCTAAATCGGAGTGGCCGGTTCCGCTGAAATGGGTATGGCTGAAACCTACGATAGTTTTATCTTCATATTGATAACCGGCGCAGTATTCATATACCCTGGGGTTATACTTTCCGTTCAGTTCGTAGCTTGCAGTATCAGTTTCAGGGCTGAGCTGTACCATACCGAAAGGCACAGTAGCGCCCGGAAAGGTATGCCCCATACGCTGAGTGCCAACAATAGGTTTTACATAATTAACAAGCCTTTCGGATGGTTTGGATTGTGCAACCGCCTGGGTTAATGAGGCGGCTAATAAAGCTGTAAGTAAGTATCTCATGTGTAAATGCTGCAAAATTGCAGGAATGTAAGGCCAAGATATAAAACCTTATGCTAAAAATTGCATTATAAGGGGGATGCATCAGGCTTATTACATTAAGCCGGGCTGATTATGTACTTGTAACATTTTTTATAAAAGATACTCTAACACAACAATTACATCACTTAACAATTTGAAACACATCATGAAAAAATTACTGTTTGCAGTTGTACTATTGGTAGCCGGTATGTCACTAAGTTCATGCAGCTACAATGGTATTGTACAAGCCGATGAAGATACCAAAGCCAAATGGGGAGCGGTGCAAAGCCAGTACCAGCGCCGGGCCGACCTGATACCTAACCTGGTGAACACTGTAAAAGGCGAGGCTAATTTTGAAAAGGGTACCTTAACAGAGGTTGTTAACGCCCGCGCCAAGGCTACCTCTGTTCAGGTAGATGCCAGCAAGTTAACTCCTGAAAGCGTACAAAAATATCAGGAAGCGCAGGGTGAATTGAGTACTGCACTGGGCCGCTTACTAAGCGTAACTGAAAACTATCCTACACTGCGGGCTAATGATGCTTTCCGTGGTTTACAGGCACAACTGGAAGGAACCGAAAACCGCATCAGTGTAGCCCGTAATGATTTTAACGGTTCGGTACAAGCCTACAACAGCAAGATACGTGCGTTTCCGGCCAATTTAACTGCCAAAATGTTCGGCTTTTCTCCTAAAGGCTATTTTGCTGCTGAGGCTAATGCCCAAAAGGCCCCAACAGTACAATTTTAAGTTACTGATTTAATGAAGCAATGAGTGAAGGATTGAATAAGTGAAGAATAGTAAACCTTGGTAATAAAATATTCATCCATTTTTGCTTCTTAACTCAATCATTCACTCATTCTTTCATTAGTCCCCCTCATTCTTTCATTCACTCATTCAACACTTAGCTCCATGCCTGTATTTAGCAACGAGGAACAGCAACAGATACGTAATGCCGTAGCGGTGGCCGAACGGCAAACTTCGGGGCAGATCAGGGTTTGTGTTGAAGCTACCTGTGTCGACGAAGCATTGGTGAGGGCGACCCAATACTTTCACCAGTTGGACATGCACCTTACCAAATTGCGTAACGGCGTACTCATTTATGTAGCTGCCACCGACCATAAATTTGCCATTATTGGTGATGCCGGTATCAACGAAGCTGTGCCTGACGATTTCTGGGACAGTACCAAAGAAGAAATGTTGAATCATTTTAAGCAGGGTGACCTGGTAGCCGGTGTGGTGAAAGGCGTTGAGAAAGCGGGTGAGCAACTAAAAAGATACTTTCCGCATCGGGCAGGTGGCCGCAACGAATTGCCCGATGATATTGCCTTTATGAATGGTAAATAATTTGATTCCGATGCTGAAGAAGATTTGCTGGCTGCTAAGCCTGATGCTGGTGGTATACAGTGGCTTTGCTCAAAAGCTGCCGCCTAAATCCAATACACTGGTTACTGATTTTACCAATACCCTCTCCGAAGATGATAAACAGCGGCTGGAGCAAAAGCTGGTGGCTTTTGATGATTCTTCATCCATACAGGTAGCAGTGGTAATGATTAAGTCGGTAGGGGAGTATGATATTAATGAATATGGCACAACATTAGGCCGCGCCTGGGGTATAGGTAACACCGGCAAAAACAATGGGGTACTGTTGTTGGTAGCAGTGGATGACCGCAAGGTAACCATACAAACCGGTTATGGCATTGAAGGTTCCCTGCCCGACATTACCACGCAGCAAATCATCAGCAATGATATTACGCCCCATTTTAAGCAGGGCGATTATTACGGTGGCCTGGATGCAGCCACTACCAACATTATAAAGGCTACCAAAGGCGAATACAAAGCCGATGCCGGTTATGCCAACCGTGGCCGTAAGCAGAATGGAAACGGCGGCGGCGGAGGTGCGGGTTTTATTATCCTGATCGTGATTATTGTTCTGTTCTTCATTTTTCGTAACCGTGGCGGCGGAGGCGGCGGTAGCATCATTGGCGGCCGGGGAAGCGCCAGTCCGTTCTGGTGGTTTCTGGCCGGCAACCTGCTGGGTGGCGGCGGTCGCAGCAGCGGAGGCGGCAGCGGCTGGGGTGGCGATTCAGGCGGCAGCTCCGGCGGCGGCGGTTTTGGCGGCTTCGGCGG
The DNA here is from genome assembly GCF_965200995.1 of Mucilaginibacter sp. Lineage (GTDB taxonomy): Bacteria > Bacteroidota > Bacteroidia > Sphingobacteriales > Sphingobacteriaceae > Mucilaginibacter. The sequence goes on along the minus strand of NZ_OZ241743.1, from coordinate 892,807 downwards.
CGGCAGCTTTGGCGGCGGCGGCAGCAGTGGCAGTTGGTAATTTCAATTATTAAATCACCGGTTGAAATAACAACAAATTAAATTTACTCAATGCGTTCTGATAACCTAACCACCAGCCTCAACTGGAAACTGCTTTCCTCAAGATACGTGCATAAAGGCATGTGGGCTACTTTGCGGGTAGACCGCTGCGAAATGCCAAACGGCCACATGGTGGAAGATTATTATGTGTTGGAGTATGCCGATTGGGTAAATGCCGTGGCCTTAACTGAAGACAATAAAGTAATATTAGTAAAGCAGTACCGCCATGCGGTAGCTGACGTATCGTTAGAGTTGCCCGGCGGAGTGATGGATGAAGGGGAAACGCCCGAACAAGCGGTAAGGCGCGAGCTGCTGGAGGAAACCGGCTACGAATTTACAAGTGCAGAATTGTTATGCAATCTTTGGCCTAATCCTTCCACCGGTAATAACTCAGTTCGCTGTTACCTGTTAAGAGGCGGTAAAAAGGTAAGCGGCCAGCACCTGGATGCGCAGGAGGAGATAGAAATAGAATTGTATACGGCTGAAGAAGTAAGGCAACTTTTGGCAGATAACGCCATAAAGCAGGCCATGCATGTGGCCGGGTTGTTTTATGCCCTGCCTAAATTAAAAGATGAATAGGCATCACGTTATTGCTACATTCTCCGCAATAACGCAGTAAATTCAATCATCTGCTAACTCATCAGCGAGTGGTTACCTGCCTTCTCTTCTTTGGCTATCAAATCGGCAACGCTGGTTTTAGACAGGTAGCTTAATGTGGCATCCCGCACATCAACAAATAAACTGCGGATGCCGCAGGTTTCCTCATTAATGCATTCCTCGCAATGGTGATAAAAGTTGAGGCTGGCGCAGGGTACCATAGCAATGGGCCCGTCGGTAAGGCGCAGCACTTGTGCAATATAAATGTCTTCGGGTTTTTTATTGAGGGTGTAACCGCCGCCGGCGCCTTTCTTGCTGTAAAGCATTCCGGCTTTGCGCAGTTCCAGTAAAATCTGTTCCAAAAACTTCTTGGGTATGCGCTCCATTTCGGCAATCTGGGCAATCTGCATGGGCGGATTGTGTTGGTTTTTACCCAGTAAAATTAATGCCTTAAGTGCGTACTTTGTTTTTTTTGAGAGCATACGGATCAGACGAATCTGCTGCAAAGCTAAAGAAATAAACACAGATAATGTGCAATTACAAGCCTGCTTTAAAGGCCGTAAACGGAGGGGGAATAAAGGGTTTTAGCGGTTACAAAGTTGCCTGCGCTTCCCATGGTATTGAATTGAAATGCATAGGCAATAAAGTTACCATGGTGGCTTAGCGAAAGCGGGATATCTGCTATCTGGTTGCCTTTTCTTACTTCGGGGTAACCGGTGATATGCTTAGTAATGTTTAGCGCCTGGGATGGCATTAAGGCGGCCAGATGTTTTAAGGTGAGTGTTCTTACTGCTGCCGATTGCACGTCATAACTATTAGTGTCAACTTTGCTCACCCTGTAGGTAACCAACGGTAAATTTGTGCTTACTACGGTATGAATATACCCGCTGGTTAATATGGAGCAAAAAGGAAGGCGGGTTGATTGATAGCTTACAGTGCCTGAATATTCACCTGGCAATAAAGTAGCTGATAAATTTTGAATGATAAATCTGGTTGGTGAAAAAACCAAATGCGGCTGCTGTCTTTTTAAAAATTTATAGGCTGACTCTTTAGCCGACCATAGCAGCCATACGTAATGTTCAAACAGTAAACTTCCTGCCGGTAAAGCATAATACAGCTGGTGTTCGGCAGGCGAAAGTATTTTGTTATAGAAACGGTGCTGGCAGGTACGCTCCGGTTGTATATGGGCCAGGGCTACTACATCATTACCAATACTATTCACTTTGCCGGTTCATGCGGGTTTCAATCACATTAATGCAGCTGCCTACGGTGGTCATTTCCTCAGCGGCGTCATAGTCAATTTCAATATTGTACTTGGCCTCCGCATCAATAATAATATCCACTAAGTTGGCAGAGTTGATTTTTAAATCTCTTATAAGGTCGGTCTGGTCGTTAATGTTGTTTAACTGCTCCTTATCTTCAGTATAGGGAGCCAGCACCTTTTTAAGCTCATCTAAAATTTCTTGTCTGTTCATTCAGGGTTATATTTTGAGAATATAATGCACGAGTTTACGTCGCCGAAGCCAAAATTAGCTTTTGCAACGATATTTATATCTTTTTTTATCAAAGTTGTGGGCAGGCAGGTTTCAGCAATGATTGCCGTAATGCCGGGATGAGGGTCTTCGAGGTTGATATTTGGGTGCACAAAGCCATGCTGCAGTTGCAATACCGAAGCTACCGATTCAATGGTTCCGGCAGCGCTAAGGCAATGCCCTATCATGGATTTCAGGGAATTTACCATTGGAAAATCGCGGCCTTCACGTCCTAACGCTTTTGTCCAGTTCATAATCTCCTGCTTATCGGCAATGGTAGCGGTCAAATGGCCGCTAATGAGATCAACATCGGCTCCGGTAATGCCCGCATCAGCTAATGATTCGGTGATGCAGCGTATTACGCCTTCGGGATTGGCCGCCGTCATGGAGCCGCCGTTGCGCTGTCCGCCCGAATTGCCGGCCCCCCCTAAAACTTCGGCATAAATGGTAGCCCCGCGTTCCAGTGCCGTATCCAAATCTTCCAGCATTAAGGCTGCAGCACCCGAGCCTGGTATAAAACCGCCCGCTGTGGCGCTCATAGGCCTTGAAGCCCGCTCCGGCTGGTCATTATATTTGCGCGACAGCACCCGCATAGAATCAAACGAACCGAATACATAAGTATCTACATACTCGCTGCTGCCGGTAAGCATACGTTTGGCCATACCATGCTTTATATATTCATAGCCCATTAAAATGGCCTGCGTACCGGTGGCGCAGGCTGCCGAATTGGTGAGTACCTTATTGCCTAAACCCAGCCGGCCGGCTATGTAAGAAGTAACCCCGCTGTTCATGGCCTGCTCCACAATGCGCGAACCTAATTTCTTTACCTCTTTGTTATCCACACGGGTAATTACGTTTTTCATAGCCTCGGTATCGGCCACGCTGTTGCCAAAAATACAGCCGGTATCCCAAAGGGTTTCGGTGGTGTTCAGGGGGTATCCGGCATGTGTCCAGGCATCAACAGCGGCCTTTAAGCCGTAACCAATGTTTACTCCTTTCAGTCCGTGCAGTACCACGTCTGATATTTGCGGGCGTAAGGAATCCCATTCAAAAGGCGGCACACCGGCCACCTGGCAGCTAAAATGTAAATCGGCATAATGCGGCACAAAGCGTATGCCCGATATGCCCTGCTGTATGGCATTCAGAAAATCAGGCAGGCCCACGCCATTAGGCGATACTACGCCCATACCGGTAACTACTACACGTTTGCTCATTTCATATCTCCGGCTTTTTTCATCATACCGGCAAAAGTTCCCTTTGCTATTCTGTTATTATGGCTGTCCAGCATCTGCACTGCACATTTTAGCTTTCCAAAACGGAAATATATTTTTTGAGATACCACCCGCACTTTCTCCCCGGGCAGCACCGCTTTATAAAACTCTACTTCCGAAGACGTAAACAACGGAAAAACAGGTTCTGCCTGCACTTCACTGCTTTGCTCTTTCATTAATAAGTATATACCCAATGTTACTAATCCGATCTGCGCCATAATCTCGGTAATGATCACGCCCGGCGTAACCGGGTGGCCCGGAAAATGGTCTTCGTAAAAAAAGGCATCTTTCCGCAGGGTATATTCGCCTGTTGCGCCGTTCTCATCAATATGTAACAGGGTATCTATAAATCTAAAGGATGATTTATAAGGCAAATGGTTTAATACTTCCTGATACATGGCATTAATAAAGCAATTTACCGGCAGTGCTCTCCGCCATCAACATGAATAATTGAGCCATTAATCCAGAAAGCCTCATCCATACAGAGCAGGTAAATTACGTTGGCAACATCCTCAGGTTGGGTAGCGCGGCCCATAGGGTTGCGTTCAGGTATCATTTCCAGTAATTGCTCACTGCCCGCAATGCGTTTTAACGAAGGGGTGGCGGTAACACCAGCCTGTATAATATTGGTTTTTAACCCAAACCGGCTTAATTCTACCGCCATGTACGTGGCTAAACTCTCCAGCGAGGCTTTAGCGATTGATACCGCCGCATAGCTTTCCCAGTAGCGGTGCGCCCCCTCGCTGGTAAGGCCAATGATACGGGCATCTTTAAAAAATAGACCGGCATCAAGCAGTAACCGCGCCCAGTCCAGCAGGCTGTGGGCCATGGCATAACCGGTATGCTGAATATCATCAGCAGTAAGTAATTGATGGGGTTCTGTACAATTTGATTCTGCAGCAGCCAAAGGCTTCAAATTGCCACGGGCAATAGTGTGCAGCAGTAAGCGTACCACGGGTTTGCTGCCGGTGGCTACAGTAAACTGTGCTAAAAATTGCTGGCGGGCATCAGCATCCAGTGCATTGCTGTTATAAGGTAATATAGTTACCTGATGGCTTTCGGCTATTTTGGACAGGGTAGCTTGTAACTCACGGTTGGCAGCCGCAGGTTCGCGGTACAAAACAGCGATGTTCATGCCATGAGCGGCTAATTTTTTAACGGTAGCCAGCCCAAATCCGCTTGAACCGCCTAATATAACTGCCCATAAATCCGAAAACTGCGGTTGGTGATAGTCCACTGTTAAAGCCTTGTTCTCTTACTGTTCATTTAAACTTGGCAGGTTGATGTTAGTCATAATAAAGACCGGCACAAGCAAAATGAAAGAATTGTTAAAAATTTAAACCTCAAAGTAACTGAAATTTTATGACATTCTGATTAGAAAATGCATGGTCAGGATGTACTAAGTCATCAAAAGTAACAGGCAGTTTGGATAACATGCTCTTGTAATTGAAAGCACAGGCAAAATCAGCCAACAGGAAACGATATAACTTATTTTATTAGTTTTGGTGAGTATTGATATACAAGATATGAAGAAATACAGGTGGTTATTGAGTATGATACTGATGCTAAGCATAAGTACAGTTATGGCTGCCGGGTTATGGCAAAGTTTAGATAAAGCTGCTTATTTTGAGGCTATTGCATCTGATAGCAAGGCTAAAGTAGATAAGGAACTTGAGGTATTGAAAGGTTTGCAGGGGGCCGATAAGGAAGCCTATGAAGGCGCGTTGCTGATGAAAAAAGCCGGCCAGGTTCTTTTGCCTAAAGATAAGCTGCGTTATTTTAAAAAAGGCCGTATCCAACTGGAAACTGTGTTGCAGGCAAACAGCGCTAATGCCGAATACCATTTTCTGCGGCTGATAATTGAAGAACATGCGCCCAAAATTGTAAAATATAAGGCTGATTTGGCTGCCGATGCTATTCTGGTGAAGAAGGAATATAAGAACTTGCCTCCTGCTGTGCAGCACGCGGTGCTTAACTACAGCAAAACCTCTAAAGTATTATCTTTGCAGGATTTTAAGTAAAGGTGTACATGAGTAAAAAGGTGCTGGCTATCTACTATTCACAATCTGGGCAACTGGGCGAAATTGTGGCCTCCTTTACCGCACCCCTGGCGGCTGCAGGCGCCGAGGTAGAAACGGTAGTGGTACAGCCTACAACACCTTATGCCTTCCCGTGGACGGGCAAACGCTTTTTTGATGTAATGCCCGATTGCGTGCTGGGCAATACCATTGAGTTACAACCGTTGCACTTTAAACATCAGCAGTACGATTTAATTGTGCTGGGGTATCAATCCTGGTTTTTATCGCCCAGTATACCGGTTAATTCCCTGCTGCATCATCCGCAGTTCAGGGCGTTGCTTAAAGATACGCCGGTAATTACACTTACGGGCGCCCGCAATATGTGGCTTAACGCTTTTGAGCGGGTACGGCAAACATTAAAAGAGGCTGGGGCTAAACTGGTGGGTAACCTGGCACTTGTAGACAATCATCATAATGCTATCAGCTTTGTTACTATTTTTTACTGGATGCTAACTGGTAAAAAAGACCGTTATTTAAACCTGTTTCCTAAACCGGGAATAGCTGATGCCGATATTGCCGGTATGGCAGTGCAGGGCGCAGAAGTAGTGCCGCTGTTGAACACGCAGCAATGGAACGGCTTGCAGCAACAATGGATTGATAAGAAAGCCGTTACTATTAAGTACCAGCTGATGTTTACCGAAATTAAGGCAAAAACCATTTATGCGGCCTGGGCCAAATTTATTGTGAAACGTAAGAACCGCGATTTGTGGATCTCGGTATTTAAATACTACTTGCTGGTGGCGTTCTTTGCAGGGGCCCCTGTATTAATGGGGATTGATGCACTGCTGATTAAACCGTTCTCGGCCAAACGTATCAAAGCCCGAAAGAATTATTATTTGCAAATACCTAATAGTTAAGACATGTCAGCTACTGAAGTATATATCAACAGCACTGCCGCCTGGTTTCCTAATGAGCCGGTTTCGAACGATGAGATGGAGCAGTACCTGGGATATATCAATAACAAGCCTTCGAAATCAAAAAAGATAGTATTGCGCAATAATGGTATCAAAAACCGTTATTATGCGCTCGAAAAAGGTGGGAAATCTACCCATACCAATGCCCAGATGACGGCAGAGGCCGTAAGGGAACTGTTCAAAGAGAGCCCTGAGCAATTGAAAAGTGTAGAGCTGCTTTCCTGCGGTACTTCATCGCCCGACCAGATGATGCCAAGCCACGGGGTAATGACGCATGGCTGGCTGCCCGAAGCGGACGGCATTGAGGTAGTTTCGCCCTCCGGCGTATGCTGTGCGGGTATGCACGCCTTAAAATATGCCTACATGGCCGTAAAAACCGGCGACGTAAAACTGGCGGTAGCCACCGGTTCTGAACGCTTTTCAGGCCTGCTGGTATCAGGTGTGTTCGAGGACGAAGTGCAGCACCTGGTTGAGCTGGATGCCAACCCTTATATTGCCTTTCAGAAAGAATTTTTACGCTGGATGCTGTCCGATGGTGCTTCAGCGTTTTTATTATCAGACAAGCCAAACGAACAAGGCTTAAGCCTGCGTATTGACTGGATTGAAGGCGTATCTTTTGCCAACGAAACAGAGGCCTGTATGTACATGGGTACAGAGAAACAACCCGACGGTACCCTGAAAGGCTTTATGGATTTTACCCCCGAGGAGATCAAGAACAAGTCGCTTTTTAGCATAAAACAGGATATTAATTTGTTAAGCGACAATATTGTAGCATTAGGCGGCAAAAAGATAAAAGAGATATTTGAGCGTAAGGGCATGACGGCTGCTGATATTGATTACTTTATGCCGCACATGTCGAGCGAATTTTTCAGGCCGAAGATTTATGAGATGATAGATGTTTATGGTGGCGGGATTCCTTACGATAAGTGGTTTGTTAACCTGTCAACCGTAGGCAACGTAGGGGCGGCCTCGGCTTACCTGATGGTAAACGAGCTGTTTAAAAGCGGTAAACTAAAAAAAGGTGAGCGCCTGCTGCTGCTGGTGCCCGAAAGTTCGCGTTTCTCCTACATGTATGCCATGCTAACTGTTGTATAAACCTCACCCCGGCCCTCTCCATAAGGAGAGGGAGATTTGAGAAAGAACAAACATTAAAGAATTAAATTAAAGAACCCTCTCTTTTGGAGAGGGCAGGGTGAGGTAATGAAAAAAGACGAGGTACCACAGGATAAAAGCGCTTTAGGCAAAGTAACCAAGGAGGTAGTTTACGCTACCGACAGCAAAGGCAACTACACCACCGAGCTAAGTACCGGCTGGGACGTAAAAGCCACGGCCCTTGACGTAGCCTGGCAGGATGTGGAAGCCCGCGTAGCCAATGCCCGCCGACAGGTACAGGATGGCAAGGCCAGCCCTATTCTGTTTTTTATGGAGTATCGCCTGATGGATGTGCCTACTTTAGCGGCCTATACCGGTTTTTGGCAATGGCAGGTAAAGCGGCATTTAAAGCCTGATGTTTTTAAAAAGTTATCCGAAAGTAAATTGCAGAAATACGCAGAAGCCTTGAACATTAAATTAGCTGATTTTGATACCCTGACGATATATGAGAGCTGATTTTGAACACCGGCAGGCGGCCCATTGCGAATCGGGCGTTACCAGTAATCTGCTCAGCAGCATATCAAACCATAAAATTACCGAGCCGCTGGCCTTAGGTATAGGGGCCGGACTGTTCTTTGCCTATATTCCATTCATTAAAATTAATAACGGGCCTGCTATTGCCTTTCGCACATTGCCGGGCCATATCTTCAGGCGCACCTGCAAATCGTTGAACATTCCGGTAAAGCGTAAAACATTCAGTTCAAAATCTGAGGCCGAATCTTTTTTGCAGGACAGGCTAAACCAGGGGCAACCGGTAGGCTGCCAGGTAGGTGTATATTACTTGTCGTATTTTCCAAAGGAGTACCGTTTTCATTTTAATGCCCATAATTTGGTTGTGTATGGTAAAGAGGAAGACAATTACCTTATCAGCGATCCGATTATGGAAACGCCTACTACGCTAAGCAGCTACGAGCTGGAAAGGGTGCGTTTTGCCAAAGGCGCCCTGGCGCCCAAGGGGCAAATCTACTACCCGGAAAGTACGGCTGCCATTACTGATGAACAGATCAGGCAGGCTATTAAAAACGGCATCAAAAAAAATGCATATAATATGCTTTCTATTCTTGGCTGGTTTGTTGGTGTAAATGGTATTGCCTATACCGGCAAAAAAATAAAAGGCTGGCGCGATAAATTGGGATTAAAAACAGCGGGCTCTTATCTGGCCCAATTGGTACGTATGCAGGAAGAAATCGGAACAGGTGGCGGTGGGTTTAGGTACATGTATGGAGCTTTCTTGCAGGAAGCACATGCCTATCATCCAAATAATGATGAATTGCTCACCATTGCTGATCAGTTTACCCAGGCAGGCGATTTATGGCGAACCGCCGCAGTACATGCTGCCGGCATTTATAAAGGCCGTTTAGGCAGCCAGCAGGACTTTAACATGATGGGTGATTACCTGTTGGAAGTAGCGCAAATTGAAAAGGCAGCTTTTGAAGCACTGAAAAAAATGAAGTGGCAGGCATGAGCAATTTAGCTATACACATCCATAATCTTGATTTTCAGTATCCGCAGCAATCCGGTGTACATTTCTCGGGGCTGAACATGGAAGTAGCTAATGGAGAACGTTTTGGTTTGTTCGGCCCGAACGGGGCAGGTAAAACTACGCTCATGAGCTTAATGACCGGTTTACTGGAGGCGCAGCAGGGCAGTATTGAACTGGCCGGTTACCGGGTAGGTAAGCAAAAAGGCGAGGTTAATAAACGTTTTGGCTTTGTGCCGCAGGATTTTTCCTTTTATCATGAATTAAGCCCATCCGAAAATTTAGAGTTTTTTGGCGCGTGGTCGGGGCTTAGTAAAGTGCAAATCAGTAAACGTACAAATGAGTTGCTACAGGTGCTGGGCCTAACCGAAGTCCGGCACAAGCCGGTTCAGCATTTTTCGGGCGGAATGAAGCGGCGGGTGAACCTGGCCATTGGCGTTATGCATCAACCCGAAATATTGTTTCTGGATGAACCTACCGTAGGGGTTGATGTGCAAACCCGCTATGCCATTATTGCATATTTAAAGGAACTGAACCTTAAGGGTACCACATTGGTTTATACCTCACACCAGCTAAGCGAAGCGCAGGATTTGTGCAACCACATTGCGCTGATTGATGAGGGCAGGATTATTGCACAAGGTAAAACCGAAGAGTTGCTGGCCAAATACAATAAGCCCGACCTTGAAGCATTATTTATTCATTTAACCGGCAAAGCGTATCGTAACTAAGCATGTTTAAACTCTGGGCTACCCTTATTAAAGACCTGCGGATTTTGCTGCGCGATAAAGCCGGACTGATACTGATGTTCGGGATGCCCATACTGCTGGTTATTATTGTAACCGGCATACAGAACAGTACTTTTCAGATTGTAAAAAGCGAAAAGATAAAAGTGCTGGTATGCAACCGCGATACTGGTAAGGCCGGAGCCGATTTTGTGCAGGCCATTAATAAAATCGGAATGTTCCGGTTACTAAACGCCCCCGCTAAGGCTACAGAAAAGCAGCTGACCGAAACCATGCGTGCGCAGGATGCCCTGCTCGCTATCACTATTCCCTCCAGTTTTTCAGTTAAGGTAAACGCCAAGGCGACCAATGCAGCCGGCAAGGCATTAAAAAGCTTTGGCCTGGAAGGCGACAGCGTAAAAGCAGTTCCAACGGTTGACCCGCTGACCCTTTATTATAACCCTATACTGCAGGAGTCTATGCGGTTATCGGTTCAGGGTGCTATGCAAAGCGGCCTGCAGCTGGTAGAGAGCCGCCAAACCTTACGCAAACTGTACCTGGCTATTAATGACAAGCCGTTGCCTGCCCAGCTGGAAAACGAAATGCTGAGTAACCGCACCATAATTAATGAGGTGCCGGTTTTACGTAACGGCAGCCGCATTTTGCCTAATGCCTCACAGCACAATGTACCCGCCTGGACTATTTTTGCCATGTTTTTTGTTACCATCTCTTTAGGCGGAAGCGTAGTGCGCGAAAAGCTGAACGGCAGTTTTATCCGGCTCAAAACCCTGCCCACAAGTTACAGCCTCAGCCTGGTTTCCAAACAGTTGGTATATCTGGGCGTTACCTTACTACAGGCCCTGGTAATATTTGCTATCGGCGTTTGGCTGTTCCCGTTAATCGGGCTGCCGCCTTTAAACCTGCCGGCCGATGTAAGCGGCTTGCTGATAGTTACCTTACTGTGTGGCTGGTGCGCCGTGAGTTATGCCATTTGCATAGGTACTTTTGCTCATACGCTTGAACAGGCCAACGGCTTTGGCGCCGTATCGGTAGTTATACTGGCAGCCTTGGGCGGTTTAATGGTGCCCAGCTTTGCCATGCCGGGCGCCTTTAAAACCATGATGAATATTTCGCCGCTGCATTGGTGCCTCGAAGCTTATTATGGCTTATTTTTGGAAGGAGGCAAGCTAACCGATGTTTGGGCAAACATCTTACCTTTGCTGGCCATTACCCTGCTGATACAACTGGTGACCTGGATAGGGCTCAAACAAAAACACTTAATTTAATACGTATGGAAAACGAGGCGCTGAAACAGCAGCTGAAAAGCCAGATTATACAATTTTTAAATTTAACCGATCTTACACCGAACGATATTAAAGACGATGAACCATTATTTGGCGAAGGCTTAGGATTGGATTCTATTGATTCGCTGGAGTTGATTGTTCTGTTGAAAAGGGAATATGGTATTACCATTAATGATCCGAAAGAAGGCCGTAAGGCGCTTACGGATGTGCATACCATGGCCGATTATGTAGCGCAGCACCGCACCAAATAATAAACTGGAGGAAAAGCATTTGAGCCGGATTGTGGTTACCGGAATGGGTATCATCAGCGCTATTGGCCGCACTGTAGATGAAAATCAGGCAGCGCTGGCCGGTGGGAGGAGTGGTATTACCCAGTCCAGTCATTTTCCGTCTAAATTTTCGGGCGTTATACCTTTTGGTGAAGTGCCCATGAGCAATGAGGCGCTGAAAGCCGGGTTACAGGTTACCGCTGCAGGCGTTACACGTACCACGCTGCTGGCTTTAAATGCGTTTGACGAAGCAGCAGGCAACGCCGGTTTATCGGCAGCAGATTTAAATTCGCCACGCACAGCGTTTATTAACGCCACTACGGTAGGCGGTATGTGCCTTACCGAAGAATTGTATGCCAATGGCAATGGTAAACCCGGGCACGAAGAATACTTAGCGGCTTATGATTATGCCTCTGTAAGCCTGTTTTTACAAGAGCGGTATCAGCTGGGTGGTTTAATCAATACCATTAATACAGCCTGCTCATCATCGGCCAATGCCATTATATATGCCGCACGTTTATTGCAGAATGGGTTGGCCGACCGTGTAATTGCCGGCGGTGCCGACAGCTTGTCAAAATTTACAGTTAATGGCTTTAATGCACTACGGATACTTTCTGATGAATGGTGCCGCCCGTTTGACGCTGACCGTAAAGGCCTAAACCTGGGCGAGGGTGCCGCTTACCTGGTACTGGAGCGTGCTGAAGATGCAGCAGGCAAAACCATATATGCCGAATTGAGCGGCTACGGCAATACCAATGATGCCTATCACCCTTCTTCGCTGTGCGATGATGGCGAAGGGCCTTATCTGTCTATGAATAAGGCGCTGCATAAGGCCGGCTTACCACCCCAGGCCATTGATTTTGTCAACACCCACGGTACTTCAACCGAGAATAACGACGGGGTAGAGCTGCAGGCCATGCGCCGTGTATTCGGGCAGGTACCGCTGTTTACTTCTACCAAAAGCTATACCGGGCATACTTTAGGGGCGGCCAGCGCAGTAGAGGCGGTGTTCAGTATTTTAACGTTGCAACATCAGGAAATCTATCCCACATTAAATTTTAATCGGCCCGGGGGGGCATATGCATTACAGCCGGTTACACAATACACACAAGCACCGGTAGCGCATGTAATGTCAAACTCTTTTGGTTTTGGCGGAAGCTGTACCTCATTGATTTTTTCTAAAGCCTGATTGCCTCATGTTTTACCTCTATAACGCAACCTGCATTTCTCCCCAGCATACTTTCGGCAGTATCAGCTTAGATACGCTGTATGAATCTGCCGGTAATAAACTTAGTGCTATTGAGCCCAGGTACGAGGGGATGCCAGCCAATGCGCTGCGCCGCATGAGTAAAGCGGTAAAGCTGGGGCTTGCTGCTGCTGCGCCGCTGATAAATGCTGCGCACCTGCCTGATGGAATTGTTATAGGCAGCGGAAACGGAGGTATGGAAGAAAGCGGCCGTTTCCTGAACCAGATTGTAGATTATAACGAGGACTTGCTTACGCCCGGCAACTTTGTACAAAGTACGCCTAATACGGTAACTTCGCAGTTGTGCATGTTACTTAAGCGCAGAGAATATAACATTACGCATGTACAGCGGGGGTTGTCTTTTGAAAATGCAATAACTGATGTGGATATGCTCTTGCGCGAACATCCGGATCACACTTACCTGCTGGGCGGTGTAGATGAAATTGCGGCTTACAATCATGAGATTGATAAACTGGGGGGCTGGTTCAGGCAAAAAGCAGTAAGCAACCACGATTTATACATTAACCCTGCACCCGGAAGTATAGCGGGCGAAGGGGTAGCCATGTTTTTAGCCGGTTCTGCACCTTTGCAGCAGGCTTTGGGGCAGGTAGCGGCTTACAGCTATTTCAATACACCGGATATTAATTTATTTGAAAGCAGGCTGCAGCAGTTTTTAGCGCAGTATATGGCCGAAGATGGAGCCATACACCTGCTTTTAAGCGGCGATGGCGGCGACAGCAGGCAACACTCTTTTTACCAGGTGGTAGAAAATCAATTTAATGATGAAGCCACAGTAGGCCGTTTCAAGCACATGAGCGGCGAGTACCCCACTGTTTCTTCTTTTGCCTTGTGGTTGGGTTGCATGGTTTTAAGCAGGCAGGTAAAGTTGCCGGCACATGCCATAAAGCGGCAGGGTACTAATGCGTACCCGGAAACTATACTTATCCATAATACGCATAAGGGGCTGCAACATAGCCTGATTCTTTTAAAACGAGCATCTCATTAACTTCCTTTGTCAATTTTAAGGGATTTAATAAGTTAGCCAGGTCATTACCACTTAATGCAGGCCAGTTTACTTACACTTTAATAGCCAACTGACTTTGGTTACCTTTCATCATCATTGTTGCCGCCTGCATTGGTTGGCGGCGGCGGAGCCGAGCCGGCAGTATCGGCCCTGTTAATGGCATTGCGCCTTATACGGCGGCGGTTACCAAACATTTCGCGGAAGAAATCGCCAAACGTATCAAAGTCGCGCTGATAAATTAAGCCTACGCCATTTACATATTGCTGCACCAGTGAGCCGGTGAGGTTGCCCAGCGTGGTACTGTTGAGTACCCGGTAAGAGTATCGCCCCCGCAAACGGCCATCGGTGCGGATCAAAAATTCAGCAGCAAAATCCTTAGTTAGATTATCAGAATTAAGCAGGGTGCTGTTTTGCGTATTGCTACCCACAAACAGGTTATTGCTGCCGTAGGTGCTGTACAAGCTGCCGCTAAAAATCAACCGGTCATTTAATACCTTAACAGATGCGCTGGCATCATTTAAGGAGCGTATGTTTAAATCGAAATACTTGATGTTGGATTGGGCAATTAAACTGTTCAGCTTGTTAAACGCAAATTCGCTTACAGCTTCGGAGGCAGTACCCCGCAATTCGCTGTTAATATTGCTGCCCGTGCCCGGCGCAAACTGCCGGCGCACAATAATGCTCAGCGCCTGCTGACTGCGATTGTTATAATCATTCAGGTAAGTGCTCAGGTTATCTTTTACCGATGGATCGGTTGGAAAATTAAAATCGAAATCTATTTGTGGCTGCAGCAGCGAGCGGGTAATAATCAGCTCGGCCTGCACCAGGCGGTATTGGTCGCCGGTGGGCGATTGCAGTCCAGCCGCTACATAAAGGTTGTTAATGTTGGTACGCACTTCATATATAGCCCGCAAATTGATTTCTGCATTAGACGGGTTCCCCGTCCACCGTATGGTTCCCCCCTGCGAAACAGCAAAATTCTTACTGATAAAGTTTTTAGCCGTAAACTCAAACTTACCCGACGAAATCTGGTAATCGCCGTACATATCAAAATCACCAAAGCTATTGATCTTGAGGTTCAGGTTGTTAGATATACCCCGGCCTTCAAGTACGCCCAAATCGGTAGTTATCCGTACCAGCGTTTTTTCATCAATACTTAAATCAAAATTCAGGGTAATGCCTTTAAACGCATTTCCGTTGCTTATAATATTGGTAGTATCCTTATGGCTTACAAACCTTACAAAATCATACTCGCCGGCAGTGGCCGAAGTATTAAGCGGGATATTAAATACCGTACTGTCTTCGCTGCGGGCCTTAATGTCAATATACATACTATCTATCGGGCCGGTAAAGCTGAAGCGCCCGCTGGCGAAAGCCCGGCCATAGTAAATATGATTATCTTTAAAAGTGGTGTTCAGCGCCATTAAATTGCGCGCTTCAATATTTACATCCAGTTTGGGTGTGCTGATGTTGGTTAAATCTACCGTGCCGTTGGCGGTACCAATGCCGCCCTTTACATCGCGCATTTTTAGGTTATCAACTTTTATAACGCTGTTGGTTACCTGCAATTTGTCATCAATGGTATAGGGCACCTTCAGGTAATCTACCGTTAAGCCTGTGCCTGCCAGGGTAACCGTTCCATTAAGTTTTGGGCTGGCCACTGGTCCGGTAAGTTTAAGGTCGGTAGAAATGTTTCCTTTCAGGTTTGATACCAGGCCTTTGGTGAACGGCGAAAAGATTACCGCTTTGGTTTGGTTCATGCGCACATCAAAGTCAAGCGCGTTCTCATTATCGGTGCCCAGCAAGTACAAGCCGCTTATGTCTACCGTTTCCAGGCCACGGTCAAGCAAATTCAGTTTTATTTTAGCTTGCTTACGCTCTTCATCAAGGCTCGACTGTATTTTCAGGTTACCTAAGTACGTATCATTCATGGTCAGCGTATCCACGCGCAAATCCGCATCTACCCCCGGCGATTTAATTACCGAAGTAAGTTTAACCTCACCGTTTACTCTGCCGGTAAATTTAACCCCGGCAGCCTTGGTCAGCTGGTCAAGCGTGGTCATGCTGAATTTATCGAAAACTACTTTCAGCTCATCCTCCGGATTGTCAGAAATGAAACCGTTGATACGTACCCTTTGCTCCCCGTTTGATAGCTCAAAGCCGGTAACCTGCGTTTTGCCGTTAAGTAACCTGATGCGTACCTGCTGCTGTAATTTCCAGTTCTGGTTTTCCAGCACAACGTCTGATGGTAATAATTTCAGTTTAGCAGTTGTATCGCGCCCAAATTCTACCAATCCGTATAAATCGAGTTGGTTAACAGCATTTTTGTCTGACAATTTTACGTTGAACTTCAGGCTATCCCGCTGCAGGAAATTGGTGATGTTGATATTCTTAATAAAAAGGCTATCGGTTAAATCTACCCGGCTGAGTGAAACGTTCACCCCCAGTAAGTTATCGTCGGTGCTCTCGTCAATAATAAAATCGTGCAGTACAATCTTGCCGTACTTAATGGTTTTAATCAGGCCGTTCAGGGTAGCGGTTTGGTTTATTGAGTTAAAATGGCCGTTAAAGGTACCGCTATCAGGAATACTCACCTGTGGTGCAAACATAATCAATGCAGGGCTTAGGTTTTTAAGCCGCAGGGTAAAATCAAAGTTTTGCCTTCCCGGTTTACCGAATGTGGTTTTAAGTGAAGGGATGTATTTTTTTACTACCGATTTAAAGTAGGCAGGAAGTGTGGCCAAATCATAAGTACCTTTAATACTGCCGTCAGCAATGTCTGATCTGAGGCTGATCACGCGGTTGTTACCCAGGCCGGTAGCGGTCAGCGCAACTGAGTCTACCACGAAATTATTACGCGGATCAACAATCCTCAAGGGCGACAGCACAATGCTGCCCTGCAGGTTACGCAAATTATTTCCTCTGAATGAGGTATTCAGCTTAGCGCTAAGGGTAATGGTATCTTTAAGCAGATGCAGGCGGTATAGCCGGGCATCTTGCAAGGTGGCGCCTACCTTGTAGGTAGGCAGCGCTTCATTTAAATTTACACGGCCATTCAGCGCCAGCTTAATGTTGCGGTCGTTGATGTTGATTTTGGCGTTGGCTACCTGCCTGATAAAGCTGCCATCCAGTTTCAGGTTTTGATAGCTGTACCCGCTGTAGGTAAGGTAAGTCATACGGGCATTGGCTTTCAGGCTCAATGTATTTACGTTGATACCCTTACCATTTATATCCGCATCAAAAGTACTCCGGCCAAGCGCAGCCTGGTCAAGCAATCCGCCCAAATCAAAATTATAACCTTTTACCTTACCGGCATAGGTCATGTTAGCCTCGCCCGGTTGTTTAATGCGCAGGTTGGTTTCCACGCGGCCCGGCTTGGTTTTAAATGTGCCCTGGGTTAAAAAGTTGGTTTGGTAACCGGTAAGCCGTCCGCTGAAATTGATGTTACCAAACTTGTTCATAAAAACCGGCAGGCTGAATTTGGGGCTGTTGGCCAGCCTGCCTAAAATGTGGTCCAGATCGCGTTTGTTGGAAGCCAACTGGTTAAAGCGTAAATCGAAATAGGTATGATCCCAGTCGGGCAATCCTTTAAGCCTGAAATCACCTTTCAGGTAAGTGGCCTGCCCGCCGGTAATGGTAAGTTGCTTTGCCTTTAAATCATTTACCGTACCCCATGCACGGCCATTTAAGCCAAAATCAAACCGTATGCCTTCCAGCGAACTGGTAAAATAGCGCACATCTTCCGACGATATTTTTGAGCCGTGCAGATCAGCTTCCATGTACACCCGGTCTTCAATATGTTCAGATACATCGCCAAAATCCTTAAACCGCATCTTAAAGTAATTTTTCAAATACGATTTTGGCGTAACCAGCAACAGGTTCTGCGCCAAAATCTGGTTGGTATCCACCGTGATGTTGGTGCTCAGGGTTTTGATGAACAAGCCGCTCTTTTCGTGCAGCGTAAAGTTTTGCACGCCGGCCTTAAACAGGTGGTTGCTTACATCCAAACCCTGTAGCTGTACCGAAAGGCGGTTTACATCTATATCATTAAAATTTACCTGCTTTTTTAGCAGGGTATCTTTTTCCAGATAGTTTTTGTAACGAAAATGCAGGTTATTTACGGCAATCTTCTCAAAATTGATATGCCATGGGCGGCCTGGCGCCTTCTTGCTGGTATCGGGCCTGCCCTGAAAATAATCCAGTATAAATTTAAGGTTGCTGGTGCTGTCTTTATATTTTTTCAGGTAAACAGAGCCGTTATCCAGTTGTATCAGTTGAAAATTGATGCTGCGGCGCTTAATGCTGTTGAAGATGGAAAAGCGGCGTAATTCCACCTCCAGCTTTGGGGTGCGCAGCAGGGTATCATGCTGTTTGTCCAGCACATACAAATCTTCCAGCACAATGGTGGAGAAGGGTTTAATATACAGGCTTTTTATATCAACCTTAGTATGCAGTTCTTTGGAAAGGTAAGCAGCCCCTTTTTTAGCAGCCCAGGTTTGCACTGGTTTATACTGAAAAAGTACCAGCACAATGCTGACGAACAGTACAATGAACAGCACGATGCCTAACGTTATTTTGAGTAGTTTTTTAATAACTTTGCCTTTTAATAAACAGTAAATACCACCGTGCCTGTTATTTTAGGAATTGAATCTTCGTGCGATGAAACCTCCGCTTCGGTATGTGTTGACGGCGAAATACGCAGTAACGTAATTGCTAACCAAACCATACATGAAGCCTATGGCGGCGTGGTGCCAGAACTGGCCTCACGCGTTCATCAGCAAAATATCATCCCCGCTGTGCAACAAGCAATACTAAACGCAAAAGTAAGCAAAAATGATATTGATGCAGTAGCTTTTACGCGCGGCCCCGGCCTTTTAGGCTCATTACTGGTAGGGGTGAGCTTTGCTAAGGCTTTTGCACTGGCTCAGGATATACCGCTGATTGAAGTTAACCACATGCAGGCTCATGTACTGGCCCATTTTATCGGTAAACATAAGCCTTCGTTCCCTTTCTTGTGCCTCACCGTTTCGGGCGGGCATACACAAATTGTGCTGGTAAAGGATTATTTCGATATGAAAATCATCGGCCAAACGCAGGATGACGCGGCTGGGGAGGCAATGGATAAAACCAGTAAAATTTTAGGCTTGCCTTACCCCGGCGGACCGCTGATTGATAAATATGCCCGGCAGGGCAACCCGGACGCCTATAAATTTCCGGAGCCGCAAATACCGGGTTATAACTTTAGTTTTAGCGGATTAAAAACGGCTATTCTGTATTTTATCAGGGATAATGAAGCAAAGAATCCTGATTTTATTAAAGAGAACCTGCCGGATATTTGTGCCTCGGTAGAAAAAAGAATTGTAACCATATTGCTTAATAAGTTTAAAAGAGCCGCACAGGAATATAACATTAAAGATCTGGCGCTGGCCGGTGGTGTTTCGGCCAATACCGGCTTGCGCGAAGGTTTACAGCAATTATGCCTGCAGCAAGGCTGGAATAGCTTTGTGCCCAACTTTGAATACTGTACCGATAATGCTGCCATGATTGCCATTGCCGGGCACTATAAATTTTTAAGCGGGGAGTTTGTAGGGCAGGAGGTAGCCCCGATGGCCCGTATGCCTTTTTAAGCCAATGAATGATTGAGTAAAAAAGCGGTACTTAATCATGCAACCCCATCAATAACCTGTCGTTGCTTCGTTCTTCGCAATGGTAAGTTTGGTTTTTCTGTTCACTTCAGCAAGCGTTACCATCAAAAATCTTTACATTTGACTTCTTTATTTCTACTCCATAAAAATGTCTGTTCCTTCGCTTATTTTTTGGCTGGTTTTCGCAGTTCCGTTAGTGGGGTTGCTGATTTGGATAATGCGCCAGGACAAGCGCAAGGGAATAACCGGGCTTATTGTGCTGGCAATTATTGTAATTATTGGAGTTGCCTACATGTACGCGCGTACCCAGGGAAGGTAATGCCACCTGTAAAGGCAGCATTACACTATTATAATGCATGTTTTCTAACTGAGGCTTTTCTCCCGAAATTCAGGAAAATCGTAGCCCAGTACGGCAAGGGTATCTTTGTATTTATCTTTAATATCGTGGTAACGTGTTTGCCGTTTCTGCTCGGTGGCTGAGCAGGTATCAACGGTTTCAAGCAGTAAGTTCATTTCGTCAAGCACGGAGCTTTGTTGCTGATTATCAGTAGTAATGTTCAGGCCGGGTTTGGATTTAATTATCCGCATCGTAATGATCAAGGCCGCACCTGCCGCCATAAGAGCAATATAAAAACTTTCCATGGCAATTTATTTGTCAGACCACAATAAAGAATGCGTTTAATTTATTTTATCCAATATACGTTGCAGTCCATACTGCCGGTTTTTAAATGATTCCCTTATTTTAGGCAATACCTCTTTAAGCTATAGGCTAAAAAGTAAAAAAGCTCCCCGGTTAATACCGGGGAGCTTTGATTATTAAAGTCTTTAATTAAAGATTATGCTTCGGCCATATCGCCGTTCACAACATCCTTAATCTTGTTTTCCAATTCTTCTGCCAGTTCTGGGTTATCAATCACTAACTGCTTAACGGCATCGCGGCCCTGGCCCAGGCGGGTTTCGCCATAGCTGAACCATGATCCTGCTTTTTTAATAATGTTGTGCTCTACACCCAGGTCAATAATCTCACCAGCCTTGGATATACCTTCGCCAAACATAATATCAAATTCGGCCAGGCGGAACGGAGGTGCAACCTTGTTTTTCACCACCTTTACCTTCACGCGGTTACCTGATACCTCGTCGCTATCCTTAATTTGCGAGATACGGCGAACATCCAGACGTACTGAAGCGTAAAACTTAAGGGCGTTACCACCAGTAGTGGTTTCGGGGTTACCAAACATTACGCCAATCTTTTCGCGCAACTGGTTGATGAAAATACAGCAGCAGCCGGTTTTATTAATGGTGCCCGCAAGCTTACGTAAGGCCTGCGACATTAAGCGGGCCTGTAAACCCATCTTGCTTTCGCCCATTTCACCTTCAATTTCACCTTTAGGCACCAAAGCGGCTACCGAGTCAATCACCAGAATATCAATAGCGCCGGAACGAATCAGGTTGTCGGCAATTTCAAGTGCCTGCTCACCGTTATCGGGCTGGGAGATCAGCAGGTTTTCTACATCCACACCTAATTTCTGGGCGTAAAAACGGTCGAAAGCATGTTCCGCATCAATAAAGGCTGCAATGCCGCCCTTTTTTTGTGATTCGGCAATAGCATGAATAGCCAGCGTAGTTTTACCGGATGACTCAGGGCCGTAAATTTCAATTACCCGGCCTTTGGGTAAACCACCCACACCCAGTGCCAGGTCAAGCGTTAACGAACCGGTAGGGATAACCTCTATGGGTTCAATCACGCTGTCGCCAAGCTTCATGATAGTGCCTTTACCATACGATTTCTCCAGCTTATCTAAGGTAATCTGGAGGGCTTTTAATTTATCTGCGTTTGCGTTACTCATCTTATTTATTTGTATAACAAATATACTTAATTAATTTAATTTGCTAAAATATTTAGTACTTAAATTGACTGCTCTTTATCATTTACCACCCGGCTAACCAACAGGATTTAAGGCTGATTTTTAAAATAAAGGCTATTTTTTTGTTATATAAATATACAAATATTGATTAACAAAACAGATAAGCAATCACCGCTTTAAGGTAATAATTTATTATTGATAATCAGGTGCTTGTAATCTGTCAGGCTAAAACAGGCAGGGAAGCAGCAGGGCAAGCGCTGATAGGCGTTATTGATTTAAAAAGTTGTTGAAAGTGTCTTTATACTGGTCGCCTATGGCGATGTATACGCCGCCTATTTGGATAGCGTTGCGGGCAACGGAATGTATCTTATCGAGCGATACAATAAACGAGCGGTGTACCCTCATAAAACGCCTGGGCGGGAGTTTATCTTCCAGCGCTTTCAAGCTGGTTAAAGAAAGCAGCGCTTTATCTTTTCCGGTTAGCCATACTTTCACATAATCTTTCAGCCCTTCAATGTAGATGATATCATCCAAATTTATTTTGATCAGCTGATATTCAACCCTTAAAAATACATAGCGGTTCTCCTCTCTGGGCTCCGCATTTACCGGTATAGCTTCGGCCTGAATAATAAGCTGCTGATAAGCCAGCGCCTTGTTAGCGGCCTTTAGAAACTCTTCATAGTTAAACGGTTTCAGCAGGTAATCAAGCGCGTCTACCTTGTAGCCCTCCAGCGCAAACTGGTTATAGGCAGTGGTGAAGATGATGCGTGGCTTGCGGCCTGCGCGGCCATCCAGCACCCGGGCCAGTTCGATGCCGTTCAGGTCAGGCATTTGTATGTCTAAAAATATCAGGTCAACGGTTTCGGTATGCAATGTTTTTAGTGCCTCTACGGCGCTTGAGTATTTGCCGGTAAGGTTCAGAAAAGGAGTTTGCTCAATAAATAAGCTAACCAGTCCCAAAGCCAAAGGTTCATCATCAACGGCAATACAGTTTAAAGTCATGATAGCTGCAGGTTTAGGTGAACATAATGCATATTGCTTTCGGTTGTGGTGTTAATATTTAACTGGTATTTACCGGCATACAGCAAATCCAGCCGGCGGCGGGTATTCACCAGGCCAATACCACTGTTGCCATCCAGGGTTTTTTCTTGGTCGGTTACAATTGTGTTAGACACATCGAAGCCAAGCGTATGGCCTTCTTGCTTCAGTTGAATAGTAATCATGCTGTTTTGTGTGGAGCTGATACCATGTTTAAAAGCATTTTCTACAAAAGGTAAAAACAACATCGGGGCTATTTGCGCCTCCTGCAGCCGGGCGGGTTCTTCAAAAGTAAGGGTTACCTTTTCGGTAAGGCGCAGCCGCATCAGCTCAATATAATCTTTAATAAAATCTACTTCTTTACTCAGCAGGGTGGTGTCCTGCTGGGTTTCATACAGCAGATACCGCATCATGCGCGATAATTTATGCAGGGCCTGCCTTGATGATTCCACATCAATCATGGTGAGCATATAAATGTTGTTCAGCGTATTGAAGAAGAAATGGGGATTGATCTGCGCTTTCAGAAAGGATAGCTCCGATTCGGTGCGCTGCTGTTTCATTTCCTGATGAAGCTGGTTATCCTGCTGCCATTTTTGTACGGCAGTAACACTGGTGCTCACCCCTAATATCAGCGCCGTAATGGTAAGGGTAAACATATCCAGCCGCGGGCCGTGCCTGCCGGGGCCTGGGCCGCCATGATCGTTAGGTGGCGGCGGTCCTGGTGAGCGGCCCGGCGGTCTTGCAAGGCCAGGAGGGCCATCATGGTGTCTGAAAGCGGCTTCCATGATATCAGGAATATGCAGCCAGGTATCAATCAGTATATTTAAAACAATTACGCCAGCTGCCAGAATGGTAATAACTATTAAAAACTTCACTTCCTTGTTTTTAAGCAGTAGCTGTGGTACCAGCAGGCGCGAGTTGATATAGTAAGCCACAATAAGTAAAACCACCGTAAGGCCCTGCTTTACCCAAAAAGCCGTGGGGATATGAATACCCCACGATAGCGGTTGTGAAAGGAACAAGGCAGAGCCAAAGCAGAGCCATAGCAGCAGTTGAATGATGGCAGCTACGTTTTTACTCTTCGGGTTGGTTGTAACTTGCATGAATGAACAATATTACGAAAGCTGCCCGGTAATGCCAATTATGATAGAAGCAAGGCCATTATTTACAGATGAAGGGCCGCTTTTACCCGACAAGAAGCAAATAATTGATTTTTTAATTTTAAAGCCGGCTTTATAGGCTGATTATGCGCATTCGTCTACTGGCTAAAGCGCCCGGTCTATTGTGTTTTTAGCTTTGTTGCCCTGTGCTTTCTTTTGTGCTGTTTCCAAAGCACTAAAATCTGATGAAAGCTATTTATTGTACATTGTTACTAATTTTTGCTGCTACGTTTACTTATGCCCAAACAAGGCACGAGGTTACCGGTACAGTTAAAGACTCTGCCGGCGCTACCCTGCCGGGCTCAACCGTAAAGTTGATTTACGGCAAAGACAGTACCCTGACTGCTACCAGCCTTGATGGTGGTTTTACACTACACAACATTAATGCAGCACAGTTTACGCTGGTGGTGCAATCTATCGGTTACCAAACGCTGCGCAGGCGGGTAATTGCCGGCGAGGATACCAAACCGGTAGCGTTAGGAACGATTATTTTAAAAGCATCATCTACCTTATTACAGGGAGTAACCATTACGGCCGTTACCCCGGTAAAAGTTAAAGAAGATACGGTAGAATATAGCGCCGGTGCCTACAAGGTGCGCCAGGGGGCGGTAGTGGAAGAAATGCTGCGCAAAATGCCGGGCATTGATGTGGATAAAGACGGCAATGTAACCGCTCAGGGTAAAAGCGTAACCAAAGTAAGGGTAAATGGTAAAGACTTTTTTGGCGGCGATTTAAAAACTGCTACCCAAAACCTGCCTGCCGATGCGGTGCAGAATGTGCAGATTATTGATGACTACGGCGATCAGGCCAACATTACCGGCATCAAATCGGGCGAGGCCGAAAAGGTGCTGAACATTACCATCAGGCAGGATCGTAACAAAGGCTATTTCGGGCAGGCCACCGTAGGCGATGGGCACGATCTGCAGCCTTCAACGGTATCCAATCAAAGTAACCGTTATGTGGCCTCTGCTAATGCCTTCCGTTTTAACGGCGATCAGCAGCTGGCATTTTTGGGTAACCTGAATAATACCAATACCAACCTGTTTACCTTTGGCGGCGGTGGCCCTCGCGGCGGCGGGCCGGGCGGGCCGCCGCCGGGTGTGGGTACTACTTCTAACGCCAATGGCATTACTACGGCCCGTGCCCTGGGCTTTAATTACCGCGACAGCTGGGGTAAGCACATTACCGCTTATGGCAGCTATAGCTTTGCCGATAATTCGGTGTTTACGCTAAGCAATATTGTACAAACCAATAATACAGCCAACAATTCTCAAAACGCTGCATTAAACAGCCCCATCATCAACAATTTGAGTAACAACCAAACTGATGAACGGAAAAATCACCGCTTTAATTTTAATATTGAATGGAAGCCGGATACGGTAAACTATGTAAAAATTATTCCGACCATTACTTATACCGGCTTAAACACCCAGCTTAGCAGTACGAGCAGCCTGAGCCGTAATGATACAGTACGCAATGCCTATAACTTAAATTCGGTTACAACAAGCTCAACCCCAAATTACGGCCTGAGTGTGTTGTACAACCACCGGTTTAGCAGTAAGGGGCGTAATTTTAGTGTTGCCGCCAGCGCTGGTACCACCAAACTTACGCAATATCAAAACCCCATATATAATTATACCATTGGCAAAGGAGATGCACCGGCTAACCAGCAGATTAATACGCATGTAAAGCAAGATAGTGTAAGTGCCGGCTTTTCCTTTATTGAACCGCTTAGTAAAAAATCATATCTGGAAGCCAATTATACTTTGCATCATGATTATACCACTGCTGACAAGGAAACGAATGTGTTAAACAGCAGCAACGCATTCGTCCTGAATGCAGATTTTAGCAACGACATCAACTACGCATTTACAACTAACCGATTTGGCCTGAATTATCGTTTCATTGATAAAAAGTATAACTACCTGTTAGGTATTGCTGCCCAGCCCGCTCAGCTGGACGTAACTGATCTGAACAGCGGGAACAGGTATCATCAAAACACTTTTAACATTGCACCTACAGCAAGGTTTGTTTACAACATAGCCCGCGGCCAGGCGCTTACTGCCAACTTCAGCGGTGCCAGCAGTCAGCCTACTTACTCAGAACTTCAGCCGGTTTATGATTTTTCAAATGTGCAATATCCAACTATCGGCAACCCTGCGTTGAAGCCTGAATTTAACAACAACTTATCCATACGTTATAATAAGTTCGATTTTCAAAGCGGTAATATCCTGTTTGCCAACTTGTCGTTCACGCAAACCAGCAATAAGATTGTAGCCAACACCATCACCTATCAGGGGGTATATGCGCCTGATACTTTGCTGAGTAACAAGATACTTACCCGTTACCGAAATACCAACGGCTTCTACAGCGGTTCTGCCTTCTACGTGTTTGAAAAGCCATTTGCCCAGCGCAAATACCGGCTGGCTTTTAACGGTAATGCCACCTATGCCAATAATATCTCCTACATCAGCAGCGTAGCGGCAAATACCTATAATTTAACCGAAGAAAGAAATATTGCCAAAAACCTGATGTTAACGCAGGGCGTAAGGTTCCGGCTGGATATTACCGATGTAATTTATGAGGAGTTTAATGCCAGTTACAGCTTAAGCCATACTAGTAATTCGGTGGCACAGCCCAATGTAAACAACACTTTTCAAACCATCAATTTAGGGCTTAACGGTAAGAATTACGTGTGGAAGGATTGGACCCTGAGCTACGATTATACTAAAACCATTTACAAGGGTTACCAGGGTGCTACTAATCCCAACATTTTAAATGCCTATGTAGAGCGCCGGTTCTTAAAAAGCAAAGCGGCAACCATCCGCCTGTCGGCATTTGATTTGTTTAATCAAAATACCGGCTTTACCAATACCTCAAGCGGTAGTTACGTTACGCAAACGCAAACCAATCGTTTAGGCCGTTATGCCTTGCTGAGCTTTACACTGCGGTTGCAAAAATTTGCCGGCAAGCGTCCCGGTCCCGGCGACGGCCCTCCTCCGGGGGGCGGGCCTCCGGGCGGCGGCTTTGGCGGCCCGCCTCCGGGAGGCGAATGAAGGGGTCAACAACTTATTGGGTTCTGCTCAGGCAGCCCGGTGCTATCGGCACCGGGCTGTTCTTTGTTGAAAAGAAATCTATTTTAATCCTGATGCTCATATAAAACAACCCGCTGCAATTTGGTTTTCTGTCTTAGGTAAATGTTCTAAGACTGCCCGATAGTACGCTTTGATTATTGAGCTATAAGTGTTCGGAAGGCTTTTTAAGCTGGAATAACTGCATTTGCATCATCCTAAACTGATCTCTGCGCCCTGCGGGCAGCACCGGTACATAAGTCAAAAGTACGGGTAGAACGAGCGGTATTCCTGCCTTCCGGATAGGGCTGATGTATCTTCCTTATCCACTCTGTAAAGTGTAAACCCAAAGTTTACATAATTTAAAATTTATATCATTTAATACGTTGATATTCAATGTTTTGCAAAAAGACAGGGTTTACACTTTTTAGAGCTTTTAGTTGTATATTTCCATGCATTTTCTGGTCTTCTGAACACTGAAGGTTATTCAACTAACCAGCTGTATATATATAATTACTGATATAAATTTAGATAAAAACGAATGGGGTAAGGCTTTCAAATAAGTAATTAAATTATTTTAATTAAAACTTTACATTATTTCTTGCCTTTATATCATACTATCTCTTGCTGACCTATAAACAGTAAGTATTTAGGCAAATATTGTAATGGAAAACTGGAAAATATTTACAACATCAACAGATGGCCGGCCAGGTGGTGAGCAGCATATGCAGATTGAACCACAATCAGTAATACCGGTTGTACAGGAGGAGATGCATGTAGATAAGCAGCAAATTGAAACAGGCAAGGTCAGGGTAGCAAAAACAGTAAGTACAGAGAACGTTTCTGTTGATGTACCTGTAATACAGGAAGAAGTAATTGTAACAAAGAAGCCTGTAAACCTGTATATAGATACGCCTCCGCCCGGCGTGCGCCAGGAAGGTGATACCACAATCATCTCCGTTGTGCAGGAAGTGCTGGTGAAGCGCCTGCTGCTGGTTGAGGAAGTGCACATTACCAGGCACCGTACCGAAACTACCGCTACAGTTAACGAAACCCTGCGAAAAGAAGAAGTAACTGTTAACCGGGCTACTGGACTTTAATTCAAAAAATAATTTTAATAAATCATCTAATACAACAACAATTTAATTTAACAATTATGTCACACACAGTAATTGGTGTATTTAATTATACCAGCGAAGCACAGGAAGCAAAGCAATATTTAAGCAGCAACGGATTTAACAGCGAAGACGTTGATATTGCTACTCAGGATGGCACTGCATCGTCAACCGGCGATACCGGTGATCGCATTGGCAGCTTTTTCAGCAATTTGTTTACCAGCGATGACGATGAGAACGTACGCTCGAAATATACCGAAGCCGGCCGTAAGGGTACCATTGTTACCGTTCATGCCCGGACATCTGAGCAGGCAATGCAGGCGGTTGAAATCCTGGATCAGTATGGTGCCATTGATGTAAACGAATCTTCTTACCAGAACGAAGGCCGCACCGGTGCTGCCAACAGCGGTAAGATTGATGTAATTGAAGAAGAATTACAGGTAGGTAAGCGCGAAGTAGAAACCGGCGGTGTACGTTTACGCAGCCGTATAGTAGAACGCCCGGTTGAAGAAAGCATCCGCCTGCGCGAGGAGCATGTAAACATAGAGCGTACCGCTGTAAACCGCCCGGCAACAGAAGCTGATTTTGCAGGTTTTAAAGAAGGTACAGTAGAGGTAACAGAGCATGCCGAAAGAGCAGTAGTAGCTAAAGAAGCACGCGTAGTAGAAGAAGTAAGCCTGAACAAGGAAGTTGCTGAACGTGAGGAAACCATAAGGGATACTGTACGCCATACAGAAGTGGATACAGAAAACATCACAGGAAAAGACAGCACCTATACCTCAGGCACTGACACTGATACCACATCAGACAAATTATAAAACCAATATTATTAAACCAGGTAGCAAGGCAAAACTTACTGCCTGGTTTATTTTTTTAATCAATACAAATTTCAACACTTAATCACTTAACAACATGGCAGAATTAGATGTACGTCCTAAACGCTCAAACCCGTGGTGGCTTTGGCTTTTACTGGCGCTGGTTGCATTGGCAATCTTATTTTTCTTATTTAAAGGATGTAACACTAAAAAGGGTGCAGTTTCAACAACTGACTCCACCAGCACTGTAACTACTGACAGCAGCGCCTCCGGCAAACCAGCTATTGCAGCTACAGAACCGGATTGGAACAATGTAGATTTTAATTCGCCAAAATCGGCAGATCAGGATGTAACAGACCCGGATATTGCAGTTAGCGGTAATGATAAGTATACCATTTATACTCTGGGCGAAAATATATTGTTTGCTACCGATAAAAACACTGTGCAAAGCAGTGGTGAGGCAAAGCTTAAGCAGGTAATCGGTTCTTTGAACAAACGCTTCAAAGGTGCCAGCATTGGTGTATACGGCAGCACGGATTCTACCGGTACAGCAGGGCATAACAAGCAGTTAGGCGCCGAGCGTGCCGAAGCTGTAAAAGGCTGGTTAGCTAAAAACGGTATCGACTCTACCAAAATAACCGTACGTTCTTTAGGCGAGTCAAAACCGGTAGCCAGCAATGCTACTGCCAGTGGCAGACAGCAAAACCGCAATGTTTCCATTGTCGCTTTTCCGAATGGTAGCGCAGAGTAAGTAAACTGATTTTTAAAACTTTTAAAGAAATTAAGCAATGGCTTCAAATGAAAATGCATATACCCGCCTGGAAGAACTGGGTGGCAGCAATTACGAGATAGTGCCGGGCGAACCGGATATTAAGGGCTGGGATGTAAAAGACAGCGAGGGGCATAAAATAGGAGAGGTTGATGAATTATTGTTCGATGCTGAGGCGCGTAAGGTGCGTTACCTGGTAGTAGACTTTGATGATAATGATTTAGACCTGGAAGACGAACGTAAGGTATTGGTACCTATTGGCGTAGCTGAGCTGCACGAAAATGATGATGACGTAATACTTCCTAATGTTACCGCTGAGCAACTAAGTAATTTGCCGCCTTACGAAGCAGGCAGCTTAACACCCGAAACGGAGCATACTGTACGTAATGTATTTGCCGGATTAGGTGCAGCAGGTGTTGCAGGTGCAGCCGCAATTGAAGGAAATGATTTTTATCATCACGAACATTTTGACGAAGATAAATTCTATAGCCCGCGTAATACAACAGCAACCGATACCACCGGTGATGATTCAATTAAAATAATTGAAGAAAACCTGGAAGTTGGCAAGCGCGAAGTAGAAACCGGCGGCGCCCGTATTACCAGCCGGCTGGTAGAACGCCCGGTGCAGGAAACAGTGAACCTTAAAGAGGAGCACGTAACTGTGGAACGTACAGCGGTTGACCGCCCTGCCTCAACTTCTGATTTTGATACCTTTAAAGAAGGTGAAATCGAACTTACCGAACATGCGGAAGTACCCGTGGTAAGTAAAGAAGCGCGTGTGGTAGAAGAAGTGAGCATCAGCAAGGATGTAGAGGAAAAAGAAGAAACCATCCGTGATACGGTGCGCAGTACCGAAGTTGAAGCAGAAAAGTTTGATGATAAAGACAAGTCAGATCGTCTGTAATTAATAAAAGCTGTTTAACCGTAACTGTTAATAGCCAAAGGGCTGGTATTCAAATACCAGCCCTTTTTGGTTCTATATAGAAAGTAACCGCCTTGTATTTATTGTCTTATACTTCGCTTTTTCAATTCTCTGGCAATCGCATCCAGTTGTTTCTTCTTCTGCGCTTCCTTTACCTTTTTGGCTTTCAGCACTTCCTGTCTCAGCAAATAATTTTCTGAGGTAATGCGCTCATAATATTTGCAGAAGTGCGTAAGCGGGCAAATCTCGCACTTTGGCGTGCGGGCCACGCAAATGTACCGGCCATGCAGAATAAGCCAGTGATGTGCCATGCCCAGCGTTTCTTTGGGCAAATATTCCATCAGCTGCAGTTCTACGGCCAGTGGGGTACGGGCATTGGTGGTTAAGCCAATTCGGTTAGCCACCCTGAATACGTGCGTATCTACGGCTATCGCCGGGGCATCGTATACTACCGAGGCAATTACATTAGCGGTTTTGCGGCCTACGCCGGGCAGTTTCTGCAGCTCATTTAAATCACTGGGCACTTCGCCGTTAAAATCATGCAATAGCATACGGGCCATGCCGGCCAGGTGCTTGGCTTTATTGTTGGGGTAACTTACGCTGCGGATGTAGGTAAAAATCTCGTCGGAAGTAGCCTGGGCCAGCGCCTGTACATCAGGATAGCGGGCAAATAAGGCCGGGGTAATCTGGTTAATGCGCTTATCGGTGCACTGTGCCGAGAGGATAACGGCTACCAGCAGTTCGAAAGGGTTGCTGTAATGCAGTTCGGTAACCGGGTTGGGTTGATGTGTGGAAAAATAATCAACCAATAAGCGGTAGCGCTCCTTTTTCAGCATGGGGCAAATATAAGAAGAGCTTCGTGTATTCACGAAGCTCTTAAAACATCATTAACGCAAGCTTTTCGAGTGCTTCAGGATGCGATCCACTGTTTCCGCCTTGGGCTGCATTTGCAGCCGGTCAAGCTCAGTTCTGAGCGAGTAGTAGAATACGGTTTCGTCCGCATTCAGGGTTTCAATGGTGTCTAATCCTTTCACGTCGGCTATGTTAGTGATGGCCTTTAAAATAGTAGTAGAAGTTTCATCCATAAGCGTGTTTGAATAATTTGTTTACTCATAAACGCAAGCAGGTTGTAAATATTTTTTAAATTTTAAAATATTTTTTTGCACATATCCATCACTAATTTTTTAAGCTGAGTTCTTTGGTCTGCATCATTTTACGCAGGTTGTTAAGTGCGTAACGCATACGGCCCAAGGCGGTATTGATACTTACATCGGTAACATCTGCAATCTCTTTAAAGCTCATGTTACCAAAATGGCGCATAATCAAAACTTCTTTCTGCTCGGCTGGTAGCAGGTGAATCAGCCCCTTTAAGTCGCGGTGGGTTTGCTCGCGCACCATGCGGTCTTCAGTACTTTCATCATAATTACCCAGCACCTCGAAAATGTCAAAGTCATCACCGCCGCTAACTAATGGCGTACGCTTCTCTCGTCTGAAATGGTCAATCACCAGGTTATGTGCTATACGGCTCACCCAGGGCAGAAACTTGCCTTCCTCGTTGTATTTACCGGCTTTAAGGGTGTTAATTACCTTAATGAAGGTATCCTGAAAAATATCTTCGGCCAGGTATTCATCCTTTACCAGTAAATAGATAGAAGTGTAAATTTTTGATTGGTAACGGCGTATGAGTTCAACCAACCCGCCCTCGTTGCCGCCAATGTATTGATGGATTAAATCCTGGTCGCTTTTCAATTGAAAATCCATAGAACTACTTTAAAAATCTAATAATTTGGAAACAATAAACGTTTTAAAGTAAATTTCTAATCAATAAGGGGTTCTCCTTTTGGCTTTTAAATTAATAGTATCTCAAATAAAGTAAAAAAAACTTTTTCAAACAAATATTTAACAAAATTATCTGATACCCTAACAATTGACTGACAATGATATTATTGAGTTTTGTCAAAAGGGCATTTTGTAAAATATTATTCTGCTATTGTATGTAAGACTAAAGTAAATGGCCTTAAGTTTAATGTTAAACCACAAATATAACGTTTAAGGCAGTAGTGCAACAGATCCATAACCATACGCTAATATAGCTATAAATAGTTGCTTATTGCTAAATATTTTAGGAAATTTGCAATCCGGGTGAGTAGTTGGTAATGAATAGTTTGCACTAAAGCGAACTAAAACGGGTTTAACTGTTTTGTATAGATTACGGCCGCGAACAACGAACTTAATACACACTAATGGTTAATCAGGCAGAGCAAGATCCGCAACAACATATTATAATTAAAGGTGCACGGGTACACAATTTAAAAAACCTCGATGTCTCTATCCCGAAGAATAAGCTGGTGGTCATCACCGGCATGTCGGGCTCCGGCAAGTCCTCGCTGGCATTTGATACGCTGTATGCCGAAGGCCAGCGGCGCTATGTGGAAAGCTTGTCCTCCTACGCCCGCCAGTTTTTAGGCCGCATGAACAAACCCGATGTAGATTACATACGCGGTATTGCCCCGGCTATTGCTATTGAGCAAAAGGTAATTACCTCCAATCCGCGTTCTACCGTAGGCACTTCTACCGAGATATATGATTACCTGAAGCTGCTGTTCTCGCGCATCGGCAAAACCATTTCGCCGGTATCGGGCAAGCAGGTAAAGCGCGATACGGTAACCGATGTGGTTAACTTTGTGCAGGGCCTGCCCGATGATACACAGGTCACCATCCTCTGTCCGCTGCATCCGCACAATAACCGTAGTTTGAAGGAAGAACTGGCGGTATTGCTGCAAAAGGGCTTTGTACGGGTAGAGTACAACCAGGCCCTATCCCGCATTGAAACCTTGCTGGAAAATGAAAGCATCGGTACCGACTCGCTGGCCAGTGGCGATACCGTGCGCATTGTGATTGACCGTATTACCAAGAACGGGGAGGAAGAAACGCTGAGCCGCGCGGCTGATTCGGCCCAGACCGCCTTTTTTGAAGGCCGGGGCGATTGCTTTGTACGCTATACCAGTCCGGAAGCAGAAAATGAAACCGAAGCCTTTTTTTGCGACCGCTTTGAGCTGGACGGTATCCGCTTCGAGGAGCCTACGCCTAACTTCTTTAGCTTTAACAATCCTTACGGGGCCTGCCCGCGTTGCGAGGGTTACGGCAAGATCATCGGGATTGATGAAGATCTGGTGGTGCCAGACAAGAGCAAATCTATTTTTGACAGTGCCATTGCGCCCTGGCGCGGCGAGAAGATGAGCGAGTGGAACCAGCAACTCATCCGCCAGAGCGATAAGTTTAACTTTCCCATCCATAAGCCTTACAGCCAGCTGAGCGAAAAGGACCGCAAGCTATTGTGGACCGGCAACAAATATTTTCGTGGTATTGATGCCTTTTTTAAGGAGGTAGAGGAGCAGACGTATAAAATACAGTACCGGGTGATCCTGTCGCGCTATCGTGGCAAAACCACCTGCCCCGAATGCCGGGGCAGCCGCCTGCGGCCCGATGCTACGTATGTAAAGATTCAGGATAAATCGATTACGGATGTAGTGCTGATGCCCTTGGATACGGCTCATGCTTTTTTCAAAAACTTGAAACTGGATGCGCATGATGAAAAAATAGCCCGCCGCCTGCTGATGGAAGTGAGCAGCCGCCTTAATTTTTTAAATGATGTAGGTTTGGGTTACTTAACGCTGAACCGCTTATCCAATACCCTATCGGGCGGCGAATCGCAGCGCATCAACCTGGCTACCTCGTTAGGCAGCAGCCTGGTAGGTTCGGTATATGTGCTGGATGAGCCAAGCATCGGTTTGCACCCGCGCGATACCCAGCGATTGATAACGGTGTTGAAATCGCTGCGCGATGTGGGTAATACGGTATTGGTAGTAGAGCACGAAGAAGAAATTATGCAGGCGGCCGATCACCTCATTGATATTGGCCCCGAAGCCGGTACGCATGGCGGCGAACTGATATTTGCCGGCACCTATGATGAAATTATTAAGGACGAGGATAGCTTAACCGGCCGTTACCTGAGCGGTAAGGAAGAAATTGCCGTACCCGCCCAGCACCGCAAGTGGAGCGATTATGTGCTGATTAAAGGCGCCCGCGAAAACAACCTCAAAAATATCGACGTTAAGTTTCCGTTAGGCGTATTCACCGTGGTTACCGGCGTATCCGGTTCAGGGAAAACCAGTTTGGTGAAGCGCATTTTACACCCTGCCCTGCAAAAGGCCATGGGCAATTACTCGGGCGAAATTACCGGCCAGTACGATGCTATCGAAGGTGATATTGCCAAAGTGGAGCAGATTGAAATGGTGGACCAGAACCCCATTGGCCGTTCGTCGCGCTCTAACCCGGTTACCTATGTAAAGGCCTGGGATGAGGTGCGTAACCTGTTTGCCGCCCAGCCGGCATCAAAGGCAGCCGGGCTGAAGCCATCCGCATTCTCTTTTAACGTAGAGGGTGGCCGCTGCGATGTGTGCCAGGGCGAGGGCGAGGTAAAGATTGAAATGCAGTTTATGGCCGACATCTTTTTGCCCTGCGAGGCCTGCAACGGACGGCGTTTTAAGCAGCATATTCTGGATGTAACCTATCAGGACAAAAACGTAGCTGACATCTTAGGTATGACCATTGACGAGGCACTGGAGTTTTTTGTGAACGAGCCTAAAATTGCCAACCGCATTAAGCCATTGCAGGAAGTAGGCTTGGGTTATGTGCAGTTAGGCCAATCCTCCAACACCTTATCGGGCGGTGAGGCGCAGCGCATCAAGCTGGCTTCGTTCCTGGTGAAAGGGAATAATGCCAACAAAACGCTGTTCATCTTCGACGAGCCCACCACCGGCCTGCACTTTGCCGATATTAAAAAGCTGCTGAAATCCTTTGATGCGCTGCTGGAGCAGGGCAACACCATTGTGGTGATTGAGCACAATATGGATGTGATCAAAAGTGCCGACTGGGTGATTGATATTGGCCCCGAAGGCGGCGACAAAGGCGGCAACCTCGTGTTTGAAGGCGTACCCCAGGATTTGGTAAAAGTGAAGAAAAGCTATACCGGCCAGTTTTTGAAGGAGCGGTTAAACAAGTAATAAACATCACGTCATTGCGAGGTATGAAGCAATCCTCAGCACATAGAGCGACCTTGCAAGTTGATCTGCACAGCTGAGGATTGCTTCGTACCTCGCAATGACGAACTTCATAAATTTAGTTATTATGGCAGCAGATTCCAGTTTCAATAACCACGTATTCGAAGTCGTCCGGCTTATCCCGCCGGGTAAAGTTACCTCTTATGGGGCTATTGCGAAATTTTTAGGCCGGGGCAACTGGTCGCGCAAGGTAGGTTACGCCATGGGGCTGATACATGGCGTGCAGCCGCCCGTACCTTACTGGCGGGTGGTGAGCAGCCAGGGGCGACTTACAGGGGATACCTCCGGCATTGAGACGCGGGCGCAGTTGCTGGCTGAAGAAGGCGTGACGGTAACCGGCGACAAAATACACAACTTTAAAACGGTACTTTGGAAGCCGGATGTAGAAGTTGATTTTGAGTAGAGTGTAGAGTGGCGTTGCAAACGCCAGACAGAATGAAGCGCTCGTTATAAACGAGCGCAAGTAAAAATGGTGTTGCAAAAGCTGGATAGCGTGAAGCGGCATATTATAAACGGGCGTAAGTTAGAATTACGGTATTTTAAATGTTATTCCAGTCAATGT
Source organism: Mucilaginibacter sp. (assembly GCF_965200995.1). Lineage (GTDB taxonomy): Bacteria > Bacteroidota > Bacteroidia > Sphingobacteriales > Sphingobacteriaceae > Mucilaginibacter. The sequence continues at coordinate 857,055 of NZ_OZ241743.1, read as the reverse complement.
TCAAATTCGTTCCCACGAAGAAATTACTCATCAATTCGTTTATGAAATTGTCATAGTCCCGAAAAACCGCTTTAAGTTCTTCAAATGCTTGAGTACTTGCTTCGTGTAAATGATTATATTCTTTAGGGTGAACAAGTTCGTCACGTTTTATTTTTATATCTAATAATTTCTGAATTTTAGAAGCGAAGTATTGCTCTTGTACTGTTTGTTTATTCCATGTTTTCGCTATTTGCTTATAAGTCTTTTTAAATTTTGGAATTAATTTATCCTTATCATTATAACCTTGATAATTATCTAAACTATTTAATCCAAAAATATCTGCTTCAAGTAAAGAGAAAAAGCTTCTTAAGCTTGCTCTATAGAGGGCATTAAAGCTTTCTATGCTATTCATATTAGCTTCTGTTAAATTTAGTAATGTTACATAGTCTTTACGAAGCACATTATGTATATATTTAAATTTACTCATAGTTTCACCGGCCAATAACATTTCTTCTAAATTATTATAAAACTTAGTGTCGGAGTTCATAAATATGAATTGTTGAATTCCAGGCTATTAGCGTTTATTTAAAGCAGATATTAATAATCAAGATGATTTGTTTGTGGGAGGAGGTGACACATTCTTCTTACCTGAATTACCTTTGTCATTGTCACCTCCGTCATAACCGCCAACTCCAGATAAAACATAACCCGCTAATCCACCAAGTAAGGTTGCAACAGTCTCTCCCTTTAATATTTCCTCTATTGCTAATATTATTATTGCTGGTATGAGGCTTAGTATAGATACGAATTGAACTGTTCTTGCTCCAATACCTTTATTCCTATAAACCGTTCTAAACATTATGAGTAACAATGCCAGTGGTATAGTAGCAGCCATGATGAGTTCTATATATTGCTTAACGTCTTTCATTTATTTAAAATCTAAGTTATCACCAACGTTTTATAATTAGTACCATAAATATACAAGATATTAGTTAAAAGTTGTTAATTGCAGTGAGGGCAAGCCTTCAAACACAATAAAACAAAAGCCGGTCACCATCCGCAACTGCGAATAGCCAACCGGCTTTGCTGCTAAATATAAAACGGGTAATTAAGGGGTAGGTTGCTTTTCGGATGCGGGTTCGGTAAAATCTCGCCAGCCGCGGCCGCAGCGGCCTTTCATGCGGGCCTTAAAGGCTTCGCGTTCTTCATCGCTCAGGTGGGCAAAGCGCTCCTGCATACGGGCGCGGCCCCAGGGAGCGCCGCCGCCAAAACGGCCCCGTCCGCCAAAGCCAAACAGCAGCTTACTAAGCGCCAGCAGGCCAAGCGCCTGCCAGTAGGTAATGGTGCCCAAATGGAAAATATCGGGCATCAGGCCGTTCCACAGCTGCATAACGGCAAAGCTGATCAATGCCGCAAAGGCAACAGCTATAAAAGGCATAAATACAAAACGTCGTTTAAAAAATAATTTTTTCATGTGTGTTGGGTTAATCGTACATCAATTCATCATACAGTTGCCTTAAACGCCTGCGCAGGTACAGTACCGCATAGTATTTGCGGCTTACCCAGGTTTGCACCGGCTCGCCGGTTTGTTCGGCCAGTTCCTTGAAACTTTTACCTTCCAGCTCCTGCGCTGTAAAGGCAGCCTTTTGCTCGGGCGGCAACTCGTCTAAGGCAGTAAACAGCTCCTGCCAGAACAGGTTGCGCAGGTACTCCGTTTCTGGCGTAGCAGCCTCGGTAAGCAGCAAGGTTGTTATTTCCTGCGCCTCTTCGTCGTCTTCATCGGCGGCAGCCATATCCTCCAGCAAAAACTCGTGCTTCTTTTTATAGCGGTCGGTAATTTTGTTGCGGGCCACGGTGTACAGCCAGGCGCCGGTTTGCTCAATGGGTGCGGCGTTTACTACGGCGCTCAGCTGGTACCAAACATCCTGCAGTATGTCTTCGGCATCAGCATCGGTTTTTACCTTGCTGCGGATAAAGCGCAGCAACCCACTTCCATACTTTTTGATGGTTTCGAGCAGTGAAGGTGGTTGAGCCTGGGGCATTACGGCAGCGTTCAAATCGTATCTGTTTAATGGGGTAGACGATTGAGCCCAGCAAACATTTTAAATTAGACCAAAATAATTGAAAATAGTTACTTTCGGGACTTCACCTCGAAAAGCATGACCGGATACAAGAAGCGCGAGCAGCTGATACAGGCCTACATTGAAGCCTATAATAATTTTGATATTGACGGGATGATGGCCGGCCTGAAGAACAGCATGGAGTTTAAAAACATTACCAACGGCGTAACAGATATGCACCTGCAGGGGTTGGAAGCATTTAAACAGCAGGCCATACAGGCCACCGCTTTTTTTAACCAGCGCAAGCAAACGGTAACAGCCTGCCGGCATGAGGCTGCGCATACCGAAGTTGCGGTAGACTACCAGGCCGTAGTAGCGGCCGACTTACCCAACGGCTTAAAGCAGGGCGATCTGCTGCAACTCAGCGGCACTTCGGTGTTTACGTTTGATGGCGGTAAGATTTCCGGTATTACGGATATCAGCGAGTAACTCTTTCTCCTGTCATTTCGACCGAAGGGAGAAATCTTCTTCAGGCGACTGACCTGCAACAGGAGATTTCTCCCTATGGTCGAAATGACAGATTAATGAAGCGGCAACAGATAAAAATTAATCCCATCTTTAGGCTGATGAAGCAGGGCCGAATTTATATTGTATTTCTGTTGCTTTGTACACTGGCCGCCTGCCGCCCCAGCAATACCGACCGGGGCAAAACCATTTTCAATTTCAACATGGATGAGGGCCTAACCTCGATGGACCCCGCCTTTGCCCGTAATAAGAATGCCCTTTGGATAGATAACCAGCTTTATAACGGCTTGGTGCAGATTGACGATAGCCTGCATAATCACCCCGCCATTGCCAAAAGCTGGCAGCTATCGGCCGATGGCTTAACTTACACTTTTTATTTACGTGGTGATGTGTATTTTCATGATGATGCGCTGTTCCCGCAAGGCAAGGGCCGCAGGGTAACTGCCGGCGACTTTGCTTACAGTTTTGGCCGGCTCATCGACCCTAAGGTAGCCAGTTCAGGTTCCTGGATTTTTAGTGATAAGGTAGCCGGTAAACAGGCATTCAGGGCGGTTGATGACAGCACCTTTCAAATCCGGCTGAAGCAACCTTTTCCACCCTTGCTCAGCCTGCTTACGGCGCAGTATTGTTCGGTGGTGCCGCATGAGGTGGTAGCGCATTACGGAAAGGATTTTCGCAATCATCCGGTAGGCACCGGCCCTTTCCAATTCAAATACTGGAAGGAAGGGGAGGTATTGGTGCTGCTCAAAAATAAGCATTACTGGGAAAAAGATGCCGGCGGACATGCACTGCCTTATCTGGATGCGGTACGCGCCACCTTTATCAGCGACAAGCAAACCGCCTTCATGGAATTTATTAAGGGTAAACTGGATTATTTCAACAGTATTGACGGCAGCTACCGTGATGATATCTTAACCAAAAGTGGCCGTATTACGCAAAAGCATAAAGGCAAATTTCAACTTATCATCGGCCCGTATCTGAATACAGAATATATGGGTATATTGGTGGATAGCAATTTGTCTATAGTAAAGCATTCGCCATTGCGGCAGCTTAAAGTAAGGCAGGCTATCAATTATGCCATTGACCGTAACCAACTGATTAAATACCTGCGCAACAGTATTGGTACGCCGGGCACCAGCGGCTTTATTCCCGAAGGGATGCCGGGGTTTAACGCCGTTGCAGTAAAAGGGTACAGTTATAACCCGGTAAAAGCGCAGCAACTATTAGCCGAAGCCGGCTTTCCGCATGGTAAAAACCTGCCCGAAATATTGTTGAGCACCACCACTACCTACCGCGACCTGATTGAATATGTACAAGGTCAGCTCAACCAGGCCGGCATCCGTACACGGGTAGAAGTGGTACAGGGCGCCAGCCTGCGTGAGTTGATTGCCAAGAATGGAGTGAGCTTTTTCAGAGGCTCATGGGTGGCCGATTATCCGGATGCGGAGAATTACCTGTCGCTGTTTTATTCTAAAAACAAGATACCTTTTGGCCCTAACTATACTGGTTATAATAATCCGAAATTTGATGTCCTGTTTGAGCAGGCCTATCACATAGCTGATAACAGCAAGCGATATGAACTGTACAATCAAATGGATCAGCTAATGATGCAGCAATCGCCTGTGGTAGTGCTGTATTATGATAAGTTAGTGAATCTGTATCAGAATAACATCAGCGGTTTTGGGCGTAATGCACAGAGTTTGCTGGTGCTGAAGAAAGTAAAAAAGCGATAGTTTTATTCTCTAATAAAAAACTTAATTATAAATATATGTACAAGTTGATCTACTTACTCATCGGAATTTTTTTATTCACTGGTTGTTATCAACCTAACCATGATAATTCTAACAAAGATATGTCTTTGAAAAAAAATGGGGCAGGTACGTTAAAGTCTCCTCCGCTTATTTTTAGTGCGCCGGTACAGGTGGATAGTTCTGCGTATGTTATGTATCTATTACAAGCCAATCAAAAAGATAACGGTGAAAATGAGTATGGAGGAAAGCGCGAGCCTGCAATTACTTGTCAGAATATCGTTTTTTACAATACAAACAATGGAGAGTACCATGTACTGGACTCTACGCGTAAAATGCTGATCAAATCGTATCGTACTGGGCCTTCTTCGTCTGATAATTATACCAATGGTAATGCTGTTCAAAGCAGTGGATTTATATTCTATGATATTGTAATAGATGATACCGATAAGGATACAAAGCTAACTGATAAAGATGCTGCTTATTTATTTGTATCAGACAGGACAGGCAGAAATTTCAGGCAGATATCTCCCGATAACTTCCGTGTGGCTAACTGGCAGTTAATAAGTAAGAGCAATAAAGTTTTGATGATGGCAACAAGCGTTGAGGAGGAGGCACAAAAACTACAAGAAGTTCCTTTTATATATGAACTTAATGGCAAGAAACCTCCATATTTAGTTTTTGACCCAACTGCACAAAAGCGCCTTGCACAACTAATCTATAAACAGTAATAAAGCTATTCTCCATAATCACAACGATGACATATAATAAGAAAGCCTTTACAGTAGCTGTAAAGGCTTTCTTAACAAAGGAATAAAAATATTACTGCGCCTGCTGTCTACGTATGATATTTAAAGCGCCACCGGCTTTAAACCACTCAATTTGCTGCGCGTTATAAGTATGGTTAACCGGAAAGGATTCCTCGGTGCCATCGGCATGGTGTAATACCACAGTTAACTGCTTGCCGGGGGTAAACTCGGTTAAACCGGTAATATCAATCACATCATCTTCCAGCACCTTGTCATAATCGGCTACATTATCAAAGGTAATACCTAACATGCCTTGCTTTTTCAGGTTGGTTTCGTGTATACGGGCAAACGATTTTACCAGGATGGCACGCACGCCCAAATGGCGTGGCTCCATCGCTGCATGCTCGCGTGATGAACCTTCACCATAGTTTTCATCGCCTACTACAACAGAGCCGATGCCTTGCGCCTTGTAATCGCGCTGGGTAGCCGGTACAGGGCCGTATTCGCCGGTCAGTTCGTTCTTTACGCAATCAGCCGTGTTGTTAAAATAGTTGATAGCGCCGATCAGCATATTGTTGGAGATGTTATCCAAATGGCCGCGGAACTTTAACCATGGGCCGGCCATCGAGATGTGGTCTGTAGTACATTTACCACGGGCCTTAATCAGCAACTTCAGGTTGGTGATGTCGGTACCTTCCCAAGCCGGGAACGGAGCTAACAGTTGCAGGCGCGAAGAGTTAGGGTCAACCTGTACGGTTACCTGGCTGCCATCTTCGGCTGGGGCCTGGTAGCCGGCATCGTCTACATCAAAACCTTTTACCGGTAACTCAATGCCTACCGGCTCATCCAATTTTACCTGCTCGCCCTTTTCGTTGGTCAGCGTATCGGTAAGCGGATTAAAAGTTAAATCGCCGGCGATGGCAAACGCGGTAACAATCTCTGGCGAAGCCACGAATGCATGCGTATTCGGGTTACCATCCTGCCGTTTGGCAAAATTACGGTTGAAGGAAGTAATAATTGAGTTTTTCCGGGTTGGGTCAGTTGTATGGCGGCTCCACTGGCCGATACAAGGGCCGCAGGCATTTGCCAGCACCACACCCCCCATTTGAGTAAACGTGTTTAAGTAACCATCACGGTCAACAGTAAAACGCACCTGTTCAGAACCGGGAGTAATGGTATACTCCGCTTTCGCTTTTAAATTTTTATCGATAGCCTGCTTGGCAATAGAAGCTGCGCGGGTAATGTCCTCATAAGAAGAATTGGTGCAGGAGCCAATCAACCCCACCTCTAAGGTTTCGGGCCAGCCGTTCTCTTTAACTGCGGTAGCAAATTTAGAAATAGGCCAGGCCAGATCCGGTGTGAACGGGCCGTTTACATGCGGCTCTAAATCGCTCAGGTTGATTTCAATTACCTGATCAAAATATTGCTCAGGATTGGCGTAAACCTCATCATCGCCGGTTAAGTGGTGCTGAATGGCATCAGCTAAACCGGCAATATCTTCGCGCTTGGTACCACGCAGGTAAGCGCCTGCCTTTTCATCATAGCCAAAAATAGAGGTGGTTGCACCAATTTCGGCACCCATGTTACAGATGGTACCTTTACCGGTAGCCGAAAGCGAACGGGCACCTTCGCCAAAATATTCAACAATAGCGCCGGTACCGCCTTTTACAGTTAAAACACCGGCAACTTTCAATATTACATCTTTTGCTGAGGTCCAGCCCGAAAGTTTACCGGTCAGGTGTACGCCAATCAGTTTTGGAAATTTAAGTTCCCAGGGCAGGCCGGCCATTACGTCGCAGGCATCAGCCCCGCCAACGCCAATGGCAATCATGCCTAAGCCGCCGGCGTTAGGGGTATGCGAGTCGGTACCGATCATCATACCGCCGGGAAATGCGTAATTTTCCAGCACTACCTGGTGGATAATACCCGCACCCGGTTTCCAGAAACCGATACCATATTTATCGGAAACAGAAGAAAGGAAATCATAAACCTCTTTATTCGTATCAACGGCGGTGTGTAAATCCTCAACCGCACCCACTTTGGCCTGAATGAGGTGATCACAGTGCACAGTAGAAGGTACAGCAACCTGCGGGCGGCCTGCCTGCATAAATTGCAGCAGCGCCATTTGTGCCGTTGCATCCTGCATGGCCACACGGTCGGGTGCAAAGTCTACATAGTCTGTACCACGCTGGTAAGCTTGCTGGGCATCACCGGCAGAAAGGTGGGCGTATAAAATTTTTTCGGTTAAGGTTAATGGTTTACCTGTTGTTTTACGGGCAGCCTCAATGCGGCTGGCAAAACGGTCGTAAACCTTTTTAATCATATCTAAATCAAAAGCCATTGTATTGATTTTTAGGTAAAAAAGTGAACAATCGGAGGTATAGACATATTATTTGCCCAACGCGGCGAATGTACAAAATTTAACACTGAAACGGGGGCATAGGTTTGTAGGATTGCTATTTGGATACGTTCTAAATAGGTTGGGTAATTCAATAGTAAAAAAGTAAAATTCAAAAACCGTTAGTAGCTTAGTCATCTCATAACTATGCTTACCCGTATTGCGCCAACACCCAGCGGTTACCTGCATTTAGGTAATATATTGTCGTTTGTAACAACGGCAATACTGGCTGAAAAGGTAGGCGCAACTATTTTGCTGCGGATTGATGACATGGATAGGGAGCGGGTAAATCCGTTATATGTACAGGATGTTTTCAATACACTAAGATTTTTAGATATCCCCTGGCAAATGGGGCCACGCAGTGCAAGGGAATTTGAAGCGGAATGGTCGCAACTGCACCGCATGGCCTTATATGAGGCGGCACTGTTGCAGTTGCGCGAAAGCGGACAAGTATTTGCCTGTACCTGCTCACGGGCACAGGTGCGCCGTATAACCGGAAGCGATGTATACCCCGGTACCTGTGCAGATAAGCAAATCAGTTTAGATACCCCCGGTGCCAGTTGGCGGTTACATACGCAAGGAACAGATCGTTTAACCGTGCATGACTATTATTCAGGCGCAATTGCAGCGACGCTGCCACCCGGAGTTCAATATATGGTAGTGAGAAAGAAAGACGGCTTTCCGGCCTATCAGTTAAGCTCATTGGTGGATGATGTATATTTCGGCGTAAATTTAATTGTGCGCGGACAGGATTTGTGGCCTTCTACTCTGGCGCAGCAATATTTAGCTCAGGTGTTGAAGTTAGAAGCCTTTCAGCAGGTACAATTCCATCATCACCCATTGTTAAAAGATACCGGCGGATTAAAATTATCAAAGTCCTCCGGTTCAACCTCCGTAAAGCATCTGCATGAGATGGGGCGAAGTCCTGCCGATGTTTATACTTTAATAAGTGATATGGCAGGTATCAACCAACGAACAGAAAGCTGGCGGCAACTGGCGGCACATCTGGCCTGAACATTATTATTGCAAAAATAAAGGGAACTACCTGGTGATAGTTCCCTTTAGCTTATAGAAGCTGTACCGGCTTAAATTGAAATACTTTCAATTCCCTTGTTTAAAGCATCAGCTTGCAGGTCTGGAACAGAAAAGCCTTCTGCCCTAACAATGGTAACGTCTGTCATACCTATAAAGCCAAATAGCGTTTTTAAGTAGGGTGCAACAAAATCTGCAGATTTATAAGGGCCTTCGCTGTATACGCCTCCCGTTGTTATGGCTATATATACCTTTTTGCCGGTTATTAACCCCTGGGGGCCATTTTCGGTGTACTTAAATGTAATTCCTGCCCGGCAAATGTGATCAATCCAGGCTTTTAAAGTAGATGGAATGGAAAAATTGTACATTGGCGCACCAATAACAATAATATCCGCATCCATAATTTCCTGAATAGCTTCATTGGAATGTTTGATAGCCGCTTTGTTTTCATCGGTGTGCTGGTCAGCCGGTGTGAAAAAAGCATTCAAATGTGCTTCCTCCAAATGTGGGAATGGGCCTTTGGTCAGGTCTTTCACCTGAACAGTGGCTGCCGGATCTTTTTCTTTCAGTTTCTCTATGATAGCATTAGCTAACTTAATGCTGTTTGAAGCCCCGCCCCGCGGGCTTGAAATAATACTCAGAATTTTTGACATGATATATTTAATTTTAGACAAGTTACATGTTTAAACATATATTTATCGCCTTTTTAGTATTGCCCTTACAAATTGACCTGAAGATGATACTGAAGCTATAGTGTTTTAAACTCATACCCTTTTTTCTGCCACAGCTCTAAAGCCTTCGGTAACACATACTTCAATCTTGGAAATGCCTTCATACTGTCATGAAACACGACTACTGATCCATTCTCCGCATGCTTCAGCGTCTGCTTCAGGCACTTTTCAGGGTCAAGGTTTACATCAAAATCACCGCTCAACACATCCCACATTACAATACTAATATCCGGCCGTACCTGCTTTAGCAGCTTGATCTGGCTGCGCTTAATGCGCCCGTAAGGCGGGCGGAACAATGGCGTGTTCAATAAGGTATCGGCCTGTTTGTAATTGTCGGTATATACTTGGTTACCTGTTGCCCAGCCTTTCAAATGATTAAAGGTGTGATTACCTATGACATGGCCTGCCGCCTGTACCTGTGCAAATATTTCCGGGTGTTTTTGCACATTATCGCCAATGCAAAAAAAAGTGGCCTTTGCCTGGTAGCGTTGTAAGGTATCCAGCACAAAGGGCGTTACTTCAGGTATAGGGCCGTCATCAAACGTTAAATATAAGGTATGCCGGTTACGTGGCTTGTTCCATAGCAATTGCGGATACAGGGCTTTAAGCAGCCAGGGCGTTTTAGTGAGGTACATTAGGATAGAAGCAAGAATCAAGAGCCAAGAATCAAGACTACAATCATAGCCAAATTAATAAAATTATTTTATGACTTACCGCCATAAAAGTGTCTTGACTCCTGATTCTTGTCTCTTGTCTCTATTCACTTATATTTGCTCCCAATGAGTAACAAAATTCTGGTAGTAGGCGGGGGCAGCTGGGCTACGGCGAATGTAAAAATGCTGACGGATAACCCTACACCCAAGGAAATTTTTTGGTGGATGCGTAATGAGCATAGGGTTGAGCATCTGCAGAAATTCAGGCACAATCCTAACTACCTGAGTTCGGTAGAAATTAAGGTGCCCGCAGCGCACATTTCTACTGACCTGAAAGAATTAATTGCCGGGGCTGATATGGTTTTGCTCAATGTGCCTGCTGCATTTCTGAAAGATGCGTTTCACAATATTACACCCGAAGATTTAGCCGGCAAAAAAATTATATCAGCCATTAAAGGTATCGTGCCCGATGAGAACATGATCATTGGTGATTTTATGCAAACACGCTACCACATACCTTTAACAAATTTTGTAGTCATCAGCGGCCCCTGCCATGCCGAAGAAGTGGCGCTGGAGAAGCTGTCTTACCTCACCATTGCTTCGCAGGATGAAGAACTGGCTGCCCGCTTTGCCGGTATGCTGAATACACGTTATATCAAAACTGTAGTATCAGATGATATTTATGGTACCGAGTATGCCGCCGTGCTTAAAAATATTTATGCTATTGCCAGCGGTATTTGCCACGGCCTGGGGTATGGCGATAATTTCCAGGCAGTGCTGATTGCCAATGCCATTAATGAATTAAAAAACTTTGTAGATGCCGTACACCCTATTGAGCGTGATATTAAGGAATCAGCTTATCTGGGCGATCTGCTGGTAACGGCTTATTCACAGTTCAGCCGTAACCGTACCTTTGGCAATATGATTGGCAAAGGCTATACCGTTACCTCGGCCCAACTGGAAATGAACATGGTGGCTGAAGGGTATTATGCAGTAAATTGCCTACACCAGATAAATAAAAACTACAAGGTAAGTATGCCCATTTGCAATGCGGTTTACAGCATTTTATACCAAAAGCGTTCCGCTGTAGCCGAAATGAAACATTTGGCAGAACAATTGAGTTAAGCAAGTATTATTTAACAACACTTAATTGTTTATACTCATGAAAAATATGTTTAAAGTTGCCTTGCTGGCAACAGGATTATTTGCAGCTGTTCAGGCAAATGCACAAACTGTAGGGCAAGACCTTAAAAGTGCAGGTAAGAGCGTAGGTAAAGCCGGTAAAAAAGTTGGCCACATTACTGCGCGTACAGCCTCAAAAGGTGCAGCAGCAGTAAGTGATAAAAGATACGAAGGCCACTACGGTCCGGGTGGCGAGAAAATTTATATCAATGATAAATCAAAATATTTTTATGTAAACAGCAAGGGTAAACGGGTATATGTAACCAAAGCCCAGATGACGACCACCAAGCCAATGTAACATTCGTAAAAAAGCGCCTGCCTTTTAAGGCAGGCGCTTTTTTTATATGGGTACCTATGAAAAAGAATATACTTCGGTTTTACTGTGCATTGGCAATAATGATTACTGTAACTGCCTGCTCTGATTCCAGCCAGGGAAAGTTAAAAGGTGAATGGCGTTCTAAAGACGGCGAAACCCGATTGAAGATTACCGGCAAAGAATTTATTATGGATAATGGCTCGCCCCTGCCCGAAGACTATATAATGAAAGGGGATACCATTCTTACCTCTTACGAAGGCAGCCAGCCTTATACAAAATTTGTGATACAGCAGTTAGATGAGCATAACCTAAAGCTGTTATATCCCGACTCGGTTACTGTTGAGTTTACCCGTTAAATAACAAAAGCCCTTCCGTTTAGGGGAAAGGCTTTGTTAACTAAACTAAAACTAATGGTGCTTTTGCTTGCAAAAGCTGCTATGAAGAAAAACTAAACTTTAATATTTCTTGCGGCGCTCGGTACGATCTTCGCGGCGTTTACCCGAAAAATCGCGGAAACCGCCACCTTGGCTGCCACTGCGTTCGCTGCTGCGGCCATCACGGCGGTTGCCTCCTCTGAAACCTCCGCCATCGCGGCTTTCGCTCTTACGATAGTTAGACGCACCACCACGGCTTTCGTTACGGTCGCCATCGGCAGAAATTTCAATTCTTACCTCGCGGCCATGAAATTCGGCTTCTTTAAAGCTGTTAAACGCGCGGTCCGAATCTTCATTGGCAACTTCAATGAATGAGTAAACTCCCTTTACATCAATTTTACCAATAGTACGGCCGCTGATGCCGGTTTGGTTACAGAAGTAACCCAGCAAATCGCCACGACTAAACCCGTCTACCGAACCCAGGTTGATAAACAACCGTGTAAAATCGGCACGGGCGCCGGTGCGCGGGAACTTCTCGCCACCTTCGCGGCTGCGGCTGTCTTCCTGTACATTAAGGTCAGGTGCGTTCTTATAATAATCCAGGAAGGTATTGAACTCTAACGAAGCAAAACGCTTGATCAGGTCTTCCTTGCTCAGGTCCGCAAACTCATCCATAATGCGGGGCAGGTACTGCTCAATCTGAGCTTCGTCTACCTGTACATTATGTACTTTATGAATCATGCCGAACAATTGCTTTTCGCATACATCAAAACCGGTTGGTATTTCGGCTTTGGTAAAGCGCTTGCCTATGGTTTTTTCAATCTGACGTATTTTGCCTAACTCCTTCGAGTTAATGATAGCAATTGAAATACCGGTTTTGCCGGCACGGCCGGTACGGCCGCTACGGTGGGTATAGTTCTCAATTTCATCGGGCAGCGAGTAGTTAATTACGTGGGTAACATCACTTACATCAATACCACGGGCGGCTACATCGGTTGCAATCAGCAACTGCAGGCTGCGGTCGCGGTAACGTTTCATTACCTTGTCGCGCTGCTGCTGCGATAAATCACCGTGCAGGGCATCAGCATTGTAACCGTCCTTAATCAAGGATTCAGCAATTTCCTGCGTTTCAATTTTGGTACGGCAAAATACAATACCAAAAATTTCGGTATTAAAATCAACAATACGCTTAAAAGCGGCGTATTTGTCACGGGCACGCACTACATAGTATTCGTGCTCAATGTTTACATTACCCGAGTTTTTTTCGCCCATCGTTAATTCGAAGGGGTCGGTCATGTACTTTTTGGCGATGCGGCGTACTTCGCTTGGCATCGTGGCCGAAAACAGCCATGTTTTCTTTTCTTCGGGCGTAGTAGACAAAATATTGTCAATGTCCTCCTGGAAGCCCATGTTGAGCATTTCATCTGCCTCATCCAGTACTACGTACTGGATGTTTGAAAAATCGATGGCATTGCGGTTTAGAATATCCAGCATACGGCCGGGTGTTGCTACCACAATCTGTACGCCGCGTTTGATGCTGCGCAACTGATCGCTGATACTGGCACCACCGTAAACTGCCACCACATGCACACCAGGCATGTTTTTGGCATATTTTGTTAAATCGCTTGTAATTTGCAAGCAAAGTTCACGTGTAGGGCATAGTACAAGCGCCTGAGGGGTTTTTTCCTCGAAATCGACAAGTTCTAAAAGAGGCAGTCCGAATGCAGCGGTTTTTCCGGTTCCCGTTTGGGCTAATCCGACAAAATCGTTGCTGCCAGACAGTAGTACAGGAATAGAAGCTTCCTGAATGGGCGATGGTTTCTCGAAACCTAAATCGCTGATGGCATTAACAATATCATGACGGATTCCCAGTTCTAAAAATGGGTTATTCATGAATTAAAATAACGTATCTGACAACATCGTCAAATCGGGTGCAAAGGTATGGAAATACTTTATAAATGCAAATAGAAAGATTAAACGTTTTAATATTAGATGTCTGCCAATTGCAATAAACTGTTCATCCTGTATTAACTATTTGATTTTCTGTTATTTGTGGTTGTTAAATAATTTATAAAAAATAACGGTTAGCCAAGTAATAAAACAAGTTACAAATACATGATTCGCCCTTTGTAATGGCAAAAATGTATATTTGATATTATAAGCAGATAATATTATTATGGGTGAGGCTGCATTGAAGTTAGAACTACATCAAAAAATTGAGCAGGCAGACGGGCAGCAGCTACAGGTGCTGTATGATTTAGTTAATAGCTATCTTACCGGCCACGAAAATGAGGATTGGAATAATATACCGGCACAGCAGCAGGAAGCCATTTTAAAAAGTTCTTTAGAGGCTGCCCAGCGTTTGGGTAAGCCTTTGGGCGATGTATTACAGAGGCTTAAAGGAAAACACGGCATTAATGGCTGAAGCTATTGTTTTAACCCCTGTTGCCGAAGCAGATTTGGAATCGCTTACTGATTATTTGATGGCCGAATGGGGTTTAAGTGTTACCGATGTTTTTTGAGCCGCTTTGAAGAGGTATGTGAATTGATTAGCAAAACACCGGAGATATATCCTTTCATCAACGAAAAAGAGCAGATAAGAAGGACTGTCCTTACCAAGCATAACATCATCTTCTTTAAAGAAGTAGAAGGTGCTATTTATCTTTTAAAAATTTATGACACTCGCCAGCACCCGTCAAAAATGAGTATTAAATAATCATTACTAACGTAATCGATCGGCCGAGCGTACCAGCTTCTCGTCGCTTTTAATGGCGCGGATAGCCAGGATCACCAAAACGATACTGATAGGTACCAGAAACATACCAATACCATAATTTACCGTACGGATGGCATTGGCCGGTACTACTTCATGAATAGTTTCGCCTACCCAAAAGCTGTAACCAATAATAACCAGCAGCGCACTGTAGCACAGCGCAATCTGCTGCTTGCGGTTCTTGTATAAGAAAACAATGAGTATTGGCAGTATAGCAATGATTGCTGTTACAATGGTAAGCGCTAAAAAAGTTCTGGTATGAATTTGCGCACCGGCGGCATTTTGATAAATACCTGTTACCCCAACATTTACCGGAATGATGCCTGTATAAACCGTATTCAGGATAGGAAACAGGTAAAGGCCGCCGATTAATAAGCCGGCAACAAATAAATATATGCTTTGTACGCGTTGCAACATGGTTAAATAAATAGAATGGGCAAAGATAAAAGGTTTACGGTAATTATAACTTTGCACCGTGCAAACGCAACGCTATTTTTTAGAACTGGCTTACGATGGTACGCATTACCACGGCTGGCAGGTACAGCCCAATGCCATAACCGTACAGCAAAAGCTGAATGAGGCGCTGGCCATACTGCTGCGCCAGCCGGTAGAAACCATTGGTGCCGGCCGTACCGATACCGGCGTGCATGCCAGGCAGTTATTTGTGCATTTTGATGCCCCCCAGCTCCCTGAAGGAGGAGCAAACGTTTTCAAAAGCTCCCCCTTTAGGGGGCTGGGGGGCCTGAACGCCTTACTGCCGCATGATATTGCAGTAAAGCAGGTGATTGAGGTAGCGCCTGATGCACATGCCCGGTTTGATGCTGTGCTGCGCTCGTATGAGTATCATCTTCATTTTGCCAAAGATCCCTTCAAAACCAACTACTCCTGGCTGCTGCGCGACCGGCCCGATGTGCAGGCCATGAACCAGGCCGCCAGTTTGCTGATGGCATATACTGATTTTAGCTGCTTCAGCAAATCCAACACCCAGGTAATGACCAATAATTGCAAAATCAGCCGGGCAGAGTGGGTGGCACAGCCTGATGGCAACCTTGTCTTTCACATATCAGCCGACCGTTTCCTGCGCAATATGGTAAGGGCTATTGTAGGTACATTGCTGATGGTAGGCCGTGGTGAAATGGCACCGGAAGATATAAGTCTAATTATAGAAAGCCGGAACCGCAGCAAGGCCGGCAACTCGGTACCTGCTTGCGGATTGTATTTAACGGAAGTAAAATATCCTTATATAAAGCAGTAATCATTGCAAGCGCGTCATTGCGAAGAACGAAGCAATACCTGACTTATAGAGTAGCTTTACATATCGAGGATTGCTTCGTTCCTCGCAATGACGTATTGAAGAAGCAGTTAGTTTATCTTGGCTATCTACCGCATATAAACGGCATCCTCGCCGCCGCTTTCGCTCAATTCTACCTCAATGTGCTCTTTTAATACAGTAGATAAAGCAATACCAGAAAAATCGGTACTTACCGGAAAGCTTTTGTGGTTGCGGTCTACCAATACCACCGTCCGCAGCTTTTTCAGCGGCACATCTAAAAATACGCCGAAGCCATAAGCCAGCGTTTTACCGCTGTTCAGCACATCATCCACCAAAATAATAACTTTATTGGTGCAACTGGCTGCATCGGCATCCATTTGTGCGTTAAGACTGGTGCTTTGCTTGTCAATTTCGATGTTTATCAGCTCACTTTTAAAAGGTGCAATCTGGTCAAGCTTGTCCTTTAAACGGCGGGCAATCAGGCTGCCTTGCGGTAGTATACCGGCAATCACCAGTTCCTGTTCCTCCAGGTTGTCCTCCAGTATCTGGTAGGCAATCCTGTCCAGCTTTTGCTGTATCTGCTGGTGGTTGAGGATTAGTAAGCGTTTATCGGGCATGGTGTTGAAAATTAATGCAGATACAAACTTATTAAAGTTATTGTCATTTCGACCGCAGGGAGAAATCTTCTGCTGTAGACCAGGTCGCCTGAAGAGGATTTCTCCCTGCGGTCGAAATGACTGATAATATGTTTAATCCTCTTTATACGGATGAAATACAAAATTAGCCCCTTCAGGCACAATTACAAACAGGCACATAAAATGATGCGGGTTCTTATAACTATCAATAAACCGCTGTTTCAGCATTTTATTGATAACACCGCGCTCCAAAAATTCTTCCAGCGTAGAAGCCTGGATGGTCCACTCGGTATTCAATTCATGGCGGTCTAAAATCAGTTCGCCCAGTTTTACTTCGTGCTGGTGCGCTACAAAGATAGGATAGGCCGATAAGCCTTCCACCATAATTTCTACGGCTACCTCGCGGATGGATTCATTGTATAATTTTAAGTCTGCTTCCAGACTTTTCAGCGGACTATCGCCTTTATTCTCCGGGTTGCTGTTCAGGTTGCCCAGTAATTCCTCTGAGTTCATGTGCTTTTAAAGTTAACAGTACAACATTTTCTACGTGCTGCGTATGCGGAAACATGTCCACCGGCTTAATGCGTGCCACTTCGTATTTTTCTTTCAATAACTGCAAATCCCGGGCCTGTGTGGCGGCATTGCAGCTTACGTATACAATTTTAGGCGCTTCCATTTCCAGCAGGCGGGCTACTACATCGGCGTGCATACCGGCACGAGGCGGGTCGGTGATCACTACATCGGGCTTACCGTGCTGGGCGATGAAGGCGGCATCCAGTACATCCTTCATATCACCGGCATAAAACCCGGTGTTGGTAATGTTATTAATGGCCGAGTTTACCTTCGCATCTTCAATGGCCGAAGGTACGTATTCTACCCCCACCACATGGCGCACATGCCGGGCCACAAAGTTGGCAATGGTGCCAGCGCCGGTATATAAATCATACACCAGCTCATTACCCGTAAAGCCGGCAAACTCGCGGGCGATCTCATAGAGGTGTAACGCCTGTATAGAGTTGGTTTGATAAAAGGATTTTGGCCCGATACGAAAGTGTATGCCTTCCATCTGTTCCATAATGTATTCCGGCCCTTTCCAGGCAATTACCTCCTGGTCGAAAATCGTATCGTTCTTCTTTTGGTTTTCAATGTACAGCAGCGAAGTGATGCGCGGAAACTTATGATTTATAAATTCCATCATGCCCTTAATCTCCTCTTCGGTAGCATAGGAAAACACCACAATCACCATTAGTTCGCCGGTTGATGATGTGCGAATGATAAGGTTACGCAAGGCACCGGTATGTGCCTTAATGTCGTAAAAACTGAGGCCATGCTGCTTAGCGTAGTTACGTATGCTGATGCGCAGCAGGTTAGAAGGGTCAGCCTGCAAATGGCAGTGCGAAATATCCAGTATCTTATCAAACCGGCCGGGGATGTGGTAGCCCAGCGCGTCCATATCCAATGGCGCATCCGTACGGTTCTCACCATCAGTAAGCCAGCGCTTGTTCGAAAAAGTATATTCCAGTTTGTTGCGGTAATAACGGTCGGTAGGTGAGGGCAAAATGGCCTCCATGTGGCTGATGTCCACTTTCGCCAAACGGCTCAGGGCATCGCCTACTGTTTTCTGCTTAAACTGCAATTGGGCATCATACGTCATGTGCTGCCATTTGCAGCCGCCGCACACGCCAAAGTGTTCGCAAAAAGGTTCGGTACGGTGGACGGATGGTTGTACAAGCCGGGTAATTTTACCTTCGCCAAAATTTTTCTTCTTGCGGTATACTTCAATGTCGGCTACATCGCCGGGTACTGCTTTCTCAACAAACAATACCAGATCTTCGGCTTTGCCAACCCCTTTGCCTTCTTCGGCAATATCAATAATGCTTACGTTCTCAAATCGCTTATTAGGTGCAGATTTCCTCATTCGGCTGCAAATTTAGCTAAATCTGTAATGTTAACCTATTTTAAAACAAGGCAGGTAAGGGAAGATAGCAACCGTTAAAAAACATCAGGCAAAGGGCTGTCCGTGTGTTTTGCCAATCAGGTAGGGGGCAATGCCCGGCATCAGGTTTAGGGCGCTAATGGCCACATCAACAGCACGGCCGCTTCCAAACAGCTTTTGCAGCCGCCGGCCCAGCCACAGGCGGCGGGCAAACTGCCGGTTCCATGCTTGAGTGTACTCCTGTTCCAGTGCCTGGCGCTGTTGTGTTGTAAAAGGTTGGCTTAATTTGTAATGTTTAATGATGTTTTCAGAAAGGATTTTGGAGGAATGAATAGCCATCGTCATGCCGTTGCCGCAAAGGGGAGCAATCATGCCGGCGGTGTCGCCGCTCATCAGCACATGCTGCTCTACCGGGGCCTTCTTTTCAAAGGAGATTTCGTTAATCACCTCCGGCTTATCCATCAGCAGTTCGGCATGGCCGAATAGTTCTTTCAGGTAAGGGTTTTTGCAGATAATATGTTCCTGTACTTCGGGCAGGCCGCCATATTTCCGCACATCGTCCCGGTGCACCATCGAGCACATGCACCATTTGCCGTCATCCACTTTCACCACGCCGCAATAGCCATCCTTGTAATTGTTAAGCTGGATAAGGTTATCCGGAAAATCAATCTTTACATGCACCTTAATGCCAACATACGGGCTGCGGCGGTAAAAAAAGGGGCGGTTCAGTTGTTTGTCCAGGTTGGAGCGTTTGCCGAATGCTCCGATCACCAGCGGTGCAGTAAGCGTTTGACCGGGCAGTACCACTTCGAACCGGTTATCTGCAAAGCGGATATCATTGATGTGGGTGTTCAGCATAAAGGTAACGCCTTCGGCCTGCGCTTTCTGATACAGGTAATGGTCAAAGGTGTAACGGCTCAAACCAAAGCCGCCCAAATCAAGCGGCTGTGCAAATTTTTTGCCGGATACCGAAGTAATTTCCAGCTGGTTGATGTGCGATGCCTTTAAGGTGTTAACATCAACATCTAACTTATCAAAAAAGGGTAATACTTCATTAGATATATATTCGCCGCATACCCGGTGAAACGGATAGTTTTTTTTTTCAATAACAGTTACTTTTAGGCCGGCACGATTAAGCTGTAACGCATTAAACAAACCAGCCAGGCCGCCGCCTGCTACAATAACATCTGCATCCATAAAAATTATTGCATGGTAAGTACCATACCCTCCACCGTTAGCCCCGGCCCAAAGGCATAGCTGGCCACATGCTCGCCCTGCAGGCCGCCGGCACTAAGCATTCTATTTAATACAAACAAAATAGTGGCCGATGACATGTTACCGTACTGCCGTAACACCTCGTAGGAGTGGGCGTTGCTTTCCTCCGGCAAATCCAGCGCCTGCTCTACAGCCTCTAAAATTTTACGGCCGCCGGGGTGCACGGCATAAGCGCCGATTTGCTGCGGTGTAAGGCCGGCTTTGGCTGTCATGCGTTCGGTGATGGCTTTAATGTTTCGCTGTATTTGCCGGGGTACTTTAGGTGTCAGCTTCATTTCAAAGCCGGTATTGCCAATGTACCAGCCCATCTCATTACGGCTATCCGGCATAAACTCCGAATAAAAGCTGTTAAGTTCTAAACAGGGTTTGCTGCCGGTGCGGTTACTGGTGTGCTCCACCAGTGCCGCCGCCGAGCCGTCAGAGAACAGGGAATTGGCCACCCAGTTATCCAGTGTTTGCTCTTTTTGAAAATGCAGGGTGCAAAGCTCTGCACTTACCACCAGCACTTTAGCCTGCGGGTTAGCACGGCAAATGTAATCTGCAGTTTTAAGGCCGTTAACGGCACCATAGCAACCCATAAAGGTAATGCAGGTGCGCTCGGTAGTGCGCTTTAAATTCAACTGGTCTACCAGGTCAATATCCAGCCCAGGGGCATACATGCCGGTACAACTTATGGTGATCAGGTGGGTTATCTGCTCAAAAATATCCTTATCAAACTGGGCAGCCAAGTTGCGGGCGGCCTGTACGCCTACTTTAATGGCTTCCTGCTGGTACAGCTTCAACCGACTTCTGGTACAGGCGTATAGCGGGTCGTCGGGCCGGTTCTCAAAAAAAGTGTATGCCTCCGGCTGGCCATGCTTAAAATCGGCCACCGCGGTATAGCGGTGCTCGATGCCCGAATGCTCGTAGATGCTGTAGAGCCGCCTGGCCTGCGGCCCGTCTAAAGCAAAGGTTTTGACCATAAATTCAAAAGCGTCCTGCTGGTTTACACGAAATTCAGGATTTGCAGTGCCGATGGCCGTTATACAACTACTCATAAATTTTTTGAAGATTATAACCTCTTGTAAAATGTCCCCGATATTGGTATAGTATGCTAATGCACTAAAGGAGATATATACATGTAATTAAAGGCTTAACAAGTTGCTTTGTTTCAGCTTTAACCAATAATACCACAACAATTAGTGCTGATTATTGCGTACCAGGCCGGCGGATAATTATGGCAGTAACAATGAGGAAATTGATATGATATAGCGTGAACCGATTTAAAGCGGTTTGGTAAAAGGTATAACCCGTTAAAATTTTGCCGCAGGTACAGAGGTGCCTTTTTTATCATTTGTTAAAAATTGTTAAAGCCGTTACCGGGGCCTTGTAATTAAGTATTTTTGCAGGAAGCACGCATGAGAAAAAGAAGTATTGGCCTGATTGTCGGACTAATGGGCTTTGCCCTGCTGGGCGTGATGGCCATGCAGTGGTATTTTTTGCGCCAGAGCTATCAGCTGCAGTCCAAATTGTTCGACCGCTCGGTGAATGAGGCATTGGATAACGTGGTGACCAAGGCTGCGTTGCAGGATGCCGATAATTTTTTGCACCACAAGGCGGCATTGCGTATGCAGCGCCAGTTTGCCATTACTACCCACACCCGCCGTGCTGTTGCCGATTCACTGGCCGAAATAAAGGCCGGGCAGCAGCGCAGGGCACAGGTAGCAATGCTTAAGGATAGCCTGAACCGGCTGCTGCAGCACAAAAAGCAGGATGATGACCTGGAAAAGGCCATTAAGGCCGGCGCTTATGTGAGCATCCGGTATGAAGAGTCGGTTGATGAGAACGGCATCCTTACCCAGCGCATTGCACCGCCCGAAGTAATACATGAGCCCGCCGCCGACGTTAATAAGCCGCTGCAGAAATATGATGTAAATGCCTATGAATATTTTGACCCTGTATTGGGCCGGCAGCAGGTATTTATTAAGCAGCTGAACCCGGCCTGGCAGCGCGACCAGTTGCGTAAGCTTAAAATGAAGCAGCTAAAGCAAGTGAAAAAACTGCTGGCCGATGATTCGCTGGCGCAACTGGCTAAACAGCAAACCGTAGCGCAGAGCACCGTATTCCGTACCCTGGCAGAGGAGTATCAAAAGGCCGATGAGCCACTGCGCAAACGCATCAACGCCATGTGGATGGATTCGCTGCTGCGCCTGGAACTGCGTAACCGGGGTGTTGATCTGCCGTTCAGCTACGAGATTTCAAATGCCAATAATGATTCGCTGATATTTTCCAACGCCTCTGAAAGCAACCTGGATAAGCCCCGCTTTATACAGGGCAGCTATTACGAAACCCCCATTTTTGGCAAGCAGCTGATTAATGACCCCGGCCGTATGCGGCTATATTTTCCGGACAAGGATGCCCATATCCGCGGCATGATGACCTACACCATCTCCATTAGCGGGGGCTTGCTGTTGGTACTGCTGGTTTGCTTTGGTTACACCATTTTCTCTATCCTGAGGCAAAAGAAGATCTCGGAAATGAAAACTGATTTCATCAACAACATGACCCACGAGTTTAAAACGCCGGTATCTACCATCATGATTGCCAGTGAGGCGCTTAAAGACCCGGAAGTGGCCACCAACAGCACGCGGGTAAGCCGCCTGGCCGATATTATCTATGAAGAAAACAACCGCCTGGGCAGCCATATAGAAAGGGTGCTGAATATTGCCCGTATCGAAAAGAATGACTTTAAGTTAGACGTTACTACGGTTGATATTAACGAGCTGATTACTGATGTGCTCGACAGTATGGCGCTCAAGCTGCAAAAGTATGAGGCACAGGTACATTTACACCTGGATGCGGTGCAGGCCGTTATAAAGGCCGATGAACTGCATTTCTCCAATGTGCTGTACAACCTTGTGGATAATGCCATTAAGTACAGCAGCGGCAAGCCTGAACTAACCATCAGTACCCTTAACCGGAACGACCAGTTGATTATCCGCGTGGCAGATAAAGGCATTGGCATGAGCCGAGACCAGCAGGCCAAAATATTTGAACAGTTTTACCGGGTACCCACCGGTAACCTGCACGATGTAAAAGGTTTTGGTTTGGGCCTCAGCTATGTAAATACCATTGTAAACCGTTTGGATGGCAGCATCAGCGTAAAATCAGAAAAAGACAAAGGCTCGGAGTTTGAGCTTAAATTTAAAACCGCCTGACGGCAATTACTCCACATGAAAAGAATTTTACTGGTAGAGGATGACCCTAACCTGGGTATGCTGCTGCAGGATTACCTGCAGCTGAAAGGAAAATTTGATGTGGTGTTGTGCAAAGATGGCGACGAGGGTTTGCAGGAGTTCAACAAAGCCAATTATGATTTGGTGATACTGGATGTAATGATGCCCAAAAAAGATGGTTTTACGCTGGGCAAGGAAATACGCAAGGTAAACCAGCAGGTGCCTATCATATTCGCTACCGCCAAAACCATGATTGAGGATAAAACCCAGGCATTTAACCTGGGCGGCGATGATTATATTACCAAGCCCTTTCGTATTGAAGAACTGCTGCTGCGCATTAATGCCCTGCTGAAACGCGTACCCGGTGATGAAAAGGCGCCCGAGGCCAAGCCCACCCACTTCAGTATTGGCAAATACGAGTTTGATTATACCGCCCAGATGATCAACCTGCCTGCCGCCGGTACCCAGCAAAAACTATCCACCAAAGAAGCTGAACTGCTACGCCTGCTGTGCCTGCGCAAAAACGAAGTGCTTACCCGAGAAGAAGCCCTGATCAACATCTGGCATGATGACAACTACTTTAACGGCCGCAGCATGGATGTGTTTCTAAGCAAGCTGCGCAAGTACCTGCGCGAAGATCCCTCGGTAGAGATTATCAATGTGCATGGCAGAGGGTATAAGCTGCTGGTAGATTAGTTAAAGGTATACTGCTGTATAAACATAGCACGTCATTTCGACCGCAGGGAGAAATCTTCTTCAGGCAACTGGTCTGCACAAGAAGATTTCTCCCTGCGGTCGAAATGACTAAGTTAAAAGCTACTTTCTTGCTCTCACCTTAAAGGCAGTCCTATCTAATTTAGGCGGATTATTTTCAGGATAGTTATAAGCAACACTGTTAAGGTAATTGGCAATACGGAGCCGTTCCTGCCAGGTTAGTTTCTTATAATACCGGGCATGATCAGATGCTTCTGCTGCTGTTTGCGCCTTAAACGCTGTTCTGTCTAATCGCTTAAAATCCATACCCAAATTTATAATTAATTTTTGTTGATTACTGATAGACAGAAAGGGCACCTAAATGCACTACACCCTGCCCATCCATTCTGTAACAACTTTGTTAGCCCCGAAAAATGGCTAATTCACACTAAATGAATAAGTTTGCTTAAACAATAACTTTAACGGAAAACACATGAAGAAAAATCTACTCTTTGCAGCATTATTGCTTGCGGCCACAGGCGGTAGTACGCTGGCGCAAGAAACTGTTGATCAGGCCGTTGTGCAAAAGATACGTCAGGAAGGGTTGCAGAACTCTAAAGTTATGGAAACTGCATTTTATTTGACCGATGTTTCGGGCCCGCGCCTTTCCGGTTCGCCCGGCTTAAAGCACGCGCAGGATTGGGTAACCGGTCAGTTTAAAACCTGGGGACTTTCCAACGTGAAGCTGGAGCCCTGGGGTAAATTTGGTAAGGGCTGGCAGGTGGAAAAAAACTATGCGGCCATCACTGTGCCTTATTACCATGCCATTATTGCCATCCCCAAAGCCTGGACCGGCAGTACCAACGGCCCGATCAAGGGTAATGTGATATTAATTAAGGCGGACTCGGCTGCCGATTTAGCCCAGTATAAAGGCAAGCTCAACGGCAAGATTGTTGTATTTGATAACGCCAATAAACTGGCAGCAGGTACCACGCCCGACTTTTTGCGTTATACCGATGCTCAGTTAACTGAAATGGCCAGTGCTACCCCGCAGCCCGAGCGCCCGCGCCAGCAGGGCGGGCCTAACGGTACGCCAAACCCGCAGATGGCGGCCCGTATGCGTATGATGCGTATGCGTGTAGCCTTAAATAAGTTTTTACAGGAAGAAAAAGTGGGCTTGGTATTAAGCCAGGCCCGTGGTACCGATGGCACCGTGTTTACCACCAATGGTGCATCGTATGCCGATACTGCCCAACTGGCCGCGCCTGAACTGGAAACCAGCGGTGAGGATTATACCCGCATTGTGCGTTTGCTGAAAGGCGGCATTGCCGTGCAGATGGAAGCCGACATCAGAACTAAATTCTTTACCGAAGACCTGCAAGGTTACAATGTGATTGCCGAAATACCGGGTACCGACAAAAAGCTGAAGGACCAGGTAGTGATGCTGGGCGGCCACTTCGACTCCTGGCATGGGGCTACCGGCGCTACTGATAATGCAGCGGGCAGCGCGGTGATGATTGAAGCCATGCGCATCCTGAACACATTAAAACTTAAACCAAAGCGTACCATTCGTATTGCGTTATGGAGCTCGGAGGAGCAGGGCTTGTTTGGCTCGCGCGGGTATGTGAACGCTCATTACGGTAACGTTAAAGATGGCTTTAAGCCGGAGCAGCAAAAAGTGTCGGCCTATTATAACCTGGATAATGGCACCGGTAAAATTCGTGGCATTTTCCTGCAGGGTAATGCAGCCGTGGCGCCGATATTTAAAACCTGGCTGGAGCCGTTTACCGATCTGGGAGCTAACACGCTTACCATCCGCAACACCGGCAGTACAGACCATGTAGCGTTTGATGCGGCAGGCATTCCCGGTTTCCAGTTTATTCAGGACCCGATGGATTACTTCGCCCGTACCCACCACAGCAACCAGGATACGTATGACCGCCTGGTAGAAGATGATTTGAAGCAAGCCGCTACTGTTGTAGCCTCATTGGTATACAATACTGCCCAACGTGCCGAAATGCTGCCCCGCAAAGAGCAGCCTAAGCCAGTGGCAGCCAATTAATTGCCTGAAGCTTATTTTAACTGCTAATGCCCCGGCCTTAACCATAGGTGTTCGGAAGACTTTTTAAGTTGAGATGACTGTATTTACATCATCTAAACTGATCTCTGCGCCCCACGGGCAGCACCGGCACCGGGGTAAAGAACACAGGCAGAACAAGCCGTATACCTGCCTGGCGGATGCTGAAAATAAGTTGATTGCTGCCTTCCGGCTAAGGGTAATATACCTCCCTTAGCCATTTTGAAAAGTGTAAAGGCAAAGTTTACACTTTTCAAAAAATATTGCATTTAAATTTCTGATAGTCAATATTTTACAAAAACACAGGGTTTACACTTTTTAGAGCTTTTAGTTGTATTATTTAATGCGGTTTTAGTGCTGCCGAACGCCTGAGGTATTATCACCGTACCACCATGTTTTAAAGTGGTGCGGTGATAACACCGGGGCCTTGCTTTTATACACTTATTGGCGTTACTAAACAGGTGATCTGACTGGTATCAGCATAAACAAGTAACTTACAGGCGCCGTAACCGTATACAGCGCATATAAACCTGTTTTCTAAGAGGCTGTTTAAAAACGAGTAAAAAAGCGCGTCATTGCGAGGAACGAAGCAATCCCCGACGGGTATGTCCGCTCTGTAAGTTGAGGATGGCGCCCGTTCCTCGCAATGACGATTGGCAATAGTAATGGTTAGAATCATTTTTAAACAGCTTCTAAATACTTCACATTTAATTTTTTTAGCCGGTATGTATGCGGGTGCCGTAAGCCGGTGCTGTTTAATATGGTAGTAAAGGTAAAGTGCATTTTATTTTTTCTGTGCATAAGCTTTCCTGTGGCCCTTAAGGCGCAACGGCAAAGCCTCAGGTTCTCTCACCTGGGTACGGGAGAAGGGTTATCGCAGATTAACGTGAACCGTATACTGCAGGATAGCCGGGGGCTGATATGGATAGCTACACGCAACGGCTTAAACCGCTACGACGGATACCGCTTTACCATTTACCGGTCTGTGATTACAGATACCGGTTCCATCAGCAACAATAGTGTTTCAGATATAGCCGAAGATGCCAATGGTGATTTATGGCTGTCTACACAAAATGGCCTTAACCGCTTTGAACGCAAAACAGGGCGGTTCATCAGGTATCTACACAATGCCCGTAACGCAAACTCGCTTTCAAGTAACGTGATAAATCGCCTGGCGGTAGATGCTGCCAGGCAAATCCTGTGGATTGGTACGCAAAACAGCGGTTTGGATGAGTATGACCTGAAGCGGCGCATCTTTCGGCACCATGCGCATCAGGATAGTGATACGGCAAGCGTTACAGACAATAACGTACGGGCGCTTTGTTTAGATTCAAAAAACAACCTTTGGGTGGGGGCAGGTAAAGGAGGGTTAAACTTATATAACCGGCAACTACAAAATTTCAGCCACTACCCATACCCGCGGCATAAAGGCGTTGCGGGTGCAAGTGATAATCTGCAGTCTATTTTTGAAGATGCCCGGCATCAGCTTTGGCTGGGCAGCCAGGATGATGGCTTGTTTCTGTTTGATGCCGGCAAGAAAACGTTCATTAGTCATTTTGTTAAGGATGGCTCAAATAGTAACAGTATATCCAGCAATACCATATACTGTACCGCTGCAGACACGGAAGGTAACCTGTGGATAGGTACCGAAAACGGCGGCCTGAGTGTGCGCGACTACCGTACCGGTAAGTTTTATAACTATCAGCACGATGAAGTGGATGTTAACAGCCTCAATGGCAACTCGGTCTATTCCATTTGCCGCGACCGCAGCGGTAACATGTGGGTAGGCGCGTATAGTGGTGGTATAAACCTGTTTAAAAAAAGTACTGCCAGTTTTCCATTATACCAGCATAACTCATCGCCCGAAAGCCTGTCAAATAATTTTGTTTTAGATCTGTATGAAGATCATAATCAAAAGATATGGGTAGGAACAGACGGCGGCGGGCTGAACAGGTTTGATCCGCAAAATGGTACGTTTACTGCCTTTAAAAAGCAGCCGGGTAAGGCTAACAGCATTACCGGTAATTATGTGCTGGTCAGTAAAGAAGATGCCGCCGGTAACTTGTGGATTGGTACCTGGGGAGACGGGCTGAGCGTTTACAATCTGAAAACACAAACTTTTAAAAATTTCAAATACGATGCGGCAAAGCCTCGGGGCCTGGGCGGCAATAATATTTATTATCTGATACATGCGCGTAATGGTAAAACATGGCTGAGCACCTACAACAACGGGCTTGATTGTTACGACCCTGAAACAGGCGTTTTTACGCATTATAGGTTTAACATTAACAATCCCCGCTCTGTCAGCAGCAACCAGGTGTATTCCATGCTGGAGGACCGCCAGGGAAACTTATGGATAGGTACAGCCGATGGCGGGTTAAACCGGTTTAACCCGGCCAACGGCACTTTTATCAGGTACCAGCACAGTGATACAAAAAACAGTATCAGCAATAACGGAGTTACGGATATTATTGAGGATAGTAAAGGGCGCCTTTGGCTGGCAACCATTGCCGGGCTTAATTTGTTTGAGCCTGAAACCGGGCATTTCAAGGTATATTTAACCAAGAATGGTTTGGCCAGCGAAGTTATCTACAGCATCAGGCAGGATGATGAGGGACAGCTATGGATCGGCACCAATGGGGGGCTTTCAAAGATGGACCCCAAAAGCGAAAAATTTACCAATTATACCACCGAAAACGGGCTTCAAGGTGATGAATATAAGCTGCATTCGGCCTTAAAAGCGCATAATGGGCGTATGTACTTTGGCGGAGTGAACGGCTTTAACGCATTCTTTCCAAAGCAAATAGCTAAACCATCGGCCTTTGCGCCATTGGTAATTACATCGTTCCAGGTATTTAACAAGCCGCTTGTTCCTGCTAATAGCAATGATAGCTCCTCGTTGCTTAAAAGTGATATTACAGATGCCCGGCAGCTCCGGCTTACATACAAGCAATCGGTATTTTCCTTTGAATTTGCGGCGTTGGATTATGCTTCGGCCGATAAGAAGGCCTACGCTTATCAATTGGAAAATTTTGATAAGGACTGGAACATGATTGGCAGCCGGAATACGGCTTCCTATACTAATTTGCCGCCCGGCAAATATGTCATCAAACTCAAGTATCGCAATAGCTCAGGGCAGTGGTCGCCGGTAACCAAACCGCTGAAAATTATTATTGTACCGCCGTTTTGGCTTACCTGGTGGTTTGATGTGTTAATGTTACTGCTGGTTTTTGGAGGGATATATGCGGTTTTCAGAATACGTATCAATGCGGTAAGAAAGCAGCAGCGGCGCCTGGAAACGCAGGTAAGGGAACGTACGGAAAGGCTGGCTCAGCTTACGGTAGAAGAGGGCAATTCGCGCCGGCAGGCCGAGCAGGCCCGTGAGGAGGCTGAAAATGCCAACAAAGCCAAAAGTATTTTTCTGGCCACCATGAGCCACGAGATACGTACCCCCATGAATGGTGTAATTGGTATGGCCAGTTTGCTGGCACACACCCCGCTTACGCCGGAACAGAAGGATTATACCGAAACCATAATTACCAGCGGCGATGCCCTTCTTACGGTAATTAATGATATACTTGATTTTTCTAAAATAGAATCGGGCAACCTGGAACTGGATGAGCAGGATTTTGATGTACGCGATTGTGTGGAAGGCGTGCTGGACATCTTTGCACAAAAGGCCTCGCAGCTTAACCTCGATCTGGTATACCAGATTGAGCCCAATGTGCCGCCGCAGGTAATTGCTGATGCCTTGCGCCTGCGGCAGATTTTACTGAACCTGGTAGGTAATGCGGTTAAATTTACCTCGCAGGGCGAAGTGTTTATAGGCGTGAGCGCGAAAGCTGTAACCGCAGCGGAGGTGGAGCTGCTGTTTGATGTGCGCGATACCGGCATCGGCATTCCCGAAGATAAGCTGGGCCGCCTGTTCAAGGCATTCTCACAGGTTGATTCCAGCACCACACGTAAATATGGCGGTACAGGTTTGGGGTTAGCCATCAGCGAGAAATTAGTGCAGCTTATGGGCGGCAAAATCAACGTACAGAGCGCCCCCGGCGCAGGTACAACTTTTAGCTTCAGTATTATGGTAAGGCCCGGCAGCAAGCCTGCCCGTACTTATGTAAATTTAAATACCGCTGCATTTGAAAACCAGCAGATACTTGTGGTAGATGATAATGCCACCAACCGTAATATATTGTATAACCAGTTGCGCCAGTGGAAGTTTACACCTGTAATAGCTTCGTCTGGTGCAGAAGCATTGCAGTTGCTAACCGCTAATCCCGGCATACGCCTCATTATATCTGATATGAACATGCCGGAAATGGACGGCATCGAACTGGCACGCAGGATGCGGCAGACCAGGGCGGATATAAAAATTATATTATTAAGCTCGGCCGGTAACGAGCAGAGCAGGCAGGAGGCGCATTTATTTAATGCGATATTATCCAAGCCGGCAAAGCATTACCAGTTACATCATCATATAATTGAGCTGCTTAAAAACAGCGAGGTTAAAGAGCCGGCCGTAAGGGCAGGGCGCAGCCAGTTACCGGCTGATTTTGCCCTGCACCACCCTATGCAGATTTTAATAGCCGAAGATAATGCCATTAACCAAAAGCTGGCCATGCACATCTTCTGGAAAATGGGATATCAGCCCACCATTGCCGCTACGGGCCATGAGGTGATGGATGCTGTGGCAAAGCAGTATTACCACCTTATATTTATGGATGTGCAGATGCCCGAAATGGATGGCCTGGAGGCTACGCAGTTTATCAGGCAGCATGCCGACCGACAGCCGGTAATCATTGCCATGACTGCTAATGCCATGGCGGAGGATAAGGAAGCCTGCATTGCTGCCGGGATGAATGATTACCTGAGCAAGCCCATTAAACTGGCCGAACTGGTAGCTATACTGGAGAAGTGGGCCGCAAAAATTATGCAGGTACAATAACAGGTTGCAGGCACATACCATCTCTTCTGCTGACACGGATATGTCAGCGTTCACGGGTGTTCACAGGTGTTCACACCACCGTGAACGTGAACACCTGTAGCAGGCGCTATATGCTGAGAATGCCGCCTTTCCGCCTGTGTTGCAGGTGCAGTTTATAAACAGGAATCAGCAACTTAAAGCTTTTTATGGCCGATTTACGCCTTTTAAGGTAAGGTAACAGGTTAAATAGTTTCAATTATAGGTCAGAAATCCTGCACTACCCGCGTGTCCGGGTAATCCAGCTTTGTGCTTTTGCGAACCTTGTTTACCGTAATGTGGACAATGTTAATCTGGTCGTCATACAGGTTGTACAGCAGGCTGATGTCGGCAATGGCTTTTTTTACCGGCGGCATCGGTGCCGATTCAAGATATACGTTTACCGCTTCGCGTTCTATCTCATACCCCAGGCAGTTTAACGGCACCGGTGCGCTGCCCGATTTAATGAGCACGTGGCTGGCTACATACTTTTTAATCAGCGTTTCCATGGCGGCGTGCATATCCGGGCGGGTAAGGTCGGTACGGGTTTTATATTGTTTGGCCAGCGCCGTTTCAAAATCATCGGTATATAGGGTACAAACCACTTCCAGCTGATGGTCGGCGTTGTTGTAGCTGATATCGCTGGTGCTTACATGCAGCGGATGAAGCGCTGCCGCACTTGTTTTTTTTGCAGGGGCAGGCAGGCCTGCCAGCAGGGCTAATAACAGTAAGGGTTGCAGAACAGGCATTATAACTGATTATGATTTTAGTGAATAAAAACGGTTAAATTTAACGCTTTCAATAGCCAATTTAGCGCATGTCTGATTTTCTGTTTTATTTCAAGCTGGGCTGGGAGCACATCATCAGCATTGATGCGCTTGACCATCAGCTGTTTGTACTGGCGCTGGCGGCCGTGTACATCATTAAAGATATCAGGCAGGTACTGATACTGGTTACTGCTTTCACTATCGGCCATTCGCTTACGCTGGCGCTTAGCGTTCTGGATGTTATTCGCTTTCCGGGTAAATGGGTAGAGTTCTTAATTCCGTGTACCATTGTAATTACAGCAGTAAACAATTTAGTGCAGCTCAATAAAAAGGGGCGCAGCGCAAAAATTAATTACTACCTGGCGCTGGGTTTTGGCCTGATACATGGGATGGGCTTTGCCAATGCCATCCGGCTGATGCTGGCTAAAGATCAGGCTTTGGGCTTAGGTTTGTTTGGCTTTAATGTGGGCTTGGAAGCCGGGCAGATTGTGGTTGTTGCCTTTATACTATCAGCTTCAGTTTTATTTATTAACGCCATTAAAATTAAAAGGCGCGACTGGATATTGTTTCTTTCTTCGGGAGTTTTTGCACTTTCTGTAAAAATGGCGATAGAAAGGTGGCCTTTTCAATAAAAGAAAATTAAATTTATACGCTGAATAGCTAATTAGCGCTTTTATATGAACAAAAAGTTACTTACTACTGCAATTTTATCTGTTAGTGTGTGGCAGCTGGGCATTGCACAGGACATTCAAAATAATCCGGGGAGCAATCACGGTAATAAGTTTGAACAGTTGGGCACTATACTCACCACGCCCAATGAGCAGCGTACTGCCAGCGGTGCTCCCGGTGCCAAATACTGGCAGCAGCGTGCCGATTACAACATCAAGTGTGAGCTGGACGAAAAGAACCTGAAGCTCACCGGCAGCGAAACCATTACCTACTACAATAACTCGCCCGATGCGCTGGATTACATCTGGCTGCAGCTGGACGAAAATGAGCACAGCAATAAAGATAACGCCAATTACCAGAGCAGCTCTACCATGCCGCGCGGCCGTGCCGGCGTAGCCCAGCTGGAGCGTGCTGCCATCAGCAATGAGGATAATGGTTATGGCGATAAAATTACCTTGCTTACCGATGCCACCGGAAAAAAACTGAGCTATGTAGTTAACAAAACCATGATGCGCGTTAACCTGCCCGCCCGCTTGTTGCCCGGGCAGCGTTTTGTGTTTAATGTAAACTGGAACTATAAAATATCTGACCGTTTGGCCTTTGGCGGCCGTGGTGGCTATGAGTACTTCCCCGAAGATAAGAACTACCTGTTTACCATGACGCAGTGGTACCCGCGCCTGTGCGTGTACAGCGATTTTCAGGGCTGGCAAAACCACCAGTTTACCGGCCGGGGCGAATTTGCCCTTACCTTTGGTAATTTCCATGTACAAATGACCGTACCTGCCGACCACATCATCGGCGGTACCGGCGAGTGTATCAATTACAGCGCGGTATTAAGTCCTGAGCGTTTGGCCCGTTATCAAAAGGCCCGCAATTCGGCAGTACCGGTAGAGGTGGTTACTTTAGCCGAGGCTAAAAGAACAGAAGTTAACCCCAGCACTGCAAAAAAGACCTGGGTATTTCAGGCCAACAACGTGCGCGATTTTGCCTGGGGATCTTCCCGCAAATTTGTGTGGGATGCCATGGGCGTAAACGTAGAAGGTAAAAAGGTAATGGCCATGAGCTACTATGGTAAAGAAGCCTACAACCTGTACAGCCGTTATTCTACCCGCCTCATTGCGCATACCGTCAAGACCTACTCTGATTTTTCTATTCCTTTCCCTTACCCGGTAGCCCAAAGCGTGGAAGCCTCCAACGGTATGGAGTACCCGATGATCTGCTTTAACTATGGCCGCACCGAAAAGGATGGCACCTACAGCGAAAGCACCAAGAACGGTATGATCGGCGTGATCATTCACGAAGTAGGGCACAACTTCTTCCCGATGATTGTGAACAGCGATGAGCGCCAGTGGACCTGGATGGATGAAGGATTGAATTCATTTTTAGAATACCTGGCAGAAGAACTGTGGGACAATAAGTTCCCTTCAAAAAAGGGAGCCGCCTACACCATTGTGGATTACATGAAGCTGCCTAAAAATGAGCTGGAGCCGGTAATGACCAATTCGGAAAATATTGTGCGCTTTGGCCCCAACGCCTATTCTAAACCGGCCACCGGCTTAAATATGCTGCGCGAAACCATTATGGGCCGCCAGCTATTTGATTATGCCTTTAAACAGTATGCCAAACGCTGGGCCTTCAAGCATCCTACGCCCGCCGATTTCTTCCGCACTATGGAAGATGCCAGCGGCGAGGATCTGGACTGGTTCTGGAGAGGCTGGTTCTATGGTACCGATCCCGTTGATATTTCGTTGGATTCTGTTCGCGTAGGTAAGGCCGACCTGAGCAAAGGTAATACAGTTAACTTTGGCGGCGGCCGTGGCAACGGCGGCTTTAACAGCCGGGTAGCTACGCCTTCTGTAAATACTTTTGATGATATTTCCAAGATACGTAACCGCGAGGACAAGAACATTAAGTTTTATACCGACCGCGATACCGCTACCCGCGATTTTTACTGGAAGTATGACCGTGGCCTGGCTGCCGTAGATACGGCCAAGTTTACCAGTATGGCTAAAGCGCAGCAACCACCGGCCAGCCCTGCTACCCAGGCCGATTTTACCGATGCCGAGCGCGGGCAGTACAGCAATAAATTTTTTTATGAGCTGAATTTTAGCAATAAAGGCGGTTTGGTAATGCCGATTATTGTGGAGTTTACCTTTAAGGACGGTACCAAAATGGTAGACCGCATTCCGGCCCAGATTTGGCGCCTGAACGAAAGAACAGCTTCTAAGTTCTACGTGCAGGACAAAGAAGTGGCTTCTATTAAGTTAGATCCGCTGCGCGAAACCGCCGATATTGACGAAAGCAATAACTATTGGGGCAAATTGCCTTCACCTTCAAAATTCCAGGTGTTCAAGCAGCGCGGCGGAGCAGCCCGCGGCCAGTCAGTTGGCGTAAACCCGATGCAGATTTCTACCGGAAGCAGGTAGGCTGATAGATGAAGTTTGTGTGTTATTGCGAAAAGAAGAAACTTGTCATTTCGACCGCAGGGAGAAATCTTCTTCAGGCAGCCGGTATGCGGCAGAAGATTTCTCCCTGCGGTCGAAATGACAAACTAAATTTTAGTTGACTTTTAAATAAAAAGCCGTGCGGAGTACCACACGGCTTTCTTATTTATCTCCAATGGCCCGGAATCCAAACTTAACCACGGCGGTTGTAACGCCAGTGACCGGATATGAACACCGCTCTCGGGCGGGGTGGTGCAGCCCAATAACTACCATGCCAAACATAACGGTTGCCGCTGGGCACCCAGTCTTCCTCAACCCAAACAGCACGCGGTTCTGGGCCTGGCCGGGCGTACCCGAACTACAATTTGCGCAAAGGTATCTGCACGTGCAAAAGCAGCACAAAGGCTATTGATAATAACTTTAAATTTTTCATGGTATAATGATTATTTAAACTTTCTGTACGACGGCAGTTAACTTCAAATGGTTTAAATTTGGATAAGGTTAAGCAGTAATGCGCTGAAAATCAAAATAAAAAATGCAGGTAGATGCTATAATTTAAACCTATCAGCTGATTTACCGTCATACCCAATGAAAAATATTTTTATTAACGATCTGCCATGATAAAGGGTTTAAGATACAGTGTTGCCATACTGCTGCTTTTGGGTGGGTTTATGCTGTTATCCTCCTTTTTTAATGAGGCATGGTACAAGGCTGTGAAGTTTCCATACAAAAAACAAGGCTTAACCGAGCGGCAGGCCGTTGCACATCTGCTCAGCCGGTTCACTTACGGCGCTACGCCGGGGCAGGTAGATGAAGTGGTGCATGAGGGTCTGGAAAACTGGTTTCAGCAACAGCTGGATGCCGGGCTGGCTGATGATTCATTAAATCAGGTACTCAGTCAGTACGATGCCTTAAAGTTAAGCAACAGCCAGATTGCCGAAACCTACCCCAAGCAGGGGCAGCTGGTTCGCATGGCCGTAAAGGATGGCTTTATCAATAAAGATTCGGTGAAAAGCGCCGGCCGCAAGGCCTACCGCGATACGCTGCAGGTATATATGCAGCAAAAGGGTTACAAGCCCGAGCAGGAACTGTTCCGGCAGTTTATCAACCAAAAGGTATTAAGGGCCGCCTATACCCATAACCAGTTGCAGGAAGTAATGGCCGACTTCTGGTTCAATCACTTCAATGTATCCATTACCAAAAACGATTGTGCGCAGTTCATCCCCGACTATGAACGCGATGTGATACGGCCCAATGCCCTGGGTAAGTTTGGCAATTTGCTGCTGGCTACCGCCAAAGCCCCGGCTATGCTGTATTATCTCGACAATTTTACCAGTTCGGCCCCCGGCAGTCGCACCCCGGTGATGAATGCCCTGATGCGCAGCAACCATATGGCTGTAATGCAGGGCGACAGCATCGTAACAGCCACCATTGCCAAAGCTAAAAAAGCCAGGGCGGGGCAGGGGCTGAACGAGAACTATGCCCGCGAGGTGATGGAGCTGCACACCCTTGGGGTAGATGGCGGCTACAGCCAGCAGGACGTAACCCAGGCGGCCCGTGTGCTTACCGGGTGGTCTATTGCCCCAATGGGTACGTATGGCAATGGTGCGCAGGTTTTCCTGAACCGCTTTACGCCCGAGCAGTTACAACAGAAAGGCTTTGTGCACGAGGGTGATTTCTTTTTCAACATCAACCGGCACGATAAAGGTGAAAAGGTGGTGCTGGGGCATCACTTTACCAGTAACGGTTACCAGGAAGGGGTAGATTTGCTGAACCTGCTGGCACATCAGCAGGCTACGGCACAATTTATTTCCCGCAAACTGGCCGTGCGTTTTGTGAGCGATAACCCGCCTAAAGCGCTGGTTGATAAAATGACCCGTGCTTTTCAGGAAAATGATGGTGATATTAAAGCGGTACTGGTTACCATGGTAAGCGCCCCCGAGTTTTGGAGCAGCAACGCCCTGCGCGAAAAAACCAAATCGCCGTTTGAACTCACCATTGGTGCGGTACGCAGCCTGAACGCCACTATTAACCAGCCTTACCAGTTGTACAACTGGGTGGCCAAGATGGGCGAAAAGAAATACTATTACCAGGCCCCAACCGGCTTTCCGGATAAGGGACAATACTGGATCAATACCGGCTCGTTGCTTACCCGCATGAATTTCGGGCTGGCGCTGGCCTCGGGCCGTATACCCGGTGTAAAGATTGACCTTGCAGCGCTTAACCAGCACCACGAGCCGGAAAGTGCACAGCAGGCCTTAATGATTTACAGCAAGCTGATGATGCCGGAGCGTAACCTGGAAAGTACCATACAGCGGCTTACCCCCCTGTTAAACGACCCTGAACTGGCGGGCAAAGTAAGTGCCGCCAATGCACAAACTCCGGCTCCTGCCGCCGCAATGCAGCCTGCAGCCGGTGCAGAAGTAAAGCCGGCTTTAGGTAAAGGCAACCAGAAAAATTTTATAGCCATGCAAAACGCCAGCGGTAACAACTCCATGCTGTCGCAGGTGGTGGGTGTGATTATCGGGTCACCCGAATATCAGCGGCGTTGATGTATTGGGGGATAATTTGGAATCATATAATCACACTTCGTCATTGCGGAGAAGCCCCACCTAGACTCTCCCCGGCAGGGAGGGCTTTGAAAGAAAACAAATCAAAAGTCTCCCCTTCCGGGGGAGATTTAGAGGGGGCTGGATGAAGCACGTACCTCGCAATGACGCGTTTTTAGTTTTTAAGTAGCTTCTATAAAAGGAGAACAGCGCAATGTTAAACAGAAGAGCATTTTTAAAATCAGGCGGCCTGGCCCTTTTCGGGGTGGGCTTAATAGGCGGCATCCCCGGCTTTCTGGCCGAGGCGGCAGCAGCCAGCAATGAAATTATATCGCCTTATAAAAAGCGCAAAACGCTGGTCTGCATATTTCAGCGCGGCGCAATGGACGGGCTGATGGCGGTTACGCCTTTTGGCGACACCTATCTGCAGCAGGCACGGCCCACGCTGATGATGTCGGCAGCGAAGAACGCAGGAGATGCGGCGCTGATTGACCTGGACGGCCGCTTCGGGCTGCACCCGGCTATGAAGGCGTTTGAGCCGATGTTCCGCGAAAAGCGGCTGAGCATTGTGCATGGTATCGGTTCGCCCAATACTACCCGCTCGCATTTTGATGCGCAGGATTACATGGAATCGGGCACGCCATTCAATAAAGGCACCGCCAGCGGCTGGCTTAACCGGGCAGTAGGCTTGTTAGGGCATGATGCCATTACACCGTTCAGCGCCGTAAGTATGACCTCGGCCATGCCCCGTTCTTTTTATGGCGATAACCCGGCGCTGGCCGTGAGCAACCTGCAGGATTTTGCCATACAGATGCGTGGCAACCCTGCCGGCGCTAACCTGGCGGCTAAAAGCTTTGAGGATTTATATGATCAAACCTCAACCGGCCTGCTCAGGCAAACCGGCAGGGAAAGCTTTGATGCCATGAAAATGCTGCAGAAAACCGATTTGAAAAATTACAAACCGGCTAACAACGTCATTTATCCCAACACCGCATTAGGCAACTCTTTAAAGCAGATTGCCCAGCTCATTAAAATGGATGTAGGGCTGGAAGTGGCCTTTGCCGAATCTAACGGCTGGGATACGCACTTCAACCAGGGCAACGCTAAAGGTGTGTTTGCCAGTAACGTAACCGACCTGAGCAACAGTATGATGGCTTTCTGGAATGACCTGGAGGCACACCAGGATGAGGTAACGGTAATGACCATGACCGAATTTGGCCGCACCGTACACCAGAATGGTACCGGCGGCACCGACCACGGCCGCGCTTCCTGCAATTTCATTCTGAGCAATAATACCAACGGCGGACAGGTACATGGCAAAGTACAGCCTTTAGCCATTGAGAACCTGGAAGATGGCCGCGATTTAGCCGTAACCACCGACTTTAGGAGCGTTTTTAGTGAGGTAGCCGACAAGCACTTAGGCATCAGCAACGACCGTTTGCTGTTTCCGGATTGGAAGGGCAGTAGAATACGGGTAATGAAGGGTTAAAAACTAATTAAATAAGTAATTATATATTTTTTTATTCTTAGTCATAGCTTGTTCTAAAATGCTATAGTCATGTCTACTGCTTATAGCTAAAATATTGCAGTGTTGTACAGCAGTAATTTTCAAATCAGTGAATTTTGATAACCCGTGTTTTTGATTTAAAATTAATTCTTTATTAGCACTGTATGTTTGTTCATCGAAGTCTGATTTGATTGGATTAATTACTGCAATTGGTCTATTAGTCTCACAAATGGCTTTTGTGGAAAATTTCGAACCACCATCTAAAGAGCTTTGAACGATTAAGATTCCGTTGGATATGCCAGCTTGTATCCGGCAGGATTTTACAACACTAAAAGTATCTTCCTTCTTGCCAGGTGGTATCTCAGACACTAATATACCTTCTTTTTCTATGACTCTTTCTGCATTTATGGTAGTGCTTTTGAGTAATGTTTTCTTGTCGTAATCCAATCCTCCTGCTACAACACCAATAATATTGCGGCGTATTAGGCCGTTTGACATTATTGCAGCTTCATCAATTCCTTTTGCAAGACCATTGCAAATGCACCAACCTAAATTGTTAAAATAAGAGCTTGCCCTTTCTGCTATTTTTATTCCGTTTTCGTTTGGCTCTCTTGTTCCTATGATACAAAGGGTTTTCTGTTTTAGAAGAGCCATGTTACCTTTACAATAAAGTAAAGGCGGTGCATCTTTAAGTTCTCTTAATAATGGTGGATAATCATCGTTTTGTATATCCAGTATGTTAATGTTCCGTTCTTGGCATGTAAACATAATTTTATGAGCTGTATCAATTGCATTTTTAATTGCATCTTCATCGAATTGCTTACCTCCAGTTGCAGTTAAATATTTGATTTGTTGAATCAAATGAACATTTTTAAGTAAGTCATCATTAGGGATTCTTTTCACAAAGGCTGGCCCAATACCCTTTAATTGCAGGAGTGCTACATTTCTAATTACTACATTATTCATCTATTGAATATTTTGAATGAAATTTCCACAACCTCTGCCCCCAAATTTTTTTGGCACACAAGACAGGAATTTGGTTCCATCACTTCTCTTTATTTTCACTTGAAGCTTAGTGCTACAATGAGGGCATACTTTTTCGCTTTCAACTATTGAAATTAAATAGAATAGTGTTACGAAGAGGATATTTTTTGCTCCTTCTTGTGTTAGCTTTTTGCATATTGATTGCGCAGTTCCTCCAGTAGTAAATTGGTCGTCTATAATAATTACATTTTTGTTTAACAAAGTATGCTGCTTATCTATGAACACATATTGATCAACAAAATCAACCCGGCTACGATAATCTTTTTGGTTTCTGATGCTACCAGTAATATCATCAGACCAACATATTAAATTAATTTTAGGTATGTTAGTGTCAATTAATTCAAACAACCTTAGAAGTTTATTCGGTGGTTGTGTCGTTGCCTTATCTGAAACGTAGCTAAAAAAATCCCATTTTAGGTTAGGCATGCTTTCTTGAACATGCAGAATGTAATTAGAGGTAGCCTTTGATAATTTGTCCAGCAAAATGTGTGACCGATCCGCTCTGTGAAATTCAAAGTATTTATCTGCAACTGCATACTTATCACATTCTCCACCTTGTTGACGCCCCAGTGATCTGTATATAATCAATCTATCATGATATTTGTTCGTCTTAAATTTTACTGATGCCTTTGAGTTAACATCTAAAAATATACTTTCCACTGCGAGTAGTTTTTTTGTTGGATCACCTATAATGTCAAATATTTCATCAAACTTACTTATACAATATGTAGCTCCACTTTTTAATTGTTTCCAATCCTGTCCTATTCCGTCCCTATTTTCAGTATTTGTATCTTTATAAAATGATGTTAATACTGTAGGAACGTTTAAAGCGCGTCCCATTTCGATATCCAACCAAGTATCGCCTATCACTAAGAAATCGTCTTTGTTTAGATTAATGTTTGGATAGTATGGTTCAAGGCTATGGTATTTAGAAGTTATCTCATAAATGACAAAGCAGTAAGTTTGCCATATGAGTGAGCTAAATGAGAAGCAATGGGAGAAGATAAAAGACCTGGTACCAGAGGGCATCAGGCGAACAGATGGTAAAGGCAGGCCCTGGCGGGACAAGCGTGAAGTGATGGAAGGGGTGCTATGGATACTTCGGACAGGGGCGCCCTGGAAGGACCTGCCTGACCGCTATCCGCCTTACCAGACCTGCCACCGCAGGTTCCAGGGCTGGGTCAAGAGCGGGGTGTTTACGCTTATTATCGAGACGCTGGCCACTGACCTGTATGAGCGTGGCGGTGTAGACCTGAGTGAATGCTATATAGATGGAACCTTCTGTATGGCAAAAAAGGGGGCCTACTGGTGGGAAAAACTAAGAAAGGTAAAGGCACCAAGATCATGGCAATCACAGACGCTGCTGGTATTATATTATCTATCTCAGTCCACTCTGCTTCCCCGCATGAGGTAACACTGGTAGAGAAAACGCTGGAAGAACGCTTTATTATTCCGCATCCTGAGCGCCTCATTGGGGACAAGGCTTATGACTCAGACCCGCTGGACGAGCGGCTGAAAGAACAAGGCACTGACCTTATTGCCCCACACCGGGATAACCGCAAAAAGAAAAAAACGCAGGATGGCAGAAAACTGAAAAGGTACAAGCGAAGGTGGAAGGTAGAGCGCTTCTTTGCCTGGTTATTCAATTACCGCAGAACGGTGGTCAGATACGAGTATCATGAGGAAAACTTTAAAGCCTTTGTCCTTTTAGCTTGTTCTATGATCCTTTTAAAGTCATTCTTTCATTTATGAGATAGCTTCTAGTCAAAAGATACTCTTTTACTTTGTTTGTATTAGGTTTATCGCATAAACTTATGTGCTCTAAATCAAATATAGCTTCAGAAATTTTTTTCACATAGTTAGGATGAGAATCAGATACAATAATAGCCTCATCGCTGCTTTTCTTAATTTTTTTGATAAATTCCAAGGCGCCCGGCAATAAGGGGATTTGCTCTAAGCCAAATTCTTTTAAGCCATCTTTTAATGGTTTGAATTTTTCATGAGCTGTATCAGTTAATGTCCCATCAAGGTCAATAAGTAATATCATAACATAAATTGTAATAAGAGTAAAAGGTTGAAGCAATGTATGAAATAATTACAGCTTATATCAATGAAAATTTTAAAAAAATTGTTAATGAAGGCAGTTGGATAGAGATAATGAAGAAATAATAAAAGGTTATACAAGTGTGTTGTTTTTAAAGTATCCTACCTGTCCCACGATTTGAATTTTTAGTTAGTTCTACAAAGTATTGGTTGACGTGTATATTCTTTATCGCAACAA
The DNA here is from genome assembly GCF_965200995.1 of Mucilaginibacter sp. GTDB lineage: Bacteria > Bacteroidota > Bacteroidia > Sphingobacteriales > Sphingobacteriaceae > Mucilaginibacter. The sequence continues at coordinate 815,210 of NZ_OZ241743.1, read as the reverse complement.
GTACCCCGTTTCTTCGTTATCATATATAGCTCCCCGATCAAAATAAATCCCTGAATGCAACAGACTTCTGCACCGAAACGTAACTTTGCCCTGATGCAAAAAGAGCAAATTTCGGTATTTGATATTTTTAAAATAGGTATCGGTCCCTCCAGCTCTCATACGCTGGGCCCCTGGCGTGCCGCGCAGCAATTTGTACGGCTACTGCAAGACAGGCAGGTATTGGAATTAGTAACCGGCGTACAGGTGCTGCTTTATGGTTCGCTGGCTAAAACGGGCAAGGGGCATGGTACTGATATTGCTATATTGTTAGGCTTAAGCGGCGATGACCCCGTAACGTTTGACGTAAACCGCATTGATGACAAGGTAAACCATATAAAAACCACGCGGCAATTGCAGTTGGGTAACAGCCATCAGGTGGCATTCTCTTATGAGGATGACCTGCTGTTCCTGTTTCACGAAAGTTTGCCCTTTCACCCTAATGCGGTAACTTTTCAGGCATTGCTGAGCAACGGCAAAGCCTTGTCTGAAACGTACTATTCCATAGGCGGCGGTTTTGTGGTGAAGGAAGACGGCGGGGGGCAGCAGCGCCCTGAAGTGGATTTGCCTTTCCCCATTGAAACTGCGGCCGACCTGCTACACTGGTGCCGTAAAACCGGCTTGAAAATATCAGAGGTGGTGATGGAGAACGAGCAGGCCTGGCGCCCCGAGCAGCAGACTGCAACCGGCCTGCTGGATATTTTTCAGGTAATCAAAGAGTGCACCTATCGTGGTTGCCATACTACCGGTTACCTGCCTGGCGGCTTGAATGTGGCCCGCCGCGCGGCCAGCCTGAACCGCCGGCTGGTAAAGGATTATAGCTACCATAATTTTGATGAATGGATTGCCGCCGTACGTAAAACCGGTAACGGTTTCCAAAATATACTGGACTGGGTAAGCTGTTTTGCATTAGCCGTTAACGAAGAAAACGCCTCTTTTGGCCGTGTGGTTACTGCCCCTACTAATGGCGCGGCAGGTGTAATACCGGCTGTTTTACTGTATTATCTTGCCTTTTGCGATGGCTATAGCACCAACCATATTTTGCAGTTTCTAGCCACGGCATCAGAAATTGGCAGCATATTTAAAAAAGGGGCTACTATATCCGCAGCGATGGGCGGCTGCCAGGCCGAAATTGGCGTGTCATCCGCTATGGCGGCAGCGGCTTTAACCGAGTGCCTGGGCGGCTCGCAGCGGCAGGTGTTGATGGCTGCCGAGATTGCGATGGAGCATCACCTCGGCCTAACCTGCGACCCTATTGGCGGCCTGGTGCAGGTGCCCTGCATCGAGCGCAACACCATGGGGGCCATCAAGGCCATTACCGCCTCGCAACTGGCCCTGCAAAGTAACCCCGACCAGGCCAAAGTAAGCCTGGATGCCGTAGTGAGAACCATGTGGCAAACCGCATTGGATATGAACTCCAAATACAAGGAAACCTCGGATGGCGGCCTGGCGGTTAATATCCCGATCAGTTTGCCCGAGTGTTAGGCGTTTTCTAAAGGGATTTTCAATACCTGTTTTTAAGGATTTGCCCGCGTTGTATCCCGCGCCGAGGGTACGATGTTACTGCGGTTGGAAGTGTCCTTACCAGCGTTTGATGGGGCAGGTTTAGTGAGCATCCGCCTAAGGCTGTCTACCGCGCCCGGTGTAATTTTATCCGTTATATTAGCAGGCAACGTAATTTTGTTACCGGCAGCAGCTTTCTTTATGGTAGTAGCTACACCCGTTGCTGCCGGCTTGTTCACCGGCGGCGCTTTGGTTTTAGGTGAACCGGCGGCTGTACGTAAGGCGTTCTGCCTGCGGCTGTAAGCATAAATCACCGATTCTTTAGATACCGGCCGTTCCTTAGGTTGCCAGATAAAGCCTTTAAGCAGCCGTTCATCCTCCTTAAACTTACTTATTGGCCCGTAACGCTGCTCGGGCTTTACCAGCCATACTACACTGGTTACCTCGTTGTTTTTAAAATTTGCCTTAATGCGGCTGGTAAGCGAGCGTTCCATTTCGGTTATACGGCCGCTGTCGCGTTTAAAATAGATAGTTTCGGCATTGCCGTCCACATACATCTGGCTGAATTTATTGTTCACAAAAAAGCCCCGCATCTTTTTACCGGCCACCTGGTTGAAATGGGTAGAATCCTTATCCTCAATGTTCACGATAAATGCATTCGGAAACAGCTCCATATTATTGAGCTTTCGATCCTTCATCTGCAGATATACGGTATCGCCCGAAAGCTGCGAGCCCTGCGTCCAGATGATGGGTTTAACATAGCAGCGGATAATGGAGTCGCTGCTGCTGTAAAACATGGAATCGGCCTTGGCCTGCAAATCTGATTTAAACAGCAGTGAGTGGTGATACGCACTCAGTATGCGTATCCTTGACGTATCGCTTAGCGTTACTTTATGCCCTACGTTCAGGTACACCGAATCCGGCGCGGCAGGTTTTCTTACTTTAGCGGGTACCGGCTTTTTGGAAACTACTGCTGTAGATTGCTTTTGTTTAGCGGTATCAACAGGTAAAGGTTTGGGCTTGCCGAACAGCAGGGGCTGCAAAATATGGTTATCAGTTACCACACCGGCAACCGGCGGCTTGTAAATATATTTAGAGGTGCTTTTCAGGTACTGGGGCACCCGCTGTGCTTTAGCCAGCCGGGCCAGCGAATCTTTGAGTTTATTGGGCCGCATGTTTTCCTGTCGCAGCAGTAATGCTTTATACGTTAACACTTGTGTAGACAGCGAATCGGCCCCTATATATACTGAATCAATGCGGGTTCGGGTTTTTTCAGTCCTGTCAGTGATGGCAGCTTTGTTTTGCAGCGTATCAATAGCCGGCGTTTTACCTTTTGAAGTTGGAATTGTAGCAGGTAAAGCGGCAACGGTTTTTGTCTTGCCGGTTTTCTCCGCCTTTCCTTTCTTAACTTCCTTTGGCTGCTGTGCTGCCGAATCGGTTTTGGTGGAATCCTGCTGCTCGGTTTCTAAAATTACGTAAGCGTTTCGGGTAACTACGGCGCGTTCATCCGCATTGTAATAAGTACCTAAATCGCCTTTAATGGTAATTTTCTGCTCCCGGTCGTTAAAGGTTACGTGGCGCACGGCGCGGCCGTAGCCCCGCAGGCGGTCATAAAAAAGGCTGTCGCCCCTCAGCATTTTGGTGCCTTGCGCGTAACGGTTCTTACGGCCAAAGAAAGCTTGCTCGGTAATGGTGTTATAGGTGCCGTTCTCGCTATACAGCGTATCTTTATTTTTGTTGCCATAGATATGGCTCGGCCCTAAAAAGTAAGCAATGCGCGACCCCGAATTGTACCGCAGGGTATCAGTTTTAATTACGGCATCATTGGTGGTTAATACCACATTGTACCTGAAATACGCATCGCGCGAAAAGGCAAAGTAATAGCCGTTCTTGCTTACCAGTGTATTGGTTTTGTTAACCAGCTTGCCGCCGCCGGTGTAGGTGCCAATGCGGGTGGCGGTATTATAAGTAAGGTAATTAGTGCTTAAGGTGGCATCTTTATCTACCAGGCGCACATTATTGGTTAATATAGCCGTATGCGTATTGCCGTTATAATTAAGTTTATCAGCATAAATATTTAAGGTATCACCCTGGTTGATCACCACATGGCCAAAGGCGTCGAAGGCGTTATTTTGCGCATAAAAGTACGCACTGTCTGAAGTGAGGCGCGAATAATCCTGCTTGAAAGTGCCCCGGTATACCTTAATTACATCCACGCCATTGCGCTTTATGCCCTGGCTGCTTTGTGATTGTACCAAGTCGACCTTTGTTTTTGGTGTGTTACCCTGCGGCCGGCGTTGCGCCTGGGCAACAAGCGTAAGCAGCAGCAACATACCTGAAATAATATACTTATTCACCGGGTGCAAAATTAGTTTTTTGGTTGAGGTAATTAAATTAAATAATTTTGGCCCATGCAGCCGCCCGAAAGCTTTACCCGTTTCATTGCCGAAAACCAGCTTTTTAGTCAGCAAAGCCGGGTGCTATTGGCCCTGAGCGGCGGTAAAGATTCCGTACTGCTGGCGCACCTGCTTAAGGCCGGCGGTTACACCTTTGGCACTGCCCATTGTAATTTTCAGTTACGGGGCAGCGAATCTGATGGCGACGAGCAATTTTGCAGGCAACTGGCCGAAAAGTTGCAAGTGCCGTTCAATGTGTCATGCTTTGATACATTGAACTACGCCAAAACGCATCAAATATCCATTCAAATGGCCGCCCGCAACCTCAGATATAGCTGGTTTGAGCAGGTCAGGCAACAGCAGGGCTATGATGTAATTGCCGTAGCCCACCATCAGAACGATGCCATCGAAACAATATTGCTTAACCTGGTTCGGGGCACCGGGATAGCCGGGCTGCACGGTATTTTGCCGGTTAACGGCAGGGTGGTGCGCCCGATGCTGGGCTTTACCCGTGAGCAGATAGATGAATTAGTCAGCCGCCATCAATTAGCTTACCGCGAAGACAGTTCCAACGCTTCCGTCAAATATGCCCGCAATAAATTAAGGCACCAGGTCATCCCTCAGCTAAAGGAATTAAATCCCGATCTGGAGCATACCTTTCAGCGTAACCTGCAGCATTTTAAAGATTTGGAAACCCTGCTGCAATACCAGTTAGCACAGGTGCAGCCATTGGTTTGGGGCAGGGTAAACGGCGTAGCCGCGTTATCGGTTCAGGCAATCGGGCAACTGCCGGTTCCGCGCCTGCTGCTGCCGGAGTTGCTCAGGCCGTATGGCTTTAACAGAACAACAGTTGAAGATTTGCTAAGTGCATTAACCCGGCACCCCGGCCGCAGGTTCATCTCGCTTACTCATCAGTTAACTTTAGACCGCGATTGGATATTATTAGAACCTTTACGTGCTGATATAGACCAGGTTATTATTGAAGCAGGCACTGCTTGTGTAAATTACAATGGCAGGCGGTTAAACATTTTGCATCAAACCCAGTCAGAAATTTTAAGGCATAAAAACGTAGCCGTAATTGATGCTGCCTTGCTGCAATATCCTTTAATATTGCGCCCCTGGCAGCAGGGCGATTGGTTTTACCCGCTGGGGATGCAAGGGCGCAAAAAGTTAAGCGATTTTTTTATTAGTCAAAAAATACCTTTAAGCCTGAAACGCCGTATACCCATACTGGTAAACGGCAACGGCGAGGTGATATGGATAGGCGGCTACCGGGCCGATAACCGGTACAAGGTAACCGCCCAAACCCAAAAAGTTACTATATTCGAACTGGATAAACAGCACTATGAGTAAAGCGAGATTTGTAGAAAAACAGTATTTGGGCCGAGAGTGGATACCCATCAGCATCCGGCTGGTACTGGCCATGTTTTGCTTTGCCGTGTACGTGTTTACCGATTCGCATGACCCTAACGGGGATGTGATGGCCGTGGTAGGCTTTGCCATCATCATCATTTCTGTTATAATGGGTTTCCTGCTGCATTTTAGCACCTGTGTAGAGAGTGGCAGCATTATAATCGATGGTTTATGGACAGCCCGCCGGGTGAAGATTGATTTGAACAGCATTGTAAAAGCCGAAAAAGGCATTTACAGCGGTTACATTGTAAACAGCCCCGTATATAACCTGCATAAAAAGGGCACCATCCGTTTTTATACCGCCGGCAACGAGGCCATCCACCTTACCGACCGCGACGGGCTGGAGTATATCATCGGCTCGCAACACGCCAACGAGTTGCTGAGGGCTATTCAGGAAGAGATGAATACATAGAGGTCGTCATAACCGATTATTAAAGCCTTATAAGCTGCCGTTGTGAGGAGCGGGGGGCTTTATTCTCTGTAATTACAGAACATCTGCAGGGCAGCATTTAATAAAAGATGTGCCTGGTAATTTATAAATTCCCAAACCGTATTTGCTTTAACTTTTCTTGCTGAAAAAGCTGAACACCTGTTGCAGCAGCGGTGTGGTACGGGCCGATAAGTTCTGTCGGATATTGATTTCCTCTAACGCAATCTGATAAAAAATGCCGTTAATAGCCTGTTGGGTTACATAGTCATCCAGCTCCGGATCGATCTTATTAAAAGTAAGCGGTATGCGGTTGTACTGGGCGGCAAGGCTGCTGTACAGCCTGGTAGCGCCTACTTTGCTGAGGCTGGTTTGTATAACCGGTTTAAACTGGTCGGTTAGGCTCTGGTTAGTGGTATTTCTGAAATATTGGGTAGCGGCATCCTGTCCGCCGGTTAAAATAGCGGCCGCATCCTTCACCGTCATTTGCTTGATGGCATTTACAAATATGGGGGCAGCTTTGCCGGCTGCATCCTCGGCGGCCCGGTTGAGGGAGAGGGTCAGGTTATCGCAAAGTTTACTGAAGCCTATTTTGCGCAGGGTCTTTTCTGCCTTTTGCGCCTCCGGCGGAAAAAGGATCTTTACTGCTGCATTGCCAAAAAAACCGTTTAACGCAGATAGTTTTGACACGCTTTTGTTGGTGCCCTGCTCCAAAGCTTGTTTTAAAGCGGCGGTAATTTGCGATGAAGTTGGATCGGCTGCCATTAAAGGGCGCGTATCAAAGCTGCTGAACGACAGGAACGCCAGCAGCAGCGGCAGGCAGAGGTATATTCTTTTCATAAGCGGTACAAAGCAAAACTGCTGCCAATGGCCGCAGCAAACTTACTCGAACAGGTGAATAATAACGTAGGCTGTTGCCGCAATAAGCGCCGATACCGGAATGGTAATTACCCAGGCCCATACCAAACTGAAGGTTACCCCCCACCGTACCGCCGATACCCGCTTGGTTAACCCTACGCCGATAATAGAGCCGGTAATGGTATGCGTGGTAGAAACAGGGATACCCAAACGCTCCGTCATAAACAGCGTAATGGCGCCGGCGGTTTCGGCAGCCACCCCCTCAAGCGGCGTTACCTTAGTAATTTTGCTACCCATGGTCTTTACAATCTTCCACCCGCCCGACATGGTGCCTAAAGCAATAGCACTGTAACAAGCCAGCGGAATCCAGTCTGGCATGTGGGCGTCATTGGCAATTACCTTTGAGGCCACCAGCGTAACATAAATAATTCCCATTACCTTTTGTGCATCGTTACCGCCGTGTGCAAAGCTCAGCGCAGCAGATGAAACAAGCTGTATACTTTTAAACCACCGTTCGGCCACTGCCGGGCGCGAACGCTTGCTGAGGTGCAGTATAATAATGGTGATGATGTAAGCGATAATTAAGCCGATAAATGGCGCCAGCACAATGTAGGCGGCTATATTAAGGATGGAGTTTAAATTTACCGCCGTTACCGGGTTAACGCCCAGAAAGATAGCGTGGGTCATGCCTGCACCTGCAAAGCCGCCAATCAGCGTATGCGATGAGCTGGAAGGAATGCCAAACCACCAGGTAACCAGGTTCCAGGTAATGGCCGCCAGTAAACCGGCCAATATTACATGTATGGTAATAAAGTTTTCATACACGGTTTTGGCAACTGTATTAGCCACTTTATGATCTTTGATTAAAAAGAAGGCTAAAAAGTTAAAGGCCGCAGCCCATATTACGGCCTGAAAGGGCGTAAGCACCTTAGTAGAAACAACTGTGGCAATGGAATTGGCCGCATCATGAAATCCGTTTATAAAGTCAAATATCAGCGCAAGGGCAATTACAACAACAAGCAGGAGGGTGATCATCGGGAGGTTTAGGGGGCTAAATAATGCTTAGGCGTTTTTAACTAATATTGACTCCATTACGTTGGCCGCATCCTCGCACATATCGGTTGCGGTTTCAAGCGCAGCTAATACTTCTTTGTATTTGATCACTTTCAGTGCGTCCTTCTCATACAGAAATAAGTCGGCCACAGCACGGTCAAATACGTAATCGGCCTGGTTTTCCACGCTGTTGATGCGGATGCACGAATCGGCAATGTTACGCACATTTTTCAGGTCCCTTAGTTCGCGCACTGCTTTTTCCAGGTCAGTAGCAGCCTGCAAAATCAGGTCGGCCAGCTTCTGTATAGGTTCAGTGATATCCTCCACCCGGTACAGGCTCATGCGGTTGGCCGAGCCTTGTATATAATCGGCCACATCGTCAATAGCCGTAGCCAGGGCATGAATGTCCTCGCGGTCAAAGGGGGTGATAAAGTTTTTACCCAGTTCCAGGTAGATCTGGTGGGTCAGGTCGTCGCCTTTATTTTCCAGTTTATCTATCTGTTGGTACAGTTCCTCGCGGGTAGCAGGGTTGCCTGAGTTTACCGCTTCTACCAGTACGGTAGCCATAGCTACTACGTTATGGGCGGCCTGCTCAAACAGTGGGAAAAATACTTTTTGATCCTTAGGGACAAAGTACTGGAAAATGCTGTTTAATGACATGTTAAACTTATGATTTGGAACAAAGGTACAATACCCAATGTTAAGTTAGTGTTAACTATTTAGTACCGGAATGCCTGAAAATGCCGATTGCCTGGCCTTCTGCAAGGTAAAGCCAAACGTAGAGCCCAGGCCTTCAGTACTGCGTACATTAATGGTTTGCTGATGCGCCTCTACAATATGTTTTACAATAGCCAGCCCCAGGCCCGAGCCTGCAATCTGCCTCGAACGGCTTAGCTCGGTACGGAAAAACCGCTCGAACAGCCGGGGCAGGTGTTTTTCCTCAATGCCAATACCGTCATCAGTTACCTCAATCAATACCTGGTCATGCAGTTCAAACAGGCTTACGGAGGTGGTGCCGCCTTCGTTACCATATTTAAAGGAATTATCAATCAGATTTACCAGTACCTGCCGTATTTTTTCGCGGTCGGCAACTACGTTCACCGGCTCATCATACTTTTGCTTAAACACCATTTTTATCTGGTGCTTTTTGGCTTTCATCTCCAAGCCCTCAAACACCTCCTTAATCAGTTCGCTGATCTTGAATTTGGTATAGTTTATAGGAATTTCACCCGACTCCAATTTGGATATCTCGTCCAGGTCTTTAATCAGGTAACTTAGCCGGTCTACATTGCGCGAGGCTTTTTGCAGAAACTGCATGGCCATGTCTTTATCTTCCAGTTCATCATCGGTAATGGCATCAATATAGCCCTGTATGGCGAACAAAGGAGTTTTAAATTCATGCGAAATGTTGGATAAAAATTCCCGCCTGAACTTTTCCTGCCGGCGCAGTTCGTCAATCTCAGTTTTCTTTTCGCGCGCCCAGGCTTTCACTTCCTTTTCCACATCGTTAATAGGGTCGTTACTGATGTGCTCGCCCAAAGCATCCCGAAGGTCGTTACCCAGTTTCAGGTTGTGGATGAGTTTATAGATCAGCTTTATTTTTGAGTAGATATATTTTTCAATCAGATAATAGAATACCAAAAAGCTGGTAACAAAGCTGGCGGCAAAGGTAACGGCGGCATCGTACCACCGGTGCATAAAGTAGTAATTAACTATGGTAATGGTAATGGCTACCGCACTGGCTGTAATGAGGATGAGTACCCTTAACTTCATATTCAAAGTTAAGGGTTACATATTAAATTAGTGTTAGCCCTGCAACTATGATTTGCTAACTTCATTAACAGGTAATTACAGGATTTCAGCAATCTGATAGCTGCTGTTAACCTTTTTTAACTTCAGTTTTATGCCAACACGGGTTTTATGGATTTTGCCGTTCTCCTGCTCCTCATCATAGTAGTAGGAAACTACATAGGCATCGGGTTTTAACGGCAGCTTTTTAACAGCTAATGTTGCGGCCCACTTGGCGTCACTGTCCTGTCCGTTAATAATCGGGTCGGCGTCTGTTGCGGCTGCCAGTTTTTTGTATTGATGCTGACACTTCAATGTACAATACCTTTTTCTCAAAGAGCTAAGCGTTTTCTCGAAATTAGTATCATCTGTGGCTGAAAACGCCGACATGTAGCTAATGTAAAAGGTTTTAAGCATAGCGGCGGCTTGCTGCTCATCTTTAGCAGGTGATTGTGCTTGTGCAAAACAGGCGCTGCAAATAAATAAGAATGTGAAGAGTGTCTTTTTCATGTTGTACAGGTTTGGGATTGTAAAGATTGGTTATAACTGTTTGTAAATACTTAACTGCCACCGGAAAGCCCACTTCCACTGCAGTTTATAATGTGTAATGCCTGCTTTTGCCAGTAACTGCTGCAAATCCTTGCGGGTAAAACTGCGCCTTACCGACAGCGGCCCGTCATACTCCATCATTTTGTTGCGGATGATGTATCTGGATAAAAACTTAACCGCATAGTAAGGCAGCCAGTGCCGGTGCAAATCGGTAATGATCACCCCGCGTTTGGCCGATTGGTACATGTTCTTCACCAAGGCAATCCACTCTTCATCGCCAAAGTGGTGGGTAAACAGGCTGGAGATGATAATGTCGAACTGTTTAAATTGCAGCTCCGGGTTCATCACATCCGATTGCAGGTAGCTGATATTTGGGTAAGCCGCAGTTTCTTTCTGAGCAAAGGTGATCGCTGCCGAGGCAGCATCTACGCCGGTAAAGGTAAGCGGTATGTTTTGCTGCTGCGCCCAGGCGGCAATGGCTTTCAGCCCGTCGCCGCCGCCGCAGCCCCAGTCGCTGATGTGGTTACCGGCCTGTACGGGAAAGTTTTTGAGTGCATCAATCAGCATCCGGTGGCCGCCAAACCAGGCATTGAGGTTGCCCAAACCTTTAAGCAACGGGTTCAGCTCCGCTGCCGGCAGGTTGAAATCATCCATAATTTCGGCTTCATTGGTACGGCGGCTTAAATCAATCATTGAGCGTAATTAGCTATAAAAATAAAAAAGGGCAGCACCTATAATAATATATACGTACTGCCCGGTTATAACAGCTAAACGCTGTTATTGTTAAACTATTTCAATCCTTTCATGGCCTCTTCTATCGCCCGGTTTAATTGCGGGTCGGTATTGTGCAGGCGGTCGGTAAACGAAGTGGCCACACTGATGTCGGGCGCAACGCCGGTTTTCTCAATGTCCTTGCCATCCAGGGTATAGCAGCCCCAGGCCGGTAAGCGCACTACCGAGCCATCCACCAGGCCCTTGGCGCTGGTAAAGATGATCCAGCGGTAAGTTTCGGTACCTACAATTTTACCTAACCCCAACGCTTTAAAACCGGCCGAGGTCATCTCCGCATCGCTCAAAGATTGCTCATTAACCAGCAGAATAATGGGTTTGGCCGAAGGCGTAAAATTAGGCTGCACGGTGCGCTGCCCGCCGCGGTATTGCCATTCCAGGTAAGGGCGCTGCGACAGGAAGTTCAGCACGGCATCGTGCACGTTGCCGCCGGTATTATAGCGCAGGTCGAGTATCAGGCCGTCCTTTTTGTAGGCATCATCTACCATATCTTCCAGGAACTGCTCCAGCGAAGCCCCGCCCATGTCTTTCATGTAGGCGTAGGCAATGCGGCCTTTGCTTTTATCGGTTACTTCCTTGCGGTTGTGCTCAATCCAGTCGTCGTACAAATTGCCCCTGAAATCGCCCGCACTCTCCGGGTGAACTACCACTTTTACGGGCTGACTGCCGCGCGTAAAAGTCAGTTCCAGTTCATTATCCAGTGAGGGCTTGGTAAAGTAGTAATTACGGTCCTGCTGGTTATCTACATTTACCCCGTTTACGGCTGTTAAAATATCGCCGGGCTGCACGCTGATGCCTTTGTGGTCGGCATTGCTGAGCTTGAGTACACGGGTTACCTTATAAGGCTCGTTGTTGTCAAATTCGATACCGGTTTCCATGGTACGGTAGCGTAAATTGGTACGCTCCTCGGCGCCTGATGAACTGAACCCCTGGTGAGAGGAGTTGAGTTCGCCCAATAAGTCATTCAGTAAAAGGCGCAGGTCGGTACGGTTGTTCAGGTAAGGCAGATAAGTGGCGTACTGGTTATGCAGCTGCGCCCAGTTTACACCATGAAAATCGCCGTCGTAATAATTCTCATCCAGGTCGGCCCAGGCCTCGTCAAACATCTGTTTAAATTCACCGGCCAGGCTGCGGTTAAACTTGTAGCTCAGGTCAACTTTATCAATCTTGTTCTGGTCAATATTCAGCTTATAGATATTACCGTTACCTAATACATAATACTGGCTGCCATTGCTTATCATATCGTAGCCGTATACCTCTGCACCTGCCACCTTTTCAGTTTTGTTGTTCTCAAAAGGCTCAATGGTGGTACGATACAACGCATTGCGCCCCTCAGCCTGATCTGAAATGTAATACACCAGCGTTTTGTTGCCTTTCTGAATCACGTAAGGCGAGTTTTGCGAACCGAAAGCCGGACTGATGCGTTCCAGCCGTTTCATTACATCGGCCATATCAATGATAAGCGTAACCGGCGCTTTGGGCACGGGCTGCTCAGATAAGGGCTTCTTTTTAGCCGGTTGCTGCTTTTTATCGGTCTTGGCCGCGCTATCCGGTTTTGGCGCTTCCCTGAACAGTTCTTTAAATTTAGTCAGCTTAAAGTCGGTATCAAACTTTTGCAGCGGCAGCCGGTAAATGCGGGCGCCCTCGCCCCCGGCAGGATAGCTGGCTTTAGTACGTGCCGAAGCAAAATAAATGTACTTGCCATCGGGCGACCATACCGGTTCGGCCTCGGTTACGCCGGAGTTGGTGAGGTTGTATGTTTTATTGCCGGCAATATCGTGCACAAAAATGTCCTGCTCAAAATTGCGGTGCGCCGTAAACATCACGTACTCGCCATTGGGCGAAAAGGTAGGCTGTGAGTTTTGAAAGCCCCACAGTTCATCCTTGGCAATGGTGCGGCTGGCTAGGGTTTTCAAATCAATCAAACGTACCTCGTCGCGGCCGCTCAGGTAAACGCCCTGGGTGCGGGCCTTGTTGGACAACAACATGCGGTTGCTGCGCTTGTCGGCGGTGAGCTGGCGCGCTTTGGCGCTGCCGTCGGCCGGTATGGTATACCAGTTGGGGTAGCCGCCCAAGGTTTGGGCAAAGAGTAGCGTACGGTTATCGGGCATCCATTTTACTTCGGTAACCCGCTCGCTGCTGTTGCGCTGTACCTGCTGGATGATTTTGCCCTCTGCATCGCTTACAAACAGTTCGCCGCGCGATACAAAGGCCAGCTTTTTGCTATCGGGCGAGGCATCCATCGCCTCAATCTTACCGGCGATGTCAAACTCCTGCTGCTTGGGCAGTACCTCATTGCGAAACAGGGCCGGGTTCAGCTTCTGCGTTTGCCTGGAGGCTACATCATACACGTAGATCTGGTAATCCTTTTCAAACGTAACCTTGCTGCCATCTGCGCTTACCACCGGGCGTTTTATGGAAGTATTGAAGCTGGTGAGCTGTGTTTTTTGCCCGTTAACAAAGGTATACAGGTTATATTCGCCGTTGGCCTCGTCTGATACAAAATAGATATTCCCTTTACGGTCCACCGTGGCCCAAAAGTCCTTGCCGTTCCAGTTGGTATACTGCTTATAAGCGCCGGTTTTAGGGTTGTACGATTGAATATCGGGGTTATAAGCGCCCTTATAATGCTTGCGCTGCGGAAAGCGGTAACTTTCCCAGGTATTGCTGAAAAACAGTTCGCCGCTTTGCGGATGCTCGGCCACGCCATGAATGGTATTAAAGTAATTGCCAAACACCCTGGCTGGCGTACCGCCCGTGCGGTTTACCTTGTAAGCGCTGAAGTTGTTGTACCGGCTGGAGGTAAAATAAATGGTTTTAGAATCCCATCCCCAGGAGTCTACCTCATCGCTGGATTCATGGTAGGTAATCTGCTTAATATCGCCGCCGGCCAAAGGCATCACATATACATCATTATTGCCAAACTGGTTGGAAGAGAAGGCCAGCCACTGCCCGTCGGGCGAAATATGGGCATTAGTTTCCTCGCCCTGCATGGCCGTAAGGCGGGTAGCCGCCGGGCTGTTCACGTCGGTTTTCCACAGATCACCCTCATAGCTGAACACTACGGTTTTGCCATCGGGGCTGAGGGCCGGATAGGAGGTAAAGTAAGTGGCTGCAGGCTGCGCCCTCAGTTGTAAGGAAAGCAGCAGTGCGGGGCAGAAGAGTAAGTATTGTTTTCGCATATAAATATGAATGAAGTTAGGCTGAATACCCTATTTTTGAGCCATGCTAAAGGTAGTGCACTTAAACACTTACGATGGTAACGGCGGGGCCGGAAGGGCCTGCCTGCGCCTCAATCGTGCATTGCTCAGCCAAAATATCAATTCTAAAGTAATTGTACACTATAAATTTGGCAATAATGCGGCTATTGGCACCTTTAACCGCAATGCGCTGCAAAAAGCCTGGGCGGCCGGACTTATCGTGCTGGAACGCCTGCTGGCCAAAGCTTACCTTAAACCCGGCAAACGCACGCCATTTTCTTTCGCCTGGTTTGGCCGTTCGGTGATACATCACCCCGATGTAAAGGCGGCTGATGTGATACATCTGCACTGGGTAAACCACAGCTTCATGAACCCTGCCCATCTGGCCGAACTCACCAAGTTAGGCAAGCCTGTGGTGTGGACGTTTCACGACAGTAACGCCTTTACCGGCGGCTGCCATGTGCGCTACACCTGCCGCCACTTTGAGCAGCAATGCGGTAACTGTCCTTTGTTGAAAAATGAAAGCCCTAATGATGAATCGAACCAGATATGGCAGCAGAAAGATCAGGCTTACCGGCAACTGCCCTTTACGGTAATTGCGCCCAGCACCTGGATGCAGCAATCGGTACAGGCGGCCAGTTTGATGCGGGGCAAGCCGTTGCTGCAAATCCCCAATACGCTGGAAACGGATGTATTTGCGCCGGGCAGCCAAACAGATGCCCGGCAGGCGTTGGGTTTACCTGCGGATAAATTTATCTTCCTGACCGGTTTTATGCCTTCGCGTAAGGATTTGCACAAAGGCGGGGCCTACCTGCTGGAAAGCCTGCACCTGCTGAAGGCGCAGTTGGGCAGCCGGGCCGGTGAGGCAGAGCTGGTGATCTTTGGTAACCGCGATACCGAGAACATGCCGGAGTTTCCGTTTAAGACGCATTTTTTAGGGGTAATAAACAGCGATGAAAAGCTGGCGCAATGCTATAATGCGGCTGATGCCTTTCTGATTCCCTCGCTGGAAGATAACCTGCCTTACACCGTGATGGAAAGTTTAAGTTGCGGTACGCCTGTGGTAGCCTTTACCACTGGGGGCATATCCGATATGGTACAGCATGAACATAACGGCTATCTGGCCGAATACCGCTCGGCCGGAAGCTTTGCAGCAGGAATGGCCTGGGTATGGCAGCACCCCAGCCGCGCCCATGTGCGGCAGCAGGCCCGGCAAACGGTAATGGATAAATTTTCGGAAACCGTAGTGGCCGCACAGCATATTCAGCGCTACCAGCAATTACTGGCCGCACCCGCAGCCATACAGGAGGCCCATGTTTAACCCCAGGCTGAGTATTATTACCGTAGTGTACAACAATGTGCACGATGTGGAGCGTACGCTGCTATCGGTAACCGGGCAAACTTATGGCAATATTGAGTATGTGGTGATTGATGGCGATTCTGCCGATGGTACGCTGGACGTACTGGAACGCTACCGGCCGCATATCAGCAAATTGATCAGTGAGAAGGATAAAGGTATTTATGATGCCATGAATAAGGGGCTGGCCTTAGCTACCGGCGATTACGTACTGTTCATGAACTCCGGCGATGAGATATATGCGCCTGATACCGTAGCAAAACTGTTTGCCACCGCGCCGGATGCTGATATTTATTATGGCGAAACGGAGATGATTGATGAGGGCGGGCGCATCCTGGGC
Organism: Mucilaginibacter sp.; assembly: GCF_965200995.1. GTDB lineage: Bacteria > Bacteroidota > Bacteroidia > Sphingobacteriales > Sphingobacteriaceae > Mucilaginibacter. The sequence continues at coordinate 799,501 of NZ_OZ241743.1, read as the reverse complement.
CGGCGGCGGCATAAAGCGCCCGAACGCTTTACCTGGCGCAGTTTCAGGTATGGCATGAGCATCAGCCACCAAGCCATCTATATCCGCCGTTCGCTTACCGGGCCTTATTGTTACCCGCAGTACCAGCTAAGCGCGGATATTGACTGGATACTTACGGCCGCCAAAAAAGCTAAAAAGATGGTGAACGTGCACCAGTACGTAGCCCGGTACCTGGTAGGCGGCATGTCAAAAGCCAAACACAAGCAGAGCCTGCTGGAACGCTTTGACATTATGAAACGCCATTACGGCCTGCTGCCTACGCTGTTCAATCATGGGGTGATTGCCTTTAATCTGGCCTGGTACTGGTTAAGGCACCGGCGGACGAATGATTGAGTGAAAGATTTCCATCTTTGCAGCGGAAATCTTTTCTATCTTGTATTAAATAGCTGATAATCAATGTAATTAACCAAATGTGATTGCGAGGAACGAAGCAACCGCACGGAGACTTAAGCTGAGATACTTCCCTGCGGTTGTCGCACTATCGCTCGCAGCAATGACAATTTTTACATGCTGCACAATCATTCTGTAAATCTGCTTCGCTGCTTTGTATATGCTTGCTTAAATTGTTCCGACGGCTGCTGCATTAAGTAAATCCTGATTCCCCTTTCCCGTGCATAAGCAGAGGTCAGACTATCAGCCAGCATTACGTTTTTAGCCATCGGGCGGATGGTATCCGTTTCGGGCCGGGTAATATAAATCACCGTTTGCGCATCCAACTCCTTTGGCGACCATAAGATAAAGCTGTTATTGGCTGATACCACTGGCGGCAGTTGCCGGCCGCCATAGTAGCTGAGGGCACCGGCTGCCGGGTACTGCTCGGCCCAGATTACTGTATGCTTTCTTTCCTCCGGCGTTAGCTTCTGGTACACGGCGGTTACTTTTCGCGCCAGTTCCTGCCAGCCCAGCATGTCGGCATAAAACTGGGGAATGGGATGCACCCGGCCGTCCTCCCAGGTAAGCGGCTCTGTAAAGTAGGTGTAGGTGCTCATCAGCTTAAAATACCGCACCGTGAGCGGGAAAGGCAGCAGGGGCACTACAGCCGGCAGTGCGATGAGTGCGGGGAGTATCAGTATCACAAACAAGTTGTACCGCCAGAAGGCCACGGTACGGTTCAGCATTTCCTCCCAGCATACGCCGCCCGCCGCTATTACCGCCGGAAAGGCGCCCAGTCCGTAATAAATTTTGCCCTGCAGGATGAACAGTAGCAAGCAGGTAATAACAAATGCCCAGGCCACAAAACGGTAGGGCCTCAGGCTTTTTTTCAGCAACAGGTAACTCACCCCCGCCAGCCACACCGCCACTGCCGAGCCGTGGAAGAAAGAGAACTGAAACAGGTAGTCGCCCATGCCATGAAAGGAGGGGTGCTGGTGTACCAGGTGCACATACTTGAACACCGGAAAATGGTGCTGCACCTGCCAGATCATATTGGGCAGTATAACCAGCAGGCAAATAAATGCTGCCCTCAAAAAAAATGACTTTTTAAGCCTTTTATGGCCGATTATGAACAAATTACCGGCGATAATGGCACTTGAGTAGAGCAGAATAGTGTATTTATTTAGCAACCCCAGGCCCAAGAGCAGTCCGCAAGCGTAAATAAAAACCGGCTTTCGGGTTTGCACATAACGCAGAGTGCAGTACAAACCTACCGTCCAGAAAAACTGCTCAAAAGCCACCGGCTGCAGAAAATAGGCCGTAGCTAAAAAGGCCGGAGAGCACAGCATCGCCGTACAGGCAATAGCTACCGCCAATCTCTTACCTCCTAAATAATAAGTGATTAAGCCGGTAAAGCTTACGGTTAACGCAGAAAACAGCGTAGGTAAAATGCGATAGGCAAACGTAGATTCGCCAAAGAAAAAGCGAGAAAAAGCTGTAATTACCGCAATCAGCGGTGAATTATCAAGGTAGCCCCATTGCAAATGCTTGCTTAAGGCAATGTAGTATAATTCATCTGCATGCAGGCCGTAGCTGGCATTTGCTGCCAGATGAAGCAAAAACTTAAATACCGAGAAGCCAATGATGAGGTATACTATATTTTTAGGCATCGGCTTCATTGATAAACTTACACTGCTATTTTAACAGAAATGTATGCCCACAGTTCTTGCAGGTAACCCGGTCACGCTCATGGGTAATAAAGTTTGCCCATGATACCAGCGTGATTAACAGGAAGATACACATACCTGCCGTACTTACCCAAAACACTACATTAATCACCATTAAAAGCATACAAAAGATGGATAATATCAACCCAACCGCAAACCACTTCAAATAGCGCCACCGGGTTTGGACAGTCAAATCCTGGCTTTTACAGCGTGGGCAGTGTATGGGCGTATGCATCAGAGGTTAGGAGCAAGCGTAATTTTGGTTTGCTAAGCATGAATAAAGCAGTAAAACATTTATCCTGTTTTGATATGAACAGAAATAATTAAGGCCATTACTTAACTGCAACGGCCTTAACTGAATCAAAAACTTTGTCATGGCGAGGAACGAAGCCATCCCGTAGCCAATGCTTCTTCGCCCTGTAAACGACGGGATTGCTTCGTTGCTCGCAATGACAGGCAAGTTATTTCTTAGCCGCCTTTGTCCAGGTATCTTTCAACGTAACCGTACGGTTAAATACCAGTTTGTCGGCGCCTGAATTTTTATCCAGTGTAAAATAGCCCTTACGGATAAATTGATAGCCCTTACCCGGCAGGGCAGTAGCCAGGTCAGGTTCAATATAAGCGGTTTGCACCTGTAAGCTTTCAGGATTTAAGTACTCCTTAAAATCGCCTTCCTCATTGCTGGGGTCCTCCACCTGGAACAGGCGCTCATACAGGCGTACTTCAGCCTGTTTGGCATGTGCGGCGCTTACCCAGTGGATAGTGCCCTTTACATTCACGCCGCTGGTATCATGGCCCGATTTAGAATCGGCTAAATGGCTGCAATATATCTCAGTGATATTGCCTTGCGCATCTTTTACAAAGTTTTCACATTTGATGATGTAAGCATTCTTTAAGCGTACCATCAGGCCGGGGCCTAAGCGGAAGTACTTTTTGGTTGGTTCCTCCATAAAGTCTTCGCGCTCAATATATAATTCGCGACTAAACGGAATGTCGCGGCCACCTTCACCGCCTTCCACTTCGGGGTTGTTTTCGCCAAACATTGTTTCGGTCTGGCCTTCGGGATAGTTGGTGATTACCAGTTTTACCGGGTCGAGCACGGCCATGCGGCGCCATGCGGTTTTATTCAGATCCTCGCGAATGCAGAACTCCAGCAGGCTCACATCAATCATGTTTTCGCGCTTGGCAATACCAATACGGTCGCAAAACTCACGGATGGAATGCGGCGTATAGCCCCGGCGGCGCAAGCCGCTGATGGTGGGCATACGCGGATCGTCCCAATTCTCTACATGGCCTTCGTTTACCAGTTGCAGCAATTTGCGCTTGCTCATTACGGTATAGGTCATGTTCAGGCGGGCAAACTCGTACTGGCGCGAAGGGAAGATTTCCAGCTTATCAATAAACCATTCGTACAAGGCACGGTGGGTTACAAACTCCAGTGTACACAGCGAGTGGGTGATTTCCTCAATCGAATCCGATTCGCCGTGGGCAAAATCATACATGGGGTAAATGCACCATTTATCGCCGGTACGGTGGTGGTGCGCATGCTTAATGCGGTACATCAGCGGGTCGCGCAGCAGCATATTGGGCGAGGCCAGGTCGATTTTAGCCCGCAATACTTTGGCACCATCGGGGTATTTGCCGGCCTTCATATCTTCAAAAAGCTGGATGTTCTCTTCCACTGTACGGCTGCGGTAAGTGTTAGGCGTACCCGGTTCGGTAGGCGTACCTTTTTGCGTGGCAATCTCTTCTGAAGTGCTGTCGTCTACATAGGCCAGCCCCTGCCTGATGAGGGTAAGGGCAAAGGCATACAGTAAATCAAAGTAATCGGAGGCATATAGTTCATTGGCCCACTCAAAGCCCAGCCAGCGTACATCCTCCTTAATGCTTTCCACATACTCGGTATCTTCCGTCACCGGGTTGGTATCATCAAATCGCAGGTTGGTTTTGCCATTATATTTTTTGGCTAAGCCAAAGTTTAAGCAGATAGACTTGGCATGACCAATATGCAGGTAGCCGTTCGGCTCGGGCGGGAAACGGGTATGTACCCTACCCATGTTCTTGCCGGTGCGGATATCCTCCTCAATAATTTCCTCTATAAAGTTCAGTGATTTTTCTTCGCTCATAATGCTGTTTTAAGCAGGTATGGCAAAAGTAGTAAAATTTTACGGGGACGAGTTGCAAGTGTATTGGTAGCTGATACTTAACCTGCCTTCAATATCTCCTCCATCTTTTCCGCTGTCAAACTCAAGCCATCAGCAATAATGCTGGCTTGCGTATAGTAAGGTTCGCGCTCTGCCAACTTTTCTTCAATGAAGGCAATCAGGGCATCGCCGTGTTTGTCATGCAGCAGGGGGCGGCTGGCCCTGCTGTTCTCCAGCCGGGCGGCCAGGGTTTTGGGCGACAACTTGATGTAAACCGTTTTCCCTTGCCGGTTCATCCAAGCCATGTGATCGAAAAAGCAGGGCAGGCCGCCGCCGGTAGAAACTACTGCGTTTTTGGGGTAATCCATCGTTTTGAGTACCCTTGACTCCATCGCCCTGAAATGCGCCTCACCGAACTGCAAAAAGTACTGCGGAATGCCCATGCCGGCCTGGGCTTCCAATACATAGTCTAAATCGATAAACTCGTGACCAAGCCTGGCCGCCAGTTTGCGGCCCAGGGTGGTTTTGCCGCAGCCCATAAATCCGGTTAGAAAAATGATCATGACGTTAACTGAGTTTCACCCGAGGGTCAATCCATACATACAACAAATCCACCAGTATATTGATCACTACAAAAATGAGCGCAATAAAAAGGATGGCACCTATAATCACCGGAAAGTCCGACATTTCGAGGGCATCTACCGTTACCTTGCCCAAGCCGTTGTACCCGAACACATATTCTACAAAAAACGAACCGGCCAGCAGCGAAGCGAACCAGTTGGCAATGGCGGTGATCACCGGGTTGAGCGCATTGGGCAGCGCATGGCGGTATACCACACGCCATTGGCTCAATCCTTTGGCTTTGGCCGTGCGGATATAATCCTGGCTCAATACATCCAGCATGGCATTGCGGGTAAGCTGTACGATGATAGCCAGGGGGCGCAAGCCCAACGTAATCATGGGCAGTATCAGATTGCGCCAGGTGATCACTTCGCCCCTAAACGGATCGTAGCTATACAAGCTGCCCGACATATCCAGCCCCGTATAGTGGCTCAGTACAAAGCCAAACAGCCAGGCAATGATGATACCTGCAAAAAAGGAAGGGGCCGAAATGCCTAATACGGAAAAAGCCATTGCTACCTTATCTATCCAGCTGCCCTGATAAACGGCGCTGATGACGCCCAGCCATACCCCAATAAGGATAGCCATCGCCATAGCGGTAACTGCCAGAATTAATGTATTGGGGATAACTTCGGACAGGAGTCGCGCTACCGCCTTATGGGTTTGATAGGAGCGGCGCAGGTAAGGAAACTTAAGTGCCAGTACATGGGAATGGCTTACCGGAAACAACGTAAGATAATGGTATTGCTGCTGCGCCTCGGTACTGCGCTCATGTATACCAACAGGCGATAAATCGTTCAGGTAATACAGGTATTGAACCGGCACCGGTTTATCCAGCCCGAACTCTTTACGAACGGCCTGTAAGGATTGCACATCGCTGCGCTGCCCCTGAGTCATACGCGCCGGGTCAACCGGCAGAATGTTGAACAGCACAAACACCACCGTAGCTACCCCCAGCATTACAGCCAGCCCATAAGCGGTTTTGCGCAGCAGGTAACTCAGCATAATTTATGGTTTTTGCAGGTACTCCTTTACCAGCCGGTCATAGGTGGGTAGGGTATGGTAATGCCATTTGTTCACTACCGTGCCGTTTTTCATCAGCATGATGCCGGGGTTGGCCCGCACCATGGTTTTAAGCGGTACACCATCGGCATAAAATACTTCTGATACCAGGTGGTGCGCTTTGGCAAACGCAGTAGCTTCCTGCACATTAGCCGAAGTAAGCAGCACCGTGCGGATGTTATAATTACGGGTGAGGTTGATAGCCAGTGCATTGGCCCGGTTGATAGCCTCCGTATGGGTATGCTCCAAATCATAGGCTACTATCCATAAGCTATAGAAGGGGTTCAACAGCAGTTCATCGGTATAGGCATTGCCCTGCGCATCCTGTATGGCTAAATCGCGTATTTTGGGGGTAAAGCCTGCTTTCACCAGCCGGCGTTCCGGGTCGCCCTGTACTTCCCAGTTGGTGTCTTTCCAGATGCCGCTTTTCAGGTAGTCCTTATCGGTCATGTCCTTAACGGCACTGGTCTTTTTGTTTTTTAAATGATAAGTCAGCTCATACTCATCGGGTTTGGCACCCGGCGGTGTTTTCATTTCATCGGGCAAATTAGCCCCAATTTTGTAAGGCAGAAAATCAATCACCGGCAAAAAATTGTAGGTGTATAAGCCTACGCCAACCGATAGCACAACAGCCGCAGCCAGCAACGCCATTTCGGCCTTTGGGTTAACGAGCAGTTTTAGCTGCCTGCGGTTAAAGAACAGTACCAGCACCAGTGCCAGCAGCACCATGTCTTTACCGAACGACTGCCAGGGGGTAAGCGGTATAGCGTCACCAAAGCAGCCGCAGGTTTGCACAACTTTAAAATAGGCAGAGTAAAAGGTAAGGAAGCCGAAAAAGATGATCAACAGCAACAGCCCCCAGGCCACACTGTTAATGCGGATGCCGATAAGCAGGGCGAAGCCTAAAATCATTTCCAGTGCGCAAAGCAATATGGCCGAACTAAGCGCCAAACCATTTAACGCCGTAAGGTGGAACACCTCAAAATATTCCTGTAGTTTATAGGAAAAGCCCAGCGGGTCATTCGCTTTAATCAGCCCTGAAAAGATAAAGAGCAGGCCTACCGCGATGCGGCAAAACCAGATGAGTGCATTCTTCATTTTACGCCCAGTTTAATCAGTGCAAATACCGAGTAGTTGAGCATATCCTGGTAATTGGCTTGTACGCCTTCGGAGGCCAATGTTTGCCCGGCATTGTCCTCTATTTGCTTTACACGCAGCAGCTTCATCAGTATCAGGTCGGTAAGGGAGCTAATGCGCATATCGCGCCATGCCTCGCCGTAATCGTGGTTCTTGGCAAACATCAGGTTGCGGGTATCATTGGCATAATGGTCAAACAGGCGGCTTACGTGTTCAGGCGAAAGCTCTACAGGGGTATCCGGGCCGCACTCCAACTGCATCATGGCAATCAGGCAGTAGTTGACGATGCCGATATATTCGCCGGTAACGTCATCGCCCACCATAGATACCTTTTTTTCTTCCAGCGTTCGGATGCGCTGGGCCTTAATAAAAATCTGGTCGGTAATTGACGATAGCCGGAGGATGCGCCAGGCAGTGCCATAATCGCGTGTTTTTTTGATGAACAGGTTTTTACATACCTCTATTACAGCATCATATTCGGCGGCGGTATTGCTCAAGTGGGTAGAAGTTAAATTTTGTTTGATATTTGTACGGGCAGCAGCCGGTTAAAGCACGCCCTTCTCCTGAATGGCTAAAGATACAGTTTTTCATAAAAAGACCACCATTAACGCCCGTGGCCGCCTTATTGATTTAACCCAACCCAGGGCAATGGGCATTATCAACTTAACGCCCGATTCTTTTTACGCCGACAGCCGTAAAACTGATACTGATGCCGTTTTGGAGCAAGCCGGGAAGATGCTGGCCGATGGCGCTACCTTTCTGGATATGGGCGCCTATTCTTCACGCCCCGGTGCCAATGATATTTCGGTGCAGGAGGAAACCGACCGGCTGCTGCCCGCCGTTGAAGCCGTAGTGAGCCGTTATCCTGAAGCGGTAATTTCCATAGATACCTTTCGTGCCCCGGTAGCCGAAGCTTCTGTTAGGGCCGGTGCGCATATCATTAACGATGTTTCGGGCGGACAGCTGGATGAAACCATGTTTGCCACCGTAGCCCGCCTGCAGGTGCCTTATATATTGATGCACATGAAAGGCACACCCCAAAACATGGTACAACTGGCCCAATATCAAGATGTATTTCATGAGGTGCTGGATTACTTTACCGAAAAGTACCATCAATTGCGGCTATTGGGCGTGCATGATGTGATTATTGATCCCGGCTTCGGCTTTGCCAAAAAAGCGGAACACAGCTACGCTTTGCTGAACCGGCTGCAGGATTTTCAGCTGTTGGGTTTGCCTGTACTGGCCGGCGTATCGCGCAAGCGCATGATTTACGGTTTGCTGAATACCAATGCCGGTGAAGCGTTGAATGGTACCACCATATTAAATACCATTGCACTTGGTAAAAGCGCTTCTATACTACGGGTGCATGATGTGAAAGAAGCTGTAGAAGCGGTTAAGCTGTGGCAGGCTGTAAGTGGATAATAAACGGCATTGCCATCAATACCTATACAAAAGCAAACACCTTTATTCTTAATAAGCGTTAAATTCAGATTATCCTAATGTTAGGTATGGGTTAAAAAGTGTAAGGATTTGCGTAGCTATGGATGTAATTGAGCATATTTTTGGTGTTGGAAAAGATTTATCGGTAAGCCAGATGTGCTGCCGTGCAGTGGTAATATATTTTGCAGCCTTAGTATTAATTCGCATCTCCGGGCGCCGTACTTTTGGTAAGAAGTCGGCTTTTGATAATACGGTGGCCTTATTGTTAGGTGCTGTATTGAGCCGGGCGGTAGTAGGGGCATCCCCCTTTGTGCCTACAGTGGCCAGTTGCCTGGCGCTGGTTGTATTGCATCGCTTTATGGACTGGCTAACCTTGAGATATGATTTCATCAGAAAGCACGTGAAGGGCGAGCAATTGCTGTTGGTTAAAAACGGACAGGTGCAGGAAGAAAATTTAGCGCAGGCCATGATGAATAAAAAAGACCTGATGAGCGATATACGCACACAAGGCGGTACCAATAGTCTGGCTGAAATTGAGGAAGTTTACATGGAATCAAGCGGTAAAATCAGTGTGGTAAAAAAGAGTTAGAAGCGGGTATCAGCTTCGTTGAACGGCTACAATATTATTATCGTAACCAAACTGATACATGCGACTGTTAAACGTTTGTGATTTCCGGGTGTCATACCTGCAAATTTTACAACTATGAAAAAGCTAATTATCACAGCCGCTATCGCATTTAGTGCCGTCGCCTTCAATTCTGCCGCCGAGGCACAGATCAGGGCCAGTGTAAACATAAACATTGGCAGCCAGCCTGATTGGGGCCCGGTAGGCTATGACCAGGCTAATTATTATTACATGCCTGATATTGATACTTATTATGATGTTCCAGGCCATCAATACGTATACTTACAAAACAACCGCTGGATACATGCCGGCAACTTGCCTTCACGTTATAGTAATTACGATGTTTATAATGGCTACAAAGTGGTGGTAAATCAGGCCAGCCCCTGGAATCGTGCCGATTACTACCGCTCACATTACGCCAACTATCGTGGTCGCCATGATCAGGCTTTGATTCGCGATAGCCGCGATGAGCATTACAAGAACCACTGGCGCGGCAACAATAACGACCAGTATAGCAACGGAAACGGAAACCGCGGTCGGTTAAATAACGGACGTGGTAATGGCAACAATGGTCATTACAACAACGGACATGGAAACGGAAACAATGGCCGGGGCAATGGAAACCGGAATCACGGTCGTGACAATAATCGTGGCTATGGTCATGACTAAAAATATAAATTTTAAACCCAAAGCGGGTGTTACTTTATCAGTAACACCCGCTTTGGGTTTAAAAGGAATTTGATGAAGTACTAAGTTTCATCACTTCCATTCCAAACCCATCTGGTAAAACATAAATGCCCATTTGTCGGCCTGCTCATTAATCACCTGCTGGGTGGATTTGCCTGCGCCGTGGCCTGCCTTGGTTTCAATGCGGATTAGCACCGGGGCCGTACCCTGCTGCATCTCCTGCAGGCGGGCGGCAAATTTAAAAGAGTGGGCAGGTACTACACGGTCGTCATGGTCGGCAGTGGTTACCAAAGTGGCCGGGTAAGTTTGCGGTTTCAGGGCATGGTAAGGCGAGTAGCGGTATAATTCGTTAAACATATCCGCCGATTCCTGTGCTGTGCCATAATCATAAGCCCAGCCTGCACCCGCCGTAAACTGGTTATAGCGCAGCATATCCAGCACACCTACCGCCGGAAACGCTACTTTAAACAGGTCGGGCCGCTGGGTCAATACCGCACCTACCAGCAAGCCGCCGTTGGAGCCGCCCGAAACGGCCAGGTAATCTTTGGAGGTGTATTTATTCTTAATCAGATATTCCGCAGCAGCGATAAAATCATCGAATACATTCTGCTTTTTCAGTTTGATGCCCGCCCGGTGCCATTTTTCGCCATACTCACCTCCTCCACGCAGGTTGGGAACGGCATAGATACCACCATGTTCCAGCAAGATGATGTTGGAAGTGCTGAACGCAGGCGTTAAACTGATGCTGAAACCGCCATAGCCATACAGCAATGTAGGGTTATGGCCATTCAATATCGTTCCTCTTTTGTAAGTGATGATCATCGGAATCTTGGTGCCATCCTTAGACGGATAAAATACCTGCTTGGATTCATAATCAGCCGGATTAAATACCACAGCTGGCTTCTTATACAATGATGATTGCCCGGAGGTAATATCATATTTAAATATGGTAGTAGGATAGATATAGGAGGTAAATGTATAATACAATTCCTGATCCTGCCGGCGGGCGCTGAACCCGCCTGCGGTACCCACTGCCGGTAAGGTAATGGTGCGTTCCGGTTTGCCGCTGTGGCTGTACTGCTGTACCAGCGAGGTGGCATCCTTCAGGTATTCGGCAAACAGCTTGCCGCCGCCGGTAGAAACGGTAAGCACATCTTTAGTTTGCGGAATAAGCACCTGCCAGTCGGCCGGGTTTGGGTGCGAAGCCTCGGTAGTAACCAGCCGGTAATTTGGTGCATACAGGTTGGTATGGATAAACAGGCGGCTTCCCTCATTATCTACCACCTGGTGCTCATTGTCAAAATTATTAACAATGGTTTCAATAGCACTGCCCGGACGGCTTATATCCTGCAGGTACAGTTCATTACCGGTGGTGGAATTTGCCGCACTGATCACCAGATATTGCTCATCCTCAGTAAGGTAAGCACCGATATACCGCCGCGGGGTTTGCTCGCCGCCAAATATCAGCCAGTCCTGGGTTTGCGGTGTACCGGTTTTGTGGTAATACAGTTTATGATATTGTGTCAATCCCGAAAGCTGGCTGCCGGCTTTGGGCTTATCATAGCTGCTGTAGTAAAAGCCTTCGGTACCTTTCCAGGCCAGGCCCGAAAACTTTACATCTTTCAGCGTATCGCCAATGATGCTTTTATCGGCTGTACGCATGATTACAACTTTTGTCCAGTCGGAGCCACCTTCCGACAACTGGTAGGCGGCGTGGCTGCCATCTTTAGTAAAGCTGATGCCCGATAAGGACGTAGTACCGTCAGCCGAAAACTTATTAGGGTCTAAAAAAACTTCAGGCTGGCCGTTCTCCTTTTGTCGGTATAGTACAGCCTGGTTTTGCAGGCCGTTGTTTTTGTAGAAGTACAGGTATTCGCCACGCTTAAATGGCGCACCAAACTTTTCATAATTCCATAATTTTTCCAGGCGCTGGTAAATGGCTTGCCGGTATGAAATTTTTGATAAATAGTCCTGCGTTACCTTGTTTTCGGCCTGTACCCAGGCTTTGGTATCGTCGGCGCGGTCGTCTTCAAGCCAGCGGTAGGGGTCGGGCACTTCGGTGCCAAAATAAGTATCGGTAACCGTACCCTTCTTGGTTTGCGGGTAACTGATGGAGGTTGGTTTCATAGATTGTGCATTACTGCTGCCGTAGCAAAACAATGCAGCAGCCCATAAATAAGTGGTTTTCATGCATGAAGGTTTAAACGAAAATTAAATATAGGCAATTTATGTTCAGGTAGTACCAGGGTTGGCCGCACTTTATATATAATCGGGTATATTCATGATAAAACATTATCCCGATTTTAAATCTTGTAGTTTTACCACTTTATAAACCGTTATGAACATCCCTACTATACAAGCGCCTAAAGCAGCCCAAAAGGTCATTACCATTATCCATCTGGCTTTGCTTGCAGGGCAGGTGCTTTTCGGAATTATTGCCGTTGCGGTTTTGCACCCGGCTGCCGGTAACCGGCAGAATGATAAAGTGTTTACTTATCTGGTGCCACTTATTGCTATAGTTGCTGTGGCCATCAGCATGTTTTTGTTTACACAGCTTATTAAAAAAGCAATAGCCCAACCAACGCTGCAAGCTAAGATGACGGCTTATCAAACGGCATTGATTGCCTGCTATGCGCCTTTGGAAGGGGCATCGTTATTTGGTATTGTAGCTTATATAATTACAGGTAACTTATTATACCTGCTGGTATCGGCCTTATTAATTGCCCGGTTTGTTACCATACGGCCCACTGTTGCTAAAACAGGTGAAGACCTGAAACTGAGCTATGATGAACAGCAGGAGCTTACTGAAACCCCGGCAATGGTGAAATAACAAGTACGGGCAAAACTATATCCCGTTTGCGCCATTAAGCCGCTGATACAGGTGATAAAAGTCCATAAAAAGCCAAAAAAGTTCATAAAAAGCAATTAGTGTCCATTAAGTGCCATAAATAGCGGGTTGCACTGGGAGGCAACCAGGTTTTGGGCTGGTACGGCAGGTACCAAGGGGTTGCAATTTGTAACGGCCTGCTTTCGGCCCCGAAATCAAGGCTGCAGATGCAGCCGCAAAAATAAATCAGCGGCATTACTCTTAAGATGAATGACCTGTTTTGGGCTGCGGGGCTTTGCGTTGTTTGCGCTGCTGCTTCTTTAATAATCGTTGCTGCTTTTTTAGCCGGTGCTCCAGCATGGTAGCTTTCAATTGCTTTTCTACAGCGGCGCCATAGCCGATGCTTGCTTTTATGCCGGGCAGCAGGGTTTTAAACAGTGTCTTAAAAAAACCTGCATTATCGGGCCGTATATAGCTTACCGGGAAGGTACGCGGCGCTGCCCCGGCAGTATCAGGGTTGTTATGCTTCAGGATAATGTAGTTGGCGAAGATGGAGCCGATGGCAAAGTGTTTAAATTTATCATTGATGGTATCGGGCCGTAAAACATGCACCTTCAGGTTATTGTACAAAAATTTCAGTTGCCCGTAGGTTCGCTTGCGGTTGCCCTGCAAGTTGAAGCTGAATTGCTGCAACTGCCCTCCCTTTAAGTCAATCAGTCCCAGCGGCTTGATGGCCGGGTTAAGTGCGGATAATGGCATGGTGCCTACCAGCCCCTGTGCAGTATAAGATTTGGCACTGTCTGTAAGGTTGAATCTGAACTGCAGGTCGGCGCGGCCCTTGTTCATCAGCCAGGTGGTAAAGTACATGGTGGCTGTATGGTTTCTTTTAAGCGCAGCGCTGTCCGAGGTTACATTGAGTATCATTCCGCTGGTACGGTTAAACCCTACGTAGCCGGTTTTTTTTGAGCGTTTGCTATAGGCCTCATACTTAATATCAATGTTTCTTAGTGCAACACTGTCAATACGGAATTTGCTGTTAATGCGGTGGATAGCCACATTGGGGAAACTGCCCAGTTTGTTTTTTTTGCTGGCCGAGTCTATAGCGGCGTTGCTGGTAAAATTTAAACGTCCGCCGCTGAGCGATAACCTGGCGCAGTTGATAATGTGATATTTGGTGTAATTCTGATAATCAAACTGATCGGCCCGCAATGTATCCAGGTGAATGGTGTAGCGGTTGTGCATGGCCTGCCGGTAATATACCTCGGGTTGGGCCGGGGTAAAGTTTAAACCGGTAGCCTGTAGCTGCGAGGTGCGGGTGGAAAATATCAGCGATTTAACATCATACCGGTACAGGTTGTTATCAGACTGCCCCTCATAGTTGTACAGCTCGGTAATAATATCCCTGCAATACAAAAATCTTGATTGCTCCTGCTGTGTGGCCGAATCAATAAGCAGATCTTTAGCGGTAATGTTCATTTCCTGCAAGGCAAACCGGGTTGATTTACGGGCAGAATAGTCATCATAGGTTAGCTTGATATCATTCAGGTTGATTTCCTTGATGTGTAAGGATTTAAGCACAGGCCTGATGCGCTGCCAAGGCGTGCGGCCATCCGGAGGGGTTAAATCACGGGTATGGTTTAGCTGGTACTGAACCTCCAGCTTGGGGGCGCTTAAAACCACCTGCTCAATCTCCAGTTTGTTTTTGAAATATAATTGTAATGGGTGAATGCGCCTGAGCACCAGTTTCTTTACCTGTAGCGTATAGAGGTTATTGGGCGCAAGGCGCTGCAGCTTACGGCGCTTGTACACTGCCATGTCAGGTTTCAGGGTAATGTTGTAGATAGTAAGCTTGCCTTGCAGGATATTTAGTTTGGCATCGGTAAAATCTACAGTATAGAGGCTGTCTGTACTGCGCTGCACTACACTTTTTACTTTGGCCGCCAGTATGGGCGACCAATAGCGGTTAATTAATAATGATGCAATCAGTACAAGGCCAATGAGGCTGATAACGGGGTAAAATATCTTTTTCCTGCAGGTATATCCTAAAAAACTAACGGTCATGAATAATCAGGCGGCCTGTTGATGCCGGTGTTTGCTTGTTGTGCTTACAATATAACTCCACCAATATAAGTATTTATACATCAACTTATAAATGTTACAGCTATTGGGTAGTATCTTAGTTTGAAATCTGACGTTCACTTGTAACCTTAACCCCGTACCGTATTGCCGCTTCCAGTGTATCAGTATTTATATCTTTCAGCGTTTTGAACCTGATGCAATACCCGGTTATGCCCGCCTTACCTATTTCTTTTCCATACGTTTGGGCTAAGTAGGTCTTATCTGCAATGCCAAGAATGTATATCGATATTCCGGTTTTGTTCGCACTCATCCCAATCTGAAAAAACTCCCTGGTTTTTCCGTTAGCGTACTTCGTGGTGTGCGTTCCGTACCCTATGGTTGGGTTGTTAATGGTTTGGTTTTCACTGTTTATACCCTCATCGAACCATAATTTACCTGTTGGCAGTACTTTAAGTATAAGTTTGTGCAACGCTTCCATATCACTGCGCTTTACTTCAGGCTGGCTGGTTATACACTTTTCAATTTGCTGTTGTACGTTCATATCAATGTTAAATGGTAGGTTACTTGTTTTGCCTGTTTAAATCCCGCCTTGTTTTTAGTGATACACTAATTTCAAACCTGTATCTAATCAGGATTTGGTCAATAAATACGCATGGCAATATGGTGTGTGCAAGATAGGGCAATGTTTAAATACTGCCAAAGTGTCATTTGGTAAATATTTTTTTGCGTATTTTTGCTGCGCTAAAATTTTAAGATTGATGGATTTGTTAATTCCGGATAAAACGCACGACGAGAGCAGGCAGGGAGAGGCATTATTGCTGGAAACGAAGGCTGAAAAGAAAGATGGACGCAAGCTGTACATTGAAAGCTATGGCTGCGCCATGAACTTTTCGGACAGTGAAATTGTGGCCTCTATATTAACCGGTCAGGGTTTTGAAACCACCAATGATTTTAAGGTGGCCGATGTTATCTTTATCAATACCTGCTCCATACGCGAGAACGCCGAGCAGCGGGTACGCAACCGCCTTAAGGAGTTTACCATTGCCAAGATCAAAAATCCGGGCATGATAGTAGGCGTGCTGGGCTGTATGGCCGAGCGGCTGAAAGCCAGGTTTTTAGAAGAAGAGAAATTGGTTGACGTGGTGGTAGGCCCCGATGCCTACCGTGATCTGCCTAACCTGATTGACCAGGTGGATGAAGGGCAAAAGGCCGTAAATGTGCTGCTGTCGCGCGAGGAAACCTATGCCGATATTAACCCGGTGCGGTTAAACAGCAATGGGATCAACGCCTTTGTTTCCATTATGCGTGGCTGCGATAATATGTGCTCCTTTTGTGTGGTGCCCTTTACCCGGGGTCGCGAGCGCAGCCGCGACCCGCAATCCATTATTGCCGAATGCGAAGCTTTGTTTAACCAGGGCTACCGCGAGGTAACGCTATTGGGCCAGAATGTTGACTCTTATAAATTCACCCCACCCGTCCTCCCCGAAGGGGAGGGGAGCATTGGCGGACTAAACAATCAGCATAACAAAAGCCTTCCCTTCGGGGAGGTTGGAGGGGTAGTTAATTTTGCCAACTTGCTGGAAATGGTGGCCTCAATCAGTCCCGACCTGCGTGTTCGCTTTTCTACCTCACATCCTAAAGATATTACTGATGAAGTGCTGTACACAATGGCGCGGCATGATAATATCTGTAAATATATTCACCTGCCGGTACAGTCAGGCAACAGCCGCGTGCTGGATTTGATGAACCGTACTTATGACCGCGAGTGGTACCTTAACCGGGTAGATGCCATTCGCCGCATCATGCCGCAATGTGCCATCTCTACGGATGTGATTACCGGGTTTTGCTCCGAAACCGAAGAAGAGCACCAGGACACCCTGAGCATGATGGATTATGTGCAGTATGACTTTGCCTATATGTTCTCCTACTCGGAGCGGCCGGGCACTTTAGCCGCCAAACGCTATGCGGATGATATACCCGAGCCGGTTAAGAGCCGCCGGTTAAAAGAGATTATCGCTAAGCAGCAGCAGTATTCGTACCAGCGCCTGCAAAAGCAGGTAGGTAAGGTGCAGCGGGTGTTGATCGAGGGCTTCTCTAAAAAATCAAATCAGGACTACTGCGGCCGCAGCGACCAGAACGCCATGGTGGTATTCCCGGTAGTTGAAGGCTGTAAGCCGGGGCAATATGTAAATGTGCTGGTGGATAGATGTACCACGGCAACTTTGATCGGAGTGATAGTTTGAGGGGAGGGAACCAAGAGTCAGGAATCAGGATAAATATCTGAATGAGTACTACACGGCATAACTTCAAGAATTTGAAAGTCTGGCAGAAATCAATGGATTTGGCTGATTTGGTTTTTGAATATTCAAAAGGACTACCTGTTAATGAGAAGTATAATTTAATAGATCAAATTAACAGGTGCTCTGTATCCGTCCCATCAAATATAGCCGAAGGCACAGGAAAACGAACAAGTCTGCACTTTGCTGAATTTTTGTCAACTCCCATATCATCATTGTATAAATTGGAAACACAATTACTGAATTGTGAGCGCAGGACCTATGGTTCAAAGGAATTATTGAAACAACTCTTGGAACTAATCAGTGAAATTCAAAAAATGCTTTTCAATTTTCGTGAATATATTTTGACTGACGCAAAAATCACATCTATCTAAACATGGTTAAGAATGTACACCATCTTGATTCCTGATTCTTAACTCTTGATTCCCTTAAAAATGAATGTACAGGAAATAAAACAACGCTTTGGCATCATCGGCAATTCGCCGTTGCTGAACAGGGCGATAGACATAGCCAACCAGGTTGCGCCTACCGATATTTCGGTGCTGATAACCGGCGAAAGCGGTAGCGGAAAAGAGGCGTTTTCGCACATTATCCATCAGCTGAGTCCGCGCAAGCACGGGCCCTTTATTGCGGTGAACTGCGGCGCCATACCCGAGGGGACAATCGATTCGGAATTGTTTGGGCACGAAAAAGGCGCTTACACAGGTGCGGTAGGCGAGCGTAAAGGCTATTTTGAAACGGTGAACGGCGGCACCATTTTTTTGGATGAAATAGGTGAGATGCCGCTGGGTACCCAGGCCCGTTTGCTGCGGGTGCTGGAGTCGGGGCAGTTTATCCGTGTCGGTTCCTCTAAGGTAGAAAAAACCAACGTTCGGGTAACAGCGGCTACCAATGTAGATGTATATGAAGCGGTAAAATCGGGTAAGTTTCGCGAAGATTTATACTACCGCCTGAATACCGTTCCCCTGCGCATCCCGCCCCTGCGCGACCGTAAAGAGGATATTTACCTGCTGTTCCGCAAGTTTGCGGCCGACTTTACCGATAAGTACCGCACGCCGCCTATCCAACTGGATGAAGGCGCGCAGCAAATACTCATGAACTACTCATGGCCCGGCAATGTACGGCAGCTAAAAAATATGGCCGAGCAGTTGGCCGTATTAGAGCGCGACCGTACCATTACGGCTCAAACCATGCAAACTTATATCCCTTATGAGAGCGGCCGCAGTACGCTGCCTATGCGGGTAGAAAACCAGCCGAAGGAAGATTTTTCGGAGCGCGACATCTTGTATAAGGTATTGTTTGACATGAAGCGCGATATGGTGGAGCTGAAAAAGCTGGTGGCTGAGATTATTGAGAATGGCGCCGGGCCGGGTAATTATAGCGGCAACATTCAAACGCTTAATAAAATTTATCCCGACCTGGAATTGCCGGTACACCAGGAACAGCCGCAGTTTACCATACAGCCGCCTTCTGCCCAGCCGGCGGCTAATGATAGTTTTATTACCCACCACGCGGAAGAGGTAGAAGAATCGTTATCCCTGATAGAAAAAGAATCGGATTTAATACGCAAGGCGCTAAAGAAGCATAAGGGCAAACGCAAACTGGCCGCCAATGAGCTGGGCATATCCGAGCGTACCCTGTACCGTAAAATTAAAGAACTGAATTTATAAAAGCATTAATGAAAAGATATCGTATTGTAGTTGCTGTACTGATAGCCATCATCGGCTTATTTCCATCCTGCTCGGTAAGCCTGAGCGGCGCTTCTATACCCGGTGAAATGAAAAACATCTATGTGGGCTATTTTGAAAATACGGCCCCTTTAGTGGTATCTAACCTGAGCCAGGCATTTACGGAGGCTTTAAAAAACCGCATCCGCTCGCAAACCCGGCTGGTACTCACCCAAAACCCCGAAGTTGGCGCTGCTGCAACCGGGGCCAGCCTTACCGGCGCTATTACCAGCTACACGCTGGCGCCGGTATCGGTGCAGGCCACCAATAATAACCAGGCGCCCATAGCCAATGCTACCCGTTTATCCATCACTGTAAACGTAAAATATGTAAACGCTTTCGAGAAAAAGTATAATTACGAGCAAAGCTTTACGCGTTTTGTCGATTTTTCGGGTGATCTGGCTGCCCAGGAGCAAACGCTGATACAGCGCATCAACCAGCAGCTTACCGAAGATATTTTTAACCGGGCCTTTGCAAATTGGTAGGAATTTCATAGTTTCAACCTCGCACAATTATGGAACAGGATTATACCGCTCAGCAAAACCAGCTTTTACAGGAATTACTGCAAAATTCCGCCAATGCAACTTTAACAGGTAAAAATCTTTTAAAGCAACTGGTGCAGGATGATCCCCAATGCGGTTTACTGCAGGCCCTGTATGCCACAACCGTAAACCGGGCTGCCTTAAAACATGCCGGTGTTTATTTTGAAAGCGCCGCCTTGTATAAGCTGGCACATGCGGTACATACGTTGCCGACCGTAACTGATGAGCAATTGATAGCAACTGCACCGCAGCAGGCAGCAACTGAAGCCGCTCCCCAAACAGCCGGAGATATGCAGGCCGGAACTGAAGCAGCCGCTCCTGAAGAAGTTCCTGCTGCCTTGCCTGAAACTGAAAATACCGAAGCTGCAGAAAATGAAAACGCCGGCCAGTTATTGGGTGAAACTGATCATCGCACCGGGTTGTTATCAGCCACAGCCCCGGCAGAAGAAGCTATCAGTGATGAAACAGAGGAGCAGGAAGTTCAGATCCCTGCATCAGAACCAGGAAGCCCGGTTATTGAAACCATTATTCCGCCAGACGAGCAGGAAGAGCCTGTGGCCGAACCTGCCGCTGCGCTGCCTTTAAACGGGGAATATATACCCGGAGAAACCATTGAAGAAGGTGCCGCTGAGCCGGCAGCGGTAACGCCGCCGGTAATTACCCATGTGCCGCCGGTAGCCGAGGATGAAGACGAAATCTATGATGAAATTGTAGGGATAGAAGATATTAACTTTACCCCAATCAATAGCCTGGTTGCCGTTACCGGGGCGACACCTTTAGCCGGCGATGATGAGTTTCCATCACCTGAACAGGAGCAGGTAAAACCTGAGATTGGGGAACGCCCCGATGCCATACATGGGGAGGGTACGTTGGCAGCAGTGCCAGCCCTTGAAATTTCACAAGCAGCAATGCCGCCTGGTGAGCAGGGGAATCATGAAGGCGGGGAAGTGATTGCTGTTGAGCCTGCAACGGCAGAAGATAAAGCTTTAGCGGCACACAATACCATCCATACCCTGCCGGAAACTGAAGAAGCTGCGGTAGCTGATGATAACGGGGGTAACGAAACTTTCCTTTTTGATTCAGCAACTGATGAAACTGAAGCAACAGCGCATCTACAGGCACCAGCTGATATTTATACCCAGGCAGAATTGACCTATCCGGGAACAGAAAGCAATGGAGAGCAGCAGGATGCGGATGAATATCATGCGGCCATAGCCGATCAGGCCGAAGAAGAACCCGTAGTTGACCATCAGGCGCAGCCGGTAAGCGATGCTGCCCCGAAAGTGGCTGATATCACTGAAAAACTGATCATCGAAAACATAGCCGCTACGGATTATTTTATTTTTGATAAGGCATTCCGGGATCGTAACCCCACGGAGGCAGCCGCTGCTGCCAAAGCGCAGGCCGCAATTTCAATTCCGCAGATTACAGCATCGCCGGGGCCTGTTGCCGGAGAAAGCGCCAGCGATGTTTCCAAATACCACGATGAAAAGATGCCTTACTCCTTTATGTGGTGGCTGGATAAAACCCGCCGCGAACACGCAGGCATCTATCAGCCTTATGCCAAACCGCAGCCACCGCAGGGCGATGAACACCAGGCGCAGCAAAGTGCCTATGCCCAGCCCGGCCCGGCAGCAGATGTAACTCCTTATATACCTTCTGAAAATATTAACGCTGCTGATGCTGTACAGGCTGATACCTCGGAGGTGCGCCAGAAGGAGCATAAGATTATTGAGCGCTTTGTACAGGAGGAGCCGCAGATTAAGCCGCCCAGCGGTGATAAGCTGGGCAGCGAAAACAAGGCCAAGCGCAGCGCCGAAGACCAGGATGAGCTGATTACCGAAACGCTTGCCCGCATTTATACCGACCAGATGCTATATGCAAAAGCGATAGCTACTTACAGAAAATTAATGTTGAAATTGCCGGAAAAAAGCACTTACTTTGCGGGCCAAATCACGTTATTGCAACAAAAAATAAGTTAATCATACTACAATGTATACACTGTTATTAATTCTGGCCATTCTTGTTTGCCTGTTACTGGCCGCTATTGTGCTGGTACAAAATCCTAAAGGCGGCGGTTTAACTTCTAACTTTTCCAGCTCATCGCAATTGCTGGGCGTACAAAAAACAGGTGATATTTTAGAAAAAGGTACCTGGGTACTGGCCATTGCTTTAATGGTGCTTTCTTTAGGTATTAATGTAGCGGTAAAAACAGCCCCTGCCAGTACTGCGGGCTCTGAGTACCGCGACCAGATACAAAAGGCTTCAAAGCCTAACGCACCGGTAAGTACGGCTCCGATTAATTTACAGCCGAGCGCTGCCAAACCGGCCGCGCCTGCTGCAACCCCTCAAAAGAAACAGTAATTTACTATACTATTAAAAAAGGCTTTGAATGTAATTCAGGGCCTTTTTTAATTTTAAGAATTAGCTGTCATCATGGCATTTGCCAGCCGCAAATCACTATATCATGACATTACAACAGCTGTAAACTGTCAATTGCTACGCACTAAGCGGTTTGGCACAATTGCTGTGCAAGTGCAAACAGAAATTAAATTTTCAAATCAATATTAAATTATAATTATGTCAGTAAACATTAAGCCTATTGGAGACAGGGTAGTAGTAGAGGCTGCTCCTGCCGAAGAGAAGACTGCCTCAGGTATCTTTATTCCTGACACAGCAAAGGAAAAACCTCAGCAAGGTACTATAGTTGCCGTGGGCGAAGGAAAAAAAGACGAGCCGCTTACAGTAAAAGTTGGTGATAAGGTTTTATACGGTAAATATTCAGGCACTGAAATCACTTATGAAGGCACTGAATATTTGATCATGCGCGAATCTGATATTTACGCAGTTCTGTAAATCAATGTATGGAGGATGGAATGAAGGAATGATTGATTGTGCATAGCAAATAATCATCATTAATCATTCCGCTAAACTTCATTCACTCATGCAATCAATCACTCATTCAATATTTGAATTAAAAGAAAATGGCAAAAGTAGTTAAATATAATGTAGAGGCCCGCGATGCCTTAAAACGCGGCGTGGATATTTTAGCCAACGCGGTTAAAGTAACTTTAGGCCCAAAAGGCCGTAACGTAATCATCGACAAAAAATTCGGTTCTCCGATTATCACTAAGGATGGTGTAACTGTAGCTAAGGAAATTGAACTGAAAGATTCTTTAGAAAACATGGGTGCCCAGATGGTGAAGGAAGTAGCTTCAAAAACTGCTGATATAGCCGGCGATGGTACCACTACCGCTACTGTATTGGCACAAGCTATTGTTACCGCAGGTATCAAGAACGTAGCCGCCGGTGCAAACCCGATGGATTTGAAACGCGGTATTGATAAAGCGGTTGCTGCTGTGGTAGCTAATTTGCAGGCTCAATCTCAAACTGTAGGCGAGGATAACAACAAGATAAAGCAGGTTGCTTCTATCTCTGCCAATAACGACGAAGTAATCGGTTCGCTGATTGCTGATGCGATGCAAAAAGTAGGTAAAGACGGTGTAATTACCGTAGAAGAAGCCAAAGGTACCGAAACTGAAGTGCGTACTGTAGAAGGTATGCAGTTTGACCGCGGTTACCTTTCTCCTTACTTTGTAACCAATGCTGATAAAATGGAAGCTGATCTGGATAACCCTTACATCCTGATCTACGACAAAAAGATTTCTTCCATGAAGGAATTGCTTCCGATCTTAGAAAAACAAGTACAAACCGGTAAGCCGCTGTTAATTATTGCCGAAGATTTAGATGGTGAAGCGCTGGCTACTTTGGTTGTAAACAAAATTCGAGGTTCACTGAAAGTGGCTGCTGTTAAAGCGCCAGGCTTTGGCGACCGCCGCAAGGCCATGCTGGAAGATATCGCTATCCTGACTGGTGGTACTGTAATTTCAGAAGAAAGAGGTTACAAGCTGGAAAATGCTGACCTATCCTACTTAGGTACTGCTGAAAAGGTGGTTATTGATAAAGATAACACCACCATTATTAATGGTGCAGGCCAAAGCGAAGAAATTAAAGCGCGTGTAAATCAAATCAAAGGTCAGATTGAAACTACTACTTCTGACTATGATAAGGAAAAACTGCAGGAGCGTTTAGCCAAGTTATCTGGTGGCGTAGCCGTATTATATGTAGGTGCTGCTACCGAGGTAGAAATGAAGGAAAAGAAAGACCGTGTTGATGATGCTTTACATGCAACCCGCGCTGCCGTTGAAGAAGGCATCGTAGCCGGTGGTGGTGTAGCTTTCATCCGTTCCGTTGCTGCCCTGGATAATGTAGAAGGCGCTAACGAAGACGAAAAGACTGGCATCCAGATCATTAAACGTGCTATTGAAGAGCCATTGCGCCAGATTTGTGAAAACGCTGGTATTGAAGGTTCCATCATTGTACAAAAAGTAAAAGAAGGCACTGGCGATTTTGGTTACAATGCCCGCACCGACAAATATGAGAACCTGATTGGTGCAGGTGTAATTGACCCGACTAAAGTATCGCGTGTGGCTTTGGAGAATGCAGCATCAATCGCCTCTATGTTGTTAACCACAGAGTGTGTATTGGCTGATGATCCTGAAGAGGAAAAAGGTGGTGCCGGTATGCCTCCAATGGGCGGCGGCGGCATGGGCGGCATGATGTAATCATACGCTTAAGTCATATTTCAAAACCCTGTCTGATTTTTCAGACAGGGTTTTTTGTTTTGTATACTATACAGAAGTGCTTATGTGTTATTTAAAGGCCGTATTTAAAGGTGATGTATTAATCGATTGATTAGTTTGAACTGAATTATCTATAATTTGGGCCAGATGTTGATAAATATGGGAAACAATCAGTACTGAGGCACAGCGTTTGAATAATCTTATACATTATGAAGCAGATCTTCCAAAATAGAAAGCAGATACAATCAAAGATTATTCAGTGGGTAGCTTACAATGGCCCTGAAATAATTCATAGCTTCATGGCGTAAAACTGTGTAGTGTATAAGTTTGTAGTACAAGCTATGGACTTTCTTAAAATATACAATAAATCTGTTGACTGGCTCGTAAATCACGGGCCAAATTTCATTGCAGGCATACTTATCTTACTCATTGGCTTATGGCTGATTAATTTTCTAAAACGGTACCTGCAAAACCACATGAACCGCAAGCAGGTTCATTCCTCACTACAGCCCTTCCTGATCAGCCTGACTATAACTGCGCTCAATGTACTGTTGTTCGTTGTAGTTATGCAGATTATTGGCTTTGAGTTAACCATATTTACTGCAGTTATTGGCGCCTTTAGTGTTGCAGCCGGTTTGGCGCTATCAGGAACCTTGCAAAACTTTGCCGGCGGCGTTCTTATTTTACTATTACGCCCGTTTGAGCTGGACGATAACATTATTGCACAGGGGCAGGATGGTGTGGTTACTTCTATTCAGATATTTTATACCGAGCTGCTCACCTTTGATAACCGGACGGTCATCATCCCCAATGGTAAGTTATTTAACGAAGTAATTGTAAACGTAAGCCGCCAGGGCAGCCGCAGACTGGATGTGGAAATCAAACTTAATTACGGGGCTGACGTAGAGCAGGTAAAGCAAATCATCAATCAATCTATCGACAGCACCGAAGATATTTTAACCGACCCTGTGCGGTTTGTGGGTATCAAGCTGTTGGAAGCCGACGGAATGCGTTTTACTGCCCGTGTATGGGTGAACCCCCAGCATTTTTTAACCGCCAAATTGGCCCTGCAGGAACGCATGGTGCAGGATTTAAAGCAATCGGGCATTAAACTGCCGGGAATGTAACAGGATAATGATTATAAGGAATAATTAAGCCGCAAACTTAACGTGTACAAAGCAGCGCAGTAAACTTTAAATTTACTGCTCTACTTTGTACTTAATTACCTGCCTGCCTAAGCGGCCATTGTTATCCATACCTTCCACTATAATTTTGTAATTACCCGGCGTATCAGCATTATAATAGCTTAGGCTGGCTTCACCGTTGCTATTGGTTGTAATTTCAGGTTTCCAGAAAATAGTGGTACGCAAATCTTTGCCGGTTTGTAACTGCGTATTGCTAACGGTATACTGCGGTGCATAAAACTCGCGTCCTTTGTAGAAGCCATCAACGGCAATAGGTAATAATCCAACGGCGCTTGAACTCCTGCTGTTGGGTTCTGCACCTGTTTTGGTAGTAATAACAATTACACCGTTGCCGGCATTCATGCCATAAATACTGGCATTGGAAAATTTAAGTATTTCTATGGTTTCAATATCATTAATATTAAGAGCGTTCAGGGAAAATCCTGTAGTCCTGCCATCGTCGCTTACATCAATAGCAGGCATAATTGCGCCATCAAGTACAATTTGCATTGGCCCGGTATTAAAGCCTCTGAGGTAAGGTGCGCCCCCTGCCGGATTATTTCCGCCGTGAAAATCCACTCCTCTTACTATGCCCTGCAGTGCATCACCTAACAATGTGCTGTTTACCAGATCTTTTGCATGGATCACCTGGTCGGCATAGCCTGGGCCGCCCAGGTTTGAAGACCGATAGTTATATTCGGGCCTTTTGGCCTTAATTTGTATCTCCTGCAGTAAACGGCCTTTAATTTTTTCGTAATCTCCGGCTACAATTGCAGCATTACGCACATGGCTAAGATAGGTTTGCATGGTGTAATCCGCCGTTTCTGCTCCTGTTAGGTAAGATGTTTGCACAGGTTCATTTTTGGCGGCCTGGTAGATGATCTTTGTTGAATTTTTACCCTTTTCGTTAATCGCGTTTAATACAAAGCGGGTAGTATCATAAAATATCAAATTAGAAAAGCTATACCTGCCCGAACTGTCAGTTTGCGTGGTTAGTAACGGCCCCTGGCCAGTTGGTACCAAATTGATGGTACCTTTAATTAACGGTTTGCCGTTCAAGCGTGTGGCTAAACCCTGTATGGATAATGTTCTTTCTGCTTTCCACTTTACCGGCATGGCCTCGGCATTCATAATACTTTTCCATGTAAATTTCCGGTACCCCTGTGTCAGCATTAATAAATCTAAATTGGCTTCGCTGTCCGCACTGTTTTGAATAAAGTAGTAGTTAGGTTCCTCAATGTAACCCTTTAACTCGGAGGTAAGCAACTGATAGGTCAGCAATGTGGTTTCATCATTTTCCTGAAAGGGTACACGGGTTTCATCAATTACGGCGATTGACAAATGCCCGCTATCGGGTTGTGAAACTGCATTGGTTGATTTTATAT
The DNA here is from genome assembly GCF_965200995.1 of Mucilaginibacter sp. Lineage (GTDB taxonomy): Bacteria > Bacteroidota > Bacteroidia > Sphingobacteriales > Sphingobacteriaceae > Mucilaginibacter. The sequence continues at coordinate 772,963 of NZ_OZ241743.1, read as the reverse complement.
TGAGCTGTACTTGCTGGCGGGGCTGGTAGCTGGGCTGACTGGTTTGCAGGTGGATGTTTATGATATCAGCCGATTGGATAAAGGCAAGTCGCTCCGCTAAAGGCTCCTGCTTTGCTGAAAGCAAGGTAATTTGGGCAATACCTGAAGATAGTTGATTTTTAAGCAGGTTAATATCAAGTTGCGGTACATCGAGCTTACTGCTATAGGTTTTAATAATACCGCCTGATTTTATCGTGATAAAAAAAGATTGCCCCTGGTTTTCTTTATAAAAGCTTTGGTTGGCTGCCACCAAAATGTTCAACTTGTCTTTAAGGTTATTGTTAACAATAAGCGTGATGCCACTTTGTTGTACCACCGGTAACTTTACAGTGTTCTTGCTGCCATCGGCATAGGTTAACAGGGCCTTGTACGTTCTGCCTTCAGCCGGTATAAATACCAGCGCGCCCATGCCTAAGTGAGCAGATTCGAACCGTTTGATTTCGTTATTCAGATCATCCTTGATTATTCCTTTCACGGCAATCCCTTTTCCGTTGGCCGCAACAGCTTTAAACGCTGTTTTTGTGCGTATGCCGGCTATCAGGATGCCTCCCTCCGGAAAAAATTGAGTAGCAGGTTGATTTGCAGAAACCGGAGTATTAACAACGGCGGTTTTTGCCACCGGATGGTGCTCATTTACCGAACCTATAGGTATTACTTTATCAAAGAAGGCGGCTTCTCCCTCATTTTTCATCCATTGCGTATAGGCCCTGATGCGATAATTGCCTGCAGGTAGCGTGTCAGGTAAAATAATGCTGCCCCATGCTAATCCATTAGCAATTTCAAGCCTGATGCTATGGTGTATGCTCAAATCTGGGTTAACAAGGTCGGCATGCAGTACCCGGCTTAGCGGAGTAGGTTTATGATCTTCGCCTATAGTTACATAGGCTTTAAACCATAGGGTATCACCCGCAGCATAATAAGGTTTGTCTGTATGCAGGTAAGCCTTTTCCATTACATGGGATGAATAAAAAGCTTCAAGGCGGGAGGTGATATTTCCAGCTCCCGATGCACTGCTTTGCGCGTAGCCTTTTACATTACAGGCAAAAAGAGCACATAGTATAAAAGCAAAAACTCTCATAACGGTACATTTTACTAAGGTGCATTTTAGCAAGAAACCTTGGATATGTCATCAGGCAGGATTACTCGCCGGTTAAATTGGTTAATCAAATATAATCAAATAATATATTACCTGAAATATAAGTAACTGAATATGTTGCAACTAGGGTATTATTGATTGAAGTACCTAATAAAATTATTAAGTAAGTGCAGCATCTCTTACCTGATGATAATTATCATCAGGTAAGAGATGCTGTTCAATCTGCAGAGGGGTGTGTTGTAACTCCGGTAATATTATGCTGAGTGCTGTAACAGTAAAATTTTAGTCTGTGTTTTTAGTTACAATCTATTCCTCTCCATCATCAACCGTACGCTCCAGTATCTTACCCGGCTGCCTGAAGTTGCTGCGCACAAAGTGGCACCAGTCGCATTCCTTTTTGCCGCAGCCGGTATCAAATTCATGCTTCATAATTTTTTGATACACTGTAGTTAGCTGATCAGTAACCGTTTGCTCATCCTCAGGATTTATGTGCACGTATTCTTTATGGTACTCGCCGGGGTTCAGGGGCTCCACAAAATCAAATACAGAGGTTTGCACCTGCCAGTCTTTAGTGCGGTCGTTATCAATTAACAGCTTATAAAACACAGCCTGCCGCCAGTAATCGCCGCCATTGGGCTGGGCATTACCGGGGCGTACCAGCTTTTCTTTAGCATATTTAATTTTGCCGGTTTTGTAATCTACAATGGTGACCAGCTTACCATCAAATTCTACCTTATCCAAGTGGCCTTTTACCGGTACGCCGTTAATAACTACATCGCGCACCGGCAGCTCAACTTTTGCGTTTTTATTCCAGCGGGTTACATTCTGGTTATAAAACACCGGTAAGATTTTCTCCCCATACTCCGAGCGCAGCCTGAACTCATCACTGGTAAAGGCATCGCGGTTGCGGCTCATGTACCACCTGAACTCGCGCATAAATTCGTTTACCGGCGGAAATTCTTTCTCCGGATGGTTTTGCATCTTATTATAAACCTTTTGCAAGGCATGGTGCACCGCCGAGCCAAAGGCCATAGCTGCGCTTCTGCCCGCCGGTACCCGTATCAGGTTCTGAAAGTAAAATTTCAGCGGGCAATCCAGGTAAGTGTTCAGGTGGGTTACCGAGATCACATAGTTTTGCAGCAGCATATTAATGTAGTTCTTGTCCAGCAGCTCCACCTTAGGCTTATCCTCCTCATTAAACTGGGTGAGGTAGAAGGCCATCATATCTTCCTCGCTTACTTTGGGGTATTGCGTTTCCAGGTGTGTTTCTGCCAGTATCTCGCCTACAAACTGCGAAGGCTCCAGATCTTTGCCGTTGCGGTCTTTGGCCGGGTAAGAGATCATGAGACACTGCTTGGCGCGTGTTAAGGATACATAGAATAACCGGCGCCCTTCCTCCTCCTGCTGAACTTTTTCATCAGTTGAAGCATTCATCAGCGTATCCGGGAGTGAAAAATTGTTATTGCGGCCTTTGGTATCCCATATTTTCTTGTTACAGCCAATTAAGAATACATGCTCAAACTCCAGCCCCTTCGAGCCGTGTGCGGTGATGAAGTTTACACCATCCTCAGTATACATCGTTTGGTTCAGTTCCAGCCCGATACGGTTGCGCTTCATCAGTTCAATGGTCTGGATGATGTGTTTGAGGTGAATCTCGGTGTTCTTGCGGTTCTCGGCCTTAATAAAGTTGAACAGGCTGTTCAGTACCTCCATGTGCCAGCCCTTATTGGGGCGCTCCATAATGTACTTGAGGATGCCCATGCAGGTAATTACCTGCTGGAAAAACTGCTGCAAACTCAGGCTTACCGATGCCTTGAGCAGAAAGTTAATATCGCTCACCAGCTGGCGCATGGCTACATTGGTTTCCTCCTCGCCAAACAGCCCCAATTGCGATGACGGGCTTAGCTCGCTCACATAGCGGCGCAGCGAAGTTTTTGGCTTATTGCTCATCATGGCCGAATAGTTTTCCTTAGAAACGGCTATGCTGGCTTTGGCAATTTCGATAGGCGGAATATCGAAGAAATCATAATGCATTATCTCAAACAGCAGTTCATCGCCGCTGTACGGCATATCCAGCTCCATAGCCAGATAGCGCATAATGTTGATGATTTTTTCGCCGAAAGGCAAGGTGAGTATATCCACCTTCTTTTTTGTATTTACCGCTATTTTATGATGATCGAGATACTGAATCAGTTCCCCGGCCTGGTTGTGGTTGCGGTAAATTACGGCAATTTCGGCAGGAGGGGTACCCTGGTCAATCAGGTGTTTAACCTGCAGGGCTACATCCGTAATTTCCTGATCGGGATTTAAGTATTCGCGTACCACCGGCTCTGCTTGGTTTTGTAAAAAACGGGGGTGCGCAGCTTTCAGGTTCTTGTCCAGTTTCAGCTGGCTGGTGAGGCGCTCCTGATTATTGTTGATCAGCATCCGCGAAATATCCAATATGGCCTGGTTGGAGCGGTAATTGTTTTTTAACACTACCGTTTGCAGGGTTTCCACATAATCGCCGGCAAAATCCAGGATATTCTTCATGTTGGCGCCCTGAAAGCGAAAAATCGACTGGTCGTCGTCGCCCACCACAAAAATATTGGGTGTATGCCAGTAGGCCAGCAAAAATTTCAACAACTCGTTTTGCGAGCCGCTGGTGTCCTGAAACTCATCTACCAGTATATACTGATATTTTTCCTGATAGCGGCGCAGCAGGGCCTCGGTTTCGGTAAACGCCCGCAGTACCCAGATGATCATATCATCATAATCATACCGGTTGCGGGTTTTCATGGCTTCCTGATAGGTGCTGTACTCGCCTACGGCGCATAGCAGCTTGTCCATCAGTTCTTTGGCGGCATCTACCGCGGCCTGTTTTACTTCTCCTTTTTTGATGCCTTTGGGCGCGTTGGCTTTTTTGTAAATAAATTCATCGCGGTGGGGCAGATCGGCCATGTATTCCTGTACGGCCTGCTCAATTTGCGGCAAATTCCAGTTCTCGCGTTTTATGGTGGAAAACAGGCTGCGCAGGCGGGGTATATCAAAATATATATCGCCGGTAAAACGCTTCAGCAGGTGGTCGGGGCCAAAGCCGTCTACCAGCTCGCGGAACAGCATGGCCGATTCCAGATCCGTCAGCGGCTCCAGGCTCAGCTTGCCAAAGTACTCCAGGTTCTCCTGTATCACATCATTGCAAAAGGCATGGAAGGTGTATATGCTGATGCGATAAGCATCCGGACCGATAAAGTCAAATAAACGCTTGCGCATAGCCACCGCCCCGGCATCCGTATAGGTGAGGCACAAAATCTCGTTAGGTTTGGCATCTGTTTCCAGCAAGATTTTGCCAATGCGGGCGGCTAAAATCTGCGTTTTACCGGTACCCGGGCCGGCCACCACCAGTACGGGGCCATCGGTTTTATTTACTGCGTCCAGCTGCTCTTTGTTGAGGCCGGCCAGTATCTTTTCAAATTTCTCGTTGTATTGATTTGCTGCGTTGGGCGTCATAATTCGTTACTGTAAATATACGCATTGGCAGGCGGTGGAGGCGTAAACCGCATGTAAAAAAGGCAACTGTTACCTGGTTGTATGCGCAACAGCTTTTAATACAGGGAGCCCGTTATGTGGTTCATTTGAAGTATCATCCCTTAAGATATCTGGCATTGATCATGAGCAGCAAGGCGCGGTCATCACGGGCCTCATCATAGTTTTCCTGAAGCAGCTGGCTGACCTGCTTGTTTTTCAGTTGTACAGCAGCAATCTGCAATACTTTAAATGAGGCTACTTCAATACTTTCCAGGTTCTGCATATAAAACAGGATACTCAGGTCGCGCAGTAGCGGATCGGCCCGGTGTTTATTAATGGCGGCAAAAGCATCTTCGAATACACCTATGGTACTTTTAAGGCTTTCATTGGAGTAAGAGCCATCTATGATCCTGTATATTTCATTCATTCGGGAAATTTGCAATTCCACATCTTCATAAGTTTCGGTGAGCGCATGCCGGAGATCAGAAAAGTCTGCATTTTCAGCAATCTTAGGTATCCTTTCCACCATGTGCAGCTTGGCGCAATAAATCCGGTTCAAATGTTCAATAAAATATTCCGCAAGCCGGTTGGCTCCTAAATTTAGGGTATTGGGCATACAGCATCTTTTTAATCTGAGAACAACATTGTTCTTACCGGTAATAAAAGTTCATCTGCATTAAAGGGCCTTTGTGCATAAGCGCCTGCACTGCAAAATGAACTGTTCGCTTTAATAGCGGCTTGTGCAAAAAACAGAATAACGGGCAGCGCCTGTATGTTAACCGCTGGCTTTAAAGCGGTGCAGATGGCCATGCCGCTTTTATAAGAATTGGCAATATTAATATTCTGTATGAACAGGGCAGGTTTAGGTTCGCAACTATAACCAGTTGCCTTACTGGTGTTAAACTGTATTCCTTTATGCCTTTCATCCTGAAAGGTAAGGTTTGGTAGTTGTGAAATTTCAGGGTCATCATTAATCATCAATAACCGCTGTTTCATTCCTGTACATTTTCGTAGTAAACGTAGGTAATTAAATGCGGCTATTTTAAAATATTAAGTTGATTGCCGGAAAATTAGGTTTGCTGTTGACCGGTTGAAAATATTACCGCAGCATATAGTGAAACAGGAAACCGCATTAGTATTAAAGCAGCAAAGCCGTTTCATTGGTTTGAAACGGCTTTGCTGCTTTAAGTTTTATAAGGTGATTAATAAACTTGCTTCACACGGCTTTCTCCTGCACCGTAGTAAAAGTTCACTATTTTTTTGTCGCCTTTGTTAGGTAGCAAATAAGAATTGTTTATGTAAGTACCTGTAGAGGTGTTCAAATTATTGGTAAACGTCAAATTGTAAAGACTATAACTAGAGTCATATAGGCTGCTTGTTTTCAAAATAACCCCTTTGGCATTAGAAACAATATTTCCTGCATTATCTCTTTTGAAAGATACATAAGAATAATAATTATTAAAAAATGTATTGGTGTTGTCTGTAGTATATACAGATGTAAGCTGGCCACTTGAACCGGTTGTTGCTTCCAGCAACGGAGCAGTTTGAATTATTGTGCCGGTTACATCAACCATCTGCACGTTAACTTTAGAGTTGGCCGGATAAGTATAGCTACTATAATCAACATAATTACCACTGCTGTTATAAAAGTAACTGCCGATAGATACTCTTTCTAACTGGTACTTGCCGTTAACTGCCGATGCCAAAAACTGATTTGAATTATTATAATAGGAGTTGGCCGGTATAGTTAAAACTTTGCCATTCCTATCTGCATCAAATTTAAAGTAAAACGAGTTGTTTACATTCGGAACAGTGGCATTGAACTTATTAACATTGAAAGTAGTTTGTAAAGTGGTTGAGCGAGGTGTAGCTCCCGGAAAATTTGTAGCAGCATCGCCTTCAATAGCATTTACATACAACTTTTGGTCGGCCGTAATTTGATCAAAAGTCAGCGTGTAACCATTAGGAGCCGCAGGTACTTTAATAGCGTAAGTGCCTGTGGCAGTAGTATAAGTTGGGAAAGAAACGGTATAAGTTCCTGATGTACTACTGCTGTTTATAGAGGCTGTAGCCGTAACCAGTACTTTCTCTCCAACATTTTCAGGTATATTGTTGGTTAAATCAGTTTCAATAAACAGAGTTCCTGATATTTCGTTGCTCAAATCTGATGTGTTCCATAATCTGGCGGTATTTTGGGTGATATTCTGCTGTAATATCTGTGTAGCGGCATACCCTGTTTTAGTAACCATAAACACACTGGTAGGAAATAAATACAATGACGAAAAAGTGGCTATACCTTGTGCATTGGTTTTAGCGGTTACCATTTTGCCTTCAGATGATATCATAACATCAGCATCGCTTATAGGAGCATTAGAAACAACGTCTACCACGGTTACACTATAATCTTGCTTTTTGGCAGCTACAGCGCCGGCGCGGCTTAAGCTGTCGCTCATCCTCAATTGTGCAAGGGCAGCGGTATTCACCAGTTGCTGCAAAGCGGTTGCCCCTTTTTGCCTTAAGGTTTCCATATCAACTTCGTGCTGATATTGCAGGTTGAGCAGATCTTTTTGTGCCTGTATAGCATCCTGCTCTGTAAATTTGTCTTTAGCGCAACCCGCTATTAACATGGCCGAAGCCATTAAACCAAGAGTGGTAAGTTTAAGTTTCATAAAACGTTTATTGAAATGAATTAGACTGTGCTTATGTATATGTGAATTTTTTATTTTTTACCTAAAGGCATAATTACACCTATGCGGGATATAAATGAGTTGGCTCTTACGTCGCTTCCAAAGCCTACCTTTTCCAGGTAGGAGTAGTTCTCTCTTACCGGCGTTAAACCTGCCACATACCTGAAATCTATCAGGAGCTTCAGTTTGTCGGTTAGTGGCAGCTGCGCAGAAGCGCCGGCAATAAAGTTGAGCCTGCTGCTGTTGAAGTAAGAAGTTGCAGTTTGCGAGTCATTAACAGTGGCTACAAAGTTTTCCCCCGTAAGCAGGTTACCGGTTTTTTGATAGCTTTCGGCCACATGATAGGTGTAGGCATAACTGGCGCCTGCATAGATAACAGGCACCCAATCCGGCTTTATTTTAAAGCTGTAATTAATCAGCAGCGGAATTTCCAGCGTGTTCAGGTGGTAGGAGCTGTTTTTTACGTTTTGTGTCTGAAAGTTTGCAGGCAGGCCGTAGCGGGTATCATCTTTAAACCTGATCAGCTGGCCGCCTTGCTGCAAGCTGTTTACCTCCAGCTGTAAGCCGAAATTTTTGTAGGCTTTATAATTTAACGATACACCGGCAGTATATCCTGTATTGTAACCGGCATGGGCCTGGCTGCTGGTGAATTTGTTTATGGCAAACCCGCCATTAATGCCTGCATTAAACCGGTTCCATAAGCGGTTTGCCGATACGTGACTTTTTTTAACCGGTTTAACTACTTTTTTGGGCTGATAAGCCGATGGATACCTGCTTTGCACCGGTTTGGCCGCCCTTGCCGGTTGTGCAGCCCTTTGTGCAATTACAGGGAATGATAACAGTAGTGAAGCAGTAAAAAGCAGGAATTTACTTTTTGCGATAGTTGAGCGTAACGCTACGCCTGAGGATAAAAGTATCAAAAGTGATAAGATTTGGGTTGACTAAAGCCCAAAGATAATACAATGGTAAAACATGTAGAATAAATGTTTTATTGTAACGTTTATTTTACATTAAGAGTGTCGTAAGGAAGTATATGATGTGAATGGAGGAGGGGGGTATTCTAGTTGTGGTTGGTGGCGTCATCATCCGTGTTCAGAGAGCAAAAACTGCATTAAATTCACAACTAAAAGCTCTAATAAGTGTAAACCCAGCTTTTTTGTAAAGTATTGACTATGAGAAATTTAAATGCCATATTTTTTGAAAAGTGTAAACTTTGCCTTTACACTTTTTGGAGTGGATAAGGAATGCGCATCACTAATGCCCGAAGCCAGGCAGGCAGAAGATTTTGCTGTGAGTAGAATGAATGCAGCGTTAGTTATTCTCTTGTGGTGGCGAAATTTTGTAAATTCATGCCAGTCCTGTGTATGCGGAGGTTCTTAAAAATATGTAAAACTACTACAATATAAAGGTCAGTGTAATAAACAATAGTCCAAACGTAATAATGGCTCCTGCTAAAGAAATACCAATAGTGCGCCACCAGCTATATGTTGTACCACCTGAGGTTAAGAAAGTATCAATCTGTTGCTTTTGATAGGTTTGTACTAACCAATAAGTAATCCACGAATATATAAGTGGAATTACAGGTGTAGGTATCTTAATATGATCATTATCAGCAATTGAAATTGCTAAACCAAAGATGATTACGGTAGCTATTACCGCATAAATCCAGGTGGTTTTCGCTTTACCATGCTCATTAATAGCTTTATAATTTTCGGCAATTAAGTAACCTGCTACAAGCGGGCCTCCTATAAATGTAGCTACTTGTATCGCTTTAATTGTATAGATTTTGTTCGTTAATGTTAAGGTTTGTGCTGCAGGTTCAGTTGGATTCATGATGTAAGCGGTTGACAGTCTCTAAGATATGCCAATAATTATTAACTGCAAAAGTGCGATTTGAAAAAAACGTTAAGTTGCGAATTAGTTACAGGTAGAATCAGGCATACAAATCAAAAGGGCAGCAATTTTAGTTGCTGCCCTTTTGATTGAGAATATTAAATGCATTTACAATCCAAACGCTTCCTTTACTTTATCCACATAGTCCAGTTTCTCCCAGGTAAATAGTTCTACCTCGCTGGTTACTTCGCGGCCTTCGGGGCTTACAAAGGTTTTGGTTACAGTAGTACTGGGTTTACCAAAATGGCCGTAAGCGGCGGTTTCACTGTAAATGGGGTTGCGCAGTTTAAAGCGGGTTTCAATGGCGTAAGGCGTCATGTCGAACAGCTGCTCTACTTTGGCGGCAATCTCGCCATCGGTTAAGCCGGTTTTTGAGGTGCCGTAAGTGTTTACATAGATACCCATTGGTTTGGCTACGCCGATAGCGTAGGATACCTGTACCAGTACCTCATCGCTCACGCCGGCAGCCACCAGGTTCTTGGCAATATGGCGGGTGGCGTAAGCGGCAGAGCGGTCTACTTTTGAAGGGTCTTTACCCGAAAAGGCGCCGCCGCCGTGGGCGCCTTTGCCACCATAGGTATCTACAATAATTTTACGGCCTGTTAAGCCGGTATCGCCATGCGGACCGCCGATAACAAACTTACCGGTAGGGTTTACATGGTAGGTAATGGCATCGTTAAAAAAGTGTGCGTATGTAGCGTAGCGTGCCTTAACGCGCGGGATCAGGATGTTGATCACATCCTCGCGTATTTTGGCCAGCATCTCGGCTTCTTCGGCAAAATCATCATGCTGGGTAGAAATTACAATGGCATCAATGCGCTGCGGCTGGTTGTTGTCATCATACTCCAGCGTTACCTGCGATTTGGCATCCGGGCGTAAATATTTAATCTCATTATTCTCGCGGCGCAGGGCGGCCAGTTCTATCAATAAAGCGTGGGCAATATCCAGTGCCAGCGGCATGTAATTGTCGGTTTCCCTGGTGGCATAGCCGAACATCATTCCCTGGTCGCCGGCGCCCTGCTCTTCTTTGCTGGCACGGTCAACCCCCTGGTTAATATCGGGCGATTGCTCGTGAATGGCCGACAGCACCCCGCAGGAATTACCATCAAACATATAGTCGCCCTTGGTATAGCCGATACGGTTGATGACATCGCGGGCAATTTTTTGTACGTCAAGGTACGCTTTTGATTTCACCTCCCCGGCCAGTATCACCTGCCCGGTGGTTACCAATGTTTCGCAAGCTACTTTCGACTCAGGGTCAAAGGCCAGGAACTGGTCAATTAAAGCGTCTGAAATCTGGTCGGCAACTTTATCCGGGTGACCTTCTGATACGGATTCTGAAGTAAATAAATAGGGCATGCTATTGATGTTGCTAAATTTAAGTTAAACCAAGAAAGCTGAGAAAAAGAGCCTAACGGAGGCGTAAAAAGGGGCGGGTAGGGTTAGCACTTTTTTACGTGGTTGCAATCCGTAAACTGCATGGGCAGTATGCTCAAATCAATCCACTTTCAGCGCGTAAAAGTAAAACAATATTTACAAAAGACGAAAATAGGGTTACTTTTGATACCTGATATTCCATATAGTTGAAAACAAAAGTTCTATTCATCATCAACCCGGTAGCCGGAGGCAGGAAAAAGGACCGTTTACCGGGGCTGATCAAGCAGCACCTCGACCTGCAAAAGTTTGAGCCGGTATTTATGTTTACCCAAAGTGTAAACCATGCCTACAAGATGGCGCTGGGCGCCATACGTTCTTACGAAATGGTAGTGGCAGTGGGCGGAGACGGCACGGTTAATGAAGCAGGTTCGGCCCTGGTGAACACAGGGCTGGCGCTGGGAATTATTCCCTGCGGCTCAGGTAACGGGCTGGCCCGCTTTATGGGCATCCCGATGGATACTGTAAAGGCGATTACAAACCTGAACGATTACCATACCCAGTTGATAGATGGCGGAAAACTGAACGGCAAATGGTTTTTCAACATGGCGGGTATGGGTTTCGATGCGCATATCAGCGAGGTATTTTCGCATCAAAAAGGGCGTGGGTTTGGCGCCTACTTTACTTCCTCCATTAAAGAGATTGCCAGGTATAAAGCGCAAAGCTACCAGATCACTATCGATGGGCAGAGTTACGAGCGTGAAGCCTTTATGCTGAGCTTTGCCAATTCATCGCAGTATGGTAACAATGCCCATGTGGCGCCCTACGCCTCGGTGCAGGACGGTTTGCTGGATGTATGCATCATCAAACCGTTTCCGTTATACCGTTTTCCGGAAATGGGGCTGCGCATGTTTACCAAAACATCTGAAGGCTCCAAATATGTAGAGATTATTAAAGGCAAGCAGATTGAAGTAAGAAGAACCGGCCCCGGCCCTGTACATTTAGACGGCGAACCCCAGATAGCCGGGCCCGATGCCGATATAATAATTGAGCCGCAGGTATTGAAAGTGATAGCCGGCAGCGGTTACCATGCCTGATACCGTTTTTTTATTAAAGGCGCAGCAGCATAAATAATAATGCTGCGGTATGGCTGTTGTAAGCAGCGGTGTTTTTGCCTATCTTTAAATCAGCACAAACGTTGAACGATGTCGAAAAAAAACAATAACATCAGTGGGGTAATGTACTCCACCAACCCTGATTTTGAATATCAGCACGAAAACCGGGCAACTGCGCAAACCCTGCCGCCGCAACAGCAAAATCTGAAAATATATTTAGACCGTAAAGGCGGCAGCAAATTAGTAAGCCGCATTACGGGCTTTACCGGTACTGCTGAAGATTTAGAAGCGCTGGGCAAGAAACTAAAAACCAAATGCGGGGTTGGCGGTTCAGTAAAAGAAGCCGAAATATTGATTCAGGGCGATTTCAGGGATAAACTGCTGGGCTTACTGCAGGCAGAAGGTTACAAAGCAAAAAAAGCAGGAGGTTAGCATTAACTTGTACTGGTTACACATCAAAAAGCTGATTATATCCGTTTAGTTACACTTTTTTATACCCAAGCCCTTGTAATTTTTAAAAAAAATGGTTTTCATTGCAAAATAAAGTAACAGCGTATACCATTTAACTTATATCTGGCGTTAGCTGTAAATCACCAATAAAAACTATATTTTAAATTTTTGTAAAAGAATAACATTCAGGTTTTTTTTGAATTAAAAAAATTTAATTTTGTTAAAGCCAATCAGCATTGCATATTTAACTAACTTTAATATTTATAAACAACAACTAACAACTAAAATTAAAAGTAATGGCAAACGCACCAATTAAACCAGCTGCTCCTGTTAAAAAAGAGGAATCTTCATCAGGCTCGAGCATTTTTGCAACTCTGGTTATTCCTATCTGTTTTGTTATCGCACTGTGCATTTTTATCTTCGTATTGGGCGATGCAAGCCATTATAAAGGTGGAGACGTAGAGAAGGGAGAGCCAGATTATTTTGGTACTGTACACCGCGGTGGTATCATTGTACCTATCCTGATGACCATGTTCCTGATGCTGATCGTGTTCACTATCGAGCGTTTTGTGGTAATCGGCAAAGCTTCTGGTACCGGCAGTGTTGACACTTTCGTTCGCAAAATCAACGGTTACTTAAACTCAGGTAACATTGATGCTGCCAGCGCCGAGTGCGACAAGCAAAAAGGTTCAGTGGCTAACGTAATTAAATCAGGCTTAAAGAAATATCGCGAAATGGAAGCAGAGCCAAACCTGGACGTAGACCAGAAGACTTTAGCTATCCAGAAAGATATTGAAGAAGCAACCGCGCTTGAAATGCCGATGCTGGAGCAAAACCTGACTATCATTGCTACTCTGGTATCTATCGGTACACTGATGGGGCTGTTAGGTACAGTAACCGGTATGATCAAGGCCTTCCACTCACTGGGCGCCTCTGGTTCATCAAGCTCATCTGAGTTAGCGGTAGGTATCTCTGAAGCATTGATCAATACAGCTTTAGGTATCTTAACCTCTGCTTTATCAATTATCATGTACAACTTGTTCACTTCAAAAATTGACAAGCTGACTTATGCAATTGATGAAACAGGTTTCAGCATTGTACAAACCTTTGCCGCTTCTCATAAGAATACGACCAGATATTAATTTTAGTTTGATATAAAAGCAGGCTGCCGCCCGATAAAGCGGCAGCCCCGCTGTTAAATTGATACCATTAATATCTACTAAACTTAAATTAAATGCCAAGAGTAAAAATACCCCGGAAAAGTACAGCGATAGACATGACGGCCATGTGCGATGTGGCCTTCCTGCTGCTTACCTTTTTCATTTTAACGGCAAAGCCAAAGGCTGAAGATCCGGTACCGGTGGATACCCCCGGGGCCAGCACAAGCGTAAGCATACCTGAAAAGGATATTGCTACTCTTACTGTAGGCCAGGGCAAAGTTTTCTTTGGTGTGGAAGGGCCGGATGTTAGAAAAGAGCTGCTTACCCAAATGGGCAGTAAGTATAACGTAGGCTTCACTCAGGCTCAGGTAAATAAGTTTGCCAATATGAATACCATCGGTGTTCCGGTTGCGCAGATAGGCCAGTACCTGGATGCTGAACCCGCCGACCGTGAACGCATTAAGCAGCCTGGTGTTCCTGCTGATACCACTGGTACCAGTGAGTTATACAACTGGGTGCACGAAGCACGTGTGGTAACTAAAAACCTGCACGGTACAGAAATGCGCGTAACCATTAAAGGCGACAGCAAAGAGGAATACCCAACCATTAAAAAGATCATCGCCATACTGCAAAAGCAGGAAGTGAATAAATTTAGTTTCATTACTTCATTAAAAGGAGAAAGTAAATAAAATGGCAGAATTAGATACCTCCGGCGGGGGTGGTAAAAAGGGCGGGAAAGTAAGAAGTAAGAAGCAGTCAACCCGTGTGGATTTAACCGCAATGGTAGATTTAGCTTTCTTGCTGGTAACTTTCTTCATGCTTACTACTACCCTCAATAAACCTAAGGCCATGGATTTGGCCATGCCGGATAAAGACGAGAAAGAACACAAACAGGAGCCGATTGCTGCTTCCAGAACCATGACGGTTTTATTGGGTTCAAACAATAAAGCAGAATGGTTTATTGGCGTGCCAACTCAGCCACTGAGCCCGCCAACCGTTACCGGTTACGGTAAAAATGGTTTGCGTGCAGCGCTGATTGAGGAAGGGCAGAAAATTCAGCAATCTACCGGTAAAAAAATGTTTGTGATTATTAAGCCGAGCGATAAATCTGTTTACAACAACATGGTGAACACCATTGATGAAATGCACATCACTAATAATGATTTGTACGCCATTGTAGATATCACTCCGCCTGAAATTGATCTGCTTAAACGCGAGAACATTTATTAACACTAAAGCGATTAATTAAACGTTACTAATAAACAAAAGCCAAACTTATGTTAGGATCAAAATTAGACATATTAAACCCTGACTGGCTTGAGGTTATTTTTAATGGTAGAAATAAAACTTACGGTGCCTATGAGTTGCGTAAAAACAACCCTAAAACCACTGTACGTGCGCTGATTTACACAGGTCTCCTGTTTATATTGGCCGTATCAATGCCTACCATTATCAATAAAATCAAAGGGTTTATCCCTGCAGCCGCGCCAAAGGTTAAAATTACCGAGGTAATTTTAAAACCGCCACCGCCGCTTGATGCCAAAAAGGAGCAACCGCCGCCGCCAAAGCAGGAACCACCAAAGCCGCACACCACGCAGGTGAAGTTTCCGCCGCCAGTGGTAAAGCCGGATAACGAAGTTCGTGAAAAAGAGCCGCCAACTCAGAAAGATCTGGAAGTAAAAGATCCGGGACAGGCTGATGTAAAAGGTGACCCGAATGCACAGGTTCGTATTGATGAGCCGGTAGGTAATGCCCCGGTAAACAATGCGGTAACCGAAACCGACCCGAATGAAATTTTTACTGCGGTAGAAGTTCAGGCCGAGCCGGTAGGTGGTATGCAGAAGTTTTATGATTACATGGGCAAAAACACCCGCTATCCTGCCGTTGACCGTGAAAACGGTACACAGGGCCGTGTGGTAGTAACCTTTGTTGTGGAAAGAGATGGTTCGGTAACTGACGTTAAATCGTTACGTGGCCCAAGCCAGTCATTACAGGACGAAGCGATAAGAGCTATCAAGGCCTATCCGAAGTGGACTCCGGGCCGGCAAAATGGTAAGTCTGTACGTTCGCAGTTCACCATTCCTATCTCTTATACATTGCCCGATCAATAAGAAGTTTATGTTATCAAGAGATAATGATTTTAAACAAAAATCGCCCAAAAGGCGATTTTTGTTTATTTTAGGCGGTCTGCTGTTTATCAGCATCGTTGTTTTAGGGTTAATGATTATGTTCTGGAAGAAGTTTCCGCTGCCATTTACGCAGTTTCAGCGATACACTTTCGGGGCATTGTTTATTGTTTATGGCATCCTGCGTTTTATACGCATACAAAGCAAAAGTTATAATGAGTAACCGTTTCAAACTGGTTATAATCTGCCTTTTATTACCCATCGCCTTTAGTGCCTGCAACCGCAAGAAAAAGCCGCAGCCTAAAATAGAAACCGATAGCTTTCATGCCGGTACGGCTGTTTTTGGTATTGATGAATCTTTTAAACCCATTGTAGACGAAGAGGCCTTTGTGTTTAAAGGCATATTTACCGAAGCCAAGCCAGTGCTTAGCTACCAGCCCGAAAGCCAGGTATTAAACGGCTTGCTGAACAACAATGTGCGTTTTGCCATTATGGCCCGTGATTTAACAGCTGCCGAAAAAAAGCTTTTGAATGACAGGGGTTTTGCTGCAAACATTAATCCTTTTGCGCATGATGCTGTCGTATTAATAGTGAATGCAGCAGTAAAAGATACGTTGATTTCTGTAGGACAGATTAAGCAAATGCTTAATGGTAAATATAATCCTGATAAAAGCATTGTATTCGATAATCCCAATTCAAGCATCATCCGCTATTTGAGGGAACTGTCGGGCAATCAGCTTGATAATTTGAAGAACGTTTATGCACTAAAATCAAATAAAGACGTTATTCAATATGTAAGCGAACATACCAACGCTATCGGCTTTGTAGGATTTAGCTGGCTGGATGAACCTGATGCCGATTATGCAGCCGCTGCGGCAAAGGTTAAAATTATGAGTGTGAAAGATGAAAGCAATAAAAAGCAGCCTGATCACTACTTTCAGCCTTCGCAAACCACGCTGGCGCTAAAACAATACCCGCTGAGCAGAAGTTTGTATGTTATAAACAGTACCGGCCGTATGGGCCTGGGAGCAGGGTTCGAAAACTTTTTGCTGGGTGAGCGCGGGCAGCGTATTGTGTTAAAATCAGGCTTACTGCCTGATTCCATACCGCAGCGCGAGATTAATATAACTAAACAAGTAAAAGATAACTAAACTACCAGATAACTATGAAAATGATCAGTAAAATAGCAGGAGCTTCACTGGCGCTGGCGTTTGCCGGTTACACGGCAACGGCGCAAAGCCTTGCTGATGCCAAAAAAGCAATTGATGCAGAACAGTATTCTAAAGCAAAGTCAATTCTTAAAAACTTAGTAAATACCCAGTCTACCAAAGATGAAAATTATTTCTATTTAGGCTGGGTGTATGTACAGCAGGATTACGCCGACTCTGCAAAAGCTGTATTTAACCGCGGTATTGCCGCCAATCCGCAATCTGCGTTAAATTATGCAGGTTTGGGTGCAGCAGCACGTTTAAACAAGGATAATTCAGGCGCACAGCAAAACTTTGATAAGGCAGTATCACTGGCCAAAAAAGATAGCAAGCCTTATGTATATATTGGAGAAAGCTACCTGATGGATCCTGCCAATGCCAATGCTGCCATAGCCGTATTAAATAAGGGTATCGCAGCAAATGCTAAGGATGCAGATCTGTATGTGTCCTTAGGTAATGCTTACCGTTCGCAGTTAAAGAGCAACGAAGCGTACAAGGCATACAGCCAGGCGTTAGCCATTGACCCTAAATCGGCAAAGGCCAACGTAGCTACCGGTGTATTGTGGAGGTTTGCCAATAACTTTGAAGATTCTGAAACGCAGTTTAAAACCGCTTTAGCCACAGACCCGAATTTTGGCCCTGCTTACCGCGAATGGGCAGAAACTGATTTGCGCTGGGCTAAAAACGTGAGGGCGCAGGCATCAGTAAAGGTGAAGGAAGCTGCTGACCACTACAAACAATACTTGGATTTAACAGACCGTTCGCCAGAATCGCAACTGCGTTATGCCGATTTTTTATACCAGGCCGGCGATTTTAAAGCGTTAGAGCAAACCGCTAATACTTTAAGCACAAGTGCTAATGCTAACCTGCGTGCTTACCGTTACTTAGCCTATGCTAAATACGAAAATGGTGATTATGCAGGCGCGTCCACTGCATTAAATACCTTTATTTCAAAAGCAGGTAACCGGGTGATACCTTACGACTACTATTATTTAGGTCGCATCCAATCTAAGCAAAACCAAACTGCCGAGGCGGTTAAGAACTTAGAAAAAGCAGCTTCAATGGACAGCACTTTAGCTGATGCCTATGCCGATGTGGCAAAAACCTATTATGCCGACAAGCAGTATGAAAAGGCAGGTGATGCGTATCACAATTACATTGTAAAATCGCGCAATGCCAAGCTGACCGATTATTTCAGTGAGGGGTCGAGTTACTACTATGCGTATCAGGATCAGTATTACAGCACGGCTAAGCCAAAGCCTACGCCTGATGCTGCCTTGTTAACTAAAGCTGATTCGGCCTTTGCCTACATTAATGCAAAATTGCCTACCCCTAATGCGGCTGCCACCTTGTATCGTGCCCGTGTAAACGATTTAAAGGAAACCAGCCGTGATAATATCAACGGTTATGCCAAGCCTTTTTATGAGGAATACATCCAGTTAAGCACTGCTAAAAGCCCGGTTGCCGATGCAGATAAAAAGCCATTGGCCGAAGCTTATGCTTACTTAGGTAACTATTACCAGTTTAAAGAAAAGGATGCCGCCAAGGCAACCGATAACTTTACCAAGGCTCGTGATTTAGACCCAACTAATAAATCTGTACAGTCTTTCTTTTCCAGGAAGCCTGCGGCCGGTAAATAACTAAACAGTAACTACTTTACTAACAAAGGCTCCTGCATATGCAGGAGCCTTTGTTATTTACCATCAATGTGTATATTTGCGCCTATGGAATTGCAAAGCTTACCGGTAAACTTTTTGCCTATTATTATACAGATGCTGGTGGCGATCGGGTTTGTAGTAACTACTATGTTTTTCACCCATAAACTGGGCCCGAAACGCCATACCAAAGATAAATTGACCCCTTTTGAGTCGGGTATAGAAGTGGTGGGTAATGCCCGTACACCAGTATCTATCAAATACTTCCTGGTAGCCATTTTATTTGTGCTGTTTGATGTAGAAGTGATTTTTATGTACCCCTGGGCAGTAAACTTTAAACAGATGGGCGTAGGCGGCTTGGTTGAAATGCTGATATTTATGGCTACTTTGCTGTTAGGATTTATTTATATCCTTAAAAAGGGAGCATTGGACTGGGACTAAACCTTGTGTTTAGATTGATTCTAAATATATCAGCAGGCATCATACAGCCGCATTTACAACGTTATAAATTTGTAAATTTGCACTCATCCTCATTCAGTGGATGAGTTGCTTGTTTTAAGGAGTTTTCATGAGTGATGTTCAGATAGTTAACGCGCCTCCGGGCGTAGAAGGATCAGGATTTTTTGCTACAAGTTTAGATAAAGCTGTTGGGTTAGCGCGCTCACATTCTTTATGGCCACTACCTTTTGCTACCTCATGCTGTGGCATTGAGTTTATGGCTACCATGGGTTCGCATTATGATTTATCGCGTTTTGGTGCCGAGCGGTTAAGCTTTTCGCCCCGCCAGGCCGATTTGCTGATGGTAATGGGCACCATATCTAAAAAGATGGCTCCGGTACTGCGCCAGGTATACCTGCAAATGGCAGAGCCGCGCTGGGTAATGGCGGTAGGTGCCTGTGCCACAAGCGGCGGCATCTTTGATACCTATTCGGTGTTGCAGGGTATTGATGAAATTATTCCGGTAGATGTATATGTGCCCGGTTGCCCGCCGCGCCCCGAAGGCATTATTGACGGTTTTATAAACATTCAGAAACTGGTACAAACGGAAACGCTGCGCCGCAGGGATTCGCCCGAGTATCAGAAACTGATGGCGCAATATGGAATACTGTAAATGGGAAAGTTGAATAACGAAGAAGTACTGCAGCGTATCGAGGCACAGTTTGGCGATAAGATTACCAGCCCCACACAGCCTTACGGTTTATTAACTGTTGAAACAGGTAAAGAAACGATAATTGATCTGCTTAGCTTTCTGAAGAATGACCCGGAGCTGCAATTTATCTATCTGACAGATTTGACCGGTATTCATTACCCGGAAAGGGAACTGCCGATTGGTATGATATACCATGTGCATAGCCTGGTGCATAATTTTCGTATCCGCATAAAGGTGTTTCTGGAAGGCGAAAATCCGCATATCCCTACTGCTACTGTATTGTGGGAGGCTGCCAACTGGATGGAACGCGAAACTTACGACTTTTTCGGCATTATCTTTGACGGCCACCCCGATTTACGCCGGATACTGAATGTGGATGACATGACCGTATTCCCGATGCGTAAGGAGTATCCGCTGGAAGACCCGAACCGTATAGACAAGAAAGATTATTATTTCGGAAGATAACGTATGCAAACTATTCCTGCTATACAATATACAGATACCGATGTGCAGACTGAGCTGTCGACCCTTAATTTAGGGCCAACGCATCCGGCTACACATGGTGTTTTTCAGAATGTGCTGCAGCTGGATGGCGAGCGCATTGTAAGCGGTGTATCCACCATTGGCTACATCCACCGTGCTTTTGAAAAAATTGCCGAGCACCGGCCGTTCTATCAAATTACGCCGTTGACTGACCGGATGAACTATTGTTCATCACCCATAAATAATATGGGCTGGCATACCACGGTAGAAAAGCTGCTGCAGATACAAACCCCAAAGCGGGTAGATTACCTGCGCGTGTTGGTGATGGAACTGGCCCGCATTGCCGACCATATCATTTGTAATGGAGTATTGGGTGTGGATACGGGGGCCTTTACCGGCTTCCTGTACATGATGGAATACCGCGAGGCCATCTATGAAATTTATGAGGAAGTTTGCGGCTCACGCCTCACCACCAACATTGGCCGTATTGGCGGCTTTGAGCGTAATTTTAATGAGATTGCTTTCGCCAAGACCCGTAAGTTTTTAGACGAGTTCCCAAAAGTGTTGAAGGAATTTGAAAGCCTTTTCAACCGCAACCGTATCTTTATGGACCGTACAAAAGGTGTAGCCCCGGTTACGCCCGAAACGGCATTAAGCTACAGCTGGAGTGGCCCCATCCTGCGGGCAACCGGCGTAGATTATGATGTGCGCTCCATGAACCCCTATTGCTCTTATGAGGATTTTGATTTTGAAGTGCCTGTAGGTACCACCGGCGATGTGTACGATCGTTTTCTGGTACGTAACGAGGAAATGTGGCAGAGTATGCGCATCATTGAGCAGGCTTTGGCTAAAATTGATAAAGAAGACCCAACCATCTTCCACGGCGATGTGCCGGAATATTACCTGCCGCCCAAGGAAGAGGTATATAACAATATGGAAGCCCTGATTTATCACTTTAAGATTGTGATGGGCGAAATTGAAACACCGGTGGGCGAAGTGTACCACAGTGTGGAAGGTGCCAACGGTGAACTGGGCTTTTATCTGGTGAACGATGGTGGCCGTAGTCCTTATAGGTTGCACTTCCGCCGCCCGAGTTTTATCAATTACAGCATGTATGCGCCAATGAGCCGAGGCATGGTGCTGAGTGATGCCATTATTAACATGAGTAGCTTAAACGTTATAGCCGGAGAGTTAGATGCTTAGAGTTGAAGATACCGCAGTGCAAACCCCGGTAACATTTTCACCGGCTTTGCTCGAAAAATTTGCCGATAAAGTAAGCCGTTATCCTGAAGGAAAGCAAAAAGGAGCGCTGCTGCCCATATTGCACGATGTGCAGGCCGAATTGGGCTGGCTGAGCAGCGCTGCGATGGACAAGGTTGCCGGGTATCTGAAGATAGAACCTATTGAAGTATACGAGGTTGCCACTTTTTATACCATGTATTTTTTAAAGCCGCAGGGCAAATATATGCTCGAAGTTTGCCGTACCGGCCCCTGTTGCCTGGTGGGTGCAGAAAAGATAATGGACCATATTGAGCAAAAGTTAGGTGTTAAAGAAGGTGATGTTACGCCCGATGGCTTATTTAGCTGGAGGGGAGTAGAGTGCCTGGCTGCCTGTGGCTTTGGCCCGGTGTTGCAAATTGGCCCGGAATATACTTTCTACGAGAATTTGACACCGGAATCGGTTGACCGTTTGATTGGCGATTTAAAAGCAAAGGCAAATAACTAAAATGAAAAGCAAAAGCACATTGGTAAGTTGGGATGTTGCTTTTGTTGTAGGTGTGTTATTGTTCTTTTTATTAAATGATGAGCACCATTTAAGTTTAATTGCCGGTTTGATGACCGTGCAAATTTTTATCAACTGTATTACAAATCATATTGCCGTATTTAAATTAACCGGTAAAATATATTAACCGTAATGGGTCGCAAGCTATTACTACAACATATTAATGTACCCGGCATCAATACCTTTGATGTTTATCGCTCTAAAGGTGGTTATGCTGCGGTAGAAAAAGCATTGAAAACCCTTTCTCCCGAAGATGTGGTGGAAGAGGTAAAGAAGTCGGGTTTACGCGGTCGTGGCGGTGCGGGGTTCCCTACCGGCATGAAGTGGAGCTTTCTGGCCAAGCCCGAAGGTGTGCCACGTTACCTGGTGTGCAATGCGGATGAATCGGAACCCGGTACGTTTAAGGACCGCTACCTGATGACCCACATTCCTCACTTGCTGATAGAGGGCATGATTGTGGGCAGTTATGCCCTGGGTGCCAAAACTTCTTACATCTATGTACGCGGCGAAATGATGCCGCAGATACGCATCTTAGAAAAAGCCATTGCCGAAGCGAAGGCAGCCGGCTTTTTAGGTAAAAATATTTTAGGCACCGGTTTCGATTTGGAACTGTATGTGCAGCCGGGCGGCGGCGCTTACATCTGCGGCGAAGAAACCGCCCTTATTGAATCACTGGAAGGCAAGCGCGGTAACCCGCGCATTAAGCCGCCGTTTCCGGCTATTGCCGGTTTGTGGGGCTGCCCAACGGTGGTGAACAATGTAGAATCCATTGCCGCCACGGTGCCGATCATCAATGATGGCGGAGAGGAATACGCAAAAATCGGTATCGGCCGCAGTACCGGTACAAAGTTGATTTCGGCAGGCGGTAACCTGAAGAAACCGGGTGTGTATGAAATTGACTTGGGCGTTCCCGTTGAGGAATTTATTTATTCTGATGAATACTGTGGCGGTATTGCCAATGGTAAGCGCCTTAAAGCTGTTGTGGCCGGCGGTTCATCGGTACCTATCTTACCGGCTAACCTCATTACCAAAACCATTAATAATGAAGCCCGTTTGATGAGCTACGAATCATTGGCCGATGGTGGCTTTGCTACCGGTACCATGATGGGTTCGGGCGGTTTTATAGCGTTTGATGAAGACCAGTGTATTGTGCGCAACACCTGGAACTTTACCCGTTTCTACCACCACGAAAGCTGCGGACAATGCTCGCCCTGCCGCGAAGGTACCGGCTGGATGGAAAAAGTATTGCACCGCCTGGAGCACGGTCATGGTCGTTTAAGCGATATGGATTTATTGGTAGATGTATCTAAAAAAATTGAAGGTAACACCATTTGTCCGCTGGGCGATGCGGCAGCCTGGCCGGTAGCCAGTGCCATACGCCACTTTAGGGATGAGTTTGAATGGCATGTAACGAATGGGGCAGAGGCAGTAAGCCGTAATTACGGATTAGCGCATTACGCTGATCCGTTGGTGAATGCTGAGTTAGCTTGATGTTACAAAGCGTCATTGCGAGGTACGAAGCAATCCTTGACATTAAGAGCTGTCATACAAATCAGACTTGCTTATCGAGGATTGCTTCGTTCCTCGCAATGACGAGTTCAAGAATTGAATTTTTAAGTTTTACTTAAAATATAATGAAAGTAACCATAGACGGAATACCCGTTGACGTTGAACCCGGAACATCCATCCTTAATGCCGCAAGGCAGATAGGTGGGGATATTGTTCCGCCGGCCATGTGCTATTATTCCAAGCTTGAAGGCAGCGGTGGTAAATGCCGCACCTGTTTGGTAAAGGTGAGCAAAGGTTCTGAAAAAGATCCGCGCCCTATGCCCAAGCTGGTGGCTTCGTGCCGCACCACGGTGATGGACGGTATGGAGGTGGAAAATATAACCTCGCCAGAAGTGCGCGAAGCACGTAAAGGCGTGGTAGAAATGCTGCTCATCAATCACCCGCTGGATTGTCCTGTTTGCGACCAGGCCGGCGAGTGCAGCCTGCAGGATTTGGGCTTTGAGCACGGTGCGGCCAAAACCCGTTATGAGTTTGACCGCCGTACTTTCGAGAAAGTGGATTTAGGCGATAAGATACAACTGCACATGACGCGCTGTATCTTATGCTATCGCTGCGTATTTACCGCCGATCAGATTACCAACCAGCGTGTGCACGGCATATTGAACCGTGGCGACCATGCCGAGATATCTACTTACATCTCCAAAGCTATTGATAACGATTTTTCGGGCAACGTTATCGACGTTTGCCCGGTAGGCGCATTAACCGATAAAACCTTCCGCTTTAAAAACCGCGTATGGTTTACCAAGCCAGTTGAGGCGCACCGCGATTGCGATAAGTGCTGCGGTAAGGTAACCCTGTGGTACAAAGGAGAGGATGTGTTACGTGTAACGGGCCGCAAGGACCAGTATGGCGAGGTAGAAGAATTTATCTGTAACACCTGCCGCTTCGATAAAAAGAAAACGGCTGACTGGGTAATTGAAGGGCCAAAGAAGATTTCTAATCAATCGGTAATCAGCGCCAATCATTACGAAAGCATGCGTCCGCTGCCGGTGGTAAAAACCAACCCGGTATTACAGGAAGCCAATAAAGAACAGTTTGAAAGGGAAACCCGCTTATAATGGAAATTGCAGAATTATTGATTAAAACCGGCTTAATCGTGGTTATCTTCCTGATCAGCCTCGTGGTAGCCATGTACTCTACCTATGCCGAGCGTAAAATCGCGGCTTTCTTTCAGGATAGGGTAGGCCCTAACCGCGCCGGTCCGGGCGGATTTTTGCAGCCATTAGCTGATGGGGTAAAAATGTTCATGAAGGAAGAAATTATCCCCACTAAGGCCAGCGGATTTTTATTCGTAGTTGGCCCATCGCTGGCGATATTAACAGCCTGTATCGGCTCGGCGGTTATTCCGTGGGGGCAAAAGCTGCTAGTAGGCGGCCATACGGTTGATTTACAGGTTACTGATATTAATGTAGGCATCCTGTATATCTTTGGTGTGGTATCGTTAGGTGTATATGGTGTAATGATTGGCGGCTGGGCTTCCAATAATAAATATTCTTTGCTGGGTGCTATCCGCGCTGCATCACAAAATATCAGCTACGAAGTATCCATGGGTTTGTCTATTATTGCCCTGCTAATGGTAACCGGTACTTTAAGCTTACGCAGTATAGCCGAGCAGCAGCATGGCTTTTGGAATGATGGCTGGTTTACCTGGAACTTCTTTAAGCAGCCGCTGGGCTTCCTCATCTTTATCGTTTGTGCCTTTGCCGAAACCAACCGTACCCCGTTCGATTTGCCTGAATGCGAAACTGAGCTGGTAGGTGGTTATCATACCGAATATTCCTCTATGAAACTTGGCTTTTACCTGTTTGCCGAATACATCAACATGTTCGTATCCTCGGCAGTAATGGCTACGCTATATTTTGGAGGTTATAATTATCCGTTTATGGATTGGGTGGCCGCACACATCGGCCCTAACTTAGGCGCTATTTTGGGCGTAGTATTGCTGTTTGTCAAAATATTCGCCTTTATCTTTTTTTTTATGTGGATACGCTGGACCATCCCGCGTTTCCGTTATGACCAGCTGATGAACTTGGGCTGGCGTACGCTGATCCCATTGGCTATTGCCAACATTGTGCTTACCGGTGTGGTAATCACAGTGATTAAACAATTTACGCACTAAATTTTTACATGGAACCATTAAGTAATAAGCGAAAAGTATTAGAAGCCAAGCCGCTCAACTTTTGGGAGAAAGCTTACCTGCCGGCCATTGCCCAGGGATTAAGCATTACCATGAAGCACTTCTTTAAAAAAGAAGTAACCATCCGTTACCCCGAAGAAAAGCGCGAATTTTCAGAAAACTATCGTGGCCTGCACTCGCTGAAACGTGATGAGCAGGGACGCGAGCGTTGTACCGCCTGTGGCCTGTGTGCCTTATCCTGCCCGGCCGAAGCCATTACCATGCAGGCAGCCGAGCGCCAAAAGGGTGAGGAAAACTTATACCGCGAAGAAAAATATGCTGCTGTATATGAGATAAATATGCTGCGCTGCATTTTTTGCGGCTTGTGCGAGGAAGCCTGCCCCAAAGAAGCCATTTATCTGGATGGCGACATAGTACCTACCGATTTTACCCGTAAAGACTTTATTTACGGCAAAGACAAATTAGTAGAAGCGCCCTTAAACCAATAAAAGAAGTTTTTATACCTTTGCCCGCACTTTAAGGGCAAGGGTTTTTTGTTTAGTGCCAAATCATGAGTACATTTTACTTTATCGCTTTCCTGTCCATCTGCTTTTCACTGCTGGTTATATTTGCCAAAAATCCGGTGCATAGCGTGCTGTATCTTATCATCACTTTCTTCACTTTCACCATACATTACATCTTATTAAACGCCCAGTTTCTGGCGCTGGTAAACCTGATTGTGTATATGGGCGCCATTATGGTATTGTTCCTGTTCGTAATGATGATGCTGAACCTGAATCAGGAAACTGAACCCAGCAAAAGCCTGATTGTAAAAATTGCCGGCTTGGTAAGCGGCGGCTGCTTACTGGCTACCCTGATTGCCTCCATTAAATCTTATGCAACTACGGAGCCGGGTGTGCTGCACAACGTAAACTTAGGGTCGGTTCAAAACCTGGGTAAAGTATTGTTCAATGAATTTTTGCTGCCGTTCGAGGTATCATCTATATTATTATTATCTGCCATGGTAGGCGCTGTATTGCTGGCCACCAAGGATGGCAAAACTAAAAACGTTACGGTATAATGGAAAGTTTAACTCAGGCTATTCAGATTGTTCCGCTTAATCATTATATTTTATTAAGCACCATTATATTTTGCATTGGCGTAGCCGGTGTGTTGATACGTCGTAATGCTATTGTGGTATTTATGTCGGTAGAGCTGATGCTGAATGCTGTGAACTTACTGCTCACCGCTTTTTCGGCTTATAAAGGCGATGCCAGCGGACAGGTGTTTGTATTCTTTATTATGGCGCTTGCCGCTGCCGAGATTGCGGTAGGGCTGGCCATCATTGTAATGATACACCGAAACACCAATTCCATAGATGTAAATATATTGAACAGGCTGAAGTGGTAACAGATAGTGGCCGGTTATAAGTAGCCGGTTGCAAGAGTTTGATACCTTACTAATATAAAAATTTGTGTTCCTGTAATCTATCAGGAAACAGGATACTGGCCTCCGGCCACAGAATAATAAGAATGGATAAATACATCTGGCTGATTCCTTTGCTGCCGCTTGCGGGCTTCGTTATCAACGGCTTGGGGCGTAATGCTTTACCCAAAAACCTGATTGGTACTATTGCCAGTGCAATGGTGCTTATTTCCTTTGGCCTGAGTTTGGGTGCCTTTTTGGAAATTCAATCTACCGGTCAGCCTATTAACGTTACCTTGTTTAACTGGATTTCGGTTGGTAAGGTACAGGTGCCGTTTGCCTTTTTGATTGATCAGCTGAGTGCTATCATGCTGCTTATCATCACCGGGGTAGGCTTTTTGATCCATTTATATTCTATCGGGTATATGCACCACGATGCAGGCTTTGGTAAGTTCTTCGCTTACTTAAACCTGTTTGTGTTTTTTATGCTGCTGCTGGTGTTGGGTTCCAACTATGTCATTATGTTTATCGGCTGGGAAGGGGTAGGGCTTTGCTCTTACCTGCTCATCGGCTTTTGGTTTACCAATCCAAGCTATGCAGATGCTGCCAAGAAGGCCTTTGTAATGAACCGTATCGGCGATTTAGGCTTTTTGATAGGTGTATTTTTAATCATTCAATACTTTGGTGGTGTTACCTTCAGCACTGTGTTTGCAAATGCCGCTAAAGCCGGCAGTAGTGCACCTATGGTACTAATTACTTTACTACTGTTTGTAGGCGCAACTGGTAAATCGGCGCAAATTCCGCTGTTTACCTGGTTGCCCGATGCGATGGCAGGCCCTACACCGGTATCGGCACTGATACACGCGGCTACCATGGTTACCGCAGGTATCTACATGATCGCCCGTTCACACGTATTGTTCAGCATGGCACCCATTACCATGAATGTAATTGCCGTAGTAGGTTTAGCAACCGCACTACTGGCTGCACTAATAGCCATCACGCAAACGGATATTAAAAAGGTGCTGGCTTATTCTACGGTATCGCAATTGGGTTATATGTTCTTAGGTTTAGGCGTTGGCGCATATACAGGAGCCTTCTTCCATGTATTAACACATGCTTTCTTTAAGGCCTTGTTGTTTTTGGGTGCAGGTTCGGTAATTCATGCCGTAAGCGGCGAACAGGACATGCGTAACATGGGCGGCCTGAGAGGTAAACTTCCGGTAACTTTTATCACCATGCTGATTGGTACGCTGGCTATATCTGGTATACCACCTTTTGCGGGCTTCTTTTCTAAAGACGAAATTTTAGCGCATACCTTTACTTATAGTCCGGTGTTTTATGTGGTGGGCGTAATTACAGCCATGCTTACCTCTTTCTATATGTTCCGCCTGATGTACCTAACCTTTTGGGGCAAGTTCAGAGGTACACATGAGCAGGAGCATCACCTGCATGAATCGCCGGCTAATATGACCATTCCGCTGATTATACTGGCGGTACTGTCAACAGTAGGCGGCTTTATCGGCGTACCTGAAGCATTGCATGGCCATCACTGGCTGGAGCACTGGCTTGAACCCGTGTTTGGTAAACCTACAGAAGCGCCCGGCGTAATGGGCCTAAGCCAGAATACTGAATTGGTATTAATGGCGGCATCAGTTACCGGAGCCATTATTGCCTTGGTATATGCCTATGTAAAATATGTAAACCGGGCTAACGTGCCTGCCCGTGGCGACGAAAACCGCCCGGCATTAGTTAACCTTTCGTACCATAAGTTTTATATCGATGAGTTTTATGACACCATCATTCGCAAACCGCTGGATTACTTATCAGGCTTCTTCTACAAGGTAGTAGATAAAATGGGCATTGATGGTATTGTGAACGGTTTGGGCGAGGGCTCGGTGGAAACCGGCAAAGGTTTGCGCCTGCTGCAAACCGGTAATGTAGGTTTCTATATTTTTATGATGGTGATTGGCATTATTGCCGCGCTGGTATATAGTTTAGTTAAAATTTAAAGCATCGTTTACTGCAACACATAAACAATGACCGTTTCTTTACTCTTGTTACTGCCTGTACTTGCCGCGCTGGTTGTACTTTTTATTAAAGGCAACGCTGCCAAAAACGCGGCATTGGCTTTTGCCCTGGCCGAGCTGGTGCTGGCTGTGGTGTTCCTGATCCAATTTGTACCCGATGCCTCTACCCAGTTTGCCGTAGATTATCGCTGGATACCTAAACTGGGTATTTACTTTACGGCCGGTATTGATGGGATCAATATCATCCCGGTAATGCTTACGGCTTTACTGGTGCCATTAATCATTTTAACTACCTTTAAGCATACCTACAGCAACCCTTCGGCCTTTTACGCGCTGATATTGTTTATGCAGGCCGGGTTATTACTGGTATTTACCGCCTTGGATGGCTTCCTGTTTTATATTGGCTGGGAAGTGGCGCTGATTCCGATTTACTTCATCTGCGGCTTATGGGGCGGCGAGAGCCGGATAAAGGTTACGCTCAAGTTTTTCATTTACACTTTTGCCGGCTCGCTCTTTATGCTGTTGGCCATTATTTACCTATACCTGCAAACGCCGAACAAGACTTTTGATATTCACGAATTTTACAACCTTAAATTAGATGAACATACGCAGGCTTATATACTGGCTGCTTTCTTTATAGCCTTTGCTATCAAGATGCCGGTGTTTCCATTCCACACCTGGCAGCCCGATACCTATACGGTAGCACCATCGGCCGGTACAATGATGCTGTCGGGTATTATGCTGAAGATGGGTATCTATGGCGCTATCCGCTGGATGATTCCGGTGGCTCCTGTATCATTTTATTTGTGGCAGAACCTGCCGCTGATATTAGCTGTAGTAGGCATTGTATATGCTTCCATCATTGCCTTCAGGCAGGATGATGGCAAGCGCCTTACCGCTTATGCCTCCATCGGCCACGTAGGCTTAATTGCTGCCGGTATCTTTTCGTGGACGATAGAAGGTGTGCAAGGTGCCGAAATACAGATGTTAAATCATGGTATCGAGGTGGTAGGCTTATTCTTTGTGTGGGATATCATCAGCCGCCAGTTGGGCACGCGCAGTATTAGTCAACTGGGAGGCATTGCTAAGGTAGCGCCGCAGTTTGCCGTTTTGTTCCTTATTGTGGTACTCGCTACTGTAGCATTGCCGCTTACTAATGGTTTCATCGGTGAGTTTTTATTGTTGAACAGTGTATATCAATATAACATCTGGATTGCCGCTGCTGCTGGTTTAACCATCATTTTAGGCGCGGTATATATGCTGCGCATGTATAAAGGGGTGATGCAGGGCGAAACCAATAGGCTTACGGCTACCTTTACCGATGTAACTGCATCAGAAAAAGTGGTGCTGGGTGTAATTTGTGCACTCATCATCTTTTTGGGCGTGTACCCGCAGGCGGTGCTGCACCTGAGTGAAGCTGCGGTAACCAACCTGGTTACTTCGGTGAACGAAAAAATTACTATGGCTCTTAAAAAATAATTTCGGGGAAGAAGTGAAATGAATACGCTGATTGTAATTGCTCTTTTGCCCATCGTGTTACTTTACCTGGGTTTATATAAGATAAAAAATGCATTGCTGCCGGTGGCTATTGCCGGACTGGCGGTAGCACTGGGCCTGGCCGTGCTGCAATGGAACAGCAACGCAGTGCCTATCTATAACGGCATGATGCTGTTTGATAACTATGCCATTGTGTTTTCGGTAGTAGCCATTGTATCTACCATACTGATATTAATGCTCTCTAAGGGCTACTTCGAACAGATTAGTGATAATGTAGCCGAATACTACGCCATTTTGCTGTTTGCATTGGCTGGTATCGTGGTGATGGTATCGTTCTATAATTTAACCATGCTGTTTATCGGGCTGGAGATTATGTCGGTAAGCTTGTACATCCTTGCCGGTATCCGCAAGCGCGATTTTGCGTCTAACGAAGCCTCATTAAAATATTTCCTGATGGGTGCCTTTTCTACCGGTTTTCTGTTATTTGGTATTGCCCTGATCTATGGCGCCACTGGTTCTTTCAACTTAGAAGGTATCCGCAACTGGGCGCTGATGCACCCGCATAATACAGCACCACTATTTTACACCGGTATTATCCTGATGATTGTGGGTATGTGCTTTAAGGTAGGTGCGGCACCTTTCCACTTCTGGACGCCAGACGTATACGAAGGCTCGCCTACACTGATTACCGCTTTCATGTCTACGGTGGTAAAAACTGCCGGCTTTGCCGCATTCCTGCGTTTGTTTGCGGCCAGCTTTGTATCCGTAGCCAGTTTCTGGTCGCCTACGCTGCTGGTTATTACTATACTTACCCTGTTCATTGGCAACTTTACAGCCTTATATCAGCAAAGCTTTAAACGGATGCTGGCCTTCTCCAGTATTTCCCATGCCGGTTATCTGCTGTTTGCCATTGTGGCTTTAAGTTCAGCATCAGGCAATGCGGTATTCATGTACGCTACGGCTTATTCAATAGCTTCCATAATTGCCTTTGGCGTATTACTGCTGGTGCAGAAACAGACCGGTAATGATAATTTTGAGAGTTTTAATGGCTTGGGCAAACGCAATCCTTTCCTGGCTTTGGTGCTAACTATTGCTATGCTGTCGTTAGCGGGTATACCGCTTACTGCAGGTTTTATAGGAAAATTTTTCATGTTCTACGGTGCTATGTCGCGCTATCAGATATGGCTGGTAATTATAGCCGTAATTAATGCCATTGTAAGTATTTATTACTATTTCAGGGTTATTATAGCTATGTATTTCCGCACTCAGGCCGATGAAACTGCGCTTACCGTACCTGGCTATTACCAGTTTGTATTGGGCTTCTCCGCGGTGATTACATTGGTTATCGGCATTTATCCGGGTGTGCTCACCAACCTTATTTAATCCGTAGCTGTTACTACAAAACCGTTTAATATTTGTAGTTTTACATTTACAGCACGAATGGATAGTATCTGGGAACATCTACGCAACCTCACCGATGCACAGGCAATTATAGGCAAAGGGGGCTTTTACCTGCTGCTGATAGTGGTATATGCTGAAACCGGTTTGTTTTTCGGCTTCTTCCTGCCCGGAGATTATCTGTTATTTATGGCCGGCCTTTTTTGTGCAACCAATGTACTGGATGTATCTATCTATGTGCTTGTAACAGGGTTAATTGCCGCAGGGATATTAGGCAACTATACTGGCTACCTGTTCGGCTACCGAACGGGGCCTATGTTGTTTAAGCGCAATGAATCTTTGTTTTATAAGCGCAGGTATGTTATCATGGCCGAAGAATTTTACCAGAAGTATGGTGGCATGGCTTTGGTATTGGGCAGGTTTTTTCCTATCATCCGCACTTTTGCCCCTATCTTTGCAGGCGTAGTAAAAGTTAGCTTTGCAAAGTTTACTTTATATAATTTTGTAGGCAGTGTAGCGTGGGTATGTACGCTTACACTGCTGGGTTATTATTTAGGGAAAACCTATCCGGGGCTGCACAATTACCTGCAATGGATAGTGCTGGGCCTTATTAGCATAACCACCATACCGTTGCTGATTGCCTTTTTTAAAAAGGCAGGTGTAAAACATACTGATGAAACAAACATTAACACTTAAAACAAATTATACCGTATAAGAATGAGTACTCAACATCCCTGGCACCAGGTATCTATGGGCGACAATGTGCCCGAAATTGTTAACGCTATTATTGAAATTCCGAAAGGATCAAAGGCTAAATACGAAATTGATAAGGAATCCGGTTTATTAAAGCTGGATCGTGTGCTGTTTTCATCCGTAATGTATCCGGCTAATTATGGCTTTATTCCGCAAACCTACTGTGATGATAAAGACCCGCTGGATATTTTGGTATTGTGTTCCGTAGATGTGTTTCCGATGTCGATGATCGAGGCCAAAGTGGTTGGTGTGATGCACATGGTAGATAATGGTGAACAGGATGATAAAATAATTGCTGTAGCCAACAACGATATGTCGGTTAACTATATTAATGACCTGAATGAGCTGCCTCCGCATGCCATGAAAGAAATTGTGCGTTTCTTTCAGGATTATAAAAAGCTGGAAGGAAAAAACGTAACCATTGAGCATTTAATGGGTAAGCCGTATGCGCTTAAAGTAATTAATGAAAGTATAGAATTGTACAATTCTACTTTCCCTGCATACCAATAACTGATTTAATGGCCCCCGAACACGATATTAGCCTGTTCTCTGTATTTCTAACCATATTTTTGGTTCTGTTAAATGGCTTTTTTGTAGCTGCCGAATTTGCTATGGTGAGAGTAAGAGGCTCTCAGATAGAAATTCAGGCCAAGGCTGGTAGCCGTATGGCCAAGGTAGCGCGGGGTATAATGCATAATTTAGATGGTTACCTGGCTGCTACGCAGCTGGGCATTACCATTGCCTCGCTTGCCTTAGGCGTAGTGGGCGAGGAAGTGGCCACCAACATTATGCTTCATGCCTTTAATGCTGTAGGCTTAACCATTACTTCCAAAGTAGTTATCAACGCCAGCCATATCATCGGCTTTATTATCATTACCGTATCACATATTGTTTTTGGAGAGTTAGCTCCCAAAACGCTGGCCATACAACGGTCTGTACGTACCGCCATGTCGGTGGCATTACCGCTTCGTGCCTTCTTCCTTGTATTCAGGCCATTTATCTGGGTGCTGAATACCTTTGCTACGTTTATCCTTAAATTATTTGGTGTGCAGGTAGTAGCCGGAGAAGAAAGCCTGCACAGTTCGGAAGAGTTGCAGTACCTGCTGGATCAAGGTAAGGAAAGTG
Organism: Mucilaginibacter sp.; assembly: GCF_965200995.1. Lineage (GTDB taxonomy): Bacteria > Bacteroidota > Bacteroidia > Sphingobacteriales > Sphingobacteriaceae > Mucilaginibacter. Next base: position 739,327 of record NZ_OZ241743.1, on the reverse strand, counting down.
GTGCGCTTGACCAAAGCGAGCATGAATTGATTAAAAACGTTTTTGATTTTAATGAGCGCGTAGTTAAAAACATTATGGTGCCGCGTACCCGTATTTCGGGCGTTAACATTAATACTGATAAGGAAGAGCTGCTGGAAACGCTGATTACTGAAGGTTACTCGCGTATGCCGGTGTATGATGATGTAATTGACAAAATTGTAGGTATCGTGCATACCAAGGATATCTTACCGCTTATGGTGCGCAAGGTGGATATAGAATTAAAAGATATTATCCGCAAGCCTTACTTTATTCCGGAAACCAAAAAGATCAATGACCTGATGGCGGAGCTGCAGCAGAAGCGTATTCAGATTGCCATTGTACTGGATGAATTTGGCGGCACAGCCGGTATGGTTACGCTGGAAGATATTGTGGAAGAACTGGTAGGCGAGATTCAGGATGAGTATGACGAGGAAAAACCTATTGTAGAAAAGCTGAGCGACCGTGAGTTTATTGTAAATGCGTTAGCGCCCATTTATGATGTAAACGGCCACTTGCCGCATGACTTGCCGGAGGATGGTGATTTTGATACCGTTTCGGGCTGGCTGGGTGAGATTTTCGGAAAGATACCAGACGTAGGAGAACAGAAGGAAGCCAACGGCTATGATATTACCGTGCTGCGCAAATCAGACCAGAACATTGAGTCGGTGAAACTGGAATTGCTGCTCAATGACGAAGATACCGTAGACCTGCATTAAGCAAAGTAAAGTATGCAGTTGTTCTATACGCCTGACATTCTACCCAACGCTACCCATTATCAGCTAAGCGAAGAAGAAAGCAAACACAGCATCCGCGTACTGCGCTTACAGCTTAAGGATGAAGTGCAGCTGGTTGATGGTAAAGGCAATCTTTTCTGGGCAGAGATTATAGATGCGCACCCTAAGCGCACTATGCTGCATATCAAAAAGGTACAGCATGAATACCAAAAGCGCAACCACTACCTGCACATTGCCGTAGCGCCCACCAAGAATATTGAACGCATTGAGTGGTTTCTGGAAAAGGCGACTGAATTAGGTGTTGATGAGGTGTCTTTTCCTATCACACAACGATCGGAACGGAAGGAAGCTAAGGTTGACCGTTTGAATAAAATAGTTACTTCTGCTGTTAAACAATCACTCAAAGCCTACCATCCGCTGCTTCATGAGCCGGTTTCGTTTCAGCAACTGGTTACCCGTCCCTTTACCGGTCAGAAATTTATTGCACATTGTATTTCTGGCGAAGTTAGAACTACCCTGCAATCAGCGGCAAACGTACACGGAAACTATGTTATATTGATAGGCCCTGAAGGTGATTTTACTGAAGATGAAGTTGCCCTGGCTGTACAAAACGGTTATCAGCCCATTACTTTAGGGCAAAGCCGCCTGCGTACCGAAACTGCCGCACTGGCGGCCTGTTTTGAAATTAATTTATTGAACAGGTGTTGATAAATTGTACCATGCGTTTGTAATGCACTGCTAACTTTTTATAGCTTAGTTAAAACTTTAAAGGTGAAGGTGAAGTACTGGGTTTATGCTGTTATAGCTTGTTTACTGTTGTACAGTTTTCATGCCCCTGCCTATAAGCTGGGCCGCCTGAAATACAACGGCGGCGGCGATTGGTACGGCGACCGTACCGCGCTTACCAATTTGATAAGGTTTTGCAACGATAACCTGAAAACCAATTTTGAGCCGCAGGAGGATATTGTGGAAGTAGGCAGTGCCACACTATTCAATTATCCTTATATATTCATGACCGGTCATGGCAACGTAGCCTTTTCTGACCAGGAAGCCCGCAACCTCAGGAAATACCTGATTGGCGGCGGTTTTTTGCATGTGTGTGATAATTACGGGTTAGATCCGTTCATCCGCTCACAAATGAAAAAGGTGTTTCCGGAGCTGACCTTTACAGAGCTTCCGTTAAACTATCCTGTATATCATCAGAAATATAATTTCCCTGACGGGTTACCTAAAGTGCATGAACATAACAACAAACGGCCGCAAGGCTTCGGGCTGATCTATAAAGGCCGGCTGGTATGTTTTTATGATTATGAATGCGATTTAGGAAACGGCTGGGAAGATTACGGCACCTATGCCGGCGACAGCCAGGAAACCCGCACCAAAGCCCTGCAAATGGGCGCTAATCTGGTGCAATATGCACTTACCCAATAAAAAGATATGCTTACCATCACCGCCAACCAGAAATATAAATTTACCATTGATAACACCAATGAAGGCATCGTAGTTAACGACGTTGAAACCAATGCCGATATACAGCAACTGAATGCACAGCTTTACCATGTACTGTATCAAAACAAATCTTATCGGGCCGAAGTGGTAAATATGGATAGAGCGGCTAAAACAGCCGAGATTAAGGTAAACGGCAACACTTATCACATTACCGCCAGGGATCAGTTTGATACCTTGCTGGAGCAGATGGGATTAAGTAACCTGAACAGTGCTAAAATAAGCGAATTAAAAGCGCCTATGCCTGGCCTGGTACTCAAACTGTTTGTGCAGGAAGGCAGTGAAGTGAAGAAAGGTGAGAACCTGTTTATACTGGAAGCCATGAAGATGGAAAACATCATCAAGGCCCCTGCCGATGCTGTAGTAAAAGCGGTTAAAATTTCTGCGCAGGATAAAGTGGAGAAAGGGCAGGTGCTGCTGCAGTTTGTGTGAAATCTATTTTATCTTAACCATTTTAGTGCGGCCTGTACCACGTTATCAGTTAAAATATTACTGAACTGGTTATTACTTTCTATTGCGATATCAGGCTGTAACTGTACCGGCATGTAATTTCGGTTTCTGTCGCCATAACGCGCAGTGGTGAGTAAAAAGTAAGTTGCACCATTATTATACCAATAACCTTGAGTGGAGTTCGTATAGCCAGCAGTAGGTGTACCTATCAGTTTAGTATGCTTTCTTAATTGTAAGGCAAGAGCTGTTGCCTCGCCCGAACTCCCTGTTCCGGGGCCGATAAGTACAGCTATGTTAACTTGATGCATAGGGGTAAGCGCAGTTTTGATGTTACATTGTACAATCTTGTCAATCATCATCTGCCCGTTATCAAAAGAAACAGGGTTAGTTGATTTTCGGTCCTTATCTAAAAATGAAAAGATAACACCATTATCAAAGAAAGAGCTGATACCACCAAGCATAGGCCTGAAGTTACCGCCACCATTCAGGCGCAAATCTATTATCCACGCTTTAGGGTGTTGCGTAGCCAGTTTAGCTATGGAGTCGTTAAGCAGGTTAGCCTCTCTATCAATATCAGGTTGAGTACCCACTGGCATAGATGGCATTAACAAATAGGCTACATCTCCCAGCATTTGAATCTTGACTTTTACTCCTTTCTTCCATTCATAAAGCAGCTCAGGCGAAAGTCTTTTTATAAAAGTACTATCATGCACTCTGAATTCGTACTTGTATTGTGCAAACATACCATGCCTGTCATTTAATTCCTTAAAGGCATCTGAAATAGCAACTGAAGTTTCAGCTTTGGTTTTAGCGCCTGCCGCTTTGTTATAGGTATCTTGGCGAAGCTTACTCCAATTTACATTTTTGCTGTAAAATGAATGTTGCTGCATAATCAGTAAGGCTGAATCTAAGTGGCTTTTAATAGAATCGGCTAATTGTTGGGCATTTACTGAAATGCTAATTATACAACTGATGCAAAACAGTATGATTTTGTAACGCATTTTATTGTTAAAATTGGTTAGCTATACTCAAATATAGAAAAAGGCTGCTCATTAAGCAGCCTTTTTCTAATGATATTTAAGCAATTACTTCGCCTTAAATTCTTTTGGTTTTTTAACACTGAAGTGCGGCTTGCCGCTCGGGTGAATTTCGGGTGCACCTACCATATTCATGGCGCAACGGAAACCAATTTCGGCACTAGCATCATCCTGGCTTAAAAAACGGCGGGTAGCCGGGTTCAGCCAGAAGGCCTGATCGTTCCATGAACCGCCCTTGTATACTTTTGAGTGATTATTTACCAGGGTAGTGGTGCCATACAAAGAAGTATTTACCGAATCTACATACCCCCTGAAATCAGGATCATAAGGTTTGCCTGCAATAGACGGGTTGGCAGCTGCAGTTTGTGTGCCCGGGGCGGCGGTGGCATTGGGCGCATTACCATTAGCACTTCCGGTAGTGCTGCCCTGTTGCTGCGCCGTAAACTCGCCCCACTTTAATTTACGGTTTGATTTTGCCGGATCTTTAATCGGGCGGCCGTATTTATCCTTTGCATAAAGCCCTTTAGCCGGATCGGCCAGGCGCTTGTTGGCATACTCGTTACCACGGAATGGGTTGAAATCTTCTACATCCTCAAAAGACATTTGGCGGTAGGTATCCTGTGTCCACTCGTTTACATTACCAGCCATGTTATACAAGCCAAAGTCGTTGGGTTGGTAAGCGCGTACAGGAGCGGTAATGTCGGCCTTATCGTTCAGGTAACCGCCTACACCCATGTTATCGCCTTTGCCACGTTTAAAGTTAGCCAAAATCATGCCCCGGGTCTTGCGTTGCGGCGAGCGCACGCCCATGCCGTTCCACGGGTAAACCTTACCGGCATTAATATTTTCAAACTCGGTATTGCCAGCCAGGCCCAGTGCGGCATATTCCCATTCTGCCTCGGTAGGCAGGCGGTAACCCGATTTCAGGATACCATCTTCAAGGCGCACGGTACGGGTTGGCCTGCCGGCCTTTCCGGTAGTAGCGCCGGTAGCTGATTTGGCATTCGGGTTCAAATCTGTCAGCATCTTTTTACCGTCGATGCCCTGGCCTTTAATCTGGCCGTTCAGGTAGATATCCGTGTTAAAAGGCTGAGTAGAAGCATTGGCGCCGGCAGCGGTTTGATTGGCGCCTGCCTTGCCATTGCCCGAAAAATCTTTCCAGTTGGCCAGCTGACCGCGTTCGCGCAATATGTTTTCATTCATGCGGTCGGTGCGCCATATACAATACTCCTGCGCCTGTTCCCAGGTTACGCCCACCACCGGATAATCCTGAAAGGCAGGGTGGCGGAGGTAATTATCCACATAGGGGTCGTTGTAGGAAAGCGGACGGCGCCACACCAGTGTATCAGGAGTAGCATTATAATACAACTCGCGGTCGTCAGGAAAAGTAATGCTGATCCAGTGCAGGTAATCCAGCCAGTCCTGATTAGATACTTCAGTTTCATCCATGTAGAAAGAAGCTACCGTAACACGTGTGCGGGTATTGTTATAATCGTAGGTAACATCCTGGTCGGCGCTGCCGCCTAAAACAAAAGTACCGCCCTCGATAGGAATTAAGCCGGGGCCAGGTGCCGGATGCACCTGCCGGAAACGCATATAACCACCGTTATTCTTATCGTTATATGCCATGCCGGTTTTTTGCGATTTCAGAGGTTTGCTGCAACTGCTCACCAGCGCCCCCACTCCAAGCATCACACAAGCGATATGTATAAAGTTAAACTTCATATAATTTAAACTATATCAGACAGTAAATATAAATAATATTATCCTTCTTTAAATCAAAATTTTGGCCTTGATAAGGGCGGTTGAGATTTGATGCTGTTAACGGAAACTAGGCTTTTATGTTACCTTTAAGCGTTATTTTAAAAAAAATAAACTTTGAGGAATGCAGCTACGTATAGAAACTTATATTTAGCAGCCTGCATTATTCATCATTCACTGCGCATGATTAAACTTATACCTGGTTTTAAAAAACTAATTATATATACCTGCCTTTGCTGCCTGCCCGTACTGGCCACCGCACAGCAGGTGGTTGGGCCTGGCGGAACCAGTACTAACGGCAGTAGCGGCACTGCTATTACCACCGCTGTTCCGTTTCTCACTATTGCGCCAGATTCCCGTTCCGGCGCATTGGGCGATGCCGGCGTAGCGCTTTCGCCCGATGTAAATGCCAATTACTGGAACCCCTCAAAGCTTGCTTTTTTGGACGATAAAAATTCAGTTTCGGCCACTTATAGTCCCTGGCTGCGCCAGTTGGTACCCGATGTAAACCTGGCATTTTTGAGTTACGCACATAAAATTGATAACCGCAACAGTGTAGGCTTAGCGTTACGCTACTTCAATTTAGGTACCATTAATCTTACCGACCGCAACGGGGCAGATCTGGGCAGTTACCGCCCCAACGAGTTTTCTGTAGGCGGCTCCTTTGCCCGTAAGTTTGGCGAAAACCTATCATTGGGTTTATCATTAAAATACATTCATTCCAGTTTGGCTAACGGCGCATTTTTAGGCACACAGCAAACCCGCCCGGCCAACGCGTTGGGTGCTGATATATCCGGTTATTACCGTAAGCCTACGCAGCAGTTTGGCAAGGATGCCATATTCGCCTTAGGAATCAACATATCTGACATCGGCTCCAAAATCAGTTATACTGATCAGGGGCAGAAATATTTTTTGCCGGCTAACCTGCGCATTGGGGCGGCCAATACCTGGTACCTGGATGATTATAATGAGCTCACCGTATTGCTGGATTTAAACAAGCTGCTGGTGCCCACGCCCCCGGTACGCGACAATAATGGTAACATCGTCAGCGGGCGTGATGACAACCGTTCTGTACCGGCAGGTATATTCGGCTCATTTACTGATGCGCCCGGCGGTTTTAGGGAGGAGCTAAGAGAAATCAGCTATGCCGGTGGTGTGGAGTATACCTATAACAAGCAGTTCTCAATAAGGGGAGGGTATTTTTACGAAAACCCCAACAAAGGCGACCGCCAGTATGTAACGCTGGGTGCCGGGTTTAAATATCTCAATTACCAGTTTGATGTATCGTATCTGGCCGCAAGCCAGCAGCGCAGCGCCCTGGCCAACACCCTTCGTTTTGGCCTGAGTGCAAATTTTGGAGGAATAAAGTAATATGGCTAAGATAAGAACAGGTTTCGGGTTTGATGTGCACGAACTAAAGGAAGGGCACCCGTTTGTAATGGGCGGTGTGCAGCTGGAGCATCATGCCGGCGCCTATGGCCATTCGGATGCTGATGTACTGGTACATGCCATTTGCGATGCCCTGCTGGGCGCTGCCAATCTGCGCGATATTGGCTACCATTTTTCAAATACTGATAACCGCTGGAAGGGCATAAGCAGCCTTATTCTGTTACAGCATGTGGTAGAACTGTTGAAAGAGAAAAATTATACCGTTGGCAACATTGATGCCATGATCTGCCTCGAAGCGCCCAAGATCAACCCGCATATCCCGGCCATGAAACAGCAGATTGCCCAGGCTGCGGGTATACCGGAGGACGATATTTCGATAAAAGCTACCACCAACGAGAAAATGGGCTTTATTGGCCGCCAGGAGGGCGTGGTGGCCTATGCCGTTTGCCTCATCGAACGCGAATAAAAACTTTAAATCTGGTCAATACGTATCCAGCGCATACCGGCAGCATCTGCCGCCTGCGTACCGGCCTGCCCGTCCTCAAACACCAGGCATTGGTGCGGTGGCACGCCCAACTGTTCGGCCGCTGCCAGAAAGGGATCAGGATAAGGCTTGCCACGTTCGGTTTCGCCGCTGCATACCAGTACTTCTATCAGGTGATCAATACCTAACACGCTTAGCGTCTTCATTACGGTAGCCCGGCTGCTGCCGCTAACTACGGCTATGCGCATTTTACCGGCGTGGCATTTCAGGTGGTTCACCACATAGTCAATGGGCCGCGTGTGTTCTATATACTCTTCATAAAACAGCTTGTACTTTAAAGTATAAAATTCATCGGCATCTAAAGTAGCATTATAACGGGCGTTTATTTTGCCAATTACTTCTACAATGGGCAGGCCTGCAAACTCATCTATAATGCTGCCATCCATCATTACGCCTTTATCGGCGGCTACCCGTATATAAGTGTCTTTATGCGCCTGCATATTATCAGCCAGGGTGCCGTCGCAATCGTATAAGAAGGCTTTAAAGTCGCCTTCGCTTAATTTGGTTAGCTGCTCAAGTTTTCCGGTATGCTCCATTGCCTGCAAAGATTTCAAAATATATGCACAATTCAGGTATCTTAGCTGTGTTTAAACATCAAACACTCCCAGCTTATGAAAAAATTGATTCTTTCCTTTATGCTGTTTTTAGGCTGCTATGCGGTAATGGCGCAAAGTAAAATGGCCTGCTGCATAAAAAAGCCGGGTGCTACGCAGCAGTTTGCCATGCTGGCTTCCACCGAAACCTTTCGCCGGGCGCATCTTAATCCAAAACGTTATCATTTTCAAAGTAGCATCGGGAAAGTTATTACTTACAAAACGCCGGATGGCAGCCAGGCTAATGCCTGGGAGCTGAAAGCCAAAAAGCCTACGCAAAATTACCTGCTGGTCATTCATGAGTGGTATGGGTTGAACGACTTCATCAAGCATGAGGCCGAAAAACTATACAACGACTTGGGCAATGTAAATGTAATTGCCTTAGACTTGTATGACGGTAAAGTGGCCGATAACCGTAATGATGCCGGTAAATACATGCAGGCGGTAAAGGAAGAACGTGCACAGGCGATAATTAAAGGGGCTTTGGCTTATGCCGGACCTAAGGCACGTATAGGAACGCTGGGCTGGTGCTTCGGCGGCGGCTGGAGTTTGCAGAGCGCTTTGCTGGCCGGTAAGCAAAATGTGGCCTGCGTAATGTACTATGGTATGCCCGAACAGGAGGTAGCAAAACTCAAAACCCTGCATGCTGATGTGCTGGGTAACTTTGCCAACAAGGATCAGTTTATCAACACCAAGGTGGTAGCGCAGTTTAAAGAAAACATGGAAAAGGCCGGTAAAACTTTATACCTGCACCAGTATGATGCCGACCACGGCTTTGCCAATCCCAGTAACCCTATCTATAACAGCGAAGCTACTAAGGAAGCCTATAGCTACACATTGGCTTATCTGAAGAAGCGGCTGTAAAAAGAGAGTCAAGAAGTAAGAGCCAGGAACCAAGACTTCAACAGTCAATATTAATATTGCTCAATTTTAGGATGAGATACTTTTATCTTGATTAGCGTCTTAATTCTTGCCTCTTGGTTCTTTCCTCTTTTTATTTAACATTGCACAAAATACTACCGGGTGTTAACAGCAAGAGCCAAAAAACTAACGTCGTGGCTGCTCAAGGCAGGCATATTGCTGTTCGCATTTACCTATATCTACCGTCAGCTTACCAATAAGAACGATCTGCACAATTTCCGGCAGCTCATCAGCCACGTCAATACGGTAGCCGTTTGGGTTACCCTTACGGTTGTGGTCATATTTATGCTGATCAATTGGGTGCTGGAATCCTTTAAATGGAAATATCTAACCCGCAGGCTGCATCCCATCACCGCGTGGCAGGCTATTGAGGGCGTATTTTGCGGGTTAACGTTTGCCATATTTACCCCCAACCGCTTAGGCGAATACGGAGGGCGGGTAATGTACCTGCCGCCACGCAAACGCATCTACGGCGTATTTGCTATGGCGGTAGGCTCTTTCGGGCAAAACGTGGTTACCAATGTAGTAGGGGCGGGGGCTATACTGTGGTTTTTGTACCAGTTTCAGCATCTGCAAAGCTGGCTGTTTGTGGGGGTGGCCATACTGGTGGTTGGCTTTATGCTGTTCTTTATCCTGTTCTACTTTAATATCCGGTGGCTGGCCGGCCTGCTGAACAGTATAAAGCCGCTCAAAAAATTTCACCGTTTTTTCGACATCATGCGCAAATACCGGCTGGCCGAACTCACACGGGTAATGGGCTTCTGTTTGGCCCGTTTTGCGGTGTTCTCCACCCAGTATTATTTCGTAGTGCATTTATTGATTCCCGAAATACCGGCCTATCAGACCTATCTTTTCGTATTTATTGTGTTCTTTGTACAATCGGCGCTGCCTTCTATAGATCTGCTGGATATAGGGGTGCGTACTGCCACGGCCGATACGCTGTTTGCTTATGTAACCCATCAGCACCTGGCGGCTATTGCGGCGGTGGCTTCTATCTGGTTCATTAACCTGATTGTGCCTGCGGTGCTGGGTTCGGTATTTGTTTTAAAACTAAAATTCTTTGATAACAACGTATAGCTTTATTGTACTGCTGCTTACCGGATTGTATCTGGTAGTGCTCATCTACCTCATCAGGGGCTGGGCTGCCCTGAAGCGGCCGAAAGCGGCTGCTCAAAACTTCAGCACCAGGGTAACGGTAATGATGGCCGCCCGCAATGAGGAAGCTAACATCAGGCATACCATTGAAGATATACTGGCACAACAATATCCCAGGGAGCTATTGGAAATTATTGTGGCTGATGATCATTCCACCGATGCCACGGCAACTATTGTGCGCAGTTATGCCGACCAGGGCGTAAAACTACTGCAGTTAAACGAGAGTGAAAAATTGAACTCTTACAAAAAGAAAGCCATTACTGAGGTAATCAAGCTATCAGCCGGTGAGTTACTGGTAGCTACCGATGCTGATTGCCGCATGGGGACGCAATGGCTGGCCAGCGTAGTGGGTTATTATGAGGCGGAGCGTCCGGTAATGATTTCGTCGCCGGTGACGTACTTTCAGGAGAAATCTTTGTTCGAGCGTTTGCAGACCCTGGAGTTTTCTTACCTGATTGGTATAGGCGCAGCCTTTATTGGTAACGGCCGTGCATCCACCTGCAACGGCGCCAACCTGGCTTACCGTAAAGACGTGTTCTATGCGGTAGGCGGCTTTAAGGGTATTGATGATGTAGCCTCCGGCGATGACGAACTGCTGCTGCAAAAGGTGGCAGAGCAATATCCCGGCAAAATCGGATTTCTGAAAAAAGAAGAAGCTATTGTTTATACGGAAGCCAAGCCCGATTTAAAGGAATTTTTGCAGCAGCGCCGCCGCTGGGCCTCAAAGTCTACCAAGTATAAAGATAAAAAAGTGGTGGCGTTGGCGGTGTGCATCTGGTTGTTCAACCTGTCTTTACTGGCAAATGCGTTAATGGGGTGCTTTAATATCTGTTTTTTAGAACTTTTTGCCTTTCAGTTACTGCTCAAATATTGTTTCGAAGCCGCTTTCCTGTTGCCGATTACTGCATTTTTTAAGCGTACCGGTTTATTGCCGCTGCTGCTGCTGCTGTCGCCTATTCATATTTTTTATTTTGTATATGTAGGCTTGATTGGCAATACCAGCAAGTATGCCTGGAAAGGCAGGGTAGTACGTTAATTCTTTGATAACACGGCTTTAAAAGCGATATTTAACCAGCTACGATACCACACATTGTTTTGAGCCAATCACTAACGCCCGCACAGCAAGCCTGGAAAAGCTTCCGCCGCAATAATACGGCCATGGCCGGGCTGCTTATTATTGGCTTTACCATACTGGCCGCCTTGCTGGGCTACCTGATTATGCCTGATGATACGCCCAACGCCAATAGCATGACCTTGCAGCTAACGGTGAAAAGGCCGGGCGCTAAATTTATGATGCTGCGCATCCGCAAAGCCGAACCGGTAGACACACTGAATGTAGTGCAGAAGATGCTGTTTGGCCAGCCGGCTTTTTATCAGGAAGTGCCCATTACCGGGTACAGGTTTCAGCGTGATTCTATTTTTGTGAAGCAATACATCAGTGATGAGGATAAGCCGGAATTCAAAGCGTATGCACTTGCCGAAGTAGCAGGCAAGTATTTACCTGAAAATAAAAGGGATGAAATCCTGCAAAGCCATATTGAAAGAACTCAGATTACCAGCCGCACCTTCTGGCTGGGAACAGATATTTACGGGCGCGATCTGCTGAGCCGCCTTATTTTAGGTGCGCGGGTATCTCTATCAGTGGGGCTGATGGCGGTAATTATCAGTTTGCTTATAGGCATTACCATAGGGGCAGCAGCCGGGTATTACGGCGGCTGGCTGGACAATGGGTTAAGCTGGTTAATGAATGTGCTTTGGGCCTTGCCGGCGCTGCTGCTGGTTATCGCCCTTTCTTTTGCTTTAGGCAAAGGCTTGTGGCAAATTTTTATTGCCGTAGGGCTATCCATGTGGGTGGAGGTGGCCCGGCTGGTACGCGGGCAGGTCATCAGCCTTAAACAAGCAGAATATATTGAGGCAGCACGCGCGTTAGGCTACAGCAACCTGCGCATTATCAGCAGGCATATATTGCCCAACATCACCGGCCCGGTACTGGTACTGGCTTCATCTAATTTTGCCGCCGCCATATTGCTGGAGGCCGGGCTGAGCTTTCTGGGCTTTGGTGCGCAGCCGCCCATGCCCACCTGGGGCAGTATGATTAAGGAGCATTATGGTTATATCATTATGGATGCCGCCTACCTGGCCTTGTTACCCGGCCTGGCCATTATGCTGATGGTGTATGCGTTTAGCATGGTAACGGTAGGCTTGCGCGATGCTTTTGACGTAAAATCACAAAGTGTGCGCATCTAATGAATATTTATTTATTTTAGGGCTTTATACGTTCGATGCAAGGTTTTGAAAATAGTTCAGGCGAAGGCGAGTTAATTCAGTTGCTGCTAAAGCGGCAATCCGAGTTAAACTCACTGCTCGAAGTTACCCGGGCTATTAACAAAAACTCTTCTACCCCGGTACTTATCCAAATGCTGGAGGTAATCCTGCAAAACTACCTGAAGGTGGGTAAGCTGCGCTTTCTGGTAGAAAAAGAAGGTAAATATATTTGTTTGGCTAAATATGGCGGTACAATGGAGCCGTTATCGTCTTTGGCACAGGCTTGTTTGCAGCTTAAGAAGGCAAAGCGGCTTACCGCTCTGGCCAACCATGCCGATCCGCTGCTTAGCCAGTATAATTACTTTATTCCCTTTTTTCATAAAAGTAAGGCGCTGGCCTATGCCCTTATTGGTGATTTTAACACCACGGGCGACATGCTTAACAATGACCTTAACTTTGTACAAACGCTGATTAATGTTATTGTAGTGGCTTTAGAGAATAAGCGTTTATTTCGTGAGCGCTTGCAGGCCGAACGTTTTCAGCGCGAAATGGAGCTGGCCGCAGAAGTGCAGAATATGCTGATTCCGGTAAAGCCGCATAAAGATGCGGCAGTAGAGATTGGCGCCCGTTACTTGCCGCACCAGGATATCGGCGGTGATTACTTCGATTTTGTACGGCTTAACGATAAGGAATTTTTGTGGTGTATTGCCGATGTATCAGGCAAGGGCATATCGGCCGCACTGCTGATGGCTAATTTTCAGGCCAGCCTGCGGGCCTGGGCCACCGTAGAGGAGGATTTAACAACGGTTATAGAGCGCCTGAACCATATTGTAATCCAAAATACCAAAGGCGAGCGTTTTATTACCCTGTTTTTGGCCAGGTTTAATGAGGAAACAAGAAAGCTGAACTACATTAACGCAGGGCACAATCCATCTATTTTATACGCAAAAGGCGAGGCGATACCCTTAAAGCTGGGCACCACCATGATTGGGGTGTTTAATGAGCTGCCCTTCATTAACCAAGGCGAAATTGATGTAGAGCCTGACAGCCTTATTTTTAATTATACCGACGGGCTGATGGATTACGAAGCCGATATAAGGAATGATTGGAACGAAGAGGCGCTGATTGATTTTGTTATTGCTAATGGAAATCTTGTTCCAGACAAGTTTAACCAGACTTTGATGGACCACCTGAATTTGATGATCAAATGCAAACCTATTGATGATATTACGCTGCTTACGCTGAGAGTTACGTAGGCGGATAAAGTCAAAATTCAAAAGTCAAAATTCAAAAAATCTCTTGGATACAAATTTACATGTGCCTGTTAAAAATTGGCAGCAATATTACTATCATTAAAACTTGTTCCTGACTTAGAGACTGTCTAAAAACGGTTAATCATAATTCTTATAGCGGCAAGTTGGACGATGGCCTGGCTGGTTAGGGTCAGGCGTTCATAATTCTTTGCGCTTCTGCGGTTAGCATCAATCCAGGCAAAGGTACGTTCGACGATCCACCGCTTGGGCAGTATCTTGAAGGTATGCAGTTTGTCGCGCCTGATAATCTGCAAGCTTATCGTAAAGTGCTGTTTAGCCCAGTCTACCAGTTTCCCCCGGTAACCACCATCGGCAAAAAGCAGACGGATGCTTTGCCAGTATTGCTTGAGCTTTTCCATCACCAGCCGGGCGCCGTCTCTATCCTGCACTGAGGCACTATGAATAACTACCGCCAGCACCAGTCCTAAAGTGTCCGTTACGATGTGCCGCTTGATACCCATCACCCGCTTACCTGCATCAAAACCGCGCTCTTGGCTGCTCACTAAAGAAGACTTAACGCTCTGCGCGTCCATAATGCCCGTAGTAGGCTGCTCTTTTCTGCCGCTTTGCTTTCTGGTCTTTTCTACCAGGGCTTCCTGCATGAGTCCAAACAAGCCGTTTTTGTTCCAGACCGAAAAGTAATAGTAAACGATCTTCCAGTTGGGAAAGTCCGAAGGCAGCATCCGCCACTGGCAGCCGGATTTAATCAGGTACAGTATCGCATTCATTACCTCGCGCAAAGCATGCTTCCTGCGGCGTTGCACATCTAAAAACTTTGCAATATATTGCCACTGGCTGTCCGTTAGGTTACTCGGGTAGGTTGTCATACTAATTCTGTTTGTCGTTATTCAAAATTAGTACTTCTTAACCACACCTGCGGACAGCTCTTTTCCCCTTTATAAATGTTCAAATACCGTTTTTAGACAGTCTCTAAGAATACCGAAGTTTCTTTTTTTGATTTTTGAATTTTCACTTTTAACTTAAAAGAGTGCTTCAAGCCAGATACCAACATACACTTACAGAGGCCGGCTGCGATGAGGCAGGCCGGGGTTGCCTGGCGGGGCCTGTGTTTGCAGCTGCTGTAATATTACCGGCTGATTTCAGCCATCCGCTGCTGAATGATTCCAAACAGCTTACCGAAGCCCAGCGTTATCAGCTGCGCCCCGAGATTGAACAGCAGGCGCTGGCCTTCGCTGTAGCCTCGGTGAGCGCTGCCGAAATTGATGAAATCAATATACTGAACGCTTCCTTCCTGGCCATGCACCGCGCTGTTGAGCAGTTAGCGATAGCTCCTGAATTTTTAATTATCGATGGCAACCGCTTTAAGGCTTATCCAAATATACCGCATCAGTGCATCGTAAAAGGCGATAGTAAATATTACAGCATTGCGGCGGCATCGGTACTGGCCAAAACCTGCCGTGATGATTATATGCTGCAATTAGCGCCGCAGTACCCTGAATATAACTGGCAGAGCAATAAGGGTTATCCCAGCATACAGCACCGCAACAGTATTTTGCAGTACGGCTACACCCCGCATCACCGGCGTACCTTCAGGGTTACCAACCCGCAACTGCGTATTTTATAAAATACCTTGCATAAGGCCGGCAACGTTGATACATTTGTTATCAACCGATTATTCCTGCTGTGAAGATACTTGTGATTACCCACCGCCCGCCGTTTCCGCAAAACGGAGGTTACCCTATTGTTATAGGCAACACCATCCGGGGGTTTGTGGCCCTGGGGCATCAGGTATCGTTATTTTCACTCAATCCCAGGCGCAATTCACAGCATCCTGCCGCTACCAACAGCTATGATGATGAGCTCATCAGGCAGATTAATTACCGGGTGATTCCGGTAGATATCAGCATTTCTATCGGGCAGGCTGTAGCCAACATCTTTGGCCGCAGAGCTAAAAATGTAGAGCGGTTTTACAGCCAGGCATTTGAGCGTGCCCTTGTTAACGAAATAAAAATAAACGATTACGACATCGTCCAATTCGAAGGGCTATTTGTAGCTACTTATCTTCCGGCATTACGTAAAATATCAAAGGCAAAACTCATTTACCGGGCTCACCATATTGAGCACCAGGTATGGCAGCGGCTGGCCGCCCAGAAGCGCGATCCGTTCAAACGGTTTTATCTCAGCCAGATTGCCAAACGCATTAAAAATTACGAAGTTCAGCAACTGAATAATTTTGATGCCATAGGCGCTTTCACCGAGCAGGACAAGCGTAGCATGCTGTATTATGGCGCCAGGGTGCCGGTAGAGATTTTACCGGTTGGCGTAAACGTTGAGCAGTACAGGTGTAACCCGGACAAAATAGAATTTCCGAGCCTGTTCTTTTTAGGTTCGCTCGACTGGATGCCCAACCGTGAGGGAATCGAGTGGTTTCTGGATAACTTTTATACTTCCCTTGCCAACGGAGAGTTAAATGTACGCCTCTATGTGGCCGGCAACGATATTCCCGAGCGGTTTGATGATTATGAGGTAATGGGCAAAATCTACATTCAGGGCGAGGTGGATGATGCGCTTGAATTTGTGAACAGCAAAGCCATTATGATTGTGCCGCTGCTATCAGGCGGCGGTATGCGGGTTAAGATTGTAGAAGGTATGGCCATGCAGAAATGTATCATCTCTACAGCGCTGGGTGCTGAGGGCATTGCCTATGAGCATGGCAAAAATATACTGATTGCCAATACGGCCGAGGAGTTTGCCCGTGCCATCAGGCGTTGCATTGCCGATGAGCAGTATTGCAAAACCATAGGGCATAACGCCCGCCTGCTGGTAGAGCAGCAGCATAACATCAATGTGGTAACCCAAAAGCTGCTGGGCTTTTATGAGCAGGTTTTAGCTGCGAAAAGTTAGTTAATTTCTTACTTTTGTGGCCTCAAAAACACTGTTTTAATGAAAAATACTGCACTTACTGATACCCATACTCAACTGGGCGCTAAAATGGTTCCGTTTGCAGGCTATAACATGCCGGTACAATATGCAGGCATTAATGCCGAGCACGATACGGTACGCAAAGCCGTAGGCGTATTCGACGTAAGCCACATGGGTGAGTTCATCCTGAAGGGTGACCAGGCGCTGGATCTGATACAACGGGTAACCAGTAACGATGCAGCCAAATTGTACGACGGTAAAGTGCAGTACTCCTGCCTGCCCAATGAGGAGGGTGGTATTGTAGATGACCTGCTGGTATACCGGGTTGATGAGAAGACCTATATGCTGGTGGTAAATGCCTCTAACATTGAAAAAGACTGGAACTGGATCAGTAAGTTCAATACCAACGGGGTGGAAATGAAAGATATCTCCGACCGTACTTCGCTGCTGGCTGTACAGGGTCCAAAAGCAGCCGAAGCCCTGCAGAGCCTTACAGACTTGGATCTGGCCTCTATGGAATACTATACGTTCAGTAAAGGCAAATTTGCCGGTGTGGATAATGTACTGGTATCGGCCACGGGTTATACGGGTGCAGGCGGGTTTGAGATTTATGTGGATAACGCGCACGCACAGGAAGTTTGGGCAGCCATTTTTAAAGCCGGCGAGCCATACGGTATTAAACCTATCGGGCTGGGGGCACGTGATACCCTTCGCCTTGAAATGGGCTTTTGCCTGTACGGGAATGATATAGATGATACTACCTCGCCGCTGGAAGCCGGATTAGGCTGGGTAACCAAGTTCACCAAGAACTTCACCAATGCCGAAAGCCTGAAGGCACAGAAGCAGCAGGGCGTAAGTAAAAAACTGGTTGGCTTTGAAATGCTGGAACGCGGCATTCCACGCCATGATTATGAAATTGCCGATGCTGAGGGCAATGTTATTGGCAAGGTAACTTCCGGTACGCAGTCGCCATCGTTACAAAAAGCTATCGGTATGGGTTATGTAAGCGCTGACTTTGCTAAGGAAGGAACCGAAATCTATATTAAGATCCGCGATAACAAAGTAAAGGCGCAAATTGTAAAGCCGCCGTTTTATAAATAAATGCCCCTCCGCCCCCTGAAGGGGGAACTGCTATAGAAATCTTATATGGATAAAAACTCTACTCCCCCTTTTGGGGGCCGGGGGGCAAAGCTCGAAGTTTGCCTCACTCCGGCTTTACTGCCACTCTACAACGTAGAGGAATATATTGTAGTGATTATAGATATTTTCAGGGCCACATCTTCTATATGTTACGGCATTGATAATGGTGCAGCCGCTATTATACCGGTTTCGCAGGTAGAGGAGTGTGCCGCCTACCGCGAAAAGGGAGCAGATTACCTGCTGGCGGCCGAGCGCAACGGCGAGGTGGTAACCGGCTTTGATTTTGGCAATTCGCCATTCGCCTACACCGCCGAAAAGGTAGCGGGTAAAACGGTGGTGCTCACTACCACAAACGGCACCCATGCCCTGCATTTGTCGCGTAGTGCAAAACGGGTAGTTATTGGGTCATTTCTGAATCTTACCGCATTGTGCAACTGGCTGAAAACACAACAGGGAAATATATTGCTGGTATGTGCCGGCTGGAAAAATAACTTCAACCTCGAAGATACCCTGTTTGCCGGGGCTGTGGTAGAACAGCTAAAAGCCGGCAGCGTAAAACTGGACGACCCGGCCATTGCCGCTAATGATTTATACCAGTCAGGCAAAGATGACCTGAGCGGTTACCTGAAAAAAACATCGCACGGCGAACGATTAAAAAAGCTGGGCATCGAAGAAGATGTTGCCTTTTGCCTCAATGTAGACATTTCTACAGCCATACCGGTGCTGGAGGGCGAAAAACTGGTGGCCTTAAAAGACATTTGATACCGCATAATACAATTTTGGTTATGCAACAAAGCGGCGCTTTCAACAGAGTGCCGCTTCGTCTTTTTAAGGAATAGGCTTTGAGTGGCCGATTGCTTTTCAGCTTAGCCTGCAAATTGGGCAAAACTTTGTACATTTACCGCTCTACCCAAACTCGTTCAACATAAATGAGTAACCAGTTTAACCGCCCGATACGTGTATTGGTAGCCAAAGTAGGCCTCGACGGGCACGACCGCGGTGCGCGCATTATTGCCACCACCCTGCGCGATGCCGGTATGGAAGTAATTTACACCGGCCTGCGCCAAACGCCCGAAATGGTAGTAAATACCGCTTTACAGGAGGATGTGGATGTGATTGGTATCTCCATACTCTCTGGTGCCCACATGACGGTGTTCCCGAAAATCATCAATTTGATAAAGGCAAAAGGTATGGATGATGTACTGCTTACCGGCGGGGGCATTATACCGCAGGCCGATGCGCAGGAACTGAAAGATATGGGCGTAGGCGAACTTTTTCCGCCCGGAACCAGTACCAGCGATATTGTAAAATACATTACCGGCTGGGTGCACCAGTACCGCAATTTTTAACAGCATGGAATTTGAGAACCTGCGCATTGAAGATAAGGGGCGCATACGATATATTATTATTAACCGCGAAAGCAAACTTAATGCGCTGAACCGGGCTACCTTGAATGAACTGCATTCAGCTTTATCAGGTGCAGTAGAGGATGCAGCCATTGGGGGGCTGATTATTACCGGTGCGGGCACCAGGGCTTTTGTAGCCGGTGCCGATATTGCAGAACTGGCCAACCTTAATGTTCGTCAGGGCGAAGAACTGGCACGCACCGCCCAGCAGCAGGTGTTCAGTTTTATTGAGAATGCACCTAAGCCGGTTATTGCAGCTATAAACGGTTTTGCTTTGGGCGGTGGTTTAGAGTTAGCTATGGCTTGCCATGTAAGGGTAGCAGCAGATAACGCTAAAATGGGTTTGCCCGAAGTTTCGCTTGGCCTTATTCCGGGTTATGGCGGTACGCAGCGCTTAACCCAACTGGCAGGTAAGGGCAAGGCTATGGAACTGATACTTACCGGCGCCATGCTCACTGCTACCGAAGCGCAAGGCTGCGGCCTGGTAAATTATACAGTAGCGCAGGCAGATTTATTACCCAAAGCCGAAGAACTGTTGAGTAAAATGCTCCATCATTCGCCGGCTGCCCTGGCTTCTGCAATTACAGCAGTTAATGCTGCCGGTCGGCCCGTAAACGGTTACGAGGTTGAAGTTAAATTGTTTGCCGGATGCTTTGGCACAGCCGATATGCAGGAGGGTACAGCTGCTTTTTTACAAAAACGCAAGCCTGATTTTTTAAATAAATAAATATTCGGGAATCAAAACGGTTAAACTGTGGTATTTTTTGCCCAATTTGATTAAGTTTACATTTGAAACTTCTTCAACCTGTTATCTGCCAAAAAATACAAGTCTGATACTAATGATATGAACCGGATTTTAATTGTTGACGATGAGGTAAACACCTCCCTGCTGCTATCGAGGTTTTTAACCCGGAACGGGTTTAATGTTACTACGGCAGCCAGCGGAGCCAGTGCTATGGAATACCTGAAATCTGAAAAATACAACCTTGTACTTTGCGATTTCAGGCTGGAAGATACCGACGGGCGCGAAATGCTGAAGCTGATAAAGCAGCAGTACCCGGCTACAGGGGTAATTATCATCACCGGCTATTCTGATATTAAAATGGCGGTTGAGCTGATTAAAATGGGCGCCTATGATTACATCACCAAGCCGCTGTATCCGGATGAGATTTTAAATACAATTAACAAGGCCATTGAAACACACAATGCCCTGGTGGTTGACCCACAGTTGGAAACAGCCGCTGTAATATCGGCCAAGCCGGCTAAAGAGGGCAAAAAGCAAGTGCTGGCCAATGAGTTTGTGGTAGGTAACAGCCGGGCCTCCAAAGAACTGCTGAGCCAGATTGAACTGATTGCGCCTACCAATTACAGTGTAATCATACTGGGTGAGAGCGGCACAGGTAAAGAATCTGTAGCCAAGAGCATTCACCTCAACAGCCCCCGTGCTGATCAGCCTTTCATTGCTATGGATTGTGGCTCGCTTACCAAAGAGCTGGCGCAAAGTGAATTTTTCGGGCACGAGAAAGGCTCATTCACCGGCGCTTTATATACCAAGATAGGGCATTTTGAAATGGCCAACGGCGGTACGCTGTTTTTAGATGAAGTAGGTAACCTTTCTTACGATATACAGGCCGCGCTGCTGCGCACCGTACAGGAGCGTAAGGTAAAGCGCATAGGCAGCACCAAAGAAATAAATCTTGATGTACGCATTATTGTAGCTACTAACGAAAATTTGCAGGATGGCATACAAAAAGGCCGTTTCCGCGAAGATTTGTACCACCGCTTCAACGAATTCGGCATTCATATGCCGCCGCTGCGCGAGCGGAACAGCGATATTATGCTGATGGCCGAGCATTTTCTGAAAATGGCTAACCAGGAACTGGGCCGTAAGGTAGAGTCCTTTTCGGCCGAGGTGGAAGATTGCTTTTTGCATTACCGCTGGCCGGGTAACATTCGTGAACTGAAAAACGTGGTGCGCAGGGCTGCCCTGCTTACTGATGGGGCAGAGGTACAGTTAAAAGCGCTGCCGCTCGAAATATCTACCTATAACCAGGGCCGCCAGCAGCTACAGGCCGAACAGGCGGTAACTGCCGATATGCCTGCTGCTAAAGAACCCCGGCACGATTTAAAGAATGCTGCGCTCGAAGCCGAATACGGCACTATTCTGAAGGTGCTGCGGGAGGTGAACTTTAATAAAACCAAGGCTGCCGAAATATTAAATATTGACCGCAAAACACTGTACAATAAGATGAAAGCGATTAACTTAAGCAAATAATAAAGTTAACCCATGCTGCCCGAAGAAAGCGAAGAACCGGATAGATTGCGTGTACTTAAGCACGATATTAAAAACCAGTTATCCAACATGTACCTGGCTATTGACCAGTTAAGGTACGAGCTTACAGCTTGCGATGTTGGTGCTTATGCCTCTTTTTGCATAGATACCATTGAGGGCAGCTGCCAGGCCATCAACCAGCAGTTGGAAAATTTTAAATAAAGGGCATCCAGCGCCTGTACATTACCATTCAATTACCTGATTATACACAACAGGAGCAGCCAGCCAGCCATACCCTGCATGTTTTTTTGTGGATTGACGAAACAGCTATGAACAATACGCTGTTTTAATGGTTAAATTTATCAAACATCAGCGTTGTATAACCGATAATAAACATATAACATTATGTCAAACAATCAATTCTCACGGATAAATAAGCAGCTGCCAGGCAGCTTGAAATTTAAGAAAGATAACAGTGGCGCTAAAGTGGCCGTAGCCATTTTGGCTGGTCTGGCAGCAGGTGCAGTACTGGGTATATTATTTGCCCCCGATAAAGGTGCCGAAACCCGCGATAAACTTACCGACTCTTTAGGAAGCCTTACCGATACCATTAAGGAAACAGCTTCGGCAGAATTAGATCGCCTGGCTGACCTTAAGGAGCGGGTAGTAAGCAATATTAAAACCAAAATCAGCGGTACTGAGGAAGAGTACCAGGACGACTTAGAGCACGCATAACCCAAACTTCAGTTTTCTCTGATTCCGGTTAAATCATCAGCCGGAAAATTTATTTGAATTTTTATGGAAGGAAAGAAGGATACACAGCAGGCCCCGCCGCAACCCATTTTAGAGCAGTTGCGCGATTTTGCCCAAACCCAGGTTAAACTGGCTAAGTACAAGGCAATAGAAAAGGGTACCTCGGCGGCGGCAGGGATAATTACCGGCGCAGTAATAGGGGTAAGTTTATTCATTACCTTTTGGTTTGCCCTGTTTACGCTTGCCCTGTATTTGGGCCATGTGCTGGGTGCTTACTGGATGGGGTTTGGCTGTGTTACCCTGCTGTTTGTGTTAATTGCAGTAATATGCATATTTGCCAAAAAGTCGGTTGAGAAGCCATTAATTAATTTGCTGATTAAAAAGATTTTCAAATAAAATGGATTTACCTGTTCAAAATATAACCGATCTGCAATCCGAAATATTAAGGCTCGAAGCCTTGCGCCAGCTGCAGAAGATTGATCTTAAAAAGAGGTTCAGCAGCCCGTCTGCTATCTTTGCTACGGCAAAGACTATCTTTCCGAGTCACCCTGACGATTCGCATAAAAACCATGTGTTCGGGCAGGATATACTGGGGCTGATCTCGCGCGTGGTATTGCCGTTTACCCTCAATAAAACGCTGTTTAAAAATTCTAACTTTCTCACTAAAACCTTGGTAGGCTTGGTATCACAAAAGGCATCCACCTATGTAAGTAGCGGTGCCGTTGGTGGTGTGGTAGATAAAGTAAAGGGCTTGTTCAGCAAGTTTGAAAAGAAGCCCAAGCCGGCAAAGGCAGTGGTGCCGCCAGCAAGCATTCCAGCTGAAGTGGATACAGAACCACCGGTACTGGATACCAAAACCATCACCGATGGTTACCCGGATCCGCCAAAAGATTATTAATCATGCAGGCACAGCCTGTGAGTTGAAGAAAATATACCTGTAAGAGGAGCAAAAAAATTAATTTTGCTCCTCTTATTTTTTATAGTGGGTAAAGATAAATTAAGGCGTTTTGCTGAGATAGATGATTTTAGCAATGTGGTACAGTTACAGGCAGGCCAGCCCTACAAAGGGCAGTGGGCTGCTGGCTTTTTTAAAAATAACCGCCCGGTAGTGCTGGAACTGGCCTGTGGTAAGGGCGAATACACGGTTAATCTGGCCCGGCTGTTTCCGCAGAAAAACTTCATAGGTATTGATTATAAAGGTAACCGCATCTGGCGAGGCGCTAAAACGGCTATCGAAGATGGCGTACCCAATGTAGCTTTCCTGCGCATACAGATTGAAAACCTGACGGATTATTTTGCTCCCGGCGAAGTAGAAGAAATCTGGATCACCTTTCCTGACCCGCAGCCGCAACTGAGCCGGGAAAGGAAGCGGCTTACTTCACCACGATTTTTGAATATGTATAAGGTATTGCTAACGCCGGGCGGCTATGTAAACCTTAAAACAGATGATGACGGCTTGCATGCTTACACGGTAGAAAAATTAACTGAAGCTGGAGTTACGCCCGTAATTAAAACCGAGAACCTGTACAATTCTGTATATGCCGATGAAGTGCTTTCCATCAAAACTTATTACGAGAAAAAGTATTTACAGCACAGCAAGAACATCAACTACCTGAGGTTTGCATTTTAAACAAGGTTAAGCATGGCCGGCGATAACTTTTTTGAGCGCGTGTACGAAGTGGTAAGGCTGATACCTGCCGGCCGGGTTACCTCCTATGGTGCCATTGCCGAATTTTTGGGCAGTAAAGGTTCCTCGCGTGTGGTAGGGTATGCTATGGGGGCATCATTAACCGCTACGCCGCCGGTACCGGCGCACCGCGTAGTAAACCGGCAGGGTTTGCTTACCGGCAAGTTTCATTTTGGCTCCACCGAGCGTATGCAGCAAATGCTGGCCAGCGAAGGTATACAGGTACAAGACAACCAGGTGCAGAACTTTAAACAGATATTTTGGGACCCTGCTGTGGAATTAGCTTGATTGCGTAACCACCTCATCTTCGGCAAAGGTAAGCAGGTAGTTGTTGTTGTCAGTTATAGAAAACTCGGTAGCGCCGTAAAAGGTTATTTCGAGGCCCTTAACTACAGTTACCTTGTCTTGTAAGTTTTCAAAGAAAACGCGGATATCCTGTGTTTTAATGTATAGCAACAAGGAACCGCCATCCTGCCGGCTTACTGGCGGCAACTCTTCGCCTAGGCTGTCAAACGTTTGAAACATTACAGTTACCTGTCCGCAGGTCATCATTATCCAAACCGCATCACCGCTGCTGCCGGGCGGTACCGCATTTACAATCTTAAAACCCAGCATTTCATAAAAGCTGATGGTTTCCTGCATGTTGCGAACAAAAATGTTGGGCGTAATACTTTGCATGATGTTTAAATTATCGGATTGAAGGTAAAATTAAAAAATCAAAGTTCAAAAAGGAGATATGGCCTGCTTTGCAATCAATTCAACTACAATTAAAAAGTACTAACTTTGAGATTTCGCTTTGTAATGAGGCGAATTTTTAATTGTATTTTAATTATTTAAGCAAATGAAAGTCGCAGTTGTAGGTGCCACCGGGCTGGTGGGCACCAAAATGTTGCAGGTTCTGGATGAACGCAACTTTCCGGTAACAGAAATTATCCCCGTAGCCTCGGCCAAAAGCATCGGCAAGGAAGTAATATTTAAGGGTAAGCCTTATAAGGTGGTATCTGTTGCCGATGCGATTAAGCAAAAACCCGATGTCGCCCTGTTTTCTGCCGGCGGCAGCGCCTCGCTGGAGCAAGCCCCTATGTTTGCCGAAGCCGGCATTACGGTGATTGACAATTCATCGGCCTGGCGCATGGATCCTGCCAAAAAACTGGTAGTGCCCGAAGTGAATGCCGATGTATTAACCGCCGAAGATAAGATCATTGCCAACCCCAACTGCTCTACCATACAAATGGTAGTAGCGCTAAAGCCGCTGCACGACCGTTACCAGATTAAGCGCGTAGTGGTTTCTACCTACCAGTCGGTAACCGGTACCGGCGTAAAGGCGGTAACCCAACTGATGGAGGAGCGTAAAGGGATTGACGGCGTGAAGGCGTATCCTTATAAAATCGACCTGAATGTATTGCCTCATATTGATGTATTTCAGGACAATGGCTATACCAAAGAGGAAATGAAAATGATACTGGAAACCCGTAAGATTATGGGCGACGATAGTATCCGTATTACAGCAACCACCGTACGCATCCCGGTAATGGGCGGCCACTCCGAGTCGGTAAATATCGAGTTTGCGCAGGATTTCGACCTGAATGAAGTGCGCGAAATTTTAGCCAATGCGCCCGGCGTATTGGTGGTAGACGATGTGGCTAACCTGAAATACCCGATGCCGCTGGATGCACACGATAGGGATGAGGTATTTGTAGGCCGCCTGCGCCGCGACGAAAGTCAGCCCAATACCTTAAATGCCTGGATTGTAGCCGATAACCTGCGTAAAGGTGCCGCTACCAATGCGGTGCAGATTGCGGAGTATCTGGTGGTGAAGAATTTAATTGGGCAGGCAGTAGAGGCATAAAATTTTACTTAAAACTGCAAATTTGATATGCTTTATACTTGTGCTAAAGCCCATTGAGTTTGCAGTTTTAAAATGTTAAGTTTGTATATGAACGAAGTGTTTTTTTTAGTGGAAGAAGCGATAGAAGGCGGCTACATTGCTAAAGCTGTAGGTGAGGGTATATTCACTGAAGCTGATACTATGGATGAATTAAAAGTAAATATTCGTGAAGCCGTACAATGTCATTTTGAGCCGGAGCATCTTCCTAAAATTATCCGGTTGCATTTGGTTAAGGAAGAAGTAATTGCTGTTTAAGAGCCAATATATTTCAATGCGATTGAATTTCATCATCAGTGCATAATATTTAAGTTATGCTGCAATTGCAGTTACTTATAATATGAAAATTCCAAGAAACTTATCAGCACAAGAACTACTCAAAATGCTTAATGGCTGTGGTTATCAGATAAGCCGCCAAAAAGGCAGTCATATCAGATTATCAAGAACTACTGCCCAGGGTGATCAACATCTTACTGTTCCAAACCATTCTCCACTTAAGTTAGGAACACTATCTCATATACTTAATGAAGCGGCCGCTCATTTAAACATTTCACACGAACAGTTACTTGAAAAATTGTAACTTGTTCGCTCATGATTTCCTTTGCGCACCGTGTTTTTATGGAAGTGGCGGCTAATTTGAGTTTCTCAAAGGCGGCACAGATTTTATTTATCACGCAGCCGGCCATCAGCAAGCATGTAAAAGGCTTGGAAGATCAGTATAAAGTGCCCCTGTTTGAGCGCCGGGGCAATAGCATTACCTTAACACAGGCTGGCAAGAAACTGAACGAGTATCTGCTGCAGGCCATTGAGATTGAACGTCGGGCTGAATATGACCTGTCTATGCTCAGCAATTCCTCACATGCTTCCGGGCACCTCCGTTTGGGGGCGAGCACAACTATTGCGCTTTATATCCTGCCCTCCATACTTTCCGGCTTCCAGCAAAAAAATGCCAGTGTGGATATTCAGCTGGTAAACCGTAACTCAGAATACATCCTGAATGCCTTACTGACGCACGAGGTGGATCTGGGTATTATTGAGGTGGATAATAAATTGACTACCGTATCTTATAAACCCTTCATGACGGATGAGGTAATACCGGTATGCTCGGCTAAAAGTCCATTGGCTGGCAAATCGCTTACCTTAAAGCAGCTGCAGAAAACGCCGGTGGCCCTGCGCGAACGCGGCTCGGGTACGCTGAATGCTTTATTTAAATCACTTTCGGCCCATCAAATCAAACCGGCTGATTTAACAGTGAAGATACGCCTGGGCGGAACGGAAGCTTTAAAGAATTTTATTTTAGCCGATCAGTGCCTGGGGTTTTTGCCAGCACCTGCCATAGGCCGCGAACTAGCTGCAGGTGATTTGGTAAAGGTACCTGTAGAGGGGCTTGCCATTAACCGGAATTTTTATTTCATCCGCCGTAAGGGCACAGAAGATTTTGGATTAACGCACGATTTTGCCGAGTATGCACTGCAGCATCCTAATCCCTGGATAGTTAATGTTTAACTGATTGTTTGGCGGGCTTCTCTTGCCGGCGTTTGTAGCCTTTCACAAAGTAATGGTAAATAATGCTGCTGCTCATACCGGCAATCAATCCCTCCATCAGTACCTCAATTAAGGGTTCCCGCAAGAAAAACATGTTCAGCACAATTCCTGCACTCTCAGCTAAAACAATGAAGAATAAGGTTTGAAATAAAAACAGTTTCATTATATTTAATATGCGAAAATACACATAAAAATATTATACGTAACATCCTATTAAATAGTTATTTAAACTGAAAAAATAATTAAACGTGTGCAACGGGCTGCCAGGCCTTTGTTATCCTGCTATATTTGCGTATGCCTCAGCCAAAAGCTTTAATTATAGGTGCCGGCATTGCCGGTATTGCCACAGCAATCAGGCTGGCCGTAAAGGGTTACAATGTTGATGTGTTTGAAGTCAACAGTTATCCGGGCGGTAAGTTAAGTGAGTTTGAGCAGCAGGGTTATCGTTTTGATGCCGGCCCCAGTTTGTTCACCATGCCGCAGTATGTAGATGAACTGTTCCGGCTGGCCGGTAAAAATCCGGCCGATGCGTTTACCTATCAGCGCCTTGATCCGGTTTGCAACTATTTTTATGCTGATGGCAGCCGCTTTACCGCTTATGCTGATGAGGATAAGTTTGCGGCTGAAGCCGAAGCCGTGTTACAGCAACCGGCAGGGCAGGTACGCCGTTATTTTCAAAAAAGCAAGGCTATTTATCAAATTACCAATCATGTGTTTTTAGAGCAATCATTACACAGGTTGAAGACATTTTTGAGCAAACGCACGCTGCGATCTGTTTTACGCCTGCCGCAGATTGATGCCCTGCGCACCATGCACTCGGCTAACCAAAAAGAGTTGAGCAGTAAACGCATAGTACAATTTTTTAACCGCTATGCTACCTACAATGGGTCTGACCCTTACCAGGCCCCCGCAACCCTGAATGTCATTCCTCACCTGGAGCAGCACTTTGGCGCCTACTTTCCTGATAAGGGTATGTACAGCATTACCACCAGCTTAGTAAAGCTGGCCGAAGAGCTGGGAGTAACCTTTCATTACGGGCAGCCGGTGCAGCAAATTATAACTGCCGGTAACAAGGCAACGGCTTTGCAGGTGAACAACAACTTTATTAAGGCGGATGTAATTGTATCCAATATGGATGTGTGGTTTACCTACCGTAAGCTGTTAAGTAAGCGGCCGGAACTATTTCCCGAAAAGATACTCAACCAGCAGCGCAGCAGTTCGGCGCTGATTTTTTACTGGGGCATCAGCAGGCAATTTGCGGAGCTGGACTTGCACAACATATTTTTCAGCGGAGATTATGAAGCCGAGTTTAATCACATCTGGAAACAAAAGAACATCAGCAGCGATCCCACCATCTATTTGAACATCAGCTCTAAATTTAAGCCTGATGATGCGCCGCCCGGCCACGAAAACTGGTTTGTGATGATCAATGTACCGGCCAACACCGGGCAGGATTGGAATACGCTTATTGCCAAAGCCCGGCAGGATATTATTAATAAACTTTCAGGGCAATCAGGGCAGGATATAGCCTCCTTAATTACCTGCGAAAGTATACTGGACCCGCGAAGTATTGAAAGCCGTACCTCATCCTACCAGGGGGCCTTATATGGAACCAGTTCAAACAACCGGTTTGCCGCATTTTTGCGCCATGCCAACCGTTCATCCAAACTCAAGAACCTGTACTTCTGCGGCGGTAGCGTGCATCCCGGCGGCGGCATTCCGCTGGCACTGCTATCGGCCAAAATTGTGAGCGACTGGATAGGGGACTGAACGTTCCGATTGATTATTATAATAACAGGTATTATTACTTCTGTAAGTAGAAAAATAAATGATTAAAAAGTGTAAACCCATTATTTTATTAATACATTGATTTTAAGACGCTTATAAAATTAATTCTTTTAATTGTGTAAACCTTTGTAAACCCAAATTTGATAGGATAAGGGGATATTAGCAACCCATAAATACTTAGCATAAATAGCAGAAAAATATGGCCTGAAGTGGCTGTTAATCTACCATTGTGCAACGATTAAAACCAACTATAAACGCAACTTTATTAGGGCTTACGCCCGGCAATTTGTAATTTGCCGGGGCGCAATGATTTATCCTAAACAAAACAAGTTTATCCACCGGGCTTTTCATCATTATATCAGCCTTATCCTTAAGCGTAATTTCAAGGCATTAAAACTTGACCATATAGAGGTAGCTGCATCAAAATCCGTACTGCTGCTGGCTAATCACTTCAGCTGGTGGGACGGCTTTATTTTATACTGGCTGAACTATCTGGTGTTTAAAAAGCGTTTCCATATCATGATTATGGAAGATACGGTGCGCCAGGTGTTCTTCCTGAAATATATGGGTGCATTTTCCATCGCAAAAAATTCAAGAGAAATGCTTACTTCATTACAGTATGCTGCACAGTTATTGAATGATCCGCAAAACCTGGTGCTCATCTTTCCGCAGGGTAAACTGTATTCTAACTTTGTAGATGAGGTGAGTTTCGAGAAAGGATTGATGAAGGTAGTGCAAGCCGCCGCAGGTAAATTTGAATACGTATTTGCCGCCACCTTTATTGAAAACTTTGAGCACAAAAAGCCTGCTGTATTTACTTACCTGCAAAAGCATACTACTGCTATAACCGATATTAACCAACTACAGCAGCTTTACCAGCAACATTATGCCTCGGCAAAACTGCAACACACTCAAAATGTTGTATAGGCGTGGTCTTTTATATCCTGCTGTTTATTGTATGCATATTTATTGTACTGCGCTTTGTGGTAACGCTGTTTAATTTCATATCCGATCCTAAACTGCGCCGGGTAAGCAGAACGCAGCAGGAACTGGTTTCCATCCTTATTCCGGCCCGTAACGAAGCGCAGCGCATCAGCGCCTTGCTCAATTCCATTGTTCAGCAGGATTACCGGAACTATGAGGTAATTATTTTGGATGATAATTCTACCGACCAAACCTTTGAGCTGTGCAGCCGGTTTGCAGCCTCCCATCCGCAATTCAGCGTCATCAAGGGTAAACCGCTGGCTGATGGGTGGTTGGGAAAAAATTATGCCTGTCATCAACTGGGGCTGTTGGCAAAAGGCAAGTACCTGCTTTTTTTAGATGCCGATGAGCGTATAGAAAAGGGGCTTATCAATAGTGCGGTATACCGCATCAGGGTAAACAGCCTGGCCTTGCTCAGCCTGTTTACCAACCAGCAAATGCAAACGCTTGGCGAAAAATTAACCGTACCGCTGATGCATTACCTGCTGCTTAACCTGCTGCCCATTCGTTTAATCTACTTATCAAAAAACTATGCCTTTGCGGCAGCCAGCGGGCAGTTTATGCTGTTTGATGCAGAGATTTACCGCAAAGAGCAGTGGCACTACCAGGCTAAAGACCGCGTGGTGGAAGATGTGGAAATTATGAAGCAGGTAAAGTTAGCCGGCTATAAAGGGGAAGGGCTGCTGGCCAACGGCCTCATCTATTGCCGTATGTATACCGGCTATAACGAAGCGGTGCAGGGGTTCAGCAAAAACTTTCTGGCAGCATTTAACTACAGTATCATTGGTTTTTTAATCTACCTTATCGTGGTTATTGGCGGGCCGGTACTGGTGTTCAGTACACTCAATGTTCCGTTTATTGTGATGATGTACAGCCTGATTTTACTTTCCAGGGTGATGATCTCCATGTTATCGGGCCAGCAGGTATTCACCAATATTATACTGCACCCTTTGCAAATGCTGAGTTTAGGTTATATCGGTGTACATGCCATTTCAAATTACTTTACTAAAAACGCCGTATGGAAGGGACGCAGAATCGGTTAAGCCGCACTACGGTAGCCATTATAATCATTGTTATTTTTCATGCGGTTGGGCTTATTGGCTTTTTTATTGGTGCCGTTCGGCCATTGTTTTTGCAAATTGTATCGTTTCACCTGCTGCTGATGCTGGGCGTGATTATATACAGTTATCCCGGCCCTTATTTCAAATTTTTTAGTTTCGCCCTGCTGATTTACCTGACCGGTTATGCAGCCGAATGGATAGGGGTACATAAGGCATGGATATTCGGCGATTACTATTATGGCCGTACTTTGGGCATACAAGTGTATGATATACCGCTTACTATGGGCATCAACTGGTTTCTGCTGATTTATGCGGCCGGCGTAACCATGCAGCGCAGCAACATTAAATGGCTGCTGGTGCGTGTAGTATCGGGCGCTTTACTGCTGGTGTTGCTTGATGTGCTGATTGAGCCCGTAGCACAGCGTTTCGATTACTGGCACTGGTCAGCGGCCGGTGTACCGTTTAAAAACTATGTGGGCTGGTTTGCCATCAGTGTGTTGTCTTTACTGCTGTTTGAGGTGTTTAAATTTAAGCGGCAAAGCCTTGCAGGCCCGGTGTTGCTTGTAGTGCAATACCTGTTCTTCGCACTGATGCAGTGGGTATAAACCAATTGCTTTTATCAGCGTTTTTAATGTAAATTTGCAGTTATGGGCGAGTACGGGTTGAAAGTGACTATTGATGAAGATTCGGGCTTTTGCTTTGGCGTAGTGTACGCCATTGATATGGCAGAGGAGATATTGGCCGAAGATGGCTACCTGTATTGCCTGGGTGATATTGTACATAATGATGAGGAAGTAGAGCGCCTGAAGGCAAAAGGACTGCGCATTATTGAGCATGATGTGTTAAAGACTTTGCACAACGAAAAAGTGCTGATACGTGCCCACGGTGAAGCTCCCGAAACTTACCGTACTGCTTTGGAAAACAACATCACCTTAATTGATGCTTCCTGCCCGGTGGTGCTCAAATTGCAAAACCGCATTAAGGTATCTCATGATGCACGGGAGAACATCCTGATTTTTGGTAAGCATGGCCATGCAGAAGTGATCGGCTTACAGGGGCAAACCAATAAAGAAGCCTTGGTTTTTCAGGATATTGCAGAACTGGATAATGTAGACTTACCGCAGCAGATTACCCTGTACAGTCAAACCACTAAAAGTATGGCTAAGTTTTACAGTGTAAAAGATACGCTGATAGCCAAAGGCTATGAGGTGAAAGCCAATGATACTATTTGCCGTCAGGTATCTAACCGCGATAAGGAGCTGCCTAAATTTGTAACCCGCTTTAACAAGATCGTGTTTGTATCCGGCAAAAAATCTTCTAATGGTAAGGTGCTGTTTGAAGTATGCAGGGGGCACAACCCCGACACTTACTTTGTTTCCTCTACAGATGAACTGCATCCTGAAATGTTTAGCCCTGATGATACGATAGGTATCTGTGGCGCAACCTCAACCCCCATGTGGCTGATGCAGCAGGTAAAGAACCGGCTGGAGAGCTATTAATCAACAAATTTTAAAATGCGCAGGCAGGTATCAAACGCAGGTATAATAGTAGCACTGCTGGTGGTAAGCTGCTGGGCTGGTTCTACAATATTGCTAATGCAGTGGCAGGTAAACTGGCATAACCCTTTGCTGTACGTGTTTATTTTATTGCAAATGCATCTCTATACAGGGCTGTTTATCACCGCGCACGATGCCATGCATGGAACGGTATCTTCAAGCCCGGTAATTAATAAGGCTACCGGCTACATTACCACCTTTCTATTTGCCGCCTTCTGGTACCCGCAGTTATATGCCAAGCACCACAAACATCATAGCCATGTACATTCCCAAGAAGATCCGGACTATCATCACGGAAGCTTTGTTACCTGGTATTTCACTTTCATCCGTAACTACCTGTCGATATGGCAAATCGTATTTATGGCAGTGCTGTTCAACGTACTGAAGATATGGATCCCGCAGCCTAACCTGATTCTTTTCTGGGTGGTGCCATCGCTGCTTAGTACCTTACAACTGTTTTATTTTGGCACCTACCAACCCCATAAGGGCGAGCATGAGAACCAGTATCATTCACGTACCCAAAGCAAAAACCATCTGCTCGCTTTTTTCTCCTGCTACTTTTTCGGGTATCATTATGAGCACCACGCCTCGCCGGGTATTCCCTGGTGGAAACTGTGGAAGATGAAGTAGTAAATATTGGCTTATTGCCTTATTCACTGCTCATAATCGCTTCAATCAGGGCTTCGTCATATACCGGATTAGCGCCGCGCTGGCTGGCTACAAAAGCGCCGATGGCGCTGGCCCGGGGCAAAATTTCTTCTATAGGTTGATTATTGAGTAGTCCGCTAATCAGGGTGGCTAAAAAAGAATCACCTGCACCTACGGTATCTGCTACCTGTACTTTATAGCCCGGATGTTCGTATAATTTTTCATCCTGCCATATTACAGCGCCGTGTTCGCCGCGGGTTACACAAATGGTTTGGGTATGAAATTTAGCCTGAAATTCGGTCAGCTTATCAGTAAGCGATTCGTGGCCGGCCTGTGTAGTGCCTAATAGGAGCGCGGCTTCTTCCTCATTCATTTTAATTACATCTGCCTTGGCCGCTAATGTTTCAATGGTATCCAGTTGATAATGCGGCGGGCGCAGGTTAACATCAAACACACATAAGCCCTTACTTGCATCAAGCAGGTCAAGCAAAGTGTTTAAAGTAGTTTCTTCCCGGTTGGCCAGGCTGCCGAACACAATTACATCCGCTTTTTCGGCATAAGCCAGTAATTCCTTTTCGGGCTTGATGTTATCCCAGGAAACCGGCTGCGGTATATGATAGGTAGCCTGATTTTGTTCATCCAAATGTACGGTTACCTCGCAGGTAGGTAGCTTATTGTCTGCCTGGATTAAGGTGCTGCTGATGCCGGCTTCTTCTACATAGGCCACCAATTCGCGGCCCGATGCGTCATCACCCACCCTGCTGGCCGGCAGTACCGCAATATTTTGCTGGGCCAGATGCCTTGCCACATTAAACGGGGCGCCACCGGCTTTTTTGCCATCGCCAAAGGCATCCCACAATATTTCGCCAAAGCAAAGTACCAGCTTTTCCATAGGTAGTATACGGTTTTGCGTAAAGCTAAAGCTTTTTACTTTCAAAAATGGTTATCTTACGGCATGAAAAAGTTTTTAACCGCAGCCTTTCTTTCACTGTTAGTATGTATAGGTTACGCACAGGACAAGCAGGCCATAGCCCAGGTACTGGAAACCCAGCGCCAGGCCTGGAACCGGGGTAGCATTGAAGAATTTATGCAAAGTTACTGGAAGTCGGACTCGCTGCTGTTTGTAGGCAAAGGCGGCCCTAAGTACGGCTGGCAAACCACGCTTGACAATTATAAAAAAAGTTATCCAAACCAGGCGGCTATGGGCCAGCTGACGTTTAATATTTTAAAAATTGAGCTGCTGGATGCAAGGAATGCCTTTGTGCTGGGTGGCTGGAAACTAAAACGCGAAAAAGATGAGCCGGGCGGCTACTTTACGCTGTGGTTCAGAAAGATAAAGGGAGATTGGAAAATCGTGTGTGATCATACCTCATAAGTTAACGGCTGATTAAACTTTTTTAACGTGCTGCAGGTTGTAGTTGATATGCCAACTGCTGTAAAAAAGCCTTATGATTTAACCGATATGCTCGGCCGCATTGCGGAAGCCATTGCACCTTATCCCAAGGCGGCCATGTTTGAACTGTATGAACGGGGTTACTCGACACTGTTTGAGCAGTTGCTCTCTTGCATTATTTCCATCCGCACACTGGATGAAGTTTCCATTCCGGTATCGCTACGCCTGTTTGAAAAGGCCCGTACACCGCAGCAACTGCTAACGCTTACACCGCAGGAGTTGGAGCGATTATTACACGGCTCTTCTTACAACGGACAAAAGGCTTATACGATGCTGGATATTGCCCGCACGGCCGTTGAACAATATTGCGGCGAGTTACCGGCTGTTTATGACAACCTGATTGCTTTAAAAGGCGTAGGCCCCAAATGTGCTAACCTGGCTTTAGGGGTAGCTACGCATACACCGGCCATCAGTGTTGACATTCATGTGCACCGGGTAGTAAATCGATGGGGCCTTATCAAAGCCTCCACTCCTGAAAAAACACTATTGGCTTTAGAAAAGCAAGTACCCCAAGAGCATTGGATTGATATTAACCGCCTGCTGATGCCTTTTGGCAAGCACATCTGTACCGGTACATTGCCGCACTGCAGCACCTGCCCGGTACTGGACTATTGTGAGCAGGTAGGTGTAACCAAGCACAGGTAAGAAATTATTTAGGCAGATGTGCAGCTAATGCCGCATCAGCGCGTTTAACGGCTAATTCCTCTTTCCAGCCCATATACCGCCCTTTATAGCGGCGCTTCATAAAGTTATCAATGTTGCGCTGTATGGTTAGGTTGTAGAGGCTTTTAGCTTTTATAGCCCATGATTTATCCCAGGCACGTAAAGAGATAGAGAAAGAGCCCTCCAGGTACTTCATCCAGTGCCAGAAGCCGGTGGGCATAAACAGTGTGTCGCCATGCTCCAGTATAGTTTCCTGGCCCTCTACGCCATCCAATGCCGGAAACTTAGAGAAATCCGGATGTTCAATATCGTAATCCTCCAAAGCATAGGTAGCAAACGGGATTTGATACAGGCGTTCCTTCCACTTGTAATCAAACAGCATTACATGCTTGCGCCCCTGAAAATGGGTATGGAAGATATGCGCCAGATCAATATCGTAATGCAAAAAAGTAACCGAACCTGCACCGCCAAAAAACATATTGGGGTATTTATCTAAAAAGCCACCCATCAAATCAGTAGGTGAGCGATAATCCTGCAACAGGCCCGGCGCATGTTTGATAGGGTCGAACAGAAATATGCGTAAATCAGTAGGCTCGCGCTGTATCAGGTCAATATAATCGCCAAACTTCATTTCTGAAGCGGCAGCGTTGATGGGTTTAGAGGGGTCGGCTTTGGAGCTGTCATATAAAGGCACCAACTGATCGCCTACCGTTTCTTTCAGGTACTCAAATGTCCACTTTTGCAGTGCCGGCCAGGTTTCCGTGGCTTTGCGTATTACCAGTGGCTTGCGCGTATTTAGGTATTTAGTTACAAAGTCTTCCCTGGTAATATGGTCTACACGGTCAATTTGCGAAAGAATCAATCCCATTAGTATGAAGCTGTTTAGTATTTAGGAAAAAAGGATAAGGACTTCCGAAAAAGTAAGAGATTTGAGTTACGAAGCAAAAACGACTTAAAATTTCTGATGGAAGTTCTTGTAAGCAAAGATAAGATAGAGCGGTGGATAGTTCCGCATTTGAGTAAAGGAAAAAGAGGAAATGCGGTAGGGCCACCGCTGTGGCAGATTGTGTGGGCGATACTTTACCGGTTAAAGACAGGCTGCCAGTGGCGTCAATTGCCTTTGAAAGCGTTCTTTGATCAGGATAAGTTAAGCTGGCAGGGTGTATATTATCACTTTGCACGATGGACAAAAGATGGGTCTTTTGAGCGGATGTGGACGACCTTGCTCAAGGCTAACCACCAGCACCTGGACTTATCCTGCGTACAGTTGGATGGCAGCCATACGCCTGCCAAGAACGGCGGCATGGCGGTGGGTTACCAGGGCAGGAAGGCAGCTAAGACGACTAATATGCTTTTTTTAGCGGATAATCAGGGCATTATGCTGGCCTGTTCGGAGCCGCAGGCCGGGCAGCACAATGATGTATATGAGTTGCAGTCCTTGTTTGCCCAGTTGTTTCATACGCTGGAAAGGGCGGCAATCCCAGCTGAGGGGTTGTTCCTGAACGCAGATGCCGGCTTTGACTGTAAGACCTTAAGGGCAGCCTGCGAACAGCGGGACATTCAGGCTAATATTGCTAAAAACAAGAGAAATGAACAGCAAGCAGAAGATAATGCTTACTTTGACGATGAACTATACAAAAGACGAACGGTTATCGAAAGGACTAACGCCTGGATCGACAGCTTTAAGGCACTTCTTATCCGCTTTGAGACCAATACCCAAACCTGGGTGGCTTTACACTTGCTCGCCTTCTGTATCATCTTTTTGAGAAAAATACCCAACTGAAAACACTAAACAACTTCTATGTTAAATTAATAATAAGAGACTGTCTAAAAACGGTATTTGAACATTTATAAAGGGGAAAAGAGCTGTCCGCAGGTGTGGTTAAGAAGTACTAATTTTGAATAACGACAAACAGAATTAGTATGACAACCTACCCGGGTAACCTAACGGACAGCCAGTGGCAATATATTGCAAAGTTTTTAGATGTGCAACGCCGCAGGAAGCATGCTTTGCGCGAGGTAATGAATGCGATACTGTACCTGATTAAATCCGGCTGCCAGTGGCGGATGCTGCCTTCGGACTTTCCCAACTGGAAGATCGTTTACTATTACTTTTCGGTCTGGAACAAAAACGGCTTGTTTGGACTCATGCAGGAAGCCCTGGTAGAAAAGACCAGAAAGCAAAGCGGCAGAAAAGAGCAGCCTACTACCGGCATTATGGATGCGCAGAGCGTTAAGGCTTCTTTAGTGAGCAGCCAAGAGCGCGGTTTTGATGCAGGTAAGCGGGTGATGGGTATCAAGCGGCACATCGTAACGGACACTTTAGGACTGGTGCTGGCGGTAGTTATTCATAGTGCCTCAGTGCAGGATAGAGACGGCGCCCGGCTGGTGATGGAAAAGCTCAAGCAATACTGGCAAAGCATCCGTCTGCTTTTTGCCGATGGTGGTTACCGGGGGAAACTGGTAGACTGGGCTAAACAGCACTTTACGATAAGCTTGCAGATTATCAGGCGCGACAAACTGCATACCTTCAAGATACTGCCCAAGCGGTGGATCATCGAACGTACCTTTGCCTGGATAGATGCTAACCGAAGAAGCGCAAAAAACTATGAACGCCTGACTCTAACCAGTCAAGCTGTTGTCCAACTTGCCGCTATAAGAATTATGATTAACCGTTTTTAGACAGTCTCTAAGCAAAAATACAAAAATCAGCCGGGTATCTTAATTTTTGCAATTGCTCATCTACAAACAAAGCCCGGCGCTTTGTTGCAGCCGGGCTTTGTATTAAAAAAGTTTATGTACTAACCGATTAGTTAGGCATCAATACCGTATTCACTACGTGAATTACGCCATTGCTTTGAAATACGTCGGCAATAGTTACCCATGATTTGCCGCCTTTTTCATCAACCAGGTACAGCTTTTTGCCTTTCATCATGGCAGTTAATTTACCGCCTTGTACAGTGGTTAATTCAGCCTTACCCTTACCTGCCTTGACTTTTGCCATCAGATCAGCAGCGCTTAAACGACCTGATACCACATGGTAAGTTAAAATCTTAGTTAGGGTTTCCTTGTTTTCTGGCTTTACCAGATTATCTACAGTACCTGCCGGTAACTTATCAAATGCCTCATTGGTAGGTGCAAATACGGTGAACGGGCCAGCGCCTTGCAGCGTTTCTACCAAACCTGCGGCTTTAACGGCAGCTACGAGGGTGGTGTGGTCTTTAGAATTAACGGCATTTTCAACAATGTTTTTAGTTGGATACATTGGAGCGCCGCCTACCATTTTAGTTTGTGCGTTTACTTTAGGTGCAACAGCTAAAGCTACTAAAGCGAACGCTGCCATCATTAATTTTTTCATTTGTAAATATTTTAGTGTTTTGAAGGCAATTACGATGGCAGGGCTATTTTGGATTTAAGAAAATGTATATAATTAATAAGTATTTGATTTTAAATAATTTATAAATACTTTGCATTTGACAAAAGTAAAATTCATTGTTGAGCTAAGTGTAATGAGCTATAACCTCGTATGTACGCAAGAAATTGAATTGCGGTTTTTCAATTAAAAGAAAAGTTCGGCAGCAATCTTATCTGCATAAAGTTTACCGGCAGGGGTAAGGTATAAACAATTGTTATTGTAACTGAGCCAGCCCTTGTTCAAATATGTTTTAGCCGTATTAAGTGCAATAGTGCCGGCTCCGCTTAAAAGTGAATCCAATTGCTGCAGGCTGGTACCCCATTGGGTGCGCAGCGATGTCATGATGTATTCATTTAAACGATTTTCTGTCGTAAGCTCCTCTGATTCTGCAAGCAGTTGGTTATTGCTGATACTTTGCAGGTACAGGGCATTATTGGCTATATTCCATTGGCGGCTATGTCCGTTAAATGAGTGTGCTGAAGGCCCGATCCCCAAATAATTAACTCCTTTCCAGTAATTGGAATTATGCCGCGAGTATAGGCCCGGTCTGCAAAAATTTGAAATTTCATAATGCTCATAACCTTCTTGCTGCATCTGTTGCATTAGGTAATTAAACTGTGCCGCGCTTTGCTGTTCATTCATGGCGGGCTGCTGCTGGCGGCGGATAAAGGTGTCCAGTGCGGTTTGCGGTTCCACCGTCATGCTGTATGCAGATAGATGGGGAATATGCAGGCTTAAAAATTGTTGTAAATTGTAGTGCCACTTTTCATCAGTAAGC
Source organism: Mucilaginibacter sp. (assembly GCF_965200995.1). GTDB lineage: Bacteria > Bacteroidota > Bacteroidia > Sphingobacteriales > Sphingobacteriaceae > Mucilaginibacter. The sequence goes on along the minus strand of NZ_OZ241743.1, from coordinate 699,724 downwards.
AGTGGATAGCCATATATCAGATCGGCCGTCATATTGCCAAATCCTGCATCCTGGGCTTGTTTTACGGCATCTAAAGCCTGCTGGCTACGGTGTGCACGGTTCATCCACTGCAAATCCTCGTCAAAGAATGATTGAATGCCAATACTAAGGCGGTTCACCGGGGTTTGCCTGAGCTGATTGATTTTAGCCAATGTTAAATCGTCGGGGTTAGCTTCCAGGGTAATCTCGGCATCGGCAGCTACGTGGTAAAAGTGCGCAATTGTATCGGTCAGAAGGCTGATTTCGCTGCTTTCCAGCAGCGAAGGGGTTCCGCCTCCGAAGTAGATGGTTTCAATAGGCTCATTGTTCAGATAATTTCGCTGTAATTTTAATTCATGGGTTAGCGCTTCAACTAAATCGGTACGGTATTTTAACGAGGTGCTAAAGTGAAAGTCACAATAATGACATGCCTGCCTGCAAAAAGGAATATGAATATAGATACCGGCCACGCAGCAAAAATAGCGCACAGCGGGCACAGCAAGCAATAGTTGATGTATAAGATTGCTTGCAGATGTATAAACCTTATTCCAGATGAGGGTATTCTGGTGTGATCATGATATTAAATTATGGCAGCCGCGGTTTATTTCAGGCATCTGTTCTTTTCATTACCTTTGCACAGCTAATTGCTGGTATACCGTTTATGCGTTTTTTCGCTTTATTGCTGCTTTTTTTCGGAATCGGATGTTGCTGTGCCTATGCGCAGCAGGAAGACACCACCGTGGCCGCAGTTGCTGATACTGTAGCAGCGCCTAAGCGTGTTTATCAGCCACGGATATTCACTGTGCTAGACTCGGTTGCCGCTGCCATGCGTAACCGCGAAAAACAGCTATCAGATTCGCTGTCATTGGTATTTGTAAGCCGCCCCGATGCGGCGCGTCACAGCCAGTTCTATGATCTGATAAAAAAGCAGTACTTCTATAAAGGATATGGCTTTTACAGCATGCCCTCGGATGCCAAGCACAACCTGCGTGAAGGGCATAGCCGCCATACACGCGACCCGGGAGTGTTGCTCATCATCCTGGGGTTACTTGTATATACTGCCTTGCTAACCCGCATCATGAGTAAGGATGTGCAGAATGTGTGGGAGTCGTTTTACAGTAAGCGGATCTTATCGCAGGTAAGTAAGGAAGACGGGTTGTTCAATTCGTGGGGATTTATAGGGTTATTCTTGTTGTTTGGCTTTACATTCGGGCTATTTATTTACCAGTTGGCCGGTTATAATGATGTATTTTATTCTATCAGCGGGCCCCAGTTATTTCTTTCTTTTTCATTGCTGATCATCATCCTGTTTGCGGTAAAGTTAATCCTGTTACGTTTTATCGGTTTGGTGTTTAATATCAGCAGGTTGGTAGCCGAATATATTTCTATACTGTACCTTACCTATTTTAATATCACCTTTGTTTTTTTACCTGTACTGTTATGCTTTAGCCTGCTGGCGGCGCCTTATATTCCGTATATGCTGGGTACGGCTGTTGTGCTTATCATTATAATATTTGTGTGGCAGTATTTGCGCAGCAGCGTAAATATTATTTCAAGCTTTAAATTTCATAAATTTTATTTATTTATTTATCTTTGTGCCCTCGAAATTTGCCCGATACTCATATTGATTAAGGCCCTGAATATTTAGAACTTAGGTAGTAGGAAACGACTTTGGAAGATAGAAAGAAAAAGGTTAAAAGCATATTGGTTACATTGCCAAAACCTGAAAACGATAAGAATCCATATACAGAGCTGGCTAAGAAACTGAACCTGAAAATTGATTTTCGGTCATTTATTCATGTAGAAGGGGTGCCGGCCAGAGATTTTCGAAAGGAACGCATCAATCTGGCCGATTTTACAGCCGTGATTTTTACCAGCCGTAACTCTGCCGATCATTTTTTTCGCATTTGCGAGGAGATGCGTTATGAGGTTCCGGCTGAAATGAAATATTTCTGCCTCTCGGAAACCATTGCCTTGTACCTTCAGAAGTATATCCAGTATCGTAAGCGCAAGATATTTTTTGGCAAGCAAACTGCGGCTGACTTAGCTGAAGTATTAAAAAAGCATTCGGGTGAAAAGTTTCTTTACCCTTGTTCTGATGTTGCTGCTGAGGAAACCCAAAAATTCCTGACTGAAAATGGGTATAACTTTACCCCTGCGGTACTGTTTCGTACCGTTTGCAGTGATTTATCTGACCTGGCTGAGGTGTTTTATGACGTTATTGCATTTTTTAGCCCTTCCAGCATCCAGTCCCTTTATAAGAACTTTCCTGATTTTAAACAGAACAATACCCGCATTGCAGCTTTTGGCGCTACCACGCATAAAGCCGTGCTCGATGCCGGCTTGATACTCGACATCCCTGCGCCAACTCCGGGCGCACCTTCCATGACTATGGCTATTGAGCAATACGCCAAACTGGCTAATAAATAATTTGTTTATTACAGGTTTCCAAAACCTTTCTGCTTCTTGTTGCGTAAAAGTTGCATAATAATTACGCAGGGTTATTGCCCGGTGCTGTAACACATATTGGTTTTTAATTTAAAAGGTGCTTAGTTAACCCGGTAATTAAAAAATTAACATGGTAAGCATTACAATTAATACGATAAGTTCTCTAATTTAGGAGACAAATTGATTTTTACTATTAGTGTTTGATAGCTTGTTGGTAGATGAAATATAAATACACACTGTTATTTGCAATTTTGTGCGCTGTTTTGGCAAGCTGCGGCGGTTTAAGCGGCGGCAGCGACCGCGGGGAGGTAACTGGTATCCGCCAGCGCTCCTTCAGGGCAGAGGTTCCTTATGGTATGGTTTATATTCCGGGTGGCTCATTTCTGATGGGGCAAACCGATCAGGATGTAACCTTTGCACAAATTGCGCAAACCAAGCAGGTTACAGTTTCGCCCTTCTTTATGGATGAAACCGAGGTAACCAATTCCCAGTACAAGCAGTTTGTGAAATGGGTGCGTGATTCTATTGCTATTACCAACTACCTGAACGACCAAAAATATTACCTGACCCCCAAAGGGCAGGCCGCCAATGCCAACGGAAAGAAATACATCAACTGGGATTATGTACAAAAGAATGATCCTTTCCGTGCTGCACGTGGCAAGGGCGGAAACGGAGATAACAGCCAGAAGCTGCAAAGCATGTTCTATCAGGGCGATGACCGTATTTTTGACCGTAACGAACTGGATACCCGCCTGCTGAAATATAACTATGCTTTGGTTGATCTGCGTAGCGCATCTAACTACCGCTTTGATAAAACCAAGCGCCGCTCCGATTTTATTTTAAGGGATACAGTACCTGTATACCCGGATACGCTGGTGTGGCTGAACGATTTTTCGTATGCTGCCAATGAGCCTATGGTAGAAGGCTACTTTTCACATCCTGCCTACCGTAATTACCCGGTGGTAGGGGTTACCTGGCGGCAGGCACGTGCTTTTAATACCTGGCGCGGGCGTTATAATGATGCATACAAGGATAAGCGCGGCTTGCCGCGCCGCCAGGGCTACAGCCTGCCAACCGAGGCTGAGTTTGAGTATGCTGCACGCGGCGGCCGTATTGGCACTGATTACCCTTGGGGCGGTCCATATATAAAAAATGCAAAGGGGTGCTTGCTGGCTAACTTTAAACCCGGCCGGGGTAACTACACGGATGATGGCGGCGCTTATACCGTAAACGTCCGGGCTTATTTTCCTAATGATTACGGGTTGTATAACATGGCTGGTAACGTAGCTGAATGGACGCAATCTGCCTTCGATGAATCGGCTTCTACCTTTGTGCACGATATGTCGCCAACATTTAATTATGAAGCTAAAGCGAGCGATCCTGAAGTGCTGAAACGTAAGGTGGTAAGGGGGGGATCATGGAAGGACATTGGTTATTTTCTGCAGAATGCAACACGCAGCTACGAATATCAGGACACTGCAAAATCTTACGTGGGTTTCCGCTCGGTAAGCCACTTCCTGGGGCGCGATATTAAAGATAAACGCTAAACTTCATCATACTTCACACTTTTTTGATTTCCAATTAAAACTAAACTACAAACTACTACAAAACTTATGGCTGTTAAGAAAAAATCAAAGTATGGTATGGGCAGTATCATCTCTATTGGTGCAACTGTTGTAATCATCGGGTTATTATTTAAAATTCAGCACTGGCCTTATGCGTCTACATTCATTACCATTGGCTTAGGTGCAGAAGCTGTATTGTTTTTCTTGCTGGGCGTATTCCCGGAAGAAAACAATGATGTGGACTGGACACGCGCCTATCCTGAACTATCTGACGATTTCAACGGCGAACTGCCAAAATCATCAAGCCGTTTGCAGGTAGCTGCTGCCCCTGTTTCTACGGGTAACACTGCTGCGTTAGACAAAATGCTGGCGGATGCAAAGATCAGCCCTGAGCTTATTGGCAACCTGGGAGATGGCCTGCGTTCATTTGGTGATAAGGTAGCTTCTATTTCAAATGTGGCTGATGCTGGTACTGCAACCACCGAGTTTACCACCAAGATAAAAGCGGCTTCTGCCGGTTACGATAACTTGAGCAATGCTTTTTCAAAGGCATCAGCTAACTTAAACGAGATGGCTTCTACCAATGTAGATTCAAAAGCCTACCATGAGCAGGTAAACAGCCTGGCTAAAAATTTATCGGCTTTAAATGCTGTATACGAGTTAGAACTGCAGGATTCAAGCGCGCATTTAAAAGCGATGAACAAATTTTATCAGGGCTTATCATTAACCATGCAAAATTTTAATGATTCGGTAGCCGATACGCAAAACTTTAAGCAGGAAGTAAGCCATCTGGCAAAAAACCTGGCTTCGCTGAATGCTGTGTATGGCAATATGCTAACCGCAATGAACCAGCCGCGTGCTTAATTAACCCGATTGATTTATACATACAATAGATAATTACGGCAAATGGCTGGAGGCAAGGAAACCCCAAGGCAGCGAATGATTGGCATTCTGTACCTGGTACTATTAGGCTTAATTGCACTGAATGTACCGGATAGCTTGCTCAATGCATTTAAAAATATCAGCGACAGCCTGAACGCATCAAAGGCAAATGTACAAACCGGTATAAAAAATACTTATGATGCATTTCAGCAAAAAATAAAGGAGCAGCCTGACCGGGCAAAACCATTGCAGGATAAGGCAATGCAGGCCACTCAGTTCGTAAAAGACCTGGATGGATATGTAGAAGGATTGAAAAATCAGTTAATTCAAAAGAGTGGTGGTTTTGACGAAAATATTGGTGATTATAAGGGAAGAGATAATTTAGATGTTTCTGCCGACTTGATGATCAACAATAAAAATGGTGAGAAGCTGCGCTTAAAGATTGATGAAACCCGCAAGAAATTAATGGACTTGCTGGGCCGCGACTCAGCAGGTGTACGTTTAGATTTGGTAACCCTACCGCCAAAGCCAAAGCCCGGTGACGCGAAAATGACTTGGGAGGAAGGTTATTTTGGCGATGGTATACCTATGGGTGCCGCCATGACATCCCTGAACAAGGTACAGGCAGATGCTAAGAACTCAGAAAGTGAAGTAGTTAAGAAGATATTAGGCAAGGTAGACCAGGCACAGGTAACGCTGAATACATTTGTAGGTGCTGCTGTGGCACCAAGTAGTTATATCATAGCAGGGCAAAAATATACTGCTGATATTTACCTTACTGCCTTTGATAAAAGCTCGAATCCTAACATAACCATAAACGGCGCTGCCATCCCGGTTTCTGGCGGTAAAGGTACTTACACTGTAACCGCAAGTGGTGAAGGCTTACATAAATATTCAGGCTTAATTACCATTCCAGGTGTGAATGGTGCTAAGGCGCAAACAGCGCGTGTAAGCGGTGAATATATGGTAGCCCGGCCTTCGGCTGTGGTTTCACCTGATAAAATGAATGTATTGTACATTGGTGTGCCTAATCCTGTATCGGTTTCAGCGCCGGGTGTAGCCAAAGAGGATATTAATGTGAATATGAGCGGCGGCTCGTTGAGTGGTTCAGGCGGCCACTATACCGTTAAGGTAAGCAGCCCCGGGATGGCTAAGATTACCGTAAGCAGTAAAAAGGGCGGAGTATTAGGCGCTATGGACTTCCGTGTAAAGCGTATCCCTGATCCTATTGCCGTATTTGCAGGCAAAAGCGGTGGTGCTACCAGTTCAGCCAACATCAAAGGACAGGACCGGGTATTTGCTCGTCTAGAAGGATTTGACTTTGATGCAAAATTTAATGTAACCCGCTTTACTATGTCTATTTTACGCCCACGCCAGGATGTACTTACTTATACCAGCTCAGGCGGTGAATTAAGCGGAGCCATGAAATCGGCATTGGGTTCTGTTGGTCCGGGTACACGGGTAGCACTCAGCAATATTGTAGCTGTAGGCCCTGATGGGCAGCCCCGCGGCCTGAATGATATTTTGTTAACTGCAAACTAAGGCATCCATGAAAAAGAAATTACTGGTAGCGGCTTTGTGTTTGGTATGTGTAAGCAGTATGGCGCAACGGCGCCGCACTACTACGCGTAAGGCAGCGCCCAAAAGAGCAACTACGGTTGCTCAGCAGCCGCAGCAAACGGCTTTAGGAACCCAGGCAGATACCAAGGCCGTTACACAGGTAAAACCATTTGAACGGCCTTTGGATGGCTATTATAAAAAAACCAATATCCTTAGCGCAAGGGTTACGCCTTATGCCAACCTGCGCGAGGCTGATGTGGTATTTCAAAAACGTGTATGGCGGGAGATTGACCTGCGTGAAAAAATGAACCAGTATTTGGGTTCACCTAAAGCGCGGTTGGTGGATGTACTGATGAATGCGGTAATGGCAGGCGAGCTTACGGCTTATGACCCTACTCCAACAAAAGACGACCCTAATGGTGACAGCTTTTCAATTCCGCTAAAGCCTGACCAGGCTATGGCTAAATTTGCCGATAGCTCGGTTGTAGACCAGTTCGATTCCAAAACAGGAGATAAGATAGGTTCTAAGATTGTAGCCGGTGAGTTTAATGCAGACAGCGTTATTAAATTTCGTGTAAAGGAAGATTGGGTGTTCGACCGTCAGCGCTCTATCTTTGAACCGCGCATTGTTGGCATAGCGCCAATGGTAAAACCCAAAATTGGTAATGGCGTTGATGCCGATTATCAGCCGGCATTTTGGATATACTTTCCTGAAGCCCGCCAGGTACTGGCCGTAAAAGAAGCCATGAGCCGCAATAGCGATGCCACAGGATTAAGTTTCGATGACGTCTTCATGAAGCGAATTTTTTCCAGTTACATCGTTAAACAATCTAACGATAAAGATGAGCGTATCAAAGATTATGCACAGGGTATTGACCGTTTGTATGAATCAGAGCGCATCAAGAAATCCTTAATGGATTGGGAGTTAGGGTTGTGGAGTTATTAGGCAACAGCCTCGCCCTCCTAACCCTCTGAAGGGGGAACAGAAGTTGGCTTATTATACAAAGTCAATCTCCTGTTCCCCCTTTAGGGGGTTAGGGGGCGTCGCCTCACTGGTGAAATACTCCAGCACTGCTTTGGCTTGTTTTAAGTTTATCACTTCAAGCAATTCTTCCTTTTTAGCTTCTTTTATCTTTTTTACGGATTTAAAGTACTTTAATAGCTTCTCTGCAGTAAGTTTACCAATGCCGGGTATCAGTTCCAGTTCAGTGGCTAATGTACCCTTATCGCGCTTTTTGCGGTGGGCCGTAATGCCAAAGCGGTGAGCTTCGTCGCGCAATTGCTGTATGATTTTTAATGTTTCCGATTTTTTATCTAAATACAATGGATATTGATCGCCGGGATAATACAATTCTTCTAATCGTTTGGCAATACCAATAATCGTGAGCTGTTTATCAATACCCAAAAGTTTTAAGCTTTTTAAAGCCGAAGAGAGTTGCCCCTTTCCACCGTCAATAATTACCAGTTGGGGCAGTTCCTGGCCCTCCTCCAGCAGGCGGCGGTAACGGCGGTGCACCGCTTCCTCCATAGTGGCAAAATCATTCGGGCCTTCCACTGTTTTTACATTGAAAAAGCGATAATCTTTTTTAGATGGTCGTGCATCCCGGAACACTACAATGGCCGATACCGGGTACTTACCCTGGAAGTTAGAGTTATCAAAGCACTCAATATGCCGGGGCAGCGTGTTCATGCGCAAATCCTTCATCATTTGCGTAAGCAAACGCTCGGTTTTTACCTCTGGGTTTAGCTTTTCATACTGGTCAATCTTCTCGCGCTTGAAGAACTGCACATTCTTCTGCGAAAGATCAAGCAGCTTTTTCTTTTCCCCTAATTTGGGTACAGTAAATCTGATATTCGGGTCGTCAAGCTCCATTTCAAAAGGCACAATAATCTCCTTTGATTGACTGTTGTATCGGCTCCTGAACTCTGATATAGCTAATGACAACAGTTCTGCATCACTTTCGTCCAGGCGCTTTTTCAATTCCAGGGTTTGCGTCTGAATCACGGTGCCGTTCATCACTTTTAAAAAGTTTACAAACGCATATTTTTCCTCCGAAGCAATGCTGAATACATCTACATCGGTTATAGACGAGTTAACAATGGTAGATTTACTTTGGTAGTTTTCCAGCAGGTCTAACTTGCGCTTGTAACGATGGGCTCCTTCAAAATCCAGGTTACCAATAGCAGTTTCCATTTCCTGCTTCATATCACGTATCACCCCGTTGATCTTGCCATTCAGGATATCCTTTATCTCGTTGATGCAGTTGTTATAATCCGGCTCTGATTGAAAATTCTGGCAGGGGCCTTTACAATTACCCAACTGGTATTCCAGGCATACTTTAAATTTTCCGGCAGCAATATTTTGTGGAGTAAGCGCCAGGTTGCAGGTGCGTAAAGGGTAGGTTTCGCGTATCAGCCCTAATATGGTATGCATCATGCTTACTGAGGCATAGGGGCCCAAATACTTTGAACCATCGCGTACAATGCGGCGGGTCCAGAATATGCGCGGAAAGTTTTCATTCTTGATGATAATCCAGGGGTAGGTCTTATCATCTTTCAGCATCACATTGTAGCGTGGCTGATGTTTTTTGATGAGGCTGTTTTCAAGCAGCCAGGCATCTACCTCACTATCCACAATGGTAAAGGTAATGTTCCTGATCTTGGAAACTAATACCTTGGTCTTCGAGTTTACGTGGTGGTCTTTTACAAAATATGAGGAGACACGGTTACGGAGGTCTTTAGCCTTACCAATGTAAATCAATTCGTTATGTTCGTCCCAGTATTGGTATACACCGGGCTTATGGGGTATTTTTTTTAATGCTTCCTTATAATCAAAGCTTGCCATATATAGATAATATCAAAAAGCTATAAGCATCATTCGGGCAGCAGTTGTGAAAAACTTCTGTAAACAAAACTTCCTTTATGATGCTCACTTGAAAGATTAACGCTTGCAAGCGTTAAATTGTGTGATAAGAGCGCTTTTTAAGCGGCTTGCTGTAACAGGGGATTAATGATATGGCAATGCTTTACAAACATTGTATTGGAATAAACAGGTTCATCATTTTTGGTGCTGCAGGCAATCACATAGCGGAAGAAATGGTTATGTATCAGCATAATGCCGTGTTCCTTGTAACCAACCGGATTGTATCCAGGAAGTATTGTTTGATAAATCTGATAGTGTAAACAGACTAAAAGCCTAATTTATCATCCACTTCATTTTTGCCTTGCTGTTGCTGGCTGTAAGCGCCGCAATCAAGCGTAACATTTACACCATTTTTAGGTGGTGCAAAATCAACGTTTTGTTTAATGCCTAACGCTTTGTTGGCATATACCTTTTTCATGTACAAAGCAAAAATAGGTAATGCACTGTTAGCACCTTCACCTAAGTTGGTGGAGCGGAAGTGTATATCACGGTCCTCGCAGCCTGTCCATACCCCGGTAACCAGTTGCGGCGTAACACCGATAAACCAGCCATCAGAATTGTTTTGCGTAGTGCCGGTTTTGCCGCCAATGGGGTTGCGCAGGCCATATTTGCTGCGCAGGCGCCAGCCGGTACCTTCGTCTACTACGCCCTTAAGCATATAATTCATTACATAGGCATCTTGCTCATTCATGGCCTGCACCACTTTGGGGTGATGCGTATATAATACGTTGCCGTTCTTATCTTCAATGCGCAGTAAATAGGTGGGTTGTGTCCAGGTGCCCTGGTTGGCAAACACACTGTAAGCGCCTGTCATGTCAAACACCGAAGCATCAAACACACCCAGGCAGATAGAAGGATAGGCAGGTACATCGCTGGTGATGCCCATCTTTTTAATTAAATCGCGTACGGGCGGCGGGGTAACTTCTTTCATCACATAAGCTGTTACCCAGTTTTGCGAACGGGCGAGTGCTTTACGCAACGTAATTACGCCAGGCACTGTTTCTGACCTGGCTGAGCCGGGTGTCCATGTAGTGCCTTCCCACTCTATGGTAACCGGTACATTGTCTACCTGCTGGCAGGGTGAATAACCGTTAGCAATTGCTACCGCATAAGTAAACGGTTTGGCGGTAGAACCTACCTGCCGGGTGCCGGTGCGTACCTGGTCATATTTAAAGTGGGCAAAATCAATACCGCCTACCCATGCTTTAATATTGCCCGTTACAGGATCCATGCTCATTACCGCATTGCGCAGCATCATTTTACAATAACGGATAGAATCAATCGGCTTCATTACCGTATCTATATTGCCATGCCAGGTAAACAGGTTCAGCGTATCAGGTTTGTTAAAATCTTCTTTAATTTCATCATCTGATTTCCCCTGTAGTTTTAATGACTTATAACGGTCTGAACGCTTCATTCCCTGATTCATCAATAAAGCGAAATTGTTGATCTCTTTCCAGAGCTTATGACCCCGCCAGTGCTGATTAAACTGATGCTGCAGATCTTTCATGTATTCGCGTTGCGCTTCTTCGGCATATTGCTGCATGGTATAATCAAGCGTGGTATAAATGCGCAGGCCGTCGCGGTCAATATCATAAGGTGTACCGTCGGCTTTGTTGATGGATTGTTCATCTAAAATGTGCTGTATATCCTTTTTTAATACTGAACGGAAGTAGGTAGCCAGGCCTTCATTATGGTCTTCAGGGTGAAAATCCAGCCCTAATGGTTTCTGGGTATATTCATCAGCCTGGCCGCTGGTTAAATAGCCTTCGGCAGCCATACGGTGTAAAACTAAGTTGCGGCGGTTAATGGCATTTTGCGGGTGACGAATAGGCGAAAATATAGAAGGCCCGTTTACCATGCCTACCAGCAGCGCTGCCTGATCGGGCGTGAGTTGGGCCGGTGTAGTATTAAAATAAGTACGCGCGGCCGATTTAATGCCAAAGGTATTATAAGCGCCAAAATCAACCGTATTAAGGTACATGGTTAAAATCTCTTCTTTAGTATAATTGCGCTCCAGTTTTACAGCAATAATCCACTCCTGCAATTTTTGCTGTATACGCTTAACAACGTTATGCGAACGCTCGGAAAACAGGTTGAGTGCCAACTGCTGAGTAATGGTACTGCCGCCCTGCTTTTTACCTATCAGGTTATAAAATATTATAGTAAAGGTACGGCCAAAATCGATGCCGGAATGCTCCATAAAACGGTTGTCTTCGGTAGCAATAAGAGCTTTGATTACATTGGGCGAAATTTCCTTGTAGGTTACATTCGAGCGGTTCTGCACATAGTAAGTGCCCAGTACATGATTGTCTGCCGATAGTATCTCAGAAGCCAGGTTGCTTTTGGGGTTTTCCAGATCGCGGAAAGAAGGCAGCGGGCCAAAAGCGCCAAAGGCGGTAAGTACAAATATCAATATCACCAGGGCGAATGCCCCTATTACCATCTTCCATATCAACCAATTGTATCGGCGCGTATCTTGTGGAGTATTTTTAATAATCATCGTCTAAAAAGTTTTCTGGTAATAATCAGTGTAGTTATCCAGCATTTTTCGGTCGGCTAATTTATCCAGATTTTCTTGGGTGATGATAAAAAAGCTGTATTTATCTGCCGGTACTTTCATAATCTGCGGCATAAGCGGGAGTATGCGGCGGCCATATTCCTTAGCTTCGGCCAGCGTATAAAACCTGCCGATAAAAATAAGTTGATTATCATTTCCAACCGGTTTCAACTGGTGCCTGATGGCATTGCCTTGATAAGTAGTGCGGTTAAACTGCCCGATGCCAAAGCGGGAGGAGGACAGATTACTGTTGCCGGTGCCTACATTTACCACAAAATAGTAATTGGTACTGTCGCGCTCAAAAAACATGGGCGCTGCCTGCCCGGGCGTAACCGTTTTTGCAACTGCCGGAGGTGAGTTTGTATTTACGGGCCGTATGGCGGCTACCCTTGGCTTTTGCGCTTGTACCTGTGGCGGAGCAGCCGGCTGTGTTGCAGTAACTAAAGGCTGTTTGCCTGGCGCAGCAGCAGTTTGGGCAGGTTGCTGTACGGCAGGGGCCTGGACGAATGGTATCTCGTTCGGGTCGTTGTCCATCAGCGCAAACCGCCGGGCCGACATTTCACGGGCATGTGCATCCACGTAGGCCATGTGCTGGCTCACCAGCGGTGTAATTAATTGGTCGTTGGGGTATTGGCTGGCAATCTGCTGCAAATCATTCCTGAAAGGCAGGTACTTTTCCTGATGACCTAAAGCAATAGCACGCAGATAAGCCATCTGGGCAGCCAGTGTATTATTTGGGTACTGCTGCAATAGCTGATTAGCGCGTACAATTACCTGTGTATAATCGCGATTGGTATACGAGTTATATAATTCATTATAAAGTGCCTTCAGTTCTGCATCGCGGTCATTCATCCGTGTTGCATACTCAGGGTCGAGGATGACTCTGGCATAAGGTGTTTGAGCGTAATCTTTCAACAACAGATTTTTGTAATTGTCAGATCGCGCCGAATTTGTACCTGCGTATAACCGATATAAGTTATAGTAAATTAACGGGGTGTTAGCATTAGCCGGAAAACGTTTAAGCAGCAGTTCATAAATGTTAATGGCCTCCTGCTGGTCCTTTAATACATCGCGATAGAAATTGGCAATGTCCAGATAAGCGTTGTAAATACGGGTGTTGGATTGTTCCACCTGCGCCGGAGTAAATGGAATATCAGCCTGCAACTGTTGCCGGTAGTTAGCCGTGTTTACATCTTCCTCGCTGCGTGATAATTGGTCAGGTACTACGGCAGGGTCAATATTTCTGGTAGAATTTTGAGTATTTACGGTGATATCGCCATTAGCGCGGCTGCTGCGCCGCCAGTTATCTTCTAATTGCCGGTTACCCCATTCGCGCTTAAAGGCAGTATAGCCCTGGCTTATGGCGCTGGCATTGTAAAAGTAAAAGCTGCTGCCATTGGGCCCGCTTGTTACCGGAGCTGGCGCAGCGGTATTGGCAAACGGATCGCTGGCATCCACGGGCCGGACAGCAGCCTGTTGCTGTTGCCGGTACTTGTTTACCAGTAAGTTTATATGGGCCTGGCGGTTGGCATTATCTAAACTTGCCAGCTGCTGCAGGGTATCTTCGCGGGAAATAATTTGCAGACGGTCGGCCAGCAACTGCAGGTTATCGGCCTTAATGCGGATGCTGTTATATCCTTTATAAGCAGGCGGCAAATTAAGCAGTGTACTATCATAGTAACTTTTAGCAGTTACATAATCTCCTTCATTCTTAAAATAAATATCGGCCAGCCGCAGGTAGGCCAGGCCCTTTTGCACCGCATTATGCTGGCTGTACCGTGTGGACAGGTGATAATTCCTGATGGCCTCGGGCAACTGGTTACCGGTTAATGCCAATTCGCCTAACTGGTAATAAATCTGGTCGGCAAATTCCAGGTCGTTTTCATTCCGCAGTAATCCGCGCAGGCGGTCGGCACGGCTTATATGGTGGCCGTTTTGTGTATCCTCCATGCGGATGCGGTTCAGTTCGGCATTAAAGGCCATCATAAATGAGGCATTGCTCTTTACAATACGGCTGTAGTTAGCGTATGCATCCTCAGGTTTACGGTTCAGTTCCTGTACCTGGGCCAGTATAAAAGTAGTGCGCTGCCGCTGGTTTTTATCTAAACCTGCCTGCAGCGCTTTTTGCGCCATCGCTTCGGCTTCTGCATAATGTTCGGCCTTCAGTTCATATTGTAACCGGGCGCTGTATACTTCGGCCGCATTGCGCTTTTTTGGGTCGAAATCCTGCAAAGCGGTATCCAGTACCATTTTGGCCTGCGGCAATTGCTGCAGATAGATGAGGGCGCGGGCCTGCCAGGCGCGGGCTTCCTGCACCAGTTCGGGCTGCTGCCGGTACGAGCGTACCACATAGCCAAAATATTCGGTAGCGTTGAAAAAGTCGCCGTTGAAAAAGCTGGCCTTGCCTAAAAGCAGGTAGGCATTGCCAATATAGTGGCTTTGTTCTTTGAAATTAATAATGGTGTTGGCCCGGCTGGTTACTGTAGCCAAATCCGGGTCGGTTGCTGTAATGCCGGCATGGGCGATGGTGTCCTGATAAACGCTGAGGATATCGGTGTAATCATCTGCATAAGCTGCGGCATGGGCTTCCTGCTTGGCTTTCAGCACCTCATTGGCATTAAACAATATGTTATAATGCGCCGTAAGGTTTTGAAGACTGCGGTTAACGGCGTTTTTCTTTTCAAGAGAACAGGCAGCCAGCAACACTGTAAACACACTCAGTACAAATAATAACGAGGATTTTCTCAAAGCCGGATGAAGGATTTTATAATAGCAAGCTAAAATACTAAATTGTATGCAACAGGATTAATAAATTTGCGCATGCCAGAGAACCAGCCCAACGAAAAACAAGTCAGCAACGCCTTAAAATATACCGGCATCGGTTTCCAGATGATTGCCGTCATCGGCCTGCTTACCTTTGTGGGGTACGAGATTGATAAACATTATCAGCACACTACGCAGTGGGCCACGGCGGTTTTCTCGCTGCTGGGCGTATTTGTGTCATTATTTATCACGCTAAAATCGCTTAAGGATTGATACGTATTATTTTATGGTATGTTGTGTGTACGGTTGTTATAGCCATACCCCCCGCATTGGCAGGATATTACCATGCGCCGTTCGAACTGGTGCCGCACTTTTGGCTTATGTTTGCCTTTTACGCGGTACTCACACTGGTATTGGTTACTACCATTTCCCTGGGGCAAAGTTGGGGCGATGGGGCAGGGGCACAGTTTTTCCTGATTTTTACCATTGTCAAGCTGCTGGCCTGTATGGGTTTTGCACTATTTTATCTGCATGCTTATACCGCCAACAGTGCTCATTTTCTCGTGTGCTTTTTTTACTTATATTTATTAAATACAGTTTTTGAAGTTTACATCTTATTGAGTAACTTGCGGCTCCAAAATAAAACGTAAAAAGCTCTATTTAATGTATTTAAGCCGCATTTTGAATTCAAAAAAAATCATAGCAAGCGTTGTTTTAGGCGTTTTTCTCACTTTTTTTGCATGTAACATTTTTGCAGCACAACCCGATGTGCGCCATGAACTGGCCAAAGAAGATAAGAAATTTGACCCCAGCGAAACCATTTTAGAGCACATTGCCGATTCGCATTTTATTCATGTTGGCGGTAAGATCTCTTTGCCGTTACCGGTGATTTTGTACACTGACAAAGGCATTGAAGTTTTTAACTCATCACACTTCGGGCACGAGGGCGAAGAGAAGTATCAAGGTAAGTATTACACCTATGCTTTGGAGAAAGGCAAAATTAAAGCGGTTAATGCCGAAGGCAATGTTAATGAAGTTGCCACTATACACGATTTTTCAATTACCAAAAATGTGGTGTCTTTATGGATGTCCATCATCATTCTGCTGATTATATTTTTGAGCGTAGCCTCGGCTTATAAAAAGCGCGAAGGTAAAGCGCCGAAAGGCTTTCAGTCTTTTGTAGAACCCATCATTATGTTTGTACGCGATGATATTGCCCGCCCAAACATCGGTTATAAATACCAGCGCTTTATGCCATTGCTGTTAACTGTGTTCTTCTTTATCCTGATCAATAATATCATCGGTCTGATACCCTTTACCCCATTTGGCGCCAACCTAACGGGAAACATTGCGGTAACTTTAGTATTGGCTTTTGTTGTGTTGCTTGTTGTTAACTTTAACGGAAATAAGTATTACTGGAAGCATATATTACTGCCTAACGTGCCATGGTGGTTATATATCATTATGTGGCCGGTAGAGTTAATCGGTATCATATCAAGGCCATTCGCGTTAATGGTACGTCTGTTCGCCAACATTATGGCCGGGCACGTAATTGTACTGAGCCTGATCGGATTGATCTTTATCTTTAAAAGTGTGCTTATTGCGCCGGTTTCGGTTGCATTCGTAATATTTATGGATGTACTGGAGTTGCTGGTAGCTTTTCTTCAGGCTTTTATTTTCACGATGCTTACTGCTTTGTTTATAGGTGCAGCAGTAGAGGAGCATCATCATTAATTGTAAACAACTTTATATTATATTTAACTTTTAATTTTTAACAAACATGATTGGAAGTATTGCTGCCTTAGGTGCAGGTTTAGCGGTTATCGGTGCTGGTTTAGGTATCGGCCAAATTGGCGGAAAAGCTATGGAAGGTATTGCCCGTCAGCCTGAAGCTTCTGGTAAAATCCAAACTGCAATGATTATCGCTGCTGCCTTGGTTGAAGGTGTGGCGCTTTTCGGTGTAATTGTGGCCCTGTTGGGTAACAATCCTAAGTAAAACTTTTACTGTCTGCTGGCAGCGGTTGGCGGCTGGCAGACAGTATTATTACAATGAATACCGCACTGTTAAATATAATTTATAAATAGAAATATATTATGGAATTAGTTACCCCGGATTGGGGATTGGTTTTTTGGACCACCATCTCGTTCTTCATTCTGTTAATATTGCTGGCCAGGTTTGCCTGGAAGCCTATCATGAGCGCCATTAATGACCGTGAGCGCACCATTGAAGACGCCTTGCTGAAAGCAGAAGCGGCTAAAGAAGAAATGGCCCGTTTAACCAGCGAAAATGAGTCTTTATTAAAGCAGGCCCGTGCCGAGCGCGACCTTATTTTGAAGGAAGCCCGCCAGATGAAGGATCAGATTATCAACGAAGCTAAAGATGCAGCCAATGTTGAAGGCGCCCGTATGATTGAAAGGGCTAAAACTGAGATTAATAACCAAAAGGCCATAGCCCTTGCCGATGTAAAGAATCAGGTGGCTGTACTTTCAGTTGATATTGCAGAGAAAATCCTGCGCAAGCAATTTGAGAATCAGCGCGAGCAGGATCAGCTGGTAGCCGATTTATTAAAAGAAGTTAACGTTAAGTAAGTGGGCCTTGATAAAGGAGCGGGGAGCGAAATTATAAAATAGTTTCTCCCCGCTCTTTTCTCCCCGCTCTTCAATTATATAAAATGTCAGAAATAACCGTTGCATCCCGGTACGCCAAATCGCTGATTGATCTTGCTGAAGAACAAAATACTTTAGAGCAGACCAAGCAGGATATGGAATTTTTTGTGCAGGTTGTAAAATCCAGCAGTCAGCTGCAGGCCGTATTGCGCAATCCTATCGTTTCGCACGAAAAAAAGATTAATATCCTAAAAGGTTTATTCAGCGGCAAGGTGTCCAGATCATCAGAGGCTTTCTTTGCTATTATGGTGAACAAAAGCCGTGGTGAAATATTGTATTACACTGCTCAGGAGTTTGTGAACCTGTACAATATCAAAAAGTTTATTGTTAAAGCGTCTGTGGTATCGGCTGCTCCGTTAAACGAGGCTAACCGCCAGGCTATAGAAGCCGAGGTAAAAGAAATGACCGGCGGCAATATCATGTTGCAGGCCAGAGTTGATCCATCGCTGATTGGTGGTTTCATCCTAACCGTTGGCGACCGCCAGATTGATACTTCGGTGAGCAGCAGCCTGAAACGTTTAAAGAAAGATTTTGCTGATAAAGCAATATTATAATACAACTCTTAAAAAATAGATAAATAAAACTATGGTAGAGGTAAGACCCGACGAAGTATCAGCCATCCTGCGCCAGCAGCTGGCCGGCTTCAAGTCAGAATCTGAATTAGAAGAAGTAGGTACCGTATTACAAGTAGGCGATGGTATTGCCCGTGTATACGGTTTGACACAAGTGCAACTGGGCGAGCTGGTTGAGTTTGATAACGGCTTGCAAGGCATTGTGTTAAACTTAGAAGAAGATAACGTAGGTGTGGTATTGTTAGGCCCAAGCGAAGGCGTACGTGAAGGCGATACCATTAAACGTACCAAAAAAATTGGTTCGGTTAAAGTAGGTGAGGGCATGTTAGGCCGCGTGGTGAATACTTTAGGCCATCCTATTGATGGTAAAGGCCCTATCACCGGCGAAACTTTTGATATGCCGCTGGAACGTAAAGCCCCAGGTGTAATTTACCGCCAGCCGGTAACCGAGCCGCTGCAAACCGGTATCAAGGCTATTGATGCTATGATCCCAATAGGCCGCGGCCAGCGTGAGCTGGTTATCGGTGATCGCCAGACAGGTAAAACTGCGGTTTGTATTGATACCATCATTAACCAAAAGGAATTTTACAACGCCGGTCAGCCGGTAATCTGTATCTATGTAGCCTGCGGTCAGAAAAATTCTACCGTGGCTAACCTGGTACGTACACTGGAAGAAAACGGTGCTATGCCGTATTCCATCATCGTTGCTGCTTCAGCTTCTGATCCGGCTCCAATGCAGTTCTTTGCACCGTTTGCAGGTGCCGCTATCGGCGAGTATTTCCGTGATACCGGCCGCCCGGCTTTAATTATTTATGATGATCTTTCAAAACAGGCTATTGCTTACCGTGAGGTATCATTGTTGCTGCGCCGCCCACCGGGCCGCGAGGCTTACCCTGGCGACGTATTTTACCTGCACAGCCGTTTGTTAGAGCGTGCCGCTAAAATTAACAGCAATGACGAAATTGCCCGCGATATGAACGATTTGCCGGAGTCTATCCGCCATCTTGTAAAAGGCGGTGGCTCGTTAACAGCGCTTCCAATCATCGAAACCCAGGCGGGTGACGTGTCTGCTTACATACCAACCAACGTAATCTCTATTACCGACGGCCAGATATTTTTGGAATCAAACCTGTTCAACGCAGGTGTGCGCCCGGCTATCAACGTAGGTATTTCGGTATCACGTGTGGGAGGTAACGCTCAGATTAAATCTATGAAAAAGGTGGCTGGTACCTTAAAGTTGGATCAGGCACAGTACCGCGAGCTGGAAGCTTTCTCCAAATTCGGTTCCGACCTGGATGCTTCAACCAAAAACGTGCTGGACAAAGGTTCACGTAACGTGGAGATATTAAAGCAAGGTCAGTTTTCACCTGTATCTGTTGAAAAACAGGTAGCCATTATTTATTTGGGTACCAAAAATCTGATGCGTAATGTGCCGATCAACAAGGTGCGTGAGTTTGAAAGCGAGTTTACCAGCCAATTGGAAATGCGTCATCCTGAAATATTAGCCGCTTTGAAAGCCGGCAAACTTGATGACTCCATCACCGGCGTACTGGAAACCGTAGCTAAAGAACTGGCAGGAAAATACTAATTAAGATAGGAGATATTAGATGTGAGATATGAGACGTTCCTCATACTCACACTTATAGTCAAAAATGTAAAAGAGTTTAGAGTAAGTGAGTGGGGGTAATATCTCGAATCTCGAATCTCAAATCTCACATCTCTCACAATGGCAAATTTAAAAGAAGTAAGAAACCGCATTGCATCGGTAAGCTCCACACAGCAGATCACCAAAGCCATGAAAATGGTTTCGGCAGCCAAGCTAAAGCGTGCCACTAATGCCATCATTCAGTTGCGCCCTTATGCTACCAAACTAAAAGAACTGCTGGCTAATTTGTCGGCAAGTTTAGAAGAAGGTTCGTCTCCTTATTTGCAGGAGCGCGAGCCGGTGCGGGTATTGCTGGTGGTAGTTACCTCTAACCGTGGCCTGGCAGGTGCTTTCAATACCAATGCCATCAAAACTGCCAATCAACTGATTGCAGGTAAGTATAGTGCGCAATACAAAGCAGGCAACATTTCCATTGTGGCTATCGGCCGTAAGGCGCAGGAGTTTTACCAGAAACGCGGTTATAAAGTAATTGGTAACAACAACGAGGTATATACAGATCTGAACTTCAGCAATGTATCGCTTGTTACAGAGCAGATAATGCAGGGCTTTGTAAATGGCGATTATGACAGGGTAGAGTTAATTTATAACCACTTCCGCAATGCGGCTGTGCAGATATTGACCACTGAACAATTACTGCCGGTGCCCAAAGCAGAGGCAAAAGAAGACCCGACTGCCATTAAAACCGCCAAGGGAAGTGTGCAGGTTGATTACATACTGGAGCCCTCTAAAAAAGCGATTGTGGATCAGCTGATTCCCAAGAACATCAAAATTCAGTTGTATCGTGCGGTATTAGATTCTCATGCTTCTGAGCATGGCGCCCGCATGACCGCTATGGATAAGGCTACTGATAATGCCGGCGAACTGCTGCGCAACCTCAAACTATCTTACAACCAGGCACGCCAGGCGGCCATTACCACCGAGCTTACCGAAATTGTAAGCGGTGCCGCCGCCTTAAACGGCTAATTCGTTATTAATTTTTACAAATAATCAAAGGCTTTCCTGGTAACGGGAAAGCCTTTTTTGTGGATGTAACTTTTCAGATAGTTGCAGATATAAAGGTTACCTAAGCTTCAACGGTGGTATTAAGATCAAAACAATCAAAGGTTATGAAAAAGAGAATGTTATCAGCGCTCGTTATAAGTATAGCCTTATTCAGCGCATGTAGTGGCAACCGTTCTAATGAATCAGCTTATAAAAACCTGACGGCCGACAGTGCATCTGTTTCGGACCAGAAAGCATTATCTAATGAAACTGATACTGCTAATGTAAACCTGAAGCTGGTTAAAACTGCAGAAATGCAGTTTAAAGTAAAAGATGCCTTAAAAGCTGGTGAAACCATTACCGGCCTGGTAAACCAGCATGGCGGTATGGTAATGAATCATCATCTGGAAACTACGGTGAATGATACACGCACATTGGCACTCAATGATGATTCTGTGCGGCAGGTTTCTGCATTCACTACTACTGATGAAATGATAGTACGTGTGCCGCAACGGCATCTGGCCGAGCTGATGAGCCAGGTAAGTCACTTAAGTACGCAGGTAACTTTGATGAAAATGGATGTGGATGACCGCACCATTAATTATATGGAGGCTGCGCAGAAAGCCCGTAACCGGGCGGATGTAGTAACTTATCAGCAAAAAGAAAAGGCCAGTGCCAGAAGTGCAGCTTCGCTGCTGGCCTTAAAGGATGAGAAAACGAACCGGGAGATAGACAACATCAGAACTGATGCTGAAATCAGGTACAGTACATTAAGCCTGAACTTTACCCAAAATACGGGCGTGAGTATTCAAAAGCTGCCCAACACCGATTTATCGGCATACGGCTTACCCGCAGGGCAGCGGCTATGGCATGCCATACAAAATGGCTGGGAAATTTTTAGTGATGTGTTCATCGGTATCCTGAACCTTTGGGTATTTGTTTTGCTTGCGTTGGCAGGCTGGTTAGGCTACCGGTTTTACAAAAAGCGCCAGGTAAAACCTATTGTGGCTAACATCTAAAAAACAATTCGCAAAATCAGCTAAACATTTTTTACTTTTGGGGCGTCATTAAACAGCAATACACAAACCATGAATTCAATACAAAAATCGAACGAAACCAGTAATTACCTTTTATTAGTTGTAGCCATTGTGGTAGGCATGGTAGGTGTTTATTTTCGTTTTGTGCACGATAGTCTTTTTTTCTCTATCACCTCATGGGCTATTCTGGTAGTAGGGGTGCTTATTGCGCTTAGAGCTGTGTTCAAGATTTTGCAGTAACACTAAGTTTCAAGATAATGTAAAATGCGCCTGTATTGCAGGCGCATTTTTTGTAAAATCATTTTTCCTCCTTTGGCCGGTACCCTGATTGGTTCAAAATCCCTTGCGCATCATTATTCGCCAGTAGTTGAGGCAGACTTACGTCCGCATGGCGCTCCATATAGTGTTTCACAATCTGCCAGCCGGTATAGATGCCCAGTTTAGGGGCCGAATTATTGTGCTCGCCTAAACCCGGTGTAAAGGGCGCTTCATTCAAATACTTCTGAATCCTGTTATAATCTGTTTCGTACAGCAGGTTCTCCTCCAGAAAGTAGGCCCAGGTTTGCGCTTCAAAATCATGGCTCCATTTAACTTGCTGCGTAGTATACCCAATTTTCAGGCTGTCGGGCGCATCTGGCAAAAGCTGATCCATCAGGTACATAATTTTCCCGTTATATATCATCCGGCTCAGCAGGCTCTTGCCGCCATCGGGTTCGGGGTAAATGTTTTCACGGGTAATGGCTTCAACAGTTCGGGGGACAATGTTTTCCGGTGTAAACCGGCGCGAAATATACTGCGGGTAAGCCTCAATCAGTGCCGGATAAAACTTAGATTGAGCGCCTAAAAACATATCCAGCCCGATGGCAAAATAGCCGTCGCCGATAGAAGTTTGCGCCTGGAAGCCCGAAAAGTAAGCATATACTTTGGGTAGCGGCTGCTTGGGAAAGTAGTAACGGATGCGTTTAAAGGCATCGGTAAGTTCGGTGTTCTGGCGGTCGAGGTTGGGATAAACAGAATCTACCTCATGTTTTAAATCCTGATAAGCCTGGCTACTGAACACATCGCGAAGCATTTTCAGGTAACTGGTGTCGTGAGTAGTGCCGGCCTGCAATATGTGTTCGATGAAATCAGTATAAAACACACCATATTGCTTTTGCAGCTGCGTGGCTTTGGCGGCCATTTGCGGCGGCTGCAGCCGGGCAAAATCATGGTCGAAGCGCTGAATCTTTACTTCTACAGGGATATGGCTTACATCCACTTTGGAATGCCGGCTACAAGCCTGCAGTAACAGGGCGGTTAAAAAAAATAGATATATTTGCCACAATCTGTTTTTGCGGCCGGGCGTTATACTCATAGCCGCAAAAATAACAGTTTTCTGCACGGCTTTATGCCTGCCCGGTTGTTATAAGTATCTGCTTCCATATGAAAATCTCTTTAGCACAACTCAACTATCATATCGGTAATTTCGAAAAAATTACGGAGAAAATTATCCATACCCTTAACATTGCCAAAGCGCAGGGTACAGATCTGGTGGTGTTCGCAGAGTTATGCATTTGCGGCTACCCGGCGCGTGATTTTTTAGAGTTTCAGGAGTTTATTGACGAGTGCGGGCAGGCAGCGCAGCAGGTGGCACAGGCTTGTGCCGGTATTGCCTGCATCATTGGCATACCGACCCCTAACCATACCCCCGAAGGCAAGGATCTGCACAACTCGGCTTACTTTATTGCCGACGGCCAGGTGCAGGCGGTAGTGAATAAGGCGCTGCTGCCCAATTATGATGTGTTTGACGAATACCGTTACTTTGAGCCCGAGATCGAATTTCAGTGCATTGATTATAAAGGCATCCGCATAGCGCTAACCATCTGCGAGGATTTATGGAATACCATTGAAAACCCGTTGTATGTAACCCGCCCGATGGACAAGCTGATAGAACAGCAGCCGGATGTGATGATCAACATTGCAGCTTCGCCGTTTACTTACAACCATGATGAGGAACGCATAGCCATATTGAGTGAGAACGCTAAACGTTACCAGTTGCCCCTGTTTTATGTG
Organism: Mucilaginibacter sp.; assembly: GCF_965200995.1. Lineage (GTDB taxonomy): Bacteria > Bacteroidota > Bacteroidia > Sphingobacteriales > Sphingobacteriaceae > Mucilaginibacter. The sequence continues at coordinate 676,030 of NZ_OZ241743.1, read as the reverse complement.
AACCATGTAGGCGCCCAAACCGAAATTATTTTTGATGGCGGCTCGATGGTGTTCGGTGCAGATGGTGAACTGGTGGACGAGCTGCCTTACTTTACCGAAGCGGTTACCTGTTATGAGTTTAACAAAGGCGAAACCATTAAACCCCTGCAGCCGGTTACCCTGCAGGCGCAGCGCCAAAGCGATATCGAGCAGATACACAACGGCCTGATTTTAGGCATCCAGGATTATTTCCGTAAGTCCGGCTTTTCTAAAGCTATTTTGGGGTTGTCGGGCGGTATAGATTCGGCTGTGGTGTGCGCACTGGCGGCTGCCGCTTTAGGGCCCGAAAATGTAATGGCGGTACTGCTGCCTTCGCACTACTCTACAGGGCATTCGGTTAAGGATGCGGAGGATCTGGTCAACAACTTAGGCTGTAAATCGGAACTGATTGCCATAAAATCGATAACTGAAGCTTTTGAAACCGCTTTGCACCCGCAGTTTGAAGGCTTACCGTTCAATATTGCGGAAGAAAATATCCAGTCGCGCAGCCGGGCTGTGCTGCTGATGGCCATGTGCAATAAGTTTGGTTATATTTTGCTCAATACCTCCAACAAAAGCGAGGTGGCGGTAGGGTATGGTACTTTGTATGGCGATATGTGCGGCGGTATTTCCGTGATTGGCGATGTATACAAAACGCAGGTGTTTGAGCTGGCGCGATATATTAACCGCGAGCGGGAGATTATTCCGCAGAACACCATTATCAAACCGCCTTCGGCGGAATTGCGCCCCGACCAGAAGGACACCGACTCGCTGCCCGAGTATGAGGTGCTCGACCCGATGCTGAAACAATACCTGGAGCACCGCAAATCATCTAAGGAAATTATTGCACAGGGGTATGATGAAACCACCGTGCGCCGGGTGATCAAGCTGGTAAACAACGCCGAGCACAAGCGTTACCAAACGCCGCCCATCCTGCGGGTGTCGCCTAAAGCCTTTGGTATGGGCCGCCGTATGCCGATTGTAGGGCGGTATTTATCGTGATTACATTTAATGGCCGGTAAGTACTTAATTTATGAAACCGGCAAGTTAAAAAGCAGTATTGCGCCTGATGGCTATGCGGTTATATAACTGTAATTTACAGTGTAAGGATCGGGCCGTGCAGCAAGCGTATCTGGTAATTAGAAACATTAATTTTTGCTGTGGCGGGCAACTGTATTAGCATCAAAAATCTTAAACAGACTTTATAATAATTATGTTAAACCTTTGTTATATTCATAGTCTAACAGATATAACAACAAATCACTATGAAAAGGCTTAGTTATTTATTCATCTTAACCCTGTTGGCTACAGCCTGGTCTGCATGTAATACTTCCTATCATTACTACAAGGCCGGCGCTGATCAGCTCAATTTAAGGCAGTACCGCACGTTTACCCTGGTAAGGTCGGGCAATGCCAACACCAAGATGCCGCCCATTAACAGCAATGTGCCCAAGCAGCTTAATTATATCAATAACAACAAGTATTACAACAATCCGGCTGCAACTCAGCGCATAAGGCAGGCTACCATTCAATCTCTAACGGCAAAGGGCCTTACTTACAGCGAGAATGGTAGTGCCGATTTGCTGGTACAGTATTCTACAATGGTCGACCGTGGTTCGCGCCAGGGGTATAGCTATCCTTACTATGGCGGCTTTTATTCCGGCTTTGGCTGGGGATATGGCTGGCGCCCATTCTGGGGGGGCTGGGGTTATCCTTATGGTGGCTACGGTTATGGTGGTTACCCGGTACAGGAACATTTTAAGGAAGGCGTGCTTACTATTGACCTGATTGATGCCCGCACCCGCCGTGTAGTATGGCGCGGTTTTAGCACCGGCGAACTGCACCGTAAACCCGAAAAAGCGATTGAAGATATCCCTAAAGTAATTGATGGAATGTTTAAGCAATTGCCTGTAAGTGTAACCGGGCAGGGCAATATATAGATCAGCCTGATTAAACTCAGCCCTGCAAAGGCCCGCTTTAAAAGAGCGGGCCTTTCTTAATTATTGTTAGAAATGTTATCAGGCTTATTGCTTACTGTTATAAGTAACTACTCTGGCAGAAATTATTTCCCCTTGATGGTTATAATCAAACAGGCTGGGCGCTTATCAAGCGGTTGATTTACAAATAATTATTCCTGATGTAAATCTTTTTGAAGCCTGTTACCGTATTAGCTGATAATTGCTGATTTTGTTGAATTGATATCATTGTAAAACAATTTGGCAGTTACCTTTAATTTAAATCATTTGAAAGCACGGTTACTCTTTTTTTTGATAATATTCCTTGGCCTTTTTACAAGTAAAATGGCTAAGGCAGCTTCATATACCTGGACTGGCAATGCAGGCAATAACAGCTGGACAACAGCTGGCAATTGGAACAATTCAGGATATCCTGGTCTTTTTTCTACCATTGATGATGTAACTATCGGAAAAAATGTAAATATTTCTTTGCCATTTTCGGTTGAGGTAAGAAACATCAGTATAAGCGATGGTTTCACGGTAACCATTACATTGCAGAATGCAACCCTCACTTCAAGTGGTAGTATAAATATAGGAAACGGATCAGCCACCACCTTAAATTTTGCAGGAACAGGGGCGGTGGCAGGAACGAGCGCTATTTCTTTAAGAAGTTTAAGTAAAATTACCACCAGTGCTAATGTACCATTAACGGCAGCAACGTTAACTACTGTCTATGCTAATTCAGTTACTATCAATGCAACTGCTACATTCAATGGTAAAGTAACGCTTAACGGTTTAATGACCATTAGTCAACCGGGCACAACAACTTTAACAACCAATGCAGCAGGAAATGCTTTTAACGGAGGGTTTAAAATTGATTACAATGGTTCAAATATTGGCAACTTAACCTGGCTTGGTTCTAATACATCAACATGTAGTATTGCTGCTTCAACTGTAAATGCTTATTGTAAACTCACCATCGGCAGTACAACCAGCACAGGTGCAACCGTTACTTTCAATGGTGATCTGGCGTTAAATAATGACGCTAGTGTTTCAGGAGCAATTGCTCAGCTAATTAATTATGCTAATATTAACTTTAATGGTACAGCAGTAACCAGCACCCCTGCCAGCAGCTCAAACACCATAAACTCTATAACCAATAATAGTACGGGCAATATTACGTTGTCGGCAAGTACCTCCTCCAAAATTAATATAGGGAATTACTGTCTTTTTTCAAATAGCGGCGATGTGATAGCAAACAGCGGTAGTTCAATTAATCTAAATAATTCCTCAGGCTTCGCCTGTAATAGCGGTAGTACCGTTACCATGAGTGGTACAAGTGCTGCAAATGCATCTTCTATAAACCTAAACGGTGCATCGTCTAACCTGACAAACAACGGAGGAACGCTCACTTTTAATGATTATGCATCACTTAATCTAAGTTCAAATCCGTGTACAGCTACCAACAACTCGGGAACGTTTAACTTCAACGCTAATGCGGCGCTGAATCTTAAAAATCCGAATACTACATTTAACAATTATAGTGTGGTTAATCTTAACACCTCAGGTATAACGCTTTCTGGTCAAAGTAGTTCAATATCAAATCTTAGTAGTGGCGTATTTGATATAAACGCATCAACAGTAATACTTAACGCTAATTCAAGCAGTATAAGCAATGCAGGTAATTTTAAGGTTTATGGAAACTCTTTTATAACTACTCTTAATCCACCACCACCAATACTCCCTGATAACACTCCTCGTGATCAAACTATTAGCAATAGCGGTACCTTTTATGCAGGTCTTCCAAATTCTCCTTGTACCATAACACTGGGCGGCACGGCAGACAAGATTAATAATACAGGCGGCACGTTCTATTTAGGCTCAACGTCAACGATTTTACCCAATAACGTTGCCACCATTAAGAATACCAGCCCCGCTAAATTTATATTACAATCGGATGCTAATGGTTCTGCCGCCATTGCGCAGATTGCAAATACGTCTACCAGTTTTGTGGGTATATTTGATGTTGAGCGTTTCTTTACAGGGGGCAATTTAATCGCTAACCGTGGATACCGCTTAATGTCTTCACCTGTTCACTTAACTACGCAAGCCACAAGCAACACAAGTGCATATAATTTGAGTTTCATAAAAAATAGTGCCTTTACAGGTGGCCCGGGTGGCCCAGGTAGTGGCTTTAGCGGTTCAAGTATAGGCCCAACTGTATATCTGTATAAGGAGACGTTACCTGCAAGTAATACAACGTTTACATCAGGAAAGCATGTAGGAATATTAAGTATAGATGCTTCAACCGGTAACATGACTTTGTCTGATAATAGTGTACCTGCACTTGCCAGTATACCGATTGGTAATGGCTATCTTTTTTTCTTTGTTGGTAGTCGTTTTTTAAACGGTGGTGGACCCCGCACTTCTGGATCAGCCAATGCTACCCCTGTAAGCGGCCCCCCAACGGACGCAACTACTACAACTTCCGGCTACCTTAATCAAGGTGGGTTTACAGCTAATTTATGGTGGAATTCTACAGGAAAACTTTCTAATGCAGCTACAAGTGCTCCCGGTTTTAATATGATGGGTAATCCTTATCCTTGCACACTTGATTTAGGAAAAGTGCTTACTCAAAACAATACCAGTGTTGATGCCGCTTATGTACTTAGCTCTAAAACTGGAGGAACAAACCAAAATTATGTTGCATATACGGATAATTCATTGTCCTCAAGCCCAATCGGGCAACCTAACATTGTCAGTGGCGGAGGCTTCATTGTACATGTTAAATCTGGTGCTCTCAATCCTGTATTAACGTTTGCTGAATCTCAAAAAGTTAGTACTAATTTGTCAGGCCCCACCGGTTCCAGCCTGATTATGAGTACCCCCATGACTGGGTTGCTGCATCCTGCTTCATCCAATTTGAATAAGAAGATGGCAACTTCAATTTCAGCAACTTTACCGGCTGTCACCGGTTTATATATGAAGTTAGAGCAAGACAGTACTATTTATGACTACTGTGGTATCTATTTCGATAAAGATGCCTCCGCAAAATTTGCTGATAGAGATGCACTTAATTTAAATGCTACCACTTCGAGAGCTTACATGGCCAGCCTGTCATCAGATGGAATAAAAACTTCAATTAATAGTATGCCGGACTATCATGCTAGCAGCCATATCAAATTGTATGTAGCTGCCAGTGCAAATGGCCGGTATCAATTAAAGTTAGAGGGGGTACGGAATATCGATACGCTTTACGATATTTTTTTAATTGACAAGTACAAACGAGATTCATTGGACATCCGCCAGTATGGAGCGTATAAGTTTGACCTCATTACCTCAGATACCACCACCTACGGCGGTAACCGCTTTGAACTGTCCATCCGCCGCAGGCCGCTTCCTGCCTGTCAACTGGTAGCTTTTACCGGCACCAAGAATACGAACAATAGCATCAACATTCGCTGGAAGGTTTACAATGAAGGTAACTATACCGGTTTTACGCTTGAAAAACAGGATGGAGGAACAATTAATTACACCACATTGTACAATAAGCAGAGTGATGGAAGCTCTGTGTATACTTTCGTTGATAACAACCCGCATTTGGGGCTTAATATCTATCGCCTGAAGCAAAATGATATTGACAGTCGCATTGGTTACTCCAATGCAGTTACTGTAGATATGAACAGCACAGGTAAGGAAGATAATATGTTCAGTGTATATCCAAATCCTACTACGGAGCGCATTAATATAAATATTAATTTGCTTACAAGTCCTCTTGCTTCCAGCAACACATATCAATTTAATATTTATAATAATTCGGGTTCTTTAATAATGAAAAGGACTTTGGCTTCAACCAACTTGTCTGAAAATGTTGCGGGCTTGTTGCCTGGAACCTATATAGTAGAAGTGCGGCAGGCCAATGGTAATCTGTTAGGAAAGACTAAATTTGTAAAAGTGAATTAAGGGAAATGTACAAACGAAATTATTTGAGCAATTTTGTAAGTAAGTTTTTCTTGTGCCTGGCTGTATTGGCTTTAGTGCCATTGTTCAGCATTGCTCAAGGCGACACGCCCCAGGATGGCTGTGATCCTTATGATGATTGCCCGTTGGATACGTGGGTATACGTATTAATTATTATGGCTGGAATATTGGCTATGCGTCAGATGCACAAACAACAAAAACTACTATATTCAGTTAAGCAAAAAGATACTGGTTAGAGGTATCTAATATATTCCGCCCTGCCTCACCACAAAATCCCGCTCCAGCCATTGCCCTTTATTGATCACTATTAAATTCACATAACCGTTACCATCGGTTTCATCAGCATACCAGCCACGGTTGGTTTTAAATAATATTGAGTAACTGCCCGGCGGCAGGCTGATGTGGTATTTCCCGGTACCATCACTCATGCCGGTGGCTACTGGCCGGATAGAATCGATTGTAAACAACGCACCTTTGTGAGGCGTGTTCCCGGCCTTAAGGGCTGCATATACCGCAATTTGTAAAGCGGTTCCGTTGCCGGTAGCAGGGTTATGCCCGCCGCGCCTTGGCATCTGGTTTCCGTACCGGCGGTAGGTATAACCGGTAATGCCCTGTAATTTAAGTTGATGCGGTACAGCACAAAACTGCAAGCCGATCAGCAAGGTACTAACAGCCGGCAACCCCAGCCAATAGGTAATGCGCATAGTGAGATAAATGATGTTAAGCGATTATTAACAAACTTACGTAGCAATAGGGCATCTGCCATAAAAAAGTACGTAATTTACAACACCATCATGATCATATCTTTTTCATAAACCTGTACGTATATTATTTATAATCTGTTCTGTATGCTTTGCATCAGCAAGCCGGCCTTTTCCATCTCTTTTTTAGTCAGCATAGTTTTGCTGCTGTCAACGCAGGTAAGTGCTCAAAAGCCGCTAACTACGGCAGGTAACCGGCAAATGCTGGCGCAGCTTGCATCCGGTTTCGATGCCAATTACCAGGCCAGCCGGCAACAGTTAGTTGCGTTGGCTAAACAGCATGGCTGGGCGTTGCGCAAAAGAACACTTAAAGGCGAAACAGTGGTATTGCAGCGGTTAAGCCCGCTCGGTTTCCCGATATATATCAAAACACTTAACAATACCATTTCAGCCGCCACTACAAACACTACAGCGGTGCAGGCAGGCGGTGATTTAGGGCTTAATTTGTCGGGTTCAAGCAGCTTTTTGAATGGTAAGCTGGCTATCTGGGATGGCGGCTCTGTTTACGCGGCACATCAGGAGTTTTCAGGTAAAACCATTACCAACCCTGATGCTGCGGCAAGCAATGATCATGCTACCCATGTAGCCGGTACCCTGATAGCCAAAGGGGTATATGCACCGGCACGCGGAATGGCTTTTGGCGCCGGTACGCTGCTGTCTTACGATTTTAATAATGACTTGACGGAGATAAGCAGTGCAGCTCCTAATCTGCTGCTATCCAATCATTCATACGGCGCCTTTGCCGGCTGGGATTATGACGATATTAACGCCCGGTGGAACTGGTATGGCCTGCCGGGTGACACCGTAGATTATAAATTCGGTTTTTATGACGATTATACGCAGGGTTTTGACCGTATTGCCTACAATGCACCCTATTATACCATTGTATTTGCGGCCGGTAACAGTCGCGGCGAAACCGGCCCGGCCATAGGCGGAACCTATTACGGCTATCGCAGCCGTACCGACCAGACTTTTGTTAACCAGGGGCCCCGGCCATCTGCCATCAGCAGCAATGCCGGGTATGATATTATGCCTTTTCCGGCTAATGCCAAAAATTTGATTACTGTGGGTGCAGTAACGCCGCTGCCTTTCGGGCCTGCATCCCGGCAGGATGTTGCCATTGCGGATTACAGCAGCTGGGGGCCTACCGATGACGGGCGCATCAAGCCGGACCTGGTAGGTAATGGTAATGATGTACTATCTACCACCAATACCGGAACTACTGACTATTTAACATTATCCGGCACATCAATGGCCGCACCTAATGTTACAGGATCGCTTTACCTGCTGCAGGAGTATTATGCGCAAACAAACCAGGGTAGTTTTATGCGCTCGGCTACCCTTAAGGCGCTGGCCTGCCACACCGCTTTTGATGGCGGCAATACCGGCCCCGATTATATTTATGGCTGGGGTCTGCTAAATACCCGTAAGGCTGCGCAGGTGATTACTGATAATGGCGGCAAAAGTATAATCAGCGAAAATGTACTGCAACAGGGGCAAACGCAGGTCTTTAAGGTAATTGCATCAGGTAATGGTGTGCTGGCTGCTACTATAGCCTGGACGGATCCTGAAGGTGCTGTTACAGCCGACGGCACCATAAATGACCGTACACCCAAACTGGTAAATGATTTGGATTTGCGTATTACAGATGGCAGCACTACTTATATGCCATGGGTACTTAACCCTGATCAGCCTGCAGCGGCAGCTCAAAAATCAGATAATGTACGCGATAATATAGAGCAGGTATTGGTAGAAGGAGCAACACCCGGAAAAACCTTTACCATAACCGTTACTCATAAGCGAACACTGCAATCAGGAGTTCAAGCGTATGCAATGGTTGTTACCGGCAGCGGTGGCAGCGCATACTGTACTTCTGCGCCAGCTTCAAGTGCCGATTCAAAAATTACAGCGTTTTCGCTTTCCAACCTGAACACCACAGCAACCACAGGCTGCACCACTTATACAGATTATACTGCACTCACCGGTCAGCTGGAACTTGGTAAAACTTATCCGCTAAGTATTAGTCTTGGTACCTGCGGTGCCGACTATAATAAAATAGCAAAGGTATACATTGACTGGAATGCAAACGGCGTATTTACCGATGCCGGAGAACAGGTAGCTGTTACCGGTGTTATATCTGGTAAAAATACCTACACTACTAATATCACGGTACCGGCAACGGTAATACCGGGTAACTTCAGCCTGATGCGGATTGTACTTGCCGAAACTGGTACCCCGAACGAGGTAACGCCATGCGGTACTTATGCCAAAGGCGAAACACAGGATTACCGTGTGCAGTTTTTGCAGCCGCGTTTGGATGTTGGGCTGATTGATGTACAGGATGCTGTAGTTTCAGGTACCTGTGCCGGGCCAGCTAATGTAACTGTAACGCTCAAAAATTACGGTACCGATGTGCTTACTGCAATACCGGTAAGGGCAACCATAAAGGCATCTGATGGTTCGGTAACTACGCTGAACGGCACTTATACCGGTGCTCTCGCTCCACTGGCTGAAGATGATTTTACTTTAACGGGAACCTTTACTGCTAAGCAAGCCGCATCATATGAAGTTACAGCGGTAAGTTTACTGGCAGGAGATGCTACAGCAGCTAACAATTCAAAAACAATTACTTATATAACTGCCGCCAATCCGGTTCCTGCTGCTTTGGCAGCATATTATTGCAACAGCAACAACCAGTATCTTTTAACCGGAGCAGCCGATGGTCAGTTGCTTTGGTACAGCAGCCCGGCCGACGCTTTGCCGGTAGCCTACGGGCCAAATGCTGTAACCAAAACCGCTCCCGTTAATAATACATTTTATGCAGGGTTAAACGATTTTAAGGCTACTGTTGGCCCGGCAACAAAAAGTGCATTTACAGGCGGAACCTATAATCAGTTTACCCCATCGGTAGTAGTAAGCACACAAATACCGGTAGTGATACAAAGTGCAAGGCTATATATTGGTAACTCCGGCCGCATCAGGTTTACAGTAACCAACTCCAGCGGGCAGGTGGTATCAACCAATACCATTGCGGTAACCGCTACACGTACTACACCTGCTGCCGGCAGCCAGCCTGATGATGTTAACGATCAGGGCAATGTGTATACGCTCAACTTACTGTTGCCTGAGGCTGGTAATTATACCATCAGCCTGGCTTATCTGAATGGCGCTACCACTTTTCGAAGTAATGCCGGGGTAACCGGTTATCCGTTTACAGCAGGTGGCATTTTTAGTATTACCGGTAATTCAGCCGGTACTTCGGCCGCATCTTTATATTATTATTTTTATAATATGCAGGTTATAAGTGCTGGTTGCCCTTCAACAGCCCGTGTGCCGGTAATGCTAACCCAGCCGGTAATTACTCAAACCGGCGAAACATTAACTTCAAATATCAGTACAGGTAACCAATGGTATTTAAACGGACAACCTATAAGCGGCGCTACCGGGCAAACGTATACACCTGTAGTTAGCGGCAGTTATCAGGTACAGGTTACACTGGCAAGCGGTTGCACGCTTACTACCAATACGCTGGTTTATTTAAAGGCAGGCAATGCCAGCGGGAATAATGCAGATATCAATCTTTCTGTATTTCCGGTTCCGGCATCTACGCAACTTACAGTAGGGTTAAATGTGCCTGCAGCCGGGCAACTGATACTTTCATTAGTAGGCACTTCCGGAAAAACCGTTTATAGAAATGCGGTAAATGCTGATGCCGGTAATTATATTACCTCGTTTAGCGTAGCCAGTTTAGCTGCCGGTACCTATGTACTTAAATTACAGCTTGGGGAAAAAATATATTCCAGTAAAGTAATTATTGCGAGGTAAAACAACAATAAGTGGCTGACAGCAAGGTTGAATAAGTTATATGTTGAAATTTGAGTTGTTACAACATTGTTTGTTAATATCAACTTCGTCCTCATTTCCTACCTGAACACGTACTTTAATCCCAGGCCCGGTGCAATATCAAAAAACGGACCGGTAGCCAGTTCTATACGTGGGTTAAGATCAAGGCTTACACCTATAGGAGAGTTAGGAATTAAGTACTCCAACCCAATAACGCCATCAGCCCCTAACAATATGGTGCTGTTATGGTAATCATAATCGTCACCATTATAACGGCGGTAAGAACCGCTGCCAACAGCGCCAACATGGGCGCCGCCTCCATAATAAAATTTTAAGTCCTTAACATTAAATGCCGTCTGATGAATTTCGTATAAACCGGTAATGGCCAGTCCGTGCGACCGGAAACCCAATACGCCTTCCAGTGCAGCGCGGTCATCTAAAAAATATTTTCCGGTAAGGCCATTCTCATAACCGCCAAACTTTAAGCCTGCTGCTACCCGGTATTGTGCGCTTGCATGTCCGGCAACAAGCAGAAATACTGCGATAATTAATAATGGTAAACTGATTTTTTTCATACGGTTAGTTTTATCCATAATAACGGCAGGATGATGAATTTAATACTTGTTAACCATGTATCTGTTGCGCTTGTGCCGTATCAGGCTGATAATGAATATATTTTTTTGTAAAAAAGCGAGTATTGCGCAGCTTAATATCGCCAATTGTAAAAGGCAACTGTTAACTTGGCATTATGAATAGGTTTGCAGGGTCTGAATTTTCATACAGGGTTATAAAAATAATTTTGGGCAGCCTGCCTTTATTGATAATTGCGGCAGCTAAGGCGCAAACGGGTACACCGCCGGTTTATAGTAACGGTATGGTTGTATGTGCTTACCCTGATGCTGCACAAGCAGGGTTATTCATCTTAAAAAAAGGCGGTAATGCGGTTGATGCGGCTGTTGCTGTGCAATTTGCGCTGGCTGTTACCTTACCTGAAGCCGGTAATATTGGCGGCGGTGGTTTTATGGTTTACCGCTCGGCTAAAGGGCAAACGAATACACTGGATTACCGCGAGAAGGCACCTGCTGCGGCCAGCACTAATATGTACCTTGATGCTGCCGGAAATATAATACCTAACATGAGCCTTTACACGCACCAGGCATCCGGGGTGCCCGGATCGGTAGATGGCATGGTAGAAGCTCATCGTAAATATGGCAGGCTGCCCTGGGCGGTACTCTTGCAGCCAGCCATTTCATTGGCCCGTAACGGATTTAAGATAACTGCGCACCTGGCCGCCGACCTGAACCGTAACCAGGCAGATTTTAAGCGGCTGAATCCCGGTAAAGCTTATTTTGTTAAAAATGCGCCTTGGCAAACGGGCGATGTGCTGGTGCAAACCGATTTGGCGAATACCCTGCAACTGATCAGCGCTAAAGGCCGGGCTGGTTTTTATGAAGGCCGTGTGGCAGCGCAATTGGTAGCTGAAATGAAAACCGGTAACGGATTAATGACTTTGGCTGATTTAAAGAATTACCATTCAAAATGGCGTAAGGCGATTACCGGTAAATATAAAGGTTATAAAGTAATTACCATGCCGCCCCCTTCCAGCGGTGGTATAGCTTTGGTGCAGTTGCTGCACGCGGTAGAAAAATACCCGCTGCATCGCTATGGCTATAATCGCGATTCTACTGTGCAGTTGATTACCGAAGCCGAGCGCCGGGTATATGCCGACCGCTCTAAATATTTAGGCGACCCCGACTTTTACAAGGTGCCGGTTGACAGTTTGCTTAAGCCGGAATATATTACAGGACGGATGGCCAGTTTCGCCTGGGCGCAGGCTACCCCGAGTTCAACCATACAGCCCGGCAGTTTTGCAGGATACGAGAGCGACCAAACTACCCATTATTCCATTGTGGATAAAGAAGGTAATGCGGTATCCATCACCACTACACTTAACGGTTCGTTCGGCTCAAAAATAGTGGTGAACGGTGCAGGGTTTTTGTTAAATAATGAGATGGATGATTTCAGTTCCAAACCCGGCACGCCTAATATGTATGGCCTGGTGGGCGGCAAGGCCAACAGTATACAGCCCGGCAAACGCATGTTATCTTCCATGACCCCTACTATTTTAGAGAAGAACGGTAAGCTGTTTATGGTAGTGGGCACGCCGGGTGGTTCTACCATTATTACCTCCGTTTTTCAAACCATACTGAATGTGATTGAATTTGATATGGATATGCAGCAGGCCGTAGCGGCTAAACGCTTTCACCACCAATGGCTGCCCGATAATATCACAGCCGAGAATAATGCCTTAACGCCCGAAGTAAAGGCAATACTAACAAAAAAAGGCTATAAAATATTAGATAGTGGCGGCATTGGCCGTGTTGATGCCATCCTGAAAACCAGGGCCGGCTACCAGGGCGGGGCAGACCCGCGCGGCGATGATACCACGGCAGGGTGGTAGCTTTTAAGCTGGTGTAGGGTGTTTAGCCGGCGATAAAAGACGATAAACGGCCATAAACGGACAAAATCAGCAATAAAGTACAACAGAGAATAAGGATGCCCGGTATGCAGCCGCAGGCCGGCAACCGGAGCGGGCCTGCTGCAGGTGTTCACGTTCACGGTGGTGTGAACGCGCGTGAACACCCGTGAACGCTGACAAATCAGTGTCAGCAGCTGATGGCAGGTATTGGCAGAACAGCAATTTAGGGGCAGGTGAAACTACGGAGCATTTGAAACACCGGCATCAGTTTTACAAAAAAGCGAGTTGCTATTTATGCCTTTAACCCTGCGTTAGGGATTGCAGCGGATACCGGCCTTGCGCGTAAGGCCTGCAGGCGTATGAGCGGAAAGCCCGGCCCGCAGGGAAACGCCCTGACTAAAAAAATAGCGGTACGCAAATTTATATGATATGCTTGTATTGTTGCACCTGATATAAATATTAGGTGCTTTACATTGTCTTAAATCAAAAAAAATTCTGTACTTTTGGCATCCCTGAAAGGAGGTATGTAAATAAGGTATGATTATCATTAACGTAAAAGAAGGCGAATCATTAGATAAAGCGTTAAAACGCTTTAAAAAGAAGTTTGAAAAAACAGGTGTATTAAGAGAACTGCGCAGCCGCCAGGCGTTTGAAAAGAAATCAGTGGCCCGCCGCAATGTGGTGAAGCACGCCATTTACAAGCAGAACATGAACCTGGACGTTCTGTAATTTGAAAGTTTTTTATTTTCTGTTTTATACATTAAAACTATTTGTAACTTCATCCTTAGGGTTGGCTTTATAAATAGTTTTTATGTTTTTAGCGCGTTTTCTTCAATATCTGCAATACGAAAAACGCGCATCCGCTCATACCGTTTCGGCTTATGAGTCCGATCTCCGCCAATTTTATCAATATCTTGAAACCGGGCACCCGCAGGAGTTGCTGCCGGGAGATATTACCCATCATGACATCCGGGGCTGGATAGTAACCCTGATGGAGCAGCTAACGGCCCGGTCGGTAGCGCGCAAACTGGCCACCCTGCGTAAGTATTTTAAATTTCTGGTGCAGGAGCAGGTAATCGCTCATAACCCGGCTGCCAAGGTGCAGGCCCCAAAAATAAGCAAGCAACTGCCCGTGGTGGTAGAAATTGAACCACTGGTAAAGCTGCTGGATGGTACGCACGTTTTTGCCGAAGGCTTTGCCGGGCAGCGCGATAAACTGGTGATGGAGCTGCTGTTTGGCACCGGCATACGCCTGGCCGAGCTGCTGGGCCTGCAGGAGGATGATTATAACCCCTACGAGCAAACCATTAAAGTGCTGGGTAAGCGTAACAAACAGCGCATCATCCCGCTCAATAAGGAGCTGATTGCTACCCTGCGGCAGTACCTTGTGTTAAAAAGAAATGAAATTTTTGATAACAATTCGTTAAAGCTGCTCGTTACAAATAAGGGTGCGGATGCATATCCGAAGTTTATTTATTTGATGGTGCGTAATTACTTATCCAATATATCAACACAAAGCAAGCGCAGTCCGCATGTGCTGCGGCACACTTTTGCCACGGCATTGCTTAATAAAGGCGCCGACCTGAACGCTATAAAAGATCTGCTGGGCCATGCCAGCCTGAGCGCTACTCAAATTTACACCCATAACTCTGTTGAGCGATTAAAATCTATTTATAAACAAGCCCATCCAAAGGCTTAAAAACAAGGAGCATTTATGAAAGTAACAGTTCAATCCATCCATTTTGATGCAGACCAAAAGTTATTAGATTTTATTCAGAAAAAGGCTAACAAGCTGGATCTGTATTATGATAAGATCATCAGCGGCGAAGTATACCTTAAAGTGGAAAACGTAGAAGACGAAGCCAACAAGAAAGCAGAGATAAAAATAAACCTGCCTGGTACGCAGCTGTTTGCCAAGCACCAGTGCAAAACATTTGAAGAATGTATTGATATGGCCCTGGAAGGACTGAGAAAGCAAATATCCAAATACAAGCAAAAGCAGAGCGCCGATATTGAGGCGGCCAAAAAAGTAGACGTGGCCCTGCTTGACGAAGACGAGTATTAATTATACCAATAACCCATAAAATCGCTGAAATGGACAGGGCAGAGGCCCTGTCCATTTTTTTTTAAAAATATTTTGCGTGGGTTGATTTTTATGTACATTTGCAAACCATTTCGGAGAGGCGTTGTACAAAGCAAACCTTCGTTAAGGGTTGGTTCTTTAAAAGATAAAATTAGCCTCCTTAGCTCAGCTGGTAGAGCAACTGACTTGTAATCAGTAGGTCATTGGTTCGATCCCGATAGGAGGCTCTTGTATAGATAATGACTGAGTTGGTGAATGATAGAATGAATGAATTATTCACTCATTTAAAAATCAATAGTTCAATCATTAATTATAACCGGGGAGATTCCAGAGCGGCCAAATGGATCAGACTGTAAATCTGCTGTCTTACGACTTCGGAGGTTCGAATCCTCCTCTCCCCACAACGCAGCAATGAGTGAATTGTTGAATGAGTGAATGAGTGATTTAAGTTTATTCACTAATTCTTTCATTCCGCATTCACTCATTGTTGTAAATGCGGAAGTAGCTCAGTTGGTAGAGCGATAGCCTTCCAAGCTATAGGTCGCGAGTTCGAACCTCGTCTTCCGCTCAAGAATAGAGGTTCATTAGTTGATTGGTTCAGTTGTTCATTGGGAATCATTTAACAGCGGCTAATGAACGAGTGAACCAATGAACGAACAAAACCAGCCGACGTAGCTCAGGGGTAGAGCACTTCCTTGGTAAGGAAGAGGCCAAGGGTTCAAATCCCTTCGTTGGCTCATCGTTGTAAACGATAATTTAAAAGAGTATATTAACCTACAAATATTAAATAAATCATGGCAAAAGAAAAGTTTGACCGCAGTAAGCCGCACTTAAACATCGGTACTATTGGTCACGTTGACCACGGTAAAACAACCCTGACCGCAGCTATCACCAAGGTTTTGGCTGACAAAGGTTTCTCAGAAGCACGTTCTTTCGATTCAATTGACTCTGCTCCTGAAGAAAAAGAACGTGGTATCACTATTAATACGGCACACGTTGAGTATTCAACCGCTAACCGTCACTACGCTCACGTTGACTGCCCTGGTCACGCGGATTATGTGAAGAACATGGTTACCGGTGCTGCTCAGATGGATGGCGCAATTATAGTTGTTGCAGCTACTGATGGTCCGATGCCGCAAACACGCGAGCACATTCTGTTAGCCCGCCAGGTAGGTGTACCTTCACTGGTAGTTTTCATGAATAAGATTGACATGGTTGACGATCCGGAACTGCTGGAATTAGTTGAAATGGAGATCCGCGAATTATTATCGTTCTATGATTTCCCTGGTGATGATATTCCTGTAACTCAGGGTTCAGCCTTAGGCGGCCTGAATGGCGAGCCTCAGTGGGTTGATAAGATTATGGAGCTGATGAACAATGTAGATAATTACATTCCTATCCCTCCGCGTTTAACTGATCTTCCATTCCTGATGCCGGTAGAAGACGTATTTTCTATCACTGGCCGTGGTACTGTAGCAACAGGCCGTATCGAGCGTGGTGTTATTAACTCTGGTGAGCAGGTTGATATACTGGGTATGGGTGCCGAGAACCTGAAATCTACCGTTACAGGTGTAGAAATGTTCCGCAAGATTCTGGACCGTGGTGAAGCCGGTGATAACGTAGGCTTATTGTTACGTGGTATTGAAAAAACTGATATCCGCCGTGGTATGGTTATTTGCAAACCAGGTTCAGTAACCCCTCACACCGATTTTAAGGCCGAAGTATATGTACTGTCAAAAGCTGAAGGTGGCCGTCATACGCCTTTCTTCAACAAATACCGTCCTCAGTTCTATTTCCGTACCACTGATGTAACTGGTGAGATTTCACTGGCCGAAGGTGTAGAAATGGTAATGCCGGGTGATAACGTTACAATTTCTGTATCCTTAATCAACGCCATTGCTATGGAAAAAGGCTTACGTTTCGCTATCCGCGAAGGCGGCCGTACTGTAGGCGCAGGTCAGGTAACTGAAATTTTAAAATAAGTTAGCCAGCCCCCCGGCCCCCGGATGGGGGAGGAAAAAGGTTAGGTTAATAATACAAAACGAAGCGCTCAGCTTTACGCCGGGTGCTTCGTTTTAAAACAAAACATCTTAAGCTCCTTCAGGGGTTTGGGGTATACGGGAATAGTTCAACGGTAGAATAGAGGTCTCCAAAACCTTTGATCAGGGTTCGAATCCTTGTTCCCGTGCTCTCTAATTAGTTTAACAATGGCTTCAGTAGTTCAATACGTAAAGGAATCCTATATTGAGATGACCGAGAAGGTAACGTGGCCTACCTGGCGCGAACTGCAAAGCAGCGCTGTACTGGTACTGGTAGCCGCTATCATTATCGCCCTGGTTATTTTTGGTATGGATCAGATTATTGGCTATGTGCTAAGGTTGTTCTACAATTCACTTACCTAATTTAACGCGACAAAAAACAAACAATGGCTGAACAGTTAAAATGGTATGTGGTAAGAGCCGTAAGCGGTAAAGAAAAGAAAGTTAAGCAATACATTGATGCCGAAATTAATCGTTTGGGCATTTCTAATTTAGTACCGCAGGTACTTATACCTACAGAAAAATACTACCAGATGCGCGATGGCAAAAAGATTGCCAAAGAGCGTAATTATTTTCCGGGTTATGTGTTAGTGGAAGCGGCCCTTGATGGCGAGCTGGAGCACGTAATTAAAAACATCAACAGTGTAATCGGCTTTTTGGGTGATAAGGCAGGTAATGCCATCCCGCTGCGCCAGGCCGAAGTAAACCGCATACTGGGCAAGGTTGATGAAATGGCCGGCCAGGGCGAGGTAATGAATGTGCCTTATGTGGTTGGTGAAAACGTTAAGGTGATGGATGGCCCCTTTAATGGCTTTAGCGGTGTAATTGAAGAGGTAAACGAGGAAAAGAAAAAGCTGAAGGTAATGGTAAAGATCTTTGGCAGGCGAACGCCGCTCGAACTCAACTACATGCAGGTAGAAAAAGAGTAAAAATAAAAATAAAATTCAGCCCGCAACTATCAAACTTAATAACGATATTTGCGGGCTGAATTTTTTTAATTCGGTACTTAAAAAATGTTACAATAGCTTCCACTTACTAACATTAACTACAATTAATTAATTAACAATGGCAAAAGAAGTTGGTGCGTTAGTAAAACTACAAGTAAAGGGCGGCGCTGCAAATCCATCTCCACCAATTGGCCCTGCATTGGGTGCAAAGGGTGTGAACATTATGGAGTTTTGCAAGCAGTTCAATGCACGTACCCAGGATAAGCCTGGTAAAGTGCTGCCGGTAGTTATTACTGTGTATACAGACAAGTCATTCGATTTTATCATTAAAACGCCTCCTGTGGCTATCCAGTTACTGGATGCTTCGGGTTTAAAGGGTGGTTCGGCCGAGCCTAACCGTAAAAAGGTAGCCAGTGTAAACTGGGATCAGGTAGAAGCCATTGCTAAGGATAAAATGCCTGACTTAAATGCATTTACAGTAGAGTCGGCTATGAAAATGGTAGCCGGTACTGCCCGCAGCATGGGAATTACCGTTTCTGGTACCGCCCCCTGGAATTAGTAGACTTCGAATGTCGGATTTTCAATTTCGAATTGAAAGTTGGACTGATGAAATCGAAATGAACCGGATGAAAAATATCAGAAAGAGGATAAAATCCGAAATTGAACATTTTAAATCCGAAATTAACACACTCAAATCAGTTTAAGACAGTGGCTCGATTAACAAAAAATCAAAAAGCAGTACTCTCCAAAATTGAGGCGAACAAATCATACACGCTGCAGGATGCATCATCATTAGTGAAGGAAATTACCACCACTAAGTTTGACGCTTCTGTAGATATTGATGTTCGTTTGGGGGTTGACCCGCGCAAAGCCAATCAAATGGTGCGTGGTATTGCCACCCTGCCTCATGGAACCGGCAAAACTGTACGTGTACTGGTACTTTGTACGCCTGACAAAGCGCAGGAAGCAACAGACGCAGGTGCAGATTATGTAGGTTTGGACGACTATATTGCGAAAATAGAAGGCGGATGGACTGATGTTGACATTATTATCACTATGCCAAGCGTAATGGCCAAGGTGGGCAGGTTGGGCCGTATTTTAGGCCCCCGTAACCTGATGCCGAATCCAAAATCTGGTACAGTAACACCTGAAGTAGGTAAGGCTGTAAAAGAAGTAAAAGCCGGTAAGATTGATTTTAAGGTTGACAAGACCGGTATCATCCATGCCTCAATAGGTAAGGTATCCTTCCCCCCTGAGCAGATTTATGAAAACGCTTTAGAAGTGTTGCAAACGCTTTCAAAGCTTAAACCATCAGCAGCCAAGGGTACTTATTTCAAAAGCATTCACGTTTCATCAACCATGTCTCCGGGCATCGAGATCGAAACCAAATCAGTAGCGGGAATTTAATCATGAATAAAGAAGATAAATACGAACTGGTTAATGCTCTTACCGAGCAGATCAACGAGTATGGTAATTTCTATATTACTGATACTGCCGACCTGAGCGTTGATAAAGTGAACAGCATTCGCCGTAAATGTTTTGAAAGCGATATTACCATGAAGGTTGCAAAAAACAGCCTGATTGAAAAAGCGCTTGAAGCGGCCGATGGTGATTTCACTTCCCTGTACGATTCGCTTAAAGGTACCTCTACCATTCTTTTCTCTAAATCAGCAAAGGCCCCGGCACAGCTGATTAAGGAGCTGAGAAGGAAAGGCGATAAGCCGGTACTGAAAGCTGCATACGTATACGCATCAGCATTTGTTGGCGATAGCCAGCTGGATGCCTTGTTAACCCTGAAATCGAAAGAAGAACTGGTTGGCGAGATCATCGGCTTGCTGCAATCACCTGCTAAAAATGTACTTTCTGCCTTACAATCAGGCGGAACCACCATTGCAGGTTTGGTAAAAACATTACAAGAAAGAGAAGGCTGATTCCGGCGCCTTTAAAACAGACCGGACAATTAAAAACATCACGTAAGTAAAGTAAAATTTAAAATACAATGGCAGATTTAAAATCGTTTGCTGAACAGTTGGTAAACTTAACAGTAAAAGAAGTTAACGAATTAGCTCAGATTCTGAAAGATGAGTATGGTATTGAGCCTGCTGCTGCAGCTGTAGCGGTTGCTGCTCCTGCTGCTGGTGGCGATGCCCCTGCTGCTGAGGCAGTACAAACCGCATTTGACGTTATCCTGAAAGAAGCAGGCGGCGCAAAATTGCAGGTAGTTAAATTGGTAAAAGACTTAACAGGTTTAGGCCTGAAAGAAGCTAAGGATTTAGTTGACGGTGCACCAAAAGAACTGAAAACCGGTGTAACTAAAGAAGAAGCTGAATCTTTGAAGAAACAATTAGAAGAAGCAGGAGCTGTTGTTGAGGTTAAATAATTTATCTCAATAGCGCCCCATACATAAGACTCCGACCTGTAAATGGTCGGGGTCTGTTGTCGTTTATAGGGTTTGAATTTTCAGGTGTGTGTATTCTGATATGAGATTTGAGGGTAAGCGTTTTTATAAACGCCAAACAATCAAGGCTTTGCACGCATCTTATGTCTGATATCTCATATCCCGCCACAAGTTTCATTACATATAAAACTATATTCCCTTGGCAAACAAAATTGATCAAAGAGTAAACTTTGCAACCAGCAGGCACGTCATCGACTACCCTGACTTTCTGGATGTACAGTTACAATCTTTCCAGGAATTTTTTCAATTGGAAACTACATCAGACAACCGTCATAAAGAGGGCTTGTTTAAAGTGTTTGCAGAAAACTTTCCGATTTCCGACTCCCGGAACATCTTTGTGCTGGAGTTTCTGGATTATTTTATTGACCCGCCGCGTTATGATATACAGGAGTGTATCGAGCGTGGGTTAACTTACAGTGTGCCATTAAAAGCAAAGCTTCGCCTATCCTGTAATGATGAAGAGCACGAAGACTTTGAAACCATTGTGCAGGATGTGTACCTGGGTACCATTCCGTACATGACGCCCAAGGGTACTTTCGTGATCAATGGCGCCGAGCGTGTGATTGTATCGCAGCTGCACCGTTCACCCGGTGTGTTCTTCGGCCAGAGCCGCCACACCAACGGCAGTAAACTGTACTCCGCCCGTGTAATCCCGTTCAAGGGTTCGTGGATTGAGTTTGCTACAGACGTTAATAACGTAATGTATGCTTATATTGACCGTAAAAAGAAATTTCCGGTTACTACCCTGCTGCGTGCTATCGGTTATGATTCGGATAAAGACATTCTGGAGCTTTTCGAGTTAGCCGACGAAGTAAAGGTAAGCAAATCAGGCCTGAAGAAATTTATCGGCCGCAAGCTTGCCGCAAGGGTGCTTAAAAAATGGGTGGAAGACTTTGTGGACGAAGATACCGGCGAAGTGGTATCCATCGACCGTAATGAGATCATCCTGGAGCGCGAAACCGTACTGGAAGACGACCATATTGATATGATTATTGATGCCGGTGTGAAAACCATCATCCTGAACAAGGAAGATGCCTCTACCAGCGGCGATTATACCATTATATACAATACCTTACAAAAAGATACTTCAAACTCAGAGAAGGAAGCGGTAGAGCACATTTACCGCCAGCTGCGTAACGCTGAACCGCCTGATGAAGAAACCGCCCGCGGTATCATTGACCGTTTGTTCTTCTCTGATAAAAGATATGATTTGGGCGATGTGGGCCGTTACCGCATCAACCGTAAGCTGAAGATGGATACTTCAGACGAAACCAAGGTTTTAACCAAGGCCGATATTATCGCCATTGTTAAATACCTGATCAAGCTGATCAATTCCAAAGCTGAGGTGGATGATATTGACCACTTGTCTAACCGCCGTGTACGTACGGTAGGCGAGCAGCTGTATGCCCAGTTCGGTGTAGGTTTAGCCCGTATGGCGCGTACCATCCGCGAGCGGATGAACATTCGTGACAACGAGGTTTTTACCCCAACCGATTTAATTAACGCCCGTACACTGTCATCGGTAATCAACTCGTTCTTTGGTACCAACCAGCTATCGCAGTTTATGGACCAAACCAACCCACTGGCCGAAATTACGCACAAGCGTCGTTTATCAGCCTTAGGGCCAGGTGGTCTGTCGCGCGAGCGTGCCGGTTTCGAAGTTCGTGACGTGCATTACACCCACTACGGGCGTTTGTGTACCATCGAAACGCCGGAAGGCCCGAATATCGGTCTGATTTCATCCCTGTGCGTTCACGCCAAGATCAACAACTTAGGCTTTATCGAAACCCCGTACAAACGTGTGGTTGATGGTAAGGTAGCGGTTGATGAGCCGGTAATATACCTGTCGGCAGAAGACGAGGACGGCAAAACCATTGCACAGGCCAACGCCATGTACAATGATAAGGGCCAGTTTGATACGGCCCGTGTAAAGGCACGTTTTGAAGGTGACTTCCCGGTAATTGAGCCGGAGCGTTTGGACTATATGGACGTTGCGCCTAACCAGATCACCTCGATTGCCGCCTCATTGATTCCGTTTTTGGAGCATGATGATGCCAACCGTGCGCTGATGGGTTCCAACATGCAACGCCAGGCCGTACCATTGCTGCGCCCCGAAGCGCCGATTGTAGGTACCGGTTTGGAAGGCCGCGTAGCCCGCGACTCGCGTACCCTGATCAATGCCGAAGGCGATGGGATAGTAGAGTACGTGGATGCCAACGAGATCCATATCCGTTATGACCGTAACGAAGACGATCGTTTGATCTCCTTCGATGAAGATACCAGGAAGTACCGCCTGACCAAGTTTAAGAAAACTAACCAGAGCACTACCATGAACCTGAAACCTATCGTGATCAAAGGTCAGCGGGTTTCAAAAGGCCAGGTATTGTGCGAAGGTTATGCAACGCAAAACGGTGAACTGGCCCTGGGCCGTAACCTGAAGGTAGCGTTCATGCCTTGGCAGGGATATAACTTTGAGGATGCGATTGTGATTTCAGAACGTGTGGTATCTCAGGATATCTTCACTTCATTACACGTAGAGGAATTTGAACTGGAAGTTCGCGATACCAAACGCGGTGAAGAAGAACTGACACCGGATATTCCGAACGTATCTGAAGAAGCCACCAAAGATCTGGACGAAGACGGTATCATCCGCGTAGGCGCCGAGGTAAAAGAAGGCGATATCCTGATCGGTAAGATTACGCCTAAAGGTGAGTCTGACCCTTCACCGGAAGAAAAGCTGCTGCGTGCCATCTTTGGCGACAAGGCAGGCGACGTTAAGGATGCTTCATTAAAAACGCCGCCGTCTATCAGCGGTGTGGTCATCGATACCAAGCTATTCTCACGTGCCAAAAAGACTTCAAAGGCCGAAGAGAAATCGCAGCTGGAAAAACTGGATACCCGCCACGATAAAGCGAACAAGGAACTGAAAACCCGGTTGATTGATAAGCTTTTTGAAATTGTGAACGGTAAAACTTCACAAGGCATATTTAATGTATACAAAGAGCTGCTGGTGCCAAAAGGCGTAAAGTTTACGCAGAAGATTTTAGCCGAGATCAACTACGAGAACATCAACCCGACCAAGTGGACTACTGACGATGATAAGAACGACCAGATTAAAACCACCCTGCACAACTATAACATTAAGTTGAACGAGGAACTGGGCGCTTACCGCCGCGATAAATTTGCGATCAGCGTAGGAGACGAGCTGCCATCGGGCATTGTGCAAATGGCCAAGGTTTACATTGCTAAAAAGCGTAAGCTGAAGGTAGGTGATAAAATGGCCGGCCGCCACGGTAATAAAGGTATTGTTGCCCGCATCGTTCGCGATGAGGACATGCCATTCCTGGAAGACGGAACGCCGGTTGATATTGTGCTGAACCCGCTGGGCGTACCTTCGCGTATGAACCTGGGCCAGATCTACGAAACCGTATTGGGCTGGGCCGGTAAGGAATTAGGGCTGAAATTTGCAACCCCTATTTTTGATGGCGCTACTTATGGTGAGGTAGAAGAATGGATTGAAAAGGCAGGTTTGCCGGCTACCGGCCGTACTTACCTGTACAACGGTTTAACCGGCGAGCGTTTTGACCAGCCAACCACCGTAGGTATCATTTATATGCTGAAACTGGGCCACATGGTTGATGATAAGATGCACGCACGTTCTATCGGGCCGTACTCATTAATTACGCAACAGCCGCTGGGTGGTAAAGCCCAGTTTGGTGGTCAGCGTTTTGGTGAGATGGAAGTTTGGGCGCTGGAAGCATTCGGTGCAGCCAACATCCTGCAGGAAATCCTGACCGTGAAGTCTGACGACGTGATCGGCCGTGCCAAAACTTATGAGGCCATTGTTAAGGGTGAAAACCTGCCAACGCCATCCGTACCAGAATCATTCAACGTATTGGTTCATGAGTTACGCGGCTTAGGCTTGGATATCACATTGGAATAATAAAATTGATTAGTGAGGGACTGGATGCTCCGGCATCCGGTCCTTTGTTAACTTCTATGTGCAAGGAGGGTGATTAAGCCACAAGCCGTCACTCATTCACTAAATCATTTAAAAAGAGCTATGTCTTACAAAAAGGATAATAAAATAAAAAGTAACTTCACCACCATTACCATCAGTCTGGCCTCACCCGAGTCCATCCTGGAGCGTTCAAGCGGCGAAGTATTAAAACCGGAAACCATCAATTACCGGACGTACAAGCCTGAGCGTGATGGTTTATTCTGCGAGCGTATTTTCGGCCCGGTTAAGGATTACGAATGCCATTGCGGCAAGTACAAGCGTATCCGTTACAAGGGTATCGTGTGCGACCGTTGCGGTGTGGAAGTAACTGAAAAAAAGGTACGCCGCGAGCGTATGGGCCACATCAACTTAGTGGTTCCGGTAGCGCACATCTGGTATTTCCGTTCTTTGCCTAACAAGATTGGTTACCTGCTGGGCTTGCCCACCAAAAAGCTCGACCTGATTATTTATTACGAAAGATATGTAGTTATTCAGCCGGGTATTAAGGAAGGCGACGGAATTTCAAAGATGGATTTCCTGACCGAAGAAGAATACCTGGACGTGCTGGATACTTTACCAAAAGAAAACCAGTACCTGGACGATAAAGATCCACAGAAATTTGTGGCCAAAATGGGTGCCGAGGCGCTTGAGGAGTTATTGAAACGCCTGCAGTTAGACCAACTGTCATACGATCTGCGCCATCAGGCAGCCAATGAAACTTCGCAGCAGCGTAAAAACGAAGCGCTGAAACGCCTGCAGGTAGTTGAAGCCTTCCGCGATGCGCAAGGCCATATTGACAACAACCCGGAGTGGATGATTGTAAAGATCGTTCCGGTTATTCCGCCGGAACTGCGCCCGTTGGTACCACTGGAAGGCGGCCGTTTCGCAACTTCGGATTTGAACGATTTGTACCGCCGTGTAATTATCCGTAACAACCGTTTAAAGCGCTTAATTGAGATTAAAGCGCCTGAAGTGATTTTACGTAACGAAAAACGGATGCTGCAGGAAGCGGTAGATTCGCTGTTCGATAACTCACGTAAGGTTAACGCCGTTAAAACAGAAGGTAACCGCGCCTTGAAATCACTTTCAGATATTCTGAAAGGTAAGCAAGGCCGTTTCCGTCAGAACCTGTTGGGTAAACGTGTGGATTATTCAGCGCGTTCGGTAATTGTGGTAGGCCCCAGCCTGAAACTGCATGAGTGCGGTTTGCCAAAAGATATGGCTGCCGAGCTGTTCAAGCCGTTCATTATTCGTAAGATGATTGAGCGTGGTGTGGTAAAAACGGTAAAATCTGCTAAAAAGATTGTTGACCGTAAAGACCCGCTGGTATGGGACATTCTGGAAAATGTGCTTAAAGGCCACCCTGTGTTATTAAACCGTGCGCCTACGCTGCACCGTTTAGGTATTCAGGCTTTCCAGCCAAAACTGGTAGAAGGTAAGGCTATCCAGCTGCACCCGTTAACCTGTACCGCGTTCAACGCCGACTTTGACGGTGACCAGATGGCTGTGCACGTACCGCTGGGTAATGCTGCTATACTGGAAGCCCAGATTTTGATGCTGGCCTCACATAACATCCTGAATCCTGCCAACGGTACGCCAATTACGGTACCTTCTCAGGATATGGTGCTGGGTCTGTATTATATTACCAAAGGCCGCAAAACCGATGATACCCGTGTGGTAAAAGGTGAAAACCTGTCTTTCTACTCTCCCGAAGAAGTAATTATTGCTTATAACGAGAAAAAGGTAGACCTGCACGCTTTCATTAAAGTAAAAGTAAACGTAAAAGAGCGTGATGGCTCTATTGTAAATAAGCTGACCGAAACTACCGTAGGCCGCGTACTGTTCAACCAGCATGTGCCCGAGGAAGTAGGTTATATTAATGAACTGCTGACCAAAAAATCGCTGCGCGACATTATTGGCGATGTAGTAAAAACCACAGGCATGGCCCGTGCTGCGCAGTTTTTGGATGACATTAAGGAATTAGGTTTCCAGATGGCTTTCCATGGTGGTTTGTCATTCAACCTGCAGGACGTAAACATTCCGGCACAGAAGGTTGATTTGATCAAGCAGGCTTCTAACGAAGTTGAAGAAGTAATGAACAACTATAACATGGGTTTCATTACCAACAACGAGCGTTACAACCAGATCATCGATATCTGGACCCGTATCAACAACCGTTTAACGGCCAACGTAATGGACATCCTGTCTAACGATAACCAGGGCTTTAACTCGGTATACATGATGCTGGATTCAGGTGCGCGTGGTTCTAAGGAGCAAATCCGTCAGCTGGCCGGTATGCGTGGCCTGATGGCCAAGCCGCAAAAATCAGGCTCAGGCGGTGAGATTATCGAGAACCCGATTTTGTCGAACTTTAAGGAAGGTCTGTCGGTATTGGAGTACTTTATCTCTACCCACGGTGCCCGTAAAGGTTTGGCGGATACGGCCCTGAAAACAGCCGATGCCGGTTACCTGACCCGTCGTTTACATGACGTTGCCCAGGATATGATTGTAGGCGAAGTGGATTGCGGTACCCTGCGCGGTATCTTCACCACAGCGCTGAAAGATAATGAGGACGTCGTAGAGCCGTTGTACGACCGTATTTTGGGCCGTACCTCCCTGCACGATGTGTTTGACCCTATTACTAATGAACTGCTGGTTTCGGCCGGACAGGATATTACAGAAGATATCGGCAAAGCGATTGAAAACTCTCCTTTAGAGGGTGTTGAGATACGCTCGGTATTAACCTGCGAAAGCAAGCGCGGCGTATGTGCCTTGTGCTACGGCCGTAACCTGGCCAGCGGCAAGCGCGTACAGCGCGGCGAGGCCGTAGGCGTAATTGCAGCACAATCCATAGGTGAGCCGGGTACACAGTTAACCCTGCGTACCTTCCACGTGGGTGGTACTGCATCAAACATCGCAGCCGAATCGCAAATTAATGCCCGCTACAATGGTATCATTGAGTTTGAGAACGTACGTACCGTACCTTTTGAAACTGCTGAAGATGGTACCTTAGATGTGGTATTAGGCCGTTCAGGCGAGTTCCGCATTATTGAGGAAGGCAGCAATAAGGTGATCATGACCAATAACATTCCATACGGTTCCTACCTGTATGCGAAGGATGGCAGTAAGATTACCAAAGGCGACCGTATCTGTTCATGGGATCCGTACAATGCGGTTATCATTTCAGAATTTGCCGGTGTGGCCCAGTTCGAAGCCGTACTGGAAGGCATCACCTTCCGTGAGGAATCTGATGAGCAAACCGGTCACCGCGAAAAGGTAATTATCGATACCCGCGATAAAACCAAAAATCCGGTTATTCAGATTGCGGATAAAACCGGCGTAATTAAAGGTTACAACATCCCGGTAGGCGCGCACATCGCAGTGGATGAAGGTGAGAAAATTCAAACCGGGCAGGTAATTGCCAAGATTCCCCGTTCAACCGGTAAAACACGCGATATCACCGGTGGTTTGCCACGGGTAACGGAGCTGTTTGAAGCCCGTAACCCATCAAACCCAGCGGTAGTAACCGAAATTGACGGTGTGGTAACCTTAGGTGGTGTAAAACGCGGTAACCGCGAGATCACTATCGAGAGCCGCGACGGTCAGGTAAAGAAATACCTGGTGCCATTGTCTAAGCACATCCTGGTACAGGATAACGACTTTATCCGCGCCGGTATGCCATTGTCTGACGGTTCCATCTCGCCTGCCGATATCCTGGCCATTAAAGGCCCGGCTGCAGTGCAGGAATACCTGGTAAATGGTATTCAGGAAGTTTACCGTTTGCAGGGTGTGAAGATCAATGACAAGCACTTTGAAGTGATTGTACACCAGATGATGCAGAAGGTTGCTATCGAGGATCCGGGCGATACCCGTTTCCTGGAAAGAGAAGCGGTAGACAGCTGGGATTTTATGCTGGAAAATGACGATATCTTTGATAAAAAGGTAGTTGTTGAGCCGGGCGATTCCAATACGCTGAAGGCCGGACAGATTGTTTCTTTACGTAAGTTAAGAGACGAGAACTCCGTATTACGCCGTAAAGACCAGAAGCTGGTAGAGGTGAGGGATGCCATTGCGGCTACCTCAAGCCCGATGCTGCAGGGTATTACCCGCGCTTCATTAGGCACCAAGTCCTTCATCTCGGCGGCATCCTTCCAGGAAACTACCAAGGTGCTGAACGAGGCCGCTATTGCCGGTAAGAAAGATAATATGCTGGGCCTGAAAGAGAACGTAATTGTAGGTCACCTGATTCCTTCAGGTACCGGTTTGCGTATCTATGACAACATCCGTGTAGGTTCTCAGGAAGAATTTGACCGCTTGATGGCGTCTAAAACAGAAGAAGCCGCAGTTTAATTTTCTGACTGTATCTAAATAATTCGCAAAGCCTTCCGCCAAAACGGAAGGCTTTGCTTATTTTAGTACCATGGAAGAACAAAACGAAAACCAGCTGAACATTGAATTATCAGAAGAAACTGCCGAAGGCGTTTACTCCAACCTGGCCATTATCACACATTCCAACTCCGAGTTTGTGCTCGATTTTATACGCATCATGCCGGGCGTACCCAAAGCCAAGGTAAAATCAAGAATTATATTAACGCCTGAACATGCCAAACGCCTGCTATCGGCACTGGAAGATAATATTCAAAAGTTTGAGTCTGTTAACGGGCATATTAAAGTACAGCATGAAAATCCTGGTTTCCCGATGAACTTTGGCGGCACAATGGGGCAAGCTTAGGCAATGTTACTGCCGGCACCGTAGAAAGGCATACGGCATAAGCATAAATATTTTATCTTTACAGGCTCAACTTATGAACATTACAACACGTTAAATAGCTTTTTCCTGCGTACATAATTATTATACACTTATTCTTGATGAAGAAATATCGATTGGTTCAGTTCGGATTGTACCTCTGTTCTGCACTTGCGGCTTGTATCCTTTTCTCTTGTTCTTCGGTAAAAAACGTTAAATATTTTCAGGATATACCTGATTCCGGGCAGGTGGTTACCATTCAGAAAGCGGAATATATGGAGCCTAGAATTCAGGCAGATGATATTCTGAGCATCTCGGTACAAACGCTTGATCCAAAATCAACAGTTGCCATTACCGCCGGCAACATACCCAGTTCGGTTACCGGCACGATGGCTGGTGCCAATGCCAACCAGCAGCAGATAGCCGGTTATCTGGTAGATAAGCAGGGCGATGTAGATATCCCCATCCTGGGTAAAGTGCATGTAGCCGGGCTCACCAGCTCACAAGCCCGCGATTTAATTAAGCAAAGAGCTGATAAATCCTACAATGATGCTACCGTTATTGTAAGATTTGTAAACTTTAAAATCAGTGTTACCGGCGAAGTAGCACGGCCGGGTACCTATGTGGTGCCCAATGAGCGGGTAAGCATCCTGGACGCTATTGCTATGGCCGGTGATATGACCATTTTCGGTAAGCGCGATAATATTCTGTTAATAAGGGAACAGCAGGACGGTACCAAAAGAGCTTATCGCTTCAATATTACCAAATCGAATTTATTTACCGAGCCTTACTATTATCTGAAGCAGAACGACTTTATCTATATAGAACCGAACAAGTCAAAGGTAGCGTCTGCAGATGCTAATCAAGCCAGAACCATAGCTATCATTGGCTCTGCTTTATCGGTATTAATTGTATTAATCAGCAGGCTGTAACAGTTTAAAAATATTAATGGATTCACAGGATAAAGACTTACTAAGTTCAGGTTCGGAGGGGTTAGATACCAAGAAATTATTAGCCAGTATAATTAATAACTGGTATTTGTTTGTTATAGGTGTAATTGTATGCTTTACGTTTGCATTTATTTACGCACGGTATGTAACCCCTGATTACAGTATTACCAGTAAAATAATTATTGACGACCAGTCAAAGGTACCGGGTGGCGGCCAGGCCGCCGGGATGATAGATTTTTCTGATTTATTTGATCTGCCAAGCAATGCAGATAATGAAATTGAAATATTAAAATCCAGAAGCCTGATGGCTAAGGTGGTAGATGATATGCACCTGAATGTTACTGTATTCAAAAAGGGGCGTATCCGTAATACTGAACTTTACAATGAAATGCCCTTCATTGCAAATATTATTTCCAAAAAAGATACTATAGAAAGCCGGCTGTTTAACATAGAAGTAAAGGGTGAGCAGTTAACAGTCACCGAAAAGAAGGATGATATAAAGTTAAATACCATCTATAACAAAGTGGTATCGCTACCGCAGTACAACATCACATTCACCGCAAACCCTGCCGCAAAAATGCACGATGGCAGCTATGATATGATTGTGCAGTCGCCGGATAGCCGCATTGAGGCGCTTACTGCTTTGTTTGATGTTGCCCTCACTGATAAAAAGAGTACAACGCTGAGCCTGACCTTCAAATATCCAAATCCTAAGAAAGGAGAAAAGATTTTGCAGGCGTTAATGACCAATTACCTGAAAGGCAATTTGCAGAATAAGATACAGATAGCCGATAGTACGCTGCGCTTTATTGACCAGGAACTGGGGCTGGTGAGCGGACAACTGACAGGGGTGGAAAAGCAACTGGAGCAGTACAAGGAACAAAATCAGCTTGCCAACCCCGAAGAGCAGTCGAAAGCTTTGGTGGGCGATGCTTCAACCTATTACAACAAGGCAAATGATATTGATGTGCAGCTTGCCGTTGTTGAAGATATTAAAAAGTATATTAATAACTC
This sequence comes from Mucilaginibacter sp., assembly GCF_965200995.1. Classification (GTDB taxonomy): domain Bacteria; phylum Bacteroidota; class Bacteroidia; order Sphingobacteriales; family Sphingobacteriaceae; genus Mucilaginibacter. Next base: position 644,755 of record NZ_OZ241743.1, on the reverse strand, counting down.
CAACAGTTCAACCCGGCGGATCATTCCAAGCACATTAACGGTACAGGATCCTGTTTTTGCCGCCGCCATTACCCGGTACAACGAGTTGTTGCTGCAACGCGGTGAGCAAAGCCTGGCATTTAAAGATGCCAACCCCATCATTAAAAACTTAGATACCCAGATAGAAAGTACAAGGATAGGTTTAGTACGCAGTTTTAATGCTTACAGGGACGGTTTGCTGGCCGGCAAAAAGCGGTTACAGTCGTCAAACAGTACAATTACCAATCAAATCAGGCAGGTGCCCAGAAAAGAGCGGATATTTTTAGATTACTCGCGGCAGCAAAACTTAAAGCAGTCGCTTTACCTGTACCTGCTGCAAAAAAGGGAAGAAACCGCAATTACCAAAACCTCTACGATCTCTACCGCCCGTATCATTGATCCCGCGAAAAGCGATTTTGCCCCCTATAAGCCCAAGAAAAGTATTTTTTACATGATGGGCCTGCTTGCTGGCTTGTTAATACCATTTGCCTTTTTAAATATTCGGAACGCATTGAATATTAAAATTGTGAACAAGCAGGATGTGGATGCCAATACCAAAATACCGGTAGTGGGAGAAATTGGCAATAATGTAAGTAATACCTCCCTGGTAATAGATAGAAGTTCAAGATCAGTAATTTCTGAGCAGTTCAGAAGTTTACGTACCAATCTGCAGTATCTGGTTGATACCTCAAAGTCGAACGTGATCATGATGACCTCCAGCATGAGCGGGGAAGGAAAGTCATTCATCTCGTTAAACTTAGGCGCTGCACTTGCCCTGAGCGAGAAAAAGGTAGTATTTGTAGAACTCGATTTGCGTAAGCCTAAATTATCATCCAGTATAGGGGCCGATCATAGTTTCGGATATACCAACTATGCGGTTTCAAATTCAGTCAGTATCGAATCAATCATTAAACCTGTTTTCTTTCACGAAAGCTGTTACCTGATATCGTCTGGCCCAATTCCGCCCAACCCTTCCGAGTTACTGTTGAATAACAAGCTTAAAGAATTAATAGAATACCTGAAGGTTAATTACGATTATATAATTATTGATTGCCCGCCGGTGGGTATGGTATCTGATGCGCTGCTTATTGAAAAATTTGCCGATTTAACCTTATATATTGTAAGGCAAAAGTACACCTACAAATCGCAGCTTAACATTGTGAATGACTTAACCCATACCAAAAAGCTGAAGAAAACCTATTTGGTAGTGAATGATATCAGTTCGACCAAAGGGGGGTACTACAGCTATGGTTATGGCTACGGGTATGGTTACGGCTATGGATACGGTTATGGTTATAACCAGGATGCCAATGAAAAGAAACCTGGTTTTTTTAAGCGGTTATTTAATCGATAACCGTGATTAAAAAGTTGATAAACAGCGATAACCGGCGATAAAATACGCTTCCTGATCAATACTATTTGTTTAAGGGGCATTAAAGGATGTTGAAGCAGGCGCTAACTTATCAGATGCAGGAGGTTAATGGGTTTAAGGTTTCGGTGCTAATTTAACGTTCGGGCATAAAAGCATAGCAGAATGTATTACCAAAAAATTGTTACGTCAGCGGTTTAAGTATGAGATCAGTACTGGTTACAGGTATTAACGGATTTTTAGGTTCGCAGATGGCCAAACAGCTGCAGCATAACTTTAATGTAGTTGGCCTGGAGTATGCAACCACCGGCCTGCACCGTTTAGCGGATTGTAATTTTAAGGTATATAGTTCGGCAGATAGCCTGGAACCTATATTTGCCGGGCAGCAGATAGATTCGGTGATACATACGGCTACCCTGTACAAGCAGCAAGATAACCAGTTAAGCTCCCTGCTCGAAACCAATATTGTGTTGCCTGTAAAGCTTTACCAGCTGGCTGAAAAGTATCAGGTAACAAATTTTATTAATACCGATTCCTTCTTTAATAATCCGGCCTATAATTATAGCTATCTGGCCGAATACACCCTTTCTAAACGGCACGTGCTGGAGTGGCTTAAAGCTGTTAAGGGAAAGTGTAATGTTATCAATATGAAACTCTTTCATATTTATGGCAAGCATGACGCTGCGGGTAAATTTATACCTGATATCATCGGAAAGCTAAAGGATAATATTTCTTCACTCGATTTAACATCCGGCGAGCAGGTAAGGGATTTTATTTATGCCGGCGATGTAATTAACGCTTTTGAAGCAGTGCTCAATCATTTCACTTCGCAGGCTGGCATTTACAAAGAACTGGAAGTAGGTACGGGCATACCTTCAAGTATTAAAACGCTGGTTAATACTGTTCATCAGCTTACCCAAAGCGCTACCCAGCTGCATTTTGGCGCCTTGCCGATGCGCGAGAATGAAATTATGCATGCTGTGGCCAATATTGATGATCTGCTGGCATTGGGCTGGAAGCCGGAGTTTACACTGGGGGCGGGTTTGCTCGAAGTGATCAATAGTCAATAACAGCATAAACAGGCAGCAGGTTACATGGCAAAAATAGCTAAGGTATTTAATAAAGACGTAAAGCAAACCTTTTTTGTTAACCTGTCGAGGTTGCTCACAGGGCCGGTATCTATGCTGGTGATCCCGCTGTATTTAACTAAGCAGATGCAGGGCTACTGGTACTCTTTTATGAGTATATCTGCACTATCCGTACTGGCTGATTTGGGTTTTACCACCATTGTGCTGCAATTTTCGGCCCATGAGTATGCTCATCTCAGGTTAAATGAAGATAACAGGTTTGAGGGCAGCGTACCCCACTATTACAAGCTGGCCAGTTTTTTCAGGTTTATTGCCAGGTGGGGCACCTATACGTGTACATTAGCTTTTCCCATTATTTTTGGTGTAGGTTACTATATGTTCAGCCGGGAGCAAAATAGCTTCCAGTGGGTATTGCCCTGGATTGTGTTTCTCATCGGCTCAGGGCTTAAGTTTTATCTTAATATTGTTATTTCATTTTTTGAAGGCTGCGGCCTTATAGCGCAAGTGCAAAAAATGCGCAGCCTCAATGTAGTGCTCAACTTTGTGGTAACCATCGGCTTGCTGGTGGCGCACACTTACTTATATTCACTGGCCGTAGCCAGTCTGCTTACTTCGCTGCTGCTGCTGTGGCAAACCCTTAAGCGGTTTAAAGTGCCTATGCAGCAAATGATGCATGATGATATTGAGGTATACAACTGGCGGTCCGAAGTTTTTGCCCTCATGTGGCGCTACACGATCAGCTGGTTTGGCGGCTATCTCATCTTTCAATTGTTTACCCCTATTGCATTCCGGTTTCATGGGTCGGTATTTGCCGGGCAGGTGGGTATCACCATTACTTTAATTACGGCCATATTCTCTATGGCCAACGTTTGGATCTATGTAATTACCCCGAAAATGAACATGCTGGTATCGCAGCGCAGCTGGGCCGAGCTGGATGCCTTGTTTAAAAAGGGCCTGCTCAAATCGGTAGGTACGTTTATCTTCTTCGCTGTGGGGTGTGTAATGGTTTTTTATCTGGCTACGGTTTATTACCATAAGTTTTCTGACCGTTTTATGAGCATCGAGAACATTGCCCTGCTCTCGTTAGCATGGCTGGCCCAGCTTATTATTAACTCCTTTGCCATTTACACACGTGCCAACAAAGAGGAGCCGTATGTATTGCCCTCTATGGTGAAGGGCATTTATGTGGCGGTTTCTACATTTTTAATGGCCCTGTTGTTCCCTGAAAATTACCTGCTGTTTGGTTTTTATAGTTCTTTCCTTTTCTCCATTCCCTGGTTCATCAGCATTTATGCTTCCAGGCGGAAAAAGATGCAGGCGGTAGCTTTATAACATTGGTAAGTAATGAACTCCGAAGTGCTTTTATCTATATGTATTCCTACTTACAACAGGGCTTATGCTTTAAAGGAGTGCCTGCATAACATAACCGCGCAGGATGGTTTTGACCAAACAGTTGAAGTAGTGATAACCGACAACGCTTCCACTGATGATACAGAAGCGCTGGTTGAAGGTTACCGGCAGCAGTATCCCAACATCAGGTACTATAAAAATGCTGAAAATGTAGGCATGGAAAAAAACTTCGTGCTGGTGATGCAAAAGGCGCAGGGGAAGCTCATTAAACTGTTTAATGATTACTCCCTGATGAAGCCCGGCACATTACAGGAAATAAAAGCGCTGATTGAACAGAATGCCGACGAAAGCAGCATCCTGTACTTTTATAATTTTAACCAAACGCCTTACGAGCAAACCTGTACCGATTTTAACCAGCTGCTAAGGCGTATTACCTACTGGATTACCTGGATTGGCGGCTTCAGCATCTGGAAAAATGATTACGACCGCCTGGAGCATAAGGAGCGTTTTGAAGGGCTGCTGTTTTATCATATGCTGATGCTGATTGAAAACTTTAAGCAGAAGCGAAGCCTGAAAGTATATTCGAAGGTATGGTTCGGCGAGATGATGAATGTGCCTAAAGGCGGCTATAATATATTACAAGTGTTTGTGAGAAATTTTATTGGTAATACAGTAACCAAATTATACCAGGAAAATTTTATCAGCCTTAAAACCCTTGTAACGGTGAAAACTGATTTCTTAACCAAGTTTTTGTTTTTTTGGTTGAAAAAGATTTCGTTAGAAAAAGGTAAAAGTAATTTTGTTATTGATAAGAAGGGTTGGAACCTGATATATGAATATTTTAAGTTCTACCCCCAATTATATATTATTTTATTAAAAGTAAGATTGGGTACGCTGGCTGCTCACAAGTAATGCGTTATAAATTAGTTTGTAACTGCACATGGATTTATTTGAAGTATAAATTATTTAACGCTGCGAATGTTAAATGTAGTTTTAATCATATTGTTGGTGGGGATTATAGCAACGTCTATATACAGTTTACCTCGGGCTATCGAGTTAACTATTGTATACAAACTGCTGTTTCCTATTTATGTAACTACAAACATATTTGGTCTTCAGGTAGCGGGAAATTTCTGGCTTGAATATATACTTATTCTTGTTTTTATCGCTAAATACCTGGTTTTAATAAAAGGGAAAATCGATGTCGCCTTTTTTAAGCCATTTCTCATGTTTATGCTGTTCTCAGTTATATTTACATTTTTCGGTAGTGTAGTTGATATAGATGTCCAGCTTAAGCAATTAATTACTTATCTGATACAAGAGTTTGCATTAGGCTTCATGATATGGCATGTTTATAAAACTAAACGCCAGCTCAATATATTTTTCAGCATAGTTTTAACAGCTATCGCCGTATCATCTGTTTATGGTATCTATTGTGTGTTAATTGGTGGCTCCAATCCATACATCGGCTTCATCAACTTGATCTACCAACCGAAATTTGATGCGTTAGCAGTATATTCAGAAATAGAAAGAGGTAGTTTGCAAGGCCGGCTCCAGGCTACAACCGGGCACCCGATGATTTGGGCAGGTTATACAACGGTGTTGTGTTTTGTATGTGCATTTCTGATATTCAAAACAAAAAGTAAAATCGAAAAGGTGCTCTTCTCGGCTTTGCTTTTTTTAGTTGGAGCAAACCTGATATTTACAGGTACGCGGTCTGCATTATTAGCTGTGTTATTAAGCCTGTTCTTCATCGTAATATTTACATCAATACGAACAAAGGGGATTTTACTGTTTGGCGTGTTTTTAATACTGCTGGTAGGATTGGATACCTCCATATTAGGAAAATATCAGGATGTTGCAGACTCGGTATTATTTGTTTGGAACCAGAAAAAATCTGAAAGCTATAACGGCTCAACAGTAGGGATGCGCATTAATCAGTTAAACGGTTCTGTTGATATCATAAGTGATGGAAGCGAACTGTTTGGCAAGGGCTATTCATGGACGCAGTTGTACCTGCAAAAGAACGGCGACCACCCGGTGTTGCTGGCCTTTGAAAGCATCCTGTTTGTAGTGCTTATTGAATCCGGCTTTTTCGGCCTGCTGCTATGGATCTACTGGATGCGGGGCCTTTTTAAAAACATAAGCACGGTTTACCGGGCCAAACGCCAGGCCCTGGGTATGGATTACCGTATTCTGCAAGCCTACCTTATCTCTTACATTACTTATATATTGCTTACAGGCATTAATCTTACTTTTTACTTCTTTGTTATATTTTACGTGGTGCTGCTCAAGTATATAATGCTGAATGCTCAACCTCAAAAAATAAAAGCCAAAGAAAACTTACAACTTACGTATGAACCAGCCGGCCTCTGAACCCCGAACCGCGGTAAAACCTAAAGCGCGGGTAATTGCTTTTTACCTTCCGCAATTTCATCCCATCCCTGAGAACGATGAATGGTGGGGCAAAGGCTTCACCGAGTGGACCAATACCGGCCGTGCAAAAAAACTATTTAAGGGGCATTACCAGCCCCGCGTACCCGCCGATTTGGGGTATTATGACCTGCGCCTGCCCGAAGTAAGGGAGGCACAAGCCGAGATGGCTAAATATGCAGGCGTAGAGGGTTTTGCTTACTGGCATTACTGGTGGGCAGGCAAACGGTTAATTGAGCGCCCTTTTCAGGAAGTATTAGCCTCCGGTAAGCCTGATTTGCCTTTTAGTCTGGCCTGGGCGAACGAAACCTGGTCGGGCGTGTGGCTGGGTAACCCGGGCAAAATATTAATGGAGCAAACCTACCCCGGCCCAAAAGATTATGAGGCGCATTTTTATGCCTTGCTGGATGCCTTTCAGGATCCGCGGTACATGCGGGTGGATGATAAGCCTGTTTTTACTTTATATAAGCCGTTTAAGTTACCCGATGCCAAAGCTTACATAGAGCAGTGGAATGAGTTGGCTATCAAAAATGGCTTAAAGGGTATATACTTTGTTGGCTGCTCGGGCGTGCCCTCTCTTGAAATAAATAAAATCTTGGAAATGGGCTTCGATGCCGTTAATACCAACGGCGCTTATGATGCCCGCTGCACTATTGAAGGCCGGCTGGTGCAAAACATCAAGTTAAAGCTAATGGAGAAGGTGGGCGGTGTTTTGCTGAACCGATACAAGTATAAAGACGTTGTAAAGCACATGCTGTCTGACAAAGACAAACTGGAAAATGTATTTCCTTCCATCCTGCCGCAATGGGATAATTCTCCGCGCTCGGGCCGCCGTTCGGTAATTTATACCGGAAGCACCCCGGAATTGTTTAAAAAGCATGTGGCAGAAGCTGTGCAGCTGGTTAGCCACAAAAAGGACGATCATAAGGTGATCTTCCTGAAGTCGTGGAATGAATGGGCGGAAGGAAACTACGTAGAGCCAGACATGGTGTATGGGTATGGCTATTTGGATGCCTTGAAAGAAGTGCTGCTATAACAACGTGCATGAAAAAGATCTGCTGGGTTACGCCTGATTATTTTGCCGACTGTGATATTGTTGTTATCCCGCAGCTGCTGACAGAATTTCGCATCCACTGGACTGTGTTATTGCCTGTAGGTAAAAGCCGTTTTCAACCGGAAGAATTTGATCATTTAAAGGGGTTACAAAATCTCACTTTAAATATAGTGTGGGTAAAGTACCGGTTAAGAGAGGTGAGAAGCTTTGCTTTCTACCTGAAATTATTTAAAGGGATAAATCAGCAAAGCCCCGATCTGATTTACATTAACCACGCGGCTGTGCCTTTTTTTGCGGCGGCCGCCATATTGTCTTTTAATCCTGATAAAACTATTTATACGGCTCATCAGGGCGATGTGCATGGAGGCTTTGATTTTAAACTGGCTTTTAAGGTAGCTTACCGCCTGCTGTATTCAAGGTTCAGGTATATAAATTTATTCTCCGAATCGCAGGCCGGCATATTCAGGCGCATTTACAGTAATAAGCGTACGTACGTTATTCCGTTGGCACAAAAGGACCTGGGCCAATCCGATAAGGTACGGTTGACCGATCAGGTACACTTTTTTAATGTGGGTAATATTAAACCATTAAAAAACATTCACCTGCTGATTGATGCCGCCTGCAGCATGTATGAGAAAGGAATGCGCGGCTTTCATGTGCATATTGCAGGGCAGTGTGATAACTGGGATTTTTACCAGAAACGTATCAAATACCCGGAACTGTTTACCTGTACCATCCGGCTGCTGCAAAATAACGAAATTGCAGATATGTTCGCGCAGTACCACTACCTGGTGCTGCCTTACGGCCTTTCTACACAGAGCGGCCCTTTAAAACTGGCGCTCAATTACAATGTGCCTATTGTTGCCTCAGATATTGACACCTTTAAGGCGGATGTTCATAACGGTATCGATGGGTATTTATTCGAGAGCGATAATGTGCAAGATTTAGAACATATCCTTACTACGGCGCTTCAACAACATGAAAGCCATTACCAGGCGCTGAAAGCCGCCCAAAGGCAGTATGCTGAAAGTCAATATTCAGGTTCGGCCATTGCCGGGCAATACCGGCGTATGTTCAACGGGGTATTGGGGCAGCAGTAACAACCTTAATCTGGAGTAAGGATTAAAACAAAAAAGCCGCCTCTTAAATCATTAAGGGCGGCTTATCTGTAATGTTGTTATCTGCTTATTGATTTACAAACTTCTTGGCGTTCACCTTGCGTTCATTCTCATTCAGGAATATTTTACGTAAGCGGATGCTTTGGGGAGTTACCTCAATATACTCATCAGCCTGAATATATTCCATTGATTCCTCCAATGAGAACTTGATGGCCGGTGCAATGCGCACGTTGGTATCGCTGCCTGATGCACGCATGTTGGTTAACTGCTTGCCTTTGGTCAGGTTAATTACCAGGTCATTATCGCGGATGTGCTCGCCCAATACCTGGCCTTCGTAGATGTCAACACCCGGCTCGATATGGAAACGGCCGCGGTCCTGCAGTTTGTCAATGGCAAAGGCGGTGGTTTTGCCGGTATCCATGGATACCAGTACGCCGTTCAAACGGCCGGGAATGGGGCCTTTCCAGGGCTCATAAGCCTTGAAACGGTGCGCCATAATGGCCTCACCACCGGTAGCGGTAAGTACGTTGTTACGCAGGCCGATGATGCCGCGTGCCGGAATATCAAACTCCAGATGCTGTAAATCGCCTTTTGGCTCCATTACCAGCAGGTCGCCTTTGCGCTGGGTTACCAGCTCAATTACCTTACCTGCCACATCGCCGGGTACGTCTACAATCAGGGTTTCTACCGGCTCGCATTTCACGCCGTCTATTTCCTTTACAATTACCTGCGGCTGGCCTACCTGCAACTCATACCCCTCGCGGCGCATAGTTTCAATCAGTACCGATAAGTGCAGGATACCACGCCCGTAAACTAAATAAGCATCCGGCGATTCGGTTTCTACAATCTTAAGTGCAAGGTTTTTCTCAGTTTCTTTATATAGGCGGTCGCGCAGGTGGCGTGAGGTTACAAACTTGCCTTCCTTACCAAAAAACGGTGAGGTATTGATGGTAAACAGCATGTTCATGGTTGGCTCATCAATGTGGATGACCTCCAGTTGCTCCGGGTTTTCAAAATCGGCAATGGTATCGCCAATGTCAAAACCTTCAATACCTACCACAGCGCAAATATCACCAGAGCTTACTTCGGTAGCTTTAACCTTACCCAAGCCTTCAAAGGTGTATAATTCCTTAATACGTGATTTTTGGATGGTACCGTCGCGTTTAACCAACGATACCGGCTGGTTCTCCTTAATGGTACCACGCGCCACACGGCCTACCGCGATACGGCCCACGAAGGAAGAATAATCCAGCGAGGTGATCTGCATCTGCAGCGTACCCTCGCTTATAGGTGCCGGCGGAATGTTTGCTAAAATGGCATCCATCAGCGGGAAGATGTTATCCGTTGGTTTCTTCCAGTCGGTGCTCATCCAGCCCTGTTTTGAGGAGCCGTATATTACCGGGAAATCCAGCTGCTCTTCGGTAGCCTCCAGGTTAAAGAACAATTCAAAAATCTGCTCGTAAACTTCCTCGGGGCGGCAGTTTTCTTTATCCACCTTGTTTACCACAACAATCGGCTTCAAACCTAAAGCCAATGCTTTTTGGGTTACAAAGCGGGTTTGCGGCATGGCACCTTCAAAGGCATCGCATAAGAGCAATACACCGTCGGCCATTTTCAATACGCGCTCTACCTCACCGCCAAAGTCGGCGTGGCCCGGGGTATCAATAATGTTGATCTTAACATCCTTGTACCGTACAGAAACGTTTTTTGATACGATGGTGATACCCCGCTCGCGCTCCAGATCATTGTTATCCAGTATCAGCTCACCGGTTTCCTGATTGTCGCGGAAAATGGCGCAGCTATGCAGAATTTTGTCAACCAGTGTAGTTTTACCGTGGTCAACGTGTGCAATAATTGCTATATTACGTATGTTTTGCATGAAAAATATGCGGCTTAATTTTGGTGCAAAGGTACGCTTAATTTAGTTGATATTAAAGTATTTGCAAGTATTTATCATCAGGGTTTCATCATTTGCATCAGGCTTAACCCGATCATAACATTGCCGGCCTGCCAAACGTTAATTATAACAACAAACCAGGGCAATTATCCGGGATATTATAATACAATTCTAATCCTGCAATATATGCTTTTGTGTATGTTTGATAACAGCTAAATTTATAGTATGATACAGTTGCTCATTATTGCCGTTTTATTTACAGGCGCCTTGTTTTATATCGGCCGGATGATCTATAAAAGCCTCACTGCCAAAAAGGGATGCGGTACAGATTGCAAGTGCGGGGTTGATTTTTCCAATGCCGGTCCGCAAAAAGCCGGTAAATAGCGCAGCTCATTACTTAAACCCAGATACCGCTCATTATTCGTGGCCGATAAGCAGATATTTCAATCCGACAACCCTAACCGCTGGAACCGTTTTAAGTGGCTGAGCCGCCTGTTGCTGGCCGTGCTTGTCAGCGGCGTAATTGCCGCCAGTATTACCATCAATTCAGACCAGTATCCTACGCTGCCCAACCTTACGCCCACGGCACAGAAACTGAACAGCGCCGAACTGAACCGGCTGAAACGCTCTACCCGTTACCAGGCCTTTACCATCCAGAAAACCGAGATCAGGCAGCTGGCGCGCAGCCGCTACCTGCGCCAGTTAAAGCACCCCAATAACAAACAGCGGCTTAACGTATGCTTTTACCGCGAATGGGACCCGCAGGCCTATAATTCGCTTCGCGATCATATTGCCCACATGGATATGATCAACAGCGAAGGCTTTAGCATGGTGCCCGGCGCCGATACGGTTAGTGTACGTTTAGATACCGGGCTGGTCAACCTTAACCGCCGCTACCGTAAGCCGGTGATCATGACGCTGAGCAACTGGATTAACCTGACACCCGATTCGGGCTATACCGATAATAAGGACGTACAGCGGATCATCAGCAATCCGGCATCGCGCACCAAGTTCATCAGTAACCTGGTGGATAACCTAAAAAAATATAAGCTGCAGGGGCTCAATCTGAGCTTTGATGATGTGCAGGCGCGTAATGGCAATGCCTTCATCAGCTTTGAGCAGGAGCTATACCGCACATTTCACAGCCGGGGGCTTTTGCTCACCCAAAGTGTTGTGCCCGACGACGATAATTACGACCTGCCGCTATTGGCCGGCATTAATGATTACCTGTTTGTAATGGCCATTGACCAGCATACCGAAAACAGTAATGCAGGCGATATTACCAACCAGCGCTGGGTGGAGCTGATGCTGGACAGGGTATGCACCCAGATACCCAGCGAAAAGGTAATCCTGACCATACAGGGCGGCGGGTACGACTGGCCCGAAAACAGTATAGGCCAGGCGGTAGGCTATACCCAGGCCATTGCACGAGCGCAAACCTTCGGCGGCAAGGTGCTTTTTGATACCACATCGGCCAATCTTAACTTTAAGTATGTAGACTTGAACGGTATCCTGCACCGGGTATACTTTACGGATGCCGCAACAAATTTCAACGTGATCCGCCTGGCCGACGACTGGGGCACCGGCGGCGTGGCCTTATGGCGGGTAGGTACGGAAGACCCGCGCCTGTGGAGCTTTTTTCAAAAGGACCTGACCATTGACTCGCTGCGTAAAACAGGGCTGGATACCCGCCGCCTCACCAGTGTGGGCCTCAATAACCGCATAGATTATGATGGAGACGGTGAGGTGCTGGACCTGGCCACTACGCCCGACCCGGGCAAGATCAACCTGAAGCTGGACACTACGGACTATACCATTGTGAACCAGCAATATGTAAAGCTGCCCACCAAGTACCTCATCAGGCGCTATGGCTATAACCCCAAAAAGGTAGTGCTTACGTTTGATGATGGCCCCGATGCGGATTATACCCCGCGTATACTGGACATTCTGAAGCGCGAGAAAGTGCCTGCCGCATTTTTTGTAGTAGGCTCAATGGCCGAAAAGAACATTCCCTTACTGCGCCGCATTTATGATGCAGGGTATGAGATTGGCAACCACACCTTTTTTCACCCCGATATTTCTACCATCAGTATACCGAGGGTACGTTTAGAGCTGAATGCCACCCGTAAACTTATTGAAACGGTAACCGGCCACAGTACCATCCTGTTCAGGGCGCCGTTTAATGCCGATGCCGAGCCGCAGACGATTGCCGAGGTTATACCGGTTGCCGAGAGCCGCAAGCTGAGCTATATCAACATCGGCGAGTCCATTGACCCCTGGGACTGGTACCCCGGCGTAACCGCCGACAGCATAGTGGCCCGCGCCATTAAGCAGGCCGGTACCGGCTCCATGATTTTGCTGCATGATGCCGGCGGCGATACCCGCGAGGAAACCGTAAAGGCGCTGCCGCGCATTATTGAGTATTACAAATCGCACGGGTACCAGTTTACCACCATTGCCGATGTGCTGGGCAAGAAGAAGGCCGACCTGATGCCGGTAATACAGGATGATGCCGACAGTGGCATTACCGGTTACTTGTATAATGCGTTTACCATCGGCCTGTTCTATTTCAATCGTATCCTGCTTTATTTGTTCTTGTCGGCTATATTTTTAGCCATAGTGCGCATCGTACTTATTGGCATACTGGCGGCAAGGCAGTTCAGCAATCATCAAAAAGAAGTAAAAGCCATGAGCGGCAGCAACCAGCCGCCGGTAAGCATTATTGTGCCGGGTTATAATGAGGAGGTAACGGCTGTTAAAACCATCCGAAGCCTGCTGGAACTGCAATACCCCGAACTGGAGATATTATTTATAGATGATGGGTCAAAGGACCGCACATACCAGGTAGTGCAGGAAGCTTATGGCGCGCACCCTAAAGTACAGGTGCTTACCAAGCCGAACGGCGGCAAGGCATCGGCCCTTAACTACGGCATTGCCCACGCCCGGTATGATTATGTGGTATGTATTGATGCCGATACCCTGCTGAAAAGCGATGCCATCGCCCAGCTGATGATCTACTTTACCGACGAGGAAATTGGCGCCGTAGCCGGTACCGTAAAGGTAGGCAACGAAAACAACATCATCACCCGCTGGCAGTCCATCGAATATATTACGGCCCAGAATATGGACCGCCGGGCCTTTGATCTGCTCAATAGTATTACCGTAGTGCCGGGCGCTATTGGCGCCTTCCGTAAATCGGCCATTGTAAAGGTGGGCGGATTTACTACCGATACCCTGGCCGAGGATTGTGACTTGACCATGCGCATACTCAAGCAGGGCTATATTGTGCGCAACAGCGGCGATGCTATTGCCTATACCGAGGCGCCCGAAACACTGAACGCCCTGCTGAAGCAGCGTTTCCGCTGGAGCTTTGGGGTAATACAAAGTTTTTGGAAGAACAGGGATGCCCTGCTGAATAAAAAATACCGCTTCTTCGGTATGGTGGGAATGCCCAATATCCTGATTTTTCAGATCGTGCTGCCGCTGTTCTCACCGCTGGCCGACCTGATGATGATTATCGGCCTGTTCAGTGATAAGCCGTTTAAAATACTGGCTTATTATGCCGCCTTTATCCTCATCGATCTTTTGGTAGCGCTGATCGCCTTCCGTATGGAAAAGGAAAGCTACAAAAAACTGATTTACATCATTCCGCAACGCTTTGTATGGCGGCAGCTGATGTACTATATCCTGTTCAAATCAATCCGCAAAGCGGTAAAGGGCGAGTTGAGCACCTGGGGTGTATTGAAGCGTACCGGCAATGTGTCGGCAGCAAGTGACCAGGTGAACCCGGGTGGGTAATGTATTGCTATTATAAGGCAAAATCTTGTTAGTACGAGGAGGAATGAGGAAGCAGCCGCATAATGGTATCTTTTATCTGTAAAGCAAGCGATTGCCACGCGATAGCAGCATTAATCACCAGGCTATCTTTCACGCGTCATTGCGAGGTACGAAGCAATCCCATCGCAAGCAAGACGAACAGGCATAGCTACGGGATTGCTTCGTTCCTCGCAATGACACGGTTGGATTAGCTTTATACCTAAATGCTGAAAATTTCTCCCTGCCGTCGAAATAACAACTCTATGATATAGCATCAATAACAATCAGTTGTTAAAAGTCTTACTCCGTCAGTACCGTAAACTCAAAATTCAACGGTTCAAAGGTGCGTATCAGTTCATTAATAAAGGTGCGGCCCCACTTTACATAGGCCAGGCCAAAGTTTTCAGTGCGTTCCTGCAGGCTGTTTTTAGGAAAAAGTTCGCCCTTAAGCTGCTCAATCTGTTGCAGGCGGGTTTGATAATTCAGCTTTTCGGCCTTTACCAGCTTCCTTTCCAGGTTGTTAACCGCATGTTGCAGGCGGGCCTGCACAGCGGCAGTAGAAGGTACCAGGGTTTGGTCGATCTGCTGCGCATGGCGTTTTATTTTTTCAAAAACGCTTTCCAGTTCCTGCCATTCTGCCGAGAGGTTCAGTTCATGGGCGCTGTGTTTTTTTACCCAGTCATTTTTTATTTCATCAGTGGCCTTAAACAGGTCTGCATTGGAAAGCCGCATACCGGCAATCTTTGCGGCTGCGGTTTTGGGTACCAGCAGCGCCGAATTACGCAGGATAAGAATAGGAAAATCTACCTGGTAATAATCAAAGTTCGATTTCAGTTCCATCCAGTATACCACCTCAGCACCGCCGCCCACATAGGCTATGTTGGGCAGTATACTTTCCTGATACAGCGGGCGCATTACTACGTTAGGGCTAAAGCGTTCGGGGTGGCTTTGTAGTTCTTCCTGCAATTCAGCTTCTGAAAAACTAATAGCTGTATTCAGTACCTGATAACGCCCGCTTTCCGCTACAATACGCTCGCGCAGGCTGTCCTTTAAATAAAAAAAGTTGATTTCGCGGGGATTCACCTGGATGTGCACACCCGCCTGCGTTAGCTGCTCATTGGTAGCCGTTATATTTTTATAGCTGTGCTGCCCGGTAATATCCTGCAGCATTACAGGCGCAAAGTGCTGCTTCAGTTGCTTGTCATCCGCGTCAATGATCACCAGTCCGTGGTGCCCGAACAGGGCATGTACCAGGTAGCGGGTGGCATCGGCCAGTTTATCAAATTTAGTATAAGCGGTTTCTACCATAGCCGCCAATTCCTCGGCGTGGCCGCCGATGCCTAATACGCCCTTATACTGGTTAATTGCCTGGCGCATGGTGTCGGGGTTAATGCGCCCTGTAGCGCCCGAAGCTTCATACCACCAGTGCACTTTTTTGCCGCCGATGTGCGTATAATTAATCTCCGCAAAATCATGGTCTTCCGAAGCCATCCAGTACACCGGTACGAAACTTTTATCCGGAAAAGCTTCCTTCAACTGGTTGCACAGTTTGATGGCCGTTACTATTTTGTAGATGAAGTACAGCGGCCCGGTAAAAATATTCAGCTGATGGCCGGTGGTTACAGTGTAGGTATTATCAGCCCTTAACAGTTCTATATTTTGCTGTACCGTAGCCAGGCTTTCATCTGTAATATGGGTGTACTGGCTGCCAAGTACATCAGCCAGTAACCGGCGGTTAGCCGTTACGTTTTTGTGTTGTAGTAGTTCGGCAAAGCCTTGAAGGGTGGGGCGGTAGCTGTAAAAGGGGCGGAGGGCCGGTGCATCTTCCAGGTAGTCAATCACCGTAGGCGAAAAATATCCGGTTTCTTTATAGCTGGTACAGGTAGCTTCCATGTGCCTCAAAAGTAGTAGTATGTGGTGAGATACGTGCGGCTTGTACGGCTTATTTTACAATCTGTCCATACAGGTCAAAATCTTCCGCATAGTCTACCCGCACATTTACAAAGCTGCCGATAGTGGCATATTGCTTTGAGGCATCAATCAGCACTTCGTTATCCACTTCCGGCGAGTCAAACTCGGTACGGCCGGTAAAGTAGCCGTTGTCCAGCTTATCAATCAGCACCTTATAGGTATGGCCTACCTTTTCCTGGTTTTTTTCGAACGAGATGCCCTGCTGTATTTCCATAATGGCATCGGCCCGTTCCTGTTTTACTTCTTCAGGCACATCGTCAATTAAGGAATGCGCGTGGGTCTTTTCCTCGTGCGAGTAGGTGAAGCAGCCCAAACGGTCGAACCGGGTATCTTCTACCCACTGTGCCATTTCTTCAAAATCCTGCTGGGTTTCGCCGGGATAACCGGTAATCAGCGTGGTACGCAGGGCAATGTTAGGCACCTTATCCCGTATGGTATTCACCACATCTATGGTTTTTTGCCTGGTGATGCCCCGGCGCATCGAGCGCAGCATGTTATCGGTAATGTGCTGCAGCGGCATATCCAGGTACTTGCAAATGTTATCCCGCTCGTTCATCGCATCCAGTATTTCCATCGGGAAACCGGAAGGGTAGGCGTATTGCAGGCGTATCCACTCCACGCCGTTTACATCGCTAAGGCGGCGCAGTAGTTCATCTAAGTTGCGCTTGCCGTATAAATCCAGCCCGTAATAAGTAAGATCCTGCGCAATCAGTATCAGTTCCTTCGTGCCGTTCTTTACCAGGTTCTCCGCATTCTTTACCAGCTGCTCCATTGGTGTGCTCACATGTTTGCCCCGCATCAGCGGAATGGCGCAGAAGGAGCAGGGGCGGTTACAGCCCTCAGCTATCTTAAAATAAGCAAAGTGCGAAGGCGTGGTGAGCAGGCGCTCGCCCAGCAACTCGTATTTATAATCAGCGCCAATGGATTGCAGTATATCCTGCAGGTCATTGGTGCCAAAAAAAGCATCTACGTTAGGCAGTTCGGCCTGTAGTTCGGGTTTGTAGCGTTCAGAAAGGCAGCCGGTTACAATTACCTTGCCAACCTTGCCTTGTTCCTTCAGCTCGCTGTATTGCAAAATGGTATCAATAGATTCCTGCTTGGCATTGTCAATAAAACCGCAGGTATTGATGACGATGATATCATCTTTGCCCACCTTATCGGCCTCATGCACCACATCAAACTGATTGCCTTTTAACTGGCCCATCAGCACTTCAGAATCATATATATTTTTAGAGCAGCCCAGGGTCACCACATTCACACGCGGCTTTTTGGGTTGAGTAAACTTAATCTGTTTTATTTCTTTCGTCCTCATCTATTGCTTACTTCACTTATACCTTTTTGTCATTGCGAGGTACGAAGCAATCTCGTAGCTGTTCATCTTCGTTCTGTAGGCGACGAGATTGCTTCGTACCTCGCAATGACAAGTATATTATTTCTTAAATAATGAATCTACAAATGCTTTCCTGTCAAATAACTGCAAATCGTTCATGCCTTCGCCCACGCCTATATATTTCACCGGGATTTTAAACTGGTCAGATATGCCGATAACCACGCCGCCTTTGGCTGTGCCGTCCAGCTTGGTTAAAGCTAAAGCGTTTACATCAGTAGCCTGGGTGAACTGCTTGCATTGCTCAATGGCGTTTTGCCCGGTGGAAGCATCCAGTACCAATAAAATCTCGTGCGGTGCGCCGGGGATCACCTTTTGCATTACGTTCTTAATCTTCGTCAGCTCGTTCATCAGCCCCACTTTGTTGTGCAGGCGGCCTGCAGTATCAATAATGGCTACATCGTCGCCATTAGCCACCGCCGAGCGCAGGGTATCATAAGCTACCGAGGCAGGGTCAGACCCCATAGGCTGAGCCACTACGCGCACATCTACACGCTTACCCCACAATTGCAGCTGATCTACCGCCGCCGCCCTGAACGTATCGGCAGCACCCAGCACTACTTTGTTACCAGCCTGCTTTAACTGATGCGCCAGCTTACCTATTGTGGTGGTCTTGCCTACACCGTTAACACCCACTACCATTATAACATAAGGCTTGTGGTTGCCATACTCAAAATTATTAAAGTCGTTGCTGTTATTCTCGGCAAGCAACTGCTGTATCTCATTGCGCAGCAGGTTGTTTAATTCGCTTGTGCCTACATACTTATCGCGGGCTACACGGGCTTGTATACGGTCAACAATTTTCAGGGTGGTGGTTACGCCCACATCAGAGGTTACCAGTATTTCTTCCAGATCATCCAGTACCTCATCATCAACGGTTGATTTACCGGCTACGGCTTTTGTGATTTTTGAAAGAAAACTGTCTTTAGTTTTCTCTAAACCGGTATCCAGCGCTTCCTGCTGCTGCGGGGTGCTTTCTTTCTTCTTAAAAAAATCAAATAATCCCATAGTTCGAATGTGCAGATGTGAAGATAGGTAAATGTGCAGATTATATAAGATATTGAAACGCCAGGCTTTACATCTTTACACAGTAATTATTATCTGGTCCATTTGCACATCTGCATATAAGCACATCTTAAAAAAAAAGCCCTCTTGTACCACAAGACGGCTTAAATGCTTTTAATAAAGGGTAATTTATGCTTTACCGTTAATCGCATCCTTTACGTGATCGTTGTGCACAATCGATTCTTTAAAGGAGTAAGCGCCAGTTTTAGGTGATTTTACCATGGTAACTACCTTAGAGTATTCTTTGCCTTTACCGGTTTTCAGGGTTGCAACTACTTTCTTTGCCATTTTGTTTAATGATTGAATTAATGAAGGGGAGAACGATTGACATAAGCAGTACTTAACTACTTACTTAATCAACGCAATCAGCCACGCACTAAATTACTTAATTTCTTTATGAACGGTTACTTTACGTAATACCGGGTTGAATTTTTTCAACTCTAACCTTTCGGTGGTGTTTTTCTTGTTCTTGGTGGTAATGTAACGTGACATGCCGGGCATACCAGTTTCTTTGTGCTCGGTGCACTCTAAAATTACCTGAACTCTGTTACCTTTTTTTGCCATAATATTTTATGTTATGAGTTGTCAGTTGTGAATGGTGAGTTAATGGTGCTTCACAGCACGGGGTGTTAACTTACGGTGTTCAAACAGCCGGACGCTCTGTTAAATGTATCCTTTTTTTACAAATTTATTGATACAGGCGGTAATACCATTCTTGCTGATGGTTTTAACGGCCGAAGTAGATACTTTCAACGTAATCCACTTATCTTCCTCAGGGATATAAAACTTTTTAAGTTTTAAGTTAGGATAAAACTTGCGCTTGGTCTTAACGTTCGAGTTGGAAACGTTATGGCCGTTCATTGCGCTTTTACCAGTTAAATCACAAATTCTTGACATGACAACTATCTTTTTATTTTGACTGCTCTTTTCAAAAAGAGTGTGCAAATATCAGCATTTTGCTGATAATAAGCAATAGTACAGGTAAAAAAGTTAATGAAAATTTCAGTTCGTGTGCAACGGGCAGTTAGTAGCGCATCTGCATGGCCGCCCAAAGCAGCTTAGGCAGGCCTGCGTATTGTAAAAACAGATTAACCGGCAATCCCCGGGTTTTACAAAGGCGGCAAAAATAGTTAACCTGTGCAGGTACACACCAAAGCCGGTAAACCGCATGGTATTGTTGAGCAGGATACTTCAAAGGTCTGTCAGAAACAGAATGGCAATATATTCGGTGGTGTATTCAACGGATAATTGTTACTTTACGCCTTCCAACTATACAAGCCTATTTTATGAAAATTACCTCGTTTGAGCAATACCAGCAGGTATACCGCCAAAGTGTAGAGCAGCCCGAACAATTTTGGGAAAGCATAGCCAATGAATACACCTGGCACAAAAAATGGAACAAAGTGCTCGCCTGGGATTTTAATGAGCCCGACATTAAATGGTTTGAAGGTGCTAAGCTGAACATCACCGGTAATTGCCTCGACCGCCACCTGGAAACGCTGGGCGATAAGCCGGCCATCATCTGGGAACCTAATGACCCGGCCGAAGATCACCGTATACTTACCTATAAGCAGCTGCACGACAAAGTTTGCCAGTTTGCCAATGTGCTTAAGAATAATGATGTGCAGCGCGGCGACCGGGTTTGCATCTATATGCCAATGGTGCCCGAACTGGCTATTGCCGTACTGGCCTGCGCCCGCGTAGGTGCGGTACATTCGGTAATATTTGGCGGCTTTTCGGCCCAATCCATAGCCGACCGTATACAGGATGCCCGGTGTAATGTGGTAATTACTTCTGACGGCGGTTACCGCGGGGGCAAGGAAATTCCGCTTAAATCGGTTATTGACGATGCACTGGTGCAATGCCCGTCGGTAAAACGGGTAATTGTGCTTACCCGCAGCCATACGCCCGTAAGTATGATCAAAGGCCGCGATGTATGGTGGGAAGATGAGATCAGGAAGGTAGAAACCCAGGGCAATCCCGAATGTCCGGTAGAAATTATGGATGCAGAGGATATGCTGTTTATCCTGTATACCTCCGGCTCTACCGGTAAGCCTAAAGGTGTGGTGCATACCTGCGGGGGGTACATGGTATATACGGGTTATACCTTTGCCAATGCCTTCCAGTACAACCCCGGCGAAGTTTACTTCTGTACGGCCGACATCGGCTGGATTACCGGGCACTCTTATATCGTTTACGGTCCGTTGTCGCAGGGGGCAACTACGCTGATGTTCGAGGGCATACCCACCTGGCCCGATGCCGGCCGTTTATGGGATATTGTGGAGAAGTATAAAGTGAATATCTTGTACACCGCGCCAACAGCCATTCGTTCACTAATGAGCTTCGGGCTGGATTGTGTGCAGGGTAAGGATTTAAGTTCATTGAAAAAATTAGGTTCAGTAGGGGAGCCCATAAATGAGGAGGCCTGGCACTGGTTTGATAACAACATCGGGCATAACCAGGCCCCCATTGTAGATACCTGGTGGCAAACGGAAACCGGCGGCTTCATGATTTCGCCCATTGCCGGGGTAACACCGCTTAAGCCGGGCTACGCCACGCTGCCTTTGCCGGGCGTACAACCTGTTTTGGTAGACGAGAACGGAAAAGAGATTGAAGGTAACGGTGTAAGCGGTAACCTGTGTATCAAATTCCCGTGGCCGGGCATCTTGCGCACTACCTACGGCGACCATAAGCGTTTCAAGGATACTTATTTTGCCACTTATCCGGGTATGTATTTTACCGGCGACGGCTGCCTGCGCGATGAGGACGGCTATTACCGCATTACCGGCCGGGTAGATGATGTGCTGAACGTATCGGGCCACCGCATTGGTACGGCCGAGGTGGAGAACGCCATTAACATGCACAGCAGCGTGGTAGAGTCGGCCGTAGTGGGCTATCCGCACGATATCAAGGGGCAGGGGGTATACGCCTTTGTGGTAAGCCCCAATAAGCATGGCAGTGAAGATTTAACCCGCAAGGACATCATCATGACGGTATCGCGCCTCATCGGGCCCATTGCCAAGCCGGACAAGATTCAATTTGTGAGCGGCCTGCCCAAAACCCGTTCGGGCAAAATTATGCGCCGCATACTGCGTAAAATAGCCGAGGGCGATATCTCAAACTTAGGCGATACCTCTACCTTGCTTGATCCGGGCGTAGTAGAAGAAATAAAGAGTGGTGCTTTGTAAGCGCTTATTAATGTATTTTGGTTTATATAATGCAACGTTAGGATTACGCGCCCGTCTTATTGATAACCCAATAATATCCTATGTTTAATAAACTGCTGTCGCAATTATCTTTACTATCAATTATTCTGTTGAGCTACAAAAGTTCGGCTCAATCCCGGTTGCCTGACTTGCAACTCAAACCTGATCTGTCTTTTATAGATAAAATTGACCTTGATACTAAAATTAATGCAGATTCAGCTTTTCGGCTGTTATCATTATGGAATCATTATCCTAATTTAGAAAAGACAGGCGTTAATTATGTGTATCATTTCAGTGATCCGGTGTTTGGTGACATTCCTTTACAAGTATATATACCTGAAAGTTACAACCACTTGCATAAGAACCGCTGTGCGCTATTGTTGCATGGGGCAGTAAGCCGAAGTCAGTTTAGTGATATAGACAGTTTGGCACGATATGATAATGATACGCTGTTTTCGGCGCTGAAACATGCTGATTACATTATAATAAGGCCAGTGGCCGATAGCCGGAATAAAAAATTTGATTGGGTGGTAAATATGCAGGCCGGGCGCAATGGCGATGGCCCGAACTTAACATTCAGAACACTCGTTATTATTACGGTTTCTTTAAAAAAGATACTGAACATTGATGACGACCGTGTATTTGCTTTCGGGCACTCTGATGGCTCTGATGGCGCCGTTGGTTTAGCCGTCTTTCAGCCTAATGCATTTGCCGGTGTGGTTGCCTACAACTCCATGCTCAATAATATCTTTGCCAAAGATTTTTATATCCGCAATACGTTTGGTATGCCTATGTATGCAGTGCATTCTGATTTGGATGATCTAAGGCCGATACAACAGGCGCAGGCTATTATAGATAGCCTGAAGCCCTATAATAAATTACTGACTTATAAAGAATACAAGGGTTACCAACATGAGGATAAGCATCTGAACATAGATATGCCCTCAGCCGTAAAGTTTATGGCTGGCCTGCATCGTAATGCGTTTCCATCCGAAGTGAGATGGGAAACCAATTATGACACCATTTACAATACCTGCCAGTGGCTTAAAGTAAGCCGTATAGATACAGCAGGAAAGCAGGCGAGCTGGTACCATAGTCTTAATTTCAAGGCTTACAATAAAAGAACAAAAGGTTACTTCCCTGTTAATTACTACAACTATGCAGAAGGGCGGGCTTCTGCAGTGGTTGCAACTTATCAGAATAACATATTTAAGATTACAACCTCCAAAGTAGAGGGGATAGAAATAGCTGTCAGCCCCAAAATGGTGAATTTGAAGCGGCCGGTATCAATTTATATTAACGGGCTTAAGAAATTTGAAGGAATAGTTAAGCCTGATAAAAAGTACATCACCCATAACTTTAAAAATAATTTTGACCGGCAGCAGCTATGGGTAACCGCAATAAAAATTAAGGCCGATTGATTTACTTACCTGAACAGCTTACTCAGCTCAAGCTGAAAACCGGGAAGCACCTGTGAGTTTAAAGCGCCCTGCAATTTTGCTTTCTGAGTAAGCTGGTAAGCGCCGTTTTGCAGACGATATACTTCGGCGCTTTGCGCCATCGGGTCGATGATGATATACTCCTGTACGCCAAACTGCTCGTATATATCTTTTTTCTGGCGAAGGTCATAATAGGCATTGGAGGGCGACAGGATCTCTACAATCAAATCCGGACTACCGTTGATTTTTCCGTTCTCAATGATTGACAGCCTTTCCGTTTTTATGAAAAACACATCAGGCTGATAAGCATTACCATCATTGAGATAAACATCCATTGGGGCATAAAGCCATTTGCCCAGTCTGCCGTACTTCACATTATGTAGTACAATGGCTTCTGAGAGTTCGTACAATATTTCCTGGTGCTGTAAGCTTGGTGAAGGCGACATAATCAAATCGTAATTAATTAACTGAAAAGGCGCACCTTGTTCCAGCATTTCATAATCTGCCACCGTGTACTTCTTTTGCTCAGTTGCTAACATAACTCAAATATAACTAATTTCGCGCCAACTATGAAAAAGCATAAGCCTACCATATTAGTGGTAAATGATGACGGCATTACGGCGCCCGGCATCAAGATGTTGATGGAAACCATGCAGGAGAT
This sequence comes from Mucilaginibacter sp., assembly GCF_965200995.1. Taxonomy (GTDB): domain Bacteria; phylum Bacteroidota; class Bacteroidia; order Sphingobacteriales; family Sphingobacteriaceae; genus Mucilaginibacter. The sequence goes on along the minus strand of NZ_OZ241743.1, from coordinate 620,883 downwards.
TGGCCGCGTGGTGGTGGTGGCGCCGGATAGCCCTCAATCGGGCATGGGCCATGCCATCACCATTGGCAAACCGCTGCGGCTGGATAAGATAGAGTTGTACGAGGGCTTTGAAACCTACCGCTGTTCGGGCACCCCGGTGGATTGTGTAAAGCTGGCGGTGAACGTGATCTTTAAAGGCAAAAAGCCCGATCTTTGCGTATCGGGTATCAATCACGGGCTTAATAATTCCATCAATATCCTGTACTCAGGCACCATGTCGGCCGCGGTGGAAGGGGCCATCGAAAGCATCCCGTCTATCGGCTTTTCGCTGGATGATTATACCATGCAGGCAGATTTTAGCCACTGCAAGCCTTTCCTGAAAGAGATTGCCTTGCAGGTACTGTCGCATCCCATGCCGGTGGCTGCTTTACTGAATGTAAACTTCCCGAAAGGGGATAACCTAAAAGGCATCAAGGTATGCCGGCAGGCACAGGCGAAGTGGGCCGAAGAATTTGATACCCGTACCGATCCGCACGGAAGGCCATACTACTGGCTTACCGGCGAATTTCAGTTAAATGACCAGGGTGAGGACACCGATGTATGGGCGCTGCAGCAAAATTATGTATCGGTAGTACCGGTACAGTTTGATATGACGGCACACCACGCCATACCGGTACTGAATAGCTGGAAATTTAACCTGTAGCCTTATTCCTTTAAAGCCGACAGGGTTAAATCAACACCCATAGGGCCGCCCTGCATTTTGTAAATCACCGGGAATGCCGGGTTATTGATGATCCACAGCTTGGTTTTACCGTTGGCGGTAGTGGCGTAAATTACATCCAGCGGCTTGTCGTTTAAGGTGTAGGTGCTACTATCGGCAGTTACAGTAAACGTCTGCTTATTGAGGTTGAAGGTTTTGTTGCTGGTGAGGCTGTTAAAGCTGTCTTTTGATAGTATGGCCAGCGTTTCATCATCCTTTAATTGGGTGGTAGCGCCCATGTCCGGTTCGCGCAGGGCCATACGGGTGCCGCTTTGCATGCCCTTGGCCGAGAATACATAAGTACCGCTGCCATAACCCTGAATTGACCATTGCATGGTTACCGGGTCGGCTACATTTACCAGTTGCAGCGTAAGCGGTATGTCCTGCCCCAGGTTACGCATGTGCGCCGTGTAAGTAAGCGACGAGCCGTTTTTAAACTGCGGTACATATTTTTGCGCCTGTACGCCAATGGCCGAAAGAACAGCCAGGGCAAATAAGATTGCTTTTTTCATGGGATATTAACATGTAGTGTTGCGTTAAAAATACTACAAATTAACCCCATAGTATCATAACTTTGAAAACTTATGCAAAAAGCCAATCATATACTGACGGGCATCTTAGGGGGGCTGATATTCCCGGCGCTGGCATGGCTTACCGGCGGGGGTAAATGGTTTACGCTGCATTACCTGAACAGACCCGGTACGCCATATATAATTGCCATTGCCATTAACTTATTGCTGCTGCGCTTATGCTATAAAAAAGGGGCCGACCAGGCAGGTAACGGTATTATCCTGTGCACCTTTGTAGTTATGCTCGCCATATTTATCATTAAACTAAAGCGCTGAAACCGGAATGAAGTATTATCTGATTGCAGGCGAAGCCTCCGGAGATTTGCACGGTGCCAGCCTTATGCTCGAACTGAAGAAGCGGGATGCCAGCGCACAGTTCCGGTTCTTTGGCGGCGATCTGATGCAGGCACGGGGCGGCAAGCTGGTAAAGCATTACCGCGAAATGGCCTATATGGGTTTGATTGAAGTAATTGCTCATCTGCCCGCTATCCTCAAAAACATGAAGCAGGCCAAAGCCGATGTATTGGCCTGGCAGCCCGATGTGCTGATACTGATTGATTTTCCGGGTTTCAATTTAAAAATGGCAGCATTTGCGCATCAGCACAACATTCAAACCGATTTTTATATTTCTCCCAAAGTGTGGGCCTGGAACCAGAAGCGGGTGCTGAAGATAAAGCGGGTGGTCGATCACCTGTTTTGCATACTGCCTTTCGAGGTAGATTTTTACCGCCGGTGGGATATGCAGGTAGACTATGTAGGCAACCCACTGCTGGATGCTATAGCGGCTTTTCAGCCCGATCCTGATTTTCTGGTAAAACACCACTTAGATAAAGGCAGGCTGATTGCACTGCTGCCCGGCAGCCGCCGGCAGGAAATCAGCCGGTTGCTGCCTTTAATGGTGCAGGTGGCTGGAAAATTTCCCGGCTACCAGTTTGTGGTGGCCGGTGCGCCTTCCTTTTCTCTGGCCGATTATGAACAGTACTGGCAGGGCAGCAAACTGCCGGTTGTTTTTAACGCCACGTATGATTTGTTGAGCCATGCACAGGCAGCCATTGTAGCATCGGGTACGGCCACGCTGGAAACGGCATTATTTAATGTGCCGCAGGTGGTGGTGTATAAAACCAGCCCGGTTACTGCCGGTTTGGCGCGGTTGGTGCTTAAAATTAAATATATATCGCTGGTAAACTTAATTATGGACAGAATTGTGGTGCGCGAGCTGATACAGCAAGACTGCACACCAGAACATACAGCTGCCGAACTTAGCCATATATTACATGACGAAACTTATTGCCGCCATATATTAAATGATTACGTACAACTGCAAAAGGTTATGGGTGAAGCCGGAGCTTCGGGGCGTGCCGCTGATTTAATTGTCGGGTATGCAAAAAAGTAAAGCTTCGCTGATAGTCAGCAAAGCTTTATGCTTTCACAGGTGATGTAGAATAATATATAGATGGCTTTATGCAACAAATGGCCTGAAGATGTTGGCTTCAGGGTTGATAGTGCCAATAATATTATGTTGAATTTTGCGTATGGCCTTAATATCAGCTTCTAATAAAGCTTTTAGTTCATTATCAATACGGTTAGCTAATTTAACTATGGCGGCTGTAGTAGTGGTTTTTCTCATAATTGGAGGTTAATCTTTTAATTGGTTTTCTCTTTTTTCTCTTTGTCAATATGGTCTTTCTCCGTCAGGTTATCTTTCCTGCGTTTGGCTTCTTCATACTGGCGTTCTACCTGTTCCTTATCTCTTTCATCAGATGGCGCTGCCGGATTTTGCGGGTTTTGCCATTCTTTATTATCTCCGTTGTCTGGTGATGTAGCTGATAGATTCATAGCAGGTGTTCTGTATCAGTGGAGATGCTAATTTTATGCCAAAACCATCAGCGTTTACTTTAAGTGAAATAAACTACTGTGAATCAGCCATAAATAGAGCGTGTACCTATGTGCAGGCAGCAAAACAGCGTAGTTGTAGAAAAAGAGTGTACGCTTGGAATGGCTAAAGTGTATAGTAATTATACGGCTTAAAAGGCGGTTACCGGCCGTTATAATGTGCATAGTTTTAGTGGCTGCTAAAGTGCTTTCCCATAATTAAATGTATTGCCAGCGCCGTTAAAGCCAGCGCCAAGCCTGCGCCGCATACTCCGTTCCACTGGTAGCGGCTCCATAACCGGGTAGCCAGAAACGTGCCTGCCGAGCCGCCCGCAAAATAAGATACCATGTATACTGTATTGATACGGTTGCGTGCCTCCGGCCTTAAAGCAAAAATAAGTGCCTGGTTGGAAATGTGCGTGGCCTGAACGCTCAGATCCATCAGTATTACGCCTGTAATTAATAACGCCAGGCTACGGCCGGAAAAAAAGAAAATACCAAAGGAGGCAACCAGCAGCAGCAAGGTACCTGCAATAAGGCGGTACACATTCACCTTGTCACTGAGGCGGCCAATGGCCGACGCTGCCAGTGCTCCGGTAGCCCCAATCAGGCCAAAGGCGCCGGCCTCGGCGCTGCCCATGTTAAATTGGGGTTGTTTCAATAAAAATATCAGCGTAGCCCAAAAGGCGCTGAAGCCGGCAAAGCATAAGGCCCCCCGTAAGGCAGCAAGCCGGAGTACGGGCTCGGTTTTTACCAACTCAACCAACGACGTAAATAAGCTGCCGTAAGTGCCCTGGTAAGTCGGCTCTGTTTCCGGCAGCAGCAAATAGGTAGTGCCCCATAGTACCAGCATTAAAGCCGCAGCCATATAGAACATAGCATGCCAGCCCAAATGGGCGCCTACAAAACCGCTTACCGTGCGCGAAAGTAAAATACCAATGAGCAGCCCGCTCATTACAAAGCCGATCTTTTTGCCTCTTTCCTCCGGTTTGGCCAGATGAGCCACCATCGGGATTAACACTTGTGGCACCACTGATGACAACCCCACGCAAAAGCTGGCAATGGTCAAAATAAGCAGGTTGGGCGCAACTGCAGTAGCCAGCAGCGAAATTACAATAAAGGCAAAATCAACCAGAATAAGGCGTTTGCGTTTAACCATATCGGCTAACGGAACAATCAGTAGCAGACCGGCAGCATAGCCCAGCTGTGTAAATATAGCTACCTGGCCCGCCTGGGCGTTACTTACATTAAAGCTGTGTGCAATATCGCTCAGCAGCGGCTGGGCGTAATAAATGTTAGCCACCACCAGGCCGGTGGTAATAGTTAGTACCCACAAGAGCAGGTTACTAAGCTGCGGCGCAAATTGGGTCTTAGTCATTACAAAGGTGATGTAAACAGGATTCAAAGGTGCGAAAATCCTGATTTGAAAGACAACAGATGTTTATCACAGCATAAAATTAATTTTTTGATTGATTTAGTGAAAAACTGAAAGTGTTTATCCGGTATTTGTATAGTATAAGATTATTTTGGTGGAAATAATGCTTTAAATAAGCTAAAACGTTGATTATAGTGGCCATTTTTATTGAAACGGGTATGATTGTATTACTTTTCGTGTTAAATAGCGCTGCATATTGATTGCCGTATGCTAAGTTGAAATAAGAATAGTGTAGTTTTCAGGGTTTTATAATCAATAACAGACTTAATGATGGAAGCGCTTACATCACATGATACGGATACCATAATAATTTTGAAAAAAAATAAAAATAATTAGGCATATTCAAAACTTAGTGTTAGTTTTACACCATATTAAAAAAGACAAAAAATTCTCTTCTCATAATTTAGGTTTATAATTGGTTAGTAAAGGCCCCCTGCCCATCAGGGGGCTTTACTTTTTTCTGATATTTTGAACGGACGGTTTACAGGCGAAAAAGAAGGAAATATTTATTTTGTAATCCTCAGGTTTTTATTAGTTTTGCCAACCGAGACGGGGGATTAGCTCAGCTGGCTAGAGCGCTTGCATGGCATGCAAGAGGTCATCGGTTCGACTCCGATATTCTCCACACACTGATTATCAGGCTTTTAGATTGACGTCTAAAAGCCTGTTTTTTTTACAGGTACAACATAGGTACAACACTTTCACTCATCATATTTAAGTTTTCTTATCTGTAAAGAGCAGAAAAATCGTATTGGTGGGTTTTATTTAGCCAAAATTGATTACAATTTGACATGACTGTTTACAATTATTTCCACAGTTTCAGTTTAGTTTATCAGTTTATAATAAAGCTAAAACAAAGCACAAGCAACTTAAGTAGACAATCGATAATAAATAGTTATATACTGTTGACTGTTCTTAAATTAAATTAATAAGGATCATTTGATGGCGTACCGAGGGATTCATCTCTATGCGTTTGCTAAACCTTCGGTTCAGCCGCGCTTTCAGCCAACAGATGCAGTGATAAACCAGCCTATTTTGTGCAAAAAAAGCATAGTTCACCCTATTATAATTTGAGAGATAAGCTTCTTAAAGGCATAAATTCCAAAGCGACAGTGTCAAATGCGATTGTTCAGCTTTAATAAAGTAATTGCAACCTAGAACTGTTCAAGAAAGTAAAGCAATATATATGTGCGTAACTGACCTCGTGGTAGAAATCCAAATCTGTGCCTGATGCAAGTTATACGTTTAGATACGTTTTTGAACCGATAAATCCATCTATAATGAATTGAAATAACACAATTTAATAATATTCAACATTTTAATAACGATGCTATATCTTTAAAATCTATCTTTATCTTGCTAAAATATTTAGTGAACCACATGCAGGGATACATTTTAGAATACGATCAGTTCATACGATCAATAGAAGTTAGCCAAAATGATATATTCTCTATTTTTATTGGAGCAGGAGCTTCCATAAATTCTGGTATCCCATCTGCATATGATTGTATATGGGAATGGAAAAGAAGTATGTATTTAACCAAAGGGCCTGCAAATCTTGGCGATAATCTTGATTATAAGTCAGAACAAGTTAGAGACCACATACAAAATTGGTTGGACAGCGAAGGTGTTTATCCCAAAAGAGATGACCCTTCGGAGTACTCCTTTTATGTTAAACAATGTTATCCGATAGCTGATGATGTGCGTAAATACTTTCAACGTATTTGTGAGAGAAAAACACCTTCTGCAGGCTATATGTTGAGTTGCCTTTTACATGAGGCTGGACTGGTTCAAGCTATTTGGACGACTAACTTCGATGATTTGGTACGAAATGCAGCGATTACTACCGGTAATATGGTTGTAGATATATCACTGGATTCTGTTGAGCGGATATTTAGGGTTGACAATCGTAGTGAAATGTTGTTGATCAAACTTCATGGTGATTATAAATATGGGGAATTGAAAAATTCGGATGAAGAATTAAGCCAGCAAGATCCCATTTTTCGAAGTAAGCTAGTTGATTTTGTAGGCGATAAGCATTTGATCATTTCTGGTTATAGTGGTCGGGATGCTTCTGTAATGTCGGCTTTGACAGAAGGTTATAGCAAGCGAGGTTCCGGCCGGTTATATTGGTGCGGCTATGGAAGGAATATACCTGCCAGCGTAAAAAATTTACTGGATACAGCGAGGGCGCACGGGAGAACCGCATTTTATATTCCAACAGATGGTTTTGATAAGCTGATGATCAGCATGAGCAAAATTTGCGGCAATCACAAACCAGAATTGCTAAAGAAATACGCTTCATTTTTACAACAGGAAAAAGAGTCGGAACGCATTCCATTTACCATGGACGTTACCCGAACAAGTACGGTTGTCAAAAGTAATATGTTCCCACTTAAAATTCCTCAGGAAGTATTTCAATTGGAGATCAAGTATTATGACGAAGAAAGGCCATGGCAAACTGTTCGGGAACTGATAAAAAATGAGTTAATAGCGGCGGTTCCTTACAAGAATTTTGTTTGGGCGCTCGGTACGATCTCTGACATCAATAAGTGCTTTAAGGAACGGTTGATTGGCAAGGTTTCACGTGTTCCAGTTGATAGTAAAGATATTATTCGCATTTCGGCATTTCATGACTTGATGCTTACCGGACTAACACAGTTACTCGCTCGTAAACACTCTTTGGGAACCAATAAAAAAGATTTATTATGGCATGATCGGACAGAGACCACCAGAATGCTGAACAGTATTCTTTATGAAACCCATAAAGGAATAAGACTTTCGATAGTTAATGATAATAATAGGTTTTATCTTTCTCTGATGCCTGATTTTCAAATAACGTCGACCACGCCTGATGCAATTGTTTCTAAGGAGATCAAACAGGAGGTTGGCAGACTGTATTTCGATAAAATCAGAAACAAAGCGTTTAACGAATACATGAATGAATGGCGGACTTTGTTTCTTCATACCAAGGACAAAGCAGTAGAACTTGAATTTCCTTTAGAATCGGGTACTGGGTTGACCTATATGATTAGTAAGAGCCCGGCATTTGCCAACATAATGGATGTACTTGATCGCGCAGTTGGAATAGATTTGGAGAAAACGGGAATACCCAAGTTTCTCTTTCGATATAAAGGCATACAATATCCCGAGCCTGAGCTTATTTTTGGCAACAAACACGCAGGAAATCAACAGCTCGCAAAAGATTTTCATCCGATGCGGGGCGTCTCAAAAAATAGGCCTTTCGATTACCCGATGACCAATGTATTGTTTGACGGCACGATCCGGCTGGCAGTGATTTGTGCTCAACCGGAGAGTAATGTTTTCAGCAAGTTTTTAAAACTACATAATGTACGGGTAACTGCGAATAATGTTAATGCCGATTATCTCATTGATTTTCCTGGTTTTTTTGAAGCATTCAGTGCGAGTCTAAATATACCGGATGTCGGCTCGGAAAACTGGGCAATATGCTCGGAACCTGAGGCATCGGCGGATTTGAAGGAGATGGCACTTGATCTGCGTGACAAGATAATTAACAGCATCAATTACCTTTCCAGAGATCGTTCCGATAAGGTTATTGTTATTTGTATACCTAATAGGTGGCTTTATTACTTGGAATATGATCATGAAAATGAAAGCTATGATCTGCATGATTATATCAAAGCTTACTGCGCGGAAAAAGGGATAGCTACTCAATTCATACAGGAAGATACTATCGAAAATCGACCTTTGTTTTGTCAAATTAACTGGTGGTTGGCGTTATCCTATTTCGTAAAATCGATGCGTACGCCTTGGGTATTAGCAAACCTTGATCAGGAAACTGCATTTGCCGGTATTGGATATAGCTTAAGGGGAAAAGGAAAGGAAAGCGAGATCATAGTCGGTTGCAGTCATATTTACAATTCAAAAGGCCAGGGCTTAAAATACAAGCTTTCCAAAGTTGAAGATAAAATCTTCTGGGATAGACAGAAAAGCCCGCACTTGTCTTATAATGATGCTTACAGTTTTGGGATCTCGATTAGAGAGCTCTTTTATTCTACCATGAACGAACTGCCTAAAAGGGTTGTCATTCATAAGAGAACATTCTATACAAATGATGAAATTAACGGATTAAAAGATAGTTTACTGGGTAACGGTATACAAGATCTTGATTTGATCGAAATAAATTTTGAGGATAATATGCGATTCTTAGCAAGCAGAATTACCCAAGACGGCAAACCTGATATTGACGGCTATGCTGTAAAAAGAGGCACCTGTATATTGTTGAGCCCTTTCAACGCCTTATTATGGACTCATGGAGTGGTCCCTTCGGTACAGAGCCAGTATCGAAAGTATTACCTTGGTGGCCGTTATGTACCTGGTCCACTAAAAGTTATCAAACATTTAGGTAAAACTAACATTGGCACTATTGCGAACGAGATTTTAGGTTTGACTAAAGTTAATTGGAACTCTTTTGATTTATACAGTCAACTTCCAGCCACCGTTAATTCCTCAAGTGACATCGCTCGCATTGGCAAATTATTGTCTAAAAGAGAAGGGATAACCTATGATTATAGATATTTTATTTAATGTCGAATGTTGCAAAAATAGTTGGAGTATCAATTAGCAGGATGAATATTTTTAAGTTCGAAAGCATGGCTGATTCGGTCAGCTATCCGTTGTTTCAAAGCAGGTGGTTCGATGACATTTATGGTATCGCAATAAGATAAGATCAGTCGTTCAAGTTCATAATTGATGATCAATTCCAGCGTGAGCTCTAGCGTACTGTCGTTTAACCATTTGGATTTTTGCGAGCCATGTATAGGTTTGGCTACCATATAGTGGCCAGACTTGCCAAAGAAGTGCAATTTGATTTTTTCTATCGGAACGCCCGCAGGTTTGGTCACACCAATGATGTCTTCAAAATATTCAGACCAGTTGATACTAGAATTTGTTTGGAAATTTAAGCTGGTCTCATAGATTGTTTCAATGCGGTCTAATGCTAAGTTCCAATCTGATTTTTCTACATCAGGATTAAATCCAAAAATAAACCATCGATTATTGTATTGACGCAAGTAGTAAGGATGAAAATGTAATTTAAATGCTTGGGCTTCTTCAAAAGGTCTATACTTTATTTCGAGTACCTTATGATAGGTAATCGCGTGATAAAGTGGCCGAATATGTTCAATTCCTTTCAAATAAGCATTGTGATCGAAGCCAACAACAGATTCTGATTTTGCAGAGGTATTTTTTCCAATTTGCAGTTTTGTCATTAACAATTCTATCCATTCAAATTGTGGCATGCCTTCAAAGCGGCCGATCAACTCAATCGCAGATCTTAATTCATTAATTTCAGCTTCATTCAAAGGCATGTTGTTAATAGAATATGCAGGATCTTTATAGCGGTAAAAGATTTTTCTTCCCTCTCGCAATCGCAGCAATTCTATATTCCAACCATCGGCACTTTCCATGAAACGAATATCCTCGAAAAGTTGCCGACGACTTATTCCGCCGGATTGCTGGCTACGTTCGGCCATTACTTCATTACAGACACGAAGCAGATCTGATATAAAATAACGTTTAGATGTGTTCCGGAAACATTGATCTAGAACTTTGTATCTGATCAGCGGATTTTTGTTGACTGACATTGTCTATTTGCTATTTTTGCTTACTAGGTCAAAAATAGGTATTTCTGTGCAGCTTGACTGCACAGTTTAACTTTACATTTGACTGTTCTTTGAATGGCCGCTAAAGATTTTGATTTCCGCCAGCTGTATCAGCTGGTAGTAGATGACTGGACTTTGTCCACATTTTACTGAATGTTAGTTTCGTTATTTCCTGTTATACGCGATTATACGTGTTGCTCGATTATAACTATTGCCGTAATATACTTTTTACTGTATGATATGGGTGTTGCATATACAAAGAAAATCAAGCGGCCACTCAAGAACTAATTACGTATATGACCATTTCAGCCGAACAATCATTTTATATAACTGACGCTTTTGAGCGAATGGAAACCAAGGAGGACTTCCTTGACTTGCTGAACTATGCGAAAAATATTGTATTTGGGGCAAATGCATATCCCATTCAGTTACGTCAACTGAATTATTATATCAATGGTCAGGACCGAAAAGGCAACTATACAGTTTTTACGATAAGAAAAAAATCTGGTAGTGAGCGGACAATATGTGCACCTAATAGAGGACTAAAAGTTATTCAAACCTGCTTGAATTTAATTTTACAGCAGTTATACAAACCGGATCAGGTAGTACATGGTTTTGTATCCGGCAGTTCAATCATTACTAATGCCCAAAGCCATTTATGTAGCAGATATGTATTCAATATTGACTTGAAGGATTTTTTTTCAAGTATTGATCAGGCACGGATTTGGGGAAGGTTGAAATTGGAGCCTTTTAATCTGAATGAGAATTCCGGTCGGTTGCATTTGGCTAACATGATCAGTGTTCTTTGTTGCTGTGAAATGAAGGTGAAACGGTTAAACGAAGATTCTGAACTCGAAAGATTGAAAAAGCGAGTTTTACCGCAAGGTGCACCCACCTCACCGATCATCGCAAATATTATTTGTGATAAGCTTGACAAACGGCTGAAAGGTGTAGCCAAAAGGTTTGAAGTGAAATATAGCAGGTATGCGGATGATATTACTTTTAGTTCACAACATCACATTTATAATAATAATGGGGATTTCTTTAAAGAAGTTCGCCGCGTAATTCAAGGTCAGGGTTTTCGCTTAAACGAGGAGAAAACACGTTTGCAAAATGAGAAATTTCGCCAGACGGTGACCGGAGTGGTGGTCAATAAGAAGCTCAATGTTGATAAAAGGTATGTTGACAAGCTACGAATCTGGTTACATTATTGGGAAAAGTTGGGCTATGATAAAGCCCAGCCTATTATTTTAGGGTTTTATTTGGCTGATAAGGGATATATTAAAAATCCAAATGCAAATATTCGTATGGTGATCATGGGGAAATTAAATTATCTCCGAATGATCAAAGGTCCTGAAGATGCCGTTTTTAGGCGCCTCTCCGATAAATTCGAGTATTTGTCAGCTATTCAACCGAAGGAAGTCAAAGTTAAAGTTCCTAAACCGGTCACAGCTCAGAAAAGCATCAAACAAGTAAATTTCAAATCAGTTGTGCATGATCCTCGTAGGTTGGTCACGTTGTTGAAGAATTTCTCCATCAACGATCGCGCGTTGAAATACACTACCCATAACTGGGATTCTGGTCGGGATGCTGCCATATTTAGTAATCTTTCGGATTTCCTGGAAAGTGCAGACAAGCAATACAAAGCTTTCAGCTATGAGCTGAAAAATTTAAGCCGTAACCTAAATGCAAAAATTTTCAGTTTTATCCTAAACCCGGAAGTAAATGAAACTGGATGGGGCGCTCATCGTATAAAATTCGGATGGAGTTCGCCAGAACTATTGGAGGCGACCTCCAATGACCCCGCTCTTAATCCGGAAGACTTTGTTTTACCAGACAAATATCAAAGACGGGTTGAAGGGAATACGATACAGAAATTCATTCACGTAATTGATCTTTTTAAAAATGAAATTGAGATAAGAGATGAGAATTCTGCCCTGCGAAGCCTACTGCTGCAGAAACATAGTGAGCATTTGATCAGTTTTATAGATCCTACCACCAGTAATCTTGATAATAAAACGTTTTACACGGACGTACAATGGTTTGGTAAAGCTTTAGATATTGTGTTTAAGAATATCCAGTTGCGTTCCCAGTTCAATCATGTAAGTTATATTGTAAAGGATAAACTTGCGGATAGATTAATACTTGAAATTACACACACTGGATCATATAATCGTGGGATGTCCAAGGATGACGAAAAATTAGGTCTTTCAAAAGGTTCATTTGGTGACATGCGGAAATACTTAGAAAATCTATGTGATTGGAGTATTGAGTCTATTTTTACCGAAGGCGCATACCGTCTCAATTATTTGATCTCGGATCCGAGAAAGCCCACACAGGAACAGATAATCGCTCCGGATGGTTTCAAACATATTTTTACTTTTTATAAATCAGAATGAAGGTAGCAATTATTGAAGATCGTGAGAAAAGGCTTCAGCGTTTTCAGAGTTTTGACATATATCAAGAACCCAATGTGGTTGTTGTAACGGAACAATTGTTTCAGGATGTTCTCGAAAATCTTAGGGTATCTGATTTATCCTTTTTAGATACATTCGGTGTCATCGCTATTCACCGTTCTGCACTTAGCGAAAGTATGCGTGATAGTATAAAAAACTACTGTGCAAAGGAGAAGAAACCATTAGTGTTCTTTTCTGGAGGAATCACAAGCAGTTATTACAAGGAAACTACTTTTCCATTCCTGATGATCAATTCAAAGGAGTTCTATTCCGACCATTTAAAGATATTTCTAGATCATCTGAATACAGGCGCAAAACCTAATTTATTGATGCTGCAATTCGGTATCAAGTGGAAGTTATCGATGTTCTTATCCTTAAGAAACCGAATCGTAGTTTCTCTGAGCAAAGAAGAACTTAAAGCCAGTGGTATGAAGAATATTGGTGGGGTGATCAAATGGGTCAGCGATCTGGATTTAAGTGAATTGATAATGTCGGATATCCAGACTGAAGATACAAAGAAGGCTTTAGCCAAAAAACCTGATGCATCCGTTACATCTACAGAACTTGTGCAAATTAAAATTGCTATCGAACAACTATTACAGAGGATGTCATGAAAAAGCTTTTAATACATGCAAATAATACATCGCTTAATACGGAGGTGTTTTTTGGATTGGCCGAAGAATTTGTATTTGATGTTGATATGGACAAAGACGTCGACGAGTACATTGATGACAAGCTTAAAGATTCCGCAATCCGTAACAAAATACTCGAATCTGAAGTGCTATTCATCAAACTTTCATTGTCTAATTCCTACCTGGAATTTCTTGGACTTCGTGTTGCTAATCATATCAGACTAACGGAATCATTAGGTGAAAAAAGCCTTATCCCGATAGTTTTTATTGGCGAAGAGAGTTACGAATTTGTCGCGAAATTCGCACCAGAGCCTTCCATATTTTTCACCAAAGGTGTATACCTTGTCCCTGATTCTAAAGCCGGGTATGAAAAAGCCATGAAAATGCAGCAGGATGGTCGTATTCAACGCGCAGAAAATATTGCTCAAGTCATTGACCGATTGATTATACACCCTCCTGCTGACCATCTTTCTCATCACTCTATAACTAATGAATGGAGTGTGTTGCGGTGGGCAAAATCTTTGCAAATTGACCATACTAGTAATTTTTCGACTATTAAGCAGCGTATAGAACAGCTACTTTACTACAAATACTTGAAATACAAGTATCCATTTCCAGACTATGTTGATTTAGCAGTTCATCATATTAAAGGCTCAGGAAAAGTGTTACTCATTGACGATGAATGGCGAAAGGGATGGGGATATTTATTCAGGGAGTTTTTTAATAATACTAGAATAACATTTTCTGTTTTAGAAGGAGATTACAAAGACAAGCATTCAGCCGAGATTGTTTCTATGTGTGATTTGCAGGTTAAAACTTTTGATCCAGATTTGGTTATTCTGGATCTAAGATTAACCGATGCCGATTCTTCAAAAGAACCAGGTTCTCCATTAACGGGGCATTTAGTTCTAGAATCTATTAAAAAAACCAATCCAGGCATACAAGTGATTTTGCTAACAGCCTCGAATAAAATTTGGAATTTAGATCATTCATCAGACTATCGAACCGATGGTTTCATATTAAAAGAATCACCAGAGATGAGTGCTGATTCGTCCTACTCTAAACGCTCGATCGAAAAGTTAGCAAAAGTTATAGACAAAAGTTTGGCTAAATCTTTTTTAAAAGTAGTGCACGTTAAATGCGAAATACTCACTGCTTTGACCAGTACGCCTAGTTATTCTGGAGATGCGGCGTTTGTAAGCCGTTTAAGGGATAATCTTGCAGTTACCTTTAAACTGTTAGACGATACTAATGTATCTTTAAAATACTTTAATTACGCCTACCTCCAATTATTTCAAATAATAGAGGATTTTACAAAACAATTGAAAGTTTTTAATGAGGATGATGAAAGTTTAGTTTATGTTGATGATAAAGAAGTAATCGTAAAAAGAGCGATAAACTCAGGTGCAGAATTCGCTCTAAATTTTCAGAATGGTAAATATATCATTCATAATAGCAAGGCCAATAAAAATCCGAAATGGCTTGACACCAACTTTAAGGTTTCAGCTATACTGATTTTCAGGTATGGAAATGAAAATTCAAGTGTTAAAAGTTGGACGCCGATTTACAATAAGCGCAATAATTTAGCTGCGCATTATAATACTGGTGAAACAATTACTGCAAAAGATATCATGGACATTATGGATTTTCTAATATATTTTATTGATGATTCAAATCAGGATGCAAAGAATTGGTCAAAAGGATTGGATGCAATTACAATGGCCAACAAAATGCAAAACTTAGTCAGTAAGTATAAAAAATAGAGGGCTTACATTTCTATACAAAAAAAGTTTAGCATTTATTCCCGAAGTTTCTAATCGAACCGTTTCTGAGCGCATTATGGTCGTTTAAAATCTTATTTTTGAAAAAGCTATCCCTGTTAACATCTTTGAAGTTGCTGAGAAACATTATACATTTGATAGAACGGTCATTGAGACAAGCGGGCCGTATAAATATTTAGGATTAGACGAAGTTCGGAGCACATCTGAATTAGCGTGTATTAATCACATCATAAAGATTTATACATTAAGCAATAATTAATTCGCCTAAAAGCTTTAGCTGTTCCTCCAATCGAAACTCTTGAACGAACTAATGATTGCTTAAAGGGTTTTGATTCCCATGCGGACTATAATTAACAAGATAGTTTCAGTGGCAACGTTAGGCCGAGGTGTTTCCATAACGCTTACCATCAAAAACAGGTTTTTCGTATAACTTCTCTGAAATTAGTCGGAATTATCAGTAAAACAACCTGAAGCCCAGCACTTCATTCAAGAGGGGCTTAATATCCTCGAAATGTTCATCGTAAGCCAAATTATTCAGTAAACTTCGGTCGTCTGTCAACCTGACGATCTCTGCCTGGTAATCAATTCCGTGATCTTCCTCAATGCTGAGCACCAGCTGAGACCCCGGCACCTGTTCCTTAATGATAAAATTCAGCATGGCCGGCAGGTTTTTGGAATCTTGCCCCTGCTGGTTAGGGGAATCCACGATAATCGGGAAAAATGTTGACGAAGAGTATTCATTCATCACGTGTAGTATCGAATAATAATAGGCCATCAGTTCTCTTGGCGTTTTACTGCCACCTTCTGAAAGATGCGTATCAATATTTTTATAGGTTGCTTCCTTCACCGCTGCAAGATTGAGCTGTCCTAAAAACCGCTTCATATAGCCACGATACTTATTTCTAATCAGTTCGGTGCGCACTTTATCTTCGATAGACTTCAGATCACTCTCCAGCGAATCTCTTAATAGGATCTTTTCACCCAGCTCCTTGTCATACGCCGCTATTTCTTGCTCGAATAGTTTCTGAACTTCCTTTTTACCTTCGCTTTCGATCACATCTTTTAACTTGATCTCTCCCTGCTTTTGTTCCAGTTGATTTTCGATCTGGGCGAGCAACCGTTCATTGCTTAAGAACTCCTCGTTGATCTTCTTGATCATAGCCAGTACCGTTTTTAGCTCTTCATCAAGCTCGACAATAAGATCATAGCAACGCTGCTCATCCTGGGCTATACCAAATCTTTCCGCGAACGAATTCTCATATTCAGCACCACAGCTTGGGCAGGGGACAACTTCCCCAAGCGTATCTGTGGCGTAGTGATAATCTTTTTTTGTTTCTTCCAACGCTTTTTTTACAATCAGTAACTGTGCTTCCAGATTGATCTTGGTGTTATACAGGTTGGTAAGCTTTAACTTGTATTTATCCTGTTCCTGTTTCAAAAGTTGACACTGAACCAAGAGCTCTTTGAGCTCTGCCTCGAATGTTACGAGATCCATTGTAAATTCCGCTTTCGACAACTTCTCCTTTAGGTTAATTAATAGTGTGCGAATGAGTTTAATCTCTTTGTCGATCGTTTGAATGCCGTCGCTTACGATCCCTAGTTCATTTTTGGTAATATAATATTTGTTAGGGCGGATACCGGTATGGTAGTTTATGATGTCCAGCCTTGCCTTTGGCAAATAAAGTTTAGTAAATCCTTCCCAGTTTTTAAGCCAGCTGATATCTTGGTCCATATAGAATGGTAAAAACTGATAGGCCGGCGGTGGCGTAACAGCAATACCTTCTTTATTCGGCAGCTTGATCTCGAAACTAAAGAGCTCAGCCAGTTTCTCACCTAATTCCGAAACCTTGTTATAAAGCCCGATCTTATCTTGGCCACTATCGAACAATGCATAATTCTTACCCATTCTGAACATGTAATACTCCTCACTGTCAAGCGAAAAGTTCACTACAGAAATAGGTTCGGCATCTAACCAATCTGGATGCATTTTATGCGCATCAGCTCCGAACGTATAATAGATCGATTTTAAAAGACAAGACTTGCCCGTATCATTCCCCCCGATGATCACCGTCCGGTTTGGGTGGAACTTCACTTTTCTGGATCTTTTCTCCTTCATGGAGAGCAGGGTTATCTCGTTTAATTTGAATTGCTTCATTTTTCCAGTTTCTTAGTGTTCTTACCAGTCTTTTAAAATTACTCTTTGCCATACAGCTCAAATAGAATGATCGTCTTAATATATATTTCTGACATTAAGTTATTCGCATAGGCCCGCTGCTGAGCGATCCCATAAAACAGATTTAGTTGTTCGTGCAAACTTTCCGGTAGTGACACCGAGTAATTGCTGATCAGTTCCGTGATGTCGGTGGTAACCTGCTGAAGGTTCTTATCCCCATAGTTCATTTTAGCGATCTCATAGATTTTCGCTTGTGCTTTAAATGCGATGACAAATTTAAAAGAAACGCCTTCGGTATTGAGTCTTTGTTCAATTGCCGCAGCTTTTTCCTTCATAGTTTCCTGGTCAGATAATACATTCAGGTAACCGCCAAAATCACTTCGGCTGATCGCTTTCAATTTCTTTAGCTGTTCAAAACCTGTAATGTTTATTTCCAGGTTCGTTTTGTTTTTCACCTCATCGAATATGGTTTTATACAAAGGTCCAATCTGATATTTAACATCCGGTAGTTTTTGCTCGATATAAGTAGCTAGGCGGGATTTTGTTATATCCGCATGGTGTTTAAGGTCAAGTTCACCCATCAGAAAGTGGGTGATCTCCCTGAATCGCGAAAGATCGGCGTTGCTCAGTTCAACGGTCAATTTTTCACATACCTTTTTATTATCAGCCGCTGACAGATCTTTTAGTGTAAAATTATCAAGCGTTAGGACATCTGCATCGTTAATAAGCGTTGCCTTTATTTTGGCATTAGTAACGAAATAAACAGATTCTACATGCTCGCCAAAATCAGCGACATGCTTGTACATTTTTGCCAGGGTTGAAGGCAGTGGCCCGTTCTCGCCTTTTTTTGCAGCCACCAATGAAGCCAGTGTCCACGCCACAGCGTCTTTGGTTTTGATTTGAAAACATTTGAATGTTTTAGGGTCACTGCTCGAATCGAATACTACAATATCGTCGTGAAATTCAAAGCAAAGTAAATAGTCATCTGTGGAGGTATGCAGTTCTATCAGTTTGCAAATAGCCCAGTTCTTTTGAAAATCATATCTGTTGGATGTTTTAGCCCCGTCAATTTCACGCGGGGGCTTTTCAAACACTAAAGACTTTAACTGAACTATTGAACTGTCTGACATTGATCGCGTTTAGGAGTTTAAAAATATGATTAATTTAATAATTAGCATACTTATAAATTAATCATATTTAAAAATTCAAAATTAAGCGCTTCTTGAAAGAGGAAATTAATCGGTTCGATGTACCCATAAAATTCGCTATCGAAAAATTACAACATCGAACCGCTTTGACGAGTGAATTATAATTATATATTTACTTGATCAACAGTTAAATATGAAATAAAAAGAGCATGCGGCCGATTTCTCTTGCTTGCTCATAGTGGCTCCTGAGGCTGAATTCGAACAAGATTTTAACAGGTTGACTACTTGAATTTCCAAATCCGTTCAATATCCTAAATGACTAAACCATACATGCTGTCAATAAAAGATAACTGAACATTATCGATTGAATGCCACCATTTTACCAATGCGCCTTACTATTGACACATTAGTTCACTAAACACATTATTTTGCGGATGCTTTCGAGGCACCTGTTTGGCGGGATCAATGGGTTCAGCAAATCGAGTGATAATGATTGTAATACAAGCTTGCTAATATCAGCAAAGTAAATTTCATTAATTGTTAACAGCAAGCAGCGCGGCCTGAGTAACTCAAGACCGTCTGCCACTGCTACTTGGCGGTACTTAGGGAGTGATTGTTTTTTTGATAAATTGCTGGTAAACCTGCTCAATTGTATCTAATAGTAAATTAACCCTTACTTTTAAAATCATCACTGATTGCTGATCCGGTTTAAATTCGCTTTTATACCTTGCCTCTGAATATGCAGCTTGCAATAAATTAAATTGCTGCACGCCTTCAGTCGTGTCTAATTGTAATACCTTTTTGATGTCGTCTGAAAACAACAATGTTATTTTAATCATTCTCGCCAAATTGTGTACTGACAAACGATATCCTAATATGGCTTTAATAATACCTATCAAGCTACTTTCGGCAGCCTGATGAAGTGAAAAAACAGCCAACGAGTAATTACCATCTTCCATATATCGGACCGCGCCTTTCAAAAATTATTTTCCTTGGATTCCCCATCTGTTCCAGTTTTGCTCCGCTCTTTCCATCCAAATTGTATCATCAATAGTGCGAACACCCAGCAATTCCGTATCCGCAGCAGTATATATATTGATACTATTATAAAGTATATAATGGAAGAAACGCCTGCCTTTTGTAATTGCTTCTTTTGCACTGGCAAGCTTATGGACAATAGCGAACACAGATGTTAAGTAACGACAGTTGTCTTCTATTTTATTGGCTATCTCGTGCTCTGGCGTCTTTTCTTTATCATCAATCAATACCAGTAAATAGTAAGTAAACGGATTGCTATGTGTACCCATCAGGTAAATCATTCGCACACAGGGTATGCGTTCAATGATAAGCTTCTTTACTTCCTCGAGCCCTAACTCTTCGGCCTTACTGAGTTCTGGATTGATATCTTTTAAAGGGGGTAGGTCATCAATTTCGCTCTCCTGTTTCGCCTTTTTATCTCGGCTCCCCTGTCCCCAAGTTTGATGGGTAAGGGTTTTGTTGGTTTCACGTTGATGTATAAGCCAAGCTGCGGAATACAACTTACGAATGTTGTCATAAACGTCCATTATCTCACCAGCCATCATAGTTTCATCTATCGTATTATTATATAGCGCTGCATGTAGCCATTCATGTAAATAGTCCCGATATTCCTGCGGACTGATCTTTTTAAAAACCTTTTTGACTGCCTTGTATGGGTTCGCTAATTCTTTTTGGGAAAGGTTCTTTGGGAAGTAGACCCAGTCTGACCTTTCCTGTTCGATCTGTTCTTCCGCTACGTCTTCTAATCTTGGCCATCTATCTTCATTTTTAATTAGCAATAAGTGCACGGCCTCGATCAGTTGCACATCTTGATCATAAATAAATAGAACATGCCTGGCACCATGACGATCTTTATAAAATTTATCATTCAGTACATAATACCGCCATTCCTTTAAATCTTTGCGATGATCTCTTGGCCAACCTGAACTAAAGAAGTCCATTAACACTTGTAAAGGATTCATTATTTCGTTAAAGCGCAAATGTTTAGGATATTGTTCCCAGGGTGCTGTTTTGCCTAAATACATAATCGTTGTGTTTAAGCGGCCACCATTGACCGGCAAAACAAAGGACAGCATTAAATAATTTCTAACCCATTCTACAGTATTCTATCAAAGTAGCTCCGTTGTATATTTTATCCTTGCACAAGCTGCAGCAAACCCTTAATTTAAACATTAAAAATTTCTTACATTTGCTTAAACGACCGTTTCTATCATGAGTACAGCTACCGACGCACCGAAAAATATCCATCAAGGCCGAAATGTAAAGCGCTTTCGCGAGATGCTAGGTTGGAAGCAAGAGGCGCTCGCCTTGGCTTTAGGTGACGATTGGAGCCAAAAAAGAGTTTCTTTATTGGAGGCAAAGGAAGTTATTGAAGAAGACCTACTTACTCAGGTAGCTGCCATACTGAAAGTACCTGTCGAAGCGATAAAAAATTTAGATGAAGATAAAGCAGTAAATATTATTGCTAACACGTTCAGTGACTTTAAAGACAACGCCTCCGCGATCAACAATAATTGCTCACTAAATTTCAACCCCATTGAAAAATTGCTTGAAGTGCTTGAAGAGAACAAAAAACTTTATGAGCGTTTACTGGCAAGTGAGCAAGAAAAAGTGGAGCTTTTAAAGAATAAAAATTAAGAGTGGAGGGAACCAACAACCTTAAATCATACCAAGAAAGGATGAGCAGTATTATGGCTGATCCGGAATTTCAACTCATCCAAAAGAAATATCAGCCCTACTTAGACCTACATGGTATCGAAGAAATTTTAGGTGTTTTTGATATTAAACAAGCCCCGCCTGGCGAAGCCATTACAGGGAAACTGATTTGGCATTCGGAATACGATCTGCCTATTGATCTAAAAAAAGATATAACTAAGATTTTCAATAAGTATTTTGTTAACTAATAAACGAAGGGGATTATTCGGTAAGTTCTCTTCTGCACACACCTATCACATTACCGCTTAAACAACCGAAGCTCAAAACAGGAAAATTGTCAAGGGCCGAGGCGATAGCCGCGGTTTATTATACCCTTGACTGATTTTCTGTGTAGCTAACTTTGTGACTGCGGTGTTGTGGTTATTGATGTGCGGCTGAAAGACAGGCGTGTATGAGGAACGAATACTTGCCTGCGTGGGTTGGCGAGGCTGATTGCATAATGGAACCCGGCGCAAAGCGCGTGGTGCAATGCAGCAACCTGCCGCAGCCACACGGCCATTTCTATTCACTTGCCTGACTTCACCTTCTCCAGCTTTCGTTTAGCGGCTCTTCGTTGCTGCTCTGCCTGCTCTGCTTCAGCTTCCGCGGCAATGATAGCCTGCTGTTTAACCATTGCCTTTTCCGCCTTTTCGATGAAGCCCTTCGGATCCTCCGCTAACTTAGCTTCAATCGTCTCAGACACCTCTGGGTACAGTGCCCTGACTAACCAGAATTTATACGCTTCATTGTTTAGCCGGTTATTTTGATGGTTAAAATATAAAGCTGCTCCAACTGATCCGGCTGTAATTACAAAGCCAATTACTACACCAGTAATGAGGCTTTTTGACCAGGCACCGAAATGGTGGATAGTTTTCACCCCTATCACTTTGGGAACAGTCGCCATCAGGTCTTTTACCTGGTCGATCTGCTGCCGGATCTTGCTGTCATCATAGCGTTGATTGGACGTTTCTATACGGGCTGCGATCTTATCTAACGTTTCCTTATATTGCTGTAAGAAGGATTTAAGGAATTCAGGCAGTTCAGTTTCTACGACGGTTATTCTTTTCAGGAAGCTTTGTATCAATTCTTCCAGTATGGTTACTTTCTCTTCTAATTCATTCATTGCGTCTAAATTTTTAATGTGTGTATTGTTTATCACCGGCTTATTCCGGATGATTGGGATTGAGCGTGCTCCGCTTCATATTTTTTCCTTTTGCGCCTGCGCTTATCTGCATCACCCATCGGGTCTGGTGCCGCTGCAATAAACTCTGGTTCTAGCAGTGTTTCCAGTATGCCTTTCCCGCTACCGGGACGGTGGTGATGCTCCGACCCAACATCCTGACTGATCGCTTGCCTGATCTGATCAGCAAGGGAGGGCTTATGCTCTTCGATTCCTGCATGATACTGTTGCACCTGCTGGTTCCTGTTTAGCACTGAATCTATTTTACCATAGCTTAAGCTGCGGTCTATGGCAGAGCCTTTCATCTTGATGTCGCCCTTTTCGAAGGAGATTCCTTGTACCTCGCTGGTGCCGCTGCGGTACTTGTAAGCGATGGTTATACCCTGCCTGGCAAGGTGAGCTTCTAGCTGTTTCCAAGTGGTGGCTGTTTTCATCCCTGCTTTAATTGCATCATACAACTCATACTTAACCTTCTCTTTACCCTTCAGTGCCTGCCGGTTGACTAGATCTTTACCTTTGCCCAAATGGTAGCCGTATTTCAGGGTGATTTCCTTACAGGCTTTAACATTTTTGGCAAAGTTGTTTTTATCGGTAATGGTCTT
The DNA here is from genome assembly GCF_965200995.1 of Mucilaginibacter sp. GTDB lineage: Bacteria > Bacteroidota > Bacteroidia > Sphingobacteriales > Sphingobacteriaceae > Mucilaginibacter. The sequence goes on along the minus strand of NZ_OZ241743.1, from coordinate 597,918 downwards.
GCCGTTGTTGTCCACCCGGTTATAAATTAAGTGCAGATGCGGATGAGCCCGGTCGCTGTGCCTTACGACAGCATACTGCGTATTCTTAATACCAACTTTATCCATATACTCTTTGGCCCGTTCGACCATGATGTCATCGCTTAACTTGAGCAGATCTTCCTTACTCCAGCTGAGTACCAGGTGCCCCACAGCTTTGCCAAGCTCCGGCCGCATCTGGCGTTGCAGATTGAAATCATTGATCATGGCATTAGCACTTTGCATCCTAACACCGTCGGCAGAAAGGATCTTTGCATCCTGCTTATTAACCACATAGCGGACGCACCCGCCAAAGCTTCTGCCCGTAATTGGTTTACCCATCATGATCTTTAATCTTTATCAGTAAATCGTCTACCTCACGCATCAGGGTCTGACACTTTAATGCCAGGGAAGTTAATCCTATCACATGGGCCAGGTGCGTAAGCTGATTAAGGTTATTGGCAACACCCGACAGCATCCTGAACCACTCAGTTTCTTCAGGCGTAAATCTTGGAAACACCTTGGCGTTCTTAGCGGCTTGGCGAAACCATTCACTAGGTTTGATGCCTGCCTTTTCCGCCCGGCTCTCGATCAGCAGCCGCTCGGTCGGCGTCATACGTACCATTAAAAAATCACTCCGTTTGATCGTTTTTTTCGGTCTGCCGGGTGTCCGGACTTTCGTTATTATCTTATTTTCGGATGTTGCTGCCATGTGTTCATTTCGTTTCGATTGTTTAAAAAACCGACCAACGGGAGCGAGTTCCGAATCACCCCATCGGGGTAGAATCGGGTTTTTGTGAAGCAAAAACATTAACTCGCTCTTTACAATTCGTAAATGGGCCGGTGATATATCCCGCTATCTTTAAATATGCCGGATGCCGCAAATCGGTATCCGCAAACCATTCTCAAAATTGGCTTAGCGCCCAATTCCCCGGCTCCTTTCTTCCGGCGCTTTGCGCCGGATCTGCGGTTGCAAAGTGGCTTGTCTTTGCGCAGCCAGGTATTCGTTGATGTCGTTAAAGCCTTTGTAAAAGCCCGATGCATCGGTAAAGCTGATACCAGCCGCCTGTAACTTTTCAGCAGCTGTGATCCCGGCTTTGTCATGGTTGAGCATCAGGAAAAGATCCTGGTAGTTTTTCATAACGGGTACCGCCCTTTCGGCCAATGAGACGGAATTCAGGATGACAAAATCGGCCTGTGGCTGGCCTTGCTTCAGTTGCAAAAGCGAAAGGAAATCGGTAAAACCCTCCAGCACAATAGCGGCTTTATGCCCGCCATCAATTACTGTAATGTCCTTGGGAGATGATGCCCCCTTAAACCAGTTATTCCGTAGCTCATAACCGCCGGAACGATTGGCAAAGCCAATAGCGAAATAAGGCTTACCACCGATGGTAAAATCAACCTCCTTGCAAAAATTGGCCGCGACTGCCAGATCAATCCCGCGTGATTTCAGGTACGTGATCAGAGCAGGCTGACTAATTGCTTTCACGCCGGTGATGATCACTGGATTCTCCGCCTGTGGTTCTACCTTTAGTGGCGATTGCTGTTGAAAAGAAAAATCATGACTACTATTGTTTAAACGCTCCAGGAATTCCTCTACGGAACAGTGGTGCATGCGTATTCCCAAATCAATTAAATTGCCGCCAATACCTTCGCCAAAATCCATCCAGGCGTTAAGCTGAGTATTCACTTTGAATGAAGCGGTCTTTTCTTCCCGCAACGGTGATAAATACCAATAGTTGTTTCCTTTTATCCTTTGCGGTTGAATGCCGCATTGCTCCAGGTAATCTATGATAGAAAGTTCTTTTGCTGTTTTACAGTTATATCGTATCATGTTGTAAAATCTAAAGGGTTGTAATTAAATGAGGCGGGTGCCAAGTCATACTGGAGGGCTACCCTTGCTTTTATGATGAATGATGAGCAATACACGTAACTACTTATAAATAAATTATTTATATGCTCATCATCGCCTCATCATGGTTTTCCGCTATGATGAGATTGCTCATCGTGCTCATCAGCAGTCATCGTACCTCATCAAACGATGATGAATGTGTAATGCGCTGAAAAGCAATTCGATAAATGCGCGCTTAGCCCGACTCATCAAACTTTTGCCGTAACCACTCTTCGGTAATGGTGTAATACCTGCCTGTTTTGGCGACTGTTACTAATTCGTTCAGGTTATTATAGCAATAGGTGGAATAGCTTAAACTATTCGGTACCGGCACAAGGCCCCACTCCTGTTGCATTAGCTGCGATACATCCTGCCTTGTTAGACGGGGCATGCTCTTCTTAAGGAGGTCTAGGACGTCCTTATTGGCGAAGCACATTTTCTGGCTGGGATCATGCTCCTGGATTTCCTTCAACAGTAACAACAGTTCCGTTTCCAGCCGGTTGCGGTTATTGCGCATCACGCGCAACAAAGCATCCGTGCGGATCTGTTGCTCGGAAAACCACATGCGGGTGTTGCCAACCGACACCGATAAAGGCCGCTCCAATAAATGAAATAGAAAAGCAGGAATCTCGCTGGTCATTTGTTCCAGTAGCCGAACATTCTCTTTTTCGAATACCGGTACTTTTCTTACCCAATACCGGGTTTCCGTCGGTTCAATGACGATAAAATTGTACTCGTTATTCGAACACAGGATGAACTTGCCAAAGAATTCCGTTTCGCGCTTATCCTTGCTTTTGGCTTCCACCTTAGATACTTTGGCGGTGCTCAGGTTCTTGATCTTTTCCGAATCCTCCTTTTTGTCCAGCAGCACTTCTTCTACGGCGATGATCAGCGTATTCATCCAGTCGGAATTGAACTGCGAACGGAAGTCATGGTTCCCGTTAAAGGTCATGTTATTACCGAAGATGACTTTTAACAGGTCCAAAAAAGTGGTTTTCCCGGTTTTACGTTCTTTGGATACCAAGCAAAGGATCGGCAGCTTGATCACCGGCCTGGTGTAGAGCAGGGCAATGTAATCGAGCCCTAGCTCATACTGCTCGCCAAAGATGTGCCTGAGAAAACTAAGTATGGTTTCACAGGAACCCGGCTCCGGTTTGAATTCCAAAGGATGATACTTGTTAAAATAGTTGCCGATGGTTTCCCGGTAATCGGTATGGCTGGGAACACAACAATATGCATCATACTTGCGAATCTTTTTGATCGCATCCGCACTCAGGTCTTTTTTGAGCGTTTCAGATGACCAGAGCAGCCAGCCGTCCGTATAGCCGCCGGTAACCATCGGTTGCCGGGTCCGCTTGTAATACGAGGTCTGTACACGGATGTAACTGCCGGGTTGGTTTAAGGGAAAGAACTGATCAGCCATGACCGTAGTTATTGTGCAACGGCCTGCTGGCCGCTGCTGATCCATGCCAACAGTTTCTTACGGGAGAAAAGCAGCTTGCCCTCCACTTTGCAAAAAGGGATTTTTTTTCTTTTCACCAGCCCGTAAAGTGAAGTGACCTCATACTTGATCAGTACGGCGGCTTCTTTGGTATCCAGCAAGGTGTCGTCCTCGTTATCCGGGCGGGGCGGCTGTAAGTGTACCGCATTTCTGACAGATGACTCAATGAGCTCCTGGAGCTCTTGTGTCGATAGAGTAGTAACGAATGTTGCGTTCATAAATTAAAAAATTTGATGAACACAAAAGAGTATGAAAATAACCCAACGTTAGTGAACGAAGTTGAACGTCGTTAGGATCTGAGTATATAGGTAGGTACTTTCTTTAAGACCTGATAGGCTTTTTTAGCATAAGTTCCGCTGCTTTTATGCACAAAGTCTATGGCGGAATCTTTCTTCTTGGTCATATTCCGTTGAATGTCATTAACAGATTCGTAGGTGTCAAAGGGAGAGAAGTTGTTTTTAAGCAATTCGCAGTATTTAAGCTGGGGAACTTTCAAATAAGTTGTATTTAGCTTATAGGTAGCATGCATTAACAGGCATAAGAGATTTTGATAGCCTGGTGCCATTCGGTAGTAATCCAAGGTTTTGCTTACCGGCCATATTTGTTCCTGGCCTTCCAGTTTAAAAAGTCTGTCTAACAGAGCCTTGATCTCGTCCTCGCTACTAAAGGCTTGGGGCACCTGCATCATTTGGCAAAGCTGCACATCCAGTAGGGCGCACCAAAGATCCAATATCTCGGTTGCAGGGTATCGTAAAGAAATATGATTATTAGAATCATTTTCGGTAGCCTGGGGCGGCGCCGGTTCTATCGGTGCTTCAGCTACCGGTTCCGGTTTTACTTCCGGCTCAGGCATTTTGACCACAGGATAAACTTTAACCACCGCTGGCACCTGTTCCGTTTCCTTCAATCCTTTTAGATTACTGTATTCCTGGAATCCTTTCACCAGTGCTGCCTGAATGTAGCCCAAGGCATATATCACTTCAGGAATAGCAAAGCCCTCGAAATACAGGTGAGTGTGACAATAAGCAATAAAATCGCGAAGAGCCTGCTTTTTCTGCTCCAGCGCCAGAGATAAAAATGTCTGGCCGATCTCTTCGTAAAACTTTGCAGAGCCGGCGGAATACCCATTATAAAACAGCCTTGCCAGTTCTTTGGTGTAGCTTTCTTCAATCGGCTTGATATTGTTGATCAGGATTTTGTTATCTCCTGTTGTTGTATTCTTAAAAACTTTAAGCAGATTAGGCTCACTCACGTAAAATAGCTGGCCCTCATTCAATTCAATTCGTTCAAATGGGAAATTGCGGCTGAAATTAAATTCATACTCATCAGGCTCGAATAAACCATCTGTTGATTCCAGAAAAGGGTATTTGCTGTGGTTACCGGTAATGATACCAGTGGTAGGGTGGAATGCTTCGAGGTTTAAGAAATACATTGCAACTTTAACTCCTGAAACGTTGGATTGCACTAAATAGTTTTTTATTGCCTATAGCTTAACTGGCACAGTTTATTAATAGCTGTCTAATAATTAATTTAAAATTGTATAAATTAATTAAATAGTTATTCTATATTTGTACTGTCATTTCCCTAGGGAAAAGGACCTGGTTGGCCGCATTACCGTAATTGCGGCATTTTTTTTATATCTGATTTCTGTACCACGCCTCTTTTTGTTCAAAATACCGCCTGTTCCTGGCATCATCCACGTGAAAGCTGGTCACTATAATATAGTCTGGTGTAATACGTTCCATAATCACCAGGAAATCGGCATCCTTATACCAATAATATTCGCGAATCGTTTCGTCCTCTTCAGGGTACTCAAAATATGTTATTTCTTCATCGTCATGATGCTCTAAAATGCAACGTATCCAGTGTATTTTATTGGCCCGGTGACGGTCAAACACTCTAACGTTTCTTTTTCCCTTTCTGGTGATTAAGTGAACAAAAGTTTCCGGGTAATCTTCAAATCCATCGACCGTTGAAAAATCGAGTGCGATCTTCACCTGGTAGCCTTTAAAAGTGAATGGCGAAACGATAAAATCCCGTTCAAACTCGAAAAAGAGTGTATCAAGCTGATCATTAGTTGGGTCAATACCTAATCCATAAATCAGATCATCCAAGCCAAATAATTCCATTACTGACGGATTTTAGGCTGATGATCAGAAATTTTAAATTTCGTTTCCCATGGCGGAGTACTCTCATCCAGAGAAAAGCCCGATTTTAATTCAAGATAGGCTATGAAATCCATTTTTGCTGTGTTATGCGGTAATTGCTCACTACTTTTCAGCCGCGATTTATAGGCAACCGCTCCGATAAAAAAGTCGGCAAGTTGGAAAAACTCATTTTCATTCGAACGTAAATGTTGAAAATGTTTAAATGGCGGTTCACCATTACATTTTTCATTCAGGTACTCATTGATTTTTTTTAACTTTTCCTTACCCCTTGTATCTTTCAGATCGATAAAAATTCGGTATTGACCGCTTTCAGGCATGGGATGTAAAAGATGGAAAATAAGCCGGTAATAATAGTTATCATGTCTGCCCATTTTGAAATCGCTATGGTCAAGGCGTTCCTTATACTTAACTAATACGCAGCTAAAATCTATGGGAGTGGCAAAAAAATAGTCCACAATCTCTTTGTAAAGGGCGAGTTTCGCAACGGAAAATTTGCTCCATTTAAGCTCCTTGCTCATCCCGTGCTTCTCTTTGATATTTCGTATAGATATTCTTAACTCCTGCGCAGCTAAATGAGGAACCATGACATATCCAACGGTCATTACCGATGCGGTATCATGTTCTAAATGGCAGCTTTCGTCCAGAAACAGATCGTAAGTCATTTGATTATCTTATGGGATGCAAATATAAAAGCAATGGTTGAAGGAATACAAAGATTAAATTAAGTAACACCGTGCCGGTTATAATGCGGAATTGAACAGGTCATCCATTACCGGATCTCCGATATCATCTAGATAGATGCCCGTTGTTTTCAAACTATCATGACCTAAGGATTGGCTAATGACCTCTTTGGATATGCCATTAGTTCTTGATATCGTAGCTACCTGCAACTGGATGGAATGCTTTGATGTTAAAGAAATACATAGGCAGTTTAAATTCATGAACGGCGAAACTTTGAAAATAGTTTCATTAAGTTTTTTGTAGCATTATTGGATTTCTCACCTCTTATTCAATTTACTCCTTATAAGGATTCTGGGTGCCAGGTAAGTGGTCAATTGACCTTCTTGACATTAATTTGTTCTAATGTGTTTGATGCCAATATTAGAGTTGCGCCTTAAAATAGATAAATTTTAAGGTCATAAAGAATTCTATAATAAACTTTAATGTCAAAAAGCCAATTGACCTTAAAATATTGGATTTTTAATGTCAAAGGTGTAAATTTGACAATGCCCTACAGAGTAAACCCTGACCGAACCGTTCCATGGAATACATTGCCCGATCTGCCGATTGACAAACACCTTTATGAAGATGTAGAAATTTATAGTCAATTGGGCAATGCTAAAGCCGCGCTTGGTCGCTTACAGGGAAGAAGCATCGTGATACCTAACCAAGGGTTGCTGATTAACTCTATTAGCTTACAGGAAGCCAAAGCATCCAGCGCAATAGAAAATATCTTTACAACTGATGATGAGCTGTACCAAGCTTACAGTGAAGAACAAATTCAGCAACTGACAGGTCCATCTAAAGAAGTGCTATATTATCGTGAAGCCTTATGGGAAGGTTACGCCTATTTGAATGAAGATCAAGTTTTTGACGAAAATTACTTCGTGAAAATGTACCGTATAGTCAGCCAGTTCAATGACGGCATAAGAACACCAATTGCCCAGATCGTCATCAAAGAGGGCGGTACTGGGCCTAACGCCGGGAAAGTATCTTATACGCCCCCAAGAGGTAAAGGTGTAGTCGAAGCCAAGCTTCATAACTTAATTGAGTTTTTGAATGATGATAAAACTTACCCGATAGATCCACTACTAAAGATGGCTATTGGTCATTTGCAATTTGAGGCGATACACCCTTTCCGCGACGGCAATGGGCGCACTGGCAGGATATTCAACATTCATTATCTCACAAAAAAAGGCTTACTCGATTATCCGATTCTATTTTTAAGTCGCTATATCATGGATCATAAAGAAGATTACTACGCAGGACTTGCCGGGGTAACTCAAAGAGGAAGTTGGAAGAACTGGTTGTTATATATGCTGAAAGCCGTCGAGGCGACTTCGAACATCACCTATGACAAGATCAACGACATTGTTAGTGCAAAAGATGCTATTTTAAAAGCTGTTATAGACGATACTGAAATAGCACGCCCAGAATCGCTGGTCAATGCCATATTCACCCAACCATATACACGTGTAAAGCACCTTGTTGGCGGTAATATTTATGCGGAAAACACAGCTAGAAAGTATCTTGACCAATTAACCGACATGGGTGTTTTGGAAAAGAGAGTAATTGGTAAAGGCAACTATTACTTAAACCTGGAATTATACAGGATACTATCTGAATAAGCTTTATGAAAGACTGTTTGTTCTTCGCAGCTTTCGCTTAAGTCTTATAGTTTCCGCTTTTTCCTGCACTTCCTGATTTGTAAGCTTCTGATGGGATAGCAACCAGTTTGTTAACATCCTTTTTGAAAACCGTATACCACCACCAGGTAAACCTATATAAGGCAATTCTCCGGCAGATTTTAACTGGTAAAGCGTTTGACGGGAATATCCGGTTATGGTTTCCGCTATCTCGTATCCACCGATTTCTTCTTCTTCACTAAAAGTTTGATTAACCGGCATGAACTCGGTCATGCATTCTTTTACAATCATTATTAGATCCGCAACTGTCAAGTCAATCAAACGCGTGTCTTTATCTATAGCCATAGGTGTAAAATTATCATCACTAAGCGAAAGCCGGTTCGCCATTGATTACAGCGTTAGTCCCTCAAAGTAGGCAGCATGAAGCTTACCGTTAATATTCTACATGCTGTGTAGAATATTCGAAACTATAAAGCTAGCTATATCGCAGGTTTAATCCGTTAAGCATTGTTTTTTAGTGATTCCAATGCAGATTTGGCATCCTCATCTGTCAGGAAAGCTTCTTGTTGGAAATCTTTAAGACGCGCAGCGAGATTTTCCCAATCTTTGCCCATTTTAACGGCGAAAAAAGTTGCGCCACCGGCAGCTAATATATCGGCAATGGAATGTGTTTTTACTTTGAAAAAGGAGTGTTGAATTTCTCCCCTCGATTGAATGCCTTTGTTTTCCATGGCCTGTCCTCCTTATACAAGATTACAAAAAAATTTGGTTGAGTTTGCTACGCAAGTTTGTCTTTGGGAATGGCTTTGCAGACAGAGAATAATTTAATACAGTTTTGTTTACGTTAGCTCTTTGGCATATACTAACATGAAAATGCCCCGGGTCAAAAAACCAGGGCATCTACATTATTATCGGTAATGTCAACCGCGTACCTTATAACCCGGTATAATGACGGGTTCAAATTTCTCTATGTTTTCGAACATGCTATTAAACCTGCCCAAACTGCTCCCTTTAACTTCAGACGTGTAGGAAACGGCCACAAAACGGCCATTTGCTGCACGTGCCACTGCAAAGCTCCCGGTAGTTCGTTTCCGCGAAGCTTTCCTCGTAGCGTTTGATGATTTTTTTAGCGTCTCCATCGTTCGTTTCCTTTATGACAAATATAGCGCTATTTTAAATCGCACTATTTATCATTTCGTCCATTACCGGATCGCCGATGTCATCAAGATAAATATTCGTCGTCTTTAGGTCATTATGGCCTAAAGACTGCCCTATCATTTCTTTTGAAATTCCGTTTCTCCTTAAAGCAGTGGCATAGGAGTGTCGCGCTACATAGGTGGTAACCGTCTTTTCGATGCCGACAGATTCCGCAATTTCTTTAATATGGGTGTTTACCATTTTAAGCACCTTTAGCTTGCGATACTTGACAGACTTGGGTGTATTATGTCTTTTATAAAGAATCGGGAAAATATACCCAGCATCACTATTCCCGTCCATTTCCCGATAATATTCCAGTATCTTGACGGCTTCCGGGTGTAACTTGAATTGAAAGTCCTCTTTGGTTTTCGCGCGTGTGTACTGGATCTCCCCATCCTTAATATTTTCCCATTTAAGGCTGGCCAGATCAATAAAATTTAAACCCCTGCAGTAAAAGCTAAACATAAAATAGTTGCGAGAATTGATCATAGCATCATCTTTTACATCGATTTCTTTTCCGGCGATCAGGTCGATCTGCGTTTTGGAGATCGCCCTTTTCTTAGTGCGGGGATTATTATATTTTCCAAAGGCGAACCCTTTAAAGGGATAGTGAATTTCTGGGCAAATCTTATCAGTGATCGCCGTTTTGAATACCGTGCGGAATGTCCTGAAATAAACACTCCTGGTCGTGGTCGCATTCCCTTTTTTAACCAGGTAGACTTCGTATTTTTTAAGGAAATCCAAGGTGATATTAACAAATGGCACGTCTTTATTGCCGGTAAAATTTTTAAGGCAATTGAGTGTGGATTTATATGTCGCTGCATATCCCAGCCGTTCCTCGTCCGTTAAACGCCTGATCTCCGATTCAAAGAATTTGAAAAGTGTCTCCGCCTTAATTTCCGGATTCGAATTGGTGACCCTCAGCACGATTGCTTTTATATCATTAAAACTGACGACTGATTCACTGTCAGCCGCATTTAAAAGATAAAGGTCTATCTTTGTCATGATATTTTTTAACAAAGGATTAAGCGTTTTGTAATCCGAATGGGATTTAAGGACACACTGCCCTTTTTCATCCCAGTTATTAACTGTAGATGATTTTTTGATGCTGACGAACTGGCTTTGACGGTTGATCGTTATCCGAAGCATTATCGGATATTCACCGTTGTTTAATAGTTTGGCCGTTCTTAATACAATTTTATTAGAAACTGACATAGTGCAATGGTTAGTGCAAGGGGTCACCTTGGGTACAACATAGGTACAACAAATGATGTCTAATTTTAATTAAGCAATATTAATGAAAATAATCAACGACTTGTTTGTCAGCAATTTAACTATAATTTAGGAGAGTGCAAAATGGAAAAAGTAGGCGACTTAAAAGCATGGCATGCAAGAGGTCATCGGTTCGACTCCGATATTCTCCACATTAAATACATTTAAAGCTCATATTGAAGGTTTATACCAGCGATATGAGCTTTTTTAGTTTAGCAATAATGGCTTTGAAGTATACGTTGCGTGCAAGTTTGTGTACTGCCATATATCTTACAGCTGCAGTAACAATTAAGCGTTGTGACGGCATCAGCAATCGTTCTGAACATAACAAATGGCTGTCAATGTGAAGTTCCCGGAGGTATTTGAAGCCTGGTTACAGAATGCAAAGAAGCTGAAGGATGCATTGAATCCACAGATACAACCTCTCTTTATTCTTTATTAATGCTGGTTATACGAAATCTCAATGGGGGTGGCGTTAATACCTGGTTTATGAGGTGCTGGTGTAACCTTAAGTCCGGCTTTATAGGCTGCGAATTTATTAATGGCACCTATAATTACAGCAAATATTAACAGCGGGTTTTTGCGGAGTACATATTTAAGCTGGGAATTGATATACTTAAACCCTTCCCCTCCGGGTTTGCCGAACGCTTGGTACAGCCACAGGTTTTGCTTATGAAACTTTCCTATTTCATAAAATCGTTGCGAATCCTGCAGTAACGTATTGTTGTGCGAGTGATTAACGGTAGCATCGGCCTGGTAAGCTATCTGCCAGTCATTTAAAATCATTTTTGCACATAGTAAAGTATCCTCGCCAAAATTAGTTTCTACCGGAAACCCGCCTGCCTGGTCATAAGCCACCTTGCGGTAAGCGGCAAATGAGTTGGAGCAAAATATAGTTTTAAAACCGTGTGTAGGAATATGCTGCCTGGACCGGATATAGGATTGATCAGGATAGTTAAAGGTCCGGTTGTGAGATTCAATTACGCTTGCGTCAGGAAAAGGTATCTGCCGGCCAAAGGCTGCACCTACCAAAGGATTATTAAAAGATTGAAGCAGGTTTTCCACACTGCTTTTTGAAGCCAGCTCGGCATCTTGCGTTAAAAAAACGTAAAAATCAAAATCAGGAAATTGCAGCACCATTTTATGCCTGGCATAGCCGTGCGTAAAATCTTCTTTATGAATCGATATTACCTCGGCGCCGTATTGTTTAGCTTTACCAACAGTATCATCAGTAGATTCAGAATCAATGATAACTACCTTATCTATTGGCTGCGTTTGCGCCGCAATTTGTTCAAGTACCTGCTCCCATCTTTTGCCGGCATTATAAGTGGGAATCAATACTGCTATTTTACAACTCATGTATATTTAAGTAGCTTTCCGGTAAACCTGGTTAATTTTTCTTCGGTTAATTGAGAGGATGGCAGGGTTTATTACCGGGCTATTTTAATGGTCAAATTTAAGAATTGTTATATAAAGTAGTTACAAAAATATCATCTGCATTTTACCTGCCCATTACATACGCTTTTACCGCATTGCTTGTTAACTGCTCACTGCAGGCTTTAAACAGTAACGCAAATTAAAACTGTTCAAGAATAGTCCAGGTTTTTGCTGCTGCTGCTTTCCAGGTAAACATCCGGGCCCTTATTCGTCCTTTCTCCGCAAATGCGTTTCTGGCTTCTTCATTGTTGGTCAGATATTCCAGGCCTTTTTCGCATTCTGATAATGACAATGGGTCAACCATTAAGCCTGCATCACCTACAACTTCGGGCAGTGAGGTTTTATTGCCGGTTAACACTGCGGTGCCATACCCCATGGCTTCCAGCGGAGGCAGGCCAAAGCCTTCGTAAACAGAAAGGTATACAAAGAATAAGGCCTCTGCATACAGTTGCTTAATATGCGTATCACTGATATGACCGGTAAAAAATACCCGTTCGGGCATCTCCTGAAGCCGGGTATCTTTAAAAACGTTATTGCTGCCCTTGGCGCCAACAATTACAAGCCCAACATCCTCCGGTACCCTGTTCTGAACATTTTTCCAGGCATTAAGCAGCATAGGGATGTTTTTGCGGGGTTCAATGGAGCCCAGGGAGAGGATGTATCTCTTAAAAGGCACAGGGTACCTTGAACTGGTTTCGGGGCCAACTACCGGAATGTCTACCCCATTGTGAATTACAGTTATTTTAGATTCTGGTATCCTGAACCTGTCCAGGATACGCTGGCGGCTGAACTCTGAAATGGTAATGATGTGTGCTGCATTTTTACAAAGTATGGGAGTAAGAAACTGGTACCATTTGGCAAAGGCCTTATTTAACCATTCAGGATGATCAATAGCCACAATATCATGTACCGTTACCACCTGCCTTTTAAAGTAGATGGGGCCGGTGTTATTGGGCGACCATAACAGGTTATTCTTTACCTGACCGGGCAGGATGAACTGATCCCACAGGTGCCCCTTAAAACCCCTGGAGCTTTGCAATGGCGGACTTACTGCAGCGTATCTATCTTTAGGGAAATAATGAAGAATACTTTGGGTATAGCGCTGAACGCCGGTTAGCCTGGCATTCATTACCCTTGTATTACATATAACTTTGCTCATGTGTGGCGTAGTAGATTGAATACTAAAAAAGGCTGATGAAACGGTTCTTTATATATGCTTATTTCGGTTACTCTTGGGCCACCTTTTTCAACTGCCGGTAATATGTGGCGGTAACCAGCAAAAAACCAATGTCCTGCACTAAGTTCAGTTTTCGGATATTATACTTTCTGATGGTTTGGATGATGTTAAACCAGGTACTTTTAAAGCTGCTAAGGTAGGCTTGCAGCATAACTTTATCCTCGTTGCTAAGCTGGCTCTGATAAATGTTTAAGAAACCTTTCAGCATTATAATTCTTTTCTGCAGTGATACCATTTGCTTGTTTAAGCCGGTGGTAAATCGCTTAAGCCGCTTGTTCAGGGATGAACCCTGCGTGGTTACATTAGCGCCATGCTGGCGATACTGAATCATTTTTTCATTAACAAACACGCACCGGCCCAGGCTGCTGGCCACCAGCGTTACCCAGTAATCATGATTTTCGGCCCACACAGGTATCTCAGGCATAATATCCGTTAACGCTTTGTTAAGCATTGTGGTGCAGCCCAAAGCATAGTTCTGGGCCAGGGTAATGTTAAAGGTTAAGTGCGGCAACAGTGTAAAATCATCATCTATGGGTTTTCCATCTTCAGTAATCATGTACAGGTGGGTGTATACCATTACCGGCTCGTTTGGGTAACTCAGTTCAGCCGTTTTTATAGCGTTAAACGTTTTTTCGATCTTTTGCGGATGCCAGATGTCATCCTGATCAGCAAACATAAGGTAGGTTATATCCAGATGCTGCCTGGCATAGGCATACAAGGCCGAAAAGTTTGCACATGCACCTTTCCGGCTGCTTGCCGTATTGATTATCTTAATTCGCTCATCGTGCTTATATTCATTCAGCACTTGTAAGGTATGGTCTGCAGAGCCATCATCACGAATGATCAGTTGCCAATCCGTATAGCTTTGCTCAATAATACTGTTTAATTGATCCCGCAGATGCCTTGCACCATTATAAGTGGCCATTAATATTGTTATCGTAGCAGCGTTAGCCATTGTAACTGACTTAAATCAACTTAAAATTATTCATTACTTCACATGTACCTGTTATACCCAAACCGCTTATGTTTATCTTTCTGATAAAACCGGCTTTTCTTTGGTGCCCGGCATTTTGTTCTTTATCATATAGTAGGACTCCAGCAGGAATGGATTCTTCAGTAGAAAAAGTTCAATTAACAGGTACAATATACCACAGACCGCAATTTGAACGATAAATTGAATATACATGGATGAAAAATTAATAATTAAGCCCAGTATATATTTACCTGCGCCAAAACTGATTATACAATTTGCCACATTAAGTACAGCTACCCGGTAATTGATATTTACGCCCCTGATATCATGGCGGGAGTAATAGCCTGCAACTATGCAGACAACACATTCTGTAATCAGCAGGGCTATCGCAGCTCCAACATCCTTAAGTGCAGGAATCAATATAAAAACCAGCAGCAGGCTTACCATCATCCCCACAAAGGTTGCTTTTAAATACTGGTTCTCCTTGCCTGTAGGGGTTAGTACATTCATGGAAAAGATATTGCTGATGCTGATAACTAAAATTAAGGGGGATAACAGAATTAGATCCGGAGAAGACGGGGCAAATTGTTTACCCAGCAGTATTCTTACCAGCGCACTTGAAAAGAACATCAGCACAAACACCAGCGGCAGGCTGTAATTAATCATCACATTAAAACTTTTAGACAGCAGCTTTGTAATTTCATCCAGCTTATTGTTATGATAATATTCGGACAGCTTAGGGATAAGCACTGTGCTGAAAGCCAGTATGAAGGACAGGCTAACCGTACATATCTTGTAAGCCGAAGTATAATAAGCTACATAGGATTTATTTTCGAGATACCCCACAAAGAACGACAGCAGTATTACGTAAACACTGGTAACCACCCGGGTAGAAAAGAAGGTAAATACAGGTTTAAAATGCCGCTTCAGGTTAAGGTGTTTTAAAGAGATGTACTTAAAATAGAGTGGCGCGCTCATTAACGCATTTACAACAATGGAGCCCGTCCAGATAGCGTAGTATAAGTAAACATCGGAGTTTTGCTTTACCAGCAGCAGAATGAGCAGTATACTGATGAACCGTATGATGAATGCGCGGATGGATACAAAAACGTAGTTCTCCATACCCTGAAAAAACCAGTCGGTTACGAATGCGCTGAGTGTAAGCTGCAGCAAGCCCAGGTGAAACAATGTATTTTCGGCATGAAAGCGCGATGTAAACGTAATCAGCACAAAATACAGTACGAACAGGATAACGGTAGTAATAACCTGAATAAGCAGAAGTTCTGAAAACGTAGTTGAAAGCTGCTGCTTATCATTTTTTACTTTGGCAATTTCACGTATGCCATAAATGGGTATGCCTAATGCTGCACAAATAATAAAATATTGGGTTGCACTATCGGCAAAAGATACCCGGCCTAATTGAAACGGCCCCAAAACCCGGCTCACGTATGGCAGGCTTATTAATGCGAAGGCTACCTGGCTTGTGGTTAACAGGATGTTGAATACAAGATTGCGTTTTATACTGGCCAATTCCTAATGGTTAAATGTAAGGCGGGGTGTAAAGGTACTGTAATTCAAAAAGATTAGTGCTGAAACTTAATACGGGAACGGCGGCAAACTATATATAACGCTCTGTTCTGCCTTTAAGCTATTTTACCTGTAAACGCCGCTTAAACTGAAAAAACTCAACCCGTAATTTAACATACAGGGCATAGGGAACGCCGAGGTGCTGCTTTACAATCGAAG
Source organism: Mucilaginibacter sp. (assembly GCF_965200995.1). Lineage (GTDB taxonomy): Bacteria > Bacteroidota > Bacteroidia > Sphingobacteriales > Sphingobacteriaceae > Mucilaginibacter. Next base: position 582,115 of record NZ_OZ241743.1, on the reverse strand, counting down.
GCAGGTCATTAAAATAAGGCTGATCGAACACATGGGCGCTGATGCCGGCACCATCGTTATACACGGCTACCAACTGATTGATGCGCTTTATTTTTGAGGGCATATACGCATACATGAGTATGTTGTACACATGGTCAGCATATATCTTATATTTCAGGTTATAGCTATGGGTTTTATAATAGCTTCGGGGATAAAATAAAGATTGGTGGCACAGGTTGCGCAGGCATAACTTCCATTTGCTGAGCTTAAACCGGTAAATAGTATTTTGATTCTTAAAATGCACGTCACCATAATAAGCAGTATTTGCATCGGCAAAGTGCGAAGCCATTGCCGCAACTGCATTATTGTCTGCCAGTAAATCGTCTGCGCCCAAAAAGTACAGCCAGTCTGCGGTAGCTATATGAAGGGCTTTATTCATCGCATCATATACACCTTCGTCGGGTTCGCTTATCCACCTGCTTATTTTGCTGCTGTACTTTTTTATAATTTCAACAGTGCCATCGGTTGAACCGCCATCAATTATAATCAGCTCAATAGGCTGATAGGTTTGATTTATAACGCTTAATATAGCAGCTTCCAAATCCTTTTCGGCGTTATAGGTAGCAATAGCTATGGCAATTAGCGGAGCAGATATTGCGGGTTTCATTTATAAAAATTAAACAGGTATGGTATAAATGTATTTAAAAGCTATTGCTTAGGCGCCTGGCACGAACACTGCCCAACTTGAGCAGTACATAAGCCGGAATGCTGGCCACCAGCAGAAAAGGAATAATGAACAAGAAGTTTTCGAGGTTTGATATCGCCATGCTGGGGTCTGTTTCAACTGCGCTGAGCTGCAGGTAGAGTATTACAAAAAGCAACTGAAATAACAGGCCGCTCCTTAAAGAAAAGAACAGCCTGTTTCTTACATAGGAGAGTATAAACCCGATAATGAAAGAGAAGATGATACTGCCAATAAAGCCAAAGTAAATGTACCCGAATACATTATGCCTGGCATTGGGCCCGGCAATAAAGTCGGCAACATAAAACTGCTTGAAAAGGGCATAGCCTACGGGATCGGGCAAACTCTCACGCGGGATGAGCCGCAGGGTGGCAAATAAATCGCCAAACAGGGCAAGGGAGGCGTTGCTGTACTGGATTTTTTCAATTTGGGCGTTTGGGTATGAGAAGTAGTAGGCATCGCCTGATGAAACCATGCGGAAGGCAAAACTGTTGGTAATAGAGCTCATGCTATTGCCCTCTTGTGATTGAACGGCTATGGTGATACCTACAAACGCAAGCCCTACCCCTATAAGTACTGCGCCAAATTTGTTTAATTTGTTAAAATAGCTTTTGAATTGATAAGCGTTAAGAAGGATATAACAAAACAGCACATTGGGCAAAATCATGAACTGGCCCTTACTTCCTGAGAGCAGGAAGGTAATGAGGGTAACAATGGTAAAAAAGTATTTATAAAAGTGTGAAAAAAATGTTGTGGAGGGCTTCAGTAAATGGTAAACCAGTAAAAAGGCTGTAATTGGTGTTAATACAGTAATAAACCGGCCTATCAGCCCGAAGCCGCCGCTATCCTTATACACGTTGATGTGCGAATCTTTAAACAAAGGGATACCTATTACCTTGTAGGTAACAATCTGCCCTGCAATGTACAGAATGGGGCAGGTGATGTACAGCGCTTTTATTAAGGTAGTTTCCCTTAAACCCGGGGCAACTGCTGCAACAGGGGCAACAACCGTATGCGGTTTCAGGCTCCGGTAAAAAAAAAGCCCGGCCCAAAATGCTATCTGTGTGGCAAGATAGCTTTCAAAATAATACGGGCGGATGGCGTGCGTAACGTATAAGAACAATACCACCGAAAAGCCGAACATTGAAAACAGGGTAACCAGTACCAGCGGATCAATTACAGAGATGTAAAACGCCCGGATGATGAAAAAGTATACCGCTACAGCAATCAGTAAGCAGTACAGGTAAGTCTGCATATGATCGCTTAAAAACAGGGTAAAATCAATCCAATTCATTGTAACCAGATGTAATATATCAATCCGCAGGTTAAATCCTTCATCAACCTGAAGGGCCCTGAATTTTTACGGGTCCTTTAAACTAATTCTTTTTAAAAAGCTTCTTAAACCAGCTGCTGTCTTCTTCAATACCATAGCCGCCATAGCCGTAGGCAGAGTATCCGCCCTGTTGCGCCTTAATATCATTTACCACCAGGTAAAGCTTACGTATTTCTCCGCTTTCCTGCAGGTCGTTAATCATATCTATCTGGGCTTTGTAAGTGTATCTTTCTCGAACGATGTACAAGGTCAGATCGGCATATTTCTCAATTAAAAGGGCATCAGTTACCAGGCCTACAGGCGCACAGTCAATAATAATGTAATCATAGGTCTTCTTCAGATCCTGAATCAGCATACCCAGTTTCGGGCTCGACAGCAGTTCAGCAGGGTTAGGCGGAATAGGCCCTGCTGTAATGATCGAACAGTTGCTGCTGAAAGGCGCCGGCTGCACTAATTTTTTCAGATCATAGGTATCTGAAATTGCAAAGTTGCTGAACCCGTAAGCATTATGGTCTACTCCAATGGCTTCAGAAAGCTTGGGTTTACGCAAGTCTAACTCAATAAAAATAACCTTCTTGTCATTAAGCGCCAATGAGCTGCCTAAATTTAAGGAGATAAAAGTTTTCCCTTCGCCGCTCATGCTGGATGTAAACAGGATTACATTGGGCTGGTTCTGATCAACCAGATAGTTCATCTTGGTTCGCATGCTCCTGAACTGCTCAGAAATTACAGACCGGGAATTGCGTATGGTAACCAGGTTTTCCCCTGTGCTGTTGTTGCTGATATTACCAATTACCGCAATGTTGGTAGCCGCGGTAATATCCTCCCTTGATTTTATGCGTGTATTGAATAGCTGCGCAATAAATAAATAGAACGTAGGTAAGATTAAGCCCATTAAAAAGCCTAAGGAATAAACAATGCGCTTATTGGGCGAGGCACGAAAGAAGTCGCTCTTTGCATCATCCACAATGCTGGAACTGGAAATGGTAGAAGTTTTTGAAATTGCAGTTTCTTCTCTCTTTTGCAGCAGGTATAGATACAGATCTTGTTTCAGGCTTTGCTTACGCTGGAAATCAAGGTAGCCGCGTTCTTTTGCAGGCACCTGCTGCAGCTGATTGGTAAAGCTGTTGTTTTGTACTTTTAAGGTCTTTAATGTAGCTTGCAGGGCCTTTTTAGATCCCTCAATGCTTTTCAGCAGGGATTGCCGCGCCGTTTCTATCTGCTTATCGAAATTTTGTATAATGGGGCTGCCGGGTTTGTAGCCTAAGGTGGCTCTGTCGCGGTCAATCAGCAATTGATTATACACATTGATGGTCTGGCCAAACCCCACATCGCCGGGGGCGATCATAGAACTGGGGATAACTGATTTATTACTGGGATTGTTAAGCAGCTTTACTAAATCATTATATACATTAAGCTGTGTTTCCTGCTGGTTCAGTTTATCGTAGTACTCGCTGGCGCTGCTCACCAGTACTTTGGATTGAGTGCTGATATCGGCAATGCTCTCCCTGGTTTTATACCGCTCAAACTCGCGCTCCACATTGTTAAGCTCGGTGCCAACCAACGAAATACGATTGTCGATAAAGGCAATTGTTTTGTCTGCAATCTTTACCTTTTTCTGGAGATTTGAGAGCAGGTACAGGTTCATCAGCTGATCTAAGATTACTTCGCCTTTTTTGGGGTGGGGATAAGTAAGCTGCAGATCAATGGTTGAGGCCTGCTTGTCTGATAAGGCAGCCGTAAAGCTCTCATTAAGTGCCGTAACGGTAGCATCGGTAGATTCTATGTTCACCGCGTAGGTACCCCTGGCCTGGCGGCCGGGGAAAAGACTAACGGTTAAATCATACTGCTTCAGCTTTACAGGCTGATCAACAGTTGCTACAATGTCTATGTCATCTTTACTGTTAGTGAGCCTGAATTTATTATTATTGATAAAGCTGATGGTATAACGGCGGAAAAGCACTGTATCTACCTTGTACTTTACCTCTGCCTTAAAGGGGGATTCCTGATAAATTTCAGTGCTTTTTAACCCATTTACGCTATACGTGCGCACATTAAGCTGAAGCTGCTTTACGGTGTTGGTCATCAACTGCCTCGATTTCAGCATTTGTACTTCGTTATCTGCACTGCTTTTGGCGTTGAATATGGAGCTAAAGTCGGCACCCAGGCCGCTGGCGTTTCCTAAGCCTGAGGGTGCGTTTTTTGAATCTTCTACCAGTATTTTACTGTTCACCTTCCATTCTGCCGACACTAAATAAGTATACAGCGCAGCCATGGCAACGCAAAGCACTACGCCGCCTAAAAAAAGATACCAGACATTAATAATCTCCCGTATGATTTTTTTAAAGTCAATGGTAGTAACCGGCTCATTTTTAAAAGTAGCAGAAACAGGAGAATTTTTATCTTTTGAATTCAATGGCATGGGCGGAATGTGAGAAGATTAACGGTTCGCAGAAATTAAAATTGCAATTACAGAGATCAGTGCAGTTACAGCAGTGGTAATAATGGCGATGTTTCTGCTTTGTATAGCGTCTGAGGCTGCTACTTTAGTTTTAGAGGTTTCTATGTACAGATAATCATTCTGGCGCAGGTAATAGTAAGGCGAAGTAAGGATTTTACTTTTGGTTAAATCCAGTTTAACCATTTCCCTTGCACCATTGCTGCTCTGGCGTATCAGCGTAATATTGTCCCTTTTGCCGTAAATAGTTAAATCGCCGGCCAGCCCCAAAGCATCTAAAACATTTACTTTTTCGTTAGATACCACATAGGTGCCAGGCTTATTCACCTCGCCAAAAACGGTAACCTTAAAGTTGGCAAATCTTAAATTTACAGATGGTTTCTGGTAAATGGTAGCCGCTTTGGTGCGAATTACCTCTCTGGCCTGTTCTGTTGTTATGCCTGCTACGTTAATTATGCCCAATACAGGTAATTCAATGTTCCCCTTGCTGTCTACCAGGTAACCTGTTATGGTTTGCCCGCCGGTACTGCCGGTTGAGGTATTGCCAACGGCCGAGCTCTGGATGCTGCCCTGGGTTAAGGCTTGTGTTGCAACAGGATCGGGTGTTTGAATATTAACGGAAAGAATATCGTCCGGTTGTATTTTGGGTGGCGTATAACTCAGGTCGGCTATGTGCGTAACCTCGGCGCTATCTGAAATGTCTTTAAAATACTTGATGTTTTTGATGGATGAGCATGATGTAGCCAGAATGCCAATAACTAATAATCCTAACAGATAGGAGATGCGCATGTTAAAAAATATAAAATTTAAATTTGGCAAATTTAGGCAATTTTAACCGGTATGTAAAACGCTGATGAGTATCAGGAGCTCAATTAGTCCCTGTACGGCAGAAGCTATCTCCACAAAGGAATAACTTTATAAGAATCATGGCGCAGGCTAAAAGTACACACTTTCAAAACTTTCGCGGCGATACCTGTACCGTAGCGCAATTATGCTGTCATTGAATAGCAAGGTAAAAGAGCGTTCTGCTTTCCGGCGCCTGGGGCAGTGCCGGCGCTTTCCGCCATCCTTTGTTTCCGGCTTTTACGTTCTGCCTGATGCGGAGGCATCAAGCAGGGTAACCTGCGCTTTAAGGCTTTTGTCCCGGTTTGTCAGCATCATCGGCTTTATCGCTGATAAGCCGCTCAGGATGTGGAATAATAAAGTCGATTGGTGATTATGACGTGCAAGCGGTTGTTGGTTACACTCCGGTAAGTCCAATTTGTTTATCAGCGGCTTACAGGTATAGTTTGAGCCATTTTTATTTAATATGGTTCTTCATACTTCATAAATTGTCTGTTTTGTAATCTAAAGCAGCGTTTTTATTGTATACTGCCTATTATTTGCTATTCGTTATTATGTATGCATACAGCCTTTAGTTATTACCTGATATTATTAGTTGTTATTTTCTTTATTGTAATGCTGGCGCAGCGGCTAAAGCTATCATATCCGTTGGTGCTGGTTTGCAGTGGGCTGGGCATAAGTTTTATTCCGGGTGTGCCTGCCTTACAAATCAACCCCGAAATTATTATGCTGATCTTCCTGCCGCCCCTGCTTTACTCGGCAGCATGGAATACCTACTGGAAAGAATTCTGGAAATGGCGCAGGGTAATTAATTCTTTTGCCTTCGGCATTGTGCTGCTTACGGCATGTATCATTGCATGGCTGTCGCATTCCCTCATTCCCGGTTTTACTCTGGCGGCCGGCTTTTTATTGGGCGGTATTATCGCCCCTACAGATGCCATTGCGGCAACCACCGTATTAAAGGATGTAAAAGTGCCGAAAAGCACCATCGTTATTATAGAGGGAGAAAGTTTACTGAACGATGCCACCAGTTTAATTATTTACCGGTTTGCCATAGCGGCTATTATTTCGGGCGCCTTTGTGTGGCACCAGGCGGTAGGCAGTTTCTTTTTGGTGGTAAGTATGGGTATAGCCACAGGTATGGTAATTGCCTTAGGGTACTATGCCATACACCGCTGGCTACCTACCACTACCAATATAGATACGGTGCTTACCTTTATTGCGCCCTATACCATGTATGTAGTGGCCGAGTCCATGCACTTTTCCGGGGTGCTGGCGGTGGTGGCCGGCGGACTGTTCCTGTCCAGCAAAAGCCAGGTGATGCTAAGCCATATCAGCCGCCTGCAGGCCAACAATACCTGGGAGGCGCTGGTGTTTCTGCTCAATGCGGTTACCTTTATGCTGATCGGGCTGGAGTTTCCGGCGGTAATTAAGCAGCTCCACAGTACTGCACTTTTACAGGCTGTTGTTTACAGTTTAATTATTAGTGCAGCCCTTATTTTGAGCCGTATACTCTTGGCCTTAGGCACTTCGGCGTTCACTATATTTATAAGCAGATTTATCAGCACGGCAAAGGCAAATCCCGGCTGGCGGGCGCCTTTGCTGTTTGGCTGGGCGGGTATGCGCGGTGTGGTTTCGCTGGCCGCTGCCTTGTCCATACCCTTAACTGCCGGCAACGGCAAACCTTTCCCTCACCGTGATCTGATTTTGTTTATTACGTTTTCGGTAATTATTATTACGCTGGTACTGCAGGGCTTTACGCTGCCCTGGCTGGCCCGGTGGCTAAACCTCAGGGATGAAGATTATCCGCTGTCATCAGAGGAGCAGGAGGCTCTGATCCGCAGGAAACGGGCAGAACTGGTGCTGAATACCCTGTACGAAACTTACGCACAAGACCTCGGCAATAACCCGTTACTGGCAGGTTATGAGCAGATGATAGTGAAGAACTACCAGTTTTTTGTTACTGCCAATGCGCCGGACGAGCACGGGGACGAAGCCTTGCAAGCCACCACCAGCCGGTATAAGGAGATTAATGCCGACCTGTTAAACCGGCAACGCCAGTTGCTGCAAAAAATAAATAACAAGGTAGAGTACGATGAAGAAATCATCAGGAAACAGTTGTGGGAACTGGACCTGGAAGAAGAGAAACTGAGGCAGCGGTTCGAGTTATAGGGGTTTTATTGATTGCGGCGGCAGTTTATAAACTACGTTTTGCTTAACTGATGAGTATACTTTCACTAAATTTCTGTGAAACGGTCAGCTCAGCTTCGTTATTGATGCGGATAATGGAGGATTGGTCAAAGGCAATCCTCTCCAGCAGCTGCAGTTTAGTGCCGATATGGATGTTGAGTTTTTTCAGGTATTGCAAAAAATCTGTACTGGTATCTTTTACGGCAGCTACACGGCACAGCGTACCCGGTTCGGCCTCGGCCAAAGTAACCGAAGGTATGGCCGGCATTTTACCGTTGGCCTTCGGGATAGGGTCGCCGTGCGGATCATATTCCGGAAAGCCCAAAAACTTATCCAGCCGGTCGGCTAATGTAGCATCGCTGATGTGTTCTAACTCTTCGGCTATATTGTGGATTTCCTCCCAGCTGTACCCCAGTTTTTCTAACAAAAAAACCTCCCATAGCCGGTGTTTGCGTACAATCAGCGTAGCATCGCGCTGGCCATTGTTGGTTAACAGCGCTCCCTTTCGCTTGTCATACGTAATCAGTTGCTTATCGCACAGCTTCTTGATCATATCCACTACCGAAGCCGGATTATTGCCCAGTTTATCAGCAATAGCCGTAGGTGTAATTTTTTCACCCGGCCGTTGTGCAAGCCGGTAGATGGCTTTCAGGTAATTTTCTTCGGTAAGCGTATGCATCAATGTTTTTAACAGCAAATATGAATAAAACAAACCTTTATGCAAAAATTAGGGTTATCTAATTTTATTTGTTTGCTTTGTTGAATTTATGAAGTGTGGTTACCTTATCCTATTTATCTGCCTTGGCAGTTCAGGCTTACGGGCACAACAGCGCGTACTCAGCGGCTATGTGCAGGATGCCGGCACCCGTAAGCCCGTGCCCGATGCCGCAGTGCATCTGCGCGGTACGCATACGGGCAGTACTACCAATACCGAAGGCCGTTTTACCTTAAAAGTTCCTTCGCCGGCAATTCGTGCTGTTATGGTGGTTTCCTGCGTGGGCTACCAAACAGACAGTTTAGCGGTTACTTATAAAAACGAGTATGGTATAAAGCTTAAACCTGTGCCTGGTGTACTTACCGAGGTGGTAATAACCGGCGTTTCTAAAGCTACGCAGGCCCGCGAGAACCCGATACCTGTTATCGGCGTTTCTGTTAAGGCCATTGAACGTACCACTGAAAGTAACATCATAGACGTACTGGTAAAGAATGTGCCCGGCTTAAACGCCGTTAAAACCGGGCCCAATATATCGAAGCCTTTTATACGCGGATTAGGTTATAACCGGGTGCTTACCTTGTATGATGGTATACGGCAGGAGGGGCAGCAGTGGGGCGATGAGCACGGCATCGAGGTGGATGCCTACAACATCGGCAGGGCAGAAGTAGTAAAAGGCCCTTCAAGTTTAATTTATGGTTCTGATGCCGTGGCCGGTGTGGTGGGGCTTATCCCGGCTATGCCGCAGGAGCGGGACAGCACGCTGCACGGTAAATTCTTATCCGAGTACCAAAGCAACAACGGGCTGATTGGGAATGGATTGCGGCTCACTTATGGCAGGGGCAACTGGTCATATATCCTGCGAGGCTCTTATCGCATCGCTAAAAACTACATAAACACTATAGATGGCCGGGTGTACAACACCGGTTTCAGGGAAACCAACGCCTCGGCCACCGTAAAGCATGTAAGCAGCGAAGGTTACAGTTCGCTTAATGTTACTTTATATGATAACCTGCAGGGCATACCCGATGGCAGCCGCGATTCGCTCACCCGGCGTTTTACTTATCAGGCTAATGAAGGGGCGGCTGATGATGTGCAAAACCGGCCATTGGTAAGCGATGCTATGTTGAACAGCTACCGATTGAGCCCGCTGATACAGCATATACAGCACTACCGCCTGTACACCAAAAACCACTACCGGCTGGGCGGCGGGGATGTGGATGCCTTACTGGCCTTTCAGCAAAACATCAGGCGCGAGTTTAACCACCCCACGCAGCCCGACCAGGCAGGCATGTATCTGCGCCTGAATACCTTAAACTATGGCCTCAACTATAATGCACCTGCTGTAGCCGGTATAGAGCTGTCTTTTGGCTTAAACGGCATGTACCAGAGCAATGCCAGCCAGGATGCCACCGATTTTCCGGTACCCGATTACCGCCTGTTTGATGCCGGGGCCTTCGGTTTTGCCCGCTGGAAGCACGAACGTTTTACCCTGAGTGCCGGTTTGCGGTATGATAAGCGCTATTTAAGCGGCAGCGATTTTTATACGGCTGCCAACCCGGCTACCGGTTTCGATACACGCGTTAGCGGAGCCGGTGTAACCGGCGCCTACCTGCAGTTCCCGGCATTTGACAAACGTTTCGGCGGCCTGTCGCTGAGTGCAGGCAGTACCTATGCCTTGAGTGAGCAGATAAGCCTGAAAGCCAACATCGCCCGCGGCTACCGGGCGCCCAGCATTACCGAATATGCGGCTAACGGCCTTGATCCCGGCGCACATATTGTATACTTAGGCAACCGTAGTTTTAAACCCGAGTTCTCTTTACAGGAAGATTTAGGCGTAGACGTAAGCAATCCCAATTTTTCTGCCACGCTGAGCTTATTCAATAATCACATCTCCAATTACATATTTTTGAGCCGGTTACTGGATGCCGATGGTAGTTCCATTACCGATGCGCAGGGCAACAAAACCTACCAGTACCAGCAGGCCAAAGCACAACTGTATGGACTGGAGGCTACCTTCGGCCTGCACCCCGCAGCCTTAAAAGGTTTTACCTTTAACAATGCGCTGGCCCTAACCTGCGGTTACAACCGCAGTGCCGCCTTTCGCGGTACCCAACAACAGGGCGAATACCTGCCGCTGATACCGCCCGTGCACCTGCTAAGCAGTGTTAGCCAGGAAATACAGTTACAGTGGCGTACCGTAAAAGCCATCAACCTGAAGGCTGAAGCCGACATCAATGCTGCCCAGCACCGCTACCTGGCCCTCAATAATACCGAAACTTTTACTCCCGGTTATACGCTGGTGGATATAGGTGCCGGAGCGGAAATACAGTACAGCAAACGCTGCACTTTACAGTTGCAATTACAAATCAACAATGTATTTGATGTTGCTTATCAATCACACCTCAACCGGCTGAAATACTTTGAATACTACGCCGCCTCGCCCAACGGCCGCAGCGGTATTTATAGTATGGGGCGAAATGTGTGTGTGAAGGTGGTGGTGCCGTTTTGACGTATTTGTGTTAATAAAAAACGCGTCATTGCGAGGTACGAAGCAATCCTCTGCTTACAGGGCGGGCTTGCAAGATTAAATTGCATAGTCGAGGATTGCTTCGTACCTCGCAATGACGCGTTGTGGAATTTTTTATATTTGCTTCTATACTCAACCCACCAGCTTCTTGTACTTAATGCGGTGTGGCGTATGGTCGCCTAAGCGTTTTTTGCGATTTTCTTCGTATTCGGAATAGTTGCCCTCGAAGAAGTAAACCTGCGAGTCGCCTTCAAAGGCGAGGATGTGGGTGCAGATGCGGTCCAAGAACCAGCGGTCGTGGCTGATGACCACGGCGCAGCCGCCAAAGTTTTCCAGCGCTTCTTCCAGGGCACGCAGGGTGTTTACGTCAATATCGTTGGTAGGCTCGTCCAGCAACAGTACATTGCTGCCTTTTTTAAGGGTAATGGCTAAATGCACCCGGTTACGCTCACCGCCCGATAGTACGTTCACCTTTTTTTGCTGATCGCCGCCGTTAAAGTTGAAGCGGGACACATAGGCACGGGAGTTTACCGGCCGGTTGCCCAGCAGGATGGTTTCCTGCCCGTCGGTAATATTTTCCCATACCGATTTGCCGGCATCCAGGTCATCATGCAACTGGTCTACATAACCCAATGCCACCGTTTCGCCTACGCGGAAAGTACCGGCATCCGGCTGTTCCTGCCCGGTAATCAGCCGGAACAGCGTAGTTTTACCGGCACCGTTAGGGCCGATGATACCCACAATGCCGGCAGGCGGCAAGGAGAAGGTCAGGTTCTCGAACAATACCCTGTCGCCATAGGTTTTGGTTACATTATTTACCTCAATTACCACGTTACCCAAACGTGGGCCGGGCGGAATGAACAGCTCCAGTTTATCTTCGCGCTCCTTGGTTTCCTCGGAGGCCAGCTTTTCATAGTTAGCCAAACGGGCCTTGCCTTTGGCATGGCGGGCTTTGGGCGCCATTTTTACCCACTCCAGTTCACGCTCCAGCGTTTTCTGGCGCTTGCTTTCTGTTTTTTCTTCCTGTGCTAACCGCTTGGCTTTCTGGTCGAGCCATGACGAGTAGTTGCCCTTCCACGGGATGCCTTCGCCACGGTCAAGCTCTAATATCCACCCGGCTACATTGTCTAAGAAATAGCGGTCGTGGGTTACCGCGATAACGGTGCCCTTGTATTGCTTCAGGTGCTGCTCCAGCCAGTCGATGGATTCCGCATCCAGGTGGTTGGTCGGCTCGTCTAACAGCAATACATCCGGCTCCTGCAGCAGCAGGCGGCATAAAGCCACCCGGCGGCGCTCACCGCCTGATAGTACGCCGATCTTCGCATCCGGGTCGGGACAGCGCAGGGCATCCATCGCGCGTTCCAGTTTGGTGTCCAGCTCCCAGGCGTTGGTGGCATCTATCTTGTCCTGCAGTTCGCCCTGGCGGGCCAGCAGTTTGTCTATCGCATCGGCATCCTCGTAATATTCGGGCAGGCCGAACTTTTCGTTGATGTCTTCGTATTCTTTCAGGATAGCGGTAATTTCGGCTACGCCTTCTTCCACCACTTCCTTTACGGTTTTGTCAGCATCCAGCTCCGGCTCCTGCGCCAGGTAACCTACGGTATAGCCCGGAGAAAATACCACCTCGCCCTGGTAGGCCTTATCCAGCCCGGCAATAATTTTTAATACCGATGATTTACCCGAACCGTTCAAGCCAATAACGCCGATTTTGGCGCCATAGAAGAACGACAGGTAGATATTTTTGAGCACTTGCTTTTGAGGCGGGTAAATTTTGTTTACCCCCGCCATCGAGAATATTATTTTTTCGTCGGCCATGTAGCGTTGTTGTTTACAAGCAAATATCTGAATCAGAATTTACAGAATGGAAGAATTGGCAGAATTAATCAATATCCGGTATTGTCCCTCCCGAGGGAGGGACAAGTTTACTACTTTACGTTAAGCCATTGATCCACTGAAAGTCCTCGCTGTCGCTGCGGGATTTTCGTTACTATCCCTAACGCAAAAAAAGGGCAGGTATCTCCTGTCCTTATTCTACCCGTCTTTCGCCGGTAACCGGCTTATATAATTTACAAATAAGTCTGTATACCGAAAGCCTCTTCCGCCAGCACGGGTTTCCAGTCTTCAATTAGTTTTTTGTAGGCTTCGCCTACCGGGCGTATCTTGCGGTTAAGGTCATATAAGCCTAACGGGTTAACATTGCCGGCCGGGTCGCGCAGGGCCGAATCCCAGTCTACCTGGTCCAGCAGGCTGAACCACGTGAACCCCACAATCGGGAAACCATCCTGCTTAAAGCGGTACAGGTTGGCCCATTCCTTTTGCAGCCACAGTACCGCATTAGGTTCGGCAATGTTGGTTTCGGTGTGCATTACGGGCAGGCGGTAGCGGTCGTAATACTGGTGGGTGATCACATAGTAACCAAATACCTCGCCCGAGGCGGAGGTGCTGCCATCGGCATGTACCATGTGCTCATTGGTGATGTAATAATCGGTACCCATAATGCACCGGGCCTTTACCTGATGGTCATGAAACCAGGTGTATTCTGCATCCGTCATGCCGTTTTCCAGCAGGTACTTATACATCATTACACTCACCGGATGCCCGTACGATAAATCGAGCGACAGAAAACGCTTTTCATTTAAAAAATGCGCCAGGTGCCGGCAAGCGGGGTTTTCGGGATGAAAATATTCCGAAGATTCACTTTGAATAAAAGTGGCATCGGGCTGCACTTCCAGTATGGCGTGCATGGCCATTACATTGGCCTTGCACAAATGCTTAAGGGCGGTTACAAAGGCTTTATCGCTGCTCAGGCACTCGTTCCACCACCCGTACTGGCCCGAGAACATAGCAGTAACAAAAATTTCGTTAATGGGGGTGTACAGGGTAGCATGCGGGTAACGGGCAGCAAAGGCTTTGGCATATTCTGCCAAATATTGCGGAAAATCAGGGTTTTGAAAATCGCCTATCCAGTCGGGTACGCCAAAATGGCAAAGGTCAACAATCGGGCATATATCTAACCGTTTTAACTCCGCCATAGGCTCATCTACAGTGCTCCAGTCATACTGGCCCCGGGCGGTATGAACCTTATAATAGGGCGGCCCCCAGCGCAAAAACTCAATCCCCATCTCTTTAACCAAAGCGAAGTCTTTCTTCCAGTGCTCGTAATGGCCGGTTTTTTCCAGTTCATCTACCCGCTGCTTCTGGCCGTTTACCATTATAGTGGGGTAGCTGTTTTCTATACCCGTACTGAACATGAATTTACTTTTCATATAGCATATACTTTTAAAAAAAATGCCGGGCATGGAATGATAAAGGCCGGATAATGGAATAGCCACTTTCAGCCTTCGTTACACAGAATCCGGCATTAAACATTTATAATTCATCAATTTAAATAACCTGCGCCCTACAAAATATCCAGGCGGCCACCGTCTACGACCAGGGTAGTACCGTTAATGTAGGCCGCCTCATCAGAAGCCAGAAAGCAGATAGCGGCGGCCAGGTTTTCAGGCTTGCCGATGGCGCCCTGTATCTTTTCCTTGCCATCCTTTACATTGGGGTTATCCCACAGCATAGGGGTATCTACCGCACCGGGCGCCACGCAGTTAAAGCGGGCCTGTGTGGAAGGATACTCCAGGCAAAGCCCTCGGGTAAAGGCTTCTATGGCACCCTTAGTAGCGGCATAGGGCAATACATTAGGGGTAGTTTCATGCGCATGTACCGAACTGAGGTTAACAAACGCCCCGCCCTTCATGTGCGGCAAGGCATATTTACAGAACAGGAACATGGAGCGCAGGTTTACCTGCATCACTTTATCCCAGTCCTCAATGCTCAGGTCAACAATAGGGGTAAAGGTCATCATGGCGGCATCGTTAACAATAACGTCTATCCGGCCGTATTTTTCCACTACGGTGTTAACGCACTGTTCAATTTGCGCCGGGTCGCCAATATCGGTTTGTAAGAACAAGGCTTCGCTACCGGCCGCTTGTATGGCCTTTACTACTTCGGCGCCTTCATCGGGCTTGCGGCCCACTACTATTACAGTTCCGCCTTCGCGGCCAAACTGCTCGGCAGCGGCACGGCCTATTCCCGACGTTCCGCCGCTCACCAGGCATATCTTGTTTTGAAATCTCATCGTTTGTTAAGTTATCCATACAAAACCTGTGTGTTAACTATTAAGTTTCAGCTAAAGCACATTAAACATTTACTGACGCTATGGCAGCAGTGGCGGATGCCACCTGTAAGAATAGCAGAAGGGCGAATTGCTATAAGGTTAAAATTTAAACTATTTAAAATATATACCATCAAACATCAGTATACCAGATACGTATACCGGTAAAATCAACGTTAACTAATTATTTTAGGGCGGTTGATTTGATTTATGGCAATGTTTAATAGATTGCGAAATAATTACGGTAACTGCGCCTTAAATCAACCCATATTGGCAGTATTGTTGTTAACAGTATATTATCGTTTGCAAGCCGGCTACCGGCGGGCAGATATTCACCTATATATTTGAAAGGTATTTATGGAAGCTAAGTTTTCGCCACGTGTTAAAGATGTCATTTCCTACAGCAGGGAAGAGGCCTTGCGCCTCGGGCATGACTATATTGGTACGGAGCACCTGCTGCTGGGGCTCATCCGTGATGGCGATGGTATAGCAATTAAGTTATTAAAAGGCTTGAATGTGGATACCGCCAAACTGCGCCGCGCAGTAGAGGATGCCGTAAAGGGCACCAGCGGCACCAACGTACATATTGGCAGCATACCGCTGACCAAGCAGGCCGAAAAGGTATTGAAGATTACTTACCTGGAGGCCAAGATATTTAAAAGCGATATTATCGGCACTGAGCATTTGCTGCTGTCGATTTTACGCGATGAGGACAACATCGCTTCCCAGTTGCTGATGCAGTTCAATGTGAATTACGATGTGTTTAAGAACGAAGTAGAATCGCATAAGAACAACATTACCGACGAGATGCCGGGTTCATCCACCGGAGGAGAGGACGATTACAAGGAGGACGATTCTTTCAGCCAGCCTAAAAAGGTGTCTGACATTAAATCAAAAACCCCGGTGCTGGACAACTTTGGCCGCGATTTGACCAAAGCTGCCGAGGATGGCAAACTGGACCCGATTGTGGGCCGCGAGAAGGAGATCGAGCGTGTATCGCAAATCCTGTCGCGCCGTAAAAAGAACAACCCGATCCTGATCGGTGAGCCGGGTGTAGGTAAATCGGCCATTGCCGAAGGTTTGGCGCTGCGCATTGTGCAACGCAAGGTATCGCGCGTATTGTTCAACAAACGGGTGGTTACTTTAGATTTAGCCTCGCTGGTAGCCGGTACCAAGTACCGCGGTCAGTTTGAGGAGCGCATGAAGGCCGTGATGAACGAGCTGGAAAAATCTCCGGATGTGATCCTGTTCATTGATGAGATCCATACCATTGTGGGCGCCGGTGGCGCTTCAGGGTCATTGGATGCCTCCAATATGTTTAAACCGGCCTTAGCCCGAGGAGAGATACAATGCATTGGTGCCACTACGTTAGACGAGTACCGTCAGTACATTGAAAAGGACGGCGCTTTAGACCGCCGTTTCCAGAAGGTAATGGTAGAGCCGGCATCAATTGATGAAACCATCGAGATTTTAACCCGCATCAAGGATAAGTATGAGGAGCACCACGGTGTAACTTATACCGATGAAGCGATAAAGGCCTGTGTGAATTTAACGGCACGTTACATTACCGACCGCTTTTTGCCGGATAAGGCCATTGATGCACTGGACGAATCAGGCTCGCGTGTGCATTTAACCAATATTCATGTACCGCAGGAGATACTGGATATTGAGCAGAAGATTGAGCAGATAAAGGTAGAGAAGAACCGCGTGGTACGCAGCCAGAAATACGAGGAAGCGGCAAAACTGCGCGATACCGAAAAGCATTTGCTGGAAGAACTGGAGCAGGCTAAAACCAGCTGGGAAGCCGAAACCAAAGCCAAGCGTTATACCGTAAGCGAAGATAACGTGGCCGAAGTAGTAGCCATGATGACCGGCATCCCGGTGCAGAAGGTAGGCCAGGCCGACAGCCAGAAGCTGCTGAACATGGGCGATAAGATTAAGGATAAGATTATCGGCCAGGATGATGCGGTGAAGAAGTTAGCGAAAGCTATTCAGCGTACCCGTGCGGGGTTAAAAGACCCGAAGAAACCGATAGGTTCCTTTATTTTCTTAGGCCCTACCGGTGTTGGTAAAACCGAATTAGCCAAAGAGCTGGCCCGCTTTATGTTCGATACTGAGGATTCACTGATCCAGATTGACATGAGCGAGTACATGGAAAAATTTGCCGTGTCGCGCCTGGTGGGTGCGCCTCCGGGTTACGTAGGTTACGAAGAAGGCGGACAGTTAACCGAAAAGGTACGCCGCAAGCCATACGCTGTGGTGTTACTGGATGAGATCGAGAAAGCGCACCCGGATGTGTTCAATATTCTGTTGCAGGTATTGGATGAAGGCCAGCTGACCGACTCCTTAGGCCGCAAGGTGGATTTCAGGAATACCATCATCATCATGACCTCTAACATTGGCGCACGCCAGTTGAAGGATTTTGGCCAGGGTGTGGGTTTCAACACGGCTGCCAAACTGAACCAGGCTGACGCACACTCCAGGGGAGTGATTGAAAACGCGTTGAAACGCGCCTTTGCACCTGAGTTTTTAAACCGCGTGGATGATGTAATAGTGTTTAACTCTTTAAGCAAAGAGGACATCTTTAAGATTATCGATATCGAGCTGCAGTCGCTGTTCGGCCGCATCAACTCACTGGGTTACACCATCGAGCTGACCGAAAATGCCAAGGAGGTAATTGCCGAGCGCGGTTACGACCAGAACTTTGGCGCCCGCCCGCTCAAGCGTGCCATTCAGAAATACCTGGAAGACCCGATTGCGGAGGAAATACTGAAGGGCGAACTGGCCGAAGGCGACGTTATGGAAGTGGATTTCGATAAAGAAGCCAACGAAATGAAGGTTACCGCCAAAAAGCGCGAAGGTGAAGACAAAGCACCTGAGGAAGAAGAAGCCAAGTAAGCAACTCACTGATAAAGTACAAGGCGGCCTGTAAAACAGGCCGCCTTTTTTATTGAGGTTAATTTTTTTGTAAAATGCTGATTAAACCGTGACACCTTTTTGCACATCTATACATCTGTATAAATAAACATAACTGTATTATGAAAAGAATTTTATCTATTGCCTGCTGCTGCCTGTTGCTGATGGTAGCCGCCACTTCATGCGTAAAAAAAGAGTATGTAGAGAATAACAATACAAAAACCATCCCTTTTACTACTACTTCGACAAGCTGGAAGACTACTGATGGTGGCCGTAACTGGACTACGATTTTAGATGTTGCTGAAATTGACAGCTACCTGAACACCAATGGCGGTATATTGGTGTACCTGTCTTACGACAATGGAGCGCACTACGAGCAGTTGCCCGAGGTGTATAACGGAATTTCCTATAGCTATGAACATGCCATCGGAAGCATCGCCATTACGGCGCAAGCCTATAATAGTACTGCCCAGATTACCAATCCCGGCAACACGGTGGTTAAAGTGGTGCTGATAGATTCGGCGCCCTGATAAAATAAAGCGTTTAAAAAAACGGTAGCAGGCATAATCTTCTGTGATTTCTACCGCAGGAAGAAATCTTCGGCTGTTAGTCATCAGGCATCTACCACCGCGTCATTGCGAGGTACGAAGCAATCTCTCTGCATCTGGTCTCAGCTAAGTGCAGAGGGATTGCTTCGTACCTCGCAATGACGGGCAGGATAGCTTGGTGATTAAATGCCCTGCCATTTCTCCCTGCGGTCGAAATGACAGGGCATGAATCTCTAAACAAGAAAACAGCACTTAATTGCAGCCTTCGCTTTGTAGCCTATGGTACAGGCTCATAATTAACCGGCAGCAGCACCGATACGCCGCCTGCGCCCCAGCCGCCTTCATAGAGCACCTTGTCGGGATTTATGATGATGCCGTTGCTGTCAAACAGGGCATAATCAGCAGTAATGGTAATGATATTGGTAGGATGATTGGCATCCTTTTGCTGTGCATCTACCTTAAGGGTATTGTTGTAGTCATGCTTTTTGGTGTACACAATATAAAGGCAATCCTTAAAGGTAAGCGCGAACAGCCCTGTCTGATCAGTGCGCTTTATATAAGCATCCGTGGTTAAAGGCGTTGAAACCAGCGTTTGTGCGGCTTTCAGGGTTGAGGTAGCGTCCTTTTTTGGCCTGATCAGCCGCATCACCCTGAAACCTTCGGCATCGGGCTGGTTAGACAATACCGCGCGTAAAAAATGCATACCCGAGCCCTGGTAGGCCTCCAGCCGGTTCTTCTTCCATCGCCGCAGCTGCGCCGGCTTGCCGGCCATCTCTTCAAACAGGGCAGGGCCGGCATAATAAGTAATACCGGCTTTCATATCTTTGCTGTAAATGTCCAGCTGGTAATGGATACGGTAGCCCAGTGCTTGATTTTCCACCACCAGGTATTGTGATGAAGAAGCGG
Source organism: Mucilaginibacter sp. (assembly GCF_965200995.1). Classification (GTDB taxonomy): domain Bacteria; phylum Bacteroidota; class Bacteroidia; order Sphingobacteriales; family Sphingobacteriaceae; genus Mucilaginibacter. Next base: position 562,793 of record NZ_OZ241743.1, on the reverse strand, counting down.
TTAATGTACGGTTAGCGGCATCAAAGTCGAAACCTAAAATGTCAGGGTTTATAATTTTACAGGCTGCGGCATTTGCGGTATATCCCAAAAAATCCCGTTTAAAAATGGCGTAATTGCGCTCCCAGTCGTTATTGGGTTTAATGGTTACCTCTGCCAGTTCGGTTATCTTTTCCTGCAGGGCAATGGCCGCCAGTTCACTGCTTTGGCTAACCCTGAAAGTTCCGGTATAACGTTCAAAGCCTATGGCTGAAACGATGATCTCGTATTGCCCCGGCTTGTTCAGCGTTAAAGAAAAACGCCCTTCGGTATTGGTTTTGGTGCCTAAGGTGGTGTTATTTACATAGATGCTTACATCAGCAACGGGCGATTTGCTTTTGGAATTAATTATTTTGCCGCTAAGCGTAATTTGCCCCAGGCAGGTAAGCGGCAAGAGCAGAACAAGGAGCAGATACTTAAGCATATATCAAACTAAATAATTAGTTAAATATAGATATAGAATGGTTACCTGCAAACTTTTTAAGCGCTTACCATTAAATATCTGTCCAATAAAAAAGCCTCCCCGGTGAGGAAAGGCTTTTTGTGTTTTAAAACTCAGCGTTTTTAGGAAAACGCGGAAAAGGTATCACATCCCTGATGTTGCCCATGCCGGTTACAAACAGCACCAAACGCTCAAAGCCCAAACCAAAGCCCGCATGAGGGCAGGCCCCAAAACGGCGGGTATCCAGGTACCACCACAGGTCTTCCTTCGGGATGCCCATTTCATCCATGCGCTGCTCCAATTTATCTAAGCGCTCCTCGCGCTGCGAGCCGCCCACAATTTCGCCAATGCCGGGGAACAGAATATCCATCGCCCTTACCGTTTCGTGCCCTTGGGCATCCAGTTCGTTCTGGCGCATGTAAAAGGCTTTAATCTGCTTCGGATAATCGGTGAGGATGACCGGCTTTTTAAAATGCTTCTCCACCAGGTAACGCTCATGTTCCGATTGCAGATCGGCGCCCCAGCCTTCAATCGGGTACTGAAACTTCTTTTTCTTGTTCGGGGTAGAATCCTTTAATATGTCAATCGCCTGTGTATAGGTAAGGCGCTCAAAATCATTACTTAAACAAAATTGCAGTTTATCCAGCAGGCTCATGTCCGAGCGCTCTTGCTGCGGCTTGCTTTTTTCCTCCTCCTGCAAACGCTGGCTTAAAAAGGCCAGGTCATCCGCATTTTTCTCTAAAGCGTAATTAATGGTGTATTTTAACAGGGCCTCAGCCAGATCCATGTTATCATCCAGGTCATAAAAAGCCATTTCCGGCTCAATCATCCAGAACTCCGCCAAATGGCGGGTAGTGTTGGAGTTTTCGGCACGGAAGGTAGGGCCGAAGGTATAAATATCACTCAGCGCCATCGCACCCAATTCGCCCTCTAACTGGCCGGATACGGTAAGGTTAGTGGCTTTGCCGAAAAAATCCTGCTTGTAATCAATCTCGCCGGTCTCGGTTTTTGGCGGATTGGCCAGGTCAAAGTTGGTTACCTTAAAGGCTTCACCGGCACCTTCGGCATCTGATGCGGTGATGACCGGCGTATGCAGGTATACAAAGCCCCGCTCCTGAAAAAACTGGTGCACGGCAAAGGCCAGGCTGTTGCGTACCCGGAATATAGCCCCAAAGGTTTGGGTGCGAAAACGCAAATGTGCAATCTCGCGCAAAAACTCCAAACTGTGTTTTTTGGGTTGCAGCGGATACTTTTCCGGGTCGCTGTCGCCTAAAACTTCAATTTCGGTTGCCTTCACCTCCACACTTTGGCCTTTACCCAAAGAGGCAATCAGCATACCGGTAGCACTGATGGCTGCGCCGGTGGTAATGCGCTTTAACAGTTCGGGGTCGGTGTTCTCAAAATCAACCACTACCTGCAGGTTCTGGTTGGTAGAGCCATCGTTTAAAGCAATAAACTGGTTGTTCCTGAAGGTGCGCACCCAGCCTTTTACGGTTACCCGGGTATCGGTAGGTGTGCTTGCTAAAATTGCCTTAATTTTTATACGCTGACTCATGAGTTTTTTGCCTGTTGATATAGAAACGGCAAAAATACAATTATTTGGCAGGATAGAAACAGGTACGATGTCAGTTTGAATTGGTACGCCGGCTTAATTTATACATTTAAACCTATACACAATTAGTAAGTTAGTCCGGCCGGTTCTTCATCTTGATTGTAAGAAGCTGTTTAAAACGAGTAAATATATTACTTGTGATTGCGAGGTACGAAGTATCGGCCCCCTCTGAATCTCCCCCCGGTAGGGGAGACTTTCGATTTGCTTATTTTGTAGCCCTCCCTACCGGGGAGGGTTGGGCTTCCTCGCAATGCCAAACACTTAAATAGGATTATTTTTAAACAGCTTTTATGGCTCAGTTCGGATTCGGATTTTTACGGTACAGCGCAGGCGATGAATTGGTTTTTTGCTTAAATAGCTTATTAAAAGATTGCGGATGCTCAAAGCCCAGCTTGTAGGCAATTTCGGCAGTTGTTAACTGGTTTTGGCTCAGCAGGTCTTTCGCTTTTTCGATAAGCACAAGGTGGATGTGCTGCTGTGTGGTTTTGCCGGTAAGTGTTTTAAGCATATCAGAAAGATAGCGTTGCGAAACATTCAGGTAGGCTGCCACATCCTGCGGCGAAGGCAAGCCGCTGATCACCGTATCTGAATGATCAAACTGATTTGTTAACCACAAATTCATCCGGTCAATCAGGTTATGGTAATGGTTTTTCCGGGTGATGAACTGCCTGTTGTAAAAACGGTTGCTGTGGTTCAACAGCAACTCCAACTGCGAAACCAGCACATCATTGCTGTACTGGTCAATGTTATGGTCAAGTTCGGCAACAATGGCCTGAAAGAGCATCGTCATGGTATTTTTCTCCTTGTCAGACAGGAACAAAGCTTCCGAAACCGAATAAGAGAAAAATCCATAGTGCCGGATAGTTTGTGCCAGCGGGTAACCCTGTAACAGATCCGGATGAAAGTAGAGTACGTATCCCTGGTAATCATTCAGGTTGCCCGATTTCTGTACCCGCTGATCAGGTGCCAGAAAGGCCATGCCGCCTTCTTTAAAATCGTAGGTGCCCGGCCCGTATTTAATGCTCCCGGTAAAATTCCTTTTCAGGGTAATCTTATAAAAGTCCAGCATATACCAACTGCCGGCATCAACAAGATCGATGGGTGTACTGTCGTAATCAGCAACGGTAATCAGTGGATGTAAAGGCGCAGGCATCCCCATCCGGTGCTGAAGGCTGGAGATGCTGTTGAACCGCAACGGTGCTGCTGGGGCCGGTTTCATGGTTTTGCGTAGTTCATCAGGTAAGGGTATCAACTAACTTTGCACTGCCGGGCGGATCACAATATCGCCAATATCAACATTATCTGGCTGGCTGATAGCGTAGGCGATGGCATCGGCTATCGCATCCGCAGGAATGGCGATCTGGTCGGATTTTTCCTGGCTGGTTTTTCTGAGCGCCTCATTTTTGATATGGCTCACAAACTCTGTTTTAACATTGCCCGGCGAAATACCGGTTACCCGCCAGCGCCCCTCAGATTCCTGGCGTAATGCTTCGCTGATGGTGCGGATTGCATTTTTGGTGCCTGCGTACACACCCATGGTTGGAACAATGGCAATTCCGGCTGTGGATATGATGTTGATGATGTGCCCGTATCCCTGCTTTTTAAATTCAGGCAGTGCTGCGGCCATCCCGTATAGCGTACCTTTAAGGTTAACGTCTATCATCTGCTCCCAACCCTCCACATCCAGGTCTTCCATGCGGTGTAACTGGGCGATACCCGCATTGTTGATCATCACATCTATTTTGCCAAAAGTTGTAACCGCCAGGTTTACGAGTGCCTGCACCTCATCGCGGCGCGTTACATCCGCTTCCGTGCAAACCGCTTCGCCGCCGGTCTTTTTAATGGCATCTGCAATCAATTCAAGTTTCTCTGCTCTGCGTGCTGCCAAAACCACCTTTGCACCTTTGGCAGCCAGCAGTTCTGCTGTGGCTTTCCCAATACCGCTGCTTGCCCCTGTAATGGCTACTACTTTGCCTTCAATTCTGTTTTCCATAGTTTTTGATATTTACTGATTACAAAGTTTTTGAAACCCTATAATTAAGGTGTAGCCGATATGGTAAAATATGTAGCCTGTTTGGTACTGGGGAGGATGATGGGCAAAATAGTTGTACCGCCTATCGGATCAGTAAAGCACCGGCCTTACGTAATCAATCAGGCAAGGCCGGTTAATGGGGGTGGTTACTCAGGCTACGCTTTGTATCCAATCGCCGCTGCCTTGCACCTCCGCCTGCATCGGAAACACCTTTTCCATCAGCACCTGGTGCAGTTCGGGTTCCGGGTCGGCGCAGCAGTCGCTAAGTACGGTAACCCGGTAGTCGGCATCCGCTGCAAAGCGCAGGGTAGACAATACCACGCCGGCGGTGCGCACACCGGCCAGCACCAGGTTTTGTATACCATGCGATTGTAAAACCAGGCTCAAATTACTGCCGGCGAAGGCGCCGTAGCGTTTCTTGTCAATAATGGTGTCGCCGGGTTGCACCTGTATCTGCGGTATCAGGCGGCTTTGCTCGCCGCTCAGCATCTGCTTCTCCTTTACCTGCTGAAAAAAGGGCATGGTATTGGGGCCGATTTCGGGATAACCTTCCTGAAAGCCTACTTTGGCAAAAATTACTTTTATACCTGCCTGGCGTGCGGCGGCGGTTGCCTGGTTTACTTTGGCGGCCAGTTCATCAATGCCGGGCAGTTGGTCGGCAATGCCTTGCTGGTAATCCATTATCAGCAGGGCGGTTTGGGTAGTTAATAGGGTACTCATACCTTAAATGAAGCATCAGGTATTCTGTATTGTTTTTATTGTGGTGCAACTTATAAATAATGTATATTAGCTGTAACATATAATGATGTAACCCTGTCTAACCATTAAACTGCTAATATTAAAAATTATGAAAAAAAGACTCTTATTCGCTTTGCTGTTCATCAGCAGCCTGGGTGTAGCTATTGCCGCGGTAGCCGATTTAACCGGCAAATGGACTGGTAGCGTATCCGCCCCGGATGGTGGTAATTACGGGCTTACCTACAACCTGAAAGCCGAAGGTGCAAAGCTGACCGGAACGGTAGAAACCCCGGTAGGCACAGCCCCGATTACCGATGGCAAAATCAGCGGCAATGATTTTTCTTTCAATGTAAGCCTCAATGGTACGGATGTGCCTAATAAAGGCAAGTATTATACTGATTCCATTGGCGTAGATATTGATTACAGCGGAACTATAATGCATGCCAAAATGCTGCGTGCGGCCAAGTAACAGATTTTAATCTTTACAAAACCAAAAGGGTGCCTGCTTGCAGGCACCCTTTTGGTTTTGTAAGTACCGCGTATGGCAGCAATTAACCGATTATCTCCTGCTTTTACCGCCAAAACCGGGGCGTTCACCGCTTTGGTGTACTAACGCAGCCATAGCAGAAGTACTTTTGTGTTAAATCAAATGCACACAGGTGATGAAAGCTAATCTGTTTATCCGCAATGCCGCCATAGTGCTGGCCATAGCTATAGGCTTATATCCGCTGCTATATGTGTTTACAGATATGCACACTGCCGGCTTATTGCAATCAAAACCCAAAGCCCTGCTGAATGATACCGTATGGAATACGATGTTCTACATCCATATTTTTACCGGCGGCCTGGCTTTGCTTACCGGCTGGCCGCAGCTTAACGCCAAACGCCGCAAACGCCAGATCAATAGTCACCGCATTTTAGGTCAAATTTATTTAATAGCCGTAGCCGCCAGCAGTATTACCGGGTTGTACGTCGCTTTTTTTGCCACAGGCGGCTTGGTATGTGCTTACGGATTTTCAGCGCTGGCGCTGTTGTGGCTGTTTACCGCCTCGGCAGCTTACATGATGACGCGCCACAAACAGGCAGAGGCGCAACGCCGCTGGATGATTTTGAATTACAGCCTTACCTTTGCAGCCGTTACGCTGCGCCTGTGGCTGCCGCTGCTGCTTGCCGTTGGGCATGTAGAGTTTGTAACGGCTTACCGCATGGCAGCCTGGTTGTGCTGGGTGCCTAACCTGGCGCTGGCCTGGTGGCTCAGCCGGCCTAAAGGCGCCAAAAGGCATTTACAACTGGCACAGGCGCTTTAATTAAGGCTTTACTTCAGGTAGAAGCGGCTTTGGATGGCAGTTACCAGTAAAAAAAGTGGATGCTGCAAATAATAAAGCAAAAGGAATGGTTACCGTTCCCCTTGCCTTGTTGATGATGTTAGCTATTTGCGTTTTGCAGAATCGGTACTGTTGCTATCGCGCTTAGCGGCCGAATTGGAATCGGCGGCCATGGTACCGGCCTTGCTGTTCATGGTAGCGGTAGAGTCCATCACCTGTTTATTTACCATGGTGGAGTCCGTCTTTTCGCCCGAAGCGCCGCCTTTGCAGGCAGCCATTGATCCGGCCAGCGCCAAAAGGGCTGCTGTTGCTTTTAATGTGTTTTTCATGATTGCAGTAATATTTCTTGTACAAGGCTGCAGGCTGCCGTTTTGTTTTGGTGCAGCCCGCCCAGGGCTGTTGTATTGCAGGGCCTTTATGTGGTGAACAGATAACAGGGGTATCTACCGTAATTTTTTTATTAAGTTTAAGCCATGAACGCCCTCGCCAAAAAACTGCAGATGAAACCCGGCCAGAACTGGCTGCTGTATAACGCGCCCGAAGGGTACCCCGCATTGCTGGAACCGTTGCCCGGTGGCCTGAACCTGCATTTTACCCCCGGCAATAAAGCGGATGGCGTACAGGTGTTTGTAAAAAACCGCGAAGAGTTAAAGGCAGCCTTACAGCGCGTTCAGCCTGTGTTAAGTGATACCTCCGTACTGTGGGTGATCTACCCCAAAAAAAGTGCAAAGATACCTACAGACCTGGCCATGACCGGCGAATGGCAAGAAGCGGAACAGTACGGCCTAACCAGTGTGGCCGCCGCGGCTATTGATGCCACCTGGACGGCCCTGCGCTTTAAGCCGTCGTCGCAGGTTAAGGTTTCGGCTACCTGTAATGCCGAACTGCCGGCAACGCCTTACGCCGGATATATTGATACCGCCGCCCGGCAGGTTACGCTGCCGCCTGATGTTATTGCTGCCCTGCAGCCGCATCCGGCGGCGCTGGATTATCTGCAATCCTTATCCTATTCGCATAAAAAGGAGTATGTACTGTGGATACTTACCGCAAAGCAGGAAAAGACCCGGCAGCAGCGGCTGGCTAAAATGACCGGAATGCTGTTGCAGCGCAAAAAGAACCCGGCCGACAGGTAATTAGCCGGTGCAGCTGCCGATGATATAATGGTAAGGCAGCACCGGGCCTGCATCCCTGTGAAGGCTAAATTTTGCGTATTTACCACCGCCCATTTTGCGTATATCTACTACCTGGGGGAGTAATCTTTTGCATTAATTTTGGATAACATCCGCAGAATTAGTTACGTTAAAGTTAAAATAAGGCCAGCAGCCTTAAATTAACATAGGGAGATCGGTTAATGTTAAACCATTAATTAAAACAGGGAGGAGAACAACTATGACAAGCAGCTATGCATTCCGGGATTTTTGCCTTCAGTTTACCTATTACGGTAAATTGCACATTTTCCGTGTTTCCGAACTTGCAATGCGGAAGGGCGGCTACGCTTACCTGGTGCGGCTGCCAAACAGCAGGGGGGTGCTAACTTCGCATAACAACGAGTGGTCGCTGGTAAGTAATGACCCGCTGCTGCATAAACTGAAAAAGCGGATCATCAGGGAAATAAAAGCCAACAAGGTGCTTACCCACATCGTGAGGTCGCTGTATCAGTCGCGCCAGGAGCTTAAGGTAAGCTAAAGGGGGGCGAGGGTTTACTGGTAGCAGCAGGCGGCAGCCTCAACAGTGCGGTAGCTTTTGCGAATGCATATTTATCGTAACTCCTTAATAAACCATCTGTTAAGTTTTGTGTTTAACCTGTACACAAACACAGATACCATGAACAAGCTAAAAACCTATTTAGCCGTGCTGATGATCAGCATGGGTGCTTTAAGCGCTGCTGCGCAAAGCGTGCAAACCTCAACCACCACCAAGCAGGTACAGCATACCAAAAAAGACGGTACGGCTGATAAGCGTTACAAAACCAGCACTGATACCAAGGTATCGGCCACGCCAACCAAAAAGGATGGCACGCCCGATATGCGCTACAAAACCAACAAAACAACCACCACTACCAAAAAGGCCGCAAAGCCTAAACAGTAGTTGCTAATTGTATAAACCACAAAACCCGGCCATAAGCCGGGTTTTGTGGTTTATAGCTTACGCTTTACCTCCGCGAAGAGACAACTTATCATCGCAGTTGCAGGGAGAAACTTTTTGCAGTGGGTATACTGCCCTAAAGATTTTTAAATTCTTCCGCAGTTGGACAAGATAAATTAACTTTTATCCCTCCCCTGGGAGGGTAGGGAGGGGTTCTGCGCCGGATAAGCAAGCAAGTTTTATTTTATTGCATTAGATAATGTAATACTTACTATAAAGTTTCCCCCTGCCGCAGAAACCCTTCCCTGCCCTCCCCAGGGGAGGGACGAGCGGCTGATGAGTTTGGCACTTTATTTTTCCAGCACTTGTGTTGCAGTTGTATTGATAGGCAGGTTATATCACTTCATTTTCTGCGCATATTAAAAAATCGCAGCCCTGCAGGTCCAGAAACTTCTCTTCATCGGGGCGTATGATTTCCATATAGCGGCTGGCCGCAAACACTTTACCAATGGAGGCGGCATCATCAAACCAAAGCTCGGTGGTGCCATCGTACTTTGGCGGCGGCAGGCCCGGCAGGCTGGCATTAATTAAATGGCCCTGCACATAACGGCGAACATACTGCTGCACTTCGGGCAGCGATTTAAACAGCGGCGCATGCTGGTTGCGATGATAGGCCACAAACTCTTCGGTGGTCATATCCGCGCGTTTTTTCAACAGGATGGTGAACTTGATCATACGTGTTTTCTTAAGTTTTTATAAAAGAACTAACCATGCAAAGGTAAGGTTGCCGCAAAGCCGAAACCGTTAACCTGGGTTAAGAAAACAGCAGGGGTACCGCATCCATGAATGTGCTGAAGATAAACAATGCGGTCAATGCCGGACTTGTTTCAGCAGCCCTCAGGATGAGTATACCGTTGCGCTGGCCGCGTGGTTACCTTAATATGGGCGCTGCCGGCGGGATGCTGAAACAAGTGCAGCATGATGTGGAAAGGGTTATCTGAATTTGAAAAAAATATACTGAACATCAGGGGTGCAGCATCCGCCTGCGCAGCCGGCTTAATGATTCGGGCTTGATGCCGAGGTAGGAGGCCAGGTGCTGCTGCGAAACCTGGGCGGATAGCCCGGGCCGGGTGCGCAGCAGGTGCTGGTAGCGCTGCCAGGGCGATAGCAGTTGCAGCATTTCTACCCGCTCATTCAACTCTAAATATACACGCTCGGCAACCAGCCGGCCAAAGCGCTCCCACGCAGCCGACCGGCGGTATAACTGCTGCACATCCTCATAGGCGAAGGCAAGTACCTCGGCAGAAGTAAGCGCCTGCCAGTGGTAATGCGAGGGCTGCTGGGTAATAAAGCTCTGAAAATCCACAAAGAAATGGCCTGCGGTAGCAAAGCGGTAAGTGATCTGGTTACCCGCTTCATCCGCATAATACATTCTGAACACGCCTTGCTGCAAAAACCAGATATGCCGGCATACCTGCCCCTGCTGTAGCAGGTGCGCCTTCTTTTTAATGCTGTAAGATTTTATGAGGGGCGCCAGAAGCCAAAAATCATCCTCTGGCATAGGGGATATGGCGTTAATTACAGCTTTAAGTTGCTCCATGTGGTAAAAGTAGCGGATTACTGATGAACAGCACTTAGCCGTTGAACAGAATTTTATCTGTTGAGTTTACTGCCTGCCGGATACCGGCCATACGGTTACGTATTGAAATGATTACCCCCCCGATTTAATATAGCGCGTATTAAGGTTTGCATACGGCATTAGGCATTGTAAAATTTTATGTATTAATTTACGCTATCAGAACCGCCGATGCACCTTAAACCTGTTACCCCGAAGCAAGCGCTCAACAAGGCCTACCTTAAAGAGAAGGTAAACCGTGCCGATATTGAGCTTTTTAAAAAGCATTTTGCCGATCTGCTGAATAAAATTAACGATAAGGCCGACGAGGAACACCTGAAATCGCTGGTGGCTGATTTTTTAAAGTTCAGCTGGTATAAGGATAGTTACCAGATCAACCCCATTGGTAAAAATGATTTGGTGATACATACCGGCAAATCTCCTGCCGACCCTATCGGGGTGATATTAGAGGTAAAAAGCGTTGCCAATAAAACCGAGATGCTGAGTGAGCAGAAGCCCAACACAAAGGCGCTGCGCGAATTGATACTCTATTACCTTACCGAGCGCATTACCCATAACCGCCACGAGATAAAGCAACTGATAGCCACCAATATTTTTGAGTGGTATATAATTGATGCCAACGAGTTTGACAAAAAGATATACCGCAACACCGCCATTAAAAAGCTGTTTGAGCAAAAGAAGGCGGATAATAAGGATAACCCCTGGTTTTATGCAGAGCTGGAAAAATTACTGGCAGATAGTGATTTGAGTTTAGAAGCGGTTTATTTCGATATCAGGACCTATAGTAAGTATGCACTGAACGATAACCCGGATGATGATACGAAGCTGATACCGCTGTTCAAGATACTGTCGCCGGTGCATTTGCTCAAGCTCTCGTTCGCTAATGACAGCAATACGCTGCAACCTAAATTTTACTCGGAACTGCTGCACATTATCGGTTTATATGAGTACAAGGAAGGCAGCAAGAAGCTCATCAGCCGCAAAAAGGAGGGGGAGCGCAACCCCGGCTCGCTGCTGGAAAACACCATTACCAACCTGGACAGCCACGATAAGATCTCGCGGCTCGACCGCCCCTCGCAATACGGCGAAACCTATGCCGAACGCCAGTATACTGTGGCGCTCGAACTGGTGATTACCTGGGTGAACCGCATCCTGTTTTTGAAACTGCTGGAAGCGCAGCTATTGAACTACCATAAAGGCGATAAGGCGTACACCTTTTTAAACAAGGATAAGATACGGGACTTTGACGACTTGGATAAGCTGTTTTTCCGGGTGCTGGCCAAACGCCCGGCCGAGCGCAGCCAGGAGGTAATGCGGCTGTTTGGCAATGTGCCTTACTTAAACTCCTCGTTGTTTGAGCCTACCGAGCTGGAACACCAAACGCTGTTCATTAACAATTTAGAAGATAATATAGCGCTGCCCTTGTTGAGCGCCACCGTATTGAAGGACGGGAGCGGCAAAACACGTAAAGGGGGTTTTGTTACGCTGGATTACCTGTTTGATTTTTTAAACGCCTATGATTTTAGCAGCGAGGGGGCCGAGGAGATACAGGAGGACAATAAAACGCTGATTAACGCCTCGGTGCTGGGGCTGATATTTGAGAAGATAAACGGGTATAAGGACGGCTCTTTTTTTACGCCCGGCTTTATTACCATGTACATGTGCCGCGAAACCATACGCCGCGCCGTGGTGCAAAAGTTTAACGAGGCCAAAGGCTGGGAATTGAAGGACTACAGCGAACTGTATGACCGCATTACCGACCGCCACGAGGCCAACAGCCTGATTAACAGCCTGAAGATATGCGACCCGGCCGTTGGCTCGGGGCACTTTTTAGTATCGGCCCTGAATGAGCTGATTGCCATAAAAAGCGACCTGAACATACTGATGGGCGCCGATGGCCGCACCCTGCGCGATTACCGCATGGAGGTGGTGAACGATGAGCTGATTGTGCTGGACGAGAACAACGACCCCTTTAAGTACCACTACAAAGACCTGCGCAGCCAAACGGTGCAGCAAACCCTGTTTCACGAAAAGCAGACGCTGATAGAGAACTGCCTGTTCGGGGTGGATATTAACCCCAACTCGGTAAAGATATGCCGCCTGCGCCTGTGGATTGAGCTGCTGAAAAATGCCTACTACAAAACGGTTGCAGGCGGGTTACTGGAGCTGGAAACGCTGCCCAATATCGATATCAACATTAAAACCGGCAACTCGCTCATCAGCCGCTTTGCGCTGGATGCGGATTTGAAGCAGGCGTTGAAAAAGAACAAGATCAGCATTGAGGGGTACCGCAATGCCGTAGCCACCTACCGTAACGCGCGCGACAAGGAGCAGAAGCGCGAGATGGAAGGCATCATCAATACCATTAAAAGCAACTTTAGAACCGAGATAGCCCGTAACGACCCGAAGCTGCTAAAGCTGAACCGCCAGAGCGGTGAACTGTACAACCTTACCAACCAGCAGCAGTTATTTGGCGAAAGCCGTGCAGCCGCCAAAGAGCGTAAACTAAAACAGGCCAAACTGGAAAAGGAGGTAGAAGCCCTGCGCTTAGAAGTAGAAGAAATTAAGAACAACAAAATCTACGAAAATGCCTTTGAGTGGCGTTTTGAATTTCCAGAAGTGTTAAATGAAGATGGTGTTTTCATTGGGTTTGATGTGGTGATTGGAAATCCACCTTATATATCTAATTGGGATTTATCTGCCAGTAATAGAAGCCAAGTGCTTTTTTTAGAAGAAACTTACAAGCCTTATTTGACAGGTCATTGGGATTTGTTCGGAGGGTTTATAATTAAGAGTTATCAGATACTAAAAAAATCAGGTTATAACTCGTTTATATTACCAACCTCCTTTTATAAAGAAAAACATTCCACAGAACTACGAAAGTTCTTTTTGGAAAACGTTTCTATCATTGAGTTAATAGATTTCGATAAACAAGTAGTATTTGAAGATGTTGCAAGGCAAACCGGCGTGTATTTAGTTAATAAAACTAAATTGTTTGAAGATGAATTTCGGCTAAAAATTGGAATATCAGACATAGGCAGGGATATCCAACAGTCATTCTATAAGCGACTAAAAAATTATGCATTTAAAACTAATGTGAATAATAATGATATTGAAATATATCAAAAATTAAATAGCAATTCTATTTTGCTGGGAAATTTAGTTTGCATTAATACAGGTGTTGTTGCACACTCAAAAGTTGAAAGTCCAATAAAATTCACTAAAGATTCTGTTATTTATGATAGTTACAAAGATGGTTACAAAAAATATGTTGAGGGATTAAACATAAGTCCGTATTCAATCAAGTTCGACAATCAGTATATTGACTATACTTCGAATGTCAACTATTTTCATCGAGCCAAATATCCTCAGCTTTTTGAATCCGAAAAAATTATAGTCAGAAGAATAAGTGGAAAAAACAACTCGTTTTTTGCATCACTTGACATAAGCAATTATTACTCGAATGATAATTTGATGCATGTTCTTCTATGGAATGAAGATTTATTAAAATACCAAAAACCAGAAAAAAAGTGGACTGTAAAAATCATTCCTGGATTGTCCTTACAATATATTTTAGCAATTTTAAATTCACGTTTAAATACTTATTATTTTAGTAAATTTTTAAGTACAGATACATTGCAGGGTAGCTATTCGAGCATATATCCTGAAGATATAAGGCAAATTCCTGTAAAGATTGGAACCATTCAGCAACAAAAAACAATTTTAAGTTTAGTTGATAGCATATTAAGTATACGAGCTTCGGATCCTGCAAAAGAAGTTACTATGTACATAAAAGAAATTGACCAACTCGTCTATCAGCTTTACAACCTCACCGACGAGGAGATCAAAATTGTAGAAGGGGAGGCGTAACCGGCGGCCACTACCCGGCGGCCTGCCCGCCACCACACGGTGTGCCCGGCCGCCACCGGTTCGGCGCGGTTTGCATCCGTTTTTTTGCCGTTTATGGCATTTTATCGCCTTTTATGGAATTTTATCAACTTTAATAGAGCGTTTTCGGGTCTGTAAACCGCTCTGCTTGCTCAACCAAGGCCGCCAACTGTACCCCTCCCGGCGGCATCGTTTCCCGCAAACAGGTGTTCACAGGTGTTCACGAGTGTTCACAGGCGTTCACGGGTGTTCACAGGCGTTCACGGGTGTTCACACCACCGTGAACGTGAACACCTGCCTGCGCCCTCCGTCCCGCTCCCCGCCACCGCATACCCCGCGCCCTGTCTGCAATAAATATTTCTCCCGCAACCACTTGAAAATCAAAAACAATCTTCGTACTTTTGCAGTCCCGAAATGCGGGCTTAAAAAAAGTAACAATCAAAGGAAGAAATGCCTACTATTCAACAATTAGTTAGAAAAGGTAGAGTAGCTCTGGAGGATAAGAGTAAATCCCCAGCGTTGGACAGCTGTCCACAGCGAAGAGGCGTGTGCACCCGTGTGTACACCACTACCCCTAAGAAACCAAACTCAGCAATGCGTAAAGTGGCCCGTGTGCGCCTAACCAACGGTAAAGAGGTGAATGCCTACATCCCTGGTGAAGGCCACAACCTGCAGGAGCACTCTATCGTGTTAATCCGCGGCGGCAGGGTAAAGGATTTACCGGGTGTTCGTTACCACATCATCCGTGGTGCACTGGATACTTCAGGTGTAAACGGCCGTAACCAGCGTCGTTCTAAATATGGTACTAAACGCCCTAAACCAGGCCAGCCGGCAGCAGCAGCTAAAGGCGCACCAGCTAAAGGCAAAAAGAAATAATTAAAAGGAGGATAGTAAACAATGAGAAAGTCAAAACCAAAGAAAAGGATTCTCCTGCCTGACCCACGTTTCAATGATATCTTGGTAACCAGGTTTGTGAACAATATGATGTATGACGGTAAAAAGTCTACCGCATACGGTATCTTCTACAATGCCGTTGATATTGTAGAGAAAAAAACCAGCGAAAGCGGTTTGGATACCTGGAAAAAAGCCCTGAACAACGTAATGCCCGCTGTAGAGGTAAAGAGCCGCCGTGTAGGTGGCGCCAACTTCCAGGTGCCTACCGAAGTTCGCCCTGAGCGCAAAATTGCCCTGGGTATGAAATGGTTGATCAGCTATGCCCGCCGCCGTGGTGAAAAAACCATGATGGAGAAACTGGCCGGTGAAATCATCTCTGCTGCCAAAGGCGAAGGTGCTGCCGTAAAGAAGAAAGAAGATACGCACAAAATGGCTGAGGCCAACAAGGCGTTCTCACACTTTAGATTCTAATGAGTGAATTTTGAATGAGTGAATGAATGAATTAAGAGTGTGTTAAATCACTCATTCACTCAATCGCTCATTCACTCAATAAATAAAGACATGTCAAGAGATCTTAAATACACAAGAAACATTGGTATTGCCGCTCACATTGATGCGGGTAAAACCACCACTACAGAGCGTATCCTGTATTATGCAGGGGTAAGCCACAAAATCGGCGAGGTGCACGAAGGTGCAGCTACCATGGACTGGATGGCGCAGGAGCAGGAGCGTGGTATTACCATCACTTCGGCTGCAACTACTGTATTCTGGAATTACCGCGACAACAAATACCAGGTAAACGTAATTGATACCCCTGGCCACGTGGATTTTACCGTAGAGGTAAACCGTTCATTACGTGTGCTTGACGGGTTGGTTTTCCTGTTCTCGGCCGTTGATGGTGTAGAGCCGCAATCAGAAACCAACTGGCGTTTGGCTAATAACTATAACGTACCCCGTATCGGTTTCGTGAACAAAATGGACCGCTCCGGCGCCGACTTTTTGAAGGTGGTGAAGCAGGTACGTGATATGCTGGGCAGCCACGCGGTGCCACTGCAAATTCCGATAGGTGCTGAAGATGGCTTCAAGGGCGTGGTTGATTTGATCAACTTCCGTGGTATTGTCTGGAATGAGGCCGATAAGGGTATGACCTTTACCGAAGTGCCGATTCCTGATGATCTGGTAGAGGAAGCAACCGAGTGGAGAGAGAAACTGCTGGAAGCCGTTGCTGAGTTTGATGATACATTGATGGAGAAATTCTTCGATGATCCTACTACCATCACCGAGCGCGAAGTACTGGACGCTTTACGCCAGGCTACCTTAGCCGGTAAAATTGTACCGATGACCTGCGGTTCATCCTTCAAGAACAAGGGTGTACAAACCATGCTGGATTATGTAATGGAGTTACTGCCTTCACCTATGGATTCCAAAGGTGTAATTGGTACCAACCCTAACACCGGCGAAGAAGTAGTGATTAAACCGGATGTAAAAGAGCCGTTTGCGGCTTTGGCATTCAAAATTGCTACCGACCCGTTTGTAGGCCGTTTGTGCTTTATCCGTGTATATTCAGGAAACCTGGAAGCTGGTTCATATATCCACAACATGCGTTCCGATAACAAGGAGCGTATCTCCCGTATCTTCCAGATGCACGCTAACAAGCAGAACCCTATACCTAACGTAGGTGCAGGTGATATTGCTGCGGTGGTAGGCTTCAAGGATATTAAAACAGGCGATACCCTGTGTGATGAAAAGCACCCGGTGGTATTGGAGTCGATGAACTTCCCTGAGCCGGTAATCGGTTTAGCCATTGAGCCTAAAACTCAGGCCGACGTGGATAAACTGGGTATGGCTTTAGGTAAATTAGCCGAAGAGGATCCAACTTTCCGTGTAAATTCAGATGAAGAAACCGGCCAAACCGTAATTTCAGGTATGGGCGAGTTGCACCTGGATATCATTATGGACCGCCTGAAACGTGAGTTTAAGGTAGAGGTTAATCAAGGTGCGCCACAGGTAGCTTATAAAGAGTCAATTAACGGTACTATACAGCACCGCGAAACTTATAAGAAACAAACCGGTGGTCGTGGTAAATTTGCCGACATTCAAATTATTCTCTCCCCTAACGATGAAGGTAAAGAAGGCTTACAGTTTGTGAATGAAATCACCGGTGGTTCTATCCCCCGTGAGTTTATCCCATCTGTAGAAAAAGGCTTTGCCGCTTCTATGGCGAATGGTGTACTGGCCGGCTATCCGTTAACCAACCTTAAGGTACGGTTAATTGATGGTTCATTCCACGCTGTCGATTCAGATGCGCTGTCATTTGAAATTGCAGCTAAATCTGCTTACCGTGAGGCATTGCCAAAATGTAAGCCGGTATTGCTGGAGCCGATCATGAAGATCGAGATTCTTACTCCTGAAGAAAACATGGGTGATGTAATCGGTGACATGAACCGTCGTCGTGGTCAGCTTTTAGGTATGGATACCCGTAATGGTGCCCAGGTCATTAAAGCTACTGTGCCATTGTCGGAAATGTTTGGTTATGTAACCCAGTTGCGTACCATCACTTCAGGCCGTGCTACTTCCACCATGGAGTTTGACCATTATGCCGAAGCGCCACGCAACGTACAGGAAGAAGTGGTTGCCAAATCAAAAGGCAAAACCAAAGGCGTAACTGCATAAGTGAATTTTTGATTATACCTATTGATTTGTGATTTCACAGATTGATTGGTGTAATCTTTAAGATAAAATAAAGCCACTCTAATAAATAGCTCTTAGGGGGCAAATTAAAATCAGTGAAATCACCCCGAAATCGGTGAAATCACAAAAACTAAATCATAATGAGCCAAAGAATCAGAATCAAACTGAAATCTTACGACTACAATCTGGTTGATAAATCAGCCGAGAAGATCGTAAAGACTGTAAAGCCAACCGGCGCTGTAGTAAGCGGACCGCTGCCTTTGCCAACGGAGAAGAAAATTTTCACCGTACTGCGTTCACCGCACGTAAATAAGAAAGCGCGCGAGCAGTTCCAACTGTGCTCATACAAGCGCCTGCTGGACATTTACAGCTCTAACTCTAAAACAGTGGACGCGCTGATGAAACTTGAACTGCCAAGCGGCGTTGAAGTAGAAATCAAGGTGTGACAGTACCGGAAGATTCGGACAACATACAAAAGGCCATCTGCATTGCAGGTGGCCTTTGTTGATTAAAATACTTTAAAAGCTTAGTAGCCCCGGTTGTATCCATTGTTATAATGGTGGTCGCCACGATAACCACGATCATGACGATACGGGCCCCGGCGGCCATCTCTAACTACGCAGCTGGATAATGAGCTGATGAAGGATACAACTAATGCTATGGCGATGATGCTCTTTTTCATGAGGTGAAATTTTATATTGTTTATACCAGTAGGACAAATGGCAAGCCAAAAGGATTAATTAAGCTTTGTAACATTCTGTGATACACAAAAAAAAGCCGTTCTTAAAACGGCTTCGTAATGATGATATAGATGACTGCGTATTATTAATACTCCGGGTTGCCGGTGATTTCTTCTAACTTATTACGGGCAGTTTGCAGGTCGCGGGCCAAACGTTTCTCTTTTTCATTGGATTTGGTCTTATACGTTTTATACTCTTCATCCAGATCATCATACAGTTTGGTGCGGTATTTTGCCTCGCGCCTGTTATTGCCCGATTGCATAATTACTACTGCTGCCGTTGCACCAAATACAAGTACCAGTCCCCACATCAGCATGTTATAAGACGATTTTGACATAGGGATGCCCAGCAGGCTAATGGAATCGGCCTTATTATTGGAAGCATCCAGGCTTTCCTGCTTGGTACTAACATCTGTTTGCAGATCCTTAACCGTTTTGCTTTGCGTGTTCAGGCTGGCCTGCAATTGCTTTACCTTGCGTTTCTGTACTACAATGCTGTCGGTAAGGTTTTTGTAGAAAGCTGAGGCTACCGGGCGCTGGTAGCCGTACAGTTTGGTTAACAAATACTGGTACTGGCCGCTCAGGCTTTTATCGGTAACTGCTGTAGCAGGGGTAACCGGTTGTGTATAAACAACTGCCGGCGTATGATACACGGGTGCAGGTTTGGCATTGGTACCGGTAGTGGGTTTAGTAGCTGCCGGTTTACGTGGGGTAGTGGTACCTGCGGGCTGAGTAAGCCTGTTTTGCAATCTCGGATTCACTATCATGGTTTTGGCAGGTGTGCGTACCGGCCTGGTGCTGGTACTATCCTGAGCCTGGCTGTATAAAGTGCCAAGCGACAGGCATATTAGCGTAAATGCCTTCAAAATGGGTAGCTTATTCATAATCCTGCAAGTTGAGTAGTATTGATGTAAATAAAAAACGGTATAGTTTTATTAGCTAAACTGTTGAACATCAGCACTTCGCTAAAAAAAGTTAAAGCTTTTTACTGGTAACGAATATAAATAGTTTCAATTAATAATAGCTAAAGCTATTTATATTAGTGCAATGAATATTGGATTTATTGGTTTGGGCGATATGGGTAAACTGTATGCTAAAGCATTCGCCAAAGCAGGTTACACCGTTTGCGGCTGCGATTTGCCGGCCCATCGTAACCGGCTGGAGCAGGAACTCAACCCATTACGCATACGCCTGCTTGATGATGGCCGCGAAGTTTCCCGCATCAGTGATTTTATTATCTATTCCGTGGAAGCAGACCGGTTAGGCGGTGTGGTAGCCGAATGTGGCGCTTCTACCAAGTATGGTGCCATAGTGGCCGGGCAAACCTCAGTGAAACACCCTGAAATTGCGGTATTTGAAAAGTATCTGCCTGCCGATGCCAACATCATCACCTTTCATGCCATGCACGGGCCGGGCTTTGAGCCGGCCGGGCAGAAGCTGATCATCATCCCGCACCGGGCCGATGAGGCCGCATACCGCCGGGTACTGGATTTATTTACCGCCGTAGGCTCAGACATTGTAGAGATTGATGATTACCACGAGCACGATAAGATAGTGGCCGATACGCAAGCCGTAACTCATGTAGGTTTTGAAAGTATGGGTACCGCCTGGAGCCATGCCGGGTTCTTTCCCTGGGAAAATGCTTCGTATTTGGGTGGTATTGACAATGTGAAGATTTTAATTACCCTTCGTATATTCAGCTACAAGGCGCATGTGTATGCAGGCTTGGCGTTGCTTAACCCTTATGCCCGCCATCAGGTTAAGGCTTATGCCCGGTCTGAAAGCGAACTGTTTAAGCTGATGATTAAAGAGGAGGAAGCGGCCTTCAGAGAGCGCTTATATCGTGCCCGCGATTTTGTGTTTCACGAAAGCCGGCAATCCATTATGCTGAACGATAAGGTAATGCAGGAGTTTTCTCTGCATGACAATGCCGGCCTGCGCAAGCCCAACTCGCACCTAAGTATTTTGAGTATGGTTGATGCCTGGCATAATTTGAATGTTAACCCTTATGACAACCTGATCTGCCAGACGCCGCCTTTCCGCCTGCGGCTGGGTATTGCTGAATACCTGTTTAAAAACGAAGACCTGCTGGAAGAATCCATCGAAACGGCATTGTATGACAAAACTATCCGGGGCGATGATCTGGAATTTCATTCCGCCGTACGCGAATGGTCATCTATTATTGGCTATGGAGATATTGAAGGCTACAAAAAGCACTTCAATCAGGTGCAATCCTTTTTCAGCCACCGTTTGCAGGACGGGCGGGAGCAGAGCGGGGAATTGATTAAACGGTTGATGGAGGAGTAAATATTTGTGCACTTGTACTTAAATAGGTACTTAATATGGAGGTGTTGAATTATACCGAAATTCGCCAAAATCTGCCCAAAAGCTTGGATAAGGTGAATGATGATGCGGAGATTGTAATTGTATCGCGTAGTAAGAGGAAGAATGTAGTAGTGATGGACCTGAATGAGTACAACGCAATAAAGAAAAAATCTATATTGAGCGATTTGGACGAAGCTGTAGAATTTGTTGAAAAGCACAAAGCCGGTACAATAAAAGCCAAAACAATAGAGCAGCTTTTAAATGAGCTATAGTACTATTGTAACACTACCTTTTGAGCGTGAACTTAAGCGGCTTGGTAAAAAGCATGCTTCATTAAAAGCGGATTTATCCAAGCTTAGTATTGATTTGCATAATAATCTAATACAAGGCAAATCATTAGGTAATGACTGCTGCAAAATACGGCTGGCCATTACATCTAAAGGAAAATCGGGTGGTACCCGCATAATTACCTATGTCAGATTACTAAATGATGTAATCTACTTGCTCGCTATATACGAAAAGTCAGAAAGCGAGACAATTACTGATAAAGAAATTGCTGTGCGCATTGGTAGCTTGTAAGGCTACGTTACGTAACACGCAATATACTTTTGTATAGATACAGGTGCAAAATCAGCACACACTTCAAAAAGCACAGATAAAATTTCACCCCATATTTATTTTCAAATTATTGTATAACTGTTTGAAAATAAGTATAAAAATCCTATCTTTGCCGACCCTTTTGGGGGCAAAACGCCTTGAACGAAGCCCTACTGCTTCGATGGGCAATTAAACAAATTAAATTAAAATGTCAGGAATCATTGGTAAAAAAGTAGGAATGACCAGCATTTTTGATGAGGCAGGGAAGAATATTCCTTGTACGGTAATCGAGGCTGGTCCATGTGTGGTAACGCATGTAAAATCTGTTGAAACAGACGGTTACGCTGCTGTTCAGTTAGCGTATGACGAAAAGAAAGAGAAGCACACTTCTTCTCCGTTGAAAGGGCATTTCCAAAAAGCCGGTACTACGCCAAAGCGTAAGATGGTGGAGTTCACAACCTTCGAAGACGAAAAAGCATTGGGTGACACCATAGGTGTTGACCTTTTTGCCGTTGGCGATTTTGTGGATGTGGCAGGCACTTCAAAGGGTAAAGGTTTTCAGGGTGTGGTAAAGCGCCATGGTTTTGGTGGTGTGGGTATGCAAACCCACGGCCAGCACAACCGTTTGCGTGCACCAGGCTCACTGGGTGCGTCATCATGGCCATCACGCGTATTTAAAGGTATGCGCATGGCAGGTCAGATGGGTAACGTACGCGTGAAAGTTCAAAACCTCGAAGTAGTAAAGGTATTTGCCGAGCAAAACCTGCTGGTAGTTAAAGGCTCCATCCCCGGAGCTAAGGGTTCATACGTAATCGTGGATAAGTAAGATGGAAGTTAATGTTTTCAATGTATCAGGACAAGAGACAGGTGCCAAGGTGCAACTTCCTGATGCGGTGTTTGGCATCGAGCCAAACGAACATGCCGTTTATCTTGACGTAAAGCTATACTTAGCTAACCAGCGTCAGGGTACACACAAATCAAAGCAGCGTAATGAGATTGCTGGTTCAACCCGCAAACTGTACAAGCAAAAAGGTACCGGTGGTGCCCGTGCGGGTAGCGTAAAGTCGCCTTTGTTTAATGGTGGCGGCCGTGTATTCGGTCCGCAACCGCGCGATTATAGCTTTAAACTTAACAAAAAATTAAAAGCACTGGCACGTAAAACAGCGCTTACCTATAAAGCTCAGGACAACAGCATTGTGGTTTTAGAAGATTTTAGCTTTGATACCATCAAAACTAAAAATTATATAAAGCTGGTTGCCGACCTGAACCTGGGTAACGAAAAGACTTTACTGGTACTGCCTGCTGCCGACAACAATGTATATTTATCAAGCAGAAATCTGAAAAAAGCGAAAGTGATTACTGCCGACCAGCTGAATACTTATGACGTATTAAATGCCGGTAAGCTGTTATTAACCACAGGTTCTGTTAAAACTCTGGAGGAAGCGTTTGCTAAGTAATTATGGAAATTTTAAAGAAACCCTTACTTACTGAAAAAGTAGCCCAGCTGACCGAGAAACTGAACCGTTATGCTTTCAAAGTAGATCACAGAGCTAACAAAATTCAGATCAAAACAGCTATTGAAGCTATGTACGGTGTTAATGTTAAGGCAGTAAACACCATGAAATATTCTGGTAAACTTAAAAGTCGCAATACTAAGGCGGGTATGGTTTCTGGCCGTGCCGCTACTTACAAGAAAGCGATTATCACGTTGAAGGATGGTGAAACAATTGATTTTTATAGCACAATATAAAAAGAGAGATGGCAGTAAAAAGATTTAAACCGGTAACCCCGGGTACCCGCTTCAGAGTGGGCGCTGACTACTCTGACGTAACTACCAACGTTCCTGAGAAATCACTGGTAGTTGCAATTAAAAGGTCAGGCGGACGTAACGATTCTGGTAAGATGACCATGCGTTACATTGGTGGCGGACACAAGAAAGCCTACCGTATCATTGACTTTAAACGTAACAAATTTGACATCCCTGCAAAGGTTGCCACTATTGAATACGATCCTAACCGTTCGGCACGTATTGCCCTGTTGCATTATGCCGATGGTGAAAAGAGATACATGATTGCCCCTACCGGCTTAACTGTTGGTCAAACTGTATTGTCTGGCCAAACTGTACCGCCCGAAGTAGGTAACACCATGCCGCTTAAAGGTATTCCGTTAGGTTCTATCATTCACAACATTGAGTTAAACCCCGGCCAGGGCGGCAGTATTGCCCGTTCGGCAGGTACGTACGCTCAGTTGAGTGCCCGCGATGGTAAATATGCAATCATCAAATTGCCTTCTGGCGAAACCCGTATGATTCTGGCTACCTGCCTTGCCACCATTGGCTCAGTATCAAATGCTGAGAAAGCCAATGAGGTGTTAGGTAAGGCCGGCCGCAAGCGCTGGTTAGGCCGTCGCCCACGCGTTCGTGGTGTTGCCATGAACCCGGTAGATCACCCTATGGGTGGTGGTGAAGGCCGTTCATCAGGTGGTCATCCACGCTCACGCAAAGGCTTGCTGGCTAAAGGTTACAAAACCCGCGACAAGAAGAAATCATCAGATCGTTACATCATTGACAGAAGGAAGAAATAATGGCACGTTCAATTAAAAAAGGGCCTTATATAGATCATAACCTGGAAAGAAAGGTTACGACTTTAAACGATACCAACAAAAAATCGGTAGTTAAAACATGGTCACGCCGTTCCATGATTTCTCCTGACTTTGTTGGTCATACATTCGCCGTACACAACGGTAATAAGTTTATCCCTGTGTATGTAACAGAAAATATGGTAGGTCACAAACTCGGCGAGTTTGCACCAACCCGTACATTCCGTGGTCACGCAGAAAAGAAAAAATAACCCGCAATGGAAGCAACACAAAAAGTTAAAAAATCTGTCCTAATCCGGCAGCGCAAAGAGCAGGAAAAAGCTCAGCAAGGCGGAGCTTCTGCTGCACGGTTACAAAACTGCCCTACCTCACCTCGCAAGATGCGTTTGGTAGTGGATCTGATCCGTGGCGAAAACGTTGAAAAAGCGTTGAACATTTTAAAGTTCACTAACAAGGAAGCAGCTATCCGCGTTGAAAAACTTTTACTTTCAGCTATTAAAAACTGGGAAACTAAAAACGAAGGTCAGCGTGTGGAAGACAGCAGCCTGTATGTTAAAGAGGTTTCAGTAGGTGGTGGCCGTCAGTTAAAAAGATTACGCCCTGCGCCTCAGGGCCGTGGGTACCGTATCCGCAAGCGCTCAAACCACGTGCACCTGGTAGTAGATAGTAAAACAACCGTTAGCAATTAATTTAAAAATGGGACAAAAAGCACATCCAATAGGTAACCGCTTAGGCATCATCAGAGGCTGGGATTCTAACTGGTTCGGTGGCAACAACTACTCCGATAAATTAGTTGAAGACGAAAAAATCCGTAAATATCTTTCTGTACGTATCGCTAAAGGCGGCGTGTCAAAGGTAGTTATCGAGCGTACTTTAAAACGTATTACTGTTACTATACATACTGCCCGTCCGGGTATCGTTATCGGTAAAGGCGGCCAGGAAGTGGATAAGATCAAAGAAGAGTTAAAAAAGCTGACTAAAAAGGACGTTCAGATCAACATCTTTGAAATTAAACGCCCTGAGCTTGATGCACAATTGGTAGCCGAAGGCATTGCCAAGCAGTTAGAGGCCCGTATCTCTTTCCGCCGTGCCATGAAAACCTCTATCGCATCAACTATGCGTATGGGTGCCGAAGGTATAAAGATTATGTGTTCAGGCCGTTTAGGCGGTGCTGAAATGGCACGTACCGAGCAGTACAAAGAAGGACGTATCCCATTGCACACTTTCCGTGCTGATATTGATTATGCTTTAGGCGAGGCCTTAACCACCTATGGTAAAATTGGCATCAAAGTGTGGATTTGCAAAGGCGAAGTTTACGGCAAGCGCGACTTGAGCCCGAACATCGGTTCAACCAGCAGCGCAAGCGGTAAAGGTGGCCGTCCGGAAGGTGCAGCAGGCTTTGGCGGTAATGACCGTGGCGGTAACGACCGCAGAGGCGGTGGTGATCGCAGAGGCGGCGGTAACAACAACCAGCGTGGCGGAGGTAACAACCGTCCGGGTGGTGGCGGAGGTAACAATCGTCCAGGTGGTGGTGGTGGCTTCAACCGTCCGGGTGGCGGTGGTGGCGGCAGCCGTCCGGGTGGTAACAGATAATTAATATAGAGATACGGGATGTTAGATTTGAGATATGAGAATAGCTTGAATCTAACATCAAAATCAAATAAAGAACTTAAGTTTTAAAAGGATAGGAGAGAACAGGCAGGGGGAGCAATCTCACATCTCATATCTCATATCTCAAATCTTAAAAAAATGCTACAGCCAAAAAGAACGAAGTTCAGAAAGATGCAAAAAGGCAGAATGAAGGGTATGGCCACTCGTGGTGCAGAACTTTCATTCGGTTCTTTCGGTATAAAATCACTCGAACCGGCCTGGATTACCAGCCGCCAGATCGAGGCTGCACGTATTGCTGTAACACGTTTTATGAAACGTGAAGGCCAGGTATGGATCAGGATTTTTCCTGACAAGCCTGTAACCAAAAAACCAGCAGAAGTACGTATGGGTAAAGGTAAAGGTGCGCCCGAATACTGGGTAGCCGTAGTGCGTCCGGGCCGCATCATCTTCGAAGCCGAAGGTGTGCCGCTGGAAGTAGCTAAAGAAGCTATGCGCCTTGCCGCTCAGAAGTTACCGGTACAAACCAAATTCGTAACCCGCAGGGATTACGTAGAAGCGTAAAATGGTAGCTGCAGGTGGTAAACAGTAAATTGATTACCTGCAGTGTTTAATAAACAACTTGTAAGTTGTAAGTTGTGAGTTCAGGCCGGACTTGCAACTCACAACTTGCAGCATACAACAAGTAACAGAATGAAGAACTCAGAGATCCAAGCCCTCTCAACTGAAGATTTGACGGCTAAATTGGGTGAGGACAAAGCCAATCTTACTAAAATGAAATTTGCACACGCAGTTTCAGCGATTGAAAATCCGAACCGCATCAAAAACCTGCGCAGAGATATTGCCAGAGTTAGCACCGAATTAACTAACCGTAAAGCAGCAACCGCTACTGAGCAGCAACAATAACACGTGGACATCATGGAAAGAAATTTAAGAAAAACACGTATCGGCTTAGTGGTTAGCAACAAGATGGAAAAATCTATCGTGGTTGCGGTTGAGCGTAAGGTGAAACACCCCATTTATGGCAAGTTCGTAAACAAAACTGCCAAGTTTATGGCTCACGATGAGCAGAACACCTGTGGTGTTGGCGATACCGTATTGATTATGGAAACCCGCCCGCTAAGCAAGAACAAAAACTGGAGATTAGTTCAAATATTAGAAAAGGCGAAATAAGATGGTACAACAGGAATCAAGACTGACCGTAGCCGACAACAGCGGAGCCAAAGAAGTATTGGTAATACGCGTGCTGGGCGGCACCGCGAAGCGTTACGCTTCGATAGGCGACAAGATCGTAGTTACTGTAAAAAGCGCTTTGCCATCAGGCAACGTTAAAAAAGGTACTGTATCAAAAGCCGTAGTAGTAAGAACTAAAAAAGAAATACGCAGAAAAGACGGATCATACATCCGTTTTGATGATAATGCAGCTGTATTGTTAAATAACCAGGACGAGCCGAGAGGTACCCGTATCTTTGGCCCTGTTGCAAGAGAACTGCGTGAGAAGCAATTCATGAAAATTGTATCATTAGCACCGGAGGTACTGTAACATGGAAAAGAAAGTAAAATTTAAAATCAAAGCAGGCGATCAGGTTAAGGTTATTGCCGGTGATGCAAAAGATGCAACCGGTAAGGTAACTAAAATTATCACCGAAAAGAACCGCGTTATTATTGAAGGCGTTAACATGGTATCTAAGCATACCAAGCCAAACGCTGCCAACCCTCAGGGCGGTATTATAAAAAAAGAAGCTGCTATCCACATTTCTAATGTGGCGCTTATTGATGCCAAAGGCGACATTGTTCGTGTAGGCCGCAAAAAGAATGATGCAGGCAAATTGGTTAGGGTATCAAAAAAATCAGGGGAGGAAATTAAGTAATGGCTTACGTACCAAGATTAAAATCAAAATACAAGGACGATATCCGCACTGTACTGAAAGACAAGTTTCAGTACAAAAGCGTAATGCAGGTGCCTAAGCTCGAAAAAATTGCCATCAACCAGGGTGTAGGCGCTGCTACCACTGATAAAAAACTGATTGATACCACCATTAGCGAGTTAAGCACCATTACCGGACAAAAAGCGGTAGCTTCACGTTCTAAGAAAGATATTTCAAACTTCAAGTTGCGTAAAGGTATGCCGGTAGGCGTGCGTGTAACCCTACGTGATAACAACATGTATGAATTTCTGGATCGTTTGATCTCAGTAGCCCTGCCACGTATCCGCGACTTTAAAGGTATCAATGATAAAGGCTTTGATGGCAAGGGTAATTACACCCTGGGCATTACTGAGCAAATCATCTTCCCTGAAATTAACATCGATAAGATCAGCAAAATTCAGGGTATGGACATTACCTTTGTAACTTCGGCACAAAACGATGTAGAAGCGTTAGAATTGCTGAAACAATTTGGTTTACCATTTAAAAATCAAACTCCACAACAAAATGGCTAAAGAAGGTATCAAAGCGCGTGAGCGCAAACGTGCTGCGTTAGTAGCTAAATATGCTGATAAGCGTGCGGCTTTAAAAGCAGCCGGCGATTATGAAGCTTTAGACAAATTGCCTAAAGCCGCCTCTCCGGTAAAATTACACAACCGTTGTAAATTAACCGGCCGTCCCCGCGGTTATATGCGCCAGTTTGGTATCTCACGTGTTACATTCCGTGAAATGGCATTGGCCGGTAAAATACCGGGAATAAAGAAAGCCAGCTGGTAATCAGCAGCTTCTTAAAGCTTAATAAGAATTTGAAAGTCAAAAATTTACCTGCCTATGCAAGTATTGACTTTTAAATTCTTATTTTTGCATTCCGATTTTTTGAACTCACCGACGAAAGGTCATCCGGATGGTCCGGAAAGGAAACCGTCGTCATAATTTATATAATGAATACAGATCCAATCGCAGATTATCTTACCAGAGTAAGGAATGCTATTAAAGCCAACCACCGGGTTGTTGAAATTCCTGCATCTAATCTGAAAAAGGAAATCACCAAGGTGCTTTTCGACAAAGGTTACATTGCAAATTACAAATTCGAGGATAACGGTCCTCAGGGCTCTATCAAAGTAGCTTTGAAGTATCATCCGGTAACCAAAATCCCGGCTATCCGCACCATCGAACGCATCAGCAAACCAGGTTTACGTAAATATGCAGGTTCAGACAATCTGCCGCGCGTATTGAACGGCCTGGGTATCGCCATCCTTTCTACTTCTCATGGAGTAATGACTGACAAGGAAGCACGTCAGCAAAATGTAGGCGGCGAAGTGTTGTGCTTTGTTTATTAATCACTAAAAAGAATTTGAAACAATGTCAAGAGTAGGAAAAGCACCTATCGCTATACCTCAGGGCGTTACCATAAGCGTTGCCAACAACGTGGTAACGGTAAAGGGCCCGAAGGGAGAACTGCAGCAAGACGTGGACAGTGACATTACTGTTGCACAGGAAGACAGCAATATCGTTGTCAGCCGCCCGTCAGACCAAAAGCGTCATAAAGCATTGCACGGTTTGTACCGTGCCTTAATCAACAACATGGTTGTTGGTGTAACCACTGGTTACAAAATAGAGCAGGAACTGGTAGGTGTGGGTTACCGCGCTACCAACACTGGTAATACCTTAGATTTAGTGCTGGGTTATTCACACCACTATGTATTCCAGTTACCGCAAGAAATTAAAGTTTCCACTACTGCTGAAAAGGGTAAGAACCCAACTATTATTCTCGAATCTATCGACAAGCAATTGATCGGACAGGTAGCGGCTAAAATCCGCTCACTGCGTGCACCAGAGCCTTATAAGGGTAAAGGTATCAAGTTTGTTGGTGAAGTGTTAAGAAGAAAAGCAGGTAAATCAGCATCTAAAAAATAATCGTCATGACAGGTAAATTAACAAGAAGAGACAGAATAAAAAAAGGAATCAGAAAGCGTATTTCAGGTTCTGCAGAACGTCCGCGCTTGTCAGTGTACAGAAGCAATAAAGCAATTTATGCGCAGATCATTGACGATGTAACCGGTACAACTTTAGTTTCAGCTTCCTCAATGTCTAAAGACTTTGAGGCTAACGGAACCAAAAGCGAGCAATCAGTAGCCGTAGGTAAACTGGTGGCCGAAAAAGCGATTGCCGCCGGTATTAAGGATGTAGTATTTGATAGAAATGGTTACCTGTACCACGGCCGCGTAAAGCAATTAGCCGAAGGTGCACGTGAAGGTGGTTTAAATTTCTAAACTTAACAGAGAATGTCAACATTAAACGTAAAGAAAGTAAAAACAAGCGAGATCGAATTAAAAGACCGCTTGGTAAGCATACAACGCGTTGCCAAAGTAACCAAAGGCGGCCGTACCTTCAGCTTCTCTGCTATTGTGGTAGTAGGTGACGAAAATGGTGTGGTTGGCTATGGCTTAGGCAAGGCAAAAGAAGTAACTGAAGCGATTGCCAAAGGTGTGGATGATGCTAAAAAGAACCTGGTAAAAGTTCCTATCATCAATAATACCATCCCTCACGAGCAAATCGGTAAGTTTTCAGGTGGTTTTGTTTTCATCAAGCCAGCCGCTAACGGTACCGGTGTAATTGCCGGTGGTGCTATGCGTGCTGTATTAGAGTCAGCCGGTGTGCACAACGTATTGGCGAAATCGAAAGGTTCATCAAACCCGCACAACGTGGTTAAAGCTACGGTAGCAGCATTGTCGCAACTGCGTGATGCGAATACGGTAGCGCAGCAGCGTGGCGTTAACTTAGGTAAAGTATTTAACGGATAATCAGTCATGGCGAAAATCAAGATAACACAGATTAAGAGCGTGATCGATAGAAACGAGCGCCAAAAAAGAACCATCGAAGCTTTAGGTTTGAAAAAGATCAACCACAGCGTAGAGGTAGAAGCGAACCCTGCCATCATCGGCATGATCCGGAAAGTAAATCATTTGGTAGCAATTGAAACCCTTTAATACCATGAATTTAAGTAATTTGAAACCTGCACAAGGTTCAACCAAAAATAGAAAAAGAATTGGCCGCGGTACGGGCTCAGGCCATGGCGGTACATCAACCCGCGGCCACAAAGGCGCCGGCTCACGTTCAGGAACTACCACTAAGGTAGGTTTTGAGGGAGGACAGATGCCATTACAGCGCCGTTTGCCAAAGGTGGGCTTTAAAAACCCTAACCGTGTAGAGTATGTAGCTTTAAACCTGGATGCCTTGCAGCAGTTAGCCGACAACTTTACTTTAAACAGCATCAACTTTGACACCCTGCGTGAGCACGGGTTGGCTTCTAAAAATGATAAGGTAAAGATTTTAGGCCGTGGCGAGTTAAACGCAAAGTTAGACGTTCAGGCTCATGCCTTTTCGGCTACAGCACAAAAAGCAATTGAAGCCGCAGGCGGTTCCATCGTAAAGCTGTAAATTTTCAATGAAAAACTTCTTCACCACATTATCCAATATCTGGAAAATTGAAGACTTAAGAGTGCGTATCACCAACACACTCTTATTTCTTTTAATCTATCGTGTAGGCTCTTATGTAGTATTACCCGGTGTAGTTAGCTCAGCGCTTAACAACCAAAAAGCCAAAGAAGGCTTATTAGGTTTATTAAATATGTTTGCCGGCGGCTCATTCTCCCGTGCATCCATTTTTGCATTGGGTGTAATGCCGTACATTTCTGCTTCTATTGTGGTGCAGTTGTTAGGCATCGCAGTACCTTATTTTGCCAAGCTGCAAAAGGAAGGTGAAAGCGGCCGTAACAAAATCAATAACTGGACACGTGGCCTTACCGTAATCATTACTGCCTTACAGGCCGTTGGTTACGTAAAATCACAGGTGCCCGAAAGCGCTATTAATCCTAACATCAGCCAGTTTACTTTCAACCTGCTGTCCATTTTCGTGTTAACCGCAGGTACACTGTTTGTAATGTGGCTGGGTGAAAAAATTACCGATAAAGGTATTGGTAACGGTATTTCCTTAATTATTATGGTAGGTATCATTGCCCAGTTGCCCGGTGCTATTGTTAGCGAGTTCAGCTCACGTGTTACTGCAAACGGTGGTGGTGTGTTGTTGTTCATTGTAGAAATACTGGCTTTAGTAGGGGTAGTAATGTTCACTATACTGGTGGTGCAGGGTACACGCAAAATTGCTGTTCAGTATGCCAAGCGTATTATTGGCAACAAGCAATACGGCGGCGTACGTCAGTACATTCCGTTAAAGGTCAATGCTGCAGGTGTAATGCCGATCATCTTCGCACAGGCGCTGATGTTCATTCCGGCTACCATCTCTTCATTTTCACCAAGCCTGGCTGCTAACAGTGTTATCATTTCCTTGTCTAACTATACTTCATGGTTACACAATGCTGTGTTTGCTGTGCTGATTATCCTGTTCACTTACTTCTACACCGCCATAACCGTAAACCCACGGCAAATGTCGGAAGATATGAAGAAGAACAATGGCTTTGTACCCGGTGTAAAGCCAGGCGATGCCACTACCAGTTATATTGACGATGTAATCAGTAAAATTACTTTACCTGGTTCCATATTTCTGGCTATCATTGCTATTATCCCGGCTATCGCCAACTTAGCTCACATCAACAGTGTGTTTGCCCGTTTCTTTGGCGGTACTTCGTTGATCATCCTGGTGGGTGTGGTATTAGATACCTTACAACAAATTGAAAGTCATTTACTGATGCGCCATTATGATGGTTTGATGAAAACCGGACGTGTTAAAGGCCGTACTGCTATCCCAACGGCTGCAGGCACTGTTCCCCCGGCTATATAGTCATTCATTAGATAATGGCTAAAACTCTTCATTATAAGTCTGCAGAAGAAATTGAGCTGATTCGCGAATCAGCTCAATTAGTTTCTAAAACCCTGGCCGAGGTAGCGAAAGTGATTTCCCCGGGCATAACTACCATTGCGTTAAACAAACTGGCGGAAACCTTTATCCGCGATCACAAAGGCGTTCCGGCTTTTCTTAATTACAACGGATTTCCTTACTCGCTTTGCATATCTCCTAACGAACAGGTAGTTCATGGTTTTCCCGGCACCAAGGAGTTAAAAGAAGGCGATATCTTGTCTGTAGATTGCGGTGTTATACTAAACAAATACGTTGGCGACTCAGCTTATACATTTGCGGTAGGTGAGATCAGCGTTGAAACCCAACGTCTGCTGGACGTAACTAAAGAATGCCTGCGCCTTGGCGTAGAAAAAGCGGTTACCGGTATGCGGGTGGGCGACATTGGTTACGCCGTACAGGAACATGCGGAAAAGAACGGTTATGGCGTTGTAAAGGAACTGGTAGGGCATGGTGTGGGTTTTAAACTGCATGAAAAGCCTGATGTGCCTAATTACGGCAAGCGCGGTTCGGGCATGAAACTGGAAGAAGGTTTGGTGATTGCCATTGAGCCAATGATTAATGCCGGTAAAGCCGGTGTGAAATTCTGGAGCGATGGCTGGACGGTTTCTACTGTAGACAACAAGCCTTCGGCACACTTTGAACATACGGTAGCTGTAAAGAAAGGGCAGCCCGATATTCTCTCTACTTTTTCATACATTGAAGAAGTTTTGCAACAAAAACAAATAAATTAAAAATAATTGTTTACTTTTGCATCCCGAAATATAGCGGGATAATACAGTAATAATCAGTAAAATATGGCTAAACAATCTTCGATCGAACAAGATGGTACAATCAGGGAGGCATTGTCAAACGCAATGTTTCGTGTTGAGCTTGAAAACGGTCATGAGATTATTGCGCATATATCCGGTAAGATGCGTATGCACTACATCAAAATTTTACCCGGCGACCGGGTAAAGCTGGAAATGAGCCCATACGATTTAACCAAAGGCAGAATAACCTACAGATATAAATAATAAAGAGATGAAAGTTAGAGCATCCATTAAAAAGCGCAGCGCTGATTGTAAGATCATCCGCCGCAAGGGCAAACTTTACGTAATCAACAAAAAGAACCCTAAGTACAAACAACGTCAGGGTTAATTAAAAACATAGCGTGATTGATTGTACAACGGTGGCCCAGCCGTTCGGTCTCACATTAAAAGCAACTTACAAACATGGCACGTATTTCAGGTATTGATTTACCAAGAAACAAAAGAGGTGAAATTGGTTTAACCTACATCTACGGTATCGGCCGTTCAACTGCACAAAGCATTTTGAACAAGGCAGGTATCGATGTAAATACCAAAGTACAGGATTGGTCTGATGATCAGTTAGCGGCTATCCGTGGTATCATCAACGACCAGGTTAAAGTAGAAGGCGCGCTGCGTTCTGAAGTTCAATTGAACATTAAGCGTTTAATGGATATCGGCTCTTACCGCGGTACCCGCCATCGTAAAGGTTTGCCTCTACGCGGCCAGCGCACCAAAAACAACTCGCGTACCCGTAAAGGTAAACGTAAGACTGTTGCCAACAAGAAAAAAGCTACTAAATAATTAATAGATTATAGATGTTAGATGTGAAATATGAGAGACGCTCACATAGTTTACATCTAACGGATTTAAAATAGGGTATGGTGAATTTGAAATGAGGCGCAGTCCTCACATCTCAAATCTTATATCTCAAACCTCAAAAAGAAAATGGCAAAAGCTAAAAAAGTAACCAAAAAGCGTGTAGTGATTGTTGAGCCGGTAGGCCAGGCACACATCAACGCTACTTTTAACAACATCATTATTACCCTAACCAATACCAGCGGCCAGGCCATTTCCTGGTCGTCAGCCGGTAAAATGGGTTTTAAGGGTTCTAAAAAGAACACTCCTTACGCTGCTGGTCAGGCTGCTTCCGATTGCGGTAAAGTAGCTTATGATTTAGGCTTACGTAAAGTAGAAGTATTTGTTAAAGGCCCGGGTGCAGGCCGTGAGTCTGCTATCCGTACTTTACAAACTGCAGGCATCGAAGTTACCATGATACGTGACATCACCCCGCTTCCGCATAACGGTTGCCGCCCTGCTAAACGCAGAAGAGTTTAATTTAATCTATTTTTAAAGCTAAGATTCGGCAGCTACAGGCAGCCTGATACTTTAAAACCCACAAACAATGGCAAGATATACCGGACCAAAGTCCAAAATTGCACGCAGGTTCAGAGAGCCGATCTTCGGTCCTGATAAAGTTCTGGAACGTAAAAATTACCCTCCGGGCATGCATGGCGTTTCCAAGCGCAGAGGCAAGCAATCAGAGTACGCTGTACAGCTGATGGAAAAGCAAAAAGTAAAATACACCTACGGTGTATTGGAGCGCCAGTTCGAAAACTTGTTTCACACCGCGTCAGCACGTGAAGGTATTACCGGTACCAACTTGTTACAGTTGTTAGAAGCCCGTTTAGATAACGCTGTATACCGCCTGGGTATTGCGCCAACACGTTCAGGTGCACGCCAGTTGGTAGGTCATAAGCATATCACTGTAAATGGTGAAATTGTTAATATTGCTTCCTATACCCTGCGCCCGGGTGATGTAATTGCAGTACGTGAGAAATCAAAATCACTTGAAGCGGTTACCAATTCTGTAGCCGGCCGCAAAATAAACAAGTATAGCTGGTATGAGTGGGATGCAGCCAGCCTTTCCGGCAAGTTGCTAAGCTATCCTAACCGCGATGAGATTCCTGAAAACATCAAGGAAAACCTGATCGTCGAGCTGTACTCAAAATAAAATTTGAGAGTTCAGACATGAGGTGTAAGATTTGGGAACCGCTATGGTTTCTCAAAACTTACATCTCATGTCTCCTATCTAATTAATACGTAACCCATAAAACAAAAAGGATATAAATGGCAATCTTAGCATTTCAGAAACCAGATAAGGTGATTATGCAGAAGTCGAACGACTTTGAAGGTACCTTTGAGTTCCGCCCGCTGGAACCAGGCTTCGGTGTAACTATCGGTAATGCTTTACGTCGTATCTTGCTTTCATCACTGGAAGGTTTTGCAATCACTTCAGTTCGTTTCTCAGGGGTAAACCATGAGTTTTCAACCATCAAGGGTGTAGTTGAAGACGTTACTGAAATTATTTTGAATCTTAAGCAAGTAAGATTCAAGAAAGCTACAGACTCAGGTGATGCCGAAAAAATATTTATAATCATCAGCGGTCAGAATACTTTTAAAGCCGGTGATATTTCTAAGTTTTCTAACAACTTCACTGTATTAAACCCTGACCTGACCGTTTGTAATATGGATCCTGCAGTAACACTGGAGGTGGAACTGACAGTAGGTAAAGGGCGTGGTTATATTGCCAGTGAAGAAAACAAGAACCCTGATGCTGTGGTAGGTGTAATAGCTATTGATTCTATTTACACGCCTATTAAAAATGTTAAGTATACCATTGAAAATTATCGTGTTGAGCAAAAAACCGATTATGAAAAACTGGTATTTGACATTACTACCGATGGTTCTATCCATCCGGAAGAAGCCTTAAAAGAAGCAGCCAAGATTTTGATTCAGCACTTCATGCTGTTTTCCGATGAAAACATGATGCTGGAAGCGCAGGCCAAAGAAGAAACCAAAGAAGTTGACGAAGAAATTTTGCACATGCGCAAAATTTTAAAAACAGAACTGGTTGACCTTGATCTTTCGGTTCGCGCCTTAAACTGCTTAAAGGCAGCCGACATCCGCAGCCTGGCTGACCTGGTTTCTTACGATGTAGCAGATATGCTAAAGTTCAGAAACTTTGGTAAAAAATCGCTGACTGAAATTCAGGACCTGGTGAAATCAAAAGGTTTATCTTTTGGTATGAATCTGGGCAAATTCAAATTAGACGAAGAATAATTAAGAGATATGAGATTTTAGATGTAAGATATGAGAAATTAACCATTTAGTGTTTCTCAAATCTCATGTCTCACATCTCAAATCTGATTGAATAACCCAGCGTAATTCCGAGGGCTTGACCGGGTAAAACTGAGCCGCCCAACGGTATGCACGTGCAATAATTACTACAATGAGACACGGAAAAAAACTTAACCATTTAGGCCGTACCGACAGTCATCGCAAGGCGATGATGAGCAACATGGCCACTTCGCTTGTATTACACAAGCGCATCACTACTACTCTGGCAAAAGCTAAAGCTTTGCGCATGTACGTAGAACCTTTGATCACCAAATCAAAAAGTGATACTACACATTCTCGTCGTACCGTATTCAGCTACCTGAAAGATAAAGAAGCTGTAACCATCCTGTTCCGCGAAGTTGCCGAGAAGGTAGCTACACGCCCGGGCGGTTATACCCGTATCATCAAACTGGAAAACCGTTTAGGTGATAATGCGGAAATGGCCATTATCGAACTGGTAGACTACAATACCATTTATACTGCCGGTGAGGCTGCAAAAGCAACTACAACCCGTCGCTCACGTCGTGGTGGTAAGGGTGGTGTAACGCCGGTAACAGCTGAAATTGCCGCACCGGCTACTGAAGAAGCAGCCACAGCGGAAGTTACTCCTGCCGACGATAATGCTACTGTAGCTGATGCTTCTGCTGCTGATGCACCGGAAGCACCTGCTCAAAACGAAGAAAACGCAGAGAAAGGCGAATAAGTAGCGCTCTGTTCTTTCAACATATTTAAGTCCTGCTTTACACATGCAGGACTTTTTTATTGCCTTAAAACTTGTTTAACTGATAATGCAAGGTGCTGATAGATGCACTTACCCACCTGAAACCAACGTTAGTTAAAACTTTTTGTGAAGCTTTGTTATCAATGGTCGTGTCAGCCTTTATCACTTTTAGCGTGCTGAAAGTGAAGCCCCAATTAACCAGTGCCCGTAATGCTTCAATAGCGTAGCCATTTCCCTGATGCGGTTTGCTAATCATATAACCCACCAGCGTTTCCCCATAATCATTCGGGTAACCGGCAAAACCAATGTTGCCAATAATCCGGTTTTCACTTTTCAGAATGATTTGCCAGTTGGTATACCATTGGTAAAGGTCAGGGTATAGTCGAGTATTGGGCAGCCAGAAGTTTTGCATGGCATCAGCCATTTCGGCAAAGAATTCATCATCTGCCTGTATAGCAGAAGGGGCGAGGCCTGTCTGCTGTTCAAAGGCAGGTAGATTGCTGCGTGTTAGTAATAACTGCTCGTGTGTTAACGGAACTATATCCAGCCGTTCTGATTGAAGGTGAAACATGTTATAGTATTACCGAAAAATACAAAACTGTTCTCCAATGTTTCAAGCAAAAATTGTTGGCCAGCACCCCAGGTTTTTTAAATTGCAGATAAAACGTAATCCCGTACATGTTACCAAAAGATAGAGGCAATATATTTAATATATTCAGATCTATACGATAACAACGTAAAGCCAGGCAACCCTGCCAATTAATAAAAGAAATCTAAGGGTACGTCCTTCTGCAGCCTGTCACAAGGTTGGTCCAATCCCTCGATAGGATATGAAGCAGTTGAGTATGTTTTTACCGGAAGGTATGAATTATGAATAAAAGTAGCTTCAAACGCAGCAGGCACTTTTTTACCCTGAACATCGAACATATCACCATGGTTATTAGCATGCAGGTGAATTAGGGTATGTGTTTCCTCCATCTTGTTCATAATGGCCAGTAACTCATTAAACTTCTGATCGGCATAATGAAATTCCAGTAAAACCTGCACAGCGTTACCCAGTAGCGGATAGATACTTTCCTGCCCAAACACCGGGTATTCGGCGCCTTCTACATCAATTTTAAAAATAAATTTCTTGTTGTGCAGGTTGTACTTTTTGAAGTGGTAATCAAATGTTTTATATTGTTCTGTATCCGTATCAGATATACCTTCCGCTATAAAGTTGATTCCACTTTTTTTTAATTGGGTTTTTTTAAACATCCAAACTAAGTAATTCTTTGCATGACGCATAAAAGGAACAAAGTTACCCTTAAAAAGCTTGCTGAAAACAGCGCCTAAATCAGATAAGGTTGGATCAAAAGCGTAAGTGGGCTTTCCGGTTTCTTTCCAAAAATCTTTTTCAAAAGCTACATTATATCCCACGCCGTAATTAACTAAGCATTCTGCATCAAGTAAGCTGGGATAATGTACAATGTAGCCGCCATCATAATCGTTTCCCAGTCTTTTTAAGTTGTCGATATGGTAAGGACGGAAAACTTCCAGGGCATTTATAGTAGTATTGGTCGACATAAATTCAAATTTGTCAGATTTAGAATAAAAGCAAATAATTTATAAATAAACAAAAAAAAG
The DNA here is from genome assembly GCF_965200995.1 of Mucilaginibacter sp. Lineage (GTDB taxonomy): Bacteria > Bacteroidota > Bacteroidia > Sphingobacteriales > Sphingobacteriaceae > Mucilaginibacter. The sequence continues at coordinate 524,431 of NZ_OZ241743.1, read as the reverse complement.
CGGAGTGCTAATGACAGGAATTTAAATATTGTTAAAAACCTTATCACCGGTTTGCTGCCAAGCTGTCACCGCAATCTCATTCTGCCTGACTAAAAGTTATAAACCTGACAGCCGCAAACAATATTTTCTGCCATTGCTGCGTTGGCACGTGCCTTGTTAAACAACACATGTTAAGCAACAGATTAAATTAAGGAAAACAATCAATCATATGTCTAAAATTATTGGTATCGACTTAGGAACAACCAACTCTTGCGTAGCCGTAATGGAAGGTAACGAGCCTGTAGTTATTGCAAACAGCGAGGGTAAGCGCACCACTCCATCTGTAGTATCATTTGCTGCAAACGGCGAGCGTAAAGTAGGTGACCCTGCCAAACGTCAGGCTATCACAAATCCCCGCAACACTATTTATTCTATCAAACGCTTCATGGGTAACCAGTTTAACGAGGTAACCAAGGAAGCCGAGCGTGTGCCTTACACCGTGGTTAAAGGTGATAACAACACCCCACGCGTAGAAATTGGCGACCGTAAATATACGCCTCAGGAAATTTCTGCTATGATTTTGCAGAAAATGAAGAAAACAGCAGAAGACTTCTTAGGTACTGAAGTAACGGAAGCAGTTATCACGGTTCCTGCTTACTTTAATGATGCACAGCGTCAGGCTACTAAAGAGGCTGGCGAGATTGCCGGTTTAAATGTGCGCCGTATCATCAACGAGCCTACTGCTGCTGCCCTGGCTTATGGCCTGGACAAAGCGCACAAGGATATGAAAATTGCTGTGTTTGACTGCGGTGGCGGTACGCATGACGTATCTGTACTGGAGTTGGGCGACGGCGTGTTCGAAGTAAAATCAACCGATGGTGATACCCACTTAGGCGGTGATGACTTTGACCAGGTAATTATCGACTGGTTAGCCGATGATTTCAAGAACGAAGAAGGCATTGACCTGCGTAAGGATCCAATGGCGCTGCAACGCTTAAAGGAGGCTGCAGAGAAAGCTAAAGTGGAATTGTCAAGCACTACACAGTCAGAAATCAACCTGCCTTATGTAACCGCTGTTGATGGTTTGCCTAAGCACCTGGTAAAAAGCTTAACCCGTGCTAAATTTGAGCAATTGGCCGATAGCCTGATTAAGCGTACCATTGAGCCTTGCCGTTCTGCTTTAAAGAATGCCGGTTACAGCACTTCTGATATTGACGAAATTATTCTGGTAGGCGGTTCAACCCGTATCCCTGCCATTCAGGAAGCGGTACAGCAATTCTTTGGTAAAGCGCCATCAAAAGGAGTAAACCCGGATGAAGTGGTAGCCATTGGCGCTGCTATACAAGGTGGTGTATTAACCGGTGATGTTAAGGACGTGTTACTGTTAGACGTAACCCCGCTTTCATTAGGTATCGAAACCATGGGTGGTGTAATGACCCGGTTAATTGAGTCAAATACTACCATCCCCAGCAAGAAGTCTGAAACCTTTTCTACGGCTTCTGACAGCCAGCCATCGGTAGAGATCCATATTTTGCAGGGTGAGCGCCCTATGGCCGCACAGAACCGTACCATTGGCCGCTTCCACCTGGATGGCATTCCGCCAGCACCCCGTGGTGTGCCTCAAGTTGAAGTTACCTTTGATATTGATGCTAACGGTATCCTGAATGTATCAGCTAAAGATAAAGCTACCGGTAAAGAGCAAAAGATCCGTATCGAAGCTTCATCAGGTTTAAGCGATGCTGAAATTCAGAAAATGAAGCAGGAAGCCGAAGCTAACGCTGATGCTGACAAAAAGGCCAAAGAAGAGGTTGAAAAACTAAACTCTGCCGATGCGTTGATTTTCTCTACTGAAAAGCAACTGAAAGAGTACGGCGACAAGATTGGTGCTGATAAGAAAGCGCCTATTGAATCAGGCTTGGAAAAACTCAAATCAGCTTATGCTTCTAAAGACCTGAATGCTATTGAAACTGCTCAAACCGAGCTGAACACTGCATGGGCTGCAGCATCAGAAGAGATGTATAAAGCAACTGCTGATGCACAGCAGGGCGGTGAGCCGGGTGCCGGTGGTGCCAACGGCGGCGGCCAGGCCCAGGGCAACAGTAACGCCGATAGTGTAACTGATGTTGACTTTGAAGAAGTTAAATAATTAACTTAAATACATAACAAAACGCCCGCTTGCATATTTTGCAAGCGGGCGTTTTTGTTTCAGGCATTTGCGGCAGTGGGCTTTCTTTTATAGGAGCGCGAAACCACACTTAATACCGGCGCAATCAGCAGCGGCATGTACCAGCCAGCCGGTAGCCAGATGGTGCCTATAATAATGCCCAGTAAAAATATGCCCGGTGTAATTAATGAACGGGCCTTGAATATCTTAATAAATGTTTCATTGGGCCAGTGGGTTACAATTTGATTAGCCGGATTGAATACATAGTTAACCGTAGCATAATTGGCAAGGCCGGTGCAGATAATATTGATGTTATAAAAATAAAATGGCACATGATACAGCATGTTCTCACTATAAAAGGCGGATGAAAAAGGCATAAGTGCTACTGTAAACAAAAAGAAGAAGTTGAGCCAGATAAGTTTACTGGTATAGCGGTTTACAAACCCAAATATGCGGTGATGGCTGCGCCAGTAAATGGCAATTACAAAAAAGCTGATGATAAAGCCTATAAACTTAGGTATCTGGTATAGCAGCCAGGAGACGATTTTTCTTTCAGGCAAACCGTGTTCAAACTCCGGCGCTTTAATTTCAATAACCAGCAGGGTAATGGCAATAGCCAGCACCGCATCACTAAACAAAATAATGCGGTCAATCTGAAAATCTTTGCGTTCAGGATCATGCTGTTCTAAAAAGTGCTCGTGGGGCATACCGTAATTTGATTAGTGCGGTTAAGATAAAAATTATTGTAACGTATGCAGATAAAAAAAGCAGCCTGCTGAGTTGAAAGGCTACTTTTTTGTTATGCTTTGCTTAATACTTTTTAAAGCATATAACAATTACGCCGTGAGTTGAAGGTTGTATTCCAAAACATCCTTATCAGTTGGAACATCTTCATTGTATGCTCTTAAACTCTCAACATATAATTCTATTGCTTTGCTGGCGTTTTGAATGGCATCCTGCAGGTTTTCGCCATAGGTAATACACCCCGGTAAAGCAGGTACATTGACTGTGTAACAGCCTTCAGCTTCTGGTTTGAGCCGTGTTTTATAAGATAATGCCATATTTAAAACCTCTTCAAGAGTAATATTTAATGTAAACGCCGTTATTAAGCCGTTATTAAGCTGATGCACTTGAAGCCTTATGCAGAGCCATTTATGGTAGTACCTGTGTAACTGTTTTTCGAGTTCCCAGGGCACAGCGGTAGTTGCTATTTAAATATTACAACTGTTTACAAAACAAATCGAAACTGTCATTTCGACCATAGGGAGAAATCTTCTTCGAGCAGTCTACAGTAGAAGATTTCTCCCTATGGTCGAAATGACCATTTGTGTTTGTACGATTTTAGTTTTAAATATCTTCTTAAAATCAGCTGCTTTTTACGAACACGAAAAAATTAATAGACAAATTTCATCTTATCGTTTGTAATCACAAGTTCATCCTGAGGTTCATTGTCAACGAAGTTGAACACGATAGGCTGATCATTGAATTTTGAAGAGGTCAATTCATCATAGCCATGCATTACCAGTTTAAGCGATGCATATTTTGACAGATATGAACCTTCAACAGCACTGAGGTCAATTTGTCGCCCGGCAGGGTTGAAATGGATGGTGCGTTTGTAGTAACTGCCTTGCTGATAATCATACGTTTGCCCGTCGTCCTCGTAATAAACAAAGCTGTTCTCCTTATCACCATTCCATATATGCAGTTCCAATATACCATCGCCTGCATCCTTAGTACTTTGTACCACACCCTGCATCGGAATGATGGCGCCAGCCTTTACAAACACAGGTAAATCGGTAAGTGGTGCAGCAACTGTATAGTTTTGCCCACCAGCATATTGCTCTCCAGTATTAAAACGGTACCATTGGCCTTCAGGTAGGTAAACATCGGCTGTATTAGCTGTGCTGATAACAGGCGCTACCAGCATCGAATCGCCAAACTCAAATTCATTTTGGTAAACTTCTTCATACACCTGCTCGTCCTGCGTATAATTGATAGCTAAAGTACGGCTCAATGGTAGCCCGGTTTGTGCCGATTGATAATAGCCCGAGTAGATATAAGGCAGCAGGCGGTAACGCAGTTCGATGTCCTTTTTAATAATGGCCATATTGTCCTCGCCCCACTGCCACGGCTCGCGGTAAATGGTACCTTCCTGCGCATGGTTACGGAACATCGGGGTGTACACGCCTAATGAGTTCCAGCGTACCATTAACTCGGGCGTAGGGTTGCCGCTAAAGCCGCCGATATCTACACCCACCATAGCCATGCCGGTAACGCCCAAACTATTCACCAGTCGCTGCCCTAACAATAAGTGTTCATCATTAGCAGTGTTATCGCCCGTCCATACCGCCGAATAGCGCTGTGTGCCCGAGTAGGCGGCGCGGGTAAGCACGAAAGGGCGCTGGTTGCCTAATGTTTTGCGCGTACCCTCATAAGTGGCGCGGGCCATCTCCATGCCGTATACATTGCGTACTTCAGGCATGTACTTATCGCCGAATTTAACCAGCCAAGGCATGTTCTGGTTCCAAACGGCAGGCTCGTTCATATCATTCCAAAAGCCGGTTACACCGGGCTCGGTTAGGGCATTAAACGATGCACCCCACCAGTTGCATACCTCCTCGTTAAAGAAATTGGGGAAGTGGCAGCGGCCGGGCCATACCTCGCCTATATATTTTTCACCATCTGGATAGGTAGCGAAGTACCCTTTATCAACACCCTCGTCATACTGCGGATAGCCCTTTTCTACTTTAATGCCAGGGTCAACAATAGTAACCAGGTTAAAGTTCATGGCTTTCAGCCGGTCTATCATTGCTTTAGGTTCAGGAAAGGTTTGTTTATTCCAGGTGAAGATTTTAAAATCCTCCATGTAATCAATGTCGCAATACAGCACATCAGCCGGTATCTGATATTTCCTGAAGTTTTCGGCCACTTCCAGTACCTCCTGCGCGCTCATGTAGCTCCACCGGCATTGCTGGTAACCCAGGCTCCACAGCGGCGGCATTTCCATGCGGCCGGTAAGCCAGGTGTAATCCTGAATAATCTGCGCTACGCTTTGGGCACCGAAAAAGTAATAATTCAAATCGCCGCCATCCGCACCAAACCAGCTCATTTGCTCATCGGTAGAGGCGCCGAAATCGAAATAGCTTTTATGGGTGTTATCGAAAAACAAGCCATAGGTAAGTCCATCATGCAGGCCAATGTAGAACGGAAAGGTTTCGTACAATGGGTCGCTCTCTGGTGTGTGATTAGGCACATCGGAATTCCAGTTCACATAATGCTTTCCCCGGCGGTTGAGCGGCCCGGTCTTTTCGCCCAGGCCAATAAATTTCTCATCGGCATACAGCTTTTTGTAATTGATTACCCGCTCGCCCTGCCAGTTTACGCCATAACGGCGGTCGTCTTCATTTAAGGGCTTACCACCGGCCGTATAAAAGCTGAAACGCAACGGCGCTTTATGAATGATAAGTTTTAAAGCAGAAGTGCTTAACTCCATAGTTGCACCATCATCATGATATTGTAGTTTATCAGTGGATGGGGATTGAATGACCGCAAAAGAGTGGTCGGGCTCCTGTGGCTGCCGGGTAATCTGTATACGAATAACAGCCGCACTGTAAACCGACACACGTGCCTCTGCCTCGGCGGTGGTAAACACCAGCTGCGGCGGCGTTTCGTTGATATGAGTTACCTCGCTTAATGTTTGTACCTGCATTTCAAAAAGTGTAATAGATGGTATTAAAACTATCAGTTAAATAGTACACAGGCAAAGCAGTAGTTGTTTGATACAAAAAAAGCGCTGTGAGTCATCACAGCGCTTTACATATGTGTTTAGCTAAACATTTATTCCCAAAGTTTGCTGGGGTAAGTGCCATTGTTTACCAACTCAGAGATGCTGGCCTGTACAATCGGCTTATCTTCCTTATAAGTAACACCAAACCATTTTGATGGCGTAGGAATTACTTTAAAAGAAGCCGTGCCTGATTTAATCAACTCATCGGCTACCAGCGGGATAAAGAATTCAGCTTTCGGGTTATTCTCATTAGCTTCTGCAAACCGTTTAAACATCGGTTCGCTTTGTTTAAAAATGGCCGGTGTAAAGCCCCAGAAGTTCATGGATACACGGGTATCATTAGGTAGCTGATATTCACCAGTGGCATCCTTGTAATATACATCGCCATCCTTAAAATATACTTCGGTACGCTCATTGATCTCAACCATGTTGCCGGCATCATCTACCTTACACACACCGCGAGATACAGAGCCATAATCAGACAAAGTTTTATCAATCTGGTAACCAATGATAGAATACTGGCTATCTGATGCTTCGGTGGTTAAAAATTTAGCCATTTTCTCAAAGGCATCATAACCATAATAATCATCAGCATTAATAACGCAAAAAGGCTCGTTTACCTGGTTGCGGGCAGCCAGTACCGCATGGGCGGTACCCCAGGGCTTGGAGCGTTCAATTTCTTTGTCGATACCGAATGGTTTCAGGTCATAGCTCTGAAATACATAATCGGTTTCTACCTTACCGGCCAGTTTGGGTTCGAAGATGGCTTTAAAGCTGTCTAAAAATTCTTCGCGGATAATGAAGGTGATTTTACCGAACCCGGCTTTAATGGCATCGTATATAGAGTAGTCAATAATCGTTTCGCCGTTGGGACCGAAGCCGTCCACTTGCTTCATGCTGCCGTAGCGGCTGGCCATGCCGGCGGCTAATATTAATAATGTTGGTTTCATATGAGGTATTTATATAACTCTTAGATTTGGTTCTTTGAAGTTCAGGATGTTACAACACCGGATTAGGCCTGGTGTTTTTAATGTACCTGAAATCCTGTCCCGCCTCTAAATTCAGCAGGGTTTCATAAATCAGGCGGATCACGTTATCCACATCTTCCTTATGTATCATTTCTACCGTGGTGTGCATGTAGCGTAGCGGTAATGAAATGAGGGCCGAAGGTACACCGTCGTTAGAATAAGCAAAAGCATCGGTATCCGTACCGGTAGAGCGGGAAGATGCCTGGCGCTGAAACGGAATATCCGCTTTCTGAGCCGACTCAATCAGCAGCTTATTCAGGTTATTCTGTACGGCAGGCGCATAAGAGATCACCGGGCCGCGGCCGCAGGCCAGATCTCCTTGTACCACCTTGTTAATCATCGGCGTTTGCGTATCATGCGTTACATCGGTCACGATAGCCACATTGGGCTTAATGTGGTGGGCAATCATTTCTGCACCGCGCAGGCCGATTTCTTCCTGTACGGCATTAACAATGTATAAACCGAACGGCAATTGCTTACCATTTTCTTTCAGCAGGCGCGCCACCTCGGCAATCATGAAGCCGCCTGCACGGTTATCCAGCGCACGGCCCATATAGTAACGGTTGTTCAGTATTGAAAACTCGTCCTCATAAGTAATTACGCAGCCTACATGTATGCCTTTGGCCTCTACTTCTTCTTTGGTAATACAGCCGCAATCTAAAAAGATATTCTTCAGGCTGGGCGCTTCTTCTTTTTCGCCGCCCAACCGGGTATGGATGGCCGGCCAGCCAAAAACCGCCTTTACGATGCCATTATCAGTATGAATATTTACCCGTTTGGAAGGCGCAATCTGATGGTCGGAGCCACCGTTGCGGATCACATAAATCAAACCATCACTGGTAATGTAATTTACAAACCAGGAGATTTCATCGGCGTGGGCTTCAATGACAACCTTGTATTCGGCTTCAGGATTGATGATGCCTACGGCGGTACCGTAGTTATCTACATAAAAATCGTCGATGTAGGGTTTGATATAATCGAGCCATAGTTCCTGGCCTTTCCACTCAAAACCGGTAGGCGAGGGGTTGTTGATATATTTTTCGAAGAACAACAGTGAAGTTTCGTTCACCACAGGTATATGCTGCTTTTCGACAGGTTGCTTTTTAGCCATATTTAAGAATCAATAATAATAGATGATGTGTGCGTAACTGGCAAATATAGGATTAGCAGCTAATAACGGTAGAAGAGTTAAACGCTAAAGCCCGGAAAAAGATTTAAAAATGATGCTTATATATCAGCCAATGGGCTTTTCCATAATCACATAGTCAAGACCGTTTTTAGAAAAAGGTGCACCATTGGTAACCAAACCCTGCTTCACATAAAATTCCACTGCCGAAAGCCGCGCATTGCACCACAGCCGTTTACCCCCGCCAATCTGCGCAAATTCTATGATGTATTGCAGCAACTGCCGCCCTATCCCCTTACCCTGATGCGCAGGCAATACCGCAAACTTACGGAACTGGCAATCCGCCCCTGTCTGAAACAGGGAAACCACAGCCGCCAGCCGCCCATCCGTAAAGACACCAAAGTGGTAGCCATCATGGTCTTCTTCCATCTGCATAGCGGAGTAATGCGCATCAGGGTATAATACCTCCTGCCGCAGCCGCCAGGTTACTTCGGGGCGTATTTGTTCAATGCAAAGCATAGCGGAGTATGTAATGTTGATTTGTCATCCTGAGCGATAGCGAAGGATCTGTACAAGAGCAGAGTCAAGTGTACAGATCCTTCGCTATCGCTCAGGATGACAGGTGGTGATTGGGTTGAGCATAAGTATCAGGTTGATGTCAAGCATCACTTATTAAAGGCGGCCACGCCATCAATTCGTTATTCAAAAATGTCCAGCTTGGATTAGTCCGATTAATTAATTTTTCCTTTTTTATTCTTGTCCAGCCCTTAATTTCTTTTTCCCGGGCAATAGCATAATTAATATGTTCATGTCTTTCGAACCATACCAGGTAATAACACTTGTATTTAAAAGTAAAGCTGTTAGGTCTATCTCGACCTGTGTAATGTTCAAACAGGCGTCTGCTTAAATCGTTGGTTACACCTGCATAGAGTGTAGTTCTTTGATGATTAGTAAGTAAATAAGTATAGAAGTTATAGTTAAGCATATTACATATAAAAAAAGAAGAATAATTAATCTTCATCATTGCCCAGGTGATACGTTATTCTAACCACATAGCTATTACTTTTATCCTACAACGGAATATTCCCATGCTTCTTTCTCGGTAAATTCACTACCTTATGCTCCAGCATCTTAAATGCTTTAATCAGTTTTTGCCGGGTGGCAGCGGGTTCGATGACCTCATCAATAAACCCCCGCTCGGCGGCGCGGTAGGGGTTGGCAAATTTATCGGAATACAGCTGCTCCATCTCTCGCCATTTCGCTTCCGGGTCTTCGGCTTGGGTAATTTCACGCTTGAAGATGATTTCGGCTGCGCCTTTAGCGCCCATTACGGCAATTTCGGCTACCGGCCAGGCAAAGTTCATATCCGCGCCAATATGCTTGGAGTTCATTACATCGTAAGCGCCGCCGTAGGCTTTGCGGGTGATGACGGTAATGCGGGGCACGGTGGCTTCGCAGAAAGCATACAGCAGCTTGGCACCGTTGGTAATGATGGCATTCCATTCCTGGTCGGTACCGGGCAAAAAGCCGGGCACATCCTCCAGCACCAGCAGCGGGATGTTAAAGCTATCGCAGAAGCGCACAAAGCGGGCCCCCTTGGTACTGGCGTTGATGTCTAATACGCCTGCTAAAAAAGCAGGCTGGTTAGCCACAATGCCAATGCTGCGCCCGGCCAGTCGGGCAAAGCCTACCACCAGGTTTTCAGCAAAATCTTTATGCACCTCCATAAAGCTGCCTTCATCGATGATGCCGTTAATCACCTCGCGGATGTCATAAGGCTGCGAGGCACTTTCAGGCATCAGCATATTCAGGGCAGGCCGGCGCTCATTGCCCGGCTCATAGGGCAGAGCCGGGGCCATTTCCTCACAGTTTTGCGGCATATAGCTCAGCAGACGCTTTACGTACTGTATCGCCTCAATCTCATTGGCGCAGGCAAAATGGGTAACGCCCGATTTGGTGGCATGGGTAGTGGCCCCGCCTAACTCTTCGGAAGTAACCACCTCGTGCGTAACGGTTTTTACCACGTTGGGGCCGGTAACAAACATGTAGGAAGTGTTCTCTACCATCAGTACGAAATCGGTAATGGCAGGGGAGTACACCGCACCGCCCGCACATGGGCCCATAATGGCCGATAGCTGCGGCACCACGCCCGAGGCCAGCGTGTTGCGGTAAAAAATGTCGGCATAGCCGCCTAACGATACCACACCCTCCTGTATACGGGCACCGCCTGAATCGTTCAGCCCGATTACCGGTGCCCCGTTTTTGAGCGCCATTTCCATAATCTTGCAAATCTTTTCGGCGTGGGTTTCCGACAGCGAGCCGCCAAATACCGTGAAATCCTGCGAGAACACATACACCAGCCGACCGCTGATGGTGCCGTAGCCCGTAACCACGCCATCGCCGGGGTAGTGTTCCTTTTCCATACCGAAATCAGTAGAGCGGTGCGCCACCAGCATGCCAATTTCCTCGAAGCTGCCTTCGTCCAGCAAAAAATGCAGGCGTTCGCGTGCGGTGAGCTTGCCCTTTTTATGCTGGTTATCTATACGGGCCTGCCCGCCGCCGGTTAAGGCCTGTTGTTGTTTCTGGCGTAGGGTTTCTAACTTATCGTTCACAATTACAGGATTTATAATGAAGGTGAAAAGCTAAAAGTAAACATTGTTGCGGTAATAAGTACAACACTGTAAAATTACCGGCGAATGATACTGCAACGCTGATTTGCCGGTTGATTTCCTATATTTGCGCCCGTTAAATGAAGCTGAAAAATTATAAATTAAGCTTGTGCCTGCTGTTTACCGGTATCTTCATGCTGAAGATGCTGGCATTGGTTACGCCTGCGTTTATCAGTTTATTCAGCAAAACGGAAAGCAGCCTGGTATCAGCAATGGAACAGGAATCCAAAACCGATAAAGAAGACCCGGACAAGGATGCGTTCAAAGAAAAGAAGTTTTTTGACGAAAACTGTTTTTATTATCCCGAATACCGTTTTGTGAATTGTATTACTGTGCTTGAGTACAGTATACACCAGCATGGCTGCCTGCAACTCTATCATCCCACTGTACCCACGCCGCCTCCCAACGGTTAGTTTACTTGTTTGTACAGACAGTAATATTTACTGTTGGTATAATTAATACACAGTACCATTATATATTATAACGGCCAACCGGCAGCGTTAGCTGCGAAAAAAATGTCTTAACTTAACGGACTAAACCGTGAGTTTATGACCAATTGCTAAGTTTTTGCCGGTTTGGGTAAACACTTTAAAGCAAGGTTTGCTTAAAGCAGATAGTATGGCTTTTGTTTACTGAAGGGCCCGTTTTGTTTACTGATATTTTTATGTTAAAAGAACTAAAAAGCGACAGAACGCTTAGCCAGAACCTGATGCTGGCCTCTTCTACCGCCTTTGTAGCCGGCATGACTAACGTAGCGGGCGTAATTGCCTTTCTTACGTTTACCTCCAATGTAACCGGCCACGTAGCTACGCTTGCACGGCACGTGGTAGAACGTAATTTTCATGAAATCCTTATTTTCTTTGTATGGTTGTTCGCTTTCTTCTTCGGCGCATTTGTAGCCAGTTTCTTAATCTGGTCGTTTCAGCGCAGAAGCCGTTATGTGGCCCATGCCGCTCCTGTGGTGCTCGAAATTATACTGATGGTTCCTATTGCCGTATACGGGCATCAGTTTTATAAAGAAACCGATACCGAGCGCGAAATTATTATCGGGGCTATGCTGTTCTGCATGGGTTTGCAAAATAGCCTGGCTTCTACCATATCAGGCGGTCTTATTAAAACCTCGCACCTGAGCGGCTTATTTACTGATCTGGGCAGTGAGCTGGCCGAGTGGCTGCATCCGCATACCGAGAAAACAGAGGTGCTGCGTAACAAATTGTATATTCGCTTTACCATTCTGGGTTTCTATTTTTTCGGAGGTCTGGTAGGGGCTTATTTATTCAACCTGTATGATTTCATGATCTTTTACCTGATTCCATTGGTATTGCTTACCATCATTGCCTATGATTTGCTGCCTTTACTAAGATACAGGCTTACCAGGCCAGGCAGCCGTAATACCCAATAATCGTACTTCATTAATTATTAAAATAAATTTTATGAGTTCAAAAAACATAACCGATAGCACCATTCACGACACCAGCCATATCACCTATGAAGGCTTGCTGGCCGGCAACCAAACTTTTGTAGATAAAATGCTTGCACAGGATCCGGAGTATTTTGATAAGCTGGCCAACGGACAAAAGCCGCCTGTTTTATGGATTGGCTGCGCCGACAGCCGTGTGCCGGCCAACCAGATTACCAATACTGCGCCCGGTGAAATATTTGTACACCGCAATATTGCCAACATGGTGGTGCATACCGATATGAACATGCTGTCGGTACTGGATTATGCGGTAAACGTGTTGAAGGTAAAGCACGTTATTGTAGTAGGGCACTACGGTTGCGGTGGTGTGCTGGCCGCTATGGGTAATAAGCAGGTTGGCATTATTGATAACTGGCTGCGCAACATTAAGGATGTATACCGCCTGTATGCGGCCGAACTGGATGCCATTACCGACGAGAAGCAGCGCGGCGACCGCCTGGTAGAACTCAACGTAATTGAAAATGTAAGCCACCTGGCGCAAACCTCCATCGTACAGAATGCCTGGACCAACGGGCAGGATTTACAGGTGCATGGCTGGGTATACGCACTCGAAACCGGTTACATTAAAGACCTCAAGGTGAGCAGCAGTAACAACGATGGCCTTAAGGACGTATTTAAGATTGCATAAATAGTTAATTATCAAAAAGCCGCCTCCTATAACTTGTGGGGCGGTTTTTTTATTTTCAGAAAGCAGAGGACAAGAAACTTTAAAAAGCGATCATAAATGAAAATATAATATTCTTGTCATTGAGAGGTACGAAGCAATCCCGTCGCAGGCCAAGCGAAAAAGCATAACTACGGGATTGCTTCGTACCTCGCAATGATAATCATTAGATTTAAAACGTTTTCTTAACAGCATTTTGCAAAGGCCTTATTGCTATTTCCATTTCCAGTTAAGTTCCTGATGAATGGTATCCTGCTTCAGTGCAGCTATGGCAGCCAGTTGCCCGGTAAGTTGCTGCACATCAAAATTTCGTTTGGGCAGGGTGATGGTATCCTGGGAGATAAACCTGATGAAAAAGTAATCGGCAGTTTCGGTAACAAGTTCTGCCTGATTGGTATCAATTACTGCATTGCCGATGCTGCTTTCCGAAGTAATATTTTCATTGGTGATATCTAAAGTAAACTGTACATCCTTTAAACTTCGGTACCGGTCTGCTGCAAACTTACGATAGCGCCTTCTGTACGTCAGCCTTTGTACAAAAGGATAGCATATCAGAAAGAACATACCTACAGCTATACAGTACCACATAATTAATTTATCGCCGGCTATGTATCCGCCCACGGCGGCAACAAAACTGAAAATTATGAGTAGGAGCCAGCTTTTTCGACGGCTGTACCTCAACTGGTCCGATTTTGAGGCTACAAAGAGGTAGTTATTCAGCAGGTCGTCCTGGGTGTAAGTAATGCAAGCCTTCATCAAAATAATTGGGGTTCAAATAGGATAGTGTGCAGCGTAAATATGCTGTTTAAAATTAAGATTCAAAGGGCTGGTTAAACTTGACTACTTATAACATGGGCAAACTAAAATTCATGTGCTTAAATATGTAGCTTTGGAAGGTAAAACCACCAATTGTTCTGCTATGCCTGCTTCCGTTTCAAAACTATTGCGTATAATTCTGTCTGCCTGCACTTTGCTGACGGCCTGCCAATCACCCCAAACTAAAATTCCAACTGTTCCGGTTCATCAGCCGGCTAACGGCCCCACCTGGTGGAAGGAGGCGGTAGTATATCAAATCTATCCCCGCAGCTTTAAGGATAGCAATGGTGATGGAGTGGGTGATTTGAATGGTATCATCTCCGAGTTGGACTATATCAAAAGCTTAGGGATAGATGCCGTTTGGCTCAACCCGATTTACAGTTCGCCCAATGACGATAACGGGTATGATGTGAGCGATTACCGCGGCATCATGAAGGATTTTGGTACCATGCAGGATTTTGATGCCCTGCTGAAAGGGCTTCACCAGCGTGGCATTAAACTGGTGATGGATTTGGTGGTGAACCATAGCAGCGATGAGCACGAATGGTTTAAAAAAAGCCGCAGCTCGCGCACAAGTCCGTACCGCAACTATTACCACTGGTGGAACGCCGAGAACGGCAAGCCGCCTTACCGCTACAGTTTGTTCGACGTGAACAATGATGCCTGGCGGTATGACTCAGCCACTAATGCTTATTACCTGCATTATTTTTCGCGCAAGCAGCCCGACCTGAACTGGGAGAACCCGAAGCTGCGCCATGAGGTATACGATGTAATGAAATTTTGGGCTGATAAGGGCATCGATGGTTTCCGGCTGGATGCCTTTCAGTTTGCAGCGAAGGATACCACTTGGCCGGCCTTCCCGAAAGGGTTTGAAAAACATTTTAACCAGTATTATGGGGTACAGGGCAACCTGCACGGGTACCTGCAGGAAATGAACAAGGAGGTATTGAGCAAATATAATATAATGAGCGTAGCCGAAGGCGCAGGCAATACGCTGGAAGACGGCCACAACATGGTAGATGCCGACCGCCACGAACTGAACATGGCTTATGCCTTTGATGCGGTTGACCAGGCCAAACCCGAAGGCTACGACCTGCTGAAATTTAAAAAGACCTTTACCCGCTGGGACAGCGCCTTTGCACAAAAGGGTTGGCTGTCCATCTTTTTGGCTAATCATGATCAGGCCCGGCTGGTGAGCCGCTTTGGCAATGATAGTCCGCAATACCGGGATGTTTCGTCCAAAATGCTGACTACTTTTTTAATGACCATGCGCGGCACGCCATTCTACTATTACGGCGATGAACTGGGCATGACCAACATCCGGTTCAATAATATCAAGGACTATAGGGATATGTCGCTGATGAACCAGTACCAGCACCTGAAACAAACCGGCGGCAACGAGGCTGATTTTATTAAACAAGCCCAGTTTGGCAGCCGCGATAATGGGCGCACACCTTTCCAGTGGAACAGCAGCGCCAATGCCGGTTTCAGCAGCGGAACGCCCTGGGTAAAGGTAAACGCCAACTACACTACACTCAATGCTGCCGCCCAGGAAAAAGACCCGAACAGCGTGTTGAGCTATTTCAAGAAAGTGGTACAATTGCGCAAAGCCAACAAAGTTTTGGTTTACGGTAAGTACACCCTGCTGGATGCCGCCAACCCCAAGGTATATGCCTACACCCGCGAGGGTAACGGCAAAAAGCTGCTGGTACTGCTCAACTTTAAAAGCACACCGGCTATGGTTAATACCGGCATCAGTTTAACCAATGCCAGGTTGCTGATGGATAACTACAGCACGCCTTCCTCCGGCAGTAAACTGCAACCTTACGAGGCAGCGGTTTACGAGTTGCGGTAAGTTGAGCGTGTTATGCTGAGCGGTAGCGAAGTATTTATACGTTTATCAGCAAAGGTTATCCGAATACAGGAAGCATTGATACGTTCACACACACACAAATGTTGGCTGGCTGAGGCGCCCGAAGCCTGGATGCAGTGGCATACTTCGGCAGTACCTCTGCAGGCATCCTAAATGCCAGTGACAAGAACGTGTCAGTGTTCACACGCGTTCACGGTGTTCACACCACCGTGAACGTGAACACTTAAAAAGCTCACTTTCAAACAGATAAGTGTTTGCGGCCTTTTTATTGACAAAGATTGACAAAGATTGACAAAGATTGACAAAGATTGACAAAGATGCGCAGTTTATAGACAAGAATCAACACATTACTGCTGATTATGGATGCAGATGTGATGATTTTCGCGGTGAATTCAGATGAAGACCAGCAGGGCGCAGAGATTCCTCCCTGCCCTCCGGGGGAGGCATAAGGCTTGTTGATAACCATCATCCAAAATCCATTCCTCACTGCCAAGTCCGTACAAAAATGCTTAACTTCGCATATTTTTTACGGAAAAACCATCGGATGGACTACCAATTTAAAGATATCGAAAGTAAATGGCAGCAGTTTTGGGCCGAACATCAGACTTTTAAGGCCGAAAACCATTCAGATAAGCCTAAATATTATGTGCTGGATATGTTCCCTTACCCTTCGGGGGCGGGGCTGCATGTAGGCCATCCGCTGGGCTATATTGCTTCTGATATTTTTGCCCGCTACAAACGCCTGAAAGGCTTCAACGTACTGCACCCGATGGGGTACGATTCCTTCGGTTTACCCGCAGAGCAGTACGCCATACAAACCGGCCAGCACCCGGCTATTACCACGGAGGCCAATATTGCCACTTACCGCCGCCAGCTGGACCAAATTGGCTTTTCCTTTGACTGGAGCCGCGAGGTGCGCACCAGCGAGCCCGGTTACTATAAGTGGACCCAGTGGATATTTATGCAGCTGTTCAACAGCTGGTATAACAAAGCTGAAGAAAAGGCGGTGAGTATTGCTGATTTAGTGCAGCATTTTGAAACGCAGGGCTCGGCCGGTATTAATGCGGTAAGCGATGAAGATACCCAAACCTTTACCGCCGAAAAATGGAAGGCCATGAGCCCCCACGAACAGCAAACCGAACTGTTAAAATACCGCCTAACTTACCTGCGCGAAAGCACCGTAAACTGGTGCCCGGCATTAGGTACCGTGCTGGCCAACGATGAGGTGAAAGACGGTTTCTCCGAGCGCGGCGGCTACCCGGTAGAGCAAAAGAAGATGATGCAGTGGAGCATGCGCATCACCGCCTACGCCGAACGCCTGCTGCAAGGCCTCGACACCATTGACTGGCCTGAACCGCTCAAGGAAATGCAGCGCAACTGGATTGGCAAAAGTGTAGGCGCGAGTGTGAAGTTTCACCTCTCCCCAGCCCTCTCCGAGGGAGAGGGAGCTAAAGCCCTCCCCTCCGGGGAGGGTTTGGGTGGGGTGATCGAAGTTTTCACCACCCGGGTAGACACCCTGTTTGGCGTAACTTTCTTGGTCATTGCACCCGAGCATGAACTGGTTGCTTCATTGACCACACCGGAGCAGAAAGGCGAGGTGGAGGCCTATATTGACCAAACTAAAAAGAAATCGGAACTGGACCGCATGGCGGATACCAAAACGGTATCAGGCGCTTTTACCGGCAGTTATGTGCTTAATCCGCTCAATGGTGAGCAAGTACCGGTTTGGATTGCCGATTACGTGCTGGCCGGTTATGGTACGGGTGCTGTAATGGCGGTACCCAGCGGCGATCAGCGCGATTACCTGTTCGCCAAACACTTTAATTTGCCCATCACGCCAATTATTGATATTCAGCAGATTGAAACCCAGGCCGACCCTACCAAGGAAGGCCGTTACATTAACTCCGGGTTTGCCAATGGCTTAACTTACAGGGAAGCTACAGCAGCTATTATAGCCAAACTCGAAGAAAAAGGCGCAGGCAAGGCCAAGATAAACTTCCGGATGCGCGATGCCATATTTGGCCGCCAGCGCTACTGGGGCGAACCAGTGCCGGTATATTTTAAGGAGAACCTGCCTTACCTGATTGACGAAAGCCACCTGCCGCTGGTGCTGCCCGAAATAGATAAGTATCTGCCCACCGAAACCGGCGAACCGCCGTTGGGCAGGGCCGAGGGCTGGGCGTACGCGGCTGAGTATGAGTACGAACTTAGCACCATGCCCGGCTGGGCTGGCAGCAGCTGGTACTGGTACCGCTACATGGATGCCCGCAACAATGAGGAGTTTGCATCGCGCCAGGCGGTAGAATACTGGAAAGATGTAGACCTGTACATCGGCGGCTCAGAACATGCCACCGGGCACCTGCTGTACAGCCGTTTCTGGAACAAGTTTTTGAAGGATATGAATTTGGTGGTTGAGGAGGAGCCGTTCAAAAGGCTCATTAATCAAGGCATGATTCAGGGGCGGAGTAATTTTATTTATCGAATTGTTTCAAGAGTAACTATTCCTAATGTTCATTCTGATTTTGTAGCTATATCGCATACATTTGTTTCTTATGACATTGTTCAAAAAATTTGGGATAATTCACTTTCACAAGTACAATTAGATGAGTTGCTTAATGCTCACCAAAGAAATTACAATATTTCATTTAATGTAAAGCATTTGCAATTTCAACAGAATCATGTACCAGTAGAATTCGTGAATAATGATATTTTGGACATTGACAAATGGCGAAAATGGCGAGGTAATGATGTTGAAGCTGATGCAGACTTCATTGGAAGTTTTAATGGAAAGTTCCTGTGTAATTGGGAAGTGGAAAAAATGTCGAAATCCAAGTTCAACGTCGTAAACCCAGATGACATCATTGAACGTTATGGTGCCGATACCCTGCGGATGTACGAAATGTTTTTAGGTCCGCTGGAGCAAAGCAAGCCCTGGAATACCAACGGTATTGAAGGGGTATTTAAATTCCTGCGTAAATTCTGGCGACTGTTTCATGACGAGCAGTGGAACTTCCGGGTAACTGAAGAAGCCCCTGCTAAAGCTGAACTGAAAGCATTGCATAAAATCATCCGCAAGGTGGAAGAAGATGTGGAGCGTTTCTCATTCAATACATCCGTATCCAGCTTTATGATTGCGGTAAACGAACTTACTGATCTGAAGTGCAGCAAAAAAGCTATCCTGCAGGACATGGTCATTATCCTGTCGCCCTATGCCCCGCACATTTGCGAGGAGTTGTGGACGTTGTTGGGTAACGAGGCCGGTACCTTGTCGTATGCCGCTTATCCGAAGTTCAATCCTGAATATCTGGTGGAAGATGAGTTTGCCTATCCTGTTTCTGTAAACGGCAAAACACGCCTTAACCTGAATATTTCCCTGGCCTTAGACCCAAAAGGCGTAGAAGAAATCGTACTGGCTAATGCCGATGTGCAGAAATATTTAGAGGGCAAAACACCTAAGAAAGTTATTGTGGTAAAGGGGCGGATAGTGAATTTGGTAGTCTGATATAAAGAAACAAGTAAAAGCAAAGCAAATAGTCCTGGTGTGTTATCCTGACAAGGAAGAACCTGTATAGTTGGTAAACATCAACACCGGTTCTTCCCTATCACCCAAAGTGAAATTGTTCTATGGGGCTTATTTAAAATTAATTCATAGATTCTAATTACTTCCAGCTTCATGCTCCAGATACAGGAAAACGTTTCGCTCAAAAATTTCAACACTTTCGGTATTGCAGCCAGTGCGCGCTATTTTATTGAAATCAGCCGCCCGGAAGAACTGACAGAACTGTTTATGGACCCGCAATGGCTGCAAATCGAGCGCCTTATTTTAGGGGGCGGCAGTAATATGCTGTTTATTCACGACTTTGAAGGGTTGATTATTCGCCTGAATATCAGAGGCATCGAGCACCGCATTAGTCATAATGATGTATTTGTAGAGGTAGGCGCAGGCGAGAACTGGAATGAGCTGGTCAATTTTTGTGTTGATCATGGCTATGCCGGTATGGAAAACCTGGCATTGATTCCCGGTTCGGTAGGGGCATCGCCGGTGCAGAACATTGGCGCGTATGGGGTGGAGCTGAAAGATGTGTTTCACAGCTGCCAGGCTTTTGAAATAGCCACCGGTCAGTTCAAAACCTTTACCAAGGAGGATTGCCAGTTTGCCTATCGCGAAAGCGTGTTCAAGCAACTGAAGGGGCAGTGCATTATCACCTCGGTTACCTACCAGCTATCGCTTACACCAAAGCTAAAGCTACATTATGGCGCTATTGAACAGGAACTGCAGCAGCGGCAGCTTACTGCACCCACTATAAAAGATGTGGCGCAGGTAGTAGCGAGTATACGGGTATCTAAACTGCCCAATCCCTCTACCATCGGCAACGCCGGCAGTTTTTTTAAAAATCCGGTAATTGCCGCATCGCAGTTTGAACGCTTAGTGGCGCAATACCCACAGATAGCCAACTATCCGGCAGGTGAGGAGCAAGTGAAACTGGCCGCCGGCTGGCTTATTGAACAATGCGGCTGGAAGGGCAAAGTTGTAGGAAACACCGGTACCTGGAAAAACCAGGCGCTTGTACTGGTAAATCATGGCGGTGCCACAGGTGAAGAAGTGTACGCACTGTCGTCGCAAATCATAGACAGTGTGTATACAAAATTTGGCGTTATGCTGGAACGCGAAGTAAATATGATTGGTTAACCCTGCACTATGCATAAAAAAAGCCTGATTTTAATACAATTCGCTTTCTGTGTGGTTTCAGGGCGATATCGACACGTTTATTTAACCAAAACTTGTTATAAGTTGAACATCAATTACTAAATAATTGTTTTTTAATGATTTAAGCATTTGTGCAGGCCCGTTTTGTTTGCATTTTTTTTGCTTTTTGTTTTTAAGGAAATGTTTTAACTGGTTTAAACAGGTTTTCGTGTCAAAACGGTATCATGTTTGTACCACTCTTTGTACAAACTTTAACTGAAATAGAATGACAAAGACTGAGTTTAACACCATGGTATTACGTCAGGCAAGTTCTTTACGCTCATACGCCTTACATTTTACCCACGATGCAGACGATGCTAACGACCTTGTACAGGATACAATGTTAAAGGCAATTACCTACTACAACAAATTTAAAGAAGGAACCAACTTAAAAGGATGGTTATATACCATCATGAAAAATACGTTCATCAACAACTACCGCCGGTTTGTTAAGATGAGCACCTTTGTAACCAAGTCAGAAGAAATATCATCTGCTAACTTAGTTTTTAGTTCAACCAAAAATCAGGGTGAGTCTAAATTTATTATGGATGATATCCGCCGCGCTTTAGACCGCTTACCAGAAGATTACTATGTGCCTTTTACCATGTATTTTGAAGGCCACAAATACCATGAGATTGCTGATCACCTGATCATTCCGATTGGCACCGTAAAAACCCGCATTCACGTAGCCCGTAAACTGTTAAAGAAAAATTTGAAGGCTTATGATAACGGTATTAAAAAGCCAATATTTGCCGAAGAAGAGTAGTACTTAGCTTATTAAACTCAATATATATTATGAAAAAGGTCCGTTGTTTGAACGGACCTTTTTTTGTGCAACAGATTTTTAAAAGCCGAGATCAAAAAATCCAACGGTCGTTTTCTTCTGCGGTTAAAATAACGGCTTTACACCCAACTGAGGTTTGCAGGTACCGCCGTGTTGTTATATCTTGCAGGTACCTTGCATCCCTGCCCCATATTTATATGAAAAAGCTATTTGTTCTGATCACTCTTTTATCTGCTATATCTGTTTCTTCCTATGCACAGCATAAAGATACCATTGGAAAAGAAGATTGTAAAGATGACTGGGCCGACCTGCACCATTATACTGCCGAAAACAAATTGCTGAAGTTACCTGCTGCCAACGAAAAACGGGTGGTGTTTTTAGGAAGCTCCATATTTGAGCGATGGAAGATGCTGATGCCGGAATACTTTATCCAAAACAGTAACTATCTGGATCGCGGTATCAGCGGACAAATTTCGCCACAGCTGCTCATTCGTTTCCGGCAGGATGTAATTGATCTGAATGCTAAGGCGGTAATTATACTGGCCGGCAGCAATGATATTGCCGGCTCAACCGGCCACGTTAACACGGCAAATATTATGGACAACGTCCGCTCCATGGCAGAACTGGCACGTTTGCATAATATCAAAGTGATTTTGTGCGCTTACTTGCCGGTGTATGATTACCCCTGGCGTAAGGGTTTGCAGCCTGCTGATAAAATCATAGCCTTAAATAAGGAGATAAAAGCCTATGCTGCCGCTAATCACTTTATACTTTTAGATTACTTTACCCCATTTGCCGACAGCCGCAATGGCCAAAAGGCTGAGTTAACTTTAGATGGTGTACATCCCAACAAGGCAGGCTATCAAATTATGGCTAAAATAACGGATGAAGCTATTGCAAACGCGTTGAAGTAAAAGAGTCTCCGTCTAAATCTCCTTAGGTAGGGGAGGCTTTTGGTTTGCTTGACAACCTTTTTAAAAGTTCTTCCTACCGGAAAGGGTCTGGGTGAAGCTCTTCTCCCAGCATCTTCAATGCCTCCTTAGCGGCAATCTGTCCTGATATTAATGCCGGTGGCACACCCGGGCCGGGCACGGTGAGCTGGCCGGTATACAGCATGTTCTTGATCTTTTTAGCCCGCATAGCCGGCTTAAAAAAAGCCGTTTGGGCAAGCGTATTGGCTAAACCATACGCATTGCCTTTGTACGAATGGTAGTCGGCCTTAAAATCATCCATCGCATAGCTGCGCTTTACCACAATGTGGTTGCGGATGTTATGTCCGGTGAGGTGCTCAAAGCGGTCGGCTATCTTATTAAAGTATTCTTCGCGTAAAGCTTCACTGTCATGCAGGCCTGGTGCCAGCGGGATCAGGAAAAATAGATTTTCGCAGCCTTTGGGTGCAGCACCGGCATCAGTTTTTGAAGTGCAGCATACATAAAATAAGGGTTTGGTGGGCCATTTCGGCTCGGTATAAATTTCGTGTGCATGCAGTTCAAAATCCTCATCAAAAAACAGATTATGATGTTCTATACCAGGTAACTTTTTGTTAATACCTACATAAAACAGCAGGCTTGATGGCGACATAGTGCGGCTGTCCCAATACTTTTCGGTGTAGTTGCGGTAGCTGCTGTCAACCAGTTGCTGATCCACATGCTCATAATCTGCACCGGCGATAATAAAATCGGCTTCAAATTCGCCCTGCGTGGTGCTTACATGCGTAGCCGTAGCGCCACTGGTATGTATGGCGGTAACCTCGGTATTCAGGCGGATGTCTGCTTTAAAGCTTTCGGCCAGTTTTACCATGCCCTGCACAATCTCGTTCATGCCGCCATCCGGGTACCAGGTACCCAGTACCAGGTCGGCATAGTTCATCATGCTATACATAGCAGGCGTATTTTGCGGCGTTGCACCCAAAAACAGCACCGGAAATTCCAATAGCTTAATCAGCTTCGGGTTTTTAAAATACTGCCGCACATGCTTGCTCATGCTGGTGAGCAGTTGTATGCCAACGCTTTTTTTAATGAGGTTCCAGTCGATAAACTCGGTAATGGAGTGGGAGGGGCGCTGCACATACTCGTTCATGCCCACCCGGTACTTGTATTCGGCCTGACTTAGAAATTTGCGCAGGTGCTGGCTGCTGCCCGGTTCTATTTGCTCAAACAAAGCTTCCAGTTCGGGCATAGCGGCGGGTACATCCAGTAAATCATCCTTTCCATAATAAATGCGGTAGCCGGGATCAAGGCGTTTGAGCTGGTAATAATCGGACGGCTTCTTGCCAAACAGGGCAAAGTATTTTTCAAAAATATCGGGCATCCAGTACCAGCTGGGCCCCATATCAAATTTAAAACCGTCCTGCTCCCATACGCGGGCGCGGCCGCCGGGCTGGTCGTTCTTTTCGAGCACCGTTACCCGGTGCCCGGCCTGCGCCAGTAAAGTGGCTGCCGCCAGGCCGGCAAAGCCTGCGCCGATAACAATAACAGATTTGGATAAACTCATGTGCCGATGCCCGGTTATAAGGTCAAAGTAAGCAAAATGTTTTGTGTTGCCGCTAAACAACTGGCCTTTAATTATGTATATTTAATACAATTGCTATTATAAAAATACCTCTTGCGGCCCTTATGAATTTATATGATGTTACCTGCTTTGAGTGCAGTAAACTGATTACTACCAAATACAGTACCTCCTTCAGCGTTGGCATCAGGGCTTTCAGCAAACGCTTTCATTACCCCGTATATGCCATTTATGGCTTTGTGCGCTACGCGGATGAAATTGTAGATACCTTTCATGGCTATAACAAGCGCGAACTGATCGCTAATTTCCGTACCGACACCTTTGTGGCCATACGGCAGGGTATCAGCCTTAACCCGGTGCTGCAATCGTTCCAGCAGGTAGTAAATGCCTATCATATCGAGGACGGGCTGATTCATGCTTTTCTGGACTCTATGGAAATGGATCTGGAAAACAAAGCTTATAATCACGATGGCTACAAAAACTATATCTACGGTTCGGCAGAAGTAGTGGGGCTGATGTGCCTGCGGGTGTTTTGCGAAAACAATGAAGAGCAATACCGGCAGTTAAGGCCAATGGCCTGCAGTTTGGGCTCGGCGTTTCAAAAGATTAATTTTTTGCGGGATGTAAAATCAGATTTTGAAGAGCGCGGGCGTACCTATTTTCCTGATATAGATTTTCAGCGTTTTACTGATACAGAAAAGTCACTGATAGAAGCTGATATCAAGAAGGATTTTGACGACGCTTTTGAAGGCATCAAGCAACTGCCTGCAGGCAGCCGCCTGGGTGTTTACATTGCGTACATCTATTACTTGCAGCTATTTAAAAAAATAAGCCGTACACCGGCCAGCGTAATTATGCAGAAGCGTATCCGTGTATCTGATTCGCACAAGATGGCGCTGTACATGAAAGCGGTGTTACATCAGAAATTTAACCTGATTTAACAGAAGAATGTATAGGGAATCACTGTACCCTGCGCCGCTGAATTGAGGCCTTTACGCAGCATTGAAACCATAAATTTAAATCATAAACAGCTCACCCGGATTGAAAACGGCTTACCTGCTCATTAATTTCTTTACCATCCTGTTTCCGGTTTGCCTTTCCTTCGACAAGCGGGTGGCCTTTTATAAAAGCTGGAAATACCTGATGCCCGGCATGGCGATAACCGGCATCGTCTTTTTATTTTGGGATGTGTTGTTTACCCTGAAACAGGTATGGTCATTCAACCCCGACTACATTATCGGTATCACTGTCTTTCAACTGCCGCTGGAGGAGATATTGTTCTTTCTTACTGTACCTTTCGCCTGTATTTTTATTTATGCCTGCCTCAGCTATTATGTAAAATGGCAGCCTTCAAAACTATTTACCGCTTCGCTGTCTGGTCTGTTCATGGGGTTGAGTGTGGTGCTATTGGTGTTGTATCCTAATCGGATTTATACCTTAGTTACCTTTAGCCTCTTATTAACGATATTGATTTATCTTCAATTCGTGGTGAAAGCGCCCTGGCTGGGCAGGTTTTATATGGCTTACTTTATATCATTGCTTCCATTTTACATTGTAAATGGCGTACTAACGGCTATACCCATTGTAATGTACAATAACCGCGAGAATATGGCCATACGGGTAGGGAGTATTCCGTTCGAAGATCATTTTTATTCCTTAGCGCTGCTGCTGATGAATGCAGCTTTTTATGAATATTTTAGGCGCAAATGGAACCGCACTTAGCCGCTTTGCCGGTTTACACACGTTCGCAACTCGCCCTGCGCAACGGGCAGGACAAGCCGCAGATATGGGTGGCTTACCAGGGGCTGATTTACGAGGTAACCGAAAGCCGCCTGTGGCACAATGGTAAACACTACCAGCACTGGGCCGGGCAGGATTTAACCGCCGAGCTGGCTGATGCTCCGCATACCGATGGGGTGTTTGAACGGTTTAAATTGGTAGGTAGGTTAGCGTAAGAAATCAGTTCAATATATCCCTAAGCTGTCATCTCGACCGCAGGGAGAAATTTTCTGCTGCAGACCTGTCGCCTGACGAAGATTTCTTCCTGCGGTCGAAATGACACATAAAAGGGTAAATAATTATAATTCCAACCGTTGGTGCTGGTAAGGAGTTTCTACCGTTTCAAAGCCTTTCTCTTTCACCTTTTCGGCAAAGTGCTGCTGAACCTCATACTCACCATGTACCAAAAAAACTTTTTTAACTGCTTTTGGATCCTGGCAGCTTAAGAAGTGCAGTAAATCCTCGTAATCGCCGTGGGCGCTCATACTTTTAATTACCTGTACTTCGGCTTTAACTTCATAGCTTTCTCCAAAGATGTGCACTTCGGCGTCTCCCCGCATCAGGTGGCCGCCTAATGAGGTAGGCTCGCAATAGCCTACAATTAAAATAGTAGTATTGGGGTTACCAATGTTGTTTTTGATATGATGTTTAACCCGGCCGGCCTCAGCCATACCTGATGAAGATATAATTACGCAAGGCCTGGGATCATCATTCAGCGCGATGGATTCAGCAGTGGATTCTATGAACCGTAATCCCTTAAAAGCGAAGGGGTCGGCATCGGTTTTCATTACCTCAGCTACAGATGTATTAAACACTTCCGGGTGATGCTTCAGTACTTCGGTGGCCTGGGTGGAGAGCGGACTATCCACATAATAAGCCAGATCAGGCAGCTTACCTTTCAGTTCCAGCGCATTCAGGGCATACAGCAGCTCTTGCGTGCGGCCCACGCTGAACGCCGGGATAATTACTTTCCCCTTTTTGTCGAGACAGGTATGGTTGATGATTTCATAGAGTTTATCTTCAATCGGGGCCACATCCTTATGCAGCGAGTCGCCGTAGGTAGATTCAATCACAATGTAATCGGCCTGCGGGAAGGTTTGCGGGCTGCGCAGCAGTAAATCGCCGTACCGGCCCACATCGCCGCTAAAGGTAAGCTGTGTATGCTTTCCATCTTCCAGTAAGCTCAGGTGTATGGCCGCACTACCTACCAAATGGCCGGCATCTGTAAACCGGAATTTAATTTGTGGGGTAATCACATAATCTTCGTTGTATTCTACTACCTTAAACAGGTGCATGGCTTCCATGGCCTGTTCCTCATTGTACAAAGCGGTAAGTTGCGGCTCATTATTTCTGCGGCGACGCTTGTTGCTGTATTCGGTATCCTGCTGCTGTATCCTGGCCGAGTCCATCAGCAGGATACGCGCCAGTTCCATAGTAGGCGGTGTGCAGAATATCTGTCCTTTAAAGCCTTCGGCCACCAGCTTAGGGATAAGTCCGCAATGGTCAATATGCGCATGTGATAGGATTGCATATTGTACCTTTTTTGGATTAAAGCCCAGGTGCTCGTTCAAATCTTCGGTTTTTTCGCCCATGCCCTGAAACATCCCGCAATCTAATAATACCGAAGTGCCGTCGTTCAGGGTAATCAGGTGTTTGCTGCCGGTAACTGTGCGGGCAGCGCCATGAAAGGTAATATGCATCTATTATTGGTTTGCTATACAACTGTATCCACAGATAAAAGTTCAGAAACATTTTAAAACTAAATAATTAGTTATAAATTTATATTTTTGTAAATCTCATAATCACACTATTTTATGCGCATTGCAGCATTTATACTTTTCATGTTCACTGCATTTACGGCTTCGGCACAGCGGGCGGCTACTTTTCAGCAGGCAGCTACCAACGGCTTAACGGTGCAGCAACTGGATAGAACGTACAGCAACGCCTTAGATGCTGATACTGCTAAAGCGGTATTTAAAGGCGAGGGCGCAAAGCAATTTTACAAAGCTTATGTAACCATGATGTATGATGTAAGTGCCTACCTTAAAGCATATCACTTTAGCTGGGGCAAGCCTACCCGTGTGGTACACCGCATTTATTTTCAGCCTGATGGTACCATTGACCATTATCTGGTTAATCTGGCGCCGGCAAACATGGGCAGTGTAAAGGAGCAGCAGTTGCTCGCCGTGCTAAACAGCTTTGCCAAAGAATATAAATTTAAATTAACGGCCGGTCGCAGGTTTGCGCAGTGCGGCCCGGCCGTTTATGATGACATCAATTAAATACCAATATGGAAATAAAAGAACTTACCCGTGCCGAGGAGCAGCTGATGCAGGTGCTGTGGCAGCTTAAAAAGGGCTACGTAAAGGAGGTGATTGAACAGTTACCCGAGCCCAAGCCGGCTTACAATACGGTATCAACCATCATCAGGATTTTGGAAACCAAAGGTTTTGTGGGGCATACGGCCTATGGTAAAAGTCATGAATACCATCCGCTGATCAGCAAGGAAGAATATAAGGAGTTTGCAGCAGGCAAGCTGCTCAACGGCTACTTTGATAATTCGGTGAAGCGCATGTTTTCCTTCTTTGTGCAAAAGGAGAAGATAAATCTTAAGGATGCAGATGAACTGATGAAACTGATTGAAAAATTTAAAAACGAATAGTTATGACTACCTGGTGGCATTACCTGTTGTTGGCAAACCTTTATCTGGTTTTGTTCTATGCTTTTTATGCGTTGCTGTTAAAGCGCGAAACCTTTTTTCAGCTCAACCGCATCTACCTGGTGGTTTCAGCAGCACTATCATTTGTACTGCCGCTGGTGCAACTGGATTGGGTGAAGCACCTGTTTATTACCGAGCGGGTAGAAACCACCATTTACCAAGCCAACCCGCTGTTGTTACTGCAAATTCGGGCATTGCCTGATAACCGCCTCACGGTTGGCGAGGTGCTGGGCTATGCCTACTGCGCAGGTTTATTGTTCATGATCGCAAAATTTTGCCTGCAATTCCTCCGTCTCCGGCAATTAATAAAAAGTACAGCCCGGCATGAGCCATATTCCTTTTTTAAGGTGGTACAGGTAGATGAGAACTTGCCCGAACACCGGCTGATTACCGCACATGAGGAAACGCACAGCCGCCAATGGCATTCGGCTGACCGGCTGCTGCTGGAGGTGCTGCTGATCATCAGCTGGTTTAACCCGGTAATGTACCTGTACCGCCGTGCAGTAAAGCACCTGCACGAGTTTATTGCCGATAATGAGGTAGTAAGTGCAGGCACTTCCAAAAAGCATTATGCACAGCTGCTGGTTAAGCAGGCATTTATGGCGCCTGCCCATCAGCTTACCAATACCTTTTATAACAACAGTTTACTTAAGCAACGAATTATCATGTTACAAAAAAACAAATCGAAACAGGTGGCACTGGTTAAATACGGCCTTTCGGCACCTTTGTTTGCAGCTATGCTGGTGCTGTCATCGGCCACACTGAGCAAGGCCAAATTTGTAATCCGCATCAATGAAAAAACCAATGCAGCTTTAGCAGCACCTGCCGCCACTGCAGGCCGGCTGATGAATAAAATAGCGGTGGAGCAAAATAGTATATCTGTTGTAACCGGTATTGAGCATGCCATTGCTGAGCCGGATAAAGGAAAGGCTGCCCATCATGTAACTGCAACCGATACTGTACCGGCAGGCAACAAGTCAGAAGTATTTACCGAAGTAGAGCAAACGCCGGAGCCGGAGGGCGGAATGCAGGGCTTTTATCAGTATATGGGCAAATATGTACGTTACCCTGCTGAGGCGCGAAATAACAAAATTGAGGGCAGGGTAATTGTGCAGTTTATTGTAGAAAAAGATGGCAGCTTATCCAATGTATCTGCGCTGCGCGGGCCGGGGCACGGGCTGGATGAAGAGGCAGCGCGTGTGGTGGCCGCCTCGCCTAAATGGAAGCCGGGCAGGCAGAATGGCAAGCCGGTACGCACGCAGTTTACCATACCTGTGCAGTTTAGCTTAGCCTCTGCTGGCACATCTTCATCAACCAGTACAACCCCTGTTACCGGACAACCCAGCTCATCTCAAAATTTAAATGAGGTGCAAGTAGTAGGATATGAGAGCAGTAATCAGCCTGCTGGTTTAAAAGGTAAAATAACACAGGTGGTAGTTACACCCAAAGGCGAGCGTAACGACACCTCTGCCATAACTTTGAAGATTACCGGATCAAAGCCTGCGCCTTTATACATACTGGATGGCAAAGAATTAAAAGGTATGAATAGTATCGATCCCAGTGATATTCAAAGCATTGATGTAATTAAAGATAAAGCTGCGCTGGCAAAATATGGCAACAAAGGTGTAAACGGTGTTGTAATTATTACTTCGAAGCATAAACCGTAAAATGCCTTTATGTTAAAGTAATATTAATAAATACTTAAACCAATGTTTTCATCGTTTGTCATTAATAGTATCACTTTAATAATGACAAGTTATGAGCATCATCAATATTTACTGGAACTACCGCTTTGGCAGCTTAAACAAATTGCAGAAACAGGTTTGTAAGGCTGAAGTTTACTAAAAACAGAGTCAGGAATCAAGAACCAAGAGTCGAGATCGCTGTACTAATAAAAAAGGGAATGTGTTTTACGCATTCCCTTTTTTATTAGTACAGCGCAATGCTGATTTTTTCCAGTCTTGATTCCTGGCTCTTATTTCTTGACTCTGTTCCTTACTCTACCACTGTAACTTTCAGCATGTTGGTTTTGCCTTGCTTTTCGATTGGAATAGCAGCCGTATTAATCAGCACTTCACCTGCTTCAACCAGGTTCTCCTGCTTCAGCATTTCGTTTACATCAGTTATGGTTTTGTCTGTACTTTCCAGCTGGTCATAATAAAAGGCTCGTACACCCCAAACCAGGCTCAATGCATTCAGCAACGTTTTATTGGAAGTAAAAATGTAAGTGCTGGCCTTGGGGCGATAGCTCGAAATTTCAAATGCCGTATAACCCGACACGGTCATGGATACGATACCGGCAGCATTGGTATGCCCGGCCAGGTACACTGCCGACTCGCATACCGCATTGCTTAAGTAATTGCTAACTGATACTGCACCGGCTTCTTTGGCCGCATTAAACGGATAGCCGCTCTCTTCTACATTGCGCACAATTTTAGCCATTGTTTCAATTACAATCAGCGGAAACTCGCCTACCGAGGTTTCGCCGCTCAGCATCACGGCATCGGCGCCATCCAGTACCGAGTTGGCCACGTCATTCACCTCCGCACGGGTAGGGCGTGGCGTAGTGATCATGGATTCCAGCATCTGTGTAGCTACAATTACCGGCTTAGAAGCCGCACGGCACTTGCGTACTATCATTTTTTGCAGCATGGGCACTACCTCTAAAGGCATTTCCACACCCAAATCGCCCCGTGCTACCATTACGCCATCCGTAGCGGCAATAATGGCATCAATGTTATCAATAGCTTCGGGCTTTTCTACTTTGGCTATAATTTTTGAAGGCTTGCCGCTTTGGCTGATGATGCGCTTTAGGTCCACAATATCCTCGCCGGTACGTACGAAAGATAAGCCAATCCACTCCACATCGTTTTGTAAAGCAAACTGCAGGTTCACCAGATCCTCTTCTGTTAAGCTGGGGATAGAAACTTTGGTATTGGGCAGGTTTACGCCCTTGCGCGAGGTTAAGATACCGCCGTGCAGTACTTCGCACTTTACCGTATCCTTGCGGTTGGTTTCAATTACTTTCAGTTGCAGTTTGCCGTCGTCCAGTAATATGGTTTCGCCGGCCTGCACATCCTGCGGAAAAGTGGTATAAGTAATATAAATCTGGTTATCATCACCAATGCACTCCTTGGTGGTAATATCAATATGCTTGCCGTTTACCAGGTGTATACCGCCGTCCTTTACCAGCCCGATGCGTATTTTGGGGCCCTGTAAATCGGCCAGTATGCCTATGTTTACTTTGTATTGCGCGTTAATTTCGCGAATGGTATCAATTGTTTTCTGGTGGTCTTCGGCTTTACCGTGCGAAAAGTTTAACCGGCATACATTCACACCTGCTTTAATCATGGCCAGCAATACCTCTTTTTTGGCAGATGCAGGGCCCATAGTGGCCACAATTTTAGTACGGTTGTAAGATAGTTTCATATGTTAGCGTTAACAGGCTTGCCAGCCTTGTTTAAATATAATAGGCTTAAACGGTTATGTGTAAGTTCAACACTTAAAATTTTCGCTAAAATAACAGATTTTCGATTGATTTTATTTTTTTAGGCTCAATCTTTATTGCCAAAGTAATTTCGGGCAGCGCATTCAGTCCCGCGAGGATAATATCCAGTTCATTTTCATCAATATAATTTTTAATCATCAAAAAATAATGGGTCTGGCGCAGTTCGGGTATCAGCAGTCCGTCTGTACCGCGGTTGGCCACAAAATAAAAATGTGTTTCGGTGCTTTCCCACTCGTCATGGTATAACGAAAAGTAAACCGGCTCTGTACTGTTCTGATAAATGTCCACCTCCAGGTCATTGCCTTTCACAAAATTAAAGTTGAGGTGCTTGTTAATCAGGTAACAGGCCCGGTAATCTTTAAGCGATGTGGTAAGGGCAATGAGTTCAAAATCCAGATCGACACTTATTTTTAAAACCTTTCTGTTCAAACTGATGAATTTATTTAGCGTATAAAATTACAAACTGAAACCGGGCCCCTGAAATTTTGTTAACATAAAGCATTGGATTTTAGATTTGATATTTACCAGAATTTATATTTCTTTGCACAGAAATTTATTTACACATTAATCATCAAACATTATGTCTGATATCGCTTCAAGAGTAAAAGCTATCATTGTAGAAAAATTAGGTGTTGACGAAAGTGAAGTAACACCCGAAGCAAGCTTCACCAATGACCTTGGTGCCGATTCATTGGACACCGTGGAACTGATCATGGAGTTTGAAAAGGAATTTAACGTAGCTATTCCAGACGATCAGGCAGAAACCATCGGTACTGTTGGTCAGGCAATCGCTTATTTAGAAAAAAACGTTAAATAAGTAAACTCCTTCGAGAACAGTTAAATGGAGTTTAAGCGAGTTGTCGTAACCGGGCTGGGTGCACTTACTCCAATTGGTAACAGCGTTGCAGAATATTGGAACGGCCTGATCAATGGAGTAAGTGGTGCTGCCTTTATTAAAAGTTTTGATGTAACGCATTTTAAAACCAAGTTTGCCTGTGAGGTAAAAGGTTTTGATGCGGATGCATTTTTAGGCCGTAAGGATGCCCGCAAACTGGATCCTTTTGTACAATACGCCCTGTATGCTACAGAAGAAGCCGTTAAAGATGCCGGCCTGAACTTTGAAGAGCTGGATGTAAACCGCATAGGCGTAATCTGGGGTTCGGGCATAGGGGGCCTTAAAACGTTTTTAGATGAAGTAGTAAACTTTGCTAAAGGCGATGGTACCCCACGGTTTAACCCCTTCTTTATCCCCAAAATGATTGCGGATATTGCCCCCGGCCATATCTCCATCAAATACGGGCTCAGAGGGCCAAACTTTACTACGGTATCTGCCTGTGCATCTTCCAATAACTCGTTAATTGATGCCTTTAATTACATCCGTTTGGGTAAAGCAAATATGTTTATCAGCGGCGGTTCTGAGGCTATAATCAATGAGGCGGGTATTGGCGGTTTCAATGCCATGCATGCACTCTCCACCCGCAACGAAGACCCGGCAACGGCATCACGCCCTTTCGATTTAGACCGTGATGGTTTTGTAGCCGGTGAAGGTGCAGGTACAATTATTCTTGAAGAACTGGAACATGCCAAGGCCCGGGGCGCTAAAATATATGCCGAAATGATGGGTGGCGGCATGAGCGCCGATGCTTATCACATGACGGCTCCGCACCCGGAAGGATTAGGCGCTGCGCTGGTAATGCGCGCTGCACTGGAAGATGCCGGAATGACACCTGCCGATATTGATTATGTGAACGTACATGGTACTTCTACACCTATTGGCGATCCACAGGAAATAAAAGCCATTCAGGGAGTATATGGTGATGATTTGTACCGGGTAAACATTAGTTCTACCAAATCGATGACCGGGCATTTGCTAGGTGCAGCAGGTGCTATTGAGGCTATTGCTGCTATTATGGCAATTAAAAACGGCATCATTCCGCCAACCATCAACCATTTTACTGATGATCCGGCGTTTGATCCTAAAATCAATTTTACTTTTAATACCGCACAAAAGCGTGAGGTACGGGCGGCGCAGAGTAATGGCTTTGGCTTTGGCGGGCATAATGCTTCTGTTATCTTCAAAAAATACGAAGCATAACCTTTTTTAAATTGCTGCATGCCTTTACGCCGGTTATACAAGCTTTATTTATCTCCGTACCGAAAATACACTAAACAACTTAAAAATTTGCTCGGCTATACGCCGGGCAATTTGTCTTTATACCGTTTAGCATTCCGGCACAAATCGGTAGCGCAATCCATTAAAAAAGGCGTAAAGAACAGTAATGAACGGCTGGAGTTTTTGGGCGATGCAGTATTGGGCAGCGTAGTGGCCGAGGTACTGTTTAAACTTTATCCTTATCAGGATGAAGGCTTTTTAACCGAACTGCGCTCTAAAATGGTAAGCCGTGTAAACCTCAACCAGTTAGCGCGTAAATTAGGGTTGGAGAACCTGATTGAGTATGATCAGCGTGCCGTAGGTTCAGCCCGGCAGGGTTCATTGTTAGGCGATGCCTTTGAAGCGCTGATTGGGGCCGTTTATTTGGATAAAGGGTACGATTTCACCAAGAGTTTCCTTATCAGCCATATTATCAAGCCGCATATTGATATTCATACATTGGAGCAAACCGAAACCAATTTTAAAAGTAAACTAATTGAATGGTGCCAGCGCCATGGTAAGGATGTGCTTTTTGAAGTAGTGCCCAATGCCGATGGCGAAAGCGCAAAGCTGTTTACGATACAGGTAACCGTTGATAACGAAGCGATGGGCCAGGGTAAGGAGTTCAATAAAAAAACAGCCGAAAAGCTGGCTGCCGAGAAAGCCTGCGTCGGCCTGGGCATTTAGTTGGCCGTTAATGGTTTAAGTTTATTCCGCTGTAATGCCTGATAATCAGTATACGACTTTTTGATGTAATTAATAAGGTCGTAATCGCTCCACTTATTTACCTTTTCATATTGCGGGCGATACGTTTCCATAAATCCCGGTAGTTCCTCATCCGGTATGCCGGTAACTTGCTTAATCATGCTCTTGTTAAAACGCCTGTCAATCTTAATGGCCTCGTTCTCCTGCTTGATATAGTTATTGAATCGCCGGGCCTGTTTAGGTTCTTTGCCAAACAATTCGTACAATCCATTTAGCGGCGAGGCGATATAAGACAGTGCAGATGGTTTGCCGTTGTAATAAACCCCTTTACTGCGGTAAGCATCCAGCGTGGCCTGCTGTTCCTGTTTGGTACTGTAGCCTTTTATTACTACTGTATTTAAGTTAACTACAGGTTTTAAATAAATAACGATGTCATTGCTGCTGGCAACTGCCTGTTTTAAAGCAGTATAGTCAAGCTTGCTAAATTCAAGGCTGTCACCGGTGCTTGCCGCAATGGTAAAAATACCTTGACTATCACTGAATTTAACCTGGCCGGTATGTAAGTTCAGCACTTTTACCTGTGCTATCCGGTCAGC
This sequence comes from Mucilaginibacter sp., assembly GCF_965200995.1. GTDB lineage: Bacteria > Bacteroidota > Bacteroidia > Sphingobacteriales > Sphingobacteriaceae > Mucilaginibacter. Next base: position 489,347 of record NZ_OZ241743.1, on the reverse strand, counting down.
ATTACCTGCCTTTACGGTAATCCCTTTCAGCGTGTAATTAACCTGCGCCTTTGCAGCCAATGGGCATAACAGGAGCAATCCTGCACCTGACAGGCAAATGAAAATGTAAGCAGCCAGCCTTTTAAGCATCAACAAACGTAGGCATTACGCCTGGGGTATAATGTGAAAAAGTGTTAAACAGGCAATATTTACAACTCGCTTAAAAAGGCTATCTTTGCGCATGATAAAATCCATGACCGGGTATGGAATAGCTGCTACCGATTTAGGCAACGCTAAGTATACCGTGGAGATCAAATCGTTAAACAGTAAATTTTTAGAGCTGTCGCTCCGCCTCCCCAAAGCATTTTCCGACAAAGAATTTCAACTGCGTACAGAATGCAGCAAGCAGTTGGAACGCGGTAAAATCAACCTGTCTATCAATGTAGAGCAAAGTGAAGGCCATGTGAAAGCGGCCGGTATCAATACGCAATTGCTCAAATATTATTATGAACAGCTAAAGGCGGTAAGTGCCGAATTGAACGAGCCGGCTTCCAACTTAATGCAACTGGCATTAGGTTTACCTGAGGTAGTAAAATATAATGAAGAAAGCGTTACCGAGGAAGAATGGAAGGCGGCAGATCAAACCTTTAAGCAAGCCGTAGCTGCGTTTCAAAAATTTAGGGCTGAGGAAGGCGGCGTATTAGAGGGCGATCTGAAACATCGTATTGGCTTGATTATGAAAAATCTGGAGTTGGTAGAAGTAGAAGAGCCTAAACGGATACCGGTGATACGCGAACGGCTGAACACCCACCTTGCTGAAGTGACAAGCCGCGAGCATATAGACCAAAACCGTTTGGAGCAGGAACTGATTTATTATATTGATAAACTGGATATTACAGAAGAAAAAGTAAGGCTGAAAACGCATTGCCTGTACTTTTTGGAAACCCTGAACAGTGCAGATGCCAACGGTAAAAAGTTGGGGTTTATATCGCAGGAGATAGGCCGCGAGGTAAATACACTGGGTTCTAAAGCCAATGATGCCGCCATACAAAAACTGGTGGTGGGCATGAAGGAAGAGCTTGAAAAAATCAAAGAACAGCTGTTAAATGTATTGTAACTGATTGGTTCATTAGTTCATTGGGGCGTTGTCATTAGGTTGTACTTACCCTATTCCAATGCCCTGGTAACGAATGCCCAATGCCAAATAAACACATGACTAAGGAAGGCAAGCTCATCATATTTTCGGCGCCGTCGGGAGCAGGTAAAACTACCATTGTACAGCATTTGTTAAAGCATTTTCCCTCACTGGAGTTTTCCATCTCCGCCACTACCCGCCAGGCGCGGGGCGATGAGCAGCACGCCAAGGATTACTATTTCATCAGTATAGAAGAATTTTTACACCGCATAGCCAAAAAGCAGTTCGTGGAGTTTGAGGAGGTATACTCAGGCACTTTTTATGGTACCCTTCGGCAGGAAATTGAACGCATCTGGAATGAAGGAAAAACGGTAATATTTGATATTGATGTGGAAGGCGGCCTGCACCTTAAACGTAAATACGGCCACCAGGCACTGGCTATATTTGTGCAGCCGCCATCGTTGGAAGTGCTGATAGAGCGCCTCACCGGCCGGGGTACTGATAGTGCCGAGAAGCTGAAAGAACGCTTTGCTAAAGCCGAAAAGGAGCTAAACTATGCGCCTAAATTTGATGTGATACTTAAAAATTACGATTTAGAAACTGCATGTGCCGAAGCCCGGCAACTGGTGGGGGATTTTTTGACCAGCTAATTAATTGCAACCCTCGAATAAAATGAAAATCGGCTTATTATTTGGCTCCTTTAATCCGGTTCATATCGGCCACTTAATTATTGCCAACTACATGGCCAATCATACCGAGCTGGAAAAAGTGTGGCTGGTAGTTACCCCGCAAAATCCTTTTAAAAAATACGGCAACCTGATTAATACTTATGACCGGCTGGAAATGGCCCGATTAGCTACTGACAATGCTGACCACATTGAAGTAAGCGATGTGGAAATCAAGTTACCGCAGCCTTCCTATACCATTGATACGCTTACCCATCTATCTGAAAAATACCCGCAGCACGAGTTTACGCTGATTATGGGATCGGATAACTTGGCCTCATTGCATAAGTGGAAAAATTATAAGCAGATACTTAAAAACTATAAAATATACGTTTACCCGCGTCCCGGCTACGAGAATGCCGATTTGGCTTCAGATCCGGCCGTTACCATCACCATGACGCCACTTATGGAATTGTCAGCTACTTTTATTCGCCAATCCATCGCCCAGAAAAAGAATGTGCAATACTTTGTGCCCGATGAGGTACTAAAGTTTATTGAGGACAAGAACCTGTATCGGTAGCCTTTAACACAAGAACTAAAAATTATTTTTTCTTATGGCTTCGCCATTCGCTTAAACTATAATGTTTATTCTCTGTGGCATTATAATAGAAAATCTGATAGGTTTTAGGGTCTACTTCAAACTGGTATAAAATATCATAAGTAGGAGCGCTTGCATTCACGTTTACTTGATAAAATGGGATGCCATAAGTGGGTGGAGCGCTGACAATTAACGAAATTTGTTTTTTACTATGGCTCATATTTTTTGTTTTAGAGGCCTGTTCTTTAACTTCTGGCAGTGCAGCAACTAAGTCAAGTATCTTAAGCTCTTTTTTACCGTTGGCCAAAAGCTCTTGTGCCAGTACAGCTTTTGGAAATGTTAGTAAATGGCTTGACAATAATACTACTGCAAGGACCTTGGAATATAGATTTTGTTTCATTCAGATGATGGGCTTTTAATTAACATGAATAGTTACATAATAAGCTTTTATTATTGCTTTATGTAAGTTGATAATGTTGCGGCTGCCAAATCAGTAATTAAACTATCAAAATGAAAAAATGATTTACAAAGTACTGTAGATAAATACAAATAACCGCAATTCATCTAAACGTTAGTGTAAATTTATCACAGCTCAGTTTTTGCAGCATGATGTAATGGGTGAAGCGCCAGCTTAACCGGTGATAGGATTCTCATTTTGTAATTCAACAAACCTTTAGATTACAGCTACGTTACCAATGCTGATTCAATCAATTTTAGCTACAGATTAAATTCTTATCATGAACAAAAAAATCCTGCTCCCCGCCTTTGTAATTGCTGCACTTTCGGTTATAAACCCGGCTTCAGCGCAGTTTAAACTGAACACCAAAACTATGAGTGCCGCCGAAAAAGGCTTTAAATCCGTTACCTTCTCTGATGCTGATGCTGCTAAACTGGCTAAAGAAGCGGTTACCTGGATGGATGCCAACAATCCGGTTGCTGCCGAAAATGATCCTTATTCCATCAGGCTAAGGAAGATATTCGCCAAACATCAGCATGAAGGTGGCCTAGATTTGAATTTTAAGGTTTACAAGGTAAAAGACATCAATGCTTTTGCTTGTGCTGATGGCAGCGTACGGGTATTCTCTTCTCTGATGGATATCATGACGGATGAGGAACTATTAGGCGTTATTGGTCATGAGATAGGACACGTAGTTAATAAGGACAGTAAAGATGCGGTAAGAGCCGTATACAAAAGGGAGGCGTTAACTGATGCTGCATCTTCGCAATCAGGCGCGGTAAACGCGATTTCGCAAAGCCAGTTGGGTTCCTTTGCCGGCGCACTGCTGGATAGCCGCTATAGCCGTAAACAGGAAAGCCAGGCAGATGATTATTCTTACGATTTTCTGAAGCGGAACAATTATAAAGTAACCGCCCTGGCAAGTGCCTTTACAAAGCTTGCCGACCTCGAAAAATCTTCGGGTTCTACGCGGACAAAATCTGAAAAGATGCTTAGTTCGCATCCTGACAGTGCTGAACGGGCTGCTAAGGTAATGACTAAAGCTAAAAAAGATGGCTTAGCAGCTTAGCTTTTAACAAAAGTATCTTACATCACATATACCGCAGAGGCATCTATCATGTAAAATACACATTACAGGATAGGTGCCTTCTTTTATTTATCTTTGCGCTTGTGAGCGAAAAGACAATTTTAAAACTGCAATTGCCAACTGATCCGCATTGGGTAACTAATGTAGTGGAGAGCAATATTGAAGAAATCTTAACCGACCATGCCTTTTGCGAGCAAAAGGCCGCCAGCAACGCCATTACGCTGATTGTACAAAATCCGCAGCTGTCAGACCTGGTGCAGCAAATGGCAGCTTTAGTGCAGGAGGAAATGGATCATTTTAAGCGGGTGCATGATATTATTCTGGCTCGTGGCTATGTATTGGGCCGTGAGCGCAAGGATGACTATGTGGGCGAACTGATGAAGTTTGTTAAGAAGGGCGGTAGCCGTAATGAGCAGTTAATTGACCGCCTACTGTTTGCCGCTATGATTGAGGCCCGCAGCTGCGAACGTTTCAAGGTACTTTCCGAAAACATCAACGACAAAGAGCTGGCTGATTTTTACTATGAACTGATGATAAGCGAAGCTGCCCATTATACCATGTTCATCCGCTTGGCCAGAAAATACACGGAAGGTATTGATGTTGATGCCCGGTGGAAAGATTTTTTGGCTTACGAAGCACAGGTGATACAGAACTATGGCAAACGCGAAACGATACATGGTTAGCTTGCCCGAACACCTCATTTAATTGTTTGTAATTGCGATAAAAGGGTGCCATCTCATTCTATAAAGGGCGGATAGGTTTTACTACGAGATAACGCCCGTACCTTGTAATCACAATTAAAAGCCTATTAGCCTTTCATCCCTGCTACATTCCTTAAATAATTATCCACTGTAGTAATGTCGGCCGTGTCAGATAATAAGCCAATGTGCATATCGGGCCGTACTACCATTGCTTTTACCTGCCGGATTTTAATTTCAAAGGCATCAAATACCTGCTGGTTTTTTACCGATGGCGGAAGGTGAAAAAAGTTTAGCTTTCCGGTATAGCTTTGCGTTATCCATTTGGCAAAGGTAAACAGTTCCTGCTCAGTAAGCGGCCCTATGGTAATTAAGGTGAAGCCGGGCTTGCTGCACCAGGCGTGTAAATCGGTTTCCTGCTGTTTCTTTTCATCGTAAATCTTCAGATAAGGCAGGCGGTCGCCGGCTCTGATACCGCTGGTTTGGCTTAAGTGTAAACTAAGGCGGCTGTTCCGGTATTGGATGTCGGTTTGAGAAACACGTTTAAACAATAGCTGTGTATACTTACTTTTATGCTGCGCCCATGCTAAAATCCGGGGAAGTATCCGGTTTTTAAAAAATCGGGTAACTATGTTACTTGAGGTGATCAGGTTAAACGCTTTGTCTGTAGTTTTCAACAGTTGTAAGGCTACCGGCATCCGCTCATCAGCGTAGGTTGATAATACTTGCGGCTCGATGTGTTGGTTAATCACGCCTGACAGCTTCCAAGCTAAGTTATACGCATCCTGTAAGCCGGTATTCATGCCTTGCCCGCCAACTGGTGAGTGAATATGGGCAGCATCACCGATCAGGAAACATTTTCGCTGACTGAACTTCGCCGCCATGCGGTGATGCAGACGGTAAGTAGTAAACCAGCGGTTTTCTGTTACCTGTAATGCAAAGCCGGTAACGGCCTGCAGAAAAGGTTCAATCTGTTGCAGTTTCAGGTTATCGGAGGTTAAGCCTGCCGGTATATTGCCGATTACCCGGTAAAAATTATCACCCGGTATAGGGAAGAAGGTAGCAAAGCCCGTATCGCCTTGATATAGCTGCAAATGCCGGTGTGTGAGGTTAGCATTAGCTAACTGCACATCCGCCAGGTAAAACTGGTGCGGATAGCTGTCGCCCTCAAACAGAATCTGTAATTGATTGCGTACAGTGCTGTGCGCACCATCGGCACCAATCAGCCAGTTACAGGTGAGGGTGTACGGTTGATTATCATTTTCTAATTCAAGCTGAATAATGGCGGCAGTTTCCTGTAAATTTAATAATTGCGTATTCCAGTATACCGGGCAGCACTGCCGGGTAAGCTCGTCAAGCAACAGCCGCTCTGTTTTACTCTGCTCGTGCAAATAAATGTGCGGATAATGAAGTTGGTTGGCGGCGGCAGCACTAAAGTTGAGTTGTGCAACCTGCCGGGTTTGCTGGTAATAAATCAGTCCTTCGGCAGGTATACTTTGGCTCAGCAAATGATCAGCCAGCCCCATCTGTCTGAGAATTTCTACAGTTCGCGATTGTATCGCTAATGCTTTGGATTGAGAGGTAGGGCCCTGGCCGGCATCAATAATAATAGGCTGTATACCGTTACGCAGTAACTGAGCTGCCATCATCAGGCCGGAAGGCCCTGCACCTACAATAACAACTTCGGCATGGCGGTTGACAATACGCATGTATCAGGAACGAAACAGCAGGAAAATAGTTGGCTTTTTATGCAGGTCGGGTAATTGCTTCTTCCAGTCGGCAATGCTTTTGGTTTGTATCATCTCATCATCAGCGGTAAGGTTACAGGCAATGCACAGGCGTGTAGCGGGCTTACAGGTTCTGATAATTTCCTCCAGCAACGGATTGTTGCGAAAGGGAGTTTCTATAAATAGCTGGGTTTGGTTAAAGCGTTCCGCCTGCTGTTCCAGGTCTTTAAGGCGTTTGCTGCGCAATAACTTATCAATAGGCAGATAGCCATGAAAGCTGAAGCTTTGCCCGCTAAAGCCCGAGGCCATCAGCGCCAGTAATATAGAACTGGGGCCAACCAACGGTACTACCTTAATGCCCCTGCGGTGCGCTTCGGCAACAATATCAGCGCCCGGATCGGCTACACCGGGGCATCCGGCTTCACTCATCAGCCCCGCATCATTTCCGGCAATTATACCGGTAAAAAAGCTGCCTATGGGTTCTTCGCGCTGATGCTTGCCATAATCATGAATAATGAGCTCACTTTGCGGAATGGCTAATCCGGCCTGCTTTAAAAATCTGCGGGCCGTTTTCTCATTCTCTACAATATACTCTTTTAGCTGATTTATGGTTTGCGTTAAGTAAGGCGTAAAAGATTTTGCTGCTGCATCATCGGCCAGCGGTACCGGAATAAGAAAAAGCGTTCCTGCAGGCATGGTTAAATGGTTATTGCAGTTTACTTAATGCTTCTTTAATGCGCGGTATCATGGCTGCTATATCTTCCGGTGTACTGGTACCTACCGAGGCACGGAACCAATTAACATCGGAGCCGGTACCAAATGCCGAGAAAGGCACCAGTGCTACCTTAGCTTCCTTAATAAGATAGAAGTTCACATCAGCCGCATCGTTCAGCAATTCGCCTTCAGGCGTGGTTTTACCGCTGTAATCAATCTTTACGGTAAGATAAATGGCACCCATCGGTTGAATGGCATCTACCGCATAACCTTCGTTTTTTAATTGCTGAAAGCCATTGTAAAGCTTAGTAAGATTTTGCTGTATTTTGTTTTTGAAGGTGTTCAGATAATGAGCTATCTGTTCGTCCTGCTGCAGGTAATGTGCTGTGGCTACCTGCTCTGCTTTGGGCGCCCAGGCACCCATGTGGCCTACAATGCCGCGCATCTTGCTGATGATATGCTCCGGCCCAAACCCCCAGCCTACCCGTACACCGGTAGCCGCCAGGCATTTGGATATGCCATCAATATAAATTACATAGTCTTTTAATTCAGGCCGCAGGCTTACCGGGTTTACATGCGCCTTACCAAAGGTAAGCATCGAATAAATCTGGTCATACATGATGTACAACGGCTTTTCAGCATGAGTGCGGCTATTATTTTCAGCAATCACCAGGTCGCAAATTTCCTCCAGATCGGCCTGCTCAAACATGGTACCCGTAGGATTTTGCGGTGAGCATAGCGCCAGCAAGGTAGCACCTTTGAGGTGCGGGGCCAAATCAGCAGCGGTGGGCAAAAAGTTATTTTCGGGCAGGGTAGGTACAGCTATTTCCTGAGAGCCGGTGATATGGCAGTAATGGTTATTGTTCCATGAAGGAGCGGGATAAATCACTTTATCGCCTGCATCCACTAACGCTAAAAACGCAGAGTATATTAACGGGCGTGATCCGCTGGCTACCAGTACCTCGTTTGGCGCAAAGTTTAAACCAAAATGGCGGTTTAAAAAGGCTGAGACCTGTTCGCGTAATATGAGTACGCCATCGGCCGGGGGATAGTTGGTTTGGTGCGCCTGGTAAGCCTCAATAATTCCCTGTTGCAATTCTTCAGGAATAGGATAAATGGCCGGGTCAAAATCACCGATGGTTAGGTTGGCAATGTTTTGCCCCTGCCTTTTCAGTTCATTAATTTCGTTGCCTATTTTTATAATCTCTGAGCCTTTAAGGGTTTTGGCCAGTACAGATACACTCATGGTATTGATTTTTGAATTGAGCGCAAATATAGAGGGATTATGTGATAATGGACAAAAGACTTAAAGAGAAAGGATGAAAGAAAAGACAGTGGGATAAAAGACAAAGGATATGTGTTTACCCTTTGTCTTTTATCCCTTTTTCTTTAATCCTTTTTTAAAAAAGCTTAAAACAGGCTGCCGGCAACCGGTTTGCGCAGTTTAATAATGCGAACGTAGTGCATCAGTTTCATTACCGGATATACCGGGTCAATCTCGAACCAGCGTTTGCCAAAATTGGGGCTGTTCGGGTGTTTGTGATGATTGTTCTGAAACAGTTCGCCCAGCATCAAAAAGTCGATAGGAGTAGTGTTTTTTGATTTGTCGCCGTTGTCATAGTTAGAATATCCATATTTATGACCGCACCAGTTTACAATAGCGCCATGAAGCGGGCCCATTACAATTTGTACCGGTAATAACAGCCACAACCACCAATGCGTAGCAAAAGCTGCATAGAAGGCTATATATAATAAAATGAAACATAAGCGGGTAAGATTGTGCGACCCATAATAATCAATCAGGTGCCATTCAGGATAATTGCCCTTAAAGCGTTGTTCGGGTTCTTTTAAACGGCGTTCATGCTCACGAAAGCTTAAGGCGGTATTCCAGCTCATCTGAAACACATCAGTAAAAAAATGAGGTGAATGCGGATCTTTCTCAGTATCACTATACGCATGATGCTCGCGGTGCATAATGGCATAAGCGCGTGGATTTAAAAATGAAGAACCCTGGGTAACAAAGGTTAAAAAATGAAATACACGCTCGGTAAACTTTGGGGTACTGTACATTTTATGCGCAGCATAACGGTGCAGGTAAAATGTTTGAAAGAACAGGGATAAAAACCAGTGTGCTAAAAAGAAGATTATTATAATCACGGATATCTTTGATTTTACGGGTTATGACTTATTTGGGGCTGCAAAGGTATAAAATATTGAAACAAGCAGTACTGTAATTTGCTTGCAAAAAAGCGTGTTTATCTAAATACAGCAGGGTAGTATAAGTCAATGAAGTGTTGGTGTATAACAGTTAGATGGACATACGAAAGTTTAAACGTGAGAGATGCTGAAATATTATAAAAATCAGTATATTATAATGTCCTTACAGGATAGCCTTGTTGGGATTAGCTTTGATGTATGCCAGCTTGCCCGAGAACAGTTCGGCCATTTTACCGGCTCTCCATTTAGCTTCAGCGGCTTTTTCGCCGGTAAACAGTGCATCTACAGTTTTTACAAACAGCTGCATCCAGGCTTCAAAATGCTCATTACTTACAGGCAAGTTTATGTGAGGAGCAAAGGGGGCGCCAAAATAGGTATGTTCTTGCAGCAGTACGGTTTGCCAGAAGCTGTACATCTTTTGTAAATGCTGCGGCCAGTTATCTTTAATGCGTTCGTTGAACACTGGCGCTAACAATGCATCTTCCCTTATATTGGTATAAAAAGTATCTACCAGTAACTTAATGTCTTCCAGTGATGTGATGTCTTTTTCAGGTAGCATAGATACACACGTTATTAAAAATCAAGCGGCCCCAGCCTGCGCATATTTTTCAGGATGATATATTGCCGGTGCCTGACATAAGGGCCGGGACTTACGGCCGACCATTTTAGCGGATTTGGAAAAACAGAGGCAATTGCAGCAGCGTTACGCTTTGTAAGGTTCCTGGCATCCTTATGAAAATAGGCCTGACTTGCGGCCTGAGCACCATAAATGCCATCGCCCATCTCAATCACATTCAGGTATACTTCTAAAATACGCTCCTTGCTCCAAAATGCTTCAATGAGTAAGGTAAACCAGGCTTCGAAGGCTTTGCGCACGTAGGAGCGGCCCGGCCATAAAAAAACATTTTTGGCGGTTTGCTGCGATATTGTACTGCCGCCTATCAGCTTATGATGATGCGCGTTTTTATCAATAGCGCGTTCCATCGCCTTAAAGTCGAACCCATAATGGTCTAAAAACTTTTGGTCTTCGGCGGCTACTGCAGCGCGCTTCATAGGGTCGGCAATACTATCAAAGGGTACCCATTCCTTATCAAGCTTCCATTCTTTACCAGCTGATTTACGCTCAAAGCCGCGCTCAATCATCAGCAGCGTAACCGGAGGATTTACAAAGCGATAGAGTAATACCCAAAGTACCGACAGGCCCACAAACAGTACGAACACCAGTTTAACAATACGAAAAATAAGTTTGCCCAAGCCATTCATATCCGGCGGTGAAATTAGTAAAATAAAAAAGTGCCTGATGAAATTCATCAGGCACTTTTAAAAAATTTAGTTTAAAGCAAGTGCTTATTCAGCAACTACCTCAAACGGAACCTTAACTTTAACTTCTTTGTGCAGGTTCAGGTTAGCAGTATATTCACCTATAACCTTAGGATCCTGATCAAAGGTAATACGGCGGCGGTCAACATCGAAGCCTTGTTTCTTTAATGCATCAGCTACCTGGATGGTATTGATGGCACCGAAGATTTTGCCGCTTTCGCCGGCTTTGGCACCAATGGTTAATTTAACGCCTTCCAGGCGGGTTGCAATTTCTTCAGCATCCTTACGGATTTTGTCTTGCTTAAATTGCGCCTGTTTTAAGTTTTCGGCCAATACCTTACGTGCCGAAGGGGTAGCCAGTGAGGCAAAGCCCTTAGGGATAAGGAAGTTGCGGCCATAACCTGGTTTAACGGTTACAATTTCGTCTTTCTCACCAAGGTTCTTTACGTCCTGTTTTAAAATAATATCCATGTTGTAAACCTCCTTGTTATTTTAATGAGTCGGCAACGTAAGGCAGTAAGCCAATGTGGCGGGCACGCTTTACAGCCTGCGCTACTTTACGCTGAAATTTTAATGAAGTACCGGTTAAACGGCGTGGTAATACTTTACCCTGGTCGTTAATAAACTTTAATAAGAAGTTGGCGTCTTTGTAATCAATGTACTTGATGCCATTCTTTTTAAACCGGCAATATTTTTTGCGGTTATCCTCCACTTTTGGAGCGGTAACGTATTTAATCTGATCGTTAGCCATTATTGTGCTGCCTCCTGTGCTTTAGGTTTTTTGTTAAAAGCGCCGCTGCGTTTTTTCTCATTGTACGCAATAGCATTTTTATCCAGTGCAATGGTCAGGAAACGTAGTACGCGCTCATCACGACGAAATTCGGTCTCCAGTTTGTTGATAAGTTCACCCGGAGCTCGGTATTCGGTGAGGTGGTAGTACCCTGTGTTTTTCTTTTGAATAGGGTACGCTAATTTTCTCAAACCCCAATTATCCTCCTGGACAATTTCGGCTCCGTTATCGGTAAGAACTTTTGTGAATTTGGCAATGGCCTCTTTCGCAACGTCTTCTGATAACAACGGGGTAAGAACGATGACGGTTTCGTACTGTTGCATTTGTGTGCTTTGATTATGAATTACTTATCCGTTAGTTAACGGGCTGCAAAAGTAATTATTTAGCACAATATATCAAATAATGAAACACATTAATATGGCGTATTTATACTAAAGTTTTTGTGGCGGATAATAGTATCAGTTATATTTGAAAGCATGAAAACAACCTTATTATTTATTGCAGGGGTATTGATGTGCGGAATTGTTAAAGCACAGGTAGCAGAAAAGTCTAAAATTATGCTCAGTGCCAAGGAGAAGGAGATGAATGACTCCCTCTGTAACTGTATAAGTAAAATTGATTTATCTACCATTAAATCTTCAAAAGAGGCCGAAACGGCGCTTACTAATTGTATGATGTCCAGGCTCAACCTGATGATGGAGTTGGCTGAAGAGAAAAATATAGACATTCAGGACAACGAAGCTACACACAAATTAGGGGTTGAAATTGGAAAAAACCTTTTCAAGCAAAACTGTGCGTCATTTTCTAAATTAGCATTATTAATGGCCGAGGAGAAGATTGATAATGCAAAGGAGAAGGGTACAGTATCAACAGGCACATTTAAGCGTATAGACACCAAAGGCTTTAATTATGTAATTATTTCAGCAGGCGAAAGTGAAAAATCATTCTTATGGTTAAGGCAGTTTCCAAACTCTGAACGTTTAGCTAACCCTGCCTCACTTGTTGGTAAGAAGGTAAAACTTACTTACCAGGAGTACGAAGCTTACCTGCCTCAAGCTAAAGGGTATTATAATGTAAAAGAAATAACAGGTGTTGAATTGATGAAATAATTTTCCTGCCGGCGGCATTAAGTAGTATCTTAAACAAGGAAAGCCTTTATTTAAGATACTACTGCTTGTTATCAATAATTAATACTTATCTAATATATTATCTTCAAATACCTCACTGAGGTTGAGCGCAAAGCCAGGTAATACATTTGTAGTGATTTCATCTCCGACAGTCAGGGGCCTGAGTGCTTGAAACTGGCCGGCTTTTAAAACATATTTACTAAGCGTTTTTTCTGCAGGATAAATAAGCCAGTATTCTAATATGCCGGCTTCCTCATATACCTCGTATTTATTTTGCAATTCTTTTTTATTATTACCCGGCGAAAGTATTTCTACTACAATATCAGGTGCACCCAAACAACCCCGTTCGTCAATTTTTTTCGGATTGCATATTACACATATATCAGGCTGCACTACTGTAATTACCTGTTTATCATTTATTGTGCGTGATAATCTTACATCAAACGGAGCCGAATATACATGGCAGCTTTTTCCTTTTAAATAAAAATAAAGCTCGCTGGATAGTATAGTGGATATACGCTGGTGCATTTCGCCTGGCGGAGGGCTCATTTTAGAAATCTTACCCTTTATCAGTTCCAGGCGCTCATCAAACTGCCATTTCAAATAGTCAGCGTAAGTATAGCTTTTAGATAAATCGAGGTCTGTAAATTTCATAAGTGTGGTGTAGGTCTACTATCTAAAATAGACAAAATTATTGTATCCTGCTTTCAAACTTCCAATTATTCCTCGTTCACCAGCCTGATTCAAACCCGTATTTAAAAATTCATACGGTTAAACATATCATTATATAGGTTTTCTACCATGCTTCGCTGTACACAGTCCTTAATCGACTTCATTTGCTCCTTAAACCAGGTTTTGGGCCGGCTTTCAGCATTCAACAGATCGTTCCTGAACTCATCACTTTCCTTTTTATAAAACCGGATTTTTGCTGCAAATTTCTGCGGACTAAATTTGCCGTTCTTATCAATAAAATCCTCTACAATACCACCGCTGGTATAGCTGATTTGTTTGATGTGCTGTTGTTGTTCTTTTAGTTGTTTGGTCAGCAGCGTATTGTAGCGGCTTAGCATATCATCTGCAATTTTGGCTGCATCGCTTTCATTGTCATCTAAATGCGTAATCTGCAGCTTTAGCAATGTGAAAAAATCGTTCTCCTCATACGCTTTGGTAACCTGCTGTACAAGTGCGGTTTTCTGTGGTTTCAGGGCTTCATCTTGCTCAAGATCGGGGTGCAGTTTTTTAATTAAGCGCTTGTAAACGCTTTGCGCATCTTTTTCAAGTTGGCTGTTTTCAATTGCAGCTTTAGATTCGGCAGCCAGTTGCTTTGCAGTTTTGGCGCGCAGGCGTTTTTTTAAGGGCGGGTCTTCGCCGTTTGAGGTATCATTTTTAGTGCCAAAAAATTCATCGCTATGCTCTTCAAAATAAGTTTGATGCCCCTTTCTCAAAAACTCCTTTACATCAATGCTTATACCAAAAAGCAGGTTAAGTGATTCGGCCATGGCTGTATGTTCTTCATCGCCCGCTATATCATCCAAAGTGATACCGGCATAGGTATGGTACAGGTTTGCCATTACCTCATCCTGATAGCCAAAGATGTTTAACAAATTTTCCAGCTCTGCAGCCATATAAGTGTCAAACCACTCACGGTTGTATTTACCCAAACCGATACGGTTGGCCAGCTCATCCAGTTTAATTGTAATGCTGCGCAGCAGTTGCTCATTCTCGCGGATAATAGGTTTAAGTTCGGCCTCAATCTTTGCGCTGGTTTTGGGCAGGTTATCCTGCAAGTTTCTTATGTAGGTTTGTTGCTGTTCAATAGCAAGCAGCAAGTTTTCGTATTTCAGTTGGGCTTTCGATTTTTTTTGCTGCTGTCCAGATGATTTTATATGAACCGGCTTTATAGATAATAATTTGGCGTTTGTAAATAATATATAGAATTTGTTTAATGCTTTTGCAATAACCGATTACAAAATTTCAAAACCTTTACTGAGATTTTAATCTTCGTTAAAAATCTCATTTTCAAATACTTCAGTTAAGTTTAGTGTAAAACCGGGCAACAGAGGTGTTGTAACTTCATCTCCGGCAGTTAATAACCTTGATGCCTGAAACTGGCCATCTGTTAAAATATAACTGAGAAAGGTTTTCTCCGAAGGATGAATAATCCAATACTCTGATACACCTGCCTCTTCATAAGCTTCATACTTGTTTTGCAATTCCGTCTTATTGTTCCCCGGCGATAAAATCTCAACTACAATATCAGGTGCACCCAGGCAGCCACGTTTGTCAATCTTTGCAGGAGCACAAATTACACAGATATCAGGCTGTACAACAGTGCTAACCTGCTTGTCATTTATCAAACGCGATAACCTTACATCAAAGGGCGCCGAAAATACTTTACAGGGTTTGCCTTTAAGGTAATTAAATAAATTATTGAAAATAACTCCAGAAACCCACTGATGTATTGCGCTCGGTGCGGGGCTCATCTTGAATATCTTCCCCTTTATCAGTTCCAGGCGTTCATTAAACTGCCATTTCAGGTAGTCGGCGTAAGTGTAATCTTTTGATAAGTCTAAATCTGCAAATTCCATAGGCATGCCCTGTTACTTCAAAGATACAAATATTGTAAGTAAGCCGTTTGCAAGTTTGCCAAATCGTGCTTTACCCTTCCCTCAATAATCTGTATCTTAGTGCCTGTGGATAATTTTATAGTTTCGGCACGCAAGTACCGCCCGGCTACTTATGAAAGCGTTGTAGGTCAGCAACATGTAACCAACACGCTTAAGAATGCCATTAAAAGCAATCAGCTGGCGCAGGCATTTTTATTCTGCGGGCCACGCGGGGTGGGCAAAACAACGTGTGCACGTATACTGGCTAAAACCATTAACTGTACCAATTTGCAGCCCGATGGTGAGGCGTGTGGTGTATGCCCTTCATGCACTGCATTTCAAAATGGTAATTCATTTAATGTACATGAGTTGGACGCAGCTTCCAACAACTCCGTAGATGACATTCGCAGCCTGATTGAACAGGTGCGCATACCGCCGCAGGGCAGCCGTTATAAGGTGTATGTGATTGATGAGGTGCACATGCTATCGCAGGCGGCATTTAACGCCTTTTTGAAAACGCTGGAAGAGCCGCCTAACTATGCCATTTTTATTCTGGCTACTACCGAGAAGCATAAGATACTGCCTACTATTCTGTCGCGCTGCCAGATATTCGATTTTAACCGTATCAAGGTAGACGATATGGCGGCGCATCTGGCTTCTATTGCCGGTAAGGAAAACATTAGCTACGAGCCGGACGGCTTGCACATAATTGCCCAAAAGGCCGATGGCGGCTTGCGAGATGCATTGTCAATGTTCGACCAGATTGTTAGTTTCTCGGGAGGGCATGTTACCTATAATGCGGTAATTGATAATCTGAACATTCTGGATTACGACTACTATTTTAAGGTTACCGATAGTCTGCTGCGCGAGGATACTTCTAAAACGCTGCTGCTGTTTAATGAAATATTGAGTAAGGGCTTTGATGGTAATCATTTCATCACCGGGCTTACCGGGCACCTGCGTAACTTGTTGGTAGTAAAGGATGCGGCTACCATCAAACTACTGGAGGTAAGCGAAAATATAAAGAACCGCTATGTGCAGCAGGCACAGCATTCTACCGTTTCGTTCCTGCTTTCGGCTATGAGCGTGGCTAACCAATGTGATCTTAATTACAGGCTGAGTAAAAATCAGCGATTACAGGTGGAACTGGCCTTGTTGAAGATATGCCATCTGCCATCCATATTTAATGCGGCGTTAACGCCGGTTACAGTAGTAGGGGCGGAGGTGCCTGCTGCAAAAAAGCCTGATGTGCCGCCGGTCATTATCCCGGCTCAAACTGCGGCTAAACCGCAACAGGCCGCACCCGTTGTTGCACTTACCGAACCGGAAGTTACCTATCAGCCACAGCAGCCTGCGGCTGTGGCACCCACCATAGCTGTACCTGAACCTGTTCAACACCCGGAACCTTTGAAAGTGCCCGAACCGGCTAAAGCGGCTGTAGCAGATAAGCCGAAGGTAGTTATGCCTAAGCCAACGCTGGGCGGGGCATCGGTTAAAATTCCGTCATTAAAGGATATCGGTAAGTTTGATTCCACTGCGCAGGCTGATGAGGATGACCCTTATATAAAGGGAACAGATGCACAGGCATTTACATTTGAGCGCTTTATGCAGTTGTGGAATGAATATGCCAGCCAAGCCAAGGCCGATGGCAAGGCTACTATTCATTCCATATTAACTACGCATGAGCCCAAGCAGATAAAGCCTTATGAATTTGAGGTAACACTACACAACAAATCACAAGAGTTATCATTGCGGGATGAAAAGCCTGACCTGCTGAATTTTTTGCGAGTGCAGCTAAAGAATTTTGATCTGAACATTCATCCTGTTATTAATGAACAGGCGGTAGCCAAAAGGCCATATACATCAATTGAACGGTTTCAGTACCTGGCGGCAAAAAACCCCGAACTGGCAGAATTAAAAAAGAAGTTTAACCTAGAATTTGATTAAACGGTAGTTGAGTTATGTGCAAGCCGGTTTAAGTTTTCTCCGGCATTTTATCAAAATAAAAGCCTTTCAACTCCATTGAAAGGCTTTTATTTTGATAAAATTTTTACCGGTTATTTTAATATTTCATCATCACCAGTGTTCAGATCACGGTCGTTTTTAGGGTAACCTTCTTCGTCCAGATCATCCCGGTCATCCTCTGGCGTATGCGACAGGATACGATCCACCGGATCAACTTCGGTAATCTTTGTATCTTCAATATGCATTCCTAAATTACCGGCATCTGTTTCAATGGAGCGGTTCTTATCATACTCGCCTTTTACATCGTAAGGGTTGGCTTCATCATAGCTCGAATCAAAGTCGCTGCCGTTAGGCGCTGAAGAATCAAATAATGCCGGCGGATCATAATCAGGATCATCGCTGGCAATATCTATTTCATAGCTGTCTTCTTCGGGATTATATTTTAAATCGTGGGCTTCGCTTTCTTCGCCCAAATCGTCTTTCATTTTTTTATCACGGTCTAAGTTCTCATCATTAAAGCCGGGATAAAATTTATCGTCGTTTTTCATGGTTTGTGGTTTTCTATATTGAGTAGAGAAAACCTTGCCAAACCGTGTATTGTTTGAGCTGTTGGTGAGATAATGAAAAGAGTACCTTTAGTAATTAATCTGTTTTCGGTAAGAAGTAACGCCGCCCACAGAGAATTTTAAACCGATAAAGAACTGACCGAAACTATCGTTATACATACCTGCTTTAATTCCGTCCAGCTGATCACCCAATATAAAGTTATGCTGATAGCCGATATCGACTTTAAAAGTAGGTTCATTATAGCTGTTAAAAACCTTTAATTCGTACCCTATGCGAACTGGTATATAAATTTCCTGGCTGTCATTTAAACCTGTGGAGGTAAAATCAGGAACGTATAAAGAGTTGCGGTTAATGTAAGCCATGTGGTTGGCATTAAGGCCTACGCCGCTGCCTACATACAGGTTTTTGAACGCATTGCCGAACATACTGTTCGAATAATCATAAAACTCGCCAGCCTGTAACTGTCCCCTGAAAGCAAGCGAAGTATAGTTGTTCTGAAACTGGCGGCCGGATAATGTATTGATCGCATCTCCGCCGGAAAGGCGCCCAACTTGAAATTCGGCTACAAAGTTGATAAAGGGCGTTTGATTGTAAGTAAAATTCAGGCCGAGTGCGCCGGTATGCTTCTGTATTTCGGCATCTGTATAAGCGGTATTTGAAAATCCGCTGATGCCAAAATCATATTGTGCATAGTTATAGCCCAGTTGTGCATGAGCCAGCAGGGCAAATGTGCCTGCAATAAGGGTAAGTAATGCTTTTTTCAAAATAAATTTACTTCTTGCTGTAAGTGTAAGTATCAGTAACCGTAGTAGTAACGGTTCCGGTTTTGGTAGCAGCAGTTTGATAAATAGTTAGTTTATCTGTGCTGGCCTCAGTAACAATATATTTGTTCACAAAATTGCCGCTTTTAAAAGTAAGTGTTTGGGGTATAGCTGCAGCTGTTGCCGAATAATAGCCGTTGTATATTTTACCAATAATAGAAGAAGAATAAGTAGCAGCATTGTTTGCTTTAAACTCAAAATAATCATTTGCCGAAAACGAGGTGTAGGTAACTGCTGTAACATCGAGGTTTGCATCTGTAGAAGTTTTGGTAATTAGCGATTTCAAGTACCATTTGCCACTGATAGCCGGCAACTGTAAATCGGCCGGAAAGGTGTAATTTTCTTTCCGGCAACTGCTTAAACCCGAACACAAAAATATCAACAGCAAAATAAAGGAGTGAAATTTGATCATTGAGGTGTAGATTACAGCCTTAAAGATAATATAATGGCATCAGCTATACAATAATGAGCGATAATTTAACAAGTGATGCCTAATAAATTAAATTCCTGTTCGGCCAAATTTATATATTTGGCATTTGTATAAAATACCTAAAAAACGGTTTAACATGTCAAAAATTAAAGTAGCAAATCCGGTAGTGGAACTGGATGGGGATGAAATGACCCGCATTATCTGGAAATTTATTAAAGATAAACTGATTACACCTTACCTTGACATGGATATTAAATATTATGATTTGGGTATTGAGTACCGCGACGAAACAAATGATCAGGTAACTATAGATTCTGCAAATGCAATTAAAGAATACGGCGTAGGTATTAAATGCGCTACCATTACACCCGACGAGGCCCGCGTTAAAGAATTTGGCTTAAAGCAAATGTGGAAATCGCCGAACGGTACCATCCGTAACATTTTGGACGGAACCGTGTTCCGGGAGCCGATTGTAATGAGCAATGTACCCCGCCTGGTACCCAACTGGACAGCTCCCATCTGCATTGGCCGCCATGCCTTTGGCGACCAGTACCGTGCCACTGATTTTTTGACCAAAGGTAAAGGAAAACTTACGGTAACCTTTACCCCCGAGGATGGCGGCGAAGAGCAATCATTCGAGGTGTATAACTTTAAAGGGGATGGTGTAGCCCTTACTATGTATAATACAGATGAATCTATTATTGGCTTTGCCCATGCCTGCTTTAACCAAGCGCTGATGAAAGGCTGGCCATTGTATTTGTCTACCAAAAATACCATCCTGAAAAAATATGACGGCCGGTTCAAGGATATTTTTGAAGAAATTTATCAGAACGATTACAAAGCCAAGTTTGACGAGGCCGGTATTACTTACGAGCACCGTTTAATTGACGATATGGTAGCCAGCGCCCTGAAATGGAATGGCAACTTTGTGTGGGCTTGTAAAAATTATGATGGTGACGTACAGAGCGACACTGTAGCCCAAGGCTTTGGTTCATTAGGTTTGATGACCTCTACCCTGGTTACGCCTGATGGTACGGTAATGGAAGCCGAGGCTGCACACGGTACCGTTACCCGCCACTACCGCGAGCACCAGGCCGGCCGCCCCACTTCAACTAACCCTATTGCTTCCATCTTCGCCTGGACCCGCGGTTTAGAGTTTCGCGGCAAACTGGATAACAACCAGGAGCTTATTGACTTTTGCCACGCTTTAGAGCAGGTTTGTATCGAAACCGTAGAAAGCGGCAAAATGACTAAGGATCTGGCGATCACCATTAAACCCAAAGTAGAACATGGTACTGATTACTTGTATACCGAGGAGTTTTTAGATGCCATTGACCAGAATTTGAAAGCAAAGCTAGGTAAGTAGAATAAAGTCGTTTTTGATATAAGCCCTGCTTAAATAATTAAGCAGGGCTTTTTGCTTTAATTACAGTTTACAATCTGGTTAAAGTATATTATATACAAGCAGTATGTAGCGTGATTGTAATGAATGTTACATCTTGCACTAATAAATTAGCTATCAAATTATTCAGGTGTTTCAGTGCTTTTTAATTTATTGTTATGGTTTGCCTGTATATATCGGCGCAGGGCATAGTATATAAAATGTTTATTTAAGGCGTTTGCCTTTTGTTTTGGCTGTTTCTACCGCTCGCTCATACTCATCTAAACTTTTATCCAGGTCTTGGCCTGTGTTATGTATGCTTTCGCAAAATATCTTGCAGGCATCGGGGTTCTCAATATTGTTACACTGTGTTTCGCAATCAGTTAGGGTATTGCGGGGCATTAAATGGTATATATGGGTAATTGTGAAGACAAAAGTTGCTAAGCCAATTAGCACGCCTGTAAAAAACCATTTAGGGAACTTGTTATCTGGCATTAATGACGCTTCCGATAGGTTATTAAAGGGAAGTATGTATTTGAGTCTGTTATAATGCCAGCATAATAAGTAGATGCAGGCAACTACCATTAATGGAGCTGTAAGTAATGAGCCTTCAAATCTTACGGCGAGCGATAAAATGCAAATGTTTAATATGATAGGCAGATATAGCAAAGTCCCTAACACTACGGTGCGGGGTATAAGCAGCAACAGCGCTGCAAGGATTTGAGCATAGCCAATAAATGTATAATAATAACCGGTGTGATGCAACGCTTCCAGGTAATGCCCCATGGGTTGATTATTATGCAGATCAGTAAAGCGTTCACCAATAATCTTTACATATCCGGCGGGTAAAAAACCTGCTATAAGCGCAAAGCGTGTAAAGGTTGTAAAATAACGCATCCATTTATTACGTGTTGCTTTAGTATGCAAATCATCTAACTTATTTGAGGCATTCATTAAAAAAGTACTTTGTCATGCAAAGTTAAACAATGTTATGTGATATGCAAGTTATTCGCAAACTTCTGATTGTGTGTATGTATTGATGAGCGATTGAAGTATAGATGTTGTTTAACATGCAGGTTTATGAAACAATTCAAACCAGTTTATATTACTATCGTTATTTTAGCAAAAAACGAAAGCCATGTCAACACTCTATCCTTTGAAATTCAAAACCATATATAAAGACAAAATATGGGGCGGGCAAAAAATAAAAACCTACCTGAATAAAGATTTCGGCAACCTGCCTAATTGCGGGGAAACCTGGGAAATATCAGGTGTAAAGTCTGATGTATCGGTTGTAGCCGATGGGCCACTGGCCGGTGAGAGTCTGGCCGGCCTGCTGGAAAAATATACCGACGCCCTGGTAGGCAAGCACGTGTATGAGCGTTTTGGCAATACCTTCCCATTACTGGTTAAATTTATTGATGCTGCCGAAGACCTATCAATACAGGTACACCCTAATGATACACTGGCCAGAGAGCGCCATAACTCCTTTGGTAAAACTGAAATGTGGTATGTAATAGAAGCCGACCCCGGCTCCACGTTAATAGCCGGTTTTAACAAAGAGCTTAGCCAGCAGGAGTATTTAGATCAGCTGAACAGCGGCCATTTAACCGATATTTTAAACCGCGAAGATGTTAAAGCCGGTGATGTTTTCTTTTTACCTGCCGGCCGTGTGCATACCATAGGCAAGGGATTGCTGATTGCCGAGATACAGCAAACCTCTGATATTACTTACCGGATTTATGATTTCGACCGGGTAGATGATAAGGGGCAAAAACGCGAACTGCATACCGAGGAAGCTTTAGCTGCTATTGATTATAAACACTACCCTGAGTACAGAACCCGCTATCAGCCACAGCAAAACGAAGTGGTAGAACTGGTAAGCTGCCCTTACTTTACCACCAGTGTGCTTGATTATACAGAAAGCGTGAATCGTGATTACAGCCAGCTGGATTCATTCATAATTCAGCTATGCCTGGCCGGTGCTTACACGCTGGAACACGAAGGCCGGTTATACGAAGTGAAAATGGGGGATAGCTTTCTGCTGCCGGCCACGGTTAAGCAGGCAAGGCTGCATACTACTTCCGGCTTTAAAATATTAGAAAGCTATATAGAAAAGAAGTAAGATGCTATCGGTCAAACTTATTCAACCAATACTTAGCTGAAGCTAAAAGTATTGCTGTGGCCCATAAATAAACCATTCATTATAAAAAATAACGCCCCGCGTGTTTTATGCGGGGCGTTATTTTTTATAATGAATGCAACAACAGGTCAGGCAGTGGCTCCGGTATGCAAGATATTTACCAATACGTCTTCATCAATCGGCTTGATCATGTAATCTGTAATAAAAGGAATGTTTTTTGCCCGCATGATATCATTGGGGTTGATGGATGAGCTAACCATGTAGATTGCAATACTTTTTTCTAAGTTGGGTTCAATCTGTGCAAATGCCTCTGCAAAATCCCAGCCATCCATTACCGGCATATTAATATCCAAAAAGATAACATCTGGCAAGTGAGCTGCATTGGCAGGGTCGCTTAAAAACTCTATAGCATCCAAACCGTTTTGAAAATCAATAAGTTGCGGATGAATGTGCTTTTTGGTCAGTACTTTCTTAAAACCAAACACATAAATCTCGTCATCATCAATAATACAGGCAGTCAGCAATTTACGGTCGGGAGGCATAAGGCTTAGGACTACGTTTTAAGTTAATTTAATTATAAACTTCGTACCAATGCCGGGTTCACTTTCTACATTAATAGTACCGCCCAGCGTTTCTATCTGATTACGGGTCATGAACAAGCCTAGCCCTCTTGAATCCGGGTGCTGATGAAACGTTTTGTACATGCCGAACAGGCTGTCTTTGTGCTTATTTAAATCAATACCTAAACCGTTATCTTCAATAGTTAAATATACATGCCCTTCTTGTTCATAAGAAGAGCAACGGATAATCAGATTACGGTCTGGGTGATGATATTTAATGGCATTGGTAATCATGTTCAGCACAATGCTGTCCAGATATGCAGAAAGGTAATGAACTTCAGGTACCTTAAAATCAGCATACACTTTTCCGTTTATTGTATCTAAATCGCTTTGTAATGCCTGAGTGATGCTGCTCAGGGTATCAGCAAAAGATAGCTTGCTTTTTTTGCGGTTGGCATCGTCCTGCTGTTTTACAATTTCGGTAAGATGGTTTACCGCATTGGTAAGGCCGGCACTAATGGCTTTAATATAATTAATACAGTCCTGACGGTCATCCTCAGAATTGTCCGGGTGAGAGAAAAGCTGCGTCATTGATTGCAGGTTATTACTGTAGGAGCGCAGGTTATGGGAAACAATATGTGCAAAATTTTGCAGCCGCTTGTTTTGTTCCGTCAGCTTCTTGTTGGTTAACAGTAAATCCGCATCAGCATCATTGCCTATTTTCTGTATACTGCCCCGCATTAAAAGGCATTTGCCATACTTATCGCAAATTGGGTCGCCTTTCAGGCGGGCATTTATCAGGTTACCTTTGGCGGTAACAAGTTTCACATCTATCGAAAATGAAGTATGCTCCTTAAGCGCCTGAGTAAATGCTTCCTGCACACTAAGTACAGATTCAGGGTGGTAGAACTCTTTGGTATTATCAATAGAGGGTCTGAATGTGGGTAAAGTTTCCAGCAATTGGTGAATGCCGCTGGTCCAGCTTACTTGTCCCGTTGTAAAATCGGTTTCCCAGCCACCGGCTTCCAGTAATTCTGCCGAAGCGTGCAGCAAATCTTCTTGTTGCGCTATAGCCAGTTGATTGCGTTTGCGTGAGTCTATACCTGATATAATACCTATTAACTGCAGCAACTGTCCCTGTTCGTTCCACCACGCCCGGCCGCAAACACTAAACCAGCGGTAACCCGAGGACTTGGTTAAAATTTGTATTTCAATAGAAGGCTCGGCCGTATGCTGCAGTTCATTTTCAAAAAAATGAAATAATGAAGCCTGATCATTAGGATGTACCAAGCGGGATAAAAAGTATTCAAAAGTGTAGAAGGGTTGTAGTGAGGTAAAACCAAGCAGTTGAAATACATTTACGGCCTTCCATTCGGTAAGCCCGGGACTTTTAGTGAGGTCAAACTCCCAAATGCCAATGTTGGCACTTTGAGAAAGCTTATCGATGTAAGATTTTAAGGTGTAAAATTCTTCCGGTTCGAGTAAGCTATCCTGCTGTTGAAAATTCATTCCTATACCACTACGTTACAATCGTAAATCTCTTCCTTTAATAAGCGGAGGTAAAAATATTAAATTAAAGAATATTATATCTATAAATAGTTAAATAGCCCCGATTTGTTACAGTAAATCAAGTTTATTTATAAATAAATTAAATATCAGCATTCGATTATTTAAAAATTACAAGTAAATCTGCTTAAAATTGCAGGCAGGCTATCTTAATATTGAAGTGCTTATTAAGCTTCCAAAAACCTGTTTATGCCAGCTCTGTTTAAATGGCACTTCCCACCTGGTATCGAGTTCGTGCAAGGTTTGAACCAAGTTATTAAATACAATGGTATCAGAGGTAATGCCGCCCTGCTGTATCATCGCCTCAAATTCCTCGCGGTTAGCACTTTTAATCTCTACGCCATCACGGTAGGCTAAATTAAACCGGTCAAATAAATTAATATTAAAGTGCTGTTCAATTTCCTGCATTAACCGTACCGATTTATCAATAGAACAGCCGCTTGCCCCGGCCTGCACTTCATCTACCATTAAAATAATAAAGCGCTGATAGCGTATTTCGGCCGCAGCCTTCAGTTCGTGGTTGTGGGCGGTCCAGGTGCGGGTAAAGTGTTCCAGTATCAGGGCTAACTGCTGTACCTCATCATTAGTAAAAGCCCGGTTGGCCTGATAAACCCATACTCTCGAATTTTCGGAAAACTGCATGTGCAAAAATAGGATTTTAGTATCTTCGGTTTTAGTAAGGATGTCATGAAAAAATCAGGTTTGTTAACAAAGATAATGGCAGCAGGGGTAATGTTCGCCTTTTGTGCCATACTTTGCAGTTTTCATACAGATAGTACCAATGAACAATTAATTATCTGGAGCAATAAATGCCTGCTGCACTGGTTTAACCCTGAACCTGAGCCACAGTTGAAAAAGTGGGAACTGAATGTAACCGGCAATTACTTTCTGCGGTTTAGAAGATATTACAAAGCAGGCAGGCAAGAATATTATTCCTTTAACCTGCGCAAATTTAAAGAGCTGGATTATTTAGGTAACGCGGCTAACGGCGTTTTATGCCTTAGTACTATTGCTGATGATGTTATTGTACAAACTTATAATGACCCAAAGGGTAATGTTGATTCTATGTCTACCTCCGTACGCATCCCGGTGCATGAGGTAGAGCCTGCCCAGTTGGACAGTATGCGTATAATGCTGCTGCTATTAAAAAATAAAGCAGCCCGGTAACAGCAAATAAATTACAAGCCGTTAACCCGTGCTGTAATTTCGGCAATATCCAGCACTTCAATGTTTTGTTCCTGTTCGCGGTGCTTTATGCCGTCGCGCAGCATACTCATGCAAAAGGGGCAGGCGGCAGCTACTACCTGCGCTTTGCTGGCTATCACATCTTCCATGCGTTCTACATTTACATCTTTGGTGCCAGGTTCAGGCTCTTTGAAATACTGCGCTCCGCCGGCGCCACAACACAGGCCGTTGCTGCGGCAGCGTTTCATCTCTACCAGATCGGCATCCAGTATTTCCAACGCTTTACGGGGAGCCTCATAAACACTGTTGCCACGGCCCAGGTAACAAGGGTCATGAAAGGTGATGCGCTTACCTTTAAAGCTTTCTCCGCCTTCGGCTTTCAATTTACCTTCATCAATCAACTGCTGTATGAGTTGGGTGTGGTGTATTACCTCATAGTTGCCTCCAAGCGCCGGATACTCATTTTTTAATGTATTGAAACAGTGAGGACAACCGGTAACAATCTTCCTGATCTCATAACCATCCAGCACCTGAATGTTCACCATGGCCTGCATCTGAAATAAAAACTCATTACCTGCACGTTTGGCCGGGTCGCCGGTACAGCTTTCTTCCGTTCCCAGTACCGCATAACTGATGCCTGCATGTTGCAAAATGCGGCATATGGCACGTGTAATGCGCTGTGTACGCTCATCAAAACTGCCCGCACAACCTACCCAAAACAGCAGGTCGGGCGTTTTACCCTCTGCTATCATTTCGGCCATAGTAGGTACGTGTAATAGCTCTGATTTCGGGTTTTCTATTTCGGATTGATTTGAGTTCAGTTCTTCCATTTCAGGTTTTTTCGTTCATGCAATTGAGGTCAGCGTTATACTGAATTTTATCATTTGCTTATTTGTACATCCTTATATCTGCACGTCATTCTTTCGCCCAGTTAAAACGATCAGCGTTGGAGTATTTCCAGGGGGCGCCATTATTTTCTGTATTGCTAAACATATTGTTCAGGCTGGCCGGAGCCTGCGATTCTTCCATCACAATGTAACGGCGCATTTCGGTAATAATCTCCAGCGGATTAATATTTACCGGGCAGGCTTCTACACAGGCGTTGCAGGTAGTACAGGCCCATAGTTCTTCGCGGGTAATATAATCATCCAGCAGCGCCTTGTTATCCTGATGATCTTTGCCATGCTGTTCGATGCCTTGCCCTATTTCTGTAATACGGTCGCGGGTATCCATCATTATTTTCCGTGGCGATAGCAGCTTGCCCGTTTGGTTAGCCGGACACACCGAGGTGCAGCGGCCGCACTCAGTGCAGGTATATGCCTCCATTAAATTTTTCCAGGTAAGGTCAGTAGCATCTTTCGCCCCAAACCGGTTGATCTCGGCAGGTGCTTCCGGTATAAAAGAAGGGTCAAGCATGGCCTTTACCTCGTTGGTAACCGAAACCATATTGGTGAACTGACCCTTAAGGTTCAAATTTGAATACCAGGTATTCGGGAAGGCCATTAAAATATGAAAGTGCTTGGAGTAGGGCAGGTAGTTTAAAAAAGCCAGTATACCTGCAATGTGGAACCACCAGCAATTCCGCTCAATCAGTGCAAGCACATGCCCACCCGATGGCAGCAAAGGGCTGAGCAGCGAACTTACCGGAAAATTGCCGGCCTGCACGTAATCTCCGTAATGCAATTGCTGCAACTTATAATCGGCCGCATTCATAGTTAAAAATGCGGTCATCAGTAAAATTTCAATAATCAGTATATAATTGGCATCAGAGCGGGGCCAGGCGGTTATTTCGCGGCCGGTAAGTCGTTTCAGGTGCAAAATATTACGGCGTGCCAGAAAAGTAATACAGGCTACCAGCACCAGCACGGCCAGTACTTCAAAGCCGCTGGTCAGTAATCCGTATAAACTGCCTAAACCCTTATGAAATACCCGGTGCGAACCAAACAAGCCATCTATCATAATTTCCAGCACTTCCAGATTTATAATGATGAAGCCCACATATATAAACAAGTGCATAACGGCTGCGAGAGGGCGCTTGCCCATCCTGCTCTGGCCTAAAGCCACTTTGGCCATTACCTTCCACCGCCGGGCAGGCTGGTCGCTGCGGTTAACTTCTTTACCCAGCAGGATATTGCGCCGGATCTTGATCAGGTTTCTGGTAAACAGCCAGCTTGCTGCCGCAAGGATTAATAAAAATATGATTTGACCAATCATTATGCTTGCATAGTAATTTTAACTAAGGTAAACAAATGTTAACAAATCACAAAGGTATGTTACCAGGCATTCAACCTTGTAATACCTTTCTGCTGTATCAAAAACTTTATGCTGTATTTATATATATGGTATTGCTTACATAATTTATCTTTGTTAGCCATGCTGTTTGCATAGCCAGTACAAGTTATTGTTTAAAAAATAAAAATGTATGTACAAAAACGTCTTTTATAAACTCACGCTTGCCATATTTCTGGTATTGAATGTAAACGTAATATTGGCACAAGGCTATTTAAAGGCAAGCGGCCGTATCATTACCAATGAAAAGGGCAACAAGGTAATTTTGCGGGGCATGGGTTTGGGCGGCTGGATGCTGCAGGAAGGTTACATGTTTAAAGTAAGCAACCTGGGGCAGCAATACAAAATACGCGAAGCTATTGCCGGTGTGGCCGGGCCGACCTATGCTGCTCAATTTTACAATCAGTGGCTGGCGTTGCATACCCGTAAAGTTGATATCGACTCTATGGCTGCCTGGGGATTTAATTCTATTCGCCTGCCTATGCATTATAACCTGTATACCTTGCCTGTTGATGAAGAACCGGTAGCCGGTAAAAATACATGGCTTGAAAAAGGGTTTGCATTAACTGATAGCCTGTTGAAATGGTGCAAGGCCAACCACCTGTACCTGATACTGGATTTGCATGCCGCTCCCGGCGGACAGGGTAATGATCTGGCTATTTCAGACCGCTACCCGGATAAGCCCTCTTTATGGGAGAGTAAGGACAATCAGGATAAAATGGTAGCCCTGTGGCGCAAACTGGCCGATCGGTATAAAGATGAGCCATACATTGGCGGCTATGATATTATCAACGAACCTAACTGGGGCTTCGAAAACCTGAAGGATGACCCGCGCGGAATTAACGAAACCAAAAATGAGCCATTAAGAAAATTGATGATCGACATCACCAAAACTATCCGCGAAGTAGATAAAAAGCACATGATCATTATTGAAGGTAATGGCTTTGGCAATAACTACCGGGGCATATTCCCCTTATGGGATAATAACATGGTGGTTAGTTTTCATAAGTACGGAAATTTTAATAATGAAGGTTCCATACAAAGCTTTCTTAATATCAGTAAAGAAAATAATGTGCCGTTATGGATGGGAGAATCCGGTGAAAATTCAAATACCTGGTTTACGGAGGCCATAGGCTTGGTGGAAAATCACAATATCGGTTGGTCGTGGTGGCAGGAGAAAAAGATGGGCATCAACAATCCATTGGAAATCAAAGTGCCGCCCAGCTATCAAAAATTGTTAGATTACTGGTCTGGTAAAGGTGAGAAACCTACATCTGCTGAAGCTATAATTGTATTAAACGAGATGCTTAATGATATCAAATTAGAAAATGCTTTATATCATAAAGATGTAATTGATGCCATGTTCAGGCAGGTACAAACTACCACGACCAAGCCTTTCAAAAAAAACATTATTGGAAGCAATACAACAATAAATGCAGCAGATTACGATTTAGGAAGGCAGCGCTATGCTTATTATGATAAGGATACGGCCAGCTATCATTATACGCCTGGCGTAAATACCATTGGCAATAAGGGCCACGCTTACCGTAATGATGGGATAGATATTGAAAGTGATGAGAGCGGCTACCACATTTATGGTATTGAGGATGACGAATGGCTGCAATACACGGTAAACATAAAGGTAGCTGGTAAGTACAATGTTGCATTTAAAGTAAAACCTGAAGAAAATAAAGGCAGGTTGAGTTTGGTGATAACAGGCATAGCTTCAAAACCGGCAGTTGTTGAAATAGCCAATGGCGGAAACACGTCTTGGAAAACTGTTGAATTAAAAAATATCAAATTGAGTAAAGGAGAAAATAAGTTGCGAGTGATATTTGAAAAAGGCGGGTTTGATTTTAAATCAATTCAGTTAACCAAACAATAAACTTCCGCATCAACGCAAATAATAAGTTGAATTTTTTGGCTTGACAGACAGGGATTTAACAATGTAATTCACTAAAATCAAGCTAAATGTTTGCCTGATAGCAATTAGTCTGTTAATTTTGCATCCCGCTTTTAAAGAGAAAGGCGTTTGTACATTGAAGCAGGTAAGTCATAAATAAACATTTACTAAATTTTATTTGTAATAATTTTGGTAAATGCAGAAACAATGTGCAACTTTGCACTCCCGAAACGGCGGGGCGCTGTACGTTGAGAGTTGGAAAGAAAAAAGAAAAAAGTTTTTGAGATTTCAGTTTTCTTTCTACCTTTGCAGCCCCAACCAAGGGAAACAAAAACATTAGAACCTTCAGCAATTGAGGGGGAAACTAAAAACGATCGGTCACGCAAAGTGGAAGGTATATAGGAGCTGAACCGTGAGGGGGAGGCGAGGAAGTTCTTTTAAAGGAAGAGAAGATCATGCGAAGGAAGGCGAGGGCCGGAATGCGGGGTGGGCAACCATCTGCAGGAAGGCTGGAGCTGAGAGTAGCATAGAAGACAAGCAAGCAAGGCAAGCATCCCAGTAGAGAGAAGGAAGAAAGATAAGAGAGTCAATTCCGGAGGGGTAGGATTGGAGAGGGCTGAGGCAATAAAAGCGATAGTTATTTATTGATTAGTTTAAAGATTCTATTTTGAGTAATAGGGTCAGAGCAATCAGACAAACCAAGTAATTTTACAATGGAGAGTTTGATCCTGGCTCAGGATGAACGCTAGCGGCAGGCCTAATACATGCAAGTCGGACGGGATTGGGACTTCGGTTCCATGAGAGTGGCGCACGGGTGCGTAACACGTATGTAACCTACCTTCATCAGGGGGATAGCCTCTCGAAAGAGAGATTAACACCGCATAACATCATGGAATAGCATTATTTTATGATCAAATATTTATAGGATGAAGATGGGCATGCGGGACATTAGCTAGTTGGCGGGGTAACGGCCCACCAAGGCGACGATGTCTAGGGGATCTGAGAGGATGGCCCCCCACACTGGTACTGAGACACGGACCAGACTCCTACGGGAGGCAGCAGTAAGGAATATTGGTCAATGGGCGCAAGCCTGAACCAGCCATGCCGCGTGCAGGAAGACGGCCCTACGGGTTGTAAACTGCTTTTGCGCCGGAATAAACCCCTTTACGAGTAGAGGGCTGAATGTACGGCGAGAATAAGGATCGGCTAACTCCGTGCCAGCAGCCGCGGTAATACGGAGGATCCAAGCGTTATCCGGATTTATTGGGTTTAAAGGGTGCGTAGGCGGCCTGTTAAGTCAGGGGTGAAAGCCGGCAGCTCAACTGCCGAAGTGCCTTTGATACTGACGGGCTTGAATGCAGCTGAAGTGGGCGGAATGTGACAAGTAGCGGTGAAATGCATAGAGATGTCACAGAACACCGATTGCGAAGGCAGCTCACTAAAGTGCGATTGACGCTGAGGCACGAAAGCGTGGGGATCAAACAGGATTAGATACCCTGGTAGTCCACGCCCTAAACGATGAACACTCGATGTTGGCGATATACGGTCAGCGTCTAAGCGAAAGCGTTAAGTGTTCCACCTGGGGAGTACGCCCGCAAGGGTGAAACTCAAAGGAATTGACGGGGGCCCGCACAAGCGGAGGAGCATGTGGTTTAATTCGATGATACGCGAGGAACCTTACCCGGGCTTGAAAGTTAGCGAATGGGGCAGAGACGTCCCAGTCCCTTCGGGGACGCGAAACTAGGTGCTGCATGGCTGTCGTCAGCTCGTGCCGTGAGGTGTTGGGTTAAGTCCCGCAACGAGCGCAACCCCTGTGAATAGTTGCCAGCACGTAAAGGTGGGGACTCTATTCAGACTGCCTGTGCAAACAGAGAGGAAGGAGGGGACGACGTCAAGTCATCATGGCCCTTACGTCCGGGGCTACACACGTGCTACAATGGAGGGTACAGCGGGCAGCTACCTGGCAACAGGATGCCAATCTCGTAAAGCCCTTCACAGTTCGGATCGGGGTCTGCAACTCGACCCCGTGAAGTTGGATTCGCTAGTAATCGCGTATCAGCAATGACGCGGTGAATACGTTCCCGGGCCTTGTACACACCGCCCGTCAAGCCATGGAAGCTGGGGGTACCTGAAGTATGCAACCGCAAGGAGCGTCCTAGGGTAAAACCGGTAACTGGGGCTAAGTCGTAACAAGGTAGCCGTACCGGAAGGTGCGGCTGGAATACCTCCTTTCTAGAGCAAGCCATCAGCCCAGTGCTGATCCTGCGCTCCGGAAGCATTGACTGTTAATGTCCAATCCATCTAAACTGGTGAGATGCGGGTTTTGCACCATTTGCCTGTTGAGCTATAACTGCCTGAGCTTAAGCTTACCGGCATGATCTTTTCCTTTCTTTATTATTACAGAACGAACGAAAAAAGTAAAGAGGAAACCCTAAGTAAAGCGGAAAGCTAGAGCAAGCAGGGTGCCTAATTCAAAACTATAGAGTCCCGTAGCTCAGTTTGGTTAGAGCACTACACTGATAATGTAGGGGTCAGCAGTTCAAATCTGCTCGGGACTACTACTGAAGGCTAACAAGCAGCACTTTACGAGAGGGGAATTAGCTCAGCTGGCTAGAGCACCTGCCTTGCACGCAGGGGGTCAACGGTTCGAATCCGTTATTCTCCACGCTGCGAAGCGTTCATTAGTAACAAGTGTTCATTTGTTCATTGGGATAAGACCAATAAACAAATAAACTACTGCACCAGTGAACCATCGCAAAACGTTCTTTGACATCATGGAAAGAAGTAATTGAAGACAAACTGAGTAAGACAACAGTGATAGGGACGGTTGGCTTAGGGAATAGTGAGTTGTGAATAGTGCGTAGTTGGCATCTGCAAGGATAATAACTGATGAACGAATGACCAATGAACGAACGAACTAAAGCGGCCTCCTGGATAAAAGCATACCCGCCGGAGCAAAAGCTGGCGGTGTAGAAGAAAGTAAGAAAGGGCACACGGAGGATGCCTTGGCTTCCAGAGGCGATGAAGGACGTGATAAGCTGCGATAAGCTGCGGGGATTTGCACATAAGAGTTGATCCGCAGATTTCCGAATGGGGAAACCTGATCTACTGAAGGTAGATCGCATGATAATGCGCAAACCCGCTGAACTGAAACATCTAAGTAGGCGGAGGAGAAGAAAACAACAGTGATTTCCTGAGTAGTGGCGAGCGAAAGGGAAACAGCCCAAACCGGCAGTGTTACGGCACTGCCGGGGTTATAGGACTACAATGTGGTATCATCTGAAGAACCGGAAGGGCATGGGAAGGCCCGCCATAGAGCATGAGAGCTGCGTACGGGTAATGAGAGATGGGCTTAGTAGTATCCTGAGTACCGCGAGGTCGGAGACGCCTTGTGGGAATTTGCCGGCACCATCCGGTAAGGCTAAATACTCCTGGAAGACCGATAGTGAACCAGTACCGTGAGGGAAAGGTGAAAAGAACCCCGAGCAGGGGAGTGAAATAGAACCTGAAACCGTGTGCTTACAAGCGGTCGGAGCGTACAAGTTGCGTGACGGCGTGCCTTTTGCATAATGAGCCTACGAGTTACTCTTCTCTGGCAAGGTTAAGGGGTTAAGCCCCGAAGCCGAAGCGAAAGCGAGTCTGAACAGGGCGTGCAGTCAGAGGAGGTAGACGCGAAACCTTGTGATCTACCCATGGTCAGGTTGAAGGTGCCGTAACAGGTACTGGAGGACCGAACCGATAAGCGTTGAAAAGCTTCCGGATGAATTGTGGGTAGGGGTGAAAGGCTAATCAAACTGGGAAATAGCTCGTACTCCCCGAAATGTTTTTAGGAACAGCGTGGCGCATAAAGTTACTTAGAGGTAGAGCTACCAATTGGGTGCGGGGGAGTCAAATCCTACCAAATCCAGATAAACTCCGAATGCTAAGTAATGTTTCGCTGCAGTGAGGCTCTGGGTGCTAAGGTCCAGGGCCGAGAGGGAAAGAACCCAGACCATCAGCTAAGGTCCCCAAATTACCATTAAGTTGAACTAACGAGGTCCGGCTGCACAGACAGCTAGGATGTTGGCTTGGAAGCAGCCATTCATTTAAAGAGTGCGTAACAGCTCACTAGTCGAGCGGCCGGGCATGGATAATAAACGGGCATTAAATGGTATACCGAAGCTATGGATTATAACCTTA
Source organism: Mucilaginibacter sp. (assembly GCF_965200995.1). Classification (GTDB taxonomy): domain Bacteria; phylum Bacteroidota; class Bacteroidia; order Sphingobacteriales; family Sphingobacteriaceae; genus Mucilaginibacter. The sequence goes on along the minus strand of NZ_OZ241743.1, from coordinate 455,238 downwards.
GGGTTATACTGGTAGGGGAGCATTCTATCTGCGGAGAAGCCAGAGGCGGCAAGCCCTGGTGGAGGGGATAGAAAAGCAAATGTAGGCATAAGTAACGATAAGGCGGGAGAGAAACCCGCCCACCGAAAGACTAAGGTTTCCTGATCAACGCTAATCGGATCAGGGTTAGTCGGGGCCTAAGGATAAGCCGAAGGGCGATTCCGATGGACAGCAGGTTAATATTCCTGCACTTTTTTACGCTGCGATGCAGTGACGGAGTAGTGACACCTCTGCGAACTGACGGAATAGTTCGTTAAAGGCCGTAGGTATAGGGATGGGAGTTAAGTACCCCGTCTTTGCTGAAAGCTGATAGTACCGCAGACCTTCGGGCGAGTGGATAATGAGGGTAATCAGGCTTCCAAGAAAACCTGCTAAGCTTCAGGCGTAAAAAACCCGTACCGGAAACCGACACAGGTAGTCGAGGAGAGAATCCTAAGGTGCTCGAGTGATTCATGGCTAAGGAACTCGGCAAAATGGCCCTGTAACTTCGGGAGAAGGGGCGCTGGTAGCAATACCAGCCGCAGTGAAAAGGCCCAGGCGACTGTTTAACAAAAACACATGGCTTTGCAAAATCGAAAGATGAAGTATAAGGCCTGACACCTGCCCGGTGCTGGAAGGTTAAGAGGGGATGTTAGTCGCAAGGCGAAGCATTGAATCGAAGCCCCAGTAAACGGCGGCCGTAACTATAACGGTCCTAAGGTAGCGAAATTCCTTGTCGGGTAAGTTCCGACCTGCACGAATGGTGTAACGATCTGGGCGCTGTCTCAGCCATGAGCTCGGTGAAATTGTGGTATCGGTGAAGACGCCGGTTACCCGCAACGGGACGGAAAGACCCCATGCACCTTCACTATAGCTTAACATTGATGTCGGCTGCAGGATGTGTAGGATAGGCGGGAGTCAGTGAAGCGGGTTCGCCAGGACTCGTGGAGACAATCTTGAAATACCGCCCTTTCTGCAGTGGGTGTCTAACTCCGCATAGCGGAGAACATTGTTTGGCGGGTAGTTTGACTGGGGTGGTCGCCTCCAAAAAGGTAACGGAGGCTTTCAAAGGTAAGCTCAGTACGCTTGGTAACCGTACGGGGAGTGCAATAGCATAAGCTTGCTTGACAGTGAGGCAGACAAGCCGAGCTGGGTCGAAAGACGGATATAGTGATCCGGTGGTTCTGCATGGAAGGGCCATCGCTCAAAGGATAAAAGGTACGCTGGGGATAACAGGCTGATCTCCCCCAAGAGCTCATATCGACGGGGAGGTTTGGCACCTCGATGTCGGCTCGTCACATCCTGGGGCTGGAGAAGGTCCCAAGGGTTCGGCTGTTCGCCGATTAAAGTGGCACGCGAGCTGGGTTCAGAACGTCGCGAGACAGTTCGGTCCCTATCTGTTGTGGGCGCAGGAAGTTTGAGTGGGGCTGACCTTAGTACGAGAGGACCGGGTTGGACAAGCCGCTGGTGAACCTGTTATGCCGCCAGGTGTACGGCAGGGTAGCTACGCTTGGAATAGATAAGCGCTGAAAGCATCTAAGTGCGAAACTAGCCACAAGATGAGACTTCCATTGAGGGTCGTAGCAGACGACTACGTTGATAGGTGACAGGTGTAAAGCGGGTGACCGCATAGCCAAGTCATACTAATTGCCCGAAGCTTTCTTCGTAAAAGCGCAACAAGGGCAGGCCGTTAGCAGTAACGCCTGCCCCAAAGCACACAGCAGTATAGAAATATACAAGTATAGCAATATACAAAAGCAACAATAATCACTGCCGGTCTTGCCCGGTTGGTCCTTCAATCCCTTCTTTCCCTGAATTGTCATTGATGAGAATTCAAAAGCCAAAATTCAAAAGTCAACACCTGTAAAGGTCCTGGCTCCTGAATCCTGTCTCTTGATTCAAATCACTAAAAATATTCAGGTGCCTATATCGGCGGTGTCCACCTCTTCCCTTTCCGAACAGAGCAGTTAAGCCCGCCAGAGCCGATGGTACTGCCGTAACAGGCGGAAGAGTAGGTCGGCGCCATCCCTTACCAAAGCCCTTTAAGCACATTCGCTTAAAGGGCTTTTTGCGTTGATTACCTCTCTTGAAAGTTGACGGGAGGTGTGCAAAGTGTGTGAGACAAAGCCAAAAAGGGCTGCATATGATATGACAGCCCTTTTTGGTTTAAATGAAATTTTATATTTCATATCAGCTTTTCGGGTAAGATCGGTAATTCTCTTACTCTTTTGCCCGTAGCATTATAGATGGCATTGGCTACAGCGGCAGTAATGCCTGTAATTCCAATTTCGCCTATACCTCTTGCGCCGACTGGCGATATCAGTGTATCCGGCTTTTCCAAAAATCTAACCTTAAATTCAGGCATATCAGCATGTACAGGTACAAGATATTGAGCCAAATCACGTGTTACAATACGGCCACGGTTTGGATCGTACACCGTTTCCTCCATTAATGCCATACCTATACCAAAAATCATTCCTCCCATAATTTGGTTGGTAGCTGTTTTTGCATTCATTACAGTGCCAATATCCATTACTGCAACAGCCTTGTCTACTTTCACTGTTCCTAAATCCTTATCTACTAATACCTTCACAAATTGAGCTCCAAAAGAGTGAAATGCAAATGGTTTGCGGTCTACATCTTCATCAGCCTGCACCGCTGCATTTAATTTACTTTCCTTTTGAGCTTCAGCTTCTGAGCCGTTGCCAGAAGTGGGATTGGCTTCCTGTGTTTGCCGGGTAGATACATTAGTAGTTGCCAATGCTTCTATCTTTTGCAAATTACTCCGGTTAAGTATAGCCGCAAATGTTTCTCCTTTTTCAGGTTTGCCTTTTATGATGATCCTGCCATTATTTACGGTCAGGTCGTCTTCTTTCTGATTATGTAGCGGTGATTGCTGGTTGCTGATAGCTGCTGTAGCAAGTTTGCTGACAGCACCTAACGCAGCAGCACGAATTGCCGGGCCTACACTGGCTGTAACCTGCGAACCACCCGAATTGGCACCTTTTGGATACTTGCTATTACCCAGCTTAACCGTTACTTTTTCTATGGGAAGTGAAAGCGTTTCTGCGGCCAACTGGGTCATGATGGTATATGTACCGGTACCAATATCTTGTGTGGCACATTCTATTTCGGCATGGCCATCGGCAAATATGGTTGCTTTAGCAGTTGAAGCACTACGGTTGGCAGGGTAGGTGGCGGTAGCCATACCATAACCTACCCAATACTTGCCTTCTGATTTGCTTCCTGGTGTAGCACTGCGCTGCGACCAGCCAATCAGTTCGGCACCCTGTTCGTAGCACTCCTTAAGATGTTTGGATGAAAACTGTTTGTCTTCCTGCAAATCCTTTTCATTGTAATTATCGAGGCGCAGTTTTATAGGGTCGATCTTTAGCTGATCAGCCATTTCATCCATGGCAACTTCAATAGCAAAAGTACCCGGCGCTTCGCCCGGAGCGCGCATAGGGCAGGGCGTACCGCGGTTGAGCCGAACCACCTGATGGCTGACATCGGAGTTGGGATTATTGTATAGCAGCGTTGTAGCTAAGCCAGCAGTTTCAACAAACTCAGACACAAATGAACTTTCTACCGTAGAATCATGCTTAATGGAAGATATACAGCCAGAATTATCAGCACCCAAACTAATCTTCTGCAGCGTTTCCGAGCGGCGACCGGCTGTGGTAAAATTGTCCTGCCGGCTCAGTACCAATTTAACCGGACGATTGATTTGCTTAGCTGCCATTGCTGTCAATACGGTATTGGGCCATTGAAAACCTTTTGAACCAAAACCGCCACCTATGTACAAGGCAATTACTTCAACCTTTTCGGGCTGGGTGCCTAATAATGATGCCAATAGTGTTTTACTACCGGCCACACCCTGTGTAGCATCATAAATGGTTAGTTTATCACCTTCCCATTTGGCCAGGGTTGCATGAGGCTCCATCGCATTATGATGATAGACAGGGGTGGTATAAGTGTGTTCAATCTTAGCCGGTGCATTTTGTACCCCTGCTTCAGCATCTCCACGCTTTAACTGGGTTTGTTTACCGCCTGTGGCTGATGCCGCTTTGTAAGCTGTTGCCAGATTTTGCTTCAGGTTAACAGCCGGTTGTTCGGTTTGATAAGTGTACTTAACCAACTTAGTAGCATATTGCGCCTGCTCCAAAGTTTCGGCCAGTACCATGCCTACTATCTGGCCATCATAAAATACGCGGTTGCTTTGCAGTGGCAATAAATCTTTTTCGGCATAGGTACCGCCGTTATTAGAGCTTTGCGGAAAATGTAGACTCATGGCGTTCTCATAAGTAATCACCTTAATTACTCCCGGGGCATGTTCCGCCCCGCTGGTATCAATATGCTGAATGCGTCCTTTGGTAATTGTGCTTTTAATAATAACACCATGCGCCACATTAGCCACCGGAAATTCAGCTGCATAAGGTGCAGTGCCGGTTACTTTTAATTTGCCATCAACACGGTTGATGGGTTTACCTACCAATTCGCTCATGCTATACCTCCTGTAGTGATTAATGCACGTACCAGTGTACGTTTTGCCAGTTCAATTTTAAATGCGTTGTCTTTATAAGGTTTAGCTCCGGCCATCGCAATCTCTGCCGCATTGCGGAAGTTTTGTTCAGAAGCTATTTTACCCGCAAGGGCCTGTTCGGCAGCCAAAGAACGCCAGGGCTTGGTGCCTACGCCGCCTAAGGCTATACGCGCTGTACGGATGGTGTTACCCTGCATATCTAATACAACAGCGGCTGAAGTTAAAGCAAATTCGTATGAAGCGCGGTCGCGTACTTTTAAATAGTGCGATTTTGCGGCTGCCGGTAATGGTGGTAAAGTTACGCTGGTAATCAGTTCACCCGGTTTCAAATTGTGTTCCAACTGCGGCGTTTTACCGGGCAGCAGGTGAAAATCAGCAAAGGGGATACTGCGTTCACCTTTAGGCCCCTGTACCTGTATAGTAGCACCTAAGGCAGCCATAGCCACACACATATCTGACGGGTGGGTAGCTATACAGTAATCGCTGGTGCCAAGCACGGCATTCATGCGGTTATAACCTTGTATAGCTGAGCAGCCTGAACCCGGTACCCGCTTATTGCAGGCAAAGGCTGTATCATAAAAATAAGGGCAACGGGTACGCTGCATGAGGTTACCACTGGTAGTGGCCGCGTTACGAAGTTGCGCAGAGGCTCCGGACAATAAAGCTTCTGAAAGTACCGTATAACGTTCCTTAATCTGAGGATGATAAGCCAAATCGGCATTGGTAACCAGTGCGCCAATTTTTACGTTACCATTGGGCGCGTTTTCAACCTGCTTTAACGCTAATTTGTTAATATCAATCAGTTGCCGCGGCAATTCAATATCCAGCTTCATCAAATCAATGAGGTTGGTACCGCCGGCAAGAAATTTTGAGCCGCTTACGGTTGCAGCTTCGGCAATGGCACCCCGGCTGTTTTGAGCGCGGGTAAATTTAAATGTTTCCATAGGGTGATGCAGGTTAAGCGGTTTTAACTTCTTTAATAGCTTCCAGTATATGCTGATAAGCACCACATCGGCAAATATTACCGCTCATTGCTTCACGTATCTCGGCATCAGTATGTGCCTTACCTTCCTGCAGCATACCTACGGCCGAGCAAATTTGTCCCGGCGTACAGTAGCCGCACTGGAAGGCATCGTGCTTAATGAAAGCTTCCTGCATAGGGTGTAACTGGTCACCCTGTGCCAAGCCTTCAATCGTAGTTACCTTGCTGCCTTCGCAAACGGCTGTCAGGTGCAGGCAGGAGTTGATGCGTTTGCCATCCACTAATACGGTACAGGCCCCGCACTGCCCGTGGTCGCAGCCTTTCTTAGTGCCCGATAATCCCAAACGCTCACGCAGGGCATCTAACAAGGTAACCCTCGAATCCAAATTTAAGGTGTAAGACTTGCCGTTGATGGTTAAGTGAGTAGTTACTATATCTGTTCCTGCAGGCGTATTTACTACATCTATAGCTTTGGCAAAGGCAGGCGCAGCAGTAACCGCAATACCTGCTGCGGTAATTTGCGTTAAAAATCCGCGCCGTGTAGTGCCGCCGGGTAAGGTTTCATCCTGGTCCGGTAGGCCATTATTATCAATATTTTCCAAGAGAGTATGATTTACAGATTTTAACAATCCAATAAACTTATATGTGTTACACAAACATTATTTGTAATTATTATAAATTACCCATAGTTAGTGCTGTTGATAAACTTAAGTATTTGCTTAATGTTTATGTGCTAATACCAACAAACAGATTTCCATCTTATTACATTAAAACATCAGCTATATATCATATGAACATATTAACCGAACAACAGCAGGTAAGCAACACCTGGCCTTCGGCTCATGCTGCACCGGCAGACAAGGGTTTAAGTACGCCGGTAACCTTCAGGATTAACGGGCAGGACTGCAGCATTCAGGTAGAGCCCTGGGTGAGTTTACTGGATGCATTACGCGAATATATTGGTCTTACCGGAACTAAAAAGGGTTGTGATCATGGACAGTGCGGAGCCTGTACTATTCTGGTAGACGGCAAGCGCATTAATTCGTGCATGACTTTGGCCGTAATGAAAAACGGCAGTGAAGTAACCACCATTGAAGGCTTAGCCAAAGGCGACGAGCTGCACCCCATGCAACAGGCCTTTATTGATTGTGATGCTTTTCAATGTGGTTACTGTACGCCGGGGCAGATATGCTCGGCGGTGGGTATGTTGCAGGAGGGTAAAGTGAAAACTGCGGATGATATCCGTGAACTGATGAGCGGGAATATTTGCCGTTGCGGCGCCTATAACAATATTGTTGCTGCCATTGAACAGGCGAAAGGAGTAATGAGCCATGAATAGATTTACCTATAACCAGGCTGCTGATGTAGCTGCTGCTATTGAAGAAGTTGATAACTATGCAAGCCCTAAGTTTATTGCCGGCGGTACCAATCTGCTGGATTTGATGAAGGAGAACGTAGAGCGCCCCGATCACCTTATTGACCTGAATAAATTAGCATTTAAGCAGATAGAGGAACTTGAAGGCGGTGCCCTGCGCCTGGGTGCGTTAATGACTAATGCCGATACCGCTTACAGTGAGCAGGTAATACAGCATTCACCACTATTAGCCAGAGCGATACTGGCAGGCGCATCAGCGCAACTGCGCAATATGGCTACCAATGGCGGTAATTTGATGCAGCGCACCCGTTGCTATTATTTTTATGATACAGCTACACCCTGCAACAAGCGCGAGCCGGGTTCGGGCTGTTCTGCCATTAATGGCTATAACCGAATTCTGGCTATATTAGGTACCAGCGAGCAGTGTATCGCTACGCATCCTTCTGATATGTGTGTGGCTTTGGCAGCATTAGGCGCTACGGTTAACATAAGCGGCAAAAATGGTGAGCGTAGCATCCCGTTTGCCGATTTTCACCGCCTGCCGGGCGAAAATCCTGAACTGGATAATAATTTGCAGGCCGGCGATATTGTAACTTCCATTGATGTACCTGCAAATAGTTTTGGTGCGCATTACACCTATCTGAAGATACGTGACAGGGCTTCTTATGCCTTTGCTTTAGTATCTGTGGCGGTAGGTTTAGAATTGGAAGGAAGTATCATTAAAAATGCACGTTTGGCTTTGGGCGGCGTGGCACATAAGCCCTGGCGTGACACAGAGGCCGAGGAGCTATTGAAAGGGCAGGAAGCTAATGAAGATAACTTCCGTAAAGTGGCTGAAAAGATTTTAACCGGCGCCAAAGGTTACGGCGATAATACATTTAAGATTGAACTGGCTAAACGGGCTATAGTAAGAGCCTTAAAAGAAGCAGCAGAAGGACAGGAGAAAAAAGCATGAGCACTACAAATTATATAGGCAAGGAAATTAGCCGGGTAGAAGGTAAAGCCAAGGTAACCGGTACTGCAAAATATGCAGCAGAATTTAATGTGGCAACCGGTATTACCTACGGTTATGTAGTATCAAGCCCTGTTGCAAAAGGTAAAATTGTGGCTGTAGATACCCGCCAGGCACTTGCGCTGAAGGGGGTGTTGCAAATATTCACGCACGAAAATGTAATGAAAACGGCATGGTTCGACAGCAGTTACCAGGAACAGGACTCGCCACCTTCAGGTTCGCCCTTCCGTCCGCTTCAAAGTGATGAGATTCAATTTGCCCAGCAGCCAATTGCGCTGGTTGTGGCTGATACCTTTGAACTGGCAAGGTATGCCGCCACACTTGTTCATTTTGAATTTGAGGCCGAAACTAATTTGGTAACAGAGCTTGAACTGAATCTGGATAAAGCCAGGCCTGCTAAAAAGCATCGTTTCCCGGTTTCCAAACCACGCGGCGATGCAGACAAAGCTTTTGCAGATTCGGAATTTAAGGTAAGGGAAGAGTATTTTCATGGTTATGAGCACCACAATCCAATGGAGATGTTTGCCAGTACCATTATTTATAATGAGGATGATACGCTGACAATTTATGACAAAACGCAGGGCGTGTTCAATAGCCAAAGCTACATCAAAAGCGTGTTCGGCCTTTCTACCGAACAGGCACGGGTAATTTCACCTTACGTGGGTGGTGGCTTTGGTTCGGGCTTAAGGCCTCAGTATCAATTATTTTTAGCGGTACTGGCAGCTTTAGAATTGAAGCGGTCGGTAAAGGTAGTGCTTACCCGTCAGCAAATGTTTTCTTTCGGGCACAGGCCGGCTACTTTACAGCGAGTAGCCATCGGTGCCGACAAAGAAGGCAAAATACAGTCTATTATCAATGAAGGGTTTTCAGAAACTTCGCAGTTTGAGGATTATACAGAAAACATTGTGAACTGGGCAGGTTTTGTATATGATTGCGATAATACCAAACTTGACCATAAACTGGTGCCTTTGGATGTATTTACTCCAATGGATATGCGTGCTCCCGGTGGGGTTACCGGTATGTTTGCCCTGGAAACAGCAGTTGATGAGGCTGCTTATGCAGTGGGTATGGACCCTTTGGAATTTCGACTGAAAAATTATTCGGAAAAAGATAAAAATGAAGGTAAGCCGTATTCGAGTAAAGAATTAAGGGAAGCATACCGCCAGGGTGCCGAGAAATTTGGCTGGAGCAAACGCAATGCTGCAGTAAGGGCTACTCAAGAAGGTAATCAGCTTATCGGTTGGGGCGTAGCTACCGGTTGCTGGGAGGCAATGCAGATGCCGGGCCGGGCTAAAGCTAAGCTGTCTGTTGACGGTAAACTGGAGGTAAGCAGCGGCACCGCCGATATTGGTACCGGTACTTACACCGCCATGACGCAAGTGGCAGCCGAAACCTTAGGTTTGCCTTTGGAGGATGTAAGATTTAAATTAGGAGATACCCTGTTGCCATTGGCGCCGCTTGAAGGTGGCTCATGGACTATGGCAAGTGTGGGCTCGGCTGTAAAATCGGTATGCGAAACCTTGCAAACCCGCCTGTTGCGTTTAGCCAAAGATTTAAAAGACTCGCCTTTTGCCGGTGCAGAAAAAAAAGATGTAACTTTTGCCGACGGTAAGATAACCTTGAACGGAGATACTTCAAAATCTGTGGAGTATACTTACCTGATGAAAGTCAGCGGTAAAAATTTCATTGAAGAGGATACTACTTCTTTACCCAATATGCTGAAGCAAAGCGGCTACTCGCGTTACACGCACTCTGCCGTATTTGTGGAGGTAAAGGTAGATGAGGATTTTGGCGCCATTCATGTAACCCGCGTAGTAAATGCGGTTGCTGCCGGGCGTATCATCAATACCAAAACTTCGCGCAACCAGGTATTAGGCGGTACCGTTTGGGGTATCGGTCAGGCTTTGTACGAGGACTCTATAATGGATGATCAGTACGGGCGCTTTATGAACCACAACCTGGCCGAATACCATGTAGCCGTTAACGCTGATGTGCACGATATTGATGTAATCTTTGTAGAGGAGCATGACGATATTGTAAACCCGCTGGGGGTAAAAGGCTTGGGCGAGATTGGCATAGTAGGTGTAGCCGCAGCCATTTCTAATGCGGTATATCATGCCACCGGTAAGCGTGTGCGCAGTTTACCTATCCAGCTGGATAAGGTGATGTAGCGGATTACGGCTTTATAATTAATGTTAAGGGGAGCCTGTTTAGAGCAAGCTCCCCTTATTTATGTAATTTTGTAAGAGTTGCTTATATTACAACTACTTGCAGAATACCAAAAATGCGTCATTGCGAAGTACGAAGCAATCTCTCTGCTATATATAGGTAGAAGTGTTGTATAAAGATTGCTTCGTACCTCGCAATGACGCCTGGTGAGTTTGCAACCTCAAAAGAAATGCTTGAGTTTTATTAAGAACATCATCCATATATGCCGTCAACCGAAAGAACATTTACCCACATCAACCCGGACACCAATAGCCCCGCGATGGTAGATGTTAGCGATAAGCAAGTGACCAAACGCGTAGCTAAAGCACGTAGTGTGGTGGTGCTGGGCGAAGAAATTATGCAGTACCTTACCGGTAATGATATACAAACAAAAAAAGGGCCGGTGTTTCAAACGGCCATCATTGCCGGTACTATGGCGGCCAAAAAAACCAGTGATCTGATTCCGCTTTGCCACCCTTTGGCCTTAGAGAACTGTAAGGTTGAGATCACAGTAAACGAGCATCAGGAAGTAGTGATTGACTGCACGGCGGTGATCACCTCAAAAACCGGTGTTGAAATGGAGGCATTAATCGGGGCCAGTGTAGCCGCTTTAACCATATATGATATGTGTAAAGCCTTTTCGCACCACATTGTAATTAAAGAAACCCGGCTGGTAGAGAAAACAGGAGGTAAAAGTGATTTTAGCGCCCGATAAAAAGCATCAGAAACATGCGGCCATTGCCCGCCCTGTTACCGGTGAGTTTAACCGGAATGAGCTGGCTATAATGGGTACACCATGCGGCGGGATACAGCAACTGGCAAACCGGCTGATTAAAGGATTGTCTTCACAGTATATTATTGCCTATGTGGATGCCGACCATAAGGCGGTAACACCGGCAGATGATACAGCACTGGCGCATGGCGCTGCCATAGAGTTCACTGATCAGATCGTTTCGCGAAAACTGATTTATCAGAAAACGTTCAACAGCTTTGAGCAAAAGATGCTGTTTGCCGGGCAGGATATGGTATTGGTGAACGGTAATCACTTTACCGCGCACAGCCAGATTATTGTTATTGACGAGCGTAAACCCTTGCACAAGAAGCTTGACCGGCTTACGCATGTGCAATTGATATTGCTCACAGAAGGGCAGACAGAAATTCCCGCCTACTTGCTTGAGCATAACCCCGGTTTGGCGCAGGTGCCGGTGTTGAACATCCGGCAGGTGAATGAGATTGCGGAATTTATACAGCAGTGGATGAACGTTAAGCTGCCGCCATTAAACGGTTTAGTGCTGGCCGGTGGTAAGAGTACCCGTATGCAGCAGGATAAAGGCAGCATCAGTTACTTCGGCCAAACACAGCGGCAGCACACGTATGAACTGTTAAGTGCTTCATGCGCTTCAAGTTACGTTTCCTGCGCCGGTGAACAGGCTGTAAACCCGAATGAAGCATTGCCTTACATTACCGATAAATTCTTAGGCCTCGGGCCTTTGGGAGGCATTTTGTCAGCCTTTCAGCAGCAGCCGGATGCCGCATGGCTTACAGTAGCCTGCGATTTACCATATCTCTCGGCAGCCACGTTGAAATACCTGGTACAGCATCGCAACCCGTCTAAACTTGCCACTGCCTTCTTAGATCCGGAGGGCAGGTTTCCCGAACCTCTGATTACCATTTGGGAGCCACGGGCTTACAGCATACTTCTGCAGTTTTTGAGTATGGGCTATTCCTGTCCGCGCAAGGTGCTCATCAATTCAGATACCGAGCTTTTGCAGGCCCCTGCCTTGCAGGATTTACAAAACGTAAACCACCCGCACGAACGGGATGAAGCCTTGCAATGGGCAAAGACATCTGCTACAAACTAACATTTTTATTCTTTTCAGTTGAAAATTGACTAAAGAAACAAAATCAGGCTACTCCTTACTAACTGCGCATATATGGGCAAGGCGTAACCCCAAAGTTAATTGAAAAGCTATTAACTGAATTGAATGCCGGATTTATTTCTATGCTCCTGATGCTTGTAGTCGCAGCATCGCATCACTACCTTATGATTTGTTTTAACATCCGATTTTCAAACCCGCTGTAATCGTAAACAGTCAGGTTATTGGTAACGGTTACTGGCAGAAGACACTGTTCATTTTATGTAAACTTTATATTTTATAAGTTATTGATAGCTAAGTAATTGTGAAATTATTTCCAGAATTATGTTAACCTTTGTAAGCCGTTTTGCAAACCGGTAAGGTGGGAGGCTGCATCATAACATAAAAACAAGGATGACAATAACAGATGAATTTTCCTGTTCCCTGATTTTTGGCGCTTGCATCTGAAAACTCCTATATTGCAGCCAGATAAACTATCGCCTTCATGAAGAACATTTACTATTTATTAACCATAGCAGTAACCATCATAGCCGCAAATGTTTCGGCGCAATCGGTAACTGTAAGCGGTGTGCCCAAGCCCTATACGTTAACTGCCGAAGTGATGAAAGGCTTAAAGCATGTGCAACTGGATGCCAAAGCGCACGATGAGAAGATACACCATTATTCGGGGGTGTTGCTATCAGATATATTAACGAAAGCCGATGCCATCATGGGCGATGGCGCACGAAAAAAGGTGCTCACCAGTTATGTGCTCATCAGCGCAGCCGATAACTACAAAATAATATACGCCCTGCCTGAAATAGACCCGGCGCTGATGGACAAAACCGTACTCCTGGCCGACCAGGTTGATGGTAAGCCGCTACCGGCTGCCGTAGGCCCTTACCAGGTAATAGCCACCGGCGAAAAGAAGCACGCCCGCTGGATACGCCAGGTGAAAGATATTAAGCTGGTAACGGTAACCGACTAATGAAAAGGATTTTAGTTGCAATTGCCGTACTGCTGTTGCCTTACCTCGCTTTGGCACAGGAGCTGCGCATAGCCGTAGCCGCCAATGCACAGTTTGTAGCCAAGGTACTGGCCGCAGATTTTAAGAAGCAAAGCGGCATCAGCCCCGAGCTGGTAGTGGGCGCTTCGGGCAAGTTGACCACGCAGATTGAGCAGGGGGCGCCGTTTGATGTATTCCTCTCGGCAGATATGAAATACCCGCAGGAATTATACAGCAAAGGCCTAACCACCGCTAAACCCAAAGAATATGCCTATGGTAAATTGGTGCTCTGGACGATGAAGAATGCACACCTTAACAATGGTTTGGCAGGTTTAAAAAGCGCTGAGTTCAAGAAAGTTGCAGTAGCCAATCCCAAACTGGCGCCCTACGGGGAGGCGGCTATACAGGCGTTTAGCAAACTGAAGATTTACACTGCTTTGCAGCCCAAAATTGTGTATGGCGAAAGCATAGCGCAGGTAAACCAATACCTGCTCACCGGGGCAGCTGATGCTGCGCTAACCGCCAAAGCTGTGGTGCTCGACCCGGCACAGGCGGATAAGGGCCGGTGGGTGGATGTACCGCAAGGCTTATATAAGCCCATTGCGCAAGGCGTGATAGTAGTAAAGACCTCAAACCATAAAAAGCAGGCACAGCAGTTTTATACTTACCTGTTCAGCAACAAGGCTCAAAAAATATTTAAGCAATATGGATATCAATAAAGTAAATACCATTCAAGGTACGATTCACCAGGTGGAAACCGATGGGCATGTGTCATTAGTTACCGTAAATACCGGCGGCGAAACATTTACTGCGCTGTCAAACGCTACCCCTGAAAACGCCTCATGGCTGAAAAAGGATGAAGCCGTTAGTCTGGAGTTCAAGGCATCAGACATGGCCATTGCCAAGCTGTTCTCGGGCGCTATCAGCATCCGTAATTTTTTTAAAGCTACGGTTACCGCTATTGAGGCCGGCAATGTCCTTACCGAGGTAGTGCTGAATTACAATGGCCAAACCCTGTATTCGGTAATTACCAATAATGCTGCCAATGCGCTTAATCTTAACGAGGGCGACGAGGTAACCGGCATGGTAAAATCCACCGAAATGACGGTTACTTACGTTTAAGAAAGCCACCTGCCAATGGATTATCAACCGCTGTGGCTCACGCTTAAGTTGGCGTTGTTTACCACTGCCGGTTTGTGTATAGTTGGTATTCCGCTGGCGGCCTTGCTTTATTTCAGCAAATCGCGTTTGAAGCCTGTTGCCGAAGCTATCATCAGCCTGCCGCTGGTGCTGCCGCCATCGGTACTGGGCTTTTATTTGTTGCTGGCTTTTAGTCCGGCGCAGTGGCTGGGCCGCCATCTGGCCGAATGGTTTCACGTGCAGCTGGTGTTCTCGTTTACCGGTTTAGTGATTGGTTCTATGCTGTACAGTCTGCCCTTTATGGTACAGCCCATACAGGCCGGGCTGGAAACCCTTCCACCCAATCTGGCGCAGGCGGCTTATACATTGGGCAAATCGCGCAGGCAAACGCTGCTGCGGGTGTTATTACCTAATGTTAAACCCGCCCTGTTAAGCGGTATTGTATTAACCTTTGCCCATACGCTGGGCGAATTTGGCTTAGTGCTGATGATCGGCGGTAACATTCCGGGTGTAACCCGCGTGGCTTCCATCACCATTTATGATGCCGCCGAAGCTTTGGACTTTCACCAGGCGCACGTATACGCTGCCATATTGCTGGCTATATCATTCAGCATCCTGCTTGTGGTATACACCAGTAACAGAAACTTATTCAGAAAGCGGCTGCCGGTATGATTAAACTTAACATTCGCAAAAAACTCAATCTGCCCAATGGCGAAGCGGACCTGCATATAGATACCGAACTGCAAACCGGCAGTTTAACCGCATTATATGGCCCGTCGGGTGCCGGTAAAACTTCAGTACTGAAAATGGTAGCCGGCCTCATGCAGCCCGACGAAGGCATCATTGAAGTTAACGGCGTAACCTGGCTTAATACGTATAAAAATATCACCCTCCCGCCCCAAAAAAGGGATACCGGCTTCATGTTTCAGGATTATGCCTTGTTCCCTAACATGACGGTGCAGCAAAATCTGGAGTTCGCTATGGCCAAAGAAGCAGGGAAAGGAGAGTTGCAGCACTTGTTGAGTATCATGCAGCTTGAAAGCCTGGCGCACCGCAAACCGGCCATGCTGTCGGGCGGGCAGCAGCAGCGGGTAGCGCTGGCAAGGGCTATTTTGAAGCGTCCACAAGTGCTATTGTTAGATGAGCCGCTATCAGCAGTGGGTAACGAGTTGCGGGTTTCGTTACGTAACCAGCTGGCCGATCTGCATCAGCAGTACGGCTTTACCACACTGCTGGTGAGCCACGAGGTGAGCGAAATTTATCATCTGGCGAAACGTGTACTGCATATGAAGCAGGGCAGAGTTGTAGCCGATGAAGTGCCCGGACGTTTGTTCAACAGCAACTCCGGCGATTTAACACTCATAGGAGAAGTGGTTGCCATCACCAAAGCAGGAGCGGAGGTATTGGTGAACAATCAGGTCATTGTTTTGCCGGTGCCAACTACCGGTGACACTGCTTTATTGCCCGGCCAAAAAGTGACGTTAAGATGTAACGCGGCGGGTATGAGTTTACAAAAGCTTTCTTAACTTTATAAGGTGTTTAAAACCATAGGCGGGCGGTATTGTTTACTCAACAATGCATTCTGCAGGCTTAAATAGCAGCGTAATATCAAACCAATATTTTATGGAGATTTTGCTGTTTGGCATCACCCGCGAAATTACCGGCAGGCAAAAGCTTACCGTTCCGGAAGCCGAACAATTACATACGGTGGCTGATTTAAAGCACTGGCTTACTAATCAGTACCCGGCCTTAAAGCAGTTGAGTTCACTGGCCGTAGCTGTAGATAGCGAGTATGCCGAAAACGAGGATTTACTAACTGTAGATAGCGAAGTAGCGCTTATTCCGCCGGTAAGCGGCGGTTAATTGCTTGATGATATGAACATCCGTATTGTTGAAGATATTGATTTGAACGAGGCCTATCAGGCACTGCACTCGCCCAAAGCGGGAGCGGTTAACCTGTTTATAGGCACGGTGCGTAACCATAGCAAAGGCAAAGAGGTGATACACCTTGATTTTGAGGCCTATGATGCGATGGCCATCCGGCAGATGGAAATTGTGGCCGAACTGGCACAGGCCAAATGGCCGCTGGAAAAGCTGGTGATGATACATGCCGTTGGGGCTAAACAGCCGGGTGTGCCGGTAGTGGTGGTTGGCGTATCATCGGCACACCGCGAAGCTTCGTTTGAGGCCTGCCGTTTTTTAATTGATGAACTAAAGAAGACAGTGCCCATCTGGAAGAAAGAATTTTACGAGGATAACAGCATTTGGGTAAATGCGCATCCATAAGCAAGCAACATGAGTGAAGGTAAATTAGTAGACAAGTACGGCAGGCAGCTCAACTACCTGAGATTATCGGTTACCGACCGGTGTAACTTCAGGTGTTATTACTGCATGCCCGAAGAAGGGGTCGACTTTGCCAAACGCAGTGAATTGCTTTCATTCGATGAAATGTACCAGCTGTCGGCCATCTTTTGTGATCTCGGGGTTTCTAAAATACGTATTACTGGCGGTGAGCCATTTGTGCGCAACGGCATTATGCCGTTTTTAGATAAACTGAGCAGGATAGACGGCTTAGACGAAATTACGGTTACCAGTAACGGTACGCTATCAGCCAGATACCAAGCTGCGTTGTTAAGTATGGGTATCCGCAGAATAAATATAAGTTTAGACTCGCTGGATAAGGATCGCTTTCACCACATTACCCGCCGCGATAGTTTTGATGAAGTATATAAAGGCATATTCAAATTGCTGAATGACGGCTTTGAAGTGAAACTGAACTGTGTGGTGGCCGAGAATAAAAATATAGGCGATATTATTCCCTTTATTGAACTCACCAAAGATTATCCGCTTGCTGTGCGTTTTCTGGAAGAAATGCCTTTTAACGGTAGCCAGGATGCTGAAATCAAGGCGGATTGGGACTACAAACGCATTTTGGATTATATCAGCCAACATTATCCCGAGGTAACCCGCCTGATTAATGAGCGCAGCTCAACTTCGGTAAATTATAGGATACCAGGTTATAAAGGCAGCTTTGGGGTGATACCGTCCTTCAGCCGTACTTTTTGCGGCACCTGCAACCGTGTACGTTTATCGGCCACCGGCGAACTGCGCACCTGTTTGTATGGCCCGCCGGTAGTGAATCTACGCGATGTGTTGCGTAGCGGAGCTTCGGTTACCGATGTGGAGCAAGAGATACTGGCTGCTGTAGCCAAACGCGAGCCGGATGGTTACGCTGCTCAGGCATTGGCCAATAATTCGGTGCATCAATCCATGTCTGTTTTAGGCGGCTAATTCTTTTTACATGAATACGTATACCCGCTATAACCGCCAGATACAACTTCCGGGATTTGGCTTTGAGGCGCAGCAAAAGTTGCAGCAAGCTAAAGTGCTGGTAATAGGTGCCGGAGGTTTAGGAGTACCGGTATTGCAATACTTAACGGGGATGGGAATTGGGCTGATCGGTATTGCCGACGGTGATGTGGTGAACGTAACCAACCTGCACCGGCAGGTATTATATGGCGATGCCGATGTCCAGCAATCCAAGGTAAATGTAGCGGTGAGCAAGCTCTCGGCGCAAAACCGGCAGGCACGCTTTAAGCCCTTTTTTGAAAATGTAACCCGTAATAATATTTTACCATTGGCAGCCGATTACGACATTGTAGTTGATGCTACCGATAATTTCAGTACCCGCTACCTTATTAACGATGCCTGCGTTATCCTGAACAAACCGTATGTGTATGGCGCCATACACCAGTACGAAGGGCAGGTAAGTGTATTTAATTACCAGGATGGGCCTACCTACCGCTGCTTGTACCCGGTGCCGCCTGCAGCCGGTGAAATACCCGATTGTAACACTGCCGGGGTATTGGGAGTGGTGCCAGGCATCATTGGTTGCCAGCAGGCTTTGCAGGTGGTAAAAGTGCTTACCGGCAATGGGAAAAACCTGTCGGGATGGCTGCAACTGTTTGATTTTCTGGCTGATGAGCAATATAAGATCAAGCTAAAGGCCAGGCCGGAAAACAAGAACATTACCCAGCTGCAGGACAGTTATGAGGCTGCCATATGCCATACCGTAAACCCCATTAAGCCACAGGAACTAAACCGCTGGTATGAAGCCGATAAACCTTTTTACCTGATGGATGTGCGTGAAAGTCAGGAGTTTAACCAGGTACATTTAGCGCAGTCTCATTTGCATCCTTTGTCGGATTTTAATCCTGCTGAACTGAATTTCACTGAAAATGTACCGGTAGTAACTTTCTGCCAAAAGGGAAGCCGTAGCTTACAGGCAGCCCGGCTGCTGCAGGAAAAATACCCGGATCTGACCATTTACAGTTTACACGGCGGCCTGGAACAATGGTTTCTGGAAATGGGCAATCAGCATATTATCCGTAACGGAGCAGTGTGATTTCGGGCATTCCGGGACGTATAAAGACGTATAAATGCCATAAACGGCGAAAAAATGCTATAACAGGAGCGGTACTTGATATAACCTGCAACGGTCTGAAAACGTTGGGTAGCATCGGGTATGTTAAATGCTGATGTAATAAGCGGCCTCAAACACGTGGCCGGGTACCAGCTTTTGTATGCCTTCCTTTTCGCTGATGTCGCCGGTAAAGCCGGCATTATCCGCCAGGCCCAGCCAAGGCTCAATGCACACAAAATCAGCCCCCGGCTTGGCCCATATACCGAGGTACCGAAAATGCGGAAACTCTACCGTAATGGAGTGTTCGTTTTTATCATTCTTGAGGCATACCTGTTTTGACTGTATGCCTTTAAACACCAGCGCATCCTGGTTAAACAGGTCGCGGGTGAGAGGTAGACGGCTTTGGTTTGCAGGTACCGGTTGCGTTTCGCCGCTGTATAAACCGTTGGCGTTAATCAGATGCTTGTGCAGTGGCTCCTGCACCTCAAACTCTATGTAATAATCTTCATAAGCCTCGCCCGGCATGAAGGGAACATTAAAGGCCGGATGCCCGCCCACCGAAAAATAAATGGGCTGTGTATCCAGATTGATGACTTTATGGGTGATGCGCAATGCATTATCAATCAAATCATACAGTACCTGGTAGGTAAACCGGTAGGGGTATACCTTCAACGTATCTTCATTGTAATGCAGGGAATAGGCAATATGCTTGCGTTCAGCCTCAACCAGTTTAAATGCAGATTGCCTTGCGAAGCCATGCCGGTTCATGGCATAGGGATTGCCGCTAACGTGCAGCTGATTATTAGCCAGTTGCCCGACTACAGGAAATAGGTTGGGTGCATGCCAGGGCCATACGCTGGCATCAGCCTGCCACAGGTGTTCTATCTGGGCTACCTTATTGTAAAATGAACTAAGCTGGGCGCCCTGTGCGTTAACCGCAACCTTCAGGTAATCGTTTTCAATAACTGTCATGCGTTAAAAAATCAGGTGTTTAACCGGTAAAGCAACAACCCAACTGCGTTAGTGTTTCTGCAAGGCCGCTTACACATTCTATCAGTTCTTGTAAGCGGCATCATTAAATCCTGGCAGTCAAACAGGTGCTACTGTTTGTCCAGCTTCACCTTAGCCCTGATCACCGAATCCTTTTGGGCAGGCGTAAGCTTGCCGAAGCTAAACCACGCATTCTCCCAGTCGCCGTAGGCACCATTGGGTATCACGATGTATCTGCTACCGAATTGCTGCATCAGCTGGCGGGTAGCAGCGGTGCGGCTGGCCTCGGCTGGTTTGTTATCGTAACGGGCATCAAAATCGGGCAGGTTATCGCCGCACAGCAATACAATATCAAAGTTTTCGGCAACGTGCCGCCGCCGTGCCTCCTTGCTCGACGGGCCGTTTTTGAGCAGGATGTGCACATCATCGGCAAACGGAAGATTGTACAAACGCAGGTTGCGGGTAGTACCGGTGCGCTCGTCTTCATCGCGGTTGGTTACATAAAATATGGTTACGCCTTTTGCTGCGGCGTATTTTAAGAATGCCGGTGCGCCTGGTACAGTATCGGCCTGTGCTTTCGCCGTCCAGCGTTTCCAGGCCGCCAGGTCGAAGTCCTGGTTGTGTATCGCCCGTTCAGCATCGTACGGACTATTATCCAACACCGTTTCATCCACATCGGTAATTACCGCCAGCGGCCGGCTGCCTTTGTGCTGCAGCGCTTCATCCAGCCGTAGTTTGGCCAGGTTATAAGCCTGAAAGCACAGGGCCTGATATTCGGCCGCCCGCTGCTGGTATAAGGAGGCCCACAGTTTGCCATCATTAGCCGTTGATGCATTATTACCGGCAGGTACGGTTACTGCCTTTTTGCCGGTTGCGCAGGCGGAGAAGAAGAGTAGCCCGGTAAATAATGAAACGTATTGTTTTTTCATGCTTGTTGCTGCTTTGCCAGCCGCATTAGAGCAGCCATCTGTGCGTGATGAAATTAGTAATTCCTTTAGCAAACTTATTTATCTCAGGTTGAATAACAAAGTTATTATAAAGCAAACACTACTGATGGCTTATGTAATTCCATTTGTGCCTTAAGCTTGGTATCAGTTGTATCTATGCCGAGGCATCCTTTAAGTTTTCTTCGGCCCTGAATAGTGCAATACGTGTAATCAGGTCGAGCGGCAACGGCTCATTTAACGGAAACTGTACTGAACCTTTTGCACTTTTATAGCCGGCCAGTTCCTGCTGAAAGGCTTTAATGCCCGAAGGCGTGGGGTAAAAGCCAATGTGATTCTTGTAGGCGGCATAATGTAAAAGGTTGCCCTGCAGGGTAAAAGTGGGGATCTGATAATTGATACATTCCTCGGCCTTCGGGGCAGCCGCCTTAACGGCAGCCCTTACCTGTTCCAGTAAATCCTGCACCGGCGGGGTAAAGCCGGCAATGTATTCGTCAACAGTAGTGGCAGGCGCCTTTGTGCTTCTCATCAACTGAAATTGTTGTTCAACAGTATAAAAATACAGCATTAGCTACTGTAAAACAATAATGTCCGTTACAGGCGTTTAGTTATAGAAAGTCCAAGATACGCCAAACTTTAATAGGCGGCCCCCCATTGGGTAACGGTTTACGGTGTAATAGCCGGGGCTGAACAGGCCCTGGTTGGCATAATCATATTGCAGGAACAGGTTAGTACGGTACAGCGTAGCCTTTGCAAATACGGTAACTATGGGGTAGGAGGTAAACGTAACATCGGGGCCGTTATAAAACTGGCCGATACTAAGCGCGTATGATGGCGCAAGGTAGGTGGTATTATACCGCACGTTAGCTCCTATGCTGGTATTCAGCACACTAAAAAATAACCTGGAGTAATACAGGCTGGCATAGTTGTATACTTCCGGCGTACGCAGGATGGATTGCTTATCGGTTTTCTGGTACACCAGGTAATCTTCAAAATGCCAGTGCCGCCACTGGAAGGTTTTACCGGCGCTTACTTTCAATAAACTGATAGCAGACCCATATTGTGTAGGTGTGGCATCAATGCCATTGGGCTGCGCCGTAAAATACAGGTAATTGTCAATCAAAAAGTACTCGGCTTTTAAATCCAGCTGTAAAAAGTCATTGATGTAATTGAACGACAGGTTGTTGATCTTCTGCTTGTTGAAGCTATTGTTAAAAATGTAATGATTGGATATCCAATGCGTGTAAACCAGCGGCGCGGCATTGCTTTGTGCATAAGCGCCAAAGATGATACGACCGGCCTTGTTGCCGCCCGACAGGGTAAGGCTGGCATCGTACAGGTAATCGCCAAAATTCTCGTAGCCGCTTTGTACCACCTGCCTGAAATCGGTGTTCAGTATCACCCGGTCGCTGAATTTATAGCCCAGTTTGGCGTTCAGGGTTAAATTCTGAAAGGTGCTTTTAGCCACCTGCCGCTGCTGATTAGCCAGCCCGGTAAGGTTGCTGATAGAGTCGGTAATATACTGGCGGTACTGATACAAATCCTGAGTAAGGCCCAGATCCAGCTTTACTTCGTTTTTTATTAAGCTGCCAGCCTTCGGCCTCAGATAAAAGCTGTAGCTGAAATCGTTTCTCAGGTGTTGCAGCGTAAGTGAATCGCGCGATACGGTGGGGCTGAAATAATAGTCGGGGAAAGTACGGTAGGTATCGGCCTCATTTTGCGAGAAGCGGTAGGTACGTGAGTTGTAATGAAAGGTGTAAGCTACCCGTTGCGTAGGCAGTACCTTGCTGGTATCTGTCCCAGATTTTTTATCAATGCGGCCTAAATAGTAAAACTGCTTAATGTACAGCCCGTTGTTGTTCTGCAGTTCGCTGGAAGCGTTGAGGCGCACCGGTTGCGACAGGAAACTGAAATCGCTGCTCTGGCTGTTGAACAGGTTGGGGTTTTGAGGCGATCCGTTTTCGGGCACCCGCATATTATTGTAGATCAGGTTGGCCAGCAGGTTGTACCGCTTGTTTTTTGATTCGTACCAAGTAAATAGCCCCGCACTCAGTTCCCCCACGTTCTGCCGGGCATAAAAACCCTTTGAGCCAATGGTATTAAAGTTGAAGCCGAAGTTCCAGTTGGGTTTGATGTTCTGGCTGTGCACCAGTTTAAAATACTGCTCGGTAAGCGCACCGCCCACATAATACAGGTTGGTGTAGCCCACACGCGCCCGGTAGTATTGTATATCTTCGGGGTTAAGCATGTACACATCCAAAAAGTGCAGGCCCACATCGAAGCCTACGCCTTTTGCCGGTTCAAACAGCAGCGGGCGCTGTGGCAGGCCCAGGTTACCTAAGTTGATGCGCGGGCTGCGCGGCTGGTAAAGCGGGCTGTAGTTTTCAAAATCCCGTATCCCGGTGTCAAGCGCAAATGCCTGCGTACTATCATTCAGCAGGCGCTCATTGGTAACCCTTATAAACTTAGAGGTAAAAATTACCGTATCGTGCTGTGTTTCCTGCCGCTTACGCAGCGTATCTACCGATTCGCTGGCTGCCCTGCTGCGGTTGGCCGTGTCAGACAGGGGCTGCTGCGGCTGCCCCGGCAGCCGGTTATACGGCTGGTTAGGAATTTGTGCATACGCCATCTGCGCCAGCAGCAAAGCGGGGAGGAGAAGTATAAAGTATCGCAGCAGTTTAAGCATTAAGCCCGGCTATCAGTTCTTTTAGTATCAATGTCATTTTAGGTTCGGCCTCATGCGCTACGGCTAATATTTCATCCAGCAGCAGCGGTTTTAGTGTTTCCGAAAAGCCCTCATCTGTAATTACCGAAATGGCAAACACCCGCAAGCCCATGTGGTTGGCTACAATCACTTCGGGCACTGTGCTCATGCCTACGGCATCGCCGCCAATCAGCCGCAGGTAACGGTATTCAGCTTTCGTTTCCAGGTTTGGCCCGGTAACCGCTACATAAACTCCTTTGTGGCAGGTTATATTGTTTTGTATAGCAATATCCAGCGCTTTTTCAATCAACGGCAAACTGTAGGGCTGGCTCATGTCGGTAAAGCGCGGGCCCAGCTCCTCATAATTAGTACCGATAAGCGGGTTATCGGGCTGCAGGTTAATATGGTCATCAATTACCATCAGGTCGCCTTTCCTGATGACCGGGTTTAATGAGCCGCTGGCGTTGGAAACCAACAGGGTTTTGATGCCCAGCATTTTCATGATGCGTACCGGAAAGGTAATCTGCTTCATGCTGTAACCCTCGTAATAATGCAGGCGCCCCTGCATGGCTACTACCTTTTTGCCGGCCAGTGTGCCGAATATTAATTTACCTGAATGAAATTCCAGTGTCGACATTGGAAAATCAGGAATGTTGGAGTACAGCAGTTGCTTCTCCACTTCAATATCTTTTACCAAACCGCCCAGGCCGGTACCTAATATGATACCTACCTCCGGTTCAAAATCGCCGATGCGGTTTTTAATAAAGGCGGTGGTGCGTTGTATGTTTTCTAACATAGTTGATGATCATTTGATTAAACTGCGGTGCGGCGTTATTTAAAAAACCGAGGCCGATGGGCAGTATAAATACTGGCAGTTTTTGCAGCAGCGCATCAAACTCCGGGCGCTTTAACCGCTGTGCATCCTTCTCAGTAGTAATGATCAGTTTTGAGGCTGATGTACAGGCGTTAAAATCACCGGCAAGTTTAGTAATATTTTTTAAGGTAAACTGGTGATGGTCGGGATAATTGTGCAGTACCACATGGGGCGTATACTGTTGAATATACTGCACCAATGGCTTTGCGTTGGCTATTCCTGTAAGTAAGAAGATAGTCGTGCTGGCACCCGGCATTGGTATTTGCGCTGCGGTAAACAGGTGCTGCAGCGAATAATAGGTGATTGCGCTGAAAAACACCTGCTGGTGCGGTAACGGGCGTACACTGTTCAATAATGCCTGCTGCTGCTGTATGCCGAGTTCGGGCGGACATTTGCTGATCACGATTACATCGGCGCGGCTGCGGCCGCTGTAAGGCTCGCGCAGGTTACCGGCCGGCAGCAGCAGGTGCGGCCCGGCAAGGCGGCCGTACTCCATCATCAGAATGCTGAACCCCGGTTTTACCGCCCGGTGCTGGTAGGCATCATCCAATATAATCAACTGATGATTAGCTTGTAACTGCTGTATGCCTTCCGCGCGTTTTTCGCAAACAGCCACCGAAACATCCGGAAACTTTTGTTTGAACTGCGCCGGTTCATCGCCAATGGTCTGCGCATTTGCAGGTTCATCGGCCAAAATAAAGCCCCTGGTTTTGCGCCCGTAGCCACGGCTGAGGGTAGCCAGCCGGTAATCTGCTTTCAGCAAGCGTACCAGATACTCCGTCATGGGGCTTTTACCTGCCCCGCCCACCGCCAAATTACCCACAGCAATTACGGGCAGGTTAAATGACTGGCTTTTAAGCCACCCGGCATTGTAGCACCGGTTGCGTATCACCACAGCCAGCGCGTATAAAAGCGAGAACGGAAAAAGCAGCCAGCGCAGGTATTTCATTTAACCAGCAAAAATAGCAGATGTAAGTAAAGTATGGTTAGATAAGGCCAATTCTTTCCATCAATTACTCAAACTAATCCGGTTGCTGACAAGTAGTGTTGCATGGCCCTTAAATCTGTAAACACCTGGTCGGCTTGCGTAAATTTATGGTGTTTGCTGCTATTGCTTTGTACCACATAGCAGGCGAATCCGGCGGCTCTGGCCGCATTCAAACCGGTCTGGGTGTCTTTAATCACTACGCAACCAGCTTTGGTTAAGCCCAGCTTAGCGCAGGTAAGAGTATAACCTTCGGAATCAGGCTTGGCATAAGGTAAAGTAACAAGACAAAAAACAACCCGGCTGTTCAATTATTACAGCCGGGTTAAAACTTATTGCTTGCCGTTATAATCCGGATCGTTGTTATCATCCTTTTTCACTTCCGACTCTATACCTTTTTCGGGTTCAAGTGTAAACGAAGCAGAAGAGGCCTCAGTTGCCGTGTCCCAGCCTTCGGTATCAGGCACATCGGTCTGCCCGATCAGGCCATCAGCTTCCTGCGTGTCCGAGCGGCGGCTCTGGGTAGCTTGTTCATCATCCTGGTTTTCGGGTGTGTTGTCTGTATTGTTGTTTTCTGGCGTATTCATAAATTTCTGTTTAGTATGTTAAGGTAACACGGTAACCGCCCGGTTGTTTCCTGCCGGAATTTGTTAACGGAACCTTCTTTCAGCAGGCTTAAACTTTTTGCTTTGAGATAAGATACTCCGGCCAATGATAACGTCAATGGTTCATTAAATTACAACTATTGCATACAGGCCGGGTTTAACTTATCATAAATCAAATAAAGTGATTTACAATAATTTGAAATCTTCAAAAATGCTGAATTGGTAAACTTATCTATAATCTCAATAGTTGATATATCAATCAAATCAGTTATCTGGACTCAAACTCATAAAAAATAGCTATGGTTACTTTAATTGTAGTGCTCGTTGCGGTAAATGCCGTTCTGATTGTTAGTAAACAACTTAAGCATCCGCATTATTAATTATTTTTGATGGTGAAAATATTTTATGGCCTCCTTGTGAGGCCTTTTTCATTGGCAAAATTTATCAACCGGTAATTATTGATGGCAGGTGGGAAATGCCGCGGGATGCAAGGTGGCGTTATCGTTCATCGCATTGCACCTCTTTTTCCCCTCAAACCCTTATCTTTGCGCATTAAAATGAAGCACCTATGTTAAAAGGATTTTTTAATGTTCCGCAGCCGCTGAACGAGCCGGTATTAAACTACGGCCCGCGCAGCCGCGAACGTTTTGAACTGCATGCCGCCCTTGCCGAGGCCCGTGCACAGCAGTTAGATATACCTATGTACATTAACGGGCAGGAAGTGCGTACCGGCACTACGGCCGAAATACGCCCCCCGCACGACCATCAGCACCTGCTGGCTACTTACCACGAAGGCGATGCCGGCCATGTAAATGCCGCCATTGATGCAGCGCTGGCTGCTAAGGCTAACTGGGAAAACCTGCCCTGGGAGCAGCGTGCCGCCATCTTTCTAAAGGCTGCCGATTTGTTGGCCGGCCCTTACCGTGCAAAGATCAATGCCGCTACCATGCTGGGGCAGTCTAAGAACGCTTACCAGGCCGAAATTGATGCGGCTTGTGAACTGATTGATTTTCTGCGCTTCAACGTGCAGTACATGACCGAGATTTATGCCCAGCAGCCGCCTGTAAACGGTAAAGGGGTTTGGAACCGGGTAGAGCACCGGCCGCTGGAGGGTTTTGTGTTTGCTATTACGCCTTTCAATTTCACCGCTATTGCCGGTAACCTGGCCGCCTCGGTAGCCATGATGGGTAATGTGGTGGTATGGAAACCCGCGCCTGCGCAGATCTATTCGGCCAATGTTATCATGCAGGTATTCATCGAAGCTGGTTTGCCGGCCGGGGTAATCAACCTGATTTATGTGGATGGCCCGATGGCAGGCGATATCATCTTTAAACACCCTGATTTTGCAGGCATACATTTCACCGGCTCTACCGGCGTGTTCCAGAACATCTGGCGCATCATCGGCGAGAATATTCACCAGTACAAAAGCTACCCGCGCATTGTGGGCGAAACCGGCGGCAAGGACTTTGTTTTGGCCCATGCCAGCGCCGATGCCGACGTGGTAAGCACGGCACTGATACGCGGCGCCTTTGAATACCAGGGGCAAAAATGCTCGGCGGCCTCACGTGCGTACATCCCGGCTTCTTTGTGGCCGAAGGTGAAGGAACTAATGCAGCGCGATATTGCTTCCTTGAAAATGGGGCCAGTCGAAGACCTTGAAAACTTTGTGAACGCCGTAATCGACGAGCGCTCGTTCGATAAGCTGGCCAAGTATATTGATGATGCCAAAGCCGACACCTCTGTTGAAATCATAGCCGGTGGTGCGCACGATAAAACCAAAGGCTGGTTTATTGAGCCTACGGTAATACAGGTGAACGATCCCTATTATGTAACCATGTGTAACGAGCTGTTTGGCCCGGTACTTACAGTTTATGTGTATGAAGACGATAGGTTTGCTGAGATTATGGACATTATCGACAAAACCGGTATCTACGCCCTCACCGGTTCGGTAATCTCTAAAGACCGTTATGCCATTGCCGAGGCTACCTATAAGCTGCGCAATGCTGCCGGTAACTTTTATATTAATGACAAGCCTACCGGCGCTGTAGTAGGGCAGCAGCCATTCGGCGGCGCCCGCGGTTCGGGTACCAATGATAAGGCCGGTTCTATGCTTAACCTGCTGCGCTGGGTATCGGCACGCACCATCAAGGAAACCTTTGACCCGCCGAAGGATTACCGTTATCCGTTTTTAGAGAAAGAAATATAAAGTGCAAAGAGGCAGTGCAAAATGCACTGCCTCTTTGGTTAAATATTACAGTATCTGCACACGCGGCAAGCATGTGCCAACGAAAGGGCACTGTTATTCTTACCCGTTATAACCCGGGTCGAACTCTACAATCCACTCAATACCATACTTATCCCTGAACATTCCGGCATAGGTACCCCAGGGGCTGTCGCCAACGGGCCCTTCTACTTCTCCGCCTGCTGATAGTCCGTTGAATATTTTATCTGCTTCTTCACGGCTCTCGGCATTTACGTATATTTTGGACCGGTTTTCATTTTCGCTTACCCGCCCCAAAACTCCGGGAACATCGTTGGCTATTAACACATTGTTCTTGCCAAGCGGCAAGCCGATGTACATGAGTTTATCTGCCTCATCTTCGGCTACCTGAAACCCGGCGCCTGATAAGTCTTTAAAACGGGTGATTCTCGTAAACTCGCCGCCAAAAACTGATTTGTAAAAAGTGAACGCTTCTTCGGCATTGCCATTGAAGTTGATCCAGGGGTTAATTGCTCTCATAATATTACGTTTAAAAAAGTGAATTTTTGTATTTAAATTTTGTTGTAACTAATGCGCAGTAGCTACGATAAGGTGGTTAATAGTTCTTCCAGGTTCTTCAAAGTCATGGCGAAGCCAATTTTGAAGCCTTCCAGTAGCTTTTCCAAACGCTCAAACGATTCGTTAAAAATGATAATGTCAACCCTGGTAATGCCATTTTGCTCAATGAAATTATAATCCCAGTCCGAACCCGGCAGTTCCCTGTTTTCGTCCTTATCAGCAAAGGCGTTGTACATTTTGAAATTGGTTTTCGGTGTAACGGAAGTAAATTCCTGTACCGTCCAGCGCTCCTGCCCGTCGGGGCTTATCATCGCATAAAACCTACGCCCCCCGGCTTTGAAATCCATATACTTGGTTTTGGCGCGCATTGGTGCAGGTGCTCCCCATTGGTCCAGTAGTGCTGGCTTGGTAAAAGCATCCCATACTAAAGAAAGTCCGGCATTAAATTCCCTGGTTATAAATACCGTTTTCGCTGCTTTGTCAACGTTAAAATCAAATAGCAAGTCGTTGTTCATTTTTTCTGTTTTTTAATTGTTGATAATAGTTCGTCAAGCTGATTAAACTGAGTTGCCCAGCTTTGCCTGAACTGGGCCAGCCAGCGGTCAAATTCCTGCATCTTTCTGGCGTTAAAGTGATAATAAATTTCCCTGCCGCTATGCTCGGGTTTAATTAAATCGCATTCGTGCAATACTTTAATATGCTTCGATACGGCCTGCCGGCTCATATCAAACTTTTCGGCCATAGCGTTTGGGGTTAACGCCTGTATAGCAATCAAGGTTAAAATGGCCCTGCGTGTCGGGTCGGCTATGGCTTGAAATATATCTTGCTTCATTCTATCAAAACTTGCAACCTCTGAGTTGCAAATATATGTGCAACTTTTTAGTTGCGCAAATATTTCTGCAAGTATTTTTAAATTTGAAATATAGCGGTAGGGAGCCCCTTTATTACAGGCTACCGGTAGCCCATAGCCTGCAGATTAAAAAGCTCTGCATAGCGCCCGCCTTTGGCCAGTAATTCTTCATGGCTGCCAATTTCGGCTAATTGCCCTTGTTGCAGTACCAGTATACGGTCGGCCATACGCACGGTGGAGAAACGGTGGGAAATGAGCACCGCCGTCTTGCCGCGTGTGAGTTCAGAAAACCGCTCAAACACTTCATATTCCGCACGGGCATCCAGCGCCGAGGTGGGTTCATCCAAGATCAATAATTCGGCATTGCGCATGTAGGCCCTTGCCAGAGCCACCTTCTGCCACTCGCCGCCCGACAGATCGATGCCCTGGGCAAAGCGTTTGCCCAGCATCTGGTTGTAACCGCCCGGCAGTTTTGCTACTACCGTATCGGCTAAACTCTGGGTAGCAGCCTGCTCAATACGCTGCTGGTTTTCCTTTTCGTCAATCCGCCCGGCGGCAATATTCAGGTTAACCGGCATCTGGTAGCGCAGGTAATCCTGAAAGATCACGCCGATGTGGAGGCGCAGATCGGTCAGGTCATATTCCCGCAAATCAGCACCATCTAACAGGATGCGCCCTTCGGTGGGTTCATACAGCCGGGCCAGCAGTTTTACCAGCGTGGTCTTACCCGCGCCGTTCTCGCCCACCAAGGCCAGCTTTTCGCCGGGATGCAGGGTAAAGCTTAAATGCCGGTTGGCCCAGCGGTCGGAGTTGATATACTGATAGCCTACATCCTCAAATGTAAAGCCGGTTTGCATGGATTGCGGGAAAGGCAGGCCGCTGGAAACCGATTTTATTTTAGGCTGAATCTCGAAGAAGTCAAAAAAATCGCGCAGGTAGATCGCGCCCTGCGATACCGTGCTGAAACGGGTAAGTATGGTTTCGAGCAATGAGCGCAACTGCCGGAACGAACCGGCTAAAAAGGTAAGTTCGCCTATGGTAACCTGGCCTTCAATGGTTCGGTAAATGATAAATACGTAGGCGCCGTAATAGCCTAAACTGCCCAATAAGGCAAACAGCAGCCCCCAGGCCGAGCGGCTGATGGCCAGCGTTCGGTTAGCCTCATAAAACCGGGTAGACAGCTCGGTAAACCTGCCGATGATAAAGCCGGACAGGTTAAACAGCTTGGTTTCCTTTGCCGTTTCATCGCTGGCGCCCAGGTAGCGCAGGTAATCCAGTTCGCGGCGCTCAGGGGTCTGGCTCCGGGTAAGGGCATAGCTTTGGTCGTTAAAATAGGACTCGCCTAAAAAGGCCGGTAGTATGGCAATCAGCAGCAGTAAAATCAGCCAGGGGTTAAAGGCCATCAGTCCGGCCGCTAAAAACAGCATGGTAATTATATCCTGCAACTGGCTCATTACCTGGCTCAGCAATACGGTGCGGCCCAGCGTTTGCTGCCGGGCACGCTCAAACTTATCGTAAAACACCGCGTCCTCAAACTGGTCCAGATCCAGCGTGGCTGCATGTTCCATAATACGGATGGACGTGAAGTTAGAGAACAGATCGCCCAGCAGGCTGTCAAGCAAGGTAATAGCCCGGTTTAGTCCATCAGAAATAATAGCCAGTACGAGCTCAAGCGCCACCAGTTTCCACAGGTAGTGGCTGCTGAAACTGCCCTGACTGCGGTTGAGTTGTACCACCAGGTCAATAATCAGCCGGCCTATATACAACAGCGCCAGCGGCATGGCCGAGCGTATAATGCGCAATATAAAGTTGGCCACCGTCATTTTAGGGCTGGCCTGCCATACCAGTTTAAAAAACTGAGGCAAATGGTTTAAGGCGGCAATACGTTCTTTAAAGGTTAGCGGCGTGGTGCGCTGATTGCGAGGGGGCTTGGTAAACTTCACTGCCTGCTAAAATACTTAAAGTACAGGAGGCCGAAGGCAGTTTATGCTGAATGGTATATTGGAATGACAATAGAGCAGGAGAGAAACGCCGCAATAATTTTTATACCCTTGTCATTTCGACCGCAGGAAGAAATCTTCTGCCGCAGACCGGCTTCCTGCACAAGATTTCTCCCTGCGGTCAAAATGACTCCAAACGTTATTCAACTATTTAGTAACTGCTGAAACAGCTCCACATACTGCCCCACCTGCAAGCCATCCATCAGGCCATGATGAACGGTGATGGAAACCGGGAAAGTCTTTTGCCCGTTGCTTTCCGTTACCTTACCAAAGGTAATTTTAGGAATGCCATCGTTCCTGGAATAATTACGGGCGTGTGTAAGTGCGGTAAACTTAAACCACGGAATAGTGGAGTAGTGAATCACATCCTCGCTTGTTTCATCATCGAACAAACTGCTGGATTGCTTTATGCGCTCAATACGGGTTTGTGCAGCTTCAACGAACTCCTGCAGCGTAGGATAAAACTTAAGGTATACAAAACCAAAGGTGCCATTGTCGCGCAAGATGGTGGACTCGGCGTTTGCCACATCGTGTACAAATACTTCATTATGGTTTTCTATACGGTAACGGAAAGGCTCAATGGCGTTGACTGCCGCCATAGATTGATACAGGTAGTATAAAAAGAAGGAAATGCCCAGCTCTTTGGCCCTGTTGTAGGCCACAGTACAATCCACATCCACCGTAAAGCCGAACATCGGCTCGGTAAAGCCATTAAACAGGTTAAAATGTTCGCGGTGAGCCCAGGTGTTAAGGTCTAATTTGGTTTTCATAGTTACATTATGTCCATAATTTCCCGGATATGGGCAAAACTCCTGAATTTCTCATTCTCAATCTGGTCTTCTATCTGCTCGTGCATCCAGGTGATATGATAAGGGATATGTATCGCATAACCGCCTAAATTAAGTACCGGCAGCACATCCGATTTTAACGAGTTGCCGATCATCAGCAATTCTTCGGGCTGTATATCTAAATGGCGGATCAGCTTCTGGTAATTGGCCTCATCTTTTTCAGACATTACTTCGATGTGATGAAAGAAATGCCCCAGGCCTGATTTACGCAGCTTGCGTTCCTGATCGAGCAAGTCTCCTTTAGTAGCTACTACCAGCCGGAAGCGGCTGTGCAGCGCCTGCAAAACTTCTTTTACGCCATCCAGCAGTTCAATGGGTTCGTCAAGCAGTTGTTTGCCAAGTTTCAGTATTTGCGCTATGGTATCTGCACCCACAGTGTGCCCCGATACCTGCATGGCTGTTTCAATCATGGATAGCATGAAACCCTTAACCCCGTAACCGTACAGCGGCAGGTTGGCAATTTCAATCTTAAACAGTTCGCGTTCCAGCGAAGCCTGGGGCATATACGGGCTCATCAACCGGCAAAACTCAGTTTCAGTTCTCCTGAAGTAAGGTTCGTTCACCCAAAGGGTATCGTCGGCATCAAAAGCGATTACTTTAATGTTCATGTAAGGGTGTGGTATGCTTAAAAGTAGTTCTGTTATGCTGGCAAGATATAAAAAGGTTAATAATTCGGATATAAAGAATCAGGTTACAAATTAAGCGCATGTAATCGCCTTGTAAACCATTTCGCAGCTGGATGCAATTTATCAAACAATCAGCTATGGGTAAAGCGCTTTATTTTCTCCCACTTTACCATTAAATATTCCATCCTATCTGAATTTTTTCCCACTCTCACTCCGGTTTAAACCAATGTTTTTGATTTATAAGAATTAAAATTCTGTAAATCAGTATTTTAATTTAAGTATAATTTGTCATACAATAGCTTATTGTATGTCTTATAAAGGGCAATATTACAACGCACCAATTAACCAGCAAGCTATATTTTAAATCAGAAATAAAAGTTTCAAGCTAATCGTACTCATAATCAATTGTTAATAACTGTTGATAACTTTTTTGTGGGAAAAAGTGGAGGAAAGTGGAAGTTGCTTGTTACTTTTACAATTGAATTTTACCCTAACTGACTGCATGTCCCACTTCTTAGGAGAATTTGAGTGTAAACTGGATGCCAAAGGACGCATGATGATCCCTGCTGGCCTCAAACGTCAGCTTCCCGAAGCTGAGCGCGAGGGCCTGGTGATTAATCGTGGCTTTGAAAAGCACCTGGTAATTTACACCCGGAAAGAGTGGGATAAGATTGTAGACGACCTGAGTAAGTTAAACCAGTACGAAAAACGGACCCGCGAATTTATAAGATATTTTACACGCGGCGCATCAGAATTAGCATTGGATGCGGCCAACCGGGTGCTGCTGCCTAAGGCCTTGCTGGAATATGCCGGCATAAGCGCCGATGTGGTACTGGCCTGCCAGTTCAATAAAATTGAGGTTTGGGACCAGAAGGCGTATGATGCGCAGATGGATAATGCACCCGAAAACTTTGCCAACCTGGCAGAGGATGTAATGGGCGGCATCGGGAGGAGGGTAGAATGAGCGAGTACCATAATCCGGTAATGCTGCAGGAGTGCATAGAAGGTCTGGCTATTAAAACCGACGGTACTTATGTGGATGTAACCTTTGGCGGTGGCGGCCACTCGCGCGAGATCATCAAGCACTTGGGTGAGGATGGCCGGCTGCTGGCTTTTGACCAGGATGCCGATGCGGTACAGAATACCCTGAATGATGAGCGCTTTGAATTGGTAGAGCAAAATTTCAGGTACCTGAAAAATTACTGCCGCCTGCACGATGCCGTGCCGGTAGATGGCATACTGGCCGATTTGGGTGTATCGTCCTACCAGTTTGACCAGCCGGAGCGTGGCTTTTCCATCCGCTTCGATGCCGAACTGGATATGCGCATGAACCAGTCGGCAGCGCTGACGGCAAAGCAGGTGGTAAACACTTATGACGAGGCAGATTTGCACCGCATTTTTGGTGTATATGGCGAAATACAGAATGCTAAATCGCTGGCCCGCACTATTGCTACGGCGCGTTTGAATAAGCCGGTTGATACCGTAGCGGATCTGAAGAATGTGATTAGCGGCCTGATTCCGCGCGGTAAGGAGAATAAGTACCTGGCGCAGGTATTCCAGGCATTGCGCATTGAGGTGAACCAGGAACTGGAGGCGCTGAAGGATTTTTTGATTCAGTCGGCCGAGGTGCTGGTATCAGGCGGGCGGCTGGTGGTAATGTCCTACCACTCGCTGGAAGACCGGCTGGTAAAGAATTTCATTGCCAAAGGCAAGTTCAGCGGCGAGCTGGAAAAAGACATCTACGGTAATGATAACCGGCCGCTGGAAGCAGTGAGCCGTGGCGCCATTACCGCAACCGAAGAAGAAATAAAATTAAATAACCGGGCACGTAGCGCCAAATTAAGAATAGCTGTAAAAAAATGAGTAACCGTTTACGTACAGAAATTCAGGAAGAAGAAGCTGAAAAGGAGCTGATCGTGGAGGAAAAGCCGCGGCCGGTAGCTCCTGAAAACTTCTTTACCAATTTGCTGGCCAAGGGGGTAATCACCACCGAAACGGCTACTAAGGCGCTGCCCTTTATCTTTTTTGTGGCGTTGCTGGGCATGATCTATATTGGCAACCGTCATCTGGCCGAGAATAACCTGCGCGATATTGACAAGCTGTCGAAAGAAGTAAAGGAACTTTCCTGGGATTATAAAACTACCAAGGCGGAATTTGCCTTCAGAAGTACCTTATCCGAAGTGGCCAAACGTGCCGATACCTTAGGGTTGAAGCAGCCGGTAGAGCCGCCTCAGAAATTAACAGCGGAGGGCGTGCAATGAATATCCGTACCAACATATTAATGCGCGTATATCTGGCCTTTGGCCTGATTGTGATTTTTGCCGCGGCGGTGCTTTTACAAATGGGGCATGTGCAGATTGGCCAGGGTAAAAAGTGGCGTGCCATGGCCGACAGCCTTTCTACCCGGTACGTAAATGTAGATGCAGCCCGGGGCAATATTTTCGCTATTGATGGCAGTTTGCTGGCTACCTCGGTACCTGAATATGAGCTGCACATGGATATGCTGGCCGGCGGCATTGCCGATGATAAGGTTTTTTATGAAAAGGTAGATTCACTGTCGCAAAAGCTGTCGCAGTTTTATGGCGACAAATCGGCCGGTGAATATTCGCGCATTCTGCGCGAGGCCCGTAAAGACAGTTCGCGCTACCAACTGGTGCGCCGTAAGGTTACTTACCAGGAGCTGAAGCAGATCCGCAAGTTCCCTATCTTCAATATGGGTAAATATAAGGGCGGGTTGATCATCGTGCAGAAAAATAAGCGCATACTGCCTTACCGCACACTGGCCTCACGTACCATTGGCTATAAGAACGAAAATGTAAAAAATCCGGTTGGGCTGGAAGGCGCTTACGCGGATTATATTAATGGGCAGGGCGGTAAACGCCTCATGCAGCGCATAGCAGGCGGTATCTGGAAGCCGGTAAACCAGGAGGAAGAATTAGCGCCAAAAGATGGTGCCGATATCATGTCTACCATTGATGTAAACTTTCAGGATGTGGTGCAAAGCGCACTTAAAAAAGCGCTGATCACCAGCATGGCGGAGCATGGCACTGCCATTTTGATGGAAGTAAACACAGGCGAAGTAAGGGCGGTAGCCAACTATACCCGCACTAAGGATGGCGATTTTACCGAGCAGTTCAATTACGCCATTGCCGGTAACCAGGACCCGGGCTCTACTTTTAAAGTGGCTTCTTACATGGCTTTATTAGAGGATAAGAAAGTAGATACCACCACACAGGTAAATATTGGCTATTATGCTGTACCGCATACTACCAAAACGGTAAAGGATTCGCACGGAATTGTAGGCCGGGTAAGTGTGAAGAAAGCGTTCGAAGAATCTTCAAACGCAGCTATTTCTTACCTGGTAAACAGCTCGTACCATAACAACCAGGAGCAGTTTACCGACCATTTGATGGACTGGCACCTGAATGAAAAGTTGCAGTTGCAAATCCCTGGAGAGGCGCAGCCGGTAGTAAAAACACCCAAAAATACCAGCTGGAATAAGTACCTCACTTTGCCGCAAATGGCCTACGGTTACGAGATGCAGTTAACGCCGTTGAAAATGCTGTCATTCTACAATGCCATCGCTAATAACGGCAGGTATATATCGCCCATTTTTGTGCGCGAGATCAGGCGGATGGGTAACCCGGTGGAGCATTTTGAAGCACGGGTAATCAATGATAAAATCTGCTCCGACGGAACGCTGAAGAAGATGCAGGAAATGCTGCGCGGCGTAGTATCCGAAGGTACAGGCAAGAACATCATTAACAACCCGATGTATGAAATTTCGGGCAAAACAGGTACAGCACAGGTAGCCGATGGCCGTAATGGCTATAAGGCCCGCCGCCAGTACCAGGCTTCTTTTTGCGGTTATTTTCCGTCTAATAAGCCTAAGTACTCGCTTATCGTGGTAATTAATGACCCTAAAAACGGCTATTACGCTGCACAAGTATCAGGCCCGGCTTTCCGCGAGATTGCCGATAAGGTTTACGCCAGCGATTTTGGTATAAAGCAGGCTGCCCCTGCACAGCATTTGGTGGGCAACACACAGCCGCCTAAAATTAAAGAAGGAAATTTTAAAGCCATTAAGCAGGTATACAGCAAACTGGGTATGCGTGCGCAATATGCCAGCGCTTCGCCCACGGCAGATACCAGTAATGGCATTGCCTACCAGGAGATCAGCTACAAAAAAGGTTCGGTACCAAACGTAACGGGTATGGGCCTGAGCGATGCCTTGTACGTGCTGGGTAATGCCGGCTACAAGGTAGGCGTACGGGGAAGTGGCGTTGTTAAAAATCAATCAGTTACCGGCGGGAGCCTGATTCCTAAAGGTTCAAAAATAACTTTAGAGCTGCAATGAGATATTTGAGCGACATTGTAGAAGGGTTACCGTTTACCGAACTGCAGGGCAGCGCCGATGTGGAGGTGAATGCCATAGTTTTTGATTCCCGGCAGGTACAGCCCGGCTGCCTGTTTGTGGCGGTGCGCGGTACGGTGGTTGACGGGCACGACTACATTGAGCAGGCCGTTGCCGATGGCGCCGTTGCAATAATCTGCGAAGAATTACCCGGCCATACCGCTACCGGTGCCGACTTTCTGATGGTACAGGATTCGGCTGCCGCTTTGGGTATCATCGCCGCTAACTTTTATGGCCGCCCGTCTGAAAAGCTGAAGCTGGTAGGGGTAACCGGAACCAACGGTAAAACTACCATTGCCACTTTGCTTTATAAGCTATTCAGGGAGTTGGGTTATAAGTGCGGTTTGCTGTCGACCGTAGAGAACCAGATCAACGGGCAAATCATTCCTTCAACCCATACTACGCCTAATCCGGTAGAGCTGAACCGCTTGCTGGATGATATGGTAGCTAAAGGCTGCGATTACTGCTTTATGGAAGTAAGCTCACATGCCGTGGCGCAGCACCGCATTGCAGGACTGGCCTTCGCCGGTGGTGTTTTCTCTAACCTGACGCATGACCATTTAGATTATCACTTAACGTTCGATAATTATATCAAGGCAAAAAAGGCATTTTTTGACAGTTTGCCTAAAAATGCGTTCGCCCTAACCAATGCCGATGACCGCAACGGCAGCGTAATGCTGCAGAATACCAAAGCCTACAAAAAAAGCTATGCGCTCAAAAGCATGGCGGATTACCGGGTAAAGCTGCTGGAGAATGAGTTTAGCGGCTTATTGCTCAATATTGACGGCGAAGAGGTTTGGTTTAAACTGGTAGGCAGCTTTAATGCCTATAATCTTTTGGCCGTTTATGCTACTGCCTTATTACTGGAGCAGGATAAAGCCCATGTACTCACGGCATTGAGCAAACTTACCGGAGCCGAAGGCCGCTTCGATTTTATGGTATCGCCCAATAAAATTATTGGTATTGTGGATTATGCGCACACGCCGGATGCCGTGCAGAATGTATTGAGCACCATTAAGGATATACGCAAAGGCACCGAGCAGGTAATCACTGTAATTGGCTGCGGCGGCGACCGCGACAAAACGAAACGCCCCATTATGGCTAAAACTGCCTGCGACTGGAGCGATAAGGTCATCCTGACCTCTGACAACCCGCGCACCGAAAACCCGGAGCAAATCATTAAAGATATGCAGGCCGGTGTAGATGCCGCCAATCAGCGCAAAACCTTAAATATTACCGACCGCCGGGAAGCCATTCGTACCGCAGTGCATCTGGCGCAGCCTGGCGATATTGTATTGTTGGCTGGCAAAGGACACGAAAAGTATCAGGAAATAAACAAAGTGAAAAATCATTTCGACGATAAAGAAGAGTTGCTTAACCAGTTCCAATTATTAGCCTAATCCACACCAAAAAAGCCGATGCTCTATTACCTCTTTAGCTATTTGAACAGGAACTATAATATACCGGGGGCAGGTGTGTTCCAGTATATCACGTTCCGTATGGCTATGGCGGTAATTGTATCGCTGGTGGTAACTACGGTTTTCGGTCGCAGGCTGATTGATTTTCTGCGCTATAAGCAGGTAGGCGAAACCGTGCGTAACCTGGGCCTGGAAGGGCAGATGCAAAAAGCCGGTACGCCAACCATGGGCGGCTTAATTATCTTATTGGGTATCCTGCTACCAACCTTGTTGTTTGCCCGGCTGGATAACATCTACATCATCCTGATGCTGGTGACCACTGTGTGGCTGGGAACCATCGGCTTTTTAGATGATTACATTAAAGTATTCAAAAAGAACAAGGAAGGCTTGGCCGGCCGCTTTAAAATTGTGGGCCAGGTAGGCTTATCACTTATTGTGGGCTGGACGATGTATTTCCACAGCGATATCATCATCCGGCAGGAAGTAAAGTTACCGGTGAAGTATGATGCACCGGTAAACTACCATCTTAAAGGTACCACGCCGGTATATACGCAGGATGTGCATTCTACCAAAACCACGATGCCATTTTATAAGAACAATGAGTTTGATTATGGCAAAGTGCTCAAATTCATCAGTCCGGCGTTTGGCGAGCACTATGCACTGATGGTATTTATGTGCGTTGTGATTTTCATCATCACCTTCATTTCCAACGGAGCCAATATTACAGATGGTATCGATGGCCTGGCTACCGGCACGTCAGCTATTATCGGCATTACACTGGCCATTCTGGCTTATGTATCGGGCAATACCGTAATTGCCGATTACCTCAATATTATGTACATCCCTAACTCGGCCGAACTGGTAATTTTTGCCGGGGCGTTTGTGGGGGCTTGCGTAGGTTTTCTGTGGTATAATTCCTACCCCGCGCAGGTATTTATGGGCGATACCGGCAGCCTGGCCATCGGCGGTATTATTGCCGTTTTCGCCATCATGATCCGTAAGGAATTACTGCTGCCGGTATTGTGCGGCGTATTCCTGATTGAAAACATTTCGGTACTGATGCAGGTGGGCTGGTTCAAGTTCACCAAAAAGCGTTTCGGCGAAGGCCGGCGTATTTTTCTGATGGCGCCCTTGCATCACCATTACCAAAAGCGCGGTTTTCATGAAGCAAAAATTGTAACCCGCTTCTGGATTGTGGGCATTGCGCTGGCTATAGTAGCGGTGATTACTTTGAAATTGAGATAACACCCCTCCCGGCCTCCCCGAAGGGGAGGAGTGGAAGGAAGATAAAAATAGACGAAAGATAAAAGAAAATAAGACAACAGGTTAGAACGGATAATGAACAATAACAAATATACCACAACTAATGCTACTCCTCCCCTTCGGGGAGGCCGGGAGGGGTGTGAGAGGTTGGCCATACTCGGTGCAGGCGAAAGCGGCGTTGGGGCGGCTTACCTTGCGCAGCAGCAGGGGTACGATGTGTTTGTTTCTGATTTTGGTTCTATTGCAGATAAGTATAAACAGCAGTTACAGCAGTGGAATATCCATTTTGAGGAGAATCAGCATACAGAAGCCGAAATCCTGAATGCAGTTGAAGTCATAAAAAGCCCGGGTATACCAGAGAAGGCGCCGCTGATTAAAAAACTGCGGGCGCAGGGTACACCGGTTATTTCAGAAATCGAGTTTGCAGGCCGGTATACCAAGGCTACCATTATCGGTATCACCGGTTCTAATGGTAAAACCACAACCAGCAGCCTCACTTATGAGATTTTAAAACATGGCGGCCTGAATGTAGGCTTGGCCGGTAACATCGGTAAAAGCTTTGCCTACCAGGTAGCTACCGAACAGTTTGATTATTACGTGTTGGAGCTGAGTAGCTTTATGCTGGATGATATGTACCGCTTCCGGGTAAACATTGCGGTACTGCTTAACATCACGCCCGATCATTTAGACCGCTACGATTATCAGTTGGATAAGTATGCGGCTTCCAAGTTCCGCATTGCGCAGAATCAAACGGCTGACGACTATTTTATTTATTGCGCCGATGATGCCGAAACACTGCGTGGCATGGCAGGCCGCAGCTTGGGTGCACAACTGCTGCCTTTTAGTATTGAGAAACAAGTAAATCCGGGCGCTTACCTGGACCAGCAAAATATTATTATTCATACACCTAACGAAGAATTCCAAATGGCAACTAACGATTTAGGATTACAGGGTAAACACAATACCTACAACTCTATGGCATCAGGTATAGTGGGAAAAGTATTGCAGTTACGCAATCAAACCGTGCGCGAGAGCATGGGCGAGTTTAAAGGCATTGAGCACCGTTTGGAAGCCGTAGGGCAAATTGGCGGTATCAGCTTTATCAACGACTCTAAGGCCACCAATGTAAACTCTACCTGGTTCGCGCTGGAAAGCATGACGGCAAAAGTAGTGCTGATCTTAGGCGGCGTGGATAAAGGCAACGATTACAACATGCTGAAAAGCCTGGTAAAAGATAAAGTAAAAGCGATTGTATGTTTAGGTAAGGATAACCGCCGCATACACGAAGCTTTTGATGATGAGGTGGATATGGTGGTGAACACCACATCGGCTACTGAGGCGGTAACTGCGGCCTATCACTTAGCCAGCAAAGGCGATACGGTACTGTTATCACCGGCTTGCGCCAGCTTCGATCTGTTTAAGAATTACGAAGACCGCGGGCAGCAGTTTAAGGATGCGGTAAAACAGTTATAAGCTGTTTGCCGCTCACAAATACGTTCAGACAAATATTTGATTTCAATTTGCTTTAAATTTTACCCCTTACATGCACCGCTTACTCAGTAAAACCCAGGGCGACCGCTGGATATGGTTGATTGTAATTCTGCTGTCGGTAATTTCGTTGCTGGCTGTATACAGCTCAAGCGGTACGCTGGCCTACAAGCAGGGCAAGGCTACCGAATCCATCCTGATGAAGCACCTGCTGATGATGGTAGGCGGCCTGGCGCTCATGTATATATCGCATAAGCTGGATTACCGGTATTACGCAGGGTTATCTAAAGTGCTTATTCTGGTAACTATTCCACTGCTGCTTTTCACACTGGTGTTCGGCAGCCACGTAAATGGGGCCAGCCGCTGGATCGCCATTCCGGGAACCGGCTTCGGCTTCCAAACTTCGGATTTAGCCAAGCTGGCGCTGATCACTTACCTGGCGCGTACCTTATCGCGCAAGCAGGAAAATATTAAGGACGTAAAAGAATCCTTTTTGCCCATTATGGGCGCAGTTTGCGTGGTATTCATCCTGATTGCACTGGCTAACCTTTCAACGGCGCTGATGCTGTTCGGGGTAAGTATCTTGCTGCTCATTATCGGTCGTATCAGCGTAAAGCAAATTGCAGTGGTATGTCTGGCCGGTGCGATATTGCTGACCGGCGTTATCTTCTTAGGCCCGCGCCGTAAAACTTATATCTCGCGTGTTAAAACTTTCATGCACCCCGAAAAGGTGGATGCCGATAAATCCTTCCAGTCTGACCATGCCAAGATTGCCGTAGCTACCGGCGGTCTGTTTGGTAAAGGGCCGGGCAACAGTACCGAGCGCAACTTTTTGCCCGAGGCATATTCAGACGAAATCTTCGCCATAATCATTGAGGAGTACGGCATGTTCGGCGGGGCGGTGGTAGTAGGTATTTACCTGTTCCTGCTGTACCGCTGTGTAAAAATTGTAACCAAAGCGCCTAAAGCCTTTGGGGCCTTGCTGGCCTGCGGCTTAAGTTTTAGTATTACCATACAGGCTTTTGCCAATATGGCCATTGCGGTAGGTTTAGGGCCGGTAACAGGGGTGCCGCTGCCATTGATCAGTATGGGGGGTACCTCCATCTTATTTACCAGTGTTGCCTTTGGCATCATCCTGTCGGTAAGCAGGCATATTGATGAAAATGAGGCCAGTAAAAAAGTTGTGGTAGGTGAAATCAGGGAAGTGGCAATGGCTTAACCCGGTTATCAGGTACTTTAGTAAATACTTAAACAAGCAGTAAGCGCATGGCAAAACGAATTATCATTAGTGGCGGCGGTACAGGGGGGCACATCTTCCCGGCGGTTGCCATTGCCAATGCGTTAAAAAAGGCAGACCCTGCTACCGAGATCCTGTTTGTAGGCGCTAACGGCCGCATGGAGATGGAAAAGGTACCGGCAGCAGGCTATAAAATCATCGGGCTGGATATACAGGGCATACAGCGAAAATCCATCTGGAAGAATATAATGTTCCCGGTAAAATTGCTGCGCAGCATCAACAAGGCGCGGGGCATTATAAAGGATTTTAAACCCGATGCCGCAGTTGGCGTGGGGGGATATGCCTCAGGGCCGTTGCTGTATGCCGCCTATCTGAAAGGTATACCCACTTTAATACAGGAGCAGAACTCCTACGCGGGTATTACTAATAAATGGCTGGGCGGCAAGGCGCAAAAGGTATGCGTGGCTTTTGATGGAATGGATAAGTTTTTTCCGGCCGGAAAGATCATGAAGACCGGTAATCCTATCCGCAAAGCATCCGTAGCCATTGCGGATAAAAGGCAGGAGGCTATGGCCGCTTTTGGCCTGTCGCCGCTAAAGAAAACTATATTGGTTACCGGGGGAAGTTTGGGCGCACGTACCTTAAACCAAAGTATACAGGACGGCTTGCAACAGCTTATTGCCGCCGATGTGCAACTGATATGGCAAACCGGCAAATCCTATTATAAAAGTG
The DNA here is from genome assembly GCF_965200995.1 of Mucilaginibacter sp. Lineage (GTDB taxonomy): Bacteria > Bacteroidota > Bacteroidia > Sphingobacteriales > Sphingobacteriaceae > Mucilaginibacter. The sequence continues at coordinate 411,918 of NZ_OZ241743.1, read as the reverse complement.
TAACTGAGCAACTGGGCGCCGGCCTGCACCCCAACATCAAGGTGCTGGAATTTTTAAACCGCATGGATCTGGCTTATGCCGCGGCCGATGTGATCATCTCCCGCGCGGGCGCCGGTACCATTGCCGAGCTTTGCGTGGTGAAAAAGCCGGTTATCCTGGTGCCCTCGCCTAACGTGGCTGAGGACCACCAGACCAAAAACGCACTGGCCCTGGTGCAGGAAAACGCTGCCCTGTTTGTGGCCGACCGCGATGCAGAAGCAAAACTGGTAAAAATGGCATTGGAGCTGTTAAATGACAAGCATAAGCAGGATACCCTAAGCAATAACATTGGCAAACTGGCCCTGCCCGATGCAGATGAAGTAATTGCCAAAGAGGTGTTACAACTGGCCGCAAAGCCGTAAACAAAGTAGTAGGCATAATGGAGTTAAATCATATCAAACAAGTATACCTGATCGGTATTGGCGGTATAGGCATGAGTGGCCTGGCCCGCTACTTCCGGCATTTGGGGTGTACGGTATATGGGTATGATAAAACCCGCACTCCTTTAACCCACGAACTGGAGCAGGAGGGCATCGTTGTTACGTTTAAAGATGAGGAAGCCCGAATCCCGGTACAGTTCAGCCGGCCGGATGCAGCTTCACTGGTCATTTATACCCCTGCAATTCCCAAAAATGCAGCTATATTAAATGCTTTCGTTCGGCGGGGTTTCGAAGTGTACAAGCGTTCGCAGGTATTGGGTATCATCAGCGAGGGAAGTTATACTATTGCTGTGGCCGGTACACATGGCAAAACCACCACCTCCTGCATGATTGCCCATGTGCTGAAAAGCGCCGGCATTGATTGTTCGGCTTTTTTAGGCGGAATTGCAACCAATTACAACAGCAACGTACTATATGGCACCAGTAATGTTATGGTGGTGGAGGCCGATGAATATGACCGTTCCTTCCTGACCCTGCATCCTGATATAGCGATTGTTACCTCTATGGATGCCGACCATTTGGATATTTATGGCAGCCATGAGCAGTTACAGGGATCGTTCCGGTTGTTTGCGTCGCAGCTGAAGCCCGCTGGCCGGCTGATTGTAAGGCAGGGGTTAGCGCTTGAGCATGCCAATTTTTACGCTGCCGGCGAACAGGAGGCCGAAGTGATGGGCTACAATATTTGCATTGAAGACGGAGATTTCTATTTCGACTTTAAAAATGCCGAGATCAGCATCCGCAACATCAGGTTGGGCATACCCGGCCTGCATAATGTAGAGAATGCCGTTTCGGCCATACAGGCGGCCTTATACCTCGATGTTGATGCCGGGCTGATAAAAGATGCTTTAGGCTCTTTTGCAGGGGTAAAGCGCCGGTTTGAATATGTGGTGAAAACAGAAGCGCACATTTTTATTGATGACTATGCGCACCATCCGGCAGAACTGCAGGCTTGTATCACCTCCATAAAAAAATTATTTCCCGAGCGCAAGCTAACGGTTATCTTTCAGCCCCATTTGTTTACCCGCACACGCGATTTTGCGCCCGAATTTGCCGCGGCGCTGGATATGGCCGATGAACTGCTGCTGATGGACATTTACCCTGCGCGCGAATTGCCTATTAACGGCATCAGCGCTGATACGATACTAAGCCGTATGCAGCTGCAGAATAAGCAGGTGCTCAGCCGCGAAGAAATTATAAATCGCATAGCCCTGCACCCGCCCGAACTGCTGCTTACCGCAGGGGCCGGTGATATTGACCAGATGGTGGAACCGCTAAAAAAAGTATTGCTGAATGTTTAAAGATAAACAATTGTGGAAGCGTATTTTTGCAGGCTTTTGCTGGTTAGCCAGCTTATCCGGCCTGGTGGTGCTTATGAGTTTCATCGGGTTTAAAAAGGATGGCATAGTTTGCAAGGCGGTAAGGGTATACATACCGGGCAGCCAGTATTTTATTGATAAGCAGGAGGTGGATCATATTCTGGAGATGAACAGTCACATGCTGATCGGGCGGAAACTGGAGAGCATTAACCTGCACCAGCTGGAAAACAAACTGAAGTCGAATCCTTTTATTGAGTCTGCCCAGGTATATGCCGATATGGATGGGGTGATATGGGTAGAGGTAAGCCAGCGCCAGCCCATCATGCGCATCATGAACCGCTTTGACCAGGATTACTATGTAGACCAGCACGGGTTAAAGATTCCGCTTTCAAACAATTTTACCGCAAGGGTACTGGTGGCTAACGGTTATATTGATGAGGTGTTTGGCAATAAGGTAGATACCCTGCATACGGCACTGGCCAAAAGCCTGTTCAAAACGGTGGATTTTATCCGTAAGGACTCGTTATGGGATGCACAGATTGCGCAGGTTTATGTAAACCAGGACCACGAGATCGAGCTTATACCACGGGTTGGTAACCACCGTATCCTGTTAGGTGATGCAGACTCGCTGGAGAACAGGTTTAATAACCTGAAATTATTTTATCAAAAAGCGTTACCCGCCGCCGGCTGGGATACGTACAAGGTAATTAACATTAAATATGCCAACCAGGTAATTGGCGTTAAGGGTGATGGCTTAAAAACAGATACGGCCAAAAGTAAAGCCGTTATAACAAAAGATACAACAAAACTTACACAGGATACAGCTCAAATATTGCATTAATCATGGAAAAAAGCTCAGCACAGGAAAAAAGCTCCCCGATAGTGGTGGGGTTGGACATTGGCACTACAAAAATCTGCGTAATTGTAGGCCGCAGATGCAAAAACGGTAAAATAGAAGTATTAGGCATTGGCAAAGCCGAATCAGCAGGGGTAACGCGCGGCATGGTATCCAATATTGATAAAACGGTTCAGGGCATTACGCAGGCCGTTGAGGCAGCCAGTGCACAGTCAAACGTAGAAGTACGTGTGATAAATGTGGGTATTGCAGGCCAGCACATTAAAAGCCTGCAGCACCGCGGCATGATTACCCGCCGCGACCTGAACAGCGAAATTGGCCGTAAGGACATTGACAAGCTGATTGAGGATATGTACAACCTGGTAATGCCTCCCGGCGAAGAAATTATCCATGTGCTGCCGCAGGAGTTTACTGTAGATAACGAGCCGGGTATTAAAGACCCCATCGGTATGGCCGGTGTGCGCCTTGAGGCCAACTTTCATATCATCTCGGGCCAGGTTACCGCTATCAAAAATATTGTAAAGTGTGTAAATAAGGCCCAGCTGGAAAGCCAGGAACTGATACTGGAGCCGTTGGCCTCGGCCGAATCTGTACTGAGCGAAGAAGAAAAGGAAGCTGGCGTGGTATTGGTAGATATTGGCGGCGGTACAACGGATGTGGCTATTTTCCATGAAGGCATTATCCGCCATACTGCCGTCATCCCATTTGGCGGTAACAGTGTAACCGAGGACATCCGCGAAGGCTGCTCCGTAATGCGCAATATTGCAGAGCAGTTAAAAGTGCGTTTTGGCTCTGCCCTGGCTGATGAGAACAAGGAGAACGAGATTGTATGCGTACCGGGCTTGCGCGGCCGCGAGTCAAAGGAGATTTCTGTAAAGAATCTGGCCTTCATTATTCAGGCCCGTATGGAGGAAATTATTGAGCATGTGTATTACGAGATCAAATCCTCAGGTTACGAAAAGAAGCTGATTGCCGGTATTGTAATCACCGGCGGCGGTGCACAATTAAAGCACCTGGCCCAGTTGGTAGAGTTTGTAACCGGACTGGATTGCCGCATAGGCCTGCCTAACGAACACCTGGCCAAAAATGAGGTGCTGCCAAAAAACACCTATGAGGATTTGCAAAGCCCTACCTATGCTACCGGTATTGGTTTGCTGATTAAAGGTATACAGAAAATGGAGTACAACAGCGTTCCATCGCATCAGCCTGAAACCAAGGTTGAAAAACCAGCCCGTTACACTGACGACCGCCGATTGGGCCTGTTGGGCAAGATACTGGAAACCGGCAAAAAATTCATTAAGGATGATATTAAGGATGAGGACTTTTTGAAATAAAAAATATTCACACTTAATCCATTTTAAAAATTACCACGCGTCATTGCAAAGTACGAAGCAATCTATCTGCGCTTCACTAAAGCCAAATGTAGAAAGATTGCTTCGTACTTCGCAATGACGCATTTTTTTACAAGGTATTTACATTAAAGCGGCTGTTTGTCTGATAGCTTAAAAGTTTAATTACAACTTAAAGTTGTGTGTAGCTTGTCAGAATAGTTATGCCCCTGTTAATGAGCAGGAAAAAATATTTTTAAGATAAGTTGATTTCGTTATTTATATCTGCGGAAAAAACGATAATATTACATCTACTAAATCAATCATTCACCACTCATATATATCGCTGAGAATCATAGCCATGCAGTTTGAGATGTTAAAAGAAAAATCGTCAATCATCAAAGTAATTGGTGTTGGCGGCGGCGGCGGCAACGCAGTAAACCACATGTACAAACAGGGGATCACCGGTGTGGATTTCATCATCTGTAACACCGATGCACAGGCGCTTGAACTAAGCCCCATCCCGAATAAAGTACAATTGGGCGCCAGTTTAACAGAAGGCATGGGCGCCGGCTCGATACCCGAAGTGGGTAAAAATTCAGCTATTGAGAATATTGAGGATATTAAGCAAATGCTGGGCTCCAATACCAAAATGCTGTTTATTACGGCAGGTATGGGTGGTGGTACCGGCACAGGCGCCAGCCCTATTATTGCCAGGGCTGCACGTGAGCTGGATATTTTAACCGTAGGTATTATTACTACCCCGTTTTCCTTTGAGGGCAAGCGCCGCAAGCTGCAGGCCGAAGAAGGTTTGGAAGAACTAAAAAAATCGGTGGATTCGTTCCTGGTGATTTCAAACGACCGTCTGCGCCAGATTTTTGGTAACCTTACCCTAGGTGCTGCCTTTGCACAGGCCGATAATATTTTAACTACGGCTGCCAAAGGTATTGCCGAAATTATTACCCTGCCCGGTTACATCAACGTGGATTTTAAGGATGTGCGTACCGTGATGAAGGACAGCGGCGTAGCCATAATGGGCAGCCATGCCGCCGAAGGCGAAAACCGCGCCCTGCGCGCGGTGGAAGGTGCCTTGTCATCACCGTTATTAAAGGACAATGAGATTGAAGGCGCCCGCTATATTTTGTTAAATATCAGTTCAGGCGACCAGGAAGTAACGATGGATGAGGTAAGCGTAATTACCGATTACATACAGGAAGAAGCCGGTTTAGCTGCCGATTTGATATGGGGTAACTGTAAAGACGAGGCCCTGGGCGATAAGATACTGGTAACCATTATTGCTACCGGTTTTCAAACCAAGGATGAGCGTGAAAAGGAACATAGTAACAAAAAGATCATTTCTGTTTTAACACCTGAGAATGCGCCGCTGGTAAAACCGGTAAATGAATTTATTACGCCAAACGCAGCTAAGGCCGACCAGCCGCAGGTAAGCGAGCCTTACCTCAGGCCGCAGGAAACTGCACCGGCTAAACAGCAGGTGGCAGGCGCTTATGATTTGTTTGCCCGTGGCGACGATCAGTCGGTAATCAGGCATTCCTTAATGGAAGAGGAGTCGGCACAGGCACAGGAGCCCGAGCCGGGTGAGCTCACCCTGAAGGTAACTGAAACGGTAATGAACTTTGAGCCGGTAACCCAAACCCGCCAGCCGGAACCCGAGCCCGTTGCCGGGCCCGACGACCATAAAACAGATGAATCAATGGAGGAGCAGCTCATGAAATCGCGCGACCGGATTTTGAAGCTGAAAGAACTGAGCATGCGCCTGCGTACCGGTAATTTACAGGAGATGGAAAACATTCCGGCCTACAAGCGCAAGGAGATTGCACTGCAGCAAACCCCTGCCTCTAATGAAAGCCAGATTTCGCGCTTCTCCTTATCAGATAATGATGGTACAACCGAGCTGCGTAATAACAACTCGTTCCTGCATGACAATGTAGATTAACACCTTAAAGTAATACCTTATTAAAGCCTTTGCCAGCAGCAAAGGCTTTTTTGTTATAAGCCATTATAAAAAGTTATAGTAGTTGCATTGCCTTTTTTTATAAATTATCTTTGTATATTAACTGCATATTCATACAAGTTGGATTTATTTGATAAAATATCGAAAACGATGGGCGGGCCGATAGGCCAGCATCAGGAATGGTCGCACGGATATTTTTCGTTTCCAAAGCTGGAAGGGGAGATAGCGCCGCATATGTTTTTTAACGGCAAGGAGCATTTGGTATGGAGCCTGAATAATTACCTGGGCCTGGCTAATCATCCCGAAGTTCGGGAAGCGGATGCGCAGGCTGCTGCCGATTTTGGTATGGCTTACCCTATGGGCGCGCGTATGATGTCGGGCAATTCCCGCCATCACGAAGAATTGGAGCAGGCTTTAGGAACCTTCGTAGGCAAACAGTCGGCATTTTTATTAAACTATGGTTACCAGGGTATGGTATCAATTATAGATGCACTGGTGGATCGTAATGATGTTATTGTATACGATGCCGAATCACACGCCTGCATCATAGATGGTGTGCGCCTGCACATGGGCAAACGCTTTGTTTACCAGCACAATGATGTAGCCAGTTGCGAAAAGCAGCTGGAACGCGCCCAGCGCCTTACCGAGCAAACCGGCGGCGGCATTTTGGTAATCACCGAGGGCGTATTCGGCATGTCGGGTGCGCAGGGTAAAATTAAGGAGATACTGGCGCTTAAAGATAAATTCAAGTTCCGTATACTGATTGATGATGCCCACGGCTTTGGCACAATGGGCCCTACCGGCGCCGGTACGCACGAGGCGCAGGATTGTGTGGATGGGGTGGATGTATACTTCGGCACTTTCGCCAAATCAATGGCAGGTATCGGGGCTTTTGTTGCCGCCAATAAGGAAATTATCAATTACCTACGTTACAATATGCGTTCGCAAACCTTTGCCAAAGCGCTGCCTATGCCGATGGTGATCGGGTTAAAAAAGCGGTTTGAACTGCTTAAAAGCAAGCCTGAATTACGCGAAAAGCTTTGGGCGGTAGCAATGGCGCTGCAAAATGGCCTTAAAGAGCGCGGCTTTGATATTGGGATTACTGATACCATGGTAACGCCGGTGTTTTTGAAAGGCGATTTAACGGAAGCCACCAGCCTTACACGCGATCTGCGCGAGAATTACGGCATTTTCTGTTCTATCGTGGTATACCCGGTAATCCCGAAAGGGCTGATCGAGCTGCGCCTTATCCCTACCGCCATGCACACACTTGAAGATGTGCAGCGTTCGCTGGATGCCTTTGGCGAAGTAGCAGAGAAGCTGAAAGCCGGTTCTTATAGAGAAGTAAAAATGGAAGTAGCATAACTGTTATTCTGCAATTCACAAACAAGCCCTTTACTGCAAAGCAAAGGGCTTGTTTGTGAATTGCTTAAAGTGAAGCGGTCGGCATGGCAGTGACTATAAACTGCGCTCCTTTGCAATTATTCGTGTTGTAAAAATTTGCTTTAACCTGATATTTTTTTTGCAAAGGCATGGTTTAGGTGCAATTTATCCCTGCCTTATAATGTGCTCATGTCAATTACAAAGCGATAACGCACATCGCCCTTTAACATACGCTCAAAGGCAGGGTGAATATCTTTAATATCAATCAGCTCGATGCTTGATACAATATTATGTGCAGCACAAAAATCCAGCATTTCCTGCGTTTCCTGCAAGCCACCGGCTCCCGAACCGGTAACCGTCTTATTACCTGCCGGTAATGCAAATGGCGATAGCTCAAAAGGTTCACTTGGTATGCCTACGCAAATCAGTACCCCATCGGTTTTAAGCATTGCCAAGTAACCGTTTAGGTCATGTTTGGCAGATACAGTATCCAGGATAAAGTCAAATGATGAACTTACAGCCTTACGCTGCTCATCATCGGTAGTTACCACAAAATGATGCGCACCCAACGCAGCAGCATCTTTTTCCTTTGAGGCAGACGTACTTAATACAGTTACTTCGGCACCAAAAGCCAGGCCGAATTTCACGGCCATGTGGCCTAAGCCGCCTAAGCCTATAACAGCCAGTTTATGGCCCCTGCCTACATTCCACTTCTTTAATGGCGAGTAAGTAGTAATGCCTGCACACAAAAGCGGCGCCGCGGCTGCCAGGTCTAATGTTGGGGCAATATGATGTGCAAACTGCTCGTTTACCACTACGTTATTTGCGTAACCGCCATACGTTACCAGGCCATCTTTGCCAACGCTCCCATAAGTTTGCACCGGGCTGACCTGGCAAAATTGTTCCTGATGATGTGTGCAATTTACACAGTTACCGCACGAATCTACCATTACGCCCACACCTGTATGGTCGCCGGCTTTAAACTTTTGCACCAAGCTGCCCACTTGTATGACCCGGCCTGTAATTTCGTGGCCGGGCACCATAGGGAAGATGCCTTCATACCAGTCATTATTAATCAGGTGCCAGTCAGTATGGCAAACCCCGCAATACAACACTTCAATCAGTATATCGTGCGGGCCAAGTTCCCGGCGTTCGAAGCTCCAGGGAGCTAATTGGGTTTTAGCGCTTTGCGCTGCATATCCTCTTGAGGTAATCATAATAAAATTAAAATGTATGTTAATGTAAATCTACATACATTTACTATCTAAAATATATTACTGTTATTTTGGATAGCACTTTCCTAAATGATAGTAACGTAAAAAAAGGACAATAATGGAGTTAACCAATGTTTTAAAAGATGAAAAGGATGAAGCTCAGGATGAATGTAATGACTGGATCATACCTGTTAAAGATGCACTGGATGCACTGCATGGCCGGTGGAAGATTCCCATCCTGATCTCGGTGTCATTTGGTAAAAAAAGGTTTAGCCAAATTGCGGCAGAGGTAAGCGGTATTACCGACAAAAGCCTTTCAAAAGAGTTAAAAGAACTTGAAGCCAACCAACTGATCAGCCGCACAGTGGTAGAATCGTTTCCACCAAGGGTTGATTATTGCATTACCGGACATGGGCGTTCTTTAAAGAACGTAATTACAGAATTGCGGGATTGGGGAAGATTGCACCGGCAAACGATGTTTGGTAAAAGATAAATTGCAGAACAATAGTTTATTCCGGTTATTTCCTCCGTTTATTGATAGTATTTATAACGTTTAATAAATACCTGTATACTTCAATGCGCAGGGCATGTGATTTCTGTTTTCGCTTGTTTTTCTAGCTATTATGCCTGTTGTAAGGGAGAAGTACTATATCATCCATTAGTTTAGCCTTAATGATGCTCAGTTTTCAAAAGAAGTAAACCAAGCCATGCCAAAACAAGTTGGTGATGAATGCAGCACGGAAACCGGCAAGCTTGCAATGTGGTTTAAGCCGTAAGGCTTACACTATTGTAGTGGAACACCAAAATAGGTTTGGCATAATCCAACTGATTGCGAAGCTAACCCGGCATCCCGAACACTTATGGCTTTAGCGCAGTGGTTTGCCTTATTCAATCGCTCTAATTCGGCCAAAAAGGCGCTTTTTAGCTTCAAAATTTTTTAATAATCAAAAAAGCTTTATAGCTTAGCTTCAACAAAACAATAAACCTCAATCTTTTAAAGTACAACCATGGAAAAATTCAGTAAAGTAAAAGAGTTAATTGCTTCATTAGAAGGCGATGCCGACAAGTTTTATGCAAAAGCCAATAGCGCTGCCGGCACCCGCTTACGTAAGGGCATGCAGGATTTAAAAAACCTGGCACAAGAAATCCGCACTGAAGTTCAGGAAACCAAAAACAAAGACGCTAAGTAAGCTTGCTTGGCTTCATAACATAAAAACCCGGCCTTAAAGCCGGGTTTTTATGTTATGAAGTAACTTGTTTTACCTGTTGAATAATCTGCCCGGCAATGCCGGCGTTCACCTTAACTAATGGCAGCCGCACCGTATCGCCGCATACCTCCAGATAGTTGAGCGCTGCCTTGATGCCGCCCGGGCTTCCATCGGCAAAAACAAGGCGGGTAAATTCAATCAGCTGATAATGGGCTTGCTGCGCGGCTTTAAAATCGCCTTGCATACACAGGCGTATCATATCAGAAAATTGCCGGGGCAGGGCATTGCCTACTACCGAAATAACACCTACTGCACCTAAAGCCATCATAGGCAGCGTAACCGGATCATCGCCCGATATAAATAAAAAATCTTCCGGTTTATCGCGCATGATATGATTAAACTGGTCGAAGTTGCCGGAGGCTTCTTTAATGCCGATAATATTCTTCACCTCGTGTGCCAGTCGTACCGTTACTTCTGCGGTTACGTTACTGGCGGTACGGCCCGGTACATTGTAAAGAATAACAGGCAGATCGGTACTCTCAGCTACCGCTTTGTAATGCTGGTATATGCCCTCCTGTACCGGTTTGTTATAATACGGGCTGGCCGAAAGTATGGCATCATAGCCCTTTATAGCTGCAAATTGATTAATCTCCGCAGTCAGCTTACGGGTATCATTGCCGCCAATACCGGCTACCAGGGGCAGGCGGCCGTTATTTACTTCGGCGGTATATTCCCAGATACGCTTCTTCTCATCTGCCGACAGTGTTGCGCTTTCGCCGGTTGTACCCAAGGATACCAGGTAATCAATACCGCCGTCAATCAGGTAATTAATCACCCTTTCAAGTGCCGGATAATCTACCTCGCCGCTGCGGTCAAAAGGCGTTACCAGTGCCACGCCCGTTCCATAAAATTTAGTCATGGTTGTAAAAAGATCAAGAGAGGGCTAAGTTACTATTTTGCCTTAATGCCTGAAAGCAGGAGTTTAAAAGACTTATGCTTGCCGCAAATACTACCCAATTACAATAAAGTTTTGCCCCTGTTATTTTTAAAACCGGGACAAAAACGCTATAAAAAGCCATTAAATGCTAATACAAGCTGATCAGCGTAAATAATTTACATGCCCGGTAACCATAGCTTATATAATAATGCAGTGTTCACAGGTGTTCACGTTCACGGTGGTGTGAACAGTGTGAACGCGCGTGAACGCTGACACAAACCTGTCAGCAGTGCGGCAAGGATACCGGTGTTACCGGAAAGCAATGCTCAGCCGAACGGCTTGTTTGGCATTGTCCATTCTGTTGAACGACCAGCCATACATAGCCCTGAAGGCAAAGTACTGTACCCCAACGCCCAGCTCACTGTAGTTTTTTAATTGCGGACTGGTCAGGTAATTGAAATTTACAATCTCCTGCAGCTTCAGCTTTTGCAGCAGCGGTATGCGGGATAAGAACAGGCCGCCAAAGTTATGTTCCAGGTGCGCCTCCGCATACTGGTCGGGGGTGCTGTACCGGTAATAATCCAGCAGCAGAAAACTGTTCAGGTTGGATTGATAGAACAAGATCTGGCTGCCCGAAAAATGTTTATAGTCGATGTAATACAGGTTGTTCTTCCTCAAGAACTTACCTGCGCCTAAAAAGAAGGAGAACCGGCCATAATTACCCAGTACTACATCGGCTTTGCTGATGCTGCCGGTGAGCAGGTCGTAATCGGCATCAGAACCAAATACAGCAGGGATGGCTTTGGTATAAGCCAGTTCGATACGCGGGTATTTTGACGGCAGATAGAAGCGCCCGGTAGGGTAGGTTACGTATTGCCGGCTGAAATCATAACTGGTGCGGATATTGATTTTGAACGACTGGTTTTCCGGAAACAGCGGTACGTTTTCCTGATTGGGTGTAAACGGATTGTTGGATGTATACTGCCTGTCGCGATGGAAGAAACTATAAAAGGAAATGTTATTGAGCCATTTACGGTTGGCATACTCGGCAGTGGCGGTGGCCTGCCAGGCGCCGGTAATGCGGTGCGAAATGCTGAATGCGCCAAACTGCTTGTCATACAGCTTTTGATAATTCTGGCGCAGCAGCAGGCTGTAGGCAGAATTAAACAGGGGCGATATGGGCTGCTGGCTATTCAGGTCCAGCACATCGGAGCCTATATTAAAGCCCATCCTGAAATCGCCAACGGGAAAGGTGCCGTTAATATTAGCATGAAATGCCTTGTTTACAAAGCCGTAACGCAGGTGTCCGCTAAGCGTAACAAAACGGCTGCTGGCCGAATCAATTTTGCGGATATAGGTAGCCCCGTAATTAATGGCTGTACCCTCAACCGTATTATATAATAAGGATTGCGCAATGGAGTTGGCCCTGAAAAACTCGCGGCGATAGCGGTTTTGTACATTAATGCCGCTGAACAGTACCTGCGCCGGCCCCACCTTATTGGTAGCCCGGTCTACAGAGTCCAGGTATTCTTTAGAACTGTGCCGCTTTTCCAGTATGCCTTTACGTTCATAATCGGTTTGCTCTTCGGCAGTAAGCGGTACCGGGCGCTGGCTGTTCCAATAGGTGCTATCCTTTTTTAAAACTTCGTTGGTGATACGCACCTTCTCTTCAAATTCCTTGTCGTTAAATTTAGGGTTTAAATCATAGTCCCGGTAAAAGGATACCAGGTAGCCGCCAAACCTGAACTTAAAGAAGCCGCCCGTAAAGTTAAACTCAATGTTAGAAGGTACCCAGGTGTCGCGCTTTACCGTTACAAACTGCTCCTTTATATTCAGCGTGTCTAAAAAGTTGATCCCAGCTTTTTTAGTCAGCGTAAGGTTGGCACTGTACAAACGCCAGCTGCCGTCAATAATATAAATATAACCCTCAAAAACCGGGTCATAACTGCGTTTGGCAATCACCTTTATTTTATTAATCGTCATGCCGTCTTCATCCGTGGTGCCCATCAGCTTGTACTTGTAATAGGTAAGCGCATTATCGGCAATGGGCGATACCACACCACGGTTAACCAGCCCCGGCCAGTTCTGCTGGTTCTGGTAAAAGTTAACCTGCAAGGCATAAGCGCGGTTAAAGCTGGGCAGGCTGCTGTTACCCGATACTTTAGACGATATCATTTCCTCATGAAACAAATCCGGCTGCTTAAAATCCAGTTTCGATTGCGATTCGGAGAAATACAGGATGCCCCGGCGGTTACTGTCCAGCCCGGCTTCGCGGCCTACCTGGTCTAAATCCCGGCCCAAAAATTTCTTGGGTGCAGCCAGCGAGCGCTGCAGTATTTTAATGTAGGTATAGCAGCTATAGTTTTGTATTTGGTTGAGGTAGTATTTGCGCTTGCGGATGGCTTTACGGATGATCGCATAGGCAGGGTCTTCACCGCCGGTGCTGATCACCACCCCGTTCAACTGATAGGCTTCGGCGGTAAGTGAAATATTGATGATACGGTTAGCATTTGCCTCTACAGTACGGCTGGCTTGTTTATAGCCTATGGCCCTGTACAAAAGCTGGTAACTGCCGGGGGCAATGGTGAGATTATAATGCCCCTCACTGTTGGCCGAGGTACCCCGGCTGCTGCCCTTTACCACCACACTGGCAAAAGGAACCGGTTTATTATCCTCGCCGGTTACCGTTCCGCTAATGGTTACCTGCTGGGCTAAGCCCGCCAAACTGAAAGCTATAAGGGTGAAAAGGGCAACAAAAAATTTCATACAAAGTGATAATGGCTAAAGATGCTAATTAAAGGGGGAAGTTTACCGGTTAATTGCTCATTACTGCACCGGGAGAATAAAACAGGGCTCAAACAAATGCATAATGTTTAAATCAACAAAACAACTCCGCCCTAAGGTCAACTTGCCTTAATGACCAATGACCAATGACCAATGACCAATGACCAATGACCAATGACCAATGACCAATGACCAATTTCTTTTAGCCTTCATAATAAAATAATTCAAAGTAAGTTTTACCTTTGTAGCCTGAAAAATTATGGGAGCAGTGGTTTGAGAATCAATGCGCCTGCCGTAATTGTTTAAACAAAAAGTGATTCATCCAAAGCGCAAAAGTAATTACCTGCCCACCTTAACGGGCATTTTAACGGTTATGTTTGCTGCAAATTCACCGGGGTGTAAGCAACGTTATCATGGTAGATAAAGAGCAGATTGACTTATCGCGCTTGCCGGAGCACGTGGCTATTATTATGGATGGTAACGGGCGCTGGGCAAAGGGCAAAGGTAAATTAAGAATATTCGGCCATCATAACGGTGTGCTTTCTGTAAGGGATGTAGTAGAAGGCGCAGGTGAACTGGGTATAAAATATCTTACACTGTATACCTTTTCGGCCGAAAACTGGAACCGGCCCAGGCTGGAAGTAACCGCCATAATGGAATTGCTGATCAGCACCATTAATAAGGAGATCAGTAAGCTGATGAAGAACAATGTGCGCTTAAATGCCATTGGTGATTTACAGCAACTGCCGGGGAAATGCTACAAAGAGTTGCAGGGCGCAATCAGTAAAACTTCTCAGAATACCGGTTTAACGCTTACACTGGCCTTAAGCTACAGCTCGCGCCGCGAAATTGCGCAGGCGGCGCAGCGCCTGGCCATGCAGGTGCAGCAGGGCGAATTAAAGCCAGAAGATATTAACGAAGACTTATTTGCGGCGCAGTTATATACCGGTAACCTGCCCGACCCTGAGCTGCTGATCAGAACCAGCGGCGAATACCGCGTTAGTAATTACCTGCTCTGGCAGATTGCTTACGCCGAATTATATTTTACCCAAAAGCTATGGCCTGATTTCCGCCGTGAAGATTTGTATGAGGCCGTTTTAGATTACCAGAAACGCGAGCGCCGCTTTGGCAAAACCAGCGAACAGGTGAACTAATTTTACTTTTAACACTATTTAACAACTGTATAAACTATTTTTAGCCCACCAAAATATTTGAATGAATAAGATACTTATTGCTGTTTTACTATCGCTGCTGAGTACACTTGCCATGGCTCAAACCCCCGCCCAGCGTACGCCATTGAGCAGCATGGGCATACCGGCTGATAGTTTAAGCTACCTCAACCCTAAGGAATATATTATTGGTGATGTTGCCGTGTCGGGCACCAAATACCTGGATAAAAATATTCTGATACAAATATCAAAACTAAATAAAGGCGACCGCATCAGCCTGCCCGGCGATGTAAATGCCAACGTAATAAAGAACCTGTTTGCACAGGGTTTGTTTGATGATGTAAAGCTATATTATACCAAACTGGTACAGGATACCATTTACCTCGAAATATCGGTACAGGAGAGGCCGCGCCTGTCGCGCCTGCATTTAACCGGTATACGCAAGGGCGAGATAGAGGATGTGCAAAAAAAGCTGAACGATAAAACCGGCAAAATTGTAAACGAAAACCTGCTGAGTACAACTACGGCCATCATTAAAAAGCATTTTAACGAAAAAGGGTACCTGAATACCACGGTAACTATCAAAGAGCGGTCAGACCCCGGTGATGCCAACAGTGTGATACTGGATGTAGCCATTGATAAAAAGCAAAAGGTAAAAATCAATTCGGTAACCTTTGAGGGTAACCAGGCATTAAGTGACAGCAAACTGCGCAAGTATCTGAAAAAGACACGCCAGCGTCGCTTCTATAATATCTTCGGCTCTAAAAAATTCAAGCGCGACGCGTATGAGGAAGACAAGCTGACCCTGGTTGAAAAGATGCAGGATCAGGGTTACCGTGATGCTGAAATTGTAAGCGATACCGTAACCCGCCATGATGAAGGCACGGTAGACGTAAAGCTGAAAGTGTTTGAAGGCCCCAAATATTATTTTGGTAAAATTACCTGGTCTGGCAATGCACGGTACCCTACATCAGTACTGGAAAAAGTGCTGCGCCTTAAAAAGGGCGATATTTTCAGCGAGCAGGAACTGGAAAAGCGTTTGAGCGGCCCTACGCCAAATGGTGATGATGTTTCTTCCATCTACCTGAATGACGGTTATCTGACTTATAGCTCCGATCCGGTACAAACCCGTATCTATAACGACACCATCGACCTGAACATCCGCGTTTACGAAGGTGCGCAGTACACCATCAACCGGGTAATTATTAAAGGTAACGATGTAACCAACGATAAGGTTATTCAGCGCGAGATCCGCACCAAGCCGGGCCAGAAGTTCTCGAAGGATGCAATTGTGAGCAGCCAGCGGGCCATTACCCAGTTGGGTAACTTTGATGAATCAAAGATCGATCCGCGCCCTATCAACATCAGCCCGCAGGATGGAACGGTGGATATTGTATACAACGTAGTAGAAAAGCCATCGGATCAGATCGAGCTTTCGGGCGGTTTCGGTGGCGGCCAACTGGTAGGTACTTTAGGCTTAACGTTCAATAACTTCTCGCTGCGCAACCTGTTTAATTTAAAAGCCTACAAGCCGCTGCCAAAAGGCGACGGGCAAAAGCTGAGCTTGCGCGGCCAGGCCAACGGTAAAAACTATCAAAACTTTTCATTCACCTTCTCCGAGCCCTGGCTGGGCGGCAAGCGGCCAATTTATTTTGCCCTTAGCGCTTATACGCAATTAAGTTCAACCGGCCGTTTTTATCCGAAGAGCAGCCCTTATTACAACTACCTGCGCATTAATGGCGTGGGGGTAACCCTGGGTAAGCGTTTGCACTGGCCTGATGATTTGTTCCAGTTAAATTACTCACTCAACTTTGATCACTATAAACTCGATAACTTTAGCGGTTACCTGTTTACCGATGGTACCTCGTTCAATATCAAGTTAACGCAGGAGTTGAGCCGTAATTCACTGGATCAACCCATCTATCCAACTTCGGGTTCAAACATCAGGTTCACTATTCAGGCTACGCCGCCATATTCGCTGTTCAATAATACCAATTACGCCATTGCCACCCCGGCAGAGCGTTATAAGTTTGTGGAGTACCATAAGTGGAAATTTGATGCGCAATGGTTTACCCGCATTACCGGTAAACTGGTGGTAATGTCGCAGGTGCGGTTTGGTTTCCTGGGCAGCTACAACAGCCTGGTAGGCCAGTCGCCGTTTGAGCGGTTTAAGTTGGGTGGTGATGGTATGAACACCTACCAGTTTTTACAGGGTAGCGAAATTATCGGCTTAAGAGGTTATCAGAACTTTTCTATCGTACCGGTAGGCAGTAACTATACCTCGGCAAACAACCCGGGCAGCCCGATTTACAATAAGTATACGCTCGAACTGCGCCATCCGGTTATTGCCAGCCAGTCGGCCACTATATTCCTGCTCACATTTGTAGAAGGTGGTAACGTATGGAACAATTTTAGCAGCTTCAATGCGTTTAATATCAGGCGTTCAGCTGGGGTAGGCGCCCGTATTTACCTGCCTATCTTTGGTCTGCTGGGCCTTGATTACGGTTACGGATTTGATAACATACCCGGCATCTCTGATGCTAACCACGGGCAGTTTCACTTCTCCATCTCACAGAGCTTAAATGGCGGATTTAATTAATTGTAAATTTTTATAATGAAAAAAGTAATTATAACCCTTTTATTTACGTTTGTAGGCTTAACAGCGGCTTTGGCGCAACGCTTTGCCTATGTGGATTCTGATTACATATTGAGGCACGTGCCGGAATACGCCTCATCGCAAAAGCAACTGGCCGCGCTTTCGCAGCAGTGGCAAAAGGAAGCCGAAGGACGCTTTCAGGAAATTGACCGCCTGTATAAATCCTACCAGGCCGACCAGGTGCTGATGACGGCGGATATGAAAAAGCGCCGCGAAGCTGAGATCGTGGAAAAGGAAAAGGCAGCAAAGGAATTTCAGCGTTCAAAGTTCGGCCCTGATGGCGAACTGGCACAACGCAGCACCGCCCTGGTAAAGCCCGTGCAGGACAGGGTAGCCAAAGCGGTACAGGCGGTAGCCGAAGACCAGAACCTGGATATGATATTTGACAAGAACAGCGAGGTGATCATGCTGTATGCCAATCCCCGCTATGATAAAAGCGCTGATGTAATTACCCGTTTAGGATTAAAGCCCGGAGTATTGGCAAAGTAGAAAAATTTATATAAAATCGCACTTACAAAACACAGAACAAAAAAGAACAATGAAAAGACTATTTAAAGTTGCCTTAGTTGCAGGATGCATGCTGTTGATGGCCGGCATTGCTAATGCACAAAAAATTGGTTACGTAAACACAAACGAGCTGATGCAGGCGATGCCCGAAGTAAAAGGTATCCAAACCCAGATGCAGACTTACCAAAAATCATTCGTTGATCAGTTAACTACCCTCAACAATGAGTACCAGACCAAAGGTAAAGCTTATGAAACCGGCCGGGAAAAAATGACGGATGCACAGCGTACCGTTTCTGAAAGCGAACTGCAGGATCTGCAAAAACGCATGCAGGATCTGCAAACATCGGCCAGCAACCAGGTACAGGCCAAAAGCTCTGAACTGATGAAGCCGGTAGCCGATAAGGTACGTACTGCCATTAACGCTGTAGCCAAAGAAAAAGGTTATGCTTATGTACTGGACTCAAGCCAGATTGATTTAATTGTAGCACCAGCTACCGATAACATTCAGGTACCTGTTAGAGCAAGATTGGGCTTAAAATAACCCGTTAACATTGATTACTAAAAAAGCGGAAGCAATTGCTTCCGCTTTTTTTATTTTTGACCCATGCAAGCACATCAGCCTATCGGCGTATTCGATTCGGGTATCGGCGGCCTTACCGTAGCCAATGCCATCAGTAATGCCATGCCCGATGAGCAGTTAATCTATTTTGGCGATACGGCACACCTGCCCTATGGCGATAAATCGCCGGAGGCCATTAAGTATTATTCACTTAAAATCACCCGGTTTTTAATTGAGCAGGGGTGTAAGGCCATCGTAATTGCCTGTAATACCGCCTCCTCACTCGCTTACCGGGATGTGCTGCAGTTTATGGGCAATCAGTTGCCTGTATACAGTGTGATTGACCCTGTGGTGCACCATATAACTCAAAATAACACTTATAAGCATGTAGGCGTAATTGCCACCAAGGCAACCATCGAATCTGATATTTACGCCCGAGAGATACATCAGCTAAAACCTGAGATTCAGGTAAGCTCAATGGCTGCGCCGCTGCTGGTACCCATGATTGAGGAAGGCTTTTTTAATAATAACATCAGCCAGACCATTATTCATACTTACCTTTCTGCCCCGGAGCTGAATGGTATCGACAGCCTGATACTGGGCTGTACACATTATCCGCTCATTAAAAATGAGATAGCGCAATATTACCAGGGCAGGGTGGCCATCATCGACAATGCGGAACTAACGGCCGGTTTCCTGAAAAATGAGTTACAGCAAAAGGGGCTGTTGAGTGATACCCGGCAGGCTGCACACCGGTTTTATGTATCAGACTATACCCGGTCTTTTGAAGAAAGCACCCGCATTTTTTTCAGGGACAAAATACACCTCGAAAAATATTCCATCTGGGACTGATCCTGCTTTCTGAAATCCGTCTAAATAAGCCGTGTGTAACTAAACTTTATTAGTTAATTTTGCCGGATAAAGCAAATTGTACTGTTGAATTATTACATCATACATATACTGGTAGCGGCCGGGCTTTTTGCCTTTGTGGGCCTATTCACTATGTTTGGGGTGTATGCAGAGCGTAAAATATCAGCCTTTATCCAGGACAGGCTCGGGCCAACCGAAACCGGCAAGTATGGCTCCTTGCAGGTAGTGGCTGATATGCTGAAAATGCTGCAAAAGGAAATGATTATTCCGGCTGCAGCCGATAAGATATTGTTTACCCTGTCGCCGGTGATCATCTTTGTGGCGGTGTATCTGGGTTTTGCCGCGCTTCCATGGGCGCCCGGCCTGGTACCTTCTAAGATCAACCTCGGCCTGTATTATATTTTTGCCATTATCTCTATCGAAACGCTGGGCATCCTGATGGCCGGTTGGGGCTCCAATAACAAATACTCTATTTTAGGTGCCATGCGTTCGGCTGCGCAAATCATCTCTTACGAGATTCCTGCCGGCTTTGCACTGATTTCCGTGATAATGATCGCCCAAACGCTGGATTTGCAGCAGGTAGCCTTGCAGCAGGGCATCCTCTCAGCAGAAAAAAACAAGCTTTGGGGATTGTGGGATATGTCTGCCGTAGGTGGCATCCTGAGCTGGAATATCATCAGGGCGCCCCATCTGCTATTAGCTTTCATCATTTATTTTATTTCCTCGCTGGCCGAAAGTAACCGTGCGCCTTTTGATATCCCTGAAGCGGAATCTGAACTGGTGGCCGGTTTTCATACCGAGTTTAGCGGTATGCGCTTTGCCCTGCTGTTTCTGGCGGAGTATTCCATGATGTTTTTGGTATCGATGCTGGCCGCTATATTGTTCTTAGGGGCGTGGAATACGCCGCTGCCCAATATCGGCCCGGTAAAACTGGCCAATTGGACTACCGGCATTTCATGGGGTATTCTGTGGATATTGTTAAAATCAGTAGGGTTGGTAGGTGTGCAGATGTGGATACGCTGGACGCTGCCCCGCCTGCGGGTAGACCATTTGATGAACCTGTGCTGGAAGGTGCTTACCCCGCTGGCTTTTCTGTGTATGCTAATTTCGGGCGTGTGGCGCTTATATGTAATGTAAGATGATCAAAAATGCGTTAAGTGGTTTCGTTACTGCATGGCAGGGCCTGATGCTCACCATAAGGCATTTCTTTTCGTCAAAAAAGAAGCGCAACGTGGTGCCCGTAAGCAGCGATAATTATTTTAAAAAGCTGGAAGGCACCAATACCATACAATACCCCAAACAGCAATTGCCGGTACCCGAAGTGGGCCGTTACCAGCTGGATGTGGAAATTGACGACTGCATTGTGTGCGACCTTTGCGCCAAGGTATGCCCGGTAGACTGCATTGACATTGATGCCATCAAGGCGACAGAGGCTATCGGGCAAACGTCGGATGGTACCACCAAGCGCCTGTACGCGGCTAAGTTTGATATTGATATGGCCAAGTGCATGTATTGCGGCCTGTGCACCGTAGTGTGCCCTACCGAATGCATTACCATGACCAACCAGTACGACCGCAGTGTAGCTGACTTGGGTGCGCTTACCTACGCTTTCTCGGAAATGACCGCCGGCGAGGCCGCCGAAAAACGCGCCTTGTTAGATAAGCAGTTGGCCGAGAAGCAGGCCGCCAAGTTAGCCGCCATGCAAAAGAAAGAGGAGGGTAAGGCATGACCCTGATACAGTCGCTTTTTTACGTAATGGCAGCTATGGCTGTAGGCTCGGCTTTGTATGTGGCCGCTACGCCTAATTTGGTACGTTCGGTGTTCATGTTCTTCATCACGCTGTTTGCCTTAGCGGGTTTATATGTACTGGCCCTGGCCGATTTTGTAGCCATTACCCAGGTGGTCGTGTATGTGGGCGGTATTTTGGTATTGGTTATATTTGCCTTTATGCTTTCGGGGCGCGAAACCCTGGCAGCGCTGCAGCAAACCCCGGTAAAATGGTTGTCGGTAGCTAAATTGCCTGCGCTGCTGCTGTCGGGTTTGTTTTTGGTGGTGCTGGTAAATTTAATGTTAAAGCAGGATGCCGGTAATTTGCCGTGGATAACAAATGCTGTAGCCGGCAAGAATGTGATTATGCCCAACGATGTGATGATCGGCAATACCGGCGTTAACCTCATGACCAGGTATCTGCTGCCGTTTGAAGCTATATCCGTACTATTGCTGATGGCATTGGCAGGAGCGGCACATCTGGCCAGAAAGGAGCCGCAGGAAGTATGATTTCCTTAACCCATTTTCTGTTGGTAAGCGCTGCCCTGTTTTGTATCGGCATGTACATGGTGGTAGCCAAACGTAACGCTATACAGATATTAATTGGAGTAGAGCTGATGCTGAATGCCGCTATACTTAATCTGGTAGCTTTTGGCCGCTTTGATAAAATGGCAAACACCGGCCAAACCTTTGCCTTATTTGCCATTGTGCTGGCCGCGGCCAGCACAGCCGTAGCACTGGCAATTATACTGAATGTATATCGCCGCTATAAAACTATTAACCCCGAAGAAATAACAGATTTAAGAGATTAACGCAATTTGAACGCAGCTTTACCATATCATGATGTACAAACGGTTTACTACGCCTTAGCGGCGGTAGTGCTGCCATTTGTTGCATTTCTGATTAATTTTTGTTTGCCGGACAAGGCAGGTAGTAAGGTTTCTGGGGCAATATCAGCAATAGCTATACTGGCAAGCGCTGCCCTGGCTGTTTGTATTTTTAGCAGGGTATGGAATATGCATGACGTTCATGCCCGGCAGCTTTGGTTCAGGATAGGGAACACGCAGGTGTTTGCTGGTATACTGCTCAACAACTTATCGGTATTGATGCTGGCGCTGGTAACACTGGTAGCATTGCCCGTGCATATTTACTCTATGGCTTACATGAAGGAGGGGGAGCACAAGCGGTATTTCAGCTACCTCAGTTTCTTCTGCTTCAGTATGCTGGCGCTGGTAGTGGCCGATAACTTAGTGCTGTTCTATGCCTTTTGGGAACTGGTGGGTTTTTCGTCTTACCTGCTCATCGGTTTCTGGTTCACCCGCGAGAGCGCCGCACAGGCCAGCAAAAAAGCGTTTATCATGAACCGTATCGGCGATGTGGGTTTGCTCATTGCTATCGGCATCCTGTTTTCGCAATATCGTACTTTCGACTTGGCAGAGCTATTTGGTAAACATGGCATCGTTGATCAGCCTTCCGCAATCATCAATAATGGAAAATGGCTAACCCCATTCATGCACACAAACGGCTGGGCAATTTTTGGTAATGAAGGAATACCTGCAATATGGTATTATATAACCGGTGCCGGTATATTCTTAGCCGTTGCTGCCAAATCGGCACAGTTTCCGCTGCATACCTGGCTGCCCGATGCAATGGAAGGCCCTACTTCTGTTTCGGCCTTAATACATGCCGCAACTATGGTGGCGGCAGGTGTATTTCTTTTAGCGCGCGTTTTCCCGCTTTTTAACGAGGAAGAGCGTACTTTTTTGGCGGTTATTGGCTGTTTTACGGCGTTTATGGCGGCCACAATCGCGCTTACGCAAAACGATTTAAAACGTATACTGGCTTACTCCACCATATCGCAATTGGGTTACATGATTGCGGCTATGGGTATTGACGCCTATGCCTCCTCGCTGTTCCACCTGGTTACACATGCCTTTTTTAAATGCCTGCTGTTCCTGTGTGCTGGTTCGGTAATCCATAACCTGCAGCATATTAAGACTGATCATCAGCTTGATATTGACCCGCAGGATATAAGAACTATGGGCGGCTTGCGCAAACATCTGCCGCTTACATTTATAGCCTGCTGTATAGCCGGCCTGGCGCTGGTAGGTGTACCATTTACCTCCGGATTTTTATCTAAGGATAGCATTCTTATTCAGGCATTTGAATGGACGGATAACAGAAACGCCTGGTTGAAGATCATTCCCATTACGCTCCTGCTTACCAGCGCGCTCACCGCATTTTATGTGGCGAGACTGATATTTAAAACCTTCTTTGGCAACTTCAAATTACAGGAGCTGCTGCCCGATACGCATTTTCACATCAGCGACGGCAACTGGCAGTACCGGGTGCCGCTCATCCTCCTGTCATTGGCCTGTTTGTTTCCCTGGTTCTCGCTAAATCCTTTTTCCTACACACATTCATGGCTCTTTAGCGGCGCTTTGCCTGTTAATTATAGCATCAGAGAAAATATCTATCATGCGCTTGTGCCGGCAGGTGTTAACCTGGTGAGCTTGCTGCTGATATACTGGGCATACGCTGTATATGTGCAACGCAAAGCAGTGTTCCCGCAAAGCGGCTTTTTGTACAATCTGTCTTACCGGCAATGGTATATTGATGATTTTTACCGGCTGTTCCTTGTGAAAGGTGTGCTGAAACTGGGTACGGCACTATATAATTTTGATCGCATTGTGATTGACGGATTTTTGGATGCGTTTAAATCAAGTATACAATACCTGTCCGTTGCTGCCGCCTGGGCAGATCGTTACATTGTAGATGGCTTGCTGCACTTTTTAGCCTTCATGGTACAAGGTATTGGCAACTTCTTTCGCTCGTTTCAGCACGGTAAGGTGCAATATTATATTTACAGTATGCTGCTGGTATTGCTGGCCGTATTTATTGTTCAATTACTGAAATCAACCTGATGAACATGCTCACACTGCTCATATTTGTTCCGGCCCTGTTTGGTATGCTGATACTGGTATTGCCTTCGGCATGGCGCAACAGTTATAAGTATATTACATTGGGCGCTACTTTGGTACAGGTAATATTAAGCTTATGGATGTATGCGCAGTATAAAACTGGTGCCGCGTATGGTGGAATTAATCACGAAGACCAGTATCAGTTTGTGCAGAAACTGCCCTGGATCAGCCTGAATTTGGGCGCTGCCGGCAAAATGCAGGTAGATTATTTTGTAGGGGTGGATGGTATATCCATTATGCTCATTGTAATGAGCGCTGTGGTAATGGTAATTGCTGCGCTGGCTTCATGGGAAATTAAAACAAATTTAAAGGGGTTCTTTGCCTTGTTCCTGCTGCTGGATATGGCGGTTATCGGCGTATTCTGTGCGCTGGACTTCTTTCTGTTCTATTTATTTTATGAGCTGATGCTGCTGCCGCTTTACTTCCTGATCGGGATGTGGGGCGGAGCCAAACGCGAGTATGCTGCTATGAAATTCTTTTTATATACCTTATTCGGTTCGGTGTTTATGCTGCTGGTAATGGTAGGGCTATATTTATCAGTAACCGATCCGGCCACCGGCAGCCATACATTTAATATTGTGCAGATGATGAACCCGGCCAATTATCAGGCGGATTCTATATTTTCCATAGCCGGGCATCATACGCTGTTGGGCCTGCCGGCGAGGGTAGTTGGGTTTATCGTTTTGTTTGTTGCCTTTGCCATTAAGGTTCCGGTAGTACCGTTGCATACCTGGCTGCCCGATGCACACGTAGAAGCGCCCACGCCGGTATCCATATTGCTGGCCGGCGTGCTGCTGAAAATCGGGGGCTATGGTATCATCCGTATCTGCATAGGTATCTTTCCTGATATAGCACACGCAGGGGCCTGGTGGCTGGGTTTATTGGGTGTGATCTCTATATTATATGGCGCCCTGAATGCGTTAGCCCAACGCGACTTAAAACGGTTAATTGCCTACTCTTCGGTATCACACATGGGGTTTGTGCTCTTGGGTATTGCTTCGCAAACGCCAGAAGGCATTAGCGGCGCTACATTGCAAATGGTGAGTCATGGCTTTTTATCCTCCATGCTGTTCTTCCTGGTAGGCGTGATTTATACCCGTGTGCATGACCGGGATATTTACAGCTTTCGCGGCCTGGGTACACTAATGCCGCAATACACCACCTTCGTGGTGATTGCTTTTTTTGCCTCGTTAGGCTTGCCGGGCTTCTCGGCTTTTGTGGCCGAAGCATTTTCGCTGGCAGGCGCTTTTAAATCGGGTACTACAAACGGCCTGCTGCCGCAATGGATGGCGGTTTGCGGCTCAATAGGTATATTACTGAGTGCCGCCTACTTTTTATGGACGCTGCAGCGCATGTTTTTCGGCAAGGTATTACTTAAGGGCGCGGAAGAATGGAAGCAAGCATTACATCCGCTCGCGCTAAACGAAAAGTTTGCCCTGGTGCCCCTGGCATTATTGGCGTTGGTATTAGGCATCATGCCATCACTGGTGCTGTCAAAAATCAATGATTCGGTATTGGCGCTGGTTTCTTACATGCAAAATGTAATACAATAACTTACATGAAGGAACTGCTGCCCACACTACCTGCCAAACTGGATGATGTGCTATCCGGCATTGCTTACTTTAAGCCGGAGATTTGCCTTACCGTTTTGTTTCTGCTGGTACTGGCTGCCGATTTAATTTTCAGAACCAAATCGGCACGTATAAGCCGGATTATTGCCTGTGCAGGATTAGGGGTAGTGATCATAGCAGGTGTTTATCAATATGCTACGGTGGCTGCGCCTCGCTTGCTGTTCAGTAATGCACTGCTCATTCACCGCCCGGCGGTACTGTTCAAACTGGGTATAGATGTGCTTGCCGTTGTGCTGCTTTTATATTTCCCCTGGGATGCACAGCTCAAAAAACATCCGAAAGGATTAGGTGATGCTTATACCATCATTGTTGGCTCCGTACTCGGTCTGCACCTCATGGTAATGGCGGCTAACCTGTTAACTATGTACCTGTCCATTGAGATGGTTTCCATTGCCTCGTACCTGCTGGTTGCCTATCAATCCAACAAAGCCTTAAGTGCTGAGGCCAGCCTGAAATATATCCTGTTTGGTATGGCGTCATCGGCAGTGATGTTGTATGGCATTTCGCTGCTGTATGCCTTTACAGGTTCAATAAGTGTATATGATCCGGCAATGGTAGTTACATTACATCAGCTCAATCCATCATCCGTTATCCTTGCGCTGTTGCTGATACTGGCAGGTATCGGGTTTAAGTTGGGCGCAGTGCCGCTGCATTTCTGGGTGCCCGATGTATACCAGGGTTCGGCCACACCGGTAATGGCCTACATTTCTACCTTACCTAAAATTGCGGCTTTTGGCTTGCTGCTTAACTTTTTAATGCCACTGGTGTATGATAAGCAGGGGCAGTTTATCAATTATCAAACCGCCCTGGCTATCACCAGCATTATTACCATGCTGGTGGGGAATTTTGCTGCCATCTGGCAAACTAACGTGAAGCGCCTGCTTGCATATTCGGGCATAGGGCATACCGGCTTTGCGCTGATGGCTGCACTGTGCTTTACGGTGCAGGGCATATCAGCGCTTAGCTTTTATCTGTTTATATATGCTATAGCTAATATCGGCACACTGGCATTGGCTTCTTATTTCAGCAATGTTGCAGGGGCGGAGGAGGTAGCTGATTACAGCGGGTTAGGTATCAGGTACCCTGTAGCTTCGGTCTGTTTTGTAATCTTATTAATATCGCTTACCGGCTTGCCGGTAACGGCCGGTTTTAACGCTAAACTGCTGGTATTTTCGGCCATTTATACCCTATATAAGCAAACCGGCAATTTGTGGCTGCTGGCGGCATTAAGTACAGGGGCATTAACTACTGTAGTGTCTTTGTTCTATTATTTCAAGATTTCCCTGCATTTATTCCTGAGAAGGTCAAGCATCGTACATTCTGTAGTTAAAATAGCGCCGTATCTTGCCATATTAGTAGTAATAATCACTATATGTATTCTTTTATTAGGAATTTTTCCGGATTACTTGAGTAATTATCTTTAATTGTTGAAATATATTCGGAGTATTTTGAAAAAATCTAAACAAAATGAGTTTTTACTTAGATTATTTCCTACTTTCAGGCCGTTAAATAAATTTTTAATAAATTTTTATGAAACGGTATATTCCTTTCTTGTTTCTTCTGGTGGTTTTGGTGCTGTCTTTCCTGTTTCCTTCAGTTCAGCTGGATACATCAGGCCCGGCGCCTAAATTCAATTCAGGCGATGTTGCCTGGATGCTGATTTCCACTGCACTGGTATTGATCATGACGCCCGGCCTTGCCTTTTTTTACGGCGGTATGGTGAATAAAAAGAATGTCATTTCCACCATGCTGCAAAGTTTGATTTGTATGGTGATCATCACTGTAATATGGATGGTATTTGGCTTCAGCCTGGCCTTCGGCGACAGCATTGGTGGCTTCATTGGCAATCCGGCTACCTTTTTCATGATGAAGGGGATGCTGGGCAATGCGGTATGGAAGCCGGCGCCTACCTTTCCGTTGTTGTTGTTTGCCATGTATCAGCTAAAATTTGCCATCATCACCCCGGCGCTCATCACCGGGGCCTTTGCCGAACGTATCCGCTTCAACTCCTATATTGTATTTTTAATACTGTTTTCAATATTCATTTATTCGCCGCTGGCCCACTGCACCTGGCACCCCGACGGGTACCTGTTTAAAAAAGGCGTACTTGATTTTGCAGGCGGTACGGTTGTGCATATGTCGGCTGGCTGGGCAGCTTTAGCTTCGGCATTGTATTTAAAAGGCCGCAATCAGGCCAATCATGCGCCTGCCCGCATTACTTATGTAATTATTGGCACCGGGTTGCTTTGGTTTGGCTGGTTTGGTTTCAATGCCGGTTCTGCCATGGCGGCTACTTCGCTGGCCGTAACAGCTATGGCTACCACTACGGCTGCTGCATCGGCTGCCGGAGTGAGCTGGGTATTTTTTGATATTCTGCGCGGCCGTAAGCCTTCGGCCATGGGTACCTGTATCGGCTCTGTGGTCGGGCTGGTAGCCATTACACCTGCTGCAGGCTTCGTTACGGTGCCCCATGCTTTAGCTATCGGTATTATTTCTGCTGTAGTAAGTAACCTGATGGTGGAGTGGCGCACCCGTACCAAAATTGATGATACATTAGATGTATTTCCCTGCCATGGTGTAGGAGGTATGGTAGGCATGCTGCTAACCGGCGTGTTTGCGCATAAAAATGTAAATGCCGCAGTAACAGATAACGGGTTGTTCTTTGGCGAAACTAAATTGTTTTTAACACAGCTGCTGGCCTTGATAGCGGTGTCTGTATTTGCATTCTTTGGCTCTATGTTATTGTTGAAAATAACCGACCTGATCACACCGTTGCGCGTTTCGGCTGAGGATGAAACCGTAGGTCTGGATATCAGCCAGCACGGGGAACGGTTGTAAAAGATACGATGCCCTGATAATTTAAACTTAACACTGATGAAAGCCCGGCTCCCTAAGCCGGGTTTTTTGTTGCCATAAATGCTTTAACATGACAAACTAACCTGTTCAACCTTGTGTATTAATCGTACCTTTGCGCTTCCCATAATCAATCATGAGCGATCAGATTAAACATGAATGCGGCGTTGCTTTCATACGCCTGTTAAAGCCACTCTCTTTTTACCAGAAAAAATATGGCACCGCCCTGTACGGCTTAAACAAACTGTACCTGCTGATGGAAAAACAGCACAACCGCGGGCAGGATGGGGCCGGTGTAGCTACCATCAAACTGGATGTAGAGCCGGGCAGGCGTTACATCAGTCGCCATCGCTCCATGGCTTCCAATGCAGTGGCTGACACCTTCGAGTACATACAGCGTAAGTTTGCCGAGGTAGAAAAAGAGTATCCCGAAAAAATGAAGGATGCTGACTGGCTGAAGCAAAATATGAGCTTTACCGGCGAAGTATTACTTGGGCACCTGCGCTACGGCACACATGGTAAAAACAGCATTGAAAGCTGCCACCCGTTTTTACGCCAGAACAACTGGATGACCCGTAACCTGGTGATTGCCGGTAACTTTAACATGACGAACGTAGATGAGTTGCTGGAGCAGTTATATGAATTAGGGCAGCACCCCAAAGAAAAAGCCGATACGGTAACCGTGCTCGAAAAGATAGGTCATTTTTTAGACACCGAGGTACAGGGCCTGTTCGATCAGTTTAAGCGCGAGGGTAACGATGATAATATAGAGATCAGCAAGATGATTGGTGATAGCATGGATGTTGCCAAAATCTTAAAGAAATCTGCCAAAAGCTGGGATGGCGGTTATACTATTGCTGGCATCCTGGGGCATGGCGATGCCTTTGTGATGCGCGACCCATCCGGTATACGCCCGGCATTTTATTATCAGAACGATGAAGTTGTAGTAGTTACTTCTGAGCGCCCGGCCATTCAGACGGCCTTTAATATTCCTTTAAAAGATATTCAGGAAATAAAACCCGGCCACGCGCTGATTATAAAGAAGAATGGCTTTGTTTGCGAAGATCAGTTCAGTGCGCCCAGGGAGAAAAAATCATGTTCCTTCGAGCGGATTTATTTTTCAAGGGGCAGTGATGCATCCATTTACCGTGAACGTAAGCAACTGGGCAGATTACTGTGTCCTCAGGTACTGGAAGCAGTAAATCACGATATTACAAATACTGTATTTTCGTACATCCCTAACACTGCCGAAACCGCTTTTTACGGTATGGTAGAAGGCGTAAATAAATACATTAAACAGCACCAGCGCGAGCGCCTGATGAACCGTAACGGCAACCTCACCGACGAAGAAATTGATGAGGTACTTGCTATTGCTCCACGGGTAGAAAAATTAGCGATCAAAGATGTAAAGCTTCGTACCTTTATTACGCAGGATGCCGACCGGGGCGAGATGGTAGCGCACGTTTATGATACCACCTATGGGCAGGTAAAGCATGGTACAGACAGTTTGGTACTGCTGGACGATTCCATTGTACGTGGCACTACACTAAAGCAAAGCATCCTGAAAATTATGGATCGTTTGGGGCCTAAAAAAATTGTGGTGGTATCTTCCGCCCCGCAAATCCGTTACCCCGATTGCTATGGCATTGATATGTCGCGCATGGGGGAGTTTGTTGCTTTTGAGGCTGCAGTAAGCTTGTTGAAGGATGCCGGTAAAGAAGATATCATTGTAGAGGCTTACCAAAAGGCTAAAGCGAGCGCAGCTTTGCCCAAAGAACAGGTAGAAAATTATGTAAAGGCTATTTACGAGCCGTTTACTGATGAGGAAATATCTGACCGTATTGCACAGATTATTACACCAAAAGGTATAAATGCCGAGGTACAGGTGATTTACCAAACACTGGATAACCTGCATAAAGCCTGCCCTGATCATTTGGGCGACTGGTATTTCTCTGGTAATTATCCTACTCCCGGCGGTAATAAAGTGGTGAACAAAGCCTTTGCCAACTGGATGGAAGGCAAGAACCAACGGGCCTATATGTAATGCCCCCCAGCCCCCTAAAGGGGGAGTATGTTAGCATGTTTAAGCAAGAAGCAGATTATAATAATAAAGGAGAGTGATACACTCTCCTTTATTATTGTCAGCCAACTCCTCCCCCTTTAGGGGGTTGGGGGGCTTACGCTTCAATCGGCGGAAATACAAAATGTGTAACCAGCCGGTCGGCAATTACAAAGGCGGCAATAATAAGGGCGATACCGGCGGCGTAGTTAAGGCGGTGTATCAGTTTGGGGGAGATACGCTTGCGCAGCTTGTTGGCATAATACGCTTTTAAAGAATCCATGGTAAACTGCACGATCAGCACTGTGACGAACATAATTGCCATCTTCAGTTCCCGGTTGTGCACTCCTTTATGGTATAGCGTACTTGCCGTGCCGATGACGGTAATCCAGTGAAACAGCATTACCGGGTTAAAGATGCACATCAGAAAGCCTTTAAAAAAGTACCCCATCCGGTTTACAGCAGCCGGTTCATGGTCATTGTATTGTACCACCGCTTTTTTAAGGAGGTAATGTATGCCAATTCCCAGTAAGATCAGGCTGCCTGTAATGCCGGCATAAATCTTCTGCGCAGGCGTAACTTCAAAAAACTGTGAGCCGAAGAGGATAGCGCCCACAAATACCACATCGCTGCAAACCACGCCAAAAGCCAGGGCTTCGCCCGCACGAAAACCGCTTTCGATACTGGTTTTTATTAAGGCAAAAAACACCGGGCCGGTAATAAAGGTAAGAATCAACCCTACGCCAATACCCGAAATAATAGCTTCTATCATTAATGTTACCTTATTATCTGCTCGTTAATGGGATTGATGATTGCGAAGATGCAATTTATCACATACTAATGATAAACAACGTAATCTGAAAATTAGATACAATTATTTTGTAATGGTGTACATTATATTGTAAAAATACGGTATGTTAGAGGCTTTAACTAACTATTAACAACCTCTTATTTATGGAACAAACCAGTACGGCCAATAATCGGTCGGCTCTATATTCCCTCATTACTGTTTGGTTTTTCTGGGGATTTTCGGCAGCATCAAATGGTGTATTCATTCCCTTTTGTAAAGCTCATTTTCACCTCTCGCAGTTTGAGTCACAATTGATCGACTTTACTTTTTATGGTGGTTATTTCATCGGTTCATTAATTCTGTATTTTGCATCTCAGGCAAGCCGGGTGGATATCTTAAATAAGATTGGTTATAAAAATGCCATTATTATCGGTTTGTTGATTTCCACCGTAGGTTCTTTGTTAATGGTTCCTTCTATTAATTCAGGTGTGTTTGGGTTTATTCTTGCCGCATTCTTTATTATAGCCATCGGCTTTTCGTTGCAGCAAACAGCGGTAAATCCGTTTATTGTGGCTTTAGGCCCGCCCGAAACCGGTTCAACGCGTTTAAATTTGGCCGGTGGTGTAAACAACTTCGGTAGTATTTTAGGGCCGGTAGTGGTGAGCTTTCTGTTATTTGGTTCTGCCGCTGCCAGTGCAGATGCCAGTACTGTTTCTATTTCGTCAGTAAATATGTTGTATTACATATTAGCCGCTTTATTTTTGGTATTGGCGGTGTTTTTTTGGGTAACTAAACTGCCTAAAGTTACCAGCGATGAGCAGATCGAGCAAAGCAGCAAAGCAAACCTGCCGCTTTTCGTTATCTTCATTGCGTTCTGCTTTATTTTGGCAGCTACACCGTTGAGCAATGCTACCGGTTTATCACCTGCTTATTTTGTGTACAGCGCCTTATTCATCATCCTGATTTCTCTAATCACCTCTTCATCAACCGCTACCAAGCAAAAAAAGGGTTGGGGCGCTATGCAATATCCGCAATTGATTTTGGGCATGCTGGCTATCTTTACTTATGTAGGGGTAGAGGTTACTATTCAGAGTAACATGGGGGCATTGTTAGAAACGCCTGCCTTTGGTGGTATATCGGCCCGCAACATTGCACCCTACATTTCTTTATACTGGGGCAGTTTGATGATAGGCCGCTGGACCGGAGCCATCGGCGTTTTTGATGTGTCTAAAACCGGCCGTACCATTTTAACGGTGGTTGTACCTTATATCGCTTTTGCGGTAGTGCTGGCAGCTAACTACATAAGTCATGCAGATTTAAGTATTCTTGCACCTTATGGCATTTGCGTTGTGTTTTTAGTAATCGGGTTCCTGTTAGGTAAAGAGAAGCCCATCCGTACTTTAACTATATTTGGTTTACTCGGCGTAGCTTTCATGATTGTTGGTCTATTATCTCATGGCATTGTGGCCACTTATGCTTTTATCAGCGGTGGTTTGTGCTGTTCAATCATGTGGCCTTCCATCTTCGCCCTTTCATTGGCTGGCTTAGGTAAATATACCAGCCAGGGCGCATCCTTATTAATTATGATGATATTGGGTGGTTCCATCATTCCTCCGGTACAGGGTATTTTAGCCGATGGCAGCAATAATATCATCCCGGGCATGAGCGGTATTCACTTCTCTTATATTATACCTGTAATTGGCTTTGCCTACCTGGCGTTCTTTGCCTGGAAAGCCGGCTCGGAGTTGCGCAAGCAAGGAATTGATATTGACCATATCGAAGCTGGTGCAGGGCACTAAGGCAGTTATATTATAGCCGTATTACTTTAACGTCCTGAAACATATTATTAAATGTGTTTCAGGACGTTTGTTTTTGCTGTAAGTAATGCAATCTCAACAGAGGGACTTTTATCGGCATCACCTAAACAGCGCAGAGGTAAGTACAGCTAAATGCAGCAAGTAACGAATAATTAATGGTTCGCAAATAAGCAGCTTTAATTGGTGAACAGCAACGAAATAAGTAATGTAACCGTATGAAGTTAGGTTTCGACGAGATATTTATGAATTTAGCAACCGACCTGGCCAGGCGCTCTCATTGCGTAAAGGCACAGGTTGGCGCTGTTTTAACCCGCGATACGCGTATCATATCCATTGGCTACAATGGGCCGCCTGCAGGTACGCATAACTGCGATGAAGAATGGCCGCTTACCGGCTGTGCACGTGATGCCAAAGGCAGTTGCTCATTAGCTTTACATGCCGAAGAGAATGCCATCTTGTACGCGGCTAAAAATGGTTCAAAGCTGGAAGGGGCAACCTTGTATGTAACGCTATCGCCCTGCCTGCCCTGTGCCCGGCTCATCTACTCGGCAGGTATCAGGCAGGTGATTTATAAAAGCTCTTATGCCGCCTATAAAGGACTACTTAATGATGAAGGCGTAGATTTTTTGAACCGTTTTGGTGTGCAAACCCGGCTGTTTACTGAACCGGGTATCGAAGCAGTTCTGTAAGCACTACTTATTGTTTTTGTAAAGAAGTATATCAGCCGTTATTTAAAAAGGGCGCTAACTTGTCTAAAGCAAATTGCAACTGTTGCTCAGGGGTAAGGTTGGTATTGTCTAATATTATCGCATCCTCAGCCCGTATAAGCGGGCTTTCCACACGGGTGGTATCGGCATAATCCCGGTGCGCTAAATTTTCAAATACTTCCTCCAAAGTAATCTCCGGATTTTTAGGTAGCAGTTCTTTATGCCTGCGCTCCGCGCGTACTTTAGGGTCGGCCGTCATAAATATTTTAAGCTGTGCCTCAGGGAACACCATGGTGCCGATGTCGCGCCCGTCCATAACAATGTTTTCCGATTGGCCCATGCGCTGCTGCTGCTTTACCATTTCGGTACGTACCAGTTTAATGGCTGATACGGCGCTTACATTCTCTGATACCGGCATCAGTCTGATCTCGTCCGATACCTCCTCATCATTTAAAGTGATATGCGTTTCGTAATCGCGGGAGTGAAAGTTCAAATGAACATCCTGAAGTGCTAAGGCTACCTGCTGTTCATCTTTTAAATTCACCTGGTTACGTAAAAAATACAGGGTAACTGCCCGGTACATGGCACCGCTATCTACATATATAAAGTGTAGTTTTTTGGCTAAGGCTTTGGCCAGCGTGCTTTTTCCGCATGACGAATAGCCGTCAATCGCCACCACAATGTTATTGCTCATCGGGATGCTAAGGTACAAAAACCAGCCTGTTTCTACAGATTAAAGCTAACTTTGTGTATGCACAT
Organism: Mucilaginibacter sp.; assembly: GCF_965200995.1. Lineage (GTDB taxonomy): Bacteria > Bacteroidota > Bacteroidia > Sphingobacteriales > Sphingobacteriaceae > Mucilaginibacter. The sequence continues at coordinate 377,313 of NZ_OZ241743.1, read as the reverse complement.
GACTAAAGAGGCGCTTCAAAAGGAGGTACGCTACAGAACATCGCGCAGCGGCGGCAAGGGAGGGCAAAATGTAAACAAGGTAGCCAGCAAAGTTGATGTGCTGTTTTCAATTGCCAATTCCGGTTTATTTAATGAGGATGACAAACACTGGCTGCTGCAGCAGTTAGCCGGCAGAATTAATGCTGATGGTAATGTGCAGGTTATTTGTGATGAGGAACGCAGCCAGTACCTGAACAAACAAAAAGCGGTTGACCGCCTTTACCAGTTATTAACAAAAGCATTGCACAGGCCTGCATTGCGCAAGCCTGTAAAAATCAGCAAGGCTGCCAAAGTTAAACGCCTGGAGCAGAAACGTATCCGCGCCGTAAAAAAGCAGCTCCGGAAAATTGATTACTGAAAGCGGTACAGCGCGGTTACCGTACCCCACTGATGCTTCTTAACCATAGAGGTTACATCTTTAGTATGATAAACGGCTGCTACATCAAATACCCACCTCGGCCCCGCATAAGCAACGCCCACCTGCTGGCTGAATACAAAGCGTTCAGGCGTGCTGGTGTATTCGTTGTCATTAGCCGGGTGGCTCCTGAATAAACTGCCCTGAACTGTGGCATCATACGCCGTATAATTAACTACCGGTTTGTAATATGCAAACAGCTCTGATTTATGCAGCGGCTGAACGGCGGCGTTATTAACAGCTGTACTTTGTGTGCTTACCGAATTAAACAACTGGTTGAGCAGCCCTGCCCTGAGCAGCGGGCCTATGCCGGCCCCGGTAAAGCCATTGCCCAGGTTGGCATAAGCATAGCCAGCAGCATCAACAGGCCCAAGCCTAATTAATTTACGTGTATAGCTGCCGGATAAATTAAGTTCTGCATCATTATGTATCTGGTACCGCCAGCCCTGGGGCTGGTATAAGTTAAATATACGGTGAATTAATTGCTGCGTTTCTTTACCTGCCGCTGCCGGGCCGGTTATACCTATCTGTGCGCCTAATTTTAAGCTGCTCTCATTCTTATATAAAAAATTAAGCGTGGAGCCAACATACAGGTAACCGGCAAACGGGCGGTCGAGATAAAGTGCAGAAGGGATAACAGCACCCTGCGGGTTGAACATCTTTTGTCCGGCTTCAAAGCCTAATACTTTGTTGGCAAGCGATGTATTAGCAGTGGCTACCGGCAATGCCTGGCGGTAATATAGAAAAGTGCCATTGGTATAATATTTATCGGAGCCTTTGCCCAGATAAGAGTCATTATCACTCTGAAAGCCGGCTTCGCGGCTGTGCTGCTGGGCATGTAACCGGTTGACTGTAACAACCAGTAAAAATAGACCTAATAAATATTTCATGAGTTGCAATTGCCGAAAATAAAGAAAGCCGGGTAAAAATTCCGGCTTTCTTTAAATAGCCTAAAAAATTAATTAAGCGCTGGCTGAGGTTCAGCTTTTACGCTCAGGTTAAGCGGCTCGGTTACCTGCTCCTGCAATAATGCCAGGTTAATTACCTCACGCATATCTTTTACGTAGTGGAAGGAAAGGTCTTTAATGTAATGTTCCTTAATATCCAGTATATCTTTCCGGTTTGATTCGCATAAGATGATTTCTTTAATATTAGCCCGCTTGGCCGCCAGTATCTTTTCTTTAATACCGCCCACCGGCAGTACACGGCCACGCAGCGTAATTTCGCCCGTCATGGCTACATGCGGTTTAATTTTGCGCTGGGTATAAGCCGAAGTTAAGGCCGTAAGCATAGTGATACCTGCCGAAGGGCCATCTTTGGGTGTAGCGCCTGCCGGTACGTGCACATGCACATCCCACTGCTCAAATACCTTAGGGTCTATGTCAAAATAACCTGAATGCGCCCGCAGGTAAGCCAGCGCAATAGTGGCTGATTCTTTCATTACATCGCCCAGGTTGCCCGTTAAGGTTAAGCGCCCTTTCCCAGGGCTGAGGCTGGCCTCGATAAACAGAATATCGCCGCCTACCTGTGTCCAGGCCAGGCCGGTAACTACGCCTGCTACCTCGTTGCCTTCATACAGGTCTTTATCAAATATGGGAGCGCCTAAAATCTTTTCTACATCCTGCTTGCTCACGGTGGAATTATACTCTTCTTCCATAGCGATGCTTTTAGCTACGCCGCGCACAATGGAACCGATTTTTTTATCCAGCGAGCGTACGCCCGATTCGCGGGTATACTCTTCCACTACCTTTTCCATTACATCGTTTTTGATAGTAACCTCTTTGGTTTTCACACCGTGGGCATCGCGCTGTTTGGGCAGTAAGTGCTGTTTAGCAATCTCAATCTTTTCCTCAATGGTATAACCATTCACCTCGATGATCTCCATACGGTCGAGCAGTGCCGGCTGTATAGTGCTCAGGCTATTGGCGGTAGCAATAAACATTACGTTGGAAAGGTCAAAGTCCATCTCCACATAATGGTCATAAAAAGTGCTGTTCTGCTCCGGGTCTAGCACCTCCAGCAGGGCAGAAGAAGGGTCGCCCCTGAAATCGTTACCCACTTTGTCAATCTCGTCCAAAATGAATACAGGGTTGGCAGCGCCAGCCTTTTTAACGGATTGGATGATACGGCCCGGCATAGCACCAATGTAGGTTTTACGATGGCCGCGTATCTCGGCCTCATCGCGTATACCGCCCAGCGCCATGCGTACATAACGGCGACCCAGCGCTTTGGCAATTGATTTGCCCAATGAGGTTTTACCTACTCCCGGAGGGCCAACCAGGCACAGAATAGGCGCCTTCATGTTATGCTTCAGTTTCAGTACCGCCAGGTATTCAATAATGCGGTTCTTTACTTTCTCTAAGCCGAAGTGGTCCTTATCCAATACTTTTTGGGCCCGTTTCAGGTCAAAGTTGTCTTTGGTAAACTCATTCCAGGGTAAATCCAGTAACAGTTCGAGATAATTAATCTGAATGGAATAATCCGCGGCAGCCGGGTTAATGCGCTGTAGCTTTTCCAATTCTTTAGTGAAATGGTCATTAACCTCTTTAACCCATTTTTTCTTCAGGCCGCGTGCCCGCAGGTTTTCCAGCTCCAGATCGGGCGAGTTGCCGCCCAGTTCTTCCTGTATGGTTTTTAGCTGCTGGTTTAAAAAATAATCGCGTTGCTGCTTATCCAGATCAGTACGTACCTTGGTTTGTATCTGATTCTTCAGTTCCAGCATCTGCAAATCAACGGTCAGGTGCTCCAAAATCATCCGGGCACGCTCGCGCAGGTTGCCGGTTTCCAGCAGTTTCTGCTTGGCCGCCATCTCTGCGTTCATATTGGAAGAGATGAAGTTGATCAGGAACGAAGTGCTCTCGATGTTGCGTATGGCGATGCCTGCCTCACTCGGTATATTGGGCGAAAGCTGGATAATGCTCATGGCCATATCTTTAATGGACGATACCAGGGCTTTAAACTCTTTATCTTCCTTTTTCGCCGCCGTTTCAATAAACGGCTCTACGCTGGCCTTAATGTACGGTTCGCTTTGTAATTCTTCTTTCAGCACAAAGCGTTTTTTGCCCTGCAAAATCACCGTGGTATTACCATCGGGCATTTGCAGCATCTTTACAATAAGGGCTGTGGTACCTACGGCATTCAGCTGATCAAACGTCGGGTCTTCAATGCTTACATCCTGCTGGGCAACTACACCTACCAGGCGTTCGCCTTTGTTGGCATCGCGTATAAGTTTGATAGATTTATCGCGGCCTACCGTAATCGGAATTACCACACCCGGAAACAATACGGTGTTGCGTAAAGGCAAAATGGAAAGAACTTCGGGAACAGGCTGGTTATTCATTTCTTCTTCGTCTTCCGTTGACATCAACGGAAAGAACTCAGAATCTTCATTTATCATGGGTAAAGCGCTCTTAAAATCAAAAGGGTTAAAACTCATCGGCTGGCCTCTATATAGAAAATAAAATGTCAACATGGCAGTACAGTACAGTACCGGCCTGCAAAAATAAGGTAAAAAACTATTCTATTTTTTGCAAGTTGTATAATTCAATTGATATGCCAAGCCAGTACGGTAAGCCAAGCTAAATATTAAGTAAATACACAAATTGTTGTTAGTCAGATGCTTACTTGAAAAAATAAGGCTTTGGGTAGAATTGATCTACTGATGCTATGCAAATTCGGCAGTCTTTTGCTAAAGTAGTTATGGCAAGCTGTTAAAGGAGATTAATATCAAAGTTTTCCACATTTTACAAAGCGGATGTAATAAAAGCTTTTGTTATAAGTTATTGTAAAAGTAAATTTGTTGCTAAAGTGGTCCCGATGCGGTTATCTGTACTCTTATCATTTATATTGATATCTTCATTTGAAGCTAAAGCGCAAAATGCCTATGTAAAAATGGGGCAGCAGGCGCTGATGAACGGAGATTTTAAAACCGCAGTTCGCCAGCTGGAAAAAGCTTGCTATATTGATTCCAGCAATGCTAACGCTTACTTAATGCTGGGTTATTCCTATTACCACAGCGAAAATTACCGTAAATCTGTAGCTGCCTACTCTAAGGTGATTGATATTAAACCAGCAGATGCGGATGCTTACTATTGGCGCTCCCGTGCTAAAAGCTATCTGGCAAAAGACATTCAACTTAAAGATACAGAACGCGAGAAGCACATGTTAGGCGCTATTAACGATATGAGTAAGGCGTTATTGTTACAACCTGGCGAAACCCGTTTTTACCAGATACGGGGCCTGGCTTATAAAGATTACGGTACTTTTAAATTGCAGGGAGGTACCAAAATTTTTGATAAGCCGATGGGACAGAAAGCACTGCAGGCAGCCATCAGCGATTTTAAGAAAGTGCTTGAAAATAACGCTGGCCGGTACGATATTTCTGAGTTGATGGCATCTTGCCGGGAAAAACTCAGCGCGTTAAATGCGCATCATTAATTGATTTTCCCCTTAATTAAGTACAGGTTGGTACCCAGCAAGCGAATATGTTGCCTTTTCTCTATCTGGTAAAGCGAATCCGGAAAATAGGTAAGTTTTTCTACCGAGGTATACAGCAGATTTTTTGTGTAATTGTTAATTAATATCCACTTTATCTTGTGGGTAATGCTATCGCGGCTAAGCACAATCTTTCGGGTAATCAGCTTAGGGTCGGTAGCTGTATAAATTGTAAAGGCAGGGGACGTGGTAACGCTGTAACTCTGCCGCCAGGCAGGTTTATTAATGTCAGACTGGCTGAACAAGCTCAATTCTTCGCCCCAATTTTTAATGGTTACACGCTGTGTTTCTTCCTGATGGTTTTGCGCTACGGTTTTGGTAACTACCGGGTGTAAGCGGCTTAACCGCGCTGAATCGCCTTTAAAATAGCCTTTCAGATCAAAATATTGTATTGAAACACCTGTTTCTTTAATATCCGGCTTGCAGGACTGCAAGCCGGATATTAATAACCCAAGTGCGGTGAATAGCAGGAAGGCAAATTGTTGTTTACACCAGTACATTGCCAGTCATTACCGCAGGAATTGTTATTCCCATCATTTTAAGTATGGTGGGGGCAATATCTCCCAGTTTACCATCCCTTACCTTAGTTACATCCTTGTCAATAACAATGCAGGGTACCAGGTTGGTACTATGCGCCGTGTTAGGTGAGCCATCAGCATTCACCATATAATCAGCATTACCGTGGTCGGCAATGATGATGAAGGAATAACCGTTTGGCAGGCCGGTTTCCACCACTGCTTTCACACAGGCATCTACCGTTTCGGCTGCTTTCACTACTGCTTCGAACACGCCGGTGTGGCCTACCATATCGGTATTGGCAAAATTGAGACATATAAAATCGGGCCAGCCGCTTTGCAGTTCAGGTAAGATAGCATCGCGTATCCCTTCAGCACTCATTTCGGGCTGCAAATCATAGGTAGCGACTTTAGGCGAAGGAACCAGCAGTCGTTTTTCGTTATCAAACTCCTTTTCACGTCCGCCCGAAAAGAAAAAAGTTACGTGCGGATACTTCTCAGTTTCGGCAATACGTATCTGATTTTTACCGGCGGTTTCCAGCACCTCGCCCAAAGTATAGGTCAGGTCATCTTTGGTAAATACCACTTTCACCCCTTTAAAGGTATCATCATAGGTGGTCATGGTTACATAATGCAACTGCAATGGGTGCATGTTCTGCTCCGGGAAGGATTTTTGCGTTAAGGCAATCGTAATCTCCCGGCCCCGGTCGGTACGGAAGTTAAAGCAGATGACTACATCACCATCCTTGATTACTGCAATGGGCTGCTCATCATCGTGCGTAAGCACAATAGGCTTAACAAACTCATCGGTTACACCATCGCTGTATGATTCTTCAATGGCTTTAATCGGGTCAGTAGCAAACTTGCCTGTGCCGTTTACCATCAAATCATACGCCTGTTTTACACGTTCCCAGCGGTTGTCGCGATCCATCGCATAATAGCGGCCAATTAATGAAGCCAGTTGAACAGGCTTGCCGCTGATATAGTTCTGTAATTCGCTGATATATTGCTTACCGGAGTTTGGATCAGTATCGCGGCCATCCAAAAAGGCATGGATGAATACCTTGTTCAGTTGGTATTCCATTGCTGCATCACATAAGCCCCTTAGATGCCGGGTATGCGAATGCACCCCACCATCAGATACCAGGCCGATGAAATGTACGTCCTTATCGTTCTGTTTAGCGTATTCAAATGCTTCCTTAATTATAGGGTTACCAGGCAGCTCGTGGTCGTCCACTGCCTTGTGTATGCGGCCCAGTTCCTGGTACACCACGCGGCCTGCCCCCAAATTCATGTGGCCTACTTCAGAATTGCCCATTTGCCCTTCAGGAAGCCCTACAGCCGTGCCGGAAGCGGTAAGCTTTGAGTTGGGATACTGTTGAAGCAAAGCATCAAAATAAGGGGTATTGGCCGAGTAAATGGCGTTTGAACTATCCTGGCGGCCGTAGCCCCAGCCATCTAATATCAGAAGCGCTACTTTTTTATGTTGTTCCACGGTGCAAATATATAAAGCCTGTACAGATATGAACGGCGTGAGCCTGAAAAAGGGCGGCGTAAATCCTGTTTTATTATTCAAAAACTAAATAAACGTCAATTGTTTTTACTTTTGAGCTTTTGAAATTCAAACTACCTTGGATAAACAACTGGTACATCAATTTATAAACAACGCCTTAGCCGAAGATGTGGGCGATGGCGACCATACCTCACTGGCTACCATTCCTGCCGGTACACAGGGCAAGGCTAAATTACTGGTAAAGGATAAGGGCATATTGGCCGGTGTAGAACTGGCAGCTGAGATATTCAGCGTTATCGACCCGCAACTGCATTTGGACGTATATCTGCAGGACGGTGCGGCAGTGCAGCCCGGAGATATTGCCTTTGAGGTAACTGGCAGCACACACAGCATATTAAAGGCCGAACGCCTGGTGCTCAACTGCATGCAGCGTATGAGCGGTATTGCTACCAAGACCAATCAGATTACGCAGTTACTGCAGGGCACCCACACCAAAGTGCTGGACACCCGGAAGACCACGCCCAACTTTCGCTATTTTGAAAAATGGGCGGTAAGGATAGGCGGCGGCGTTAATCACCGCTATGCGCTGTATGATATGATTTTGATTAAGGATAACCATGTAGATTACTCCGGGGGGATTAAGAACGCCATTGCCAATGCGCACCAATACCTGCAACATACCGGCCGTACCTTGCAGATAGAAATAGAAGTACGTAACCTTGAGGAATTGCAGCAAGTGCTGGAGGCCGGCGGTGTTGACCGTATTATGTTTGACAACTTTAGCCTGGCTGATTTGCGAACTGCTGTATCTGCTGTGAATGGGCAATATGCCACTGAGGCATCGGGCGGCATCACAACCGAAACCATATATGATTACGCCGCCTGCGGAGTAGATTATATTTCTGTTGGGGCGCTTACCCACTCCGCAAAAAGCCTCGATTTGAGTTTAAAAGCAGTTAAGTAAGCGATTTTAATAGTGAGTACAACCGCCTTTTATTAATATTGCAGGTAAAATGTTATCTATCTATTCTATCGGTGCACTCCTGTTAGCCTATCTGTTTGGCTCTATACCTACCGCGGTATGGATAGGCCAGGCATTTTATGGTATCGATGTGCGCGAGTATGGCAGTGGTAACGCAGGGGCAACCAACACCTTTAGGGTATTGGGTAAAAAAGCTGGTATACCGGTAATGGTAATTGATATATTGAAAGGCTGGACGGCCACCAACCTGGCTTACTTTATTGGTATCTCAATCACCGGTGCGTATCATTCCATTGCCTTTACTAATTATGAACTGGCGCTGGGCATCACAGCGGTAATGGGGCACCTGTTTCCGGTTTTTGCAGGCTTCAGGGGCGGTAAGGGTGTAGCTACTTTATTTGGTATGGTGCTGGCTATTAACCTGCCCTCGGCACTGCTTTGCGTGGCTGTTTTTATTGCGGTGCTGTTAATCACCCGCTATGTTTCCTTAGGCTCCATTCTGGGAGGGTTTACTTATTTGCTTGGCGTAACTTTTGTATTTCCGGTTTATATCAAATCGGTAATCATATACGGCATGTGTATTTTTGTGCTGATTTTGGTTACGCATCAGAAAAATATTGAACGTTTATTAAAGGGCAAGGAATCGAAAGTAAACCTTTTTAAACGAAAAGCTGTTTAAGATTTTATGAAACTTAACAAACTTGTTACAGCAATAGGTTTAGCCTTCACTTTCTATTCCTGCTCCACCGTGCCCTTAACCGGCAGGCGGCAGTTTAATGTAGTGAGCGATGCTACCATCAATCAATCAGCCGCACAAAGCTATACGCAATTATTATCCGATCCTAAAACCAAAGTAATAACCGGTACCAGCAATGCCATACGTGTAAAGCAGGTAGGCAGCCGGCTGGCCAGCGCTATTGAACGTTATTTACAAAACAACGGCTATGGTAATGATTACAATTACCAGTGGCAGTTTAACCTCATACAAAGTGATGAAATAAACGCCTGGTGTATGCCCGGCGGTAAAGTAGCGGTATATAGCGGCATTTTGCCCGTCACGCAGGATGATGCCGGCCTGGCTACGGTTATGGGGCACGAAATTGCACATGCTATTGCGCACCACTCAGCCGAAAGGGTATCTCAGCAATATGTTTCACAAGGTTTGGGGGCCGCTATTGGTGTTGCTGCCAGTACTTCGCGCAGTACAACTGTTGGTGTTATTAACCAGTTGTATGGTGTGGGCGGCAATCTGGTGCTGCTTAAATATTCACGTAATCAGGAATCTGAGGCTGACCGCCTCGGTTTAACTTTTATGGCTATGGCCGGATACGATCCTAATCAGGCGGTAGCGTTCTGGCAGCGTATGGCTTCACGTTCGGGCAACAGTACCACGCCCGAGTTTTTGAGTACGCACCCGGCTGATGCTACACGGATAGCCGCCCTGAGAAACCTGGTACCCGAAGCCATGAAATATTACCACCGCTAAACAAAACTGCACGGCCCCGGCAGGATTTTTAGTTTAAGTTTACCGCATGGCAAACCGCAGGTTTTTGGAAGCAGAGTGGAATAACTTGCTGATGCTTAATTATGAGGTTGACCCCCGGATACTGCGGCCTTACTTGCCTGCTTTTACCGAACTGGATTTATGGCAGGGTAAAGCACTGGTGAGCATGGTCGGCTTCATGTTTAACAATACAAAGGTGCTGGGTATCAAGTGGCCCTTTCATGTCAGCTTTGAAGAGGTGAACCTGCGCTTTTATGTTCGATATTATGATGGCAATACATGGAAGCGCGGCGCTGTGTTCATCAGCGAAATTGTACCGAAGCCCATTATATCCGTTATCGCCAATAATTTATACAACGAACACTACCGGGCGTTGCCGATGCGGCATTCGGTTACGGCTTCGGCATTGCAGGGTTACAGCGATTACAGGTACGAATGGAAGATGAACGGTAATTGGCACACACTGGGTGCTGCCGTATCCGGCCATTCTGTTCCTATGGAGCCGGGCAGCCCTGAAGAATTCATATTTGAGCATTACTGGGGCTATAACCGGATAAACGATACGCAAACGGTTGAGTATGCGGTAGAGCATACATCCTGGCGAATTAATGAAGTAAGAAACCCGGTTTTTGAAGCTGATATTGCCGCCATGTACGGCACTGAGTTTGTGCCGTATCTGAGTGTGGCGCCTTACTCTGCCTTTTTTGCGCAGGGTTCGGTAGTAGCCGTCCGGATTAAGGGAAATTTGAAACGCCCAGCACCTGTAGTATTGCTTTAGCCTTTAGCAGGCATTCTTCATACTCTCGCTCCGCATCGGCATCGAAAGTTATGGCGCTGCCGGTATGGAAAGACAGGTATCCGTTTTGTGTATTGTAAAGCAGTGTCCGTATCACCACGTTAAAATCAAAATTTCCATCCGGGGCAAAATAACCTACTGCACCGGAGTATATGCCGCGTTTGCTTACCTCATAATTTTCCATCAGCTGCATGGCGCTTACTTTGGGCGCACCGGTCATGCTGCCCATCGGGAAAGTGCTTTTCAGTACATCAATCTCGTCACAACCAGCCGCAAGTTGTGCCGTAACTGTAGAAATCATTTGGTGTACCTGTGTAAAGCTGTAAACGCCAAACAGTTCCTTTACCTGAACGCTGCCTGGGGCGGCGCATCGGGTAAGATCATTACGCACCAAATCTACAATCATTACGTTTTCCTGTTGCTCTTTGGGGTGCTGCCTTAATTGATGCTTTACAGCTTCATCATTGCCTTCACTGCGCGGTGCGGTGCCTTTTATGGGTTGCGAGATGAGCTGATGGCCTCGCTTAGCCAAATAACGCTCGGGCGAAGCGCCCATGATATATTGCTGGTGGTATTTGAAAAAGCAGGCGAAGGGATTAGGTGAAATACGATTCAGTTCCTGCCAGGTTTGCAGCGGATCGATCCGGCAACCTTCAGCATAAAATTCCTGGCAAAAGTTGGTTACATAAATATCGCCCCGGCCAATATGGGCTTGTATCTGGTGCACTTTATCAACATACGCCTCCTTGCTTAATCTCGCCTTTACCAGTGGAGGAACTATATCAACTTGTTTTACTGTAAATTGCTGTTGTATTTGCTGTAACATATCTTCTTCATCCGGCGAATGTATTTCGATTTTATTCCCGCGCACTGTAATCAAATGCTGCGGCACAAAGAAATATAAACCTGGAAAGTGCAGGTAGTCAGCATTGGCAGAGGTTAGTTTCTCTGCTTCATTTTTTAAATCGTAAGTAAGAAAGCCGGTCATCCAGCCGGAGTGTGCGGCCCTGAAAGTTTTCAGTTCGGAAAAAGCAGTTCCTGCTGTTGCTTTCACAGCAGCCTTTTCGCCGGCGGCAATTAGAAAATCAAATTGATGGTAAGCGTCTGTAAAGCCGTTTGAATTCAGGCAGCAGCACACTTCAAACTGAGCCGCCCACGCTAAAGCTTGCTGTTTAAAAAGCGTAATATCATCGTGCTGAATAACCATGAATTAAGACAACAAAATATCAGCTGAAAAAAGTTTCTACACAAGCAAAATTGTCATTTCGACCGTAGGGAGAAATATTCTTCAGACGATAGATTTACGGCAGAAGATTTCTTCCTACGGTCGAAATGACCTATGGGGCTGAAAAGAAGGTATTATATCTTAATTCAATACCAAAGTCTGCTTACGGTCAGGGCCAACAGAAAGATATTTTACCGGTATGCCTAATTGTTCTTCCAAGAAGTGAATGTAGGATTGCAGCATAACCGGAATCTGGTTTAATTCAGTAATGCCGGTAATATCCTCGTGCCAGCCCTCAATTTCTTTCAGTACCGGTTGAGGCTGTATGGCGCAAATATCGTAAGGCATGTAATCAATTACCTCGCCGTTGTAATTGTAATGTGTGCAGGCGTAAATCTTTTCAAAGCCGCTTAGCACGTCTGCCTTGGTCATTACCAGTTGGGTAACGCCATTCAGCATGATGGCATATTTTAAGGCAGGCAAATCTATCCAGCCGGTACGGCGCGGCCTGCCGGTGGTGGCACCAAACTCATGACCGATGCGGCGCAGTTCTTCGCCGGTTTCCTCTTCCAGTTCGGTGGGGAAGGGTCCGCCGCCAACGCGGGTGCAATAGGCTTTAAAGATACCAATCACCTCACCAATTTGCCGCGGGGCAACCCCCAGACCGGTACAGGCACCTGCTGCGGTAGTATTAGAAGAAGTAACAAAGGGATAAGAGCCAAAATCCACATCCAGCATGGCACCTTGTGCACCTTCGGCCAGTATCTTCTTACCTTGCCTCAGATAATCATTTACCAGGTGTTCCGAATCTACCAGCGGGAACTGTTTGATTAATTCTATCGCTTTAAAAAACGCCTGTTCGCGCTCACTGAAGTCGGCCACCTCGCCATACAGCGATTGCAACATGTAAGTGTGTTTGTCCACCAGCTTTTGGTAACGCGCTGCAAAATCGGGCATGGTGATATCGCCGATTCGCAGACCGTTGCGGCCGGTTTTGTCCATGTATGTAGGGCCAATACCTTTTAGCGTTGAGCCAATTTTGCCTTCGCCCATTTTCTTTTCAGAGGCGGCGTCAAGCAACTGGTGCGTAGGCAGAATCAGGTGAGCCTTTTTGGCAATGATCAGGTTCTTTTTAGCCAGCAGATCATGACCTGCATCTTTTAATTTATCCAGTTCCTTTTTTAAGGTAATAGGGTCAATTACTACACCGTTGCCAATCAGGTTCAGTGTATTCTCGAAAAATATACCGGAAGGGATGGTGTTCAGTACGAATTTCTTGCCGTCAAACTCTAAAGTGTGCCCGGCATTGGGGCCGCCCTGGTAGCGGGCAATCAGGTCATAATCTGCGCTCAGTACGTCAACTATTTTTCCTTTGCCCTCGTCGCCCCACTGCAGGCCTAATAAAACATCAACAGCCATTTATGTTAAGTTGTGAATATGTATACAATTGAAGAGGGCAAAGCTATAATTTTCTGTCGCAGAAACCTTCTTTTAATTTGGTACAGTTGCCATAAAGATTAAGGGAGTGGTGCTTAATTTCAAATTTCAGTAAATCGCCCATCATGCTTTGTATCTGCTGTATGCGCGGGTCGCAAAATTCCACTACGCGGCCACAATCCAGGCAAATAATATGGTCATGCTGCTTATAGCCGTATGATTTCTCAAACTGGGCCATGTTCTTGCCGAACTGGTGCTTGGTTACCAAATCGCATGATACCAATAGTTCCAGCGTGTTGTATACCGTAGCGCGGCTCACCCGGTATTTTTTATTTTTCATGTGGATGTATAATGATTCCACATCAAAATGGTCGTTACGGGAGTAAATTTCTTCCAGGATGGCAAAGCGCTCGGGCGTTTTACGCAGGCTTTTATTTTCGAGGTAGGCCTCGAAAATCTTTTTTACCATACCAATGGTTTCCTGTTGAGGCATAAGTGGTTATTAAAGTTCAAAGGTAGGTATGTTAGAGGCAAGAAACAAGCGTTGTGGCTGAAGAGACAGGAATCAAGGGTCAAGAACCAAGGCAAAATGTTGAAAATGATAAAGTCTTGACTCCTGACTCTTGTTTCTTGCTTCTATTTAAGACGCTTTCTCCACCGGTGCGGCCGAATCGAAACGGGTAACGCCGGTTACACCTTTCACCTGCTTCAGCCGTTTAATGAGGTTATCCAGGTGTTCAGTATCATTTACATAGACCATGATGGTGCCTTCAAAGATACCATTGTCGCTGTCTACCGTAATAGAGCGCATGTTTACTTTAAAATCATGACTGATTACCGTAGTTAACTTGTTAATTAAACCCACATCATCAATACCTGTAATGCGCAGGCCGGTCAGAAAGGCCAGCTCATGCTGATTGGTCCAGCGGGCTTTTACAATGCGGTAACCGTAATTAGCCATCAATTTGGCCGCATTAGGGCAGTTGGTGCGGTGTATCTTGATGCCCTCGTTCACCGTAATAAAACCGAATACATCATCGCCCGGTATAGGGTTGCAGCAGGTAGCCAGCTTATAATCAATTTTTTGCATATCCTCGCCAATCAGCAGCATGTCGCTGTCTTTAGCTTTAATATTACGTATCAGGTTTTTTACCTGATCCTGATCAATGCGCTCCTGCGGCTTATTTTCAACCTGCTTCTCGGTAGCCAGGTATTCTTTCAGGTCTCTCAGGTCAATGAGTCCCTTAGCTACATTAAAGAATAAATCCTGTGTTGAGGATAGCTTAAAATAGTAACTCAGCTTCTGTATATTTTCAGAGTTATAAGTGATTTTTAAAGATTTTAATTTGCGCTCCAGTATCTCCTTGCCATCTTCCGCTATTTTACGCTTCTCCTCTTTAAGGGCTGATTTAATTTTAGATTTCGCCTTGGCAGTAACCACAAAGCTAAGCCAGTCCTCTTTGGGAGTTTGCTTGCTGGAGGTGATGATTTCCACCTGATCGCCGTTTTGCAGTTTGGTGTTCAGCGGTACCAGTTTATGGTTTACTTTAGCGCCGATACAACTGGCGCCAACATCAGAGTGTATTTCAAATGCAAAATCTAAGGCAGTAGCATTAAACGGCAATTGAATGAGGGCGCCTTTCGGCGTGAAGATGAAGATCTCATCTGCAAACAGGTTCATCTTAAAATCATCCAGAAACTCCAGCGCGTTGGAGTCAGGGTTCTTCAGCATCTCACGTATCTTGTGTACCCACTGGTCAAGTCCGCTATCGTTAGAAGCTTCCTTGTATTTCCAGTGTGCAGCAAAACCTTTCTCCGCAATCTCGTTCATGCGGGTGGTGCGTATCTGCACTTCTACCCACTGGCCGCGCGGCCCCATTACGGTAGTATGCAAAGATTCGTAGCCGTTTACTTTGGGCGATGATACCCAGTCGCGCAGGCGGTCAGGATTGGGCCGGTACTGGTCGGTAATAATGGAATAGGCTTTCCAGCAATCAGATTTTTCCTGCTCCGGCAGGCTGTCCAGTATTATGCGGATGGCAAACAAGTCATACACTTCTTCAAAAGGTATGGCCTTCTTTTTCATCTTATTCCAGATGGAATGGATAGATTTAGGCCGGCCAAATATGTCGGCATGCAGGCCCTGGCTCTCCAGCGTTCTTTTAATCGGGCTGATGAAATCAGCAATAAAACGTTCCCGCTCGGCTTTCTTTTCGTTTAACTTGTTTTTAATGAATTGGTAGGTTTCCCGCTCCATGTATTTCATGGAAAGGTCTTCAAGCTCGGATTTAATTGTATATAAGCCTAACCGATGTGCCAGTGGCGCATACAGGTATACCGTTTCGGATGAAAGCTTTAATTGTTTATCGCGCGGCATAAACTCCATGGTGCGCATGTTATGCAGGCGGTCGGCCAGCTTGATGAGTATCACCCGCACATCATCAGCCAGCGTAAGCAGCATTTTACGGAAGTTTTCGGCCTGCAATGAGCTGTTGGTATCAAATACGCCTGATATCTTGGTTAACCCGTCGATAATTTTGGCTACCTTTTTGCCAAACTCGCGCTCAATGTCTTCCAGTGTTACTTCGGTGTCTTCCACCACATCATGCAGCAGGGCACATACAATAGAAGTGGTACCCAAACCAATTTCTTCAGCGGCAATTTTTGCTACGGCAATAGGATGGTATATATAGGGTTCGCCCGATTTGCGGCGCATATCTTTATGGCTTTCCAGCGCCATTTCAAAAGCCTTGCGTATCATCCTTTTATCGCCCTTCTGCAAGGTTGATTTACAGGCGCGCAGCAGGCCGCGGTAGCGTCTTAATATTTCATTCTTTTCTGTTTCCAGATCAATCACTAACTCTTTCATGTACAGTGGGTTAACTCGAAAGTAGCCGAATGTAATTTGTAAATAATAAAATTAACAGGTGTTGCAGATACGCAATAAATTACACTACTTTTGTATAAGTAAAAATATGAAAATTATTGGTCTTATGCTATTGCTATGCTGCTGTTTTGGCGTTGTAAACGCACAAAGCCAGCTGCCGCGCCCTAAAATGGGCAAGAATGACACCATTAAGACATACCTTACAGAACTGGATGGCGAACTGGTGCCCTGGATAGTAGGCCGTGAGATTAACATCAGGGATTCCCGTATATTTAAATCAGATGCCGACCGGCAAGCCTACAACCGTTTGAAATACAATGTTTATAAGGTAATGCCTTATGCCAAATTTGCCGGTAACCGCTACCGCCAGCTGCAGCGTGATCTGGCTACCACTGCAGATAAAAAACAGCAGAAGGAGATGATGAAGCAGTGCGAAAATGAAATTAAAACCCTTTTTAACAATAAAATAAAGGATTTAACCATTACACAGGGTGAAATTCTGATCAAGCTGGTAAGCCGCGAAACCGGTACCACCAGCTATGATATGGCCAAGGAGATTAAAGGCACTTTTCACGCCTTTATGTTTCAATCTGTAGCGCGTATCTTTGGCCACAATTTAAAGGAAACCTACAACAGCGACCAGGACCACGATATTGAAAACATCCTGCGCAACGCAGGTTATTATTCTTATAATAATTAGTAAATGGACGATAGCAGTATTTACCAGTTCAGCGTTAAAAGGCTGAATGGTGAAGAAATTAGTTTAAACGAATTTAAAGATAAAGTTCTTCTCATCGTTAATACCGCCTCACAATGCGGCTTTACTCCGCAACTTAAAGAACTGGAAGCCCTGCGAAATGAATTTAAAGGGCAGAATTTTGAAATTCTGGCTTTCCCGACGAATGATTTTGGTGCGCAGGAACCATTGGAAGGCAGTGCCATAGGTACTTTTTGTACCATCAACTTTGGAGCGCATTTTCCGGTGTTCAATAAAATCAGGGTACGCGGGCCGTACGTGCATCCGCTGTTTAAGTTTCTGGCTGACAAAAAATTGAACGGCAAGCTGTCTTCACAACCCCGCTGGAATTTTCATAAATACCTGATTGATAAAGCAGGGCACGTAGCAGAGTTCTATTATCCTTTTACCAGGCCTACATCTTCTAAAGTAAGGAAGAATATTGAGCGGTTACTTGCTGCTGATTAGTTTTTTGCATCAACCCGATACGTATGATTAAGTTAGATATTTTGGTACTGGCCGTACATCCCGATGATGCGGAGCTGGGCTGCGCCGGCACTTTGCTGAAGCATATAGCGATGGGAAAAAAGGCCGGAGTGGTAGATTTAACCCGGGGCGAACTGGGTACAAGGGGCTCGGCAGAGATAAGAGATAGTGAAGCCGGTGCCGCTGCAAGCATATTAGGCTTAACCATACGCGAAAACTTAGGTTTACCTGATGGCTTTTTTCAGAATACAGAAGCGCATCAGTTAAAGGTGATTGAGGCCATACGCAGGTATCAGCCCGAAATTGTAATTACCAATGCTTACCATGACCGCCACCCCGACCATGGCCGCGCCAGCGATTTGGTGCAAACGGCGGTATTCTTATCCGGCTTACGCAAAATACAGACTTTTGACGATGCTGAACCCCAGCAGGAATGGCGGCCTAAGCAGTTGTTCCATTTCATACAGGATATGCTGATCCGGCCCGATTTTGTGGTGGATGTTACCGAATACTGGGATATCAAAATGGCCAGTATAAAGGCGTATGCTTCGCAGTTTCACAATCCCGACTGGAAAGGCGATCCGGAAACATACATCTCCTCGTCAGATTTTTTTGTAAACACCGAAGCCCGTGCACGCGAGATGGGCCGGTCCATACAGGCCACTTATGCCGAAGGATTTACCTGCCGTAAAGTATTGGGTGTAGATGATTTATTTAGTTTGAGGTAAACAAACAAGCCCTGCCAAAAGCAGGGCTTGTTTGTATCAGGAGGCTTTTACATATTCAAAGCGATTACTATCATTACTGCGCTCTCTTACCAGTTTGTTTTCATTGGCAAGTTTAAGCAGGATACCCGATAGCTCAGAAGTTTTAAACTCGGTGTTAAAATGCGCTTTGCAATATTCTGCAATACCTGCAATAGAATGTGGCTGATCGAAGAAATCCGTATTTAATAACTGGTTCAGTACTTTGGTGGCACCCATTTTTTTAGAGTTGCGGGCATCTTCTTCGTTATAATTTTTAAGCGAGTGAATTCTTTTAGGCGTGTCATTTGCGTCTGTATCCCACTCCACCATGTTATCCAAAAGGCGGTCAATCAGCCTCACCTGCACTGCTTCAGACTGAAATGCATTAATAATTTCAGAAACTTCAAGAAGTTGTTTTTTCAATTTCTCGCTATGTTTACTCATCTCAAAAAAGTAGATATTAATATATTGTTTAAAGGGAATTGATAACTGAACCGTAAAACATAAACTTTGCCAGTGGCTAATAAAGTTAAATATGGAGTTAATATCAACATTTAACGCATAAAGCCAGTATTAGTATCTTGTTGATGTATAATTCTCTTAAAACGATAATATAGACGTATCTATAGTGATATTATTACATACTTTTTAGTATGTGATTAACAACATCGAGGCCATTATCTATATCAGGTTTTTGCATGATGAGTGCGGGCCTGAAACGAATGGTACAACTGCTGCACCCTAAAAACATCGTATTTAATGTTAAGCCCTGATTTATAAAGTGGTTACGCTGCCCGGTATTTTCAAAATCGAATGCAGTAAGCAATCCTATCCCTCTAACATTACTGATCATAGGGGACTGATCAGCCAGCTTCTTTAATTCGGTTTGCAAATAATTGCCTGTTTCTGCTGCATTTGCGCATAAATTATCTTCTTCTATAATTTCCATAATTTTTGCTGACCGTATCATATCTACCAAACTACCTCCCCAGGTAGAGTTAATGCGAGAAGATACAGTAAATACGTTATCCGGGTTTTCTTCCAGGCGCCGGCCGGCCAGTATGCCGCATACCTGCATCTTTTTTCCAAACGCAATCATATCAGGCCGGGCCTTATCGCCAAAATGCTCAAAGCACCAGAACTTACCGCTTAATCCAACCCCGGTTTGTACTTCATCATAAATCAGCAGCGCCTCATATTCATCAGCCAGTTGGCGTAATTGCTCCATAAACTCTCTGCGTACATGGTTATCGCCGCCTTCTGCCTGTATGGGTTCGATAATTATGGCACAGATATCATCCGGGTTATCTTGAAAAGCTTTTTTAATCTCCGAGATTGATTTTGCCTCACGCTGCTGTAACTCTTCCATGCGCTCATCCGTAAGCGGAAAATGTACAGTAGGATGAGATACCCTCGGCCAGTCGAATTTGGCAAACCACTTGGTTTTTACAGGGAGCGTATTGGTTAAACTCAACGTGTACCCGGTGCGGCCATGAAATGCTTTTTCGAAATGCAGTACCTTAAACCCTTTTTCCTGCTTGTAACCTTTAGCAAAGTTCTTTTGTACTTTCCAGTCCATTGCCGCCTTTAAAGCATTCTCAATAGCTAAACCGCCGCCGGCGATGAAGAAGGCATGAGGCAGATAATCCGGTATGCCTATACGGCTGAATGTTTCTACGAAGCGGGCGTACTGTGTGGTATAAATATCGGAGTTGGAAGGATTGGTTAATGCAGCCAGCATGAGATCCTGCTTAAACTGCTCATCCTCCAGCATCTTTGGGTGGTTATAGCCAAGCGGTACTGAAGCGAAGCAGGTAAAAAAGTCGAGCAGGGTACGCTTGTGGAGGGAATCATAGATATGCACACCCCGGCTTTTTTCCATGTCGAAAACAAGGTCGAAACCATCGGCTATGGTGTGTTTTTTTAATGTTGATTGAACATCGGCTGGTATAATTTCAGAACGCTGCATAGGTAAAACGATTTAATCAAATTTACCAAAATGCGCTCATACTGAACGGAAAAAGCACTTTTTGATTTAAAACGGAAAAGCAGGTTTAAACTGTTTAAACCTGCTTTTTGAATACCAGAGCAACAATTTTTTAAAATGTGTTACACTTTGACTAAATAAAATATGCTTGTTTTGAAGCTAAACATGTTCTAAACTAAAATTTGTGCTGCATACCAAGTAAGCCAATTACACCACCTGTATGAATGGCAAGAATGCGGCTATCAGGCTTGAAATATCCGGAGCGGGCCAGTTCATACAAGGCATACAGCATCTTGCCGGTATATAGCGGTTCGATAACAATACCGGTAGCGGCCACAAATTGTTGAATAAAGCCCATAAGTTCGGGTGTGGTTCTGGCATAGCCGCCAAAGTGATAACCGGTATGTAAGTTATAAGCAGGCGGGCTGGTTAAAAAGCGGTTAATGTCGTTTCGCAAAAAGCCGCCGTTCTTAAATACAGGTACCCCTTCAAATTTAGCATTTAGCCCGGTTTGGTGAATACCATTAATTAAGCCCGCTGCGGTAGTGCCGGTACCACATGCGCAAAAAATATAATCATAGGTTTGGGCAAGTTCACCTATTAATTCAGCGCAGCCTTGTGCCGCTTCCGGGGATGCGCCGCCTTCGTCAATAAAAAAAGCATCATTATCGTTTCCGAAGAACTGGTGAAATAAGGCCATCTTATCGCGGTAGCTTTCGCGGCTGGTAAACAGCAGTTGCATGCCGTGCAGCTTGCACAAAAACAAGGTGCTGTTCTGCACTTCCTCGCCACGTACAAATGCTGTAGCCCTAAAACCAAACTGCGCTGCTGCTGATGCTGTGGCCAGCAAGTGATTGGAGTAGGCCCCGCCAAAAGTAATCAGATGGCGTTTGCCTTCGGTTTGTGCTTTCTGCAATACATATTTTAGTTTTCGCCATTTATTGCCTGATACCAGCGGGTGGATCAGATCATCCCGCTTAATGTCTACCTGTATCCGGGCTTCGTCAAATATGGTATTGTGAAGCTGCTGTACGGGGCTAAAAATCTCCAGATTTATGGGCATATACAAATGTACATTGCTAAGCGTAAAAACTTAATTTTGCAGCAATGATATCCGAAGCCGAATTACCAGAACCCGAAGAGCAGGACTTATACGAGCATCTGCGCATTGTGGTAGATAAAGGGCAGTCGCTGCTGCGCATTGATAAATTTTTGATGCACAGGGTGGAAAATGCCTCACGTAACCGCATCCAGAATGCCATTGATCTGGGCAATGTGCTGGTAAACGATAAAGCCATTAAGGCCAGCTACAAGGTAAAACCTTTAGATGTTATTTCGGTAGTATTGCCGCACCCGCCACGCGATACCGAAGTTTACCCCGAAAACATACCGCTGGATATTGTGTACGAAGACGATGATGTGCTGGTGATCAATAAACCGGCCGGTATGGTGGTGCATCCGGGGTATAATAATTATACCGGCACATTGGTAAACGGCCTGGTTTACCATTTTCAGCAATTACCCACGCTGCCGGGTAACGACGGCCGACCGGGTTTGGTGCACCGGATAGATAAGGATACTTCGGGCCTGCTGCTCATCAGCAAGAACGAGCGGGCCATGACCTGGCTGGCCCGGCAGTTTTATGAGCATACCATTACCCGCCAGTACCTGGCGCTGGTTTGGGGCGATTTGGAACAGGACGGCACCGTAACCGGCTACATTGGCCGCAGCGTTAACGACCGCCGGGTAATGGCCATTTATGATGATGCCGAAAAAGGTAAATGGTCGGTTACCCACTATAAAGTATTGGAACGCTTTGGGTATACTACATTAATTGAATGCCAGCTGGAAACCGGCCGCACGCACCAGATCAGGGCGCACATGAAGCACATTGGGCATCCGCTGTTTAGTGATGCTACTTACGGCGGTGATAAAATTGTAAAGGGAACCACCTTTAGTAAGTACAAACAGTTTGTAGAAAACTGTTTTGAACTGATGCCGCGGCAGGCCCTGCATGCGCGTACACTGGGCTTTGTGCATCCCACACAACGTAAGCGCCTGAATTTTGAAGCGCCTTTACCTGCCGATTTTGACAGCGTATTGCAAAAATGGCGTAAATATATTGCAGCCAACAGTGAGCAAAACGCCTGAAAAATTGTTTACAGCTTTTGTATGCCTGCATTTATCAACTTTAATGGCGATTTAATACCTAATAATACGCCGCTGCTGGATATAACCAACCGCGCCTTCAGGTATGGCGACGGCTTGTTTGAAAGTATGCGGCTCATGAACGGGCAACTCAAATTTGCCAACCTGCATGCCGACCGCCTGCAACAGGGTATGCGTGCGCTTAAACTGGAAAATTTCAGCCTGTTTGATGATTATTATCTGAAGGAAAAAGCGGAAGAGATTGCCATTATGAACAAAGCCAAGCATGGGCGGCTGCGTTTAACTGTTTACCGTGATGCAGGCGGCCTGTACACGCCAGATTTTAATAAGGCCGGCTGGTGCCTGGAGTTACAACCCGATGCGCACAACCAGTATACATTTAATAACCGCGGGCTGATTATGGATGTATTCACTGAGTTGGTTAAGCCGCTTAATTATCTCTCTAACCTTAAAACCTGCAATTCGCTTATTTATGTGATGGCAGGGTTGTTTAAAACCCAAAGCCGGGCCGATGATGTATTTATCCTTAATCAGAACGGTTTTTTATGCGAGGCATTAAGCTCAAATGTATTTGTACTGTACCAGGGGCATCTGTATACACCAGCCCTGAGTGAAGGCTGTATTGCCGGTGTAATGCGGCAGGTGGTTATTCAACTGGCCCTTAAGCACAGCATACCGGTAACTGAAGCACAGATAAATCCCGAAATACTCAATCAGGCCGAAGAGGTTTTTTTAACCAATGCCACTAAGGGTATCCAATGGGTGATAGGCTCTGGTATTAAGCGGTATTTCAATAAGACCAGTAAGATGCTGGTAGATGAGTTAAATAAATTGTAGAGTACTTTCTTTTTGTCATTGCGAGGAACGAAGCAATCTCGTAGTTATGCTTGTTTGCCCTGTATACGACGGGATTGCTTAGTTCCTCGCAATGACAATATTAGATTTTCATTTTTTTTAGCTCATACTAAAACACCATCCGGCGTTTTAATCGCCTGCAAAATTCCATTCCATAAATCAATGCGCGATTGCAGGGCCGCTTTAACCGCAACCGTAGCTTCCTGCCAGCGGGTGGCGTCCTCGCCGCACAGTTCAGCCGTCATCTGGTAGGCTAATTGTGAATGGTGATCGCCGTCTACCTCGATATGGCGTTCCAGGTACCATAATAAAATATCTACCTTACCGGGCAACTGCCCGCTTAGTTCTTTAACGATACTGATGAACATGTCCGGAATCAAATCCTCGCGGCCAAAGGTGAATACGGCAGATAGAATATGCGGTTGGTTCAGCGCAATCACATCAAAGGTATGCTGTACAAAATAGCGGGCGGCTACAGGAATGTCGGCAGCGTTAAGCGCCTCATTTATTTTTTTGCCGTTGTTCAATTCAGCAAACAGGGCATCAATATAACTGGCCTCGGCACCTGCCTGCTGCATGGCGCGCAGGTACAGTTCAAAATGGCTGGTGCGGTTGCCGGCTTCGTCAATATCGCTTTCCTCACCGGTTACAATTTCATTGATCAAATAGCGGGTGTTGGCATTGCCTACTGGCATCCAGGGCGTATGGGTGCAGGTTAATGTTTGCTGAAGCGCTTTTAGCAGCGACATGAAATCCCACACTGCAAAAACATGATGCTGGGTAAATATATTTAAATCTGTAAGGGTATGAATATGCTTATACAACTCATGATGCACCAACTGTTGCCGCAAAGGCTCAATATCTTTCTTCAGCGTTTCAATTCTTGAATTTATCTCTGCCATATACACGTTGTTGCTAATTGAAATGTAAACTTACATTACATAAACGAATTTTGGTGAACACCGGATTGAAGATAGAGTTAGAATCAGGAATCAAGAGCCAAGAATCATGATAAAAATTATAGTTAAAAAATCCTGATTCCTGATTCTTGGCTCTTGATTCTTGACTCACTCCCTCAAAGCTTTACGCCACGTAAAAACTCTTCAATACCCATCCGTTTTTTACCTTCCAGTTGTATGTCGGTCAGGCTGATGCAACCATCAGCGCAGGCAAACTTCAGGTAAGTTTTGTTATCGGTTAGATAATCGCCGGGCTGCACATTGGGTTTAGTATCTTCTTTTGTAGTTTTGAAGATTTTCAGCGTTTTACCGTTCAGTTCCGTAAAAGCCGCAGGGTAGGGGCTTAATCCCCTAATCAAATTATAAATCTTATCGGCAGACTGCTGCCAGTCAACGCGACAATCATCTTTGTAGATTTTGGGCGCATGTTTTAGCGTAATGCCTTCAGCTAATTGCCCTTGCGGCTGTTCGGTGTAGCGGCCGCTTTCAATAGCTTTTACAGTTTTTACCAGCAGGCCGGCACCCTTGTGCATCAGGCGGTCGTGGTACTCGCCGGCGGTTACCTCATCCGTTATGGATACTTTCTCAACAAATAAAATATCACCGGTATCGATTTCCTGCTTTAAAAAGAAGGTAGTTACGCCGCTTTCTTTCTCCCCATTGATGATGGCCCAGTTAATAGGGGCGGCTCCGCGGTATTGCGGTAGCAGCGAGGCATGCAGGTTGATGGTGCCCTTAACCGGCATTTGCCAAACCACTTCGGGCAGCATCCGGAAGGCGACCACCACTTGCAAATCGGCCTGATAGCTTTTCAGTTCCTTTAAAAAGTCTTCGTTCTTTAATTTTTCAGGTTGTAATACGGGTATATTATGGATAACGGAATACTGCTTTACCGCAGATTCATTGAGTCTTTGCCCGCGGCCAGCCGGTTTATCGGGTGCTGTAACCACGGCCACCACATTGGCACCAGATTCAATAAGCGCTTCCAGAGAAGCTACGGCAAAGGCAGGCGTGCCCATAAAAATGATTCTCATAAAGGGGTAGATGTAAGTATAAAGTGATATTGTTTAATGCGCTATCACTATACAAAATTAGGCATTATTGTTTAGTGCCGGTTGGTAAAATCATCAACAGCTAAGCGCTCATTTCTTTAAGTTAAGCAGGGACAAATCGCTGTTGGCCTTTACCATAACCGAACTTAAAGTGCCCAGCCCGGTTACTTCCATTTCTACCAAATCGCCGGGTTGCAACCATTGCGGCTGGTACTCTTTATCGTTAAGCAAGCCGGTACCGTTCAGTTCCAGAAAACAACCGGTGCCTACCGTGCCTGATCCTATGACATCGCCGGGCAATACGTCGCAGCCATAAGCGCAGCGTTCAATAATCTCGGCAAAGGTCCAGCCCATATCTGCCAGGTTACCGGCTGATACTTCAATGCCGTTTACCTTGCACCGCATTTGCAGGTTATAGCAATTACCTGTATGGCCGGGTTTCGCTTCAGTTTTGTAAGGCTCCAGTTCATCAGGCGTAACCAGCCAGGGGCCAATTACGGTCGAAAAATCCTTGCCTTTAGCCGGCCCTAAATTCAGCAGCATTTCTTCCATTTGCAGGGTGCGGGCGCTCATGTCATTCATAATCATATACCCGGCAATCAGGCTGTCAGCCTCGGCAGCTTTTATATTGCGGGCTTTTTTGCTGAGCACAACGGCTACTTCCAGTTCAAAATCCAGTTTTTGGAAATGATCGGGCATGCAATGTACTTCGCCCGGCCCCTGTACGGCATTGTGGTTGGTAAAATAGAATACAGGGTACTGGTCAAACTCCGGTATCATCTCCAGCCCGCGGTTGCGGCGCGAGGTAGCCACATGCTGCCTGAAGGCATAAGCATCGCGGCAGGAGGCAGGGTGGGGAACCGGCGCCAGCAGTTCATAAAAAACTTCCTCTTTTGCTGTTAGCTGACCGCTTTTAATGGCTTCATTAACTTTTATGGCCCGTTCCATCAGTTCATCGCTACCCCACAAAAAGGCGTTCATCTGGTCGGGTATCAACCTGTCGCAGGTATGCAGGTTATAGATGTGATTGTTGATATACAGGCCAAGATGTTCAGTGCCATCATTTTGGTAGGAAACAAGTTTCATAGCAGGCAATAATTGATGTATTCAAAACTATTAATTAAAAATAAAATAATATGCTTGCATAGTAATTTTGTATTCTCTAACTTCGTTTAGCCAATTATAAACTTACTTACTGTGCCACACAAGAGTTTACAATATCAATTATCTGCCATGAGCGTTATCGCCCTGTTCAGGTACAAGATGTTGTCAAAAATTGTGCTGGCACAGTATTCCATTCTCGCTTAAATAAAAGGCGGTTAACGGCCTTGATTTACGGTATGCCGGTTTTCAGGTAGACCGTTCCTTATTCTATCATTCACTCATCTTTCATTCCTTCATTAACTTAGCACATGCCTGTTTATCATCAACTGGGCCAGATTCCGCACAAGCGGCATACGCAATTTCGTAAACCCGACGGCAGTTTATATGCCGAAGAACTGGTTTCTACCGAGGGCTTTTCGAGCATGTACTCACTGGTCTATCATGCCCACCCGCCTACCATTGTAAAGGAGTTGGGCGAGCCGTATTCGGTTGAACCCAAGATTGCCCGCGCCAAGCATTTGAAACACACCAGCCTGGTTGGTTTTAACGTGCCGCCTGCCGATGATTATTTGGAGAGCCGCAAGCCGGTACTGGTAAATGATGATCTGCATATTTCACTTGCCGCCCCGCGCCATTCCATGACGGATTACTTTTACAAGAACAGCCAGGCCGATGAGGTGATTTTTATTCATGAAGGCTCAGGCACCTTAAAATCCGGCTTTGGTAAAATTAAATTTGCCTATGGCGATTACCTGATCATTCCGCGCGGTACCATTTACCAGTTAGAATTTGATACGGAGCAAAACCGGCTGTTTATTGTAGAAAGCTTTAGCCCAATACGCACGCCTAAGCGTTACCGTAACCAATTCGGGCAACTGATGGAGCATTCGCCGTATTGCGAGCGCGACATTAAACGGCCCACTGATTTGGAAACCCACGACGAATATGGCGATTTCAAGGTGCTGATTAAAAAGCAGGGGCTTATTTATCCTTACACTTATGGTACCCATCCGTTTGATTTTATCGGTTGGGACGGCTTGCACTACCCCTGGGCATTTTCCATCCACGATTTTGAACCCATCACCGGCCGTGTGCATCAACCGCCGCCGGTGCACCAAACTTTTGAGGGGCATAACTTTGTGATCTGCTCCTTTGTGCCGCGTAAGTTTGACTATCATCCGCTTGCTATCCCTGCTCCTTATAACCACAGCAATGTAGATAGCGATGAGGTGTTATACTATGTAGACGGCGATTTTATGAGCCGTAAAAATGTAGTGAAAGGGCAGATCACCCTGCATCCCGGCGGCATACCGCATGGCCCCCATCCCGGTTCGGTAGAAAAATCCATCGGTAAAGAGGATACACAGGAGCTGGCGGTTATGATTGACCCGTTCAGGCCGCTGATGCTGACAGAAGAAGCACTGGCAATTGAAGATGCCAATTATTATAAAAGCTGGAGCGACCCCTCCTAACCTCCCCGAAAGGGAAGGATGGTATCAGTCATCTTTATATTAAACAAGAATTGAGCTTTAAAAAATAAAATACAAATTAAAAGTTCCCTCTCCTTTGGAGAGGGTTAGGGAGAGGTATCATGGAAACATTAACCATAGAAAAACAACAAGCTGCGACAGTCAACGATTTTTTGCCGCTAAACGGCACCGATTATGTTGAATTTTACGTAGGCAACGCCAAGCAGGCAGCCCATTTTTATAAAACGGCGTTCGGCTTTCAGAGCCTGGCGTATGCCGGCCCCGAGACTGGGGTGCGCGACCGGGCATCCTATGTGCTGATGCAGGATAAGATACGGCTGGTATTAACTACACCATTACATTCAGACAGCCCGATTGCCGAGCATATCAAAAAGCATGGTGACGGCGTAAAGGTGCTGGCCATTTGGGTAGACGATGCTTACGACGCTTTTACTCAAACCACACAGCGTGGCGCTGAAGCGTACCAGCAGCCGCAAACGTTAACCGACGAGCACGGCGAAGTACGTACCAGCGGTATCAAACTATATGGTGATACGGTACATCTTTTTGTGGAACGCAAAAATTACAGCGGTCCGTTTTTACCTGGTTACAAAAAATTGGAATCCACTTATAACCCAGCCCCGGCAGGATTGTTATATGTGGATCACTGTGTAGGTAATGTGGGTTGGAACCAGATGAACCACTGGGTTGATTTTTATGCTGATACGATGGGCTTCCGTAATATCCTCACTTTTGATGATAAAACCATTTCTACCGAGTATTCAGCGCTGATGAGCAAGGTAATGAGCAACGGCAACGGCTATGTGAAATTTCCGATCAATGAGCCGGCCGAGGGTAAGAAGAAATCGCAGATTGAGGAATATTTAGAGTTTTACGAGGGTGAAGGGGTGCAGCATTTGGCTTTAGCCACTAAAGATATTGTACATACGGTAACCGAATTGCAAAGTCGCGGTGTAGAATTTTTAACGGTGCCTACCACTTATTATGATGACCTGGTAGACCGCGTAGGCCATATTGACGAAGACCTGGAGCCGCTGAAGAAGCTGGGCATTTTGGTTGACCGTGATGAGGAAGGCTACCTGCTGCAGATTTTCACCAAGCCACTGGAAGACCGCCCGACGGTATTCTTTGAAATTATCCAGCGCAAAGGCGCCCGTTCTTTTGGTGCCGGTAACTTTAAGGCACTATTCGAGGCTATCGAGCGAGAGCAGGAGTTGAGGGGAAATTTGTAAATGAAATTAAAATAAAAACATGTCATTCTGAGCGCAGTGACATCTACTTACAAAGTTACTCTTCACGCGTCATTGCGAGGAACGAAGCAATCCTCGATATGCAAAGCGGCTATGTAAATCGAGGATTGCTTCGTTCCTCGCAATGACGTGCGGAGAATGTTTGGCGATTAATTGTCGCGACTGCACTATATAAACACAAAAGGCCTAATCTTAGATTAGGCCTTTTGTGTTTATATAGTGCAGTAAAGCTTACGCTTGTCTGTTCTTGAAAAACTTAAAATTCTTACCGATGAATTTGGCGTTCACACCTAATTCTTCTTCAATGCGCAGTAACTGGTTGTATTTTGCAATCCGGTCTGAACGTGAGATAGAGCCGGTTTTGATCTGGCCGCAGTTCAGCGCAACGGCTAAATCCGCAATGGTGCTGTCCTCGGTTTCACCAGAACGGTGGCTCATTACCGAAGTGTAACCATGCGTTTGTGCCAGCGATACAGCATTGATAGTTTCGGTTAAAGAACCAATCTGGTTTACTTTTACCAGTATAGAGTTGGCAATACCTTTATCAATACCTTCCTGCAGGCGCTCGGTATTGGTAACAAATAAATCGTCGCCTACCAGTTGAATTCTGTCGCCCAAACGGTCGGTTAACAGCTTCCAGCCATCCCAGTCGTCCTCAGCCATGCCGTCCTCAATAGAAATAATCGGGTATTTCTCGGCTAACTGGGCCAGGTAATCTACCTGCTCGGCACTGTTACGTACCGCACCTTTATCACCTTCAAACTTAGTATAATCGTATTTGCCGTCTACAAAAAATTCAGAGGCTGCACAATCCAGGGCTAAGCAAATTTCTACGCCAGGTTTGTAACCGGCTTTTTCAATAGCGCTTAAAATAGTTTCGGCTGCATCTTCGGTACCTTCAAAGGTTGGTGCAAAACCGCCTTCGTCACCCACAGCGGTTGACAGGCCACGGTCATGCAAAATCTTCTTCAGGTTATGAAATACTTCACTTCCCCAGCGCAAAGCTTCGGAGAAAGAAGGAGCGCCTACCGGCATAATCATAAATTCCTGAAAAGCGATAGGAGCATCAGAGTGTGAGCCGCCGTTAATGATATTCATCATCGGGATGGGCAGCGTGTTGGCATTTACACCGCCAACGTAACGGTATAAGGGTTGGCGGCTTTCCTGTGCAGCAGCTTTGGCTACTGCCAATGATACGCCTAAAATGGCGTTGGCGCCAATATTACCTTTGTTAGCGGTACCATCAATCTCAATCATCAGCTTGTCGATGCCGTTCTGGTCAAAAACGTCCATGCCGTTCAGTTCTTTGGCCAGTTTATCATTTACATTGGCTACGGCGTTTAATACGCCTTTACCCATGTACTTGCTCTTATCATTGTCGCGCAGTTCTACAGCCTCATGTGCACCGGTTGAAGCGCCCGAAGGTACGGCTGCGCGGCCTAATGCGCCATTTTCAGTTAATACATCCACCTCAATGGTAGGGTTACCGCGCGAGTCTAATATCTGGCGGGCATGTACATCAATAATCAAGCTCATGTTGTTCTATGAATTTTTGGTAAATTGTAGCTAAGTGATTAAACGCGGCTAAGATAGCGCAAAAACTTAAATTGTATGTTAAAATGCCATTTAAGTGATGTTAACGCTACGGTTGTATGTGTACTACAACCTTAAAACCAATTGGTTTACATGCGTTAGTCTTTTATGGTAGGCAGGAACTGGCGGGTATCGTTCTTCTTACGGTTGATTTGATACTGCACAATCAGCAGCAGGTTGTTTTTGTTGCCGCTCGGGTTCAAATCAAAATGATTATACTGGTTGATCCAGCCCACCTGAAAACTTAGCGACTTATCAAACTTATAGCCTAAAGTCCCCGATATGCGGTTACGCTCAAAGTTAGGATCATCATTATTAAAGAACACCTCATCATAGACTGAAGTAAACAGGGTTTTGGGTGCCAGCGTACTATGGTTAAGCGGCGTAATCAAATTAAGACGGTACCTGAACCGGTTGCGGTAACCTGCATTCAGAAAACGCTGTTCAATGCGCACACGGTTTTCAAATTTGAAGCGGTTCCAGCTTTCGTTTAATACCAACTGTTCCCACAAGCGTGTTTCGGTAGTGGTAGGGCCGTTGGATACATGGCCGTAAGCATAGGTGGTATAACGGCCGGTACCCAATAAAGCAACAAGATTGTTCCTGATGGCGTAGCTTACACCTCCCTTTACTTCGTAATAAAAAAACTGGTTGAACAGGGTATTGGTACGGGTTTGCACTTCGGTATAACCACCCCAGCGGTGATTGGTATCGCTGGGTAAGGTAACAGTGACCAACCCCCAGGTACCGGTTCTGGAGTTTTGTGCATGAGTAAAAAGGCAGCAAACAGAAATCAGAATAAATGTTAGTGCTATACGAAACATAAAAGCTAATGTTAAGTAAATGTTAACATTGGCTCAAATATAAATATTTTGTTGATGCAGGCTTAACTTACTCCCATTTAAACGTTTTTACGGCAATGGAATATATGATGATGCCCCATATTGCCATTACCAATAGTTGCTGACCTAAATCGAGCAGGCTTGCACCTTCAAACGATACCTTACGCATGGCATCATTAAGATAAGTAAGCGGCAATTCCCGGCTGATGGGCTGTAACCATTTAGGGAAGGCATTGATGGAAAAGAAGGTACCTGAAAGCAGGAACTGCGGCAGCGTAATAATATTGGAAATGGGCGGTACTGTGCTTTCGTTTTTGGCCAGGCCCGACACCACAAAACCAAAGCCCATAAACACAATAACGCCGATGGCGCACAACACCAGCAGGTTGAGCACCGTGGTTACCCCATGTATCAGGGTAAAGCCAAACGCGAAATGACCAATCAAAATAATGAACAGCGCACCCAGTAGGGAGAATACAATCCGCGCCAGCGCTTCACCTATTACAATGCTATAACGCTTAACCGGCGTGGCGAAAAAACGCTTGATCACCAGCGTTTGGCGCAAACTGAGGAATACAAAGGCCGTGCCGAACACGCCTGTGCTCAACAAGGAAAAACCCAGTTGGCCCGGTAAGATAAAATCAATGGTTTTATACTCGCGGCCGCTTACGGTGGTTTCTTTCAGTTCGGCCACCGGCGGGAGCGCACCATGCAGCCGGGTGTTAATTTGATAGAAAATATTATTGAGTATGGATTTCAGGATGTTGCCTTTTTCCAGCGAAGCCTTGCTGTAATCTATATTTACGGTAAACGGCGGCTGGGCAGTATTTTTACGGATGCTGATGATGGCATCAATACTTCCCTTTTTTAAATTGGCTTCTGTTTCTGCGGTGTTTTTTGTAGGGATGAGCCTGATTACGCTGGTGCTTTTTAGCGCCTGGTAAACCGGATTGATGGTATCGCTGCCTTTAGCTACGGCTACATCAACAGTAACACCGCCGCCACCAATAAAGCCGAAAACCAATATAAAGATAAGCGGGAAAGCCAGCGTAAATACCACTGCCGACGGACTGCGGATAATAGACCGGAAACTGGCTTTGGCAATAGCCAGTGTGGCGTTTAAGTTACTGTAAGGTTTGGTAGGAGTATTGTTCATTGGTTCAATGGTTCATTAGGGGAATATAATGCTTATAGCTTCTTCGGCATGTCAAAGTGCTTGACGGCAATCTTGTTTCTTATTTCTCAGTCCTCAATTCTTAACTCCTGAATCCTAATTCCTGACTCTAAAAATCATCCTGCCCTTAACTCTTTACCGGTTTTGGCGATAAATACATCTTCCAGATTGGCCTGTTTCATCTGCTTGGGCCGCTCAAAGCCAGAGGCTACCAGTTCGTCAATAAAGTGGTCGGGCGTATCGATGCCGATAATGCGGCCACCATCCACAAAGGCCACCCGGTCGCATAAAATTTCAGCCTCGTCCATATAATGGGTGGTGATAACGATGGTGGTGCCAGTGCTGCGGATGTTTTGTATCAACTCCCAAAGGTTACGGCGGGCCTGCGGGTCGAGCCCGGTGGTGGGTTCATCCAAAAAAATAATGCGCGGGTTGTTAATTAATGTAGTGGCAATAGAAAACCGCTGTTTTTGACCGCCGGATAGTTCCTTGAACTTAGCCTTCTGCTTATCGCGCAGACTCACCTTGTCCAGCATCTCCAGCGGATCGATCTTTACGCCATACAAGCCCGAAAACAGCACCAGCAGTTCGGTAAGGTTAAGGTTAGGGTAGTAGCCGGCCGCCTGTAGTTGCACGCCGATGCGCTGTTTAATTTTAGAAGCCTCCCGGTCAACCGAAAACCCGTCGACCGTTACTTGTCCAGAGGTTTTGTCGCGCAGGGTTTCAATGATTTCCAGCGTAGTGGTTTTGCCTGCACCATTGGGGCCTAACAGGCCAAAAATTTCGCCTTCAAATACCTCAAAGCTGATATCATTTACCGCAGTAAAATTGCCATACTGCTTTACCAGGTTTTCAACTTTGATGATAGGGGAGTTTGCCATACCGTAAAAGTCGGTGATGGGTTTGATATTTTTAGCAGGTTACTGGTAAAAACAATAAAATATATGGTGAAAGCTGTTTCAAAATCATAACAAAGCGCGTCATTGCAAGGTACGAAGCAATCCTCAACATGCAAGACAGCTCTGTAAATTGAGGATTGCTTCGTACCTCGCAATGACGCGTATAGAATAGCTTTGTGATTAACCGCTTGTAGAAGATTTCTCCCTGCGGTCGAAATGACGAGTGGTTTATTGTGGGTAAGCTATTTTTTTGAACCTTTGGTCAGCTCACTTTCCGACTTGATAACCTTGCTGCCGTTAGCCTGTTTAATTTCATAGGCAGGCTCATCTTTACTGGCATTGCGTTTTACTTCGCTGCCTTTAATGGTCTTTTTTACCGGCTCGGTGTGTTTAGCTTCAACTTTACCTTCGGCTTCTGATTTGCCCCAGTTCCAGTGAACGGTATCTCCCTTTTTCATAATGGTAGTGTTTTGCCTGTAAAGCATCAAAATACCGGCCAAACTTAAACAACTTTAAAAAGAGTTGGATAGCTAACGAATAGTTACCGTATCAACAATAGAATAAGAACTGTCATTACTGGGTTTGGCAAACTTGAGATAATAAGTACCTGGCTGGGCAGCTTTAAATTTGAAAGTTGCAGATAGTTGCCGTTTGGTGCGGATAGTAGTGTCTTTGGTTACGTATAGTTTAATGTGCTGTACGTTGGCCTGAACAGGCGTAATGGCCAGGCTGTCAAAATTATGCTGATTGTTAGTGTTAGGCCAAACCAGGGTGAATAATAAATCCTGGTTTACTGCGCCGCTGGTTGGGCCATTTACGCCGGCAACTACGCTTTGCAGCACATTTTTAGTAGCTGCCGTTTGCTGCACAGCCACTTCATCTTTTTTGCAGGATGTAACTGAAACAGCCAGTAATACAAAGAGGGTAAAGTATTTCATGCAACGCGTTTTTAACAGGTAAACCAATGGAATAGCTAACTAACAAATAATAACTTCTGTTAATAAGCAATTGTCTGCAAGTTAGATAGATATGTACGTTTAAACCAAATTATTTGTTCGGGTTTAACAAAAATTAACTTTTATTTTTAAACAGATTGATATAATGCTAAATGATAATGGCACTAATGATATTGATAACCTTGCCAAACGTGCTGATTAACCGAATATATTTTAGCTTTACAAACAGTATTATTTTAGTTAACTCTTAAGCATGGTTCGTTGGGGAATAATAGGCTGCGGGCGCATTGCACACCGCTTTATACAGGGCTTGAAAGCGGTACCTGAAGCTGCGTACGCCGGGGCCTGGTCGAGAAGGCCTGAAACAGTGAAGGATTTTACCAGCCAGTACGGCGGATATGCCTTTAGCAGCCTTGAGGATTTGCTGGCCGCTGATGATATTGATGCCGTTTACCTTGCTACGCTGCCCGATAGCCACAAACAATATAGTATTGCCGCGCTGCAGGCCGGTAAACATGTGTTGTGCGAAAAGCCGGCCGCCTTAAATGTAACCGAACTGGAGGAAATATTAACTGTAGCCCGGCAACACCACCGGCTGTTTATGGAGGGCATGAAACCGCCTTTCTTTCCCTTATATCAAAAGTTGAAAGCGCATTTACTAACCGATGGCATTGGTAAAATCGGCTATGTGCGGGCCGGCTCGGCGGTGGCCGATCTCTCACGCGACCATCCCAATTTCAGCTATGA
Organism: Mucilaginibacter sp.; assembly: GCF_965200995.1. GTDB lineage: Bacteria > Bacteroidota > Bacteroidia > Sphingobacteriales > Sphingobacteriaceae > Mucilaginibacter. Next base: position 342,461 of record NZ_OZ241743.1, on the reverse strand, counting down.
ACTGGCTGGCGGAAGTTTAACCTCTATCGGCATTTACGAGGCCTTTTTGGCGCTCGACTGGCTGGGCCCGCTGCTTGATCTGCAAACACTCGGGCGCTTTGAGGGTACGCCGGTTGATATTTTCTCCATATTTCAAAGCCGGCACCAGGATGGCTTCGCGCAGCTGTATTGCGGGTTAGACATCCACGGCTACGGCGACGCACTGATTGCCGGTACGCTCGGCCGAATACTGATCCACAAAAACTGGTGGAACCCGGCCAAAGCCACTATTGATTATGTAGATGGGCGAACCATAGAACTGGATGAACCTTTTGCGCATGGCGGATTAAACTATGAGTTGTTGCATTTTTGCCAATTGATCGCAGAAGGCAAAATAGAAAGCCCAATTATTACACATGATTTTTCGCGTCAAATGCTGGGTATGATTGATCAGGCACGTTATCAGGTAGGCTTATATTATAAAGGGGAAACCCCACCTAACCCTCCCCAGGGAAAGGGCTTTGGTAAATTATAAATTCAACTCTGCTGATCAAAGCCCTCCCCCTCGGGGAGGGTTGGGTGGGGTGTGGCTCTGTCGCCCTCCTGTACCAGATAAGCAAATTTCTCCCAGAAACCATCTTTAGGCAGCGGCGCTAAAATATCTACCGGCTCATTTTTTACCGGGTGAATGAATTGCAGGCGCCGGGCGTGCAGGGATATGCTTCTGCGCTGGCTGCCACGCGGATAACCATATTTATTATCGCCTACAATAGGGCAATTCAGGGTAGCTAATTGTACCCTTATCTGATGCGGCCTTCCGGTAATCGGGTTCACCTGTATCAGGTAATAACCGTTTAACTCGCCCACCAGACGGTAATGTAATTCCGACCGCAGGCTGCCCTGCACTTCATGCCCATGTGCCTTGGTTACATTCTTTTGCGGGTTTTTTACCAGCCAGTGCACCAGGTTACCATAAGGCGGCTCGGGGCGGTTACGTACTACCGCATAGTAGGTTTTGCGGATATGCCGGGCTTTAAACAGCTCGTTCATCCGCTCCAGCGCCTTGCTGGTTTTGGCGAATAATATCACGCCGCTCACCGGGCGGTCCAGCCGGTGTACTACGCCCAAAAAAGCACCGTTAGGCTTGTTGTATTTTTGTGCGATATAGCGCTTTACCTTCTCATCCAGCGGCTCATCGCCGGTTTCATCTACCTGCACAATATCACCGGCACGTTTGTTCACGGCAATGAGGTGGTTGTCTTCGAAGAGGATGTCGCTATCTGTAATGTTCATAGTTGATGGTTCATTGTTCATGGTAAGGTAGATTGACGATTACAAGGAGTTACGAAGAGCAGTAATCTTTTTTGTTAAAACCTCGTATTTGTCATACAGGTTTTTAAAATCTTCCTCCGAAATATAAGTTCTCTTTCTTGCTATAAACAGGCAGCTTACCACCTCAATGGAAGACCTAAGTGAGTAATTTAGAAAATTAATAAAAACTGGTTTGGTTTGACCTGTACAGCCCTCGGCTATGTTTAATACTACGGAATCAGCAGCCCTCTTGATTTGTGAAGTAAGCACAAATAATTCATCTTTCGGAAATGCCTTGGTCAACTGGTTTATCTGTTCATTGAGTTCAAGCGCACTCTGCCATACTTGTAAATCTTCAAACCTGAATGCCATTTAAAATCTTTATATTTTCAACCATGAACTATTAACTATCAACCATGAACTGTATTAGTACTGCTCTTTCTCGTTAGGAAAATCTTTATTCTTTACATCGTTCACATAGTGGGTAATCGCATCACTCATCACCTCATGCAAATTGGCATATTGGCGCAGAAAGCGGGGCTTAAATTCTTTGTTGATGCCCAGCATATCATGTACCACTAATACCTGCCCGTCGCAATGCGGACCGGCGCCAATGCCAATGGTGGGGATATGCAGGTTAGCGGATACTTCGGCGGCCAGGGCGGCAGGTATTTTTTCCAGCACTACGGCAAAGCAGCCTAAGTCTTGTAATTTTTGTGCGTCATCCTTCAGCTTCTGCGCTTCGGCCTCCTGCTTGGCACGTACCGAATAGGTGCCGAATTTATAGATGGATTGCGGGGTAAGCCCTAAATGCCCGCAAACTGGAATACCGGCGGTAAGGATACGGCTGATGGACTCCGAAATCTCCACGCCGCCTTCCAGCTTCACCGCATGGGCACCCGACTCCTTCATGATGCGGATAGCCGAACTCAGCGCTTCTTTGGAGTTGCCCTGATAGGAGCCGAAAGGTAAATCCACCACCACCAGCGCCCGGCTGGCGGCACGTACTACGGATGAGGCGTGGTAAATCATTTGGTCTAAGGTGATGGGCAGCGTGGTTTCATGTCCGGCCATTACGTTGGAAGCCGAATCGCCTACCAAAATTACATCTATACCCGCACCGTCAACAATGGCCGCCATGGAGTAATCATAAGCGGTAAGCATCGAAATTTTTTCGCCCCGGTTCTTCATTTCCTGAATAATGTGGGTGGTTACACGCTTAATCTCTTTGTTAACAGACATGGCTTTGTTGCTTTTTGCCCCAAATGTAGGTACTGCGGCGGTTAACCGCACCATAGCCCCGCTTTTTTGTGTGTGTGATATGTGTAATTTTGGCTGTTTTGACGGATAAATGTTGTCCCTTTTGGATTGGTCGATATTGACCTGCTGTATCTGGTGAAATCAGCTATATTTACAATGGTGAGGAGATAGAGGGTGGTATAGATAAAGGCAGTTGCATTAGTAAGCTGAAAGCTTACAGGAAATGGTAAGTCTAAGTTATGCTGCACTAAACTTAGACCAGTAGGGGGTTGAGATTTATAAATGGACGTCTAATAAATCCTGGAGGATCTCTCGGACGCAATATTGGAAACGAAGTAGATGCTTATAGAACTCAATATTCCCTTAACGGTACTTTTCCTGGCCGTGCGTCTAATGTAAATGAAATTAGTTCTGATGCAGTATATAACATTCGAGACGATGATCAAAAAGCAGTATATCAACCTTAATATGAAAAAGATTAACAATCACCTTCTGCTTATTCTTTCCATAGTGTTCATGTCACTTGAAGGAAATGCACAAACTATGAATAAGACCTATAACATAAAAGATGTCATAGGTCGATACCAATCAAAGGATGGGTTGCAGTTTGTTATTAAAAATGATAGTTCGTTTTATATACTGAAAAGGCATAACAAAGCATTTGATGCTGTGTCACCTAGTTGCGATACAATGGCAAAAGGAACATGGCATCCTTTTTCCGGGTTTGCCCTTAAACTATCCAATGATAAATCTTTTGGTAGTATCCTATCTAATGTGTCACAGGAAACTAAAGGGTCAAAAGATAGTATTTATATAAAGATAGATTTACCTAAAGACGATGCATTTGCTTCAGGTAGATTCAAATATCAAATTACGGTTGCAGGTAAAATTGATTTCCTTGAATCAATTAGTGCTACCATAGCTCTTGAAAAAAAGAAGCTATTTGAAAGCGGCGATTTATATTATAATCTAGGCCTGACAATTCAGGACCTATCGCCGCTCAATTGCAAATTGAACGGTAAATGTTATCAACGAATATATTTCAACGTTTTTGAGGACTATAAGTTGAATACAACATCAAATTACTTTACCATAAAGCTTCCACAGTTCAACGATTGCTTTGTCGAACGTGCTGATGTTGATAACCAACTGCTTGTAATTGATAAAAATAAAGTGCACTGGCAGGATGTTGACTTTTTGAAGGTTAAATAAGACCCCTTTCGCTGGCGCGAGTTTGCAACTCGTGTCTTCATCTGCCAAAATTATTAATGGCAGCTTAATCATAATAAAGCACGAGTTACAAACTCGCGCCAGCATGGAGGGCAGTAGTTGCAAAGGTAAGCTGGAAGCTTACAGCATAGTAGGTCTAAGTTGCGCTACGCTAAACTTAGACCAGTGTAAAGGGGAGAAATCAGCTATATTTACAATGGTGAGGAGATAGAGGGTGGTATAGATAAAGGCAGTTGCATTAGTAAGCTGAAAGCTTACAGGAAATGGTAAGTCTAAGTTATGCTGCACTAAACTTAGACCAGTAGGTGCAGTTGCATTAGTAAGCTAAAAACTTGCAAGATAGCCGGTCTAAGTTGCGCTGCGCTAAACTTAGACAAGTGTGAGGCGACATGTTTTAATCAGAGTGTTAAACAATAATATTAATATAATCTTAAATAATGCAAAGTAAATTACTCACCATCGTATTCATTCTTAGTTGTAGTCTAAGTTACTCACAAGAGTTAATCAAACCAGATTCAACAATATATTATATAAATAATCTGAATGAAAATTCATGTTCAAGATTGAATGGGACCTATGCTACATCATTCGTATTAGACAATAATGCTAAACGTATCATAGGAATAAACGATAACCAAAAAATAACAAAATTAATTGCCAATTTAAAAGTGCCTGATAAATTTAATGCAATTAATTATATTCTAAACCAGTTGATTAAGCCAAAAAATCAATCAGATTCATGTGATTGTTATATTCCTTCTTTAACTAAACCAAAAGTAGCTACAGATAAACCAATTTCAATTATAGATTCCAGTTTAAACTTGTATTCGAACTTTTTAAAACATCCAAGTGCAAATTATGTGAATTGCATTTATAACTATTGGGTCAGTCAAATAAATATTAAATAGTAATTAAACCCCCTCACTGGTTTAAGTCTTCCGCAGGATGACTGAAATCCAAATATACACCCAGCACTCTGTGCGTCATATAGCACGAAATTACCATAGTAGCCCCTTTCGCTGGCGCGAGTTTGCAACTCGTGTCTTCATCTGCCAAAATTATTAATGGCAGCTTAATCATAATAAAGCACGAGTTACAAACTCGCGCCAGCATGGAGGGCAGTAGTTGCAAAGGTAAGCTGGAAGCTTACAGCATAGTAGGTCTAAGTTGCGCTACGCTAAACTTAAACCAGTGTAAAGAGTAGGGTTACACGCTTAATTTCCTTGTTTACCGGCATGGCTTTATTGCTTTTTGCCCCAAATGTAGGTACTGCGGCGGTTAACCGCACCATAGCCCCGCTTTTTTGTGTGTGTGATATGTGTAATTTTGGCTGTTTTGACGGATAAATGTTGTCCCTTTTGGATTGGTCGATATTGACCTGCTGTATCTGGTGAAATCAGCTATATTTACAATGGTGAGGAGATAGAGGGTGGTATAGATAAAGGCAGTTGCATTAGTAAGCTGAAAGCTTACAGGAAAGGGTAAGTCTAAGTTATGCTGCACTAAACTTAGACCAGTAGGGTGATATACAAGCTGCGCAGTATTTTAACACCTCAAGAAATGTTATTTTAGCAGGAAAAGGGGGTAGAGGTTGGTTTGATCAATTTGGTAATTATGGTAGGTTACGGTAAGGTCACATTGGTAAGTGTATTTATGATATTGTGTTCCTGTTTGAACGTAAGTAACAAGCAGATTATTTTAAGTAGTGCAGCTCGTTTTAAATCAGCAGATGTCGTAGCAGACAGATTTGCACTGTCATTAATACAAAGCAAAGATTTACAAAGTATAAGCGGCGATGGAAGTATAATATTAGTAAAAATTAATTTGGATAGTATAAGCTGTTCTAAATGTTTGATAGCTACTTGTATGTTATCTTCAAAAATTGACTCAGATGACATTTTACCAAATTATATTAGTGAAACGCTTATAAACCATAAGCGTGTAGTTAAAATTTTCTATAATTTTTCAACGACAAATTCGCCTGTTGTTAGGTCGCTATTGAAGAATAAGCAACTGTATATAAAAACAGATAAAGATCAAAAATTTAAATTTTCGTTGATGTTTAAAGAATATCCGGTCTGGTCTGCTTGTATTTCAAAACAAGGTGATATAACAAAAGTTATAAACTCTGTTTTTTTAAGTAAACAAAACATCAAGGAACAGCTTTGTGGAGATTAATATTCAAGATATTCAAAGTATTCTTAACTCTTTTAGCACGCGATGCTCATAATTGTTTTTACTATTCCAAACACTTATTAGAGTCTATTACTATAAAGTTAATAATATGTTACTGATTCTTTTAAGATAGGAAAAGAATGCCTTTTAAAGGCAACAACTACGTGTATGAACTCCGGGACAACGTAGGAAGTGTAAGAGGGTGATTGCAAGGAACAAGCGTGCAGATGGCAGCATAGATGTATTGACGTACAGCGACTATTATCCTTTTGGCTCAATGGCAAGAAACGGGGGCAACGGCCACCGCTACGAGTACCAGGGGGCCTGTGCGGAGAAAGACCCGGTCACTGGGTACAATAACTTTGACCTTCGGATGTCCGATGGCAAAATCGGTAGGTTGCTCATCACTATTTAAAAGGTACTCTTTTTACTGAAAGGAGTTACTCATCTGAAAGAGTGGCAGGTACATAGAAATGAGTATGATGCCTACGACGAGACCTAAAAAGATAATAATAAGCGGCTCCATCATAGAGCTGAGAGTAGAGGTTTGGTGCTCCACCTCATCGACATACTGCTGCGATAGCCGGGCAAAGAAGTCCTCCAACTTACCCGTTTCCTCACCCACCTTGACCAGCTGCACCAGCTTAGCCGGGTAAACCTTAAAGCGGCCCAGGCTCTGATGCAGGCTCTTGCCTTGCATAATGTCCTCCTCCACCTGCCCGAGCGTGTGCTCTAGCGGATAAAAGCTGATCATTTGCCGGATCAGCGCAATGGCCCGGAGCAGCGGCAGCCTAGCGCTGATTAATAACCGTAGTGCATTACACAGCCGGGCCAGATAGATCTTCTGTACCAATGAGCCCACCACCGGCAGGCGCAGTACCACGGCTGAAGCCACCCTGCGGAACTGCACTCCCTTGCGTAAACTGTACAATGCGCCAACGATCACTGCAATAACCAGAAAGAAAGGCAGGAAGTAACGCTCCATCCCCTGCGAGATGCGGATGATCTGCTCGGTGACCCAGGGCAGGTGCCCGCCAAAGCGTTTGAACACATCGCCAAACATGGGCACGATATACTTGAGCATAAACACCACCGCCCCTAAGGAAGTAGCCATCACGATGCAGGGATAGGTAAGTGCCGAGATGATCTTGCGCCGCTGTTTGATCTTGGCCTGATAGTATTTTGCCAGATCCTGCAGCACCTCAATGAGCTTCCCTGTTTCCTCCCCGATCTGCAAACTGAACACCTCATACAGGGAGAACCGTCCGCTCTGCTGCAAAGCCTGCGAAAAGGTTGTACCGCTAAGCACCGTCTGCTGTACTTGTTCAAACAGGGCCTTGTCTTTTCCCTTGTGCTGATCATCCGCCATCACCAGTTCAAAGCTGCTTTTCAGGTTCACCCCGGCCTGTAAGAGCGTGCTTAGCTCCAGGTACAGGTATTCCTTCTTCTTATCGCTCAGCTGCCCCGAGCCAAAGCTGATGTCGCGGTTGAGCAGGGCCAACAGGCCGCCTTCCTGTGTTCCTGTGTTGCGCTTTGCCGGTAATGATTTATTACTCGCTTGCGCTGCCTTTGTTGCAGCAGCAGGCCCTTTCTTGGGTTCGTATTGTCTTAGATCAATAGAAGGCATGCGGATCGGCGTTAAGCAGGGTTTGGGCGCTGTATTGCTTATGGTAATGATACGGAAAAGTTTGCTTCTGGTAAAGTACCTGAAAAGAGAGGTCATCCATGCGGGTGCCATCAGCAGTGCTATCCACCGGTGGCTGATCTGCTCCCACTTCATCTTCTACAACTTTACCCTCGAAGGCGGCTTTCACCTGGCTTAGTTCTAAACGGAAAGTATCAGTAAGTCCTGCATCCGTGCGCAGCACCTGCCCCGGTGCAAAGCGGTAGGTGACGGCCTTACTGCTGTCAGTTAAGGTGTAGGTTTCCCCATTTGTGCTGACCTGCTCCGAGCGGCTAAAGTCCTCTCTCCACTGGTCTAAGTTTAGTATAGCGTAACTTAGACCTGCCCAGACTAAATGAGGCAGCTGCGCAGTAAGCACTATGTTACCAAGTGAAAATACATGATTACTCATCAGCAGTTTTATAGGTCAGTTCTTAAAGCGGCTAAACCTCCGTACGCACTAATCAATTATCAGCGCAAACCGATATACGGATGATAGAATTACTGCTTTTTCTGTTCCATTATTCGATTGAATGTGTACTTTTGCGGCGTGAATTCAGCCTTTTGTAGCTTCAATTGTACTGATTTATTTCACGGCGCTCCACAATTGGCCGACCGGCTTTCTGTTTTTCCTTTTAATTTTTTTGCAAAATGACCAACTACACCAAACTACCGGCGGTATTGCTGCTGGCCGACGGCACTGTATTTCATGGCAAGGCGGCCGGTAAGATAGGCACCACCACCGGCGAAATCTGCTTTAATACCGGCATGACCGGTTACCAGGAGGTATTTACTGATCCTTCTTACTATGGGCAGATCATGGTAACCACCAACGCCCACATTGGTAACTATGGTATTGCAAAGGATGAAAATGAATCGGGCCATATCCAGATATCGGGTTTGGTTTGCAAGAATTACAACATTGCCTACAGCCGCAAACAGGCCGATGAGTCGATACAGGATTATTTCCAGGAGCAGAATATTGTTTGCATCTCTGATATTGATACCCGCCAGCTGGTACGCCACATCCGCGATAAGGGGGCGATGAATGCTATCATTTCATCTGAAACCATAGATATTGAGGAATTGAAGCGAAAACTGGCCGCTGTACCTTCTATGGACGGGCTGGAATTGTCTTCTGTGGTGTCTACAACAGAAACCTACACTTTTGGTAACGAGGATGCACCCTACCGCGTAGCCGTGCTGGATTTAGGCGTAAAGAAAAACATCCTGCGCAATTTTGATGACCGCCAGGTGTATGCTAAAGTATACCCGGCTAAAACCACCTTCACAGAAATGGAGCGTGATTTTGCGCCCGATGGCTACTTTATTTCCAACGGCCCCGGCGACCCATCGGCTATGCCTTACGCTATTGATACAGTAAAAGAGATTTTAGGGGCCGATAAGCCGATGTTCGGTATCTGCCTGGGGCACCAGTTATTGGCCTTAGCTAATGATATCCCCACCAAAAAGATGTTCACCGGGCATCGCGGCCTCAACCATCCGGTTAAGAATGTGATTAAAGACCACTGTGAGGTTACCTCTCAAAATCACGGCTTCGGTGTGGTGCAGGATGCCGTTCGCGCTTCTGACAAGGTAGAGATTACCCACGTAAACCTGAACGATCAATCGATTGAAGGCATACGGGTGAAAGATAAAAAAGCCTTTTCGGTACAATATCACCCCGAATCCTCTCCCGGCCCGCACGACAGCCGGTATCTGTTTGACGATTTTATCGAGTTGATGAAGAAATAGTTGTAAAAGCGGGGCCTTGGTTCCGCTTTTTTGTTGCAGTTGGTTTAAAAGACTGCTGTCTTTTAAAATCAGCACTGACAGGATGTTGTCAGTGTTCACAAGTGTTCACAAGTGTTCACACTGTTCACGCACCCGTGAACGTGAACACTTGTGTGTTCGGTTTTAAGGCTGTTAAACTTCCGGTGAGCCGTTACCGACCTTATTTTTAGTGGACTAACTAACATCAGCACCGGATGGACAAATACGAACACTATTTCGCTTTTATGGGCTGATTATACGTAATAAAAAAGCTTTTAATCGCAATCTACCAGCCCGCAGTGCTCAGAAACCAGTTCAGGTTCAAAGGTGCAGTGGCCGATGGAGAGGTGTTCCAGCCGGTGGCGCAAATCATGTTTAATACTATCAAAAGTTGAAAAATTGGCGGCATTTACTACAATGTGCGCGGTTAGCGCATTTTCGGTGGTGCTTAGTGCCCATACATGAATATGGTGCACATCATGTACGCCTTCAGCTTTCAACAGTTCGGTGCGTATATCATCCACATTAATATCCTCAGGTACGCCATCCATTTCCAGCCGGATGCTTTTCATGAGCAGGTTCCAGGTGCCGGTGATGATAACCAGCACAATAACCAGGCTCACGGCGCTGTCCAGCCAGTACCAATGGGTAAAATAGATCATCATACCAGAAATCACTACGCCTAAAGACACCAGCGCATCAACCGCCATGTGCAGGTAAGCGCCTTTAACATTTAAATCTTTATCCTTGTCGCGCATAAACAGCCACGCTGTAAAGCCGTTAATGGCAATCCCTATACAGGCAACCCAGGCTACTGTACCCCCGGCTACCTGTTCGGGGTGCATAAAGCGGATCACGGCCTCATACGCAATTATAGCAACGGCCGCCAGCAGGATAACCGCATTAAGCAGCGATACCACAATGGTAGAGCGTTTATAACCATACGTATATTGCCGGGTGGCTTTTACCCTGGTGAGTTTAAAGGCCAGTAAGGCCAGCGCCAAACTGGCTACATCGCTCAGGTTATGCCCGGCATCAGTTAGCAGCGAGAGGGAGTGGCTCCAGAAACCTACAATGGCTTCTATCACCACAAACAAGGAGTTAAGCACAATGCCGCCTATAAAGGCCGTATTCAGGTGATCGAGCTTGAGCGTGTGATCATGTTGATGGCCGGCATGGGAATGGTTGTGACCTGTTGACATACTGCAAATTTAACGAAATTATGCGCTATTGATGGTGGTATGGCTCGCCTTTCATGATGGTAAAGGCCCGGTACAGCTGTTCGGCAAAAAACAGCCGCACCATCTGGTGCGAAAACGTCATCCGCGAAAGCGACAGCTTATCATTTGCCCGCTGGTATACCGATGCATCAAACCCATACGGGCCGCCAACCACAAACACCATGTGCTGAATGCCGCTTATATTTTTTTTATCCAGGAACGACGCAAATTGTGTTGAAGTAAACTCCTGGCCGTTTTCATCCAGCAGTACAACGTAGTCAGTTGTAATAATTCTTTTTAAAATCAGCTCTGCTTCTTTTGCTTTTTGCTGCTCCTGGCTCAAGGCTTTGGTGTTTTTGAGTTCGGGCAGGTCGATGATGTCTAAACGGGTGTAATGCTTCAGGCGCTTCAGGTATTTTTCGATGCCTTCCTTCAGATAGGTATCTTCGGTTTTGCCTACGGTGAGCAGGGTAATCTTCATGCCTGCAAATTAAAGCATTGCTAATGTAATAGAATCTGATACTTCATGATAATACTGCAAGCAAAAGCATTGTACTTATTTTGTTTCAAACATCAGTGTTTCTTTATTGTTACCGGTGCTTCTTTAAGTTTTCAATAAAATTAAGTACGTTTGGACAAACATGAATAAAACTTACTCAATTAAACGATGAAGGTATTTGTAAAGAAATCTATTGAGCAGCTTACGGCCAATACAGACGGCGAGGGTAGCCTTAAGCGAACGCTTGGTGTAGGCAGCCTTATAGCTTTAGGTATCGGCGCGATTATAGGTGCCGGGTTATTTGTAAGAACCGCCGCTGCCGCCGGTGAGCATGCCGGTGCGGCCGTAACGCTGTCATTTATAGTAGCCGCCATCGGCTGCGCTTTTGCGGGCCTGTGTTATGCCGAATTTGCTTCCATTATCCCGATTGCAGGCAGCGCTTACACCTATGCCTATGCTACCATGGGCGAAATTGTGGCCTGGGTTATTGGCTGGGCGCTTATACTTGAATACGCCCTTGGGGCGGCTACTGTTTCCATTAGCTGGAGCGAGTATGCTAATAAACTGCTTGGCGGTAAAATACCGTATGAGTGGTGCCACTCGCCAATGGAATCTGTTTTACAGAACGGCCACAGCGTACATGGCATAGCCAACTTGCCGGCCTTGCTTATCCTGGTTGTTCTTTCATTATTATTAATTAAAGGCACGCAAGAATCAGCTTTGGTAAACGGTATTATTGTGTTTATCAAAGTAGCCATTGTATTGGTGTTTATTGCTATTGGCTGGCAGTTTATCAACCCGGCTAACCATAACCCTTACATCATCCCGGCCAACGCACCTGCTGTTAAACTCCAGGATGGCTCCACTTATTCATACGTACCATTCTTTAATCACGGCTGGGGAGGTATCATCAGCGGTGCGGGCGTGGTGTTCTTTGCCTTTATCGGCTTTGATGCCGTTTCTACAGCTGCACAGGAAGCCAAAAATCCAAAACGCGACATGCCCATTGGTATCTTAGGTTCATTAGTCGTATGTACTATCCTGTATATCCTGTTCTCATGGGTACTCACAGGCGTAGCTCCTTATCAGGATTTTATGAAATCGGGTAAGGAAGCCTCAGTAGCCTATGCTATCAGCAATTATATGCCCGGTTATGGTTGGCTGTCAACATTGGTAACGGTTGCTATTCTGGCCGGCTTCTCATCAGTAATCTTGGTAATGCTGATGGGCCAGTCCCGTGTGTTCTACACCATGTCAACAGACGGCCTTCTGCCAAAGGTATTCAGTGATTTGCACCCTAAATTTAGCACGCCTTATAAAAGTAACCTGATCTTGTTTATTTTCGTGGGCGCCTTTGCGGCATTTGTTCCGGGCAGCGTTGCCGGGGATCTTACTTCTATCGGCACCTTGTTTGCCTTTATACTGGTTTGCGTAGGTGTTATTATCCTGCGTAAAAAATCTCCCGACCTGGTACGTCCGTTCAAAACCCCGTTAGTGCCATTGGTTCCTGTATTGGGTATTATTGTGTGCGCCGGTATGATTGTGGGGTTACCAACCGAAACGCTGTTGAGCGCTTTGGTATGGATGATTATTGGCTTGGCTATCTATTTTGGTTATAGCCGCAAAAACAGCAAGTTAGGCGCATTTGCCGATGTGCTGCCAACTGCTACTGATTTTGAAAAGCGTTAAAGCATATTAACTGTCTCATAAAAAAGGTTCTGCACTGCAGAACCTTTTTTATTTACATTGCTTTGTAGTACACTGCCAGCCGATGAAGATTGATAAAAATTTATGGATACTCATTTTTATTTGTGTAATTAACTCACTTGGGTTTGGCATCATTGTACCGCTGCTCTATTCATACGGAAAAAAATTTGGCATCAACGAGCAGACGGTAGGTGTCCTCACTGCATCTTTTTCCATTGCCCAGTTCTTTGCCACACCGTTGTTAGGGGCGCTTTCTGACAAGTGGGGCCGCAAGCCGGTGCTGGTGATCAGCCTCATAGGTACCTGCGCTTCATTTGTTATGTTCGGTGCTGCCCGGAGCGTAATTATGCTGTTTGCCGCCCGTATTTTAGACGGCCTTACCGGCGGCAATATTTCGGTAGCCCAGGCCATGATATCTGACACTTCGGATAATAAAGACCGTGCTAAAAAGTTCGGACTTTTAAGTTCAGCCTTTGGTTTTGGCTTCGTTATCGGCCCAGCCTTAGGTGGCTTGCTAAGTAAGTTCGGTTTGCAGTTCCCTTTCTACTTTGCCGCAGGTATTGCATTGTTAGGAGCCCTGGCAGCAGCGTTTTTGCTGAAGGAAACCAATACCAAGAGCGATAAGGAGAAGAAAGATGCCAAACCGTTTATTTTCTCTTCCATCATAACTGCGTTAAAGATGCCGGTAATTGGCACAGCCGTTTTTATTGGCTTTATACTTACCATGGCCCAGTTTGTAATGATTATCGGTTTCCAAACCTTTAGTGTGGATAAACTGAAGTTGGAGCCAACCACCATCGGTTTGCTGTATGCCGGCTTTGGGGTAACCGGCATACTGATGCAACTATGTGTGCCACTGTTCGAAAAGATATTCCCTTCGAAGGCGGTCATTCTCTTATGGTCAACAGTACTGTGTCTGGGTGCTATGGTACTGGCCGGTTTCATGACTGCCTTATTTACCTTTATAGTCTGCATTTATGTGTACGGCCTGTTCAACGGCCTGCGCAACCCTATGCTTAACGCCATCATCGCTAATCATAATGATGAAGAGCGACAAGGGGAGATTTTAGGGGTAAACCAATCTTATGCTTCCATCGGTCAAACTTTAGGACCTATAGCCGCCGGTTTAATAACAGCCGTTTCTATTCATGCCGTATTCTTTTTATCGGCGCTGCTTATACTCATCGGTTTTTTACTTACTTTTCGCTTGAAAAGAAAAGAACAGCAAAACGCCTGACCTATGCTACAATCTTTTGACGCCCGGCAGATACTGTCTGTCACCATGATTTTATTCGCCATTATTGATATACTTGGCGCTATCCCGGTCATTATTCAACTGCGGCAACGGGCCGGCGGGCATATCGAATCAGAAAAGGCTTCTGTTACCGTACTGGTGTTGATGGTAGGTTTCCTGTTTGCAGGTAACGGGTTGCTGGCTATTATTGGTCTGGATATTGCCTCTTTCGCCATTGCCGGCTCCTTGGTCATCTTCTTTATTGCGATGGAAATGATATTGGGTATACGATTATTCAATGAAGAGAATGACGTGCCGCAAACCGTTTCTATCGTACCATTGGCTTTTCCACTGATTGCCGGCGCCGGTACCATGACTACGCTGCTCTCACTAAAATCGGAGTATGCGACGCAGAATATCATTGTAGGCATCGTTTTCAATACGCTGTTTGTTTACTTTGTACTCAAAAATGTTGGGCATTTAGAAAAGCTTTTAGGCAAAACCGGGGTAGGTGTATTGCGAAAAGCGTTTGGAGTAATATTGCTAGCCATTGCCATTAAATTGTTCAGAAGCAATACAGGTTTATAAATAACAAAAGGTCAGCTATATAATAGCTGACCTTTTGTTATTTATCTGAAAAATGCTGAATGCTTATACTGCGTTTTTAACCTTGATTGCGTTTAAGCCTTTTGGCCCCTGTTCCACTTCAAAAGACACCTTTTGATTCTCTTTTATCGGGTTCATTAAGCCGTTGATGTGCACAAAAATGCTATCCTGCGTTTGCAGGTCTCTGATGAAGCCGTAACCCTTCGATTCGTTAAAAAAGGTAACAATACCGTTTCTCACAACATCCATCGGTATATCCTCTTGCTTAGGCACACCGATCTGAATGCTTTCTACCGCAACCTTTTTACGTTTGGCAGGATCAGGAGGGGTTGAGCTAATGTTGCCATCCTCATCGATGTAAGCCATCATATCATCAAGGCTTTTGCCCTTATCTGAGTTGGCTTTACGGTCTTCGGCCTTGCTTTTTTTGTCTTGTTGTTTTCTGAGTTTTTTCTTCTCGCGTTCTTTTTTACTAAATGTTTCTGTTGATTTACCCATTATAAAATTTAAAGTATTGCTTGTAACAGTATAAAATTACCAATAATTGTGCATTTATACTAATTTATTGTTTCTGTTAGCACAATAATGACACTTGTGCTTACAGTAATCATAAGGTTTCCATTAAATTAAATACGGGCTGTTGCCCGTATTTAATCAACCTTTCTTCTTCGGGGCTTTTGGTACTTTATCCCCGTCTTTACGCGCTTCAGAAAGGCCAATGGCTATAGCTTGCTTAGGGTTGGTTACCTTCTTGCCGCTGGTACCACTTTTCAGTTTACCTTCCTTCATTAAATGCATTTCCTCGTGCACCTTTTCCTGTGCTTTTTCTGAATACTTTGCCATGGTATGTTGATTTATATAGTAAATGATTTTTATAGATAACAATTTTTACAACAGGTGGTTCTAAATTGCTGCTTTTTCTAATGCCTCTATATCGCCACTATTAATCAACTTCAGATGCCGGGTAATGGTTTCGGCACTCCAGTTCCACCAAGCAATTCGTAGCAGGCGTTCAATCGTATCATCATCAAAGCGTTTACGGACAATACGGGCCGGGTTGCCGCCTGCAATGGCATAATCAGGCACATCCCTAGTTACTACTGCCTTAGCGCCTATCACCGCGCCGCTGCCAATATGCACGCCAGGCATTATGGTAGCGCCATAACCCAGCCATACATCGTTGCCAATTACAGTATTGCCTTTGTTTGGATACTTGTTCCCTATATTTATTCCTTCATTAATGTGTTCCCACCCATTGCCGAAAATGGCAAACGGAAAAGTGGAGATCGGGGTAAGCTCATGATTTGCACCATTCATAATAAATTCTACGCCAGATGCAATTGCACAAAAGCGGCCAATAATGAGCTTATCTCCAATAAATTCAAAATGATAGCGCACATTGCGTTCAAAGTTCTGCGGGTCATCAAAATCATCATAGTAGGTATAGTCGCCCACTTCAATGTTAGGATGAGTAATTAAGTTTTTCAGAAAAACCATTTTCCGGTAAAGTGGCAAAGGATAAAGCACTCCGGGATGAGGGCCGTTCAGCATACAAGACATATAAAGTAATAATAATGGAAATGGATAATCAGGTGAGCATATCCTCAACTCAATTTAACGGCCTGCAGGGCTAAAACAATAACCAAAAACGAAACGAATTTGATTGAGCAGGCCAGTTATATTACCATTGGAGTAAGTATTATCTTTAGGATGAACAAAAGTAAATGTTTTTTGAATGCGTAGCAAACCTGTAGTTTTGCAATGCTAAAGAAATATACTATGACTGCTGTTTCAGAAACCGACCTGATTTTAAATGATGATGGTAGTGTCTATCATCTCAACCTTTTGCCTCATGAAGTAGCAGATACCATTATCACTGTGGGCGATCAGGACCGCGTGGCAGAAGTAAGCAAGTATTTTGATGCAGTTGAGTTTAAAAAAGGCAAGCGTGAGTTTGTTACTCACACCGGCCGCATCGGCTCCAAACGCATTACAGTTATCTCAACAGGAATAGGAACTGATAATGTAGATATAGTTTTAAATGAACTGGATGCGCTGGTAAACGTAGATTTAGCTACACGTACCGTAAATGCGCATCCTAAACAGCTGAATATTATCCGTATTGGTACCTCCGGCACGGTTCAACCTGATATACCGGTAGACAGCCTGCTGATTTCAGAAGCTGCCATAGGTTTGGATGCCCTGATGCATTATTATCATCAGCAGGCATCACCACAGAATAAAGCGCTGTTAAACGCCTTTAAAGATGCTTTACCTGCCAACGTTGCCCCGTTGCCCTATGTAACTGAAGCGGATGCTGCTTTGCTTGCATTCTTTGGGCGCGGGCATACTCATGGTATTACGGTTACCGCACCAGGCTTTTATGCACCACAAGGGCGGCAGGTACGGGCCGTTACTGCATGGCCGCAACTATTACCTGTTTTACAGAGCTTTAATTACCAAAGCAGGCGAATTACTAATATAGAAATGGAAACTGCAGGCATTTATGGCCTGGCAACGGCTTTGGGCCACAGGCCTGTATCGTGCAACGTGATACTCGCTAACCGCATTAACCAGGTATTTAGCAAGCAGCCTTTGCGTGTTATGGATAACTACATAAGGCAAATATTAGAGCGCCTGCAAGATGTTGATTGAATGGGCCAAACATAACGCCTTGTGCAGCGTTTAGCCATAATATCTGCACATTTTACAGAAATCACTTATGGTATTTACACGTGTACAATTGCCTTTCTATGCAAGGCTGACGCTAACCCTGTTAGGCGTTATCGCTTTAGGTTTCCTGATCATTGAGGGAAAAGAATTTCTTGATCCCCTGATGTTTGGTTTCCTGTTTGCCATATTGTTACTTCCTGTATGCAATTTTTTTGAGCAAAAGTTGCGCCTACCGCGCAGTGCCGCATCTTTTGTGGCTATAATACTGCTCATTACTTTTGTGGGTTCGATATTGTACCTGGTAGGCTCCCAAATTGGCAATCTGGCTAATGACTGGCCGCAGTTACAAGCGCAGGTGCGCGAGTCATCTGTTCAGTTACAAGATTGGATATCTGATACTTTCCATGTAACCAGGGGCAGCCAGAATACTTACATGCACAGCACTACCAGCAAAATACTGGAAAAAGGTACTGCCGTAGTAGGAACTACTTTTGGTGCAGTTTCGGGCTTGGCCCTGTTTTTCGTTTTCATCATGATTTTTACCTTCCTCATCTTAATCTACCGCAGGTTGTTGTTCCGTTTTGTACTGGCTGTCTGCACAGATGAGTACGAGTCAGTAGTGTATGACATCATGGAAAACGTGCAGAAAATATTGCGTCAGTATATATTGGGTTTGTTATTGGAAATGTTGATTGTATCAGGTGTAGCTTGTTTAATTTTCTGGCTGCTTGGTATCAAGTATGCTATATTGCTGGGCATCATAACAGGCATATTCAATATAATTCCTTATATCGGTATATTTACGGCTTTATTGTTGAGTACTGCTATTACATTTGCCACAGGTATGCTTACAAAAGCCTTGTTTGTAGCTATTACAGTAATTGCTATTCACTTAATAGATTCAAACGTGGTATTGCCCATTGTGGTAGGCTCAAAAGTAAGATTAAATGCGCTGATCACTTTCCTGGGTATTGTGTTAGGCGAAGCCATCTGGGGCTTGTCGGGCATGTTTCTGTCTATTCCCACCATTGCCATCCTAAAGATCGTTTTTGACCGCATTCAAGACTTAAAACCCTGGGGCTTCCTGATGGGTGGCAGCTACGAATATGAAAATTCCCCGGCACAAAAAGAGCTTAAAACCGAATAGGAACAGGTAATATACCAAAGAGGGATTAAATAACTTCAGCTACAGTAAAAGTGCTGCCGCCGATGAAAATCAAATCATTGGGGGCAGCATTTTTTTTTGCTGCACTCAGAGCGGCGGTTACACTGAGGTAGGTAGTTCCGGTTAGTTCAAAATCAGCGGCTTGCCGGGATAGTTCATCTGCATCTAACCCTCGGGGCAAATCAGGCTTGCAAAAATAGTAAGCAGCGTTCTTAGGGAGTAATTTAAGCACCTTGCTTAAATCTTTGTCGTTTACCATACCTATTACCATGTGCAGGTGATGGTAAGGTGTAGCATGAATATTCTTTACCGCCTCGGCAATACCTTCAGGGTTATGGCCGGTATCACATATAATAAGCGGCTGTGTGCCAATGGTTTGCCAGCGGCCCTGCAGGCCGGTAAGTTGCTGTACCTGTTGCAAGGCGGTAGCTACGTGTTCGTTGGTAATCTTATACCCCTGTTGCCTTAACTGCGTTACAGCGCATAACACGGTTTTCAGGTTTTTAAGCTGATAACTGCCTGTTAAATCAAGTTGCAAATGGTAGTGTTGTGCGGGTTGATAATGAACAGAAGCCACCTCAACTTCCAGTAAGTCTTGCTCTTTTTCTGCGTGTTTAATTTTCAATTTTGAATTACCTACTTCCCATTCCTGTTCGGCAAATACCAGCGGCGCTTGCATTTCTGCTGCCTTTTGTGAGAATAAAAAGGCAATATCCGGCTGATATTCGCCTATAATCGCCGGTATTAGGCGTTTAATGATGCCCGCTTTCTCCTGTGCGATCTCCTGCAGCGTATTACCCAGCAAATTCATGTGGTCCCAACCGATGTTAGTAATGATGGAAAGCAACGGCGAAATGATGTTGGTAGAATCCAGCCGACCGCCCAGGCCTACTTCTATAACTGCAATATCAACATGCTCTTTAGCGAAGGTGTCAAAGGCCAGTGCTACCGTCATTTCAAAAAATGAAGGTTCTATCTGCTCAAAATATCTTTGGTGGCTGGCTACAAAATCTACTACCCGCTGCTCGCTTATCATTTGGCCGTTGATACGGATGCGTTCCCGAAAATCGCGCAGGTGAGGGGAGGTATACAAGCCGGTTTTGTAACCGGCAATTTGTAATATAGCGGCCAGCATATGCGAGGTTGAACCCTTGCCATTAGTGCCGCCCACATGGATACTTTTAAACTGCTGCTGCGGATTACCCATTAAATTGCACAGGGCAATGGTATTGGTTAAGTCCTTTTTAAATGCCGAACTGCCCACGCGTGTAAACATGGGTAACTGGCTGTAAAGGTAGTTGAGCGTTTCGGCGTAATTCATGATTATGAGCCGTAAATATACAGAGCGCGTTATTGCGTTTTAAAACGAAATACCATTTTGCCGCGTTGTTGGTCGGGCGCGTTTTCTGAAGCAGAGAACCTGAGTTTTTTAGCAGCATCCTCGCATTTTTGTATAATGGATGCGCTGGAAACCGTGGTACCCCGGCCAGCCTGCGCATAACTCACGCTGCCATCCTTATACACAATAATATCTACTACTACAATGCCCTGTACGCTACGGTCAACCGTAAGCGTGGGCTTGTATACGTTGGTGCGGTTGGGTAAACTAACCGAACTGCCATCGCCGCCACCGCCGCCCTTGCCATAATCAGGCGTAAGCGTAGAGCCGTTAGGGTCGCCCTGGTTGCCGGGCTTGTTCCCGGTGCCGTCGCCTTCGCCGGTGCCATTGTTGGTTTTACCTTTATACAAGGCGTTTTGGTTAACGGCAGGTTTAGCCTGTACAGGCTTAGTGGGCGTATTGGTGGCTATGGTTTGGCTGGGCTTTTTACTGGTGGCAGCCACTTCGGGTGCATCTTCCGTGTTTTGGGTTACCACGTTTTTTTCACTGCGCTCAGTTTGTGCCGGCTGCTCGGTTGGTGGAGTAGGCGTTACTTTGTCGGGCTTACTGTGGTTCGCATTCTCCGCTACCGATGGTTCCTCGGTGCTCATGTAATCATCACCCATGCCTTCATCTACCGTACCGTAATTTACTAAAATACCGCCGGTACCTTCCTGCTCTTTAACAGGCGCTTTAAACACCAAAAAATAGCTCAGCGCCATCACCAGGCCCAATATAACACTGGTAGCTAAAAACGCTTTCGGATAGTTATTTTCCTGCTGGCGGTAGTTCATATTTATTTGGGTTCAGTAGCCAATACCAGTTTAATGTTCAGTTTTTGTGCCGTATCCATAATCTGCACTACGTTCTGTATAGCCACCGTACGGTCTACATACAACACGATAGTAAGCTCCGTAGCCAGCGATTTATAGCTGGCCAGTGTACTGGGTAAATCTGCTTCGGTTACTTCTTTTTTATCTACGTAATACTTTAACTCCTTGGTAACTGATACGGTAATCGTCTTTTTAGATACTGATTGCCCGGAAGATGATTTAGGCAACATCAGCTTAATCACGTTAGGGTTGGTAACCGTAGAGGCAATCAGGAAAAACAATAGCAGGAAAAACATGATGTCGTTCATAGCCGAAGTATGCACTTCGGCACCCGGACGCCCTTTTCTTCTTCTCAGGTTCATACGGTAGCAGGTTCTTCTAACAGATCAATAAACTCCACGGCATCGGTTTCCAGTTTGAGAATTACCTTGTCTACCATGATATTAAGTATATGGTAACATACATAGGCTACGATACCCACAAACAAACCGGCAGCAGAGGTCACCATCTTTACATATAAACCGCCCGAAATTACACCCATACTGATGTTATCGGTTTTAGAGATGTCATAAAATATCTTAATTACCCCGGCAATGGTACCCAAAAAACCGAACATAGGGGCGATGCCGGCCACAATACCGATAATACCGATGTTGCGCTCCAGTTTAGCTACTTCCAGCTTGCCTACGTTTTCGATGGCGCCTTCAATATCTTTAATAGGGCGGCCAATGCGGGTTAAGCCTTTTTGCAGCATACGGCCCAGCGGCGAATCGCTGTTGCGGGCTAATGCAATGGCCGAATCCAGTTTGCCTGCCATAATGCTGCCGCGCACCTGCTGCATCAGGCTCGATTCATTTTTAGCAGCTTTGCGTATGGTAAAAAAGCGCTCGAAAAATATAACCAGCCCCAAAACGGCCAGTATGCCGATGGGTACCATTACCCAGCCGCCTTTGATCAGCAGGTCGCCAAAGCGCAGGTCCTGGTCTTGTATGGCTGTAGTTGCGGCTGTAGCGGCATGGTTTGCGGTATCGGCAAGTTGCTTTGCGGTATCAGTAATTTGAGCAAGAATCATCATTTAGTTTGTCTTTTTTGGTCGTAATACGTAAGCGCCTTTAATCGCTTTGTTTGCGGTTTGTAGTTCATGCAGCTTTGTGGCTGCGGCTGCATAAGTGGTAAATGTGCCCTGCGTAAGCTTAACCCAGCGGCCGGGGCGGTTTTCAAACACCCAGGCTACCAAGCCCTGCTTACGGTAGTTGGCAATCTGCTGCTTAGCCATTTTGAGGTTGCCAAAGGCGCCCGCCATAATCTGGTACTTAGAAGCAGCATCTGCAGGTGCTGCAGGCTGGTCTGTTTGTGCCGATACATCAGCCATGGCCGAATCTTTAACCGTAGGTTGCTTAGTTACCGGTTGTATTGTAGGTATAGCAGCGGCTACAGCTGCAGAGTCTTTAACCGGTGCAACGGTATCGGGTTTAACAGTTGCTGCAGCAGTAGTTTCAACGGGTGCTTCAACCGGCACAACGGCCTTAGCGTTATCATTTATTTCTGCCGAAGGCGTGCCTTTGCGTGAAAACAGTGCAGGTTTGTACTGGTATAATGCCAGCAATATAATAGCGGCTACTGTAATAATTACCAATACCAGTACCCAAGGGTTAAAGCCTGTTTTAGGCTCAGTATATTCCTCCGTAATTTCTTCTGCTGCCGGTTGCTGAACTTTAGCGGTTTTAGCCGGTTTTGCCGTTACGGGCGCTTCTTTATGCAGAGTAAGCACTTCAGGGAACATTGCCAGCTCCGGGGTGGGCGCCGGTACTTCGGGCGTGGCATCCATCGTTACAGCAGGCAGTGCTTCTACCGTTTGCGGTATATTTTGGGCGCCCGAAAGTTGCTCCCATATTTTATTTACCGAAAGTGCGGGTAGCCCAAAGTATTCCTGCTCATAGGTGTTAGCAGCAGCATTAGGCCTGAAACTGAGCTTATTGTTTTGTAACTGCATCCAGCCTAACTGACTCAGTTGCACCTCGGCAGTTGCACTCTGCAATTTTATGTTGTTCGCAAATTTTTCAACAAAGTAAGTAGCCGAAGCTACCGAGATATTTTTTTTGCTGCTGATGTAGCGTGCCAGCGTATCATCATCAGAGAATTGCTCTTGAAAATGGGTTTCATAGTGAGGCGGCAGGAAAAGATTGTTTTTCTCGTGGTAACTGCCATCTTTACGTACCTGACTGAATATGCCTAAGCCGGGTATGCTAAGTTTTTCCTGTTGCTGCAGCAGTTCAGTAATGTAAAGCGCTAAATCCATTTGAGGCTAAAATAATTAAAAGCAGGCGGTTTGCAAAATTGATTAGAACCGGTAGCCTACACCACCAAATATATTAAATCCGTAGTTAGGATAGTACAGCCATGTTTGGTAATCGGTGTTCAGTATATTATTGGCCTGCAAGAACAGATTGAACTGCTTATTAACCTTGTATTGCACACCTGCACTTAAATCTGCAAAGGAATTGATGCTGGTACCCCTGTAAACTGTACCGGCAACCGCACCGACATAAGGATAGGGATCCTGAACGCTGCCACGGATGAGCAGCGAGCCATTGATATCAACCTTATTGCTGATGTGAATAGCCGTACCTGCTGTTAACAGAAATTTAGGCAGGTTCCAGGGCTGTGCCTCTGAAGCCAGTGAGTAATCTTTAAATTCTACCCGGCCAAAAAGGTCAAAACCATCAGATGCCTTGTAATCCAGTTCGCCGGTAAAGCCGGTGATACGGGCGCGGCCGCCATCATAAATTACACGGTACGAATTGTTGAAAGGCGTTTGGCTGAAATTGCTCACCAGCAGCGGCAGGTTTTTTACGCTGTTACGAAAAACAGAGGCTTTAAAGCCCAGCCCGGCAATAATAGTACCCTTTACTCCAATGGTGAGATCCAGCTGATCGACCGAATTTTGTATATTAAGGTTCTTGCCTAAAAAAGGGTTAATTAAAGACAGGCCTTGTAACGAGGTTCTGTTCACATCGCCTTTAGCTTCCGCAAACAGGCGCACATAGTTGGGCACTACCTGTAACTCTAATCTGGCCGACGGGAACACATAAAATTTGGTGGCGTAGCCAAACTGATTGACCAGGTTTACACCTGCATCAATCTTATAATTCTCACCCTGAAACTTCAGGTAAGGGTTGAGCCGCAATAAGCTGTTATTCTGAGAATATAAGCTGTCGGTCTGCGAAGCAACATCAATAGAGCCGCTTAAGCCTGCATAAAACTGCTTAATGGTTTGGTTAATGAAGCCCGATACCACCAGGTTGTTCTCCCTTGCTTTAAAGGCATCGCTGAACAGATAGCCCTTTAGCTTCAAAGCGTACGTAAATGCACGGTCGGTGCTGTCCTGGTAGTTTTTAGCCAGTTCGCCTTCGGCACCAACCGTATTAAATTTTTGATGTGCCGGGTTGAAGGCTGTTAACGGCGGATTATTGGCATCGTAACCATAAAAATAATTGCTGCGGTAATTATAAGTAAGCTTTCCGCTTACTGTATTTCCGGTACCTATGCTTTTACCAAAAACCCCTACATCATTGCGAGATTCATTTTGCTTGTTCAGGCTGCCCTGCTGCGCAAAATGTTTTACGTAAGCGCCATATTGCAGGGCTTGGTCCTGACCGTTATTAAAATAACCTTCGGCATAAGTGGTTTTCAAACTGCCTAATCCTAACTTTACATAATTGTTCGAGGTAACGGTATCCCGCTCGTTAGCCAGTGGCAAAGCTACTAAAGGTTTAATTTCAGAGTCTTTTGAAAGCTTTTTATCCAGTGTAGTATAGGTAAGCGGTGCCTTGTAAGGGCTTACATCTTCGAGGTTTGGGTTGCGCCGTATTTTCACCGCATCAGCCAATACGGGTTTATAGGTAGTGGTTACCACAATTTCTTCAGACAGGCTGGTGTTGCTGTTAACCGGGGCCGGCAGGCTGCCTTTTCTTATTGTATCTACAGGTACCTTAACAGCAGCTTCACCAATCTTACGTGCCGCAGGCTTGCTTACCGGTTTGGCGGCCGGCCTGTGGGTAGTAGTACGTTTATTTTTAGCGGCCGTTTTGGACTGCTGCCTTACCTGTGCCCCGGCAGCAAGAGAGCAAAACGCAAAGGTTAACGTAAGCAGGTGTTGGCTGTAAGTCGTTAGTTTCATTGTTGCTCTGTTTCTTAGTTCTGGCCCGGATTAGCAGGTGGAGTTTGAGTAGTATCGGATTTAATAGTTTGTGTAGAGTTGGCTTTCGGCGACGGTGCAGGTGCAGTAACCGCAGGTGCTGTCTTGTTGGGGCTTAACTGTTGCAGCTTTTGCTGTGCAGTGCTCAGCACATCATCATCGCCTTTGTAATTTTCAATAATGCTTTGCAGCGTGGCTTTAGCCTGGAAGGTGTCTTTCAGCGCCACGTAATTATCCGCCAGCAGGATGTAAGCCTTAGCTACCCAATAGTCATAACCGGATAGTTTTTCAGTAAGGTTAAAACAAGTTTTCTGCGAGGCTTTATAGCTACCCTGACGGTACTCAATTAACGCAATGTTATACATCGCTTCGGCAGCGGCGATGGTTTTAGTATTGGCTACCGTATAGTTCAACTCTTTTAAGGCGGCGGTATTGTCACCTTTTTGCAGGTAAGCCTTGCCTGCATACAAGCCGGTACGCAACTTGTCCTCTTCTGATGATTTTTCATTATCGCGCACCAGTTTTACGTAGTGCAGTACATCGTCAGGCATATTGATCTGCGCATAGCATACCATTAAATTATTTACTGCAAAGGTGTAATCCGCCTTGTACTCCGAGTTTGTTTCCAGTCGTTTCAAATAAACAATGGCCTCGTTATATTTCTTTTGCGACAGGTATAACTGCGATAAGGCAATCAAAGATTTTTCAGTGTAGGCGCTGGTCCAGTCGTTTACAATTACGTGGTAGTCGTCCACCGCTTCGTTGCTGCGGCCTAAGTGCGACAGTCCCTGTGCACGAATAAAGCGCAGTTGCTTGTCGTAAATAGGATTTTTAAATTTATCGTAATAGGAATTTACGGCCGATACCGCACCCTGCCAGTCGCCCTTCAGGTACAGGTTGTTGGCAGCTGTAACCATAATGCTTTCCTGCTCGGCTGCGCTGTAATTACCGATAGGGGTGGTGCCGGCATAGGTGATAAAGGTTTGCGCATCACCGTTATCGGTGTAAATCTTTTCCAATTGTTTCAGCGACTGCTTGGCTTCATCCGTTTGCGGATAGCTGGCAATCACTTTCTTGAACGACTCAATAGCGGCGTTATCTTGGTTGGCATTATAATCAATCAGGCCGGTGGTTACCAGCGCACGCGGTATATAACTGCTGCGCGGATACTTTTGTATCATGGCCTGCAACTGTGTTTTCGCCTGTGCGCCATCATTTTTTAAAAAGTAGGTATAGGCAATTTCAAAGGCGGCGTCATCTGCAAAATCCGAATTGGGGAACTGGCTCAGCACATTGCTCAGGGTAGAAATCTTGCTGTCGAGTGCGTTTTGCTGCCCCTGTATCATACCGCGCTGAAACAAGGCATAATCTTCGCCCTGGCTATGCTGTGCAATAATTCGGTTATAATAATTTAATGCAGCGTTATAATCTTTCAGTACAAAATAGCTGTCGGCAATGCGGGTAATGGCATCGTTTACGCTGTTGCGATCCTGCGGATTGCTGGCTAAAAAGCGTTCAAAGTTGTTGGCCGCTTTGCGGTACTGCTCTGCACCAAAGGCTGCATAACCAAGCCCATAGTTTGCGTATTTGTATACAGGTGTGTTCTTAGCCTCGGGCATCGCTAAAAATTCTTCAAAGCGCTCTACAGATTCCGGGTATTTGCGCACCTCATACATTGCCTCGCCTTCCCAATAGGTAGTAAGCGCCGTAATGTTAGGATCCACCTGGTGGTCTAATGACCGGATAAAGATGCCGATGGCATTTTCAAAGGCACGCTCATTGTAAAATTCCAGGCCACGGTAGTAAGTTACTTTTTGATAGGCCTGTTCAGCATTTGCAGAACTGGTAACAATCGGCTCCAGTATCTCTACCGCTTCCTTGTAGTTATGAGAGTTAAGCAAGGCCTCGCCCAGTAATACCTTTACCTCATCCGTCCGTTTGGAGCGCGGATAGTTTTTCAGGTATAGCCGGGTGGCATCCAGTGCCTGGTTGTTATAGTCCAGTTCATAGGATAGCTTTGCATACTCAAACAAGGCATCTTCCTGTAACTGCTTGTCATAGCTTAACCTTGAGGCCACCTGGAAGGCATTACGGGCGCTTTGCTTGTTGTTTTGCTTTAAAAACAGGGTGCCCAGCGTGTAATTGCCATTCTGGCTGTAACTGTCGGTTTGGTCTACCAGCTTTTCCAGTTCGGTAATAGCTTTGGCATCATTGCCGGTTTTGTAGTAGGCGTAACCGATCTGATAATCGTCCTGCGAATTTTGCGTGCGCCCCAAATCCTGCTGCTGAAAGCGGCTGTAATAGTTTACCGCCTCCTTAAAATTATCCTTAGCAAAGTAGGCCGCACCTACCAGCCGCAGCATTTCGGTTTCGTGCTGCTGTTTAGTACTATTTAAAACAGGTATGGCGTAATTAATAACATCATCATACCGCTTATCTAAAAAGTAAACAGCGGTGATGTAATAGGGGTAGCTGCTTTCGAATTTCTTGGAGTTTTTTAACCGTTCGAAGTTAACCAGCGCCAGATCATAATCTTTATTGAGGTAAGCAATATAGGCAAAGTAGTACGTAGCATCCTCAGTAAAAGCAGAATGTGTGGTTTTTACTTCGCTGAACAATGCTTGGGCACTCTTGTAATCATTGGTAGAAAAATAAGCATACCCTTTCCTGAACTTGTATTCTGTTTGCTCACTCCCGTTCAAGTCGCTTGCTTTAATCTGCTCAAACCAGCGCAGGGCATCAGTATATCTATTTTGCTGCGAGTAATACTTGCCGATTTGAAAGTACGCCAGTTTACTGAGCGGATTTTCGGGGTGCTCATTGATAAAGCGTTTGAACATGCTCTCTGCATCATCATTACCCAGCTCAAGTGCGCAAAGCGCTTCATAATACTGGGCGTTTTCCTGCAGCTGGGTTAACTCCGACTCAAAGCGCGGCTGGTTCTGTGTTTGCAGCCGGTGCTCTTCGATGTTACGAAACTGCTGCGCAGCCGCCACATACTTTTGCTTATCCATTAACTCGGTAGCCGTGTGGTAAGTGCGGTAAATGTTAAATGAGGGGTTTTGCTGCGCCCATGCAGGCAGGGTAAGCAACAACGGTGCAGAAAATACGGCGTACTTGAGTTTAAACATAAGGGTATCCTTGATGATGGCTTCAGAGCCAGTGCAAAAATGCAATCCAAAGCTATCAATCACAAATGATAAAGCACATTTTAAACGTAACGAAATTTCAGGTGGTATGCCAAAGGGCGCTTTTTTACGAGCCGATTGCCTTAATCAGTATTTACCCGATAGCGTTTAAAATGGTCAGCAGGCTGTCAACTATTTGCATTACAGTTTATTGCCGATATAACAGGCTGGAAAAACTTCGTTATAAATATGATGCAAAAAAAGTTAAGATTGGGTGTTGGGCGTGTCATGTTGCTGTTTACCGCAAGCCTGCTGGCTGTGCTTTTTACAGCCTATCAGAATCCTCCGCAGCCGGCAGCCGCTATTATACTGCAAAATGAGCCGCAACCGCTGGAGGCTGATACCTATGCCATAACCGGCATAGCCGATGAACGCACAGATGCCGCTGCCGTGGCCTGGCTTATTCCCGATGGTGCAGCAGGAACTACAGCCATTGAGAAAACCAACCTGCAGGGCGGAACAGTAAATGCGTTGCGCAAATTTATTGCCCGCAACGTTTTGAACGGTAATAAGAAGCGCAGCATAATTGTTGGCATCAGGCAACTCAGAGTAATTGAAACGCTTTTACCCGACCTGCGTATAGATGGCCGGGTAACCACAGAATTATCTTTCGGTATCCAACGTGGTAACGATACTGTACATTTAATTGACTACAAGGGAGGTATGCACTATATACGCCCCAGTGGAAACCGCATGGTAATTGAACCCGGTTTAAGGCGCAGCCTGGTAAATGGCTTAGCTTATTTTTCAAATTGGATGAAACAGGAGGCTGATCATAACCTGCAGCTGGCCACTGCTGTTCATTTGAACATTATGGACTACAGTGAGCCGGTGGAGGGAGACACCATATATTATAGCCCTTCGCGCCCGCTGAGGTGGGATGATTTCAGGGATAAACCTTACGGCAGCCGCTATGCAGCTTCAGTATTTCCGGGTTTTGGGTTTGATCTGCACCAAAAATTAACCAATGGTGTGGTAAAGGTTAACATGGCAATAAAAGTATACGTACCTAAAAGTGCCTGTTGGGTAAAGAACTACAGCCGCACGCCGGCAGCCTTAAGCCATGAACAACTGCATTTCGACATTGTGAAAATCATTAGTGAGCGTTACAAACGGCAGTTGCTGCAAACAACTTTGCCGGTAGAGGAGTACGATGGCGTTATCCATGCGGCTTATTATAAGTTCTACCACCAGATGAATGTGATGCAGGAAGATTACGATAATGAAACCCGGCATGGTCAGGATGCTGCTGCACAACTTGGCTGGGAGCGGAAAATTAAAGATGAACTGAATATTTACTTAAATACAAAGGTGTAAATGAATAGAAACAACAAAATTGTTTAGGTATTAAAAAAAAATGAAGCATTCTGATGTTAAGCAGCAGCTTTCAATTGTACCTTAATTTTATTCAAAAGCACATTAATGTCAAACGGCTTGGCAATAAAATCATCAGGAGCACAATCCTGCCTTAAAACGTCTGACAAGTTATGGCTTGCAGAGATCATGATGACAGGGATATCATGCATACTGTCTTCAGCCTTTACATTTTTACACAGATCGCGGCCATCTACATTGCCTAACATAATATCCAGCAGTATCAGATCGGGTGTATGTTCTTGTATAGTAGCCAGCAATTTGGTGCCATCTGACAAGGTAGCAACCTCGTAACCTGAATCTTCAAGAATAAACTGTATAACATCCAAAATATCCCTGTCGTCGTCTACTGCTAATATTCTGCTCATTTACTGTATATATTATAATTGCAAACAGTCATAAAGGCGATAGCCTAAATTTTTTACTTTATCAGTGGTTTGCTATACAGGTGGTTACAATATATAAGCCATGAATTTAAATTGTGGAAAAATTGAACGATAAGTTCATTTATACAATATCAATATTTTGCTGATAATATAAAGATAAGCACCAGATAGCAGGGTTAACATAATCTTTGGTAATGCAAAAAACTATTTTCTTGTCTGTTAGACGCTTAAACTTCAACTTTGATGTATAGCCATCCTGAGGGTGTTAACCTTCAATCAAACCATAACTGTTCTTAACAGATTGAGTGGTATATAGTACACTTATTGTACGAAAATAAATAGACAATTTAATTTATGCCTTACTAAACACGTAGCGGCTCTTTTTACATTTTGCACAATAATATTTGCGCAGAGGAAGAAAGTATAGCACATTTTTTACAAACCAGCTTCGATGCTGTTGAAAATGGAAAGGTTGTTTGCAGGAAGGGCAAACATGTTTTTGCGAGGTACTTTTTGCAGGCACGGCTTATACAATTCAATAAAATAATAGTACGTTACAAAGTGCAACTCAGATGTATAAGCGTAAATTATAACAGTAATGTTACAATGGTTGGCTAAAATTAGTTATGGTTTTAAAATATATCGTTTGCGCTTACATTTATGGCATTGATATCTTTTAAGCGGAAGCCAGAAAAGAAAAGCTTTTACTAACACACTTCTTTTTGCCCTCGAAGATAAAGGGGATTTACACTTGTAGCAGGTGGGTAGTTTTTTGCTGTTATCACCGTCAACAATTGACAAGACCATGTGACTGTTTGATTTTAAATATTAAATAAGTATTTTATTTGAGCATCAACATTGTAAATATATTATAAATATATTAAATATCAATCTTTACTGTTTAATGAATAGTAATTAATAATGAAGTTTGCTAAATATTTTATAATTATATAATTCAATATTATCTGTTATGTGGTTTATTTATTAGGGTTGATCTGTATTTTTAGCTTAATACATAAACAATTAATTACGCTCTGTTCGGGCATCTGTAGGTTCATACCTGCCCGAGCAACGCAAAATATCGCTGTTTAAAAATCTAACCGCAATTTTAAAGCCGCCTGCGAGCTGTAATTTAACTTTAATTCGGTTTGTGTACAATGGTGCTTAAAAATTATTAATCAATAGGTGTACAATTGATTAAATAATAATTTGATGGTACCCTGTGCCTGCCCCCTGAAAGTTATTTCCGGGCCAAGAACGGTTAGCTTACCTTTATTAACCGGGGCTTCGAACGCGGCTACAGTATTATACAAGTACTGCTGCCCCAATGCCCAACCGCTTCTTAATGGTTTTGCAGTAGTAAAGCTCATAAGGGGCGTTAATCCTTGTTTAGTGGCGTCAGCCTCAAATTTAAATACCGGGCTGGTATCATAGTCCACATCGGCCACGGCTTCCATGCCCCAGTTGGCCGGCTGCCGGGTATCCACGCTTACCTGCAGGATGCTGCCGGGTATATAAAACTTATCCTCGGGTAAGGGGCGGGTTTGTCCGTTGGCGGCAGTTTCAACTAACGCATTCTTTACAGGTAAATTCAAATGGTAAGCCAAATTGGCGCTGGTGCCAATGGTAACTACGTGTCCCCCCGCCTCTAAAAATGCCCTGAGCTGCGGCACTGATTTTTCGGCCGTAATCCGGCCAGTCATGCGCTGATATTCTATAGGAACCGTATTGTTACGGCCACCTTCACCACCGCCACGGCGGTTGCCGGCTGCCGGAATGGTGCCGCTGGCAAATACAATTACATCATACTTGCTTTTCAGGTTGCCTGCATCAATATCTTGTGGGTAAATAATTTGGTAAGGAAACTGGTACTGTTCCATTAACCATTTAATCCAGCCGGCGGGTATGGAGCCACCGTAAACATCTAATAGAGCAATACGGGCAGGATTGATTTTTATTGAGTTTGCAGGAAAATCTCCGGCTGCCTGAACATTAATACCAACTTTGGCCATTGTTGTATTTAATATTCTAAACGATTGAGCACCATTTTTTACGTAAAAATCACCATTGGAAGTGCGGTAAACGCTTTCGCCGCTACTGATTAATTTATTGACTGCGATAAATGAATTGTTTGAACCCGCTGCCAGTAGATAACCTTTCGGTAATATATTTGGCGTCGGCATAGTTACGAAAAGCCGAGGTTGCAACTCACCATAATTAATCCGTTTAAAAGGCCCGTTAAAATCATCAAGCACCCGGTCAAATTTTACGCCCATCTGGTAGGCCAGTGTCCAGCCGGTAATATCATAAGGCCGCACCGGCGGGCCGCCGGGGTATTGAAAATCATTAGGATGATCCTGCGGCTCGAACATATCCAGCACATGCGGGCGAAATGCCTGGTTGGTTTTTACTATATAAGAGCCGGCAGGGTAGGATTTGCCGCCTGCCATAAAATTATCCGTAGCCTGCTGTACCGCTATACCCGAACGTATCAGGGCATTAATGAATTTTACGGCGGTTGGGAAATCGGTTTGACTTGCCGGAATGATGTAACCCCGTGCATCGCGCAGCGTAGGGTCTTTCAGCACCTGATCATAATATTTTACAGGTATAGCCGACGGCCTTATACCTCCGGCGGCGGCCTGACGGTTAGCTGTATCTTTCTTAAAAGCGCGGTTGATGGAATCAACCTTTTTTGGCGATAAAGTCCAGTTGTCGCGGCTGCCGCGTTCAATAGAATTTTTACCCATGCGGTAAATATTAAACAGCAGATCCTGCCGCCGGTCGGCCGCATAATTAAGCACCGCATAATTTAAGGAAACTGAATAATCGATGCTTTGCTTAAAGTGCCAGGGCTGCGGCGCTACCGGGTTGGGCGTAGCACCGTTCGGCATTAACCGCTCAGGCACCAGCGGAATGCTGGATGGGGTAGGGCTGCCTATAATTTCAGTAAGCAGCCCTACCATGTTATGAAAATAGGGCGTGGTGCGCAGGCCGCCGTTCCACCAGGTGGAAAAACTGGTGCCGCTACGCTGGGTATAACCTGGTTTATTTTCGGCATTCATGCGGTTGTTCATGGCGGCGCCCACCGCATCTATGCTGGTTACCAGTAAGGGGTCATATACATAATTAAACGGATCGCGGTAGGGCGGGCCGGCCACTACCGAGCCGGCGGGGCCGGTTTGGTGATGGTTGTACACAATCTGCGGCAGCCACTCAATGTACTGCTGGCGGGTAATATTCTGCGTTTCTTTCATGTTCATCATAAAAAAATCGCGGTTGTTATCATGCCCTATATATTTCTCATATAAGCGCGGTATATTCATGTTGCGCTTAGTGGAATCCTTTTCCTGCATGTACCAGTTTGATACCAGCTCCTGCCCGTCGGGGTTGGCATGTACCAGTAAAATGATGGTATTATCTAAAATATGCTTCACCTCCGCATCATTGCGGCTTACCAGCTGATAGGCCGTTTCAATCAGCTGATGGATACCCACCGTTTCGTTGGCATGTAATCCGCCGTCAATCCATATTACAGCCTTACCCTGCGCAGCTAAGGCACGGGCCTGCACATCGGTTAAATTTTCGGCACGGGCCAATTGCTGAGAGATATGCTTGTATTTTTCTAACTGTTTAATGTTTGCAGGCGAAGAAACGATCAGCATAAACTGGTGCCGCCCTTCTTCGGTTAAGCCAATATCTATGTATTTAGTACGCGTACTGGCAGCCAGTTTTTTAAAATATGCTTCAGTTTGGGTAAAGTTAGCCAGCTTGTAATCCGCACCTATGGTAAAACCAAAATGTTGTTTTGGGGAAGGAATGCTTTGGGCACGTACCATGCTGAGCGAGCAGGCAAAATATAAGGCAGCGTAAAATTTAAATTTCATGCGCAGTGTGTAAAGGGTTGATGCCTGCAATTTAATATTATAATTGCACTGTTAAGGTGTAAAAATGTTGAGAGAGAAGCTTTTATCAGAGTCGGATATTCTCTACAAGAAATACAGGGAAGATGACAGGTAAATTCATACCATACTTAATTAATCCACAACTTTAAATGTAGCATACCCATACGCTTCACTATCTCAACATCTTTCAAACCTTTTGGCTATTCAGTTTTTAGTATCATAGCTAAAGTGAATTAAAAAATTAAACTCTTGTGAAATATGGATTACAGGCATTTTGCTGATACCAGTATCAGCCTTTCGGCTATAGGATTAGGTTGTATGGGAATGAGCCATGCTTATGGCACCACCAATGATGAAGAATCAATAGCCACCCTGCACCTGGCGCTTGATTTAGGTATCAATTTCTGGGACACGGCCGATGTGTATGGCAACGGCGAAAATGAGCAGCTCATCTCAAAAGTGCTGGCACCTAACCGGGATAAGGTATTCATAGCCACCAAGTTTGGTTTCCGGCCAAAGCCGGAAGGCGGCACTTATTTTGACGGTTCGCCCTCCTACCTGCAAACGGCGGTCGAAGCCAGTTTGAAGCGCCTTAAGGTAGAGGTAATTGATTTATACTATGCCCACCGTATTGATCCTAATGTGCCGGTTGAGGAAATGGTAGGTGCCATGGGCGAACTGGTAAAGCAGGGTAAGGTTAAATACATCGGCCTGTCCGAAGTTTCTGCCAATTCCATCCGTAAAGCACATGCCGTGCATCCTATCAGCGCGGTGCAAAGTGAGTACTCGCTGCTTACCCGCGATGCGGAGAAGGAGGTGCTGCCGGTATGTAAGGAATTGAATATTACTTTTGTGCCGTTCAGCCCGCTGGCCCGGGGATTAATGACCAATACCTTAAATATGAATGAAGTGCCCGATAACGATTTCAGAAAGGGGTTGCCCCGCTTTCAGGAGGCATATCAGCAGAACAACACAAATTTAGCCAATGGCTTTGCACAGCTTGCACAGCAAAAAAGCTGTACACCGGCACAACTGGCACTGGCTTGGGTGCTGGCACAAGGCGACAATGTTATTCCCATTCCCGGTACCAAGAAGCGCGATAAGTTAAAGGACAATGCAGCCTGTACCGATGTAGTACTTACTGATACCGATTTCAAAGCGATAGATGATTTGCTGGTCCGTTATCCGGATACCGGCGACCGCTACAATGCAGAAAGCTGGAAGCTGGTAGATAAATCATAACACTTCTGAAGGCAAACCGGAAAAATACAAGTAGTTACTTCCGGCCCGATCAATCAGGTATAAATCAATAAAAGAATTATTAAATTTTAACTGCTAAAGAATTTGAAGCCCGTTCGGGCTGCAGGTCTTTGGCTTTTTGTAAATAAAACCATGAAAGCAGTAATCATTCACCAATTTGGCGGCCCCGAACAATTAAAGTATGAAGATGTGCCTGCGCCTGAACCGCAGGCCGGTGAGGCATTGGTGAAAATATATGCCACCAGTGTTAATCCCATTGACTGGAAAGTGCGCTCAGGGCAGCATGGCGATTACCAGTTGCCGCTGATTTTAGGCTGGGATGTATCCGGCACTATAGAAAAGGTAGGTAGTGGCGTAACCACATTTAAAACCGGAGATGCCGTGTACGGCCGCCCTGATGTAAGCCGGAACGGTACATATGCTGAATATGTAGTTGTGAAAGTAAGTGAACTGGCTTTAAAGCCGGAAAAAGCAGACTACAAAACTGCGGCCTCCATACCCTTAGCCGGCTTAACCGCCTGGCAGGGAATATTTGACCACGGGCAGTTACAGCAGGGCCAAAAGATTCTGATACATGGTGGTTCTGGCGGGGTAGGTACTTTTGCTATCCAGTTTGCCAAATGGAAAAAGGCATATGTGGCCACCACTTCTTCTGAAGCCAACATCCAATTTTTGAAAGATTTAGGTGCGGATGAAGTTATCGATTATAACAAAGATAAGTTTGAAGATTTACTTAAGGACTTTGATGTGGTATATGATACTATAGGCGGCGAAACGCAAAAACGTTCGGTAGAAGTGTTAAAGCCCGGAGGTATATTGGTTTCTACCGTAGGTATTGCCGATGAGGAGATACTGAAGGAAAAGAACATTAAAGGTATACCGTATATGGCGCAATCAACGCCCGAACAACTTAATATTATAGGCGGTTTGCTCAATGAAGGTAAGATACAGCCCATCATAACAAAAATATATCCGCTGAACGCAATAGCTGAAGCACATAAGGTAAGTGAAGAAGGCCATGTGAGGGGAAAGATCGTAATTCAGGTTGTACAGGACGATGAATAGTTAACGTATAATGTTTTTTGATGAGGCCATAAAGCTATAGCCCTTATAGCTTTATGGCCTCTTTTCTGAAATACTGCCTTTGCTGTAATTTATATAATTTTAAGTTAAAGGTTTGTTTATCACTTTATAAAAGAATATGCCTCCGCTTGCGTACAAAACAATGTCCGCCCAATCAGCAGTATATTTATTTGATAGCAGAGGCAAAAGCCCTTCAAATAGCAAAGACAGGTAAATAATTACAAATGCCACTTGTTTAGGTGAAAGAACGTAATAATTATTGCGGATAACCACTACCCGCATAAAACATAAGCCAAGTGTAGCTATCACCGGCCCTGCGGCAAAATCAGTAAGGTAGCCATTAATATAAGCAGGGGCGACCGGCAGCAATGAGCGCGTTAGCTGAATAACAAGCCATATTATACAGCAAATCACAAAGTAGGGATTGCAAAGGGTTTTCATTTAGCCGGCCAGCAAGCTAAGCAATAGCATAATAAGGCTGATGAAGGTTACAAATACTAACTGCACATAATAGAGCAGCCACCGCATAGCATTAAGCCGCTGCTTCAGGTAACGCCTTACCGGTCCATCATGCGGGCCAATGTAAAAAAGATCGTTTTCGGTTACAACTTCGCGGCGTATCTTCTTTTCTACCTCGCGCGAAAATCGCTGCGGATCTAAAAAGGAGCCGCAATAGAGGCACCGGTCATCAATATGCCCGCGCCACAGCGTCCACTCCCTGCAATGCGGGCATTTCACTTCACTAACCGGATTCAAACTGCTGCTAATTTTTCAAAGATACACAGTAACAACCATTGGTAACTACCTGGTACCAACTGCCTCATTTTTATATCGCACCATTGTAGAACAATCCTTTACAATATTATAATTGAAGGCCGGATTTAAATGTATTGCTTTTAAGTAAATACAGCATAAATTTTCATTAAATTAATCACCTTAAACGCTGTTACACTATCATCATCCAATAGTTTTACCATGCTCCAGATTAATATACAGGCCTCACTATAATCTCAGAAAAAACTGTGGACATTATGCTGTTTTCAACTGTACATTTTAAAAATGTGGAAAAAGAGCATTCAAAAGTTTTATAATATTGTTTTAAAAATTTCCAAAAAAAATGGTGTCCGCAGTAGGTTTTTATAAATTTGGTGTTAAATAATTATTAATAATATTAGGCACAGCGCGTTTAAGTGATTTTTTTGCAAATCTTTTTACACTGTTGTCTTTTCCTCGTCTGATTTCTACATTAGAAAAATAAATAGCAGGCAAATTTAAACCGCTTGCTACCAGTTGTAAACCAGGTAGTATTAACAGTATTACATTTTTATTTATAGTCCCGATAACTTAAATCGGTATTGATTAATAGTATAATAAATATTAACCCTAATTGCGTATGGCTAAAAGTCTACTTTCCTCTTCTTCATCAACAGCATTACACTTACAGCATCACATTGCCGGCACAGGGATGTGCAATTGTGCTTTTAAGTTTTTATGCGCTCCCGTAGCTTAATCAACAACTTATATAAATTAATCAACTAAATTCAAAAAACACATGCTTAAAAATCTACTTCTTAAAGGAAGGGTAATTTTAGGGCTGTTCTGCTGCCTGCTTCTCTCAATGGCGGCATCAGCACAAACCAGAATTACCGGTAAAGTAATAGGCGCTGATGACCGGCAGCCTGTTATCGGCGCATCTGTGCGCCTGAAAGGCACCACCTTTGGCACAGTTACTGATGCAAACGGTAACTTCGGCATTAGTGCCGCCCGTGGTCAGGTGCTTACTATTTCTTACATCGGCTATCAAAGTCAGGATGTAACTATCGGAGCTTCTACCACACTGTCAGTAACGCTGGCAACCAACCAGAACTCATTAAACGAAGTAGTAGTAACTGGTTATACTACCCAGCTTAAAAAGGACATCTCCGGTTCAGTAGCTACAGTAAACGTAAGTGCTGCAAAGCAATTGGCAACTGCAAGTTCTGATCAGTTACTGCAAGGCCAGGCTGCCGGTGTTACTGTAGTAACACAAGGTAACCCGGGTTCTGATGCCCAGGTTTACATTCGCGGTATTGGTAACTTCCAGAACTCGCAGCCACTGTATGTAATTGACGGTGTGCAAACCAACAGTATGCGTGATATCAACCCAAATGACATCGAATCAATCAGCGTATTGAAGGATGCTGTGGGTACTGCGCAATACGGTGTATCCGGTGGTAATGGTGTAGTATTGATTACAACCAAAAAAGGTAAAGGTAAATCTACCATTTCTTATGATGCATATTATGGTACACAACGCCCATTACCAGGTAACCCGTTAAACTTGTTAGGTGCAGATGAGTTTACATCCTTACTTAATTTAGCTGATCCAACCAACCCATTATTAATTAATGGCAAATATGCAGCTTATGGTTACCAAGGTGCTGGTGCTAAAGGCGTTACTAACTCAACCACCGGTGGTGCAAATCCGGCTTTATACAAGTTTGACCCGCAAAATTCTGGAAATGATTACTTAATCCAGCAGTTTGCAACCGGTGCAGGTACAGATTGGTTTCATGCTATTTTTAAGCCAGCTCCTTTCACTTCACATTCATTAAGTGCAAGCGGTGCAAATGATAAGAACAGCTATTTCTTGTCATTTAATTACTTGAATCAAAACGGTACGCTGCTTAATTCTTTTTATAAAAGATACAGCGCCCGTGTAAATACTACCTTTAATATAAAGGATCATATCCGCATTGGTGAAACTGCACAGGCTTATTTTACCAGCACTCCTGGCGGATATACGAATTTGGATGAAGGTAACGCGGTTTCTTACACTTACCGTATACAGCCTAATATTCCGATTTATGATATTGGCGGTAATTATGGTGGTACTTATGCTGGTATTGCCCAGTTAGGTAATGCCAATAACCCGGTTGCTATACGTGAGCGTGTTGCTAACAATACCAATAAGAACTGGGAAGTAATTGCTACCGGTTTTGCTGAAGCCGACTTCCTGAAGCATTTTACTGCACGTACTTCGTACAACATCAGGTTTAATAACTACTATTTCACCTATATCAATCCTAACCCATACGAAAGCGGTGAAAACCATGCGGTGCCTGCAAATTATGGTGAAGGTTCCGGGTTTAACAGTACTTACAACTGGACCAATACAGTACAATACGCACAGATATTTGGAAAGCACAATTTGAAAGTATTAGCGGGCTATGAGCAGCAGGATAACTATAACCGTAACATAAGCGGTCAGGGCTTAAATCCTTTCTCTATAGAGCCTGATTATGTTAGTTTATCTAACACTGCATTAGCAAATCGTACTATAAATAGTGGTTTAAGTTATTTTCCAACTTCTCGCCAGTCAGAATTTGCACGTTTAGATTATCAGTATAACGATAAGTATATCTTGGGTGCAACTGTACGTCGTGATGGTTACTCTGCATTTTTTACCGGCCGCAAATACGGTACTTTCCCGGCATTTTCTCTGGCCTGGAGAATTTCGCAAGAGGATTTCATGAAGCAATTTACCTGGATTAACGATTTGAAATTGCGTGGCAGCTACGGTTTGGCAGCATTTGCTGGTAATACTTCTGGTGCCAATGCTTTTACACTGTATTCTCAAAGAGCTGGTGTTTCTTTTTACCCTATTGACGGCTCATACAACACGCCAACATTAGGTTTCTATAACAGCCAGTTAGGTAACCGCAATACCACTTGGGAAACTGACAAGACGCTGAACTTTGGTTTTGATGGTACCTTCTTTGGTAATAAGCTGGATGTAACTGCAGAGTATTTCGTAAAAACTTCTTCTGATTTCCTGTTCCAGGTAACATTACCGGCTACTTTAGGTGGCGCTGCACCTCCGTTTGTTAACTTAGGTGAAATCAAAAATAAGGGTTTTGAAGCTTCTGCTACTTATCACATTCGCCCGAGCAGCGATCTGAGCTTTGATATCAGCGCTAACTTTACTACTTACAAAAACCGTATTACTGATTTGCCTTTCAACGTTCCTACTGCCGGTTCACGTATTGGTACCATTGTTAGAAACGAGCTTGGCCATTCAGTTGGTGAATTTTATGGTTACAAGCAAATAGGTTACTTTAGCAGTGCTGCTGATGTTGCCGCATCTCCAACTCAGGCCGGTGCAGCTCCGGGCGCTTTCAAGTTTGCTGATTTAAATGGTGATAAAGTAATTGATGATAAGGATCGTACTTACATTGGTAATCCTAACCCTAAGTTCAACTACGGTTTAAACCTGAGCGCTAAATATAAAAACATTGATATATTAGCAACCTTATACGGTGTATACGGTAACAAGGTGTTTAATTATGTGAAATACTTTACTGAATTCTACACCACTTTCCCTGGTAACAAAAACAAGGATGCGCTGTACAATTCATGGACACCAACTAACCTGAATCCAGCTGCTGTAAATCAGTCGTTGCCAAGTTCTTTTAGTACGGATCAGCAGGTTAACTCTTACTATGTAGAGTCTGGTTCATTCCTGAAATTACGTACTTTGCAAATTGGTTATACTTTCAGCCCTTCATTGTTAAAGGCAGTTAGTATAGACCGCTTGCGTATTTACTTACAGGGCGCTAACTTGTTTACCATTACTAAGTATAAAGGCTTAGATCCTGAAATTCAGGCTACCGGTGGTAACCAAAATGCAATTGGTATTGATTATGGTAACTACCCTAACAACGAGCGCAGATATTTAATTGGTGTTAATTTGAGTTTCTAATTCGCTTAACAAAATAAATAATGAAAAATTTAAAATATAAAATAATTGTTCCGGGTGCGATAGCTTTAATGGCTACTTCGTTCTCCTGTAAAAACTTTTTGGATAAAGCTCCAGGCGGTACTTTAAACCAAACGGTACTGGCTAATAAAGCAGGTGTAGATGGTTTGCTGATCGGTGCGTATTCACTGTTGGATGGTGTATTGCAAGACGGTCCGGCTGATCCCTGGACTTCTGGTACCAACAACTGGGTATATGGTGGTGTAGCAGGCGGTGATGCCTTTAAAGGCTCAACCAACGGTGATCAGCCAGGTGCCGCGCAAATTGCTTCATATACCGCTTCAGGCGTTAACGGTTACCTGGACCCGAAATGGCGTGTAATGTTTAACGGCGTACAACGTGCCAATGACGTAATTCGCGAACTGCCACTGGTAACTGATGGTTCAGTTAGCGCTGATTATGCAAAAGTAGTAACAGGTGAAGCCCGTTTTCTGCGTGGTTTTTACCACATGGAACTGGCTAAGATCTGGCGTAACGTACCTTATGCTGATGAAACCATCACTTATGATAATGGTAATTACAATGTAGGTAACCCTGGGCCGATCTGGGATAAGATAGAAGCTGATTTTAAAGCAGCAGCCGATGCTTTGCCTGCAACCCAGCCGCAAATTGGCCGTGCCAACAAGTATTCAGCAGAGGCATTCTTAGCTAAAGCCTACATGTTTGATCATAAGTATAACGAAGCTTTAACTTTGTTAAGGGATATTATTACTAATGGTGTAAATGCAGGTGGCAAAAAATTAGCATTAGGTAAGTTTGCGGATAACTTTAATCCATCAACACGTAATGGTGTAGAATCTGTATTCCAGGTGCAAACTTCGGTAGGTGATAATGCCGGCGGCTTTAACGGTAATGGTGGAGATGTGTTGAACTTCCCTTCAGGCGGCCCTGCTACCTGCTGCGGTTTCTACAACCCTACTTTTAGTTTGGTAAATTCATTTAAAGTTGATGCAAATGGATTGCCTTTAATTACAACTTTCGACAATTCTGATTTGAAAAATGATGAAGGTGTTGCTGCTGAAAGTGTTGCTTACTTCCCTGACGTAACTACTCCTGTAGATTCACGTTTGGATTGGACTGCAGGTCGTCGCGGTATTCCTTACCTGGACTGGGGTATCCATCCGGGAGCTGCCTGGGCCCGTGACCAGGTGAATGGCGGCCCTTACAGCCCTATTAAAAACGTATATTACAAAGGTGCGCAAGCTACCACCAGTGATACTTACGGTGGCTGGGCGCCCAACCAGGCAACTGCTAACTCTTATAACCTGATCCGTTTTGCTGATGTGCTGCTTTGGGCAGCAGAATGCGAAATT
This sequence comes from Mucilaginibacter sp., assembly GCF_965200995.1. Taxonomy (GTDB): domain Bacteria; phylum Bacteroidota; class Bacteroidia; order Sphingobacteriales; family Sphingobacteriaceae; genus Mucilaginibacter. The sequence goes on along the minus strand of NZ_OZ241743.1, from coordinate 300,250 downwards.
GAAGTAGGTAGTTTAGCAACTGCACAAGGTTACATTAACCAAGTTAGGGCACGTGCCGCCGATCCTTCAAACTGGGTGAAAGGCCGTTTGACTGGTTACACTGGTACAGACGCGTCAAAAACAATTGTTGATAATACCCAGTATGCTGCTAACTATAAGGTTGGCTTATATACAACTCCTTTTGCTTCCAAAGACGCGGCCCGCGCTGCTGTGCAGTTCGAGCGCAAATTGGAATTCGGTATGGAAGGTCATCGCTACTTTGACTTGCAGCGCTGGGACGGTTCAACCGGTGGTGTGATGGGTGCCGGCTTTATGGCAGCCCAGATCAATGCCTTTTTAACCCACACCAACAGCATTGCCAACTTCCCGCAAACGCTGTTAAGAGGTGCACGGTTTACACAAGGTAAAAACGAATTGTTCCCTGTACCACAGGCACAAATTGATATTACTCAGGGTAACATCAAACAAAACCCCGGCTATTAATCAGCCTTACGGTTTTTCATAAAAAAGAGGTGAAGATTTTATATCTTCACCTCTTTTTTTGCGTTATAGCCAAAGCCCAAAATTGTTTCAGGCATGAGAATTTTTACTTCCCTGTTTATACTGTTTCTTTCCACTGCATTATATTCCTGCAAAAAAGCTACGCTTTTTAAGCAAATGCCTTCGTCGCAAACCGGTATAACCTTTAATAATAAAATCATCGAGAATGATTCGATCAACCCGCTGGATATGATCAATATCTATAACGGCGGGGGCGTGGGTATTGGAGATTTTAATGGCGATGGTTTGCCTGATATTTACTTTACCGGCAATGCGGTATCTAATAAATTGTACCTCAACAGGGGCGGGTTTAAATTTGAGGATATTACCCCGCAGGCCGGTGTAGGCGGTAAAGGCGGCTGGGGCCGGGGCGTAGCTGTGGTAGACATTAACAATGATGGCCGCCCTGATATTTATGTATGTAATACCTTATTAAATGATCCGGCTAAGCGCACCAACTTGCTTTATATCAATACTGGTAACGCAGCCAATGGAGTGCCGCGTTTCAAAGAACAGGCAAAAGATTACGGTTTGGATGCCAACTGCCATTCCACCATGGCTTCGTTCTTTGATTATGATAATGACGGCGATCTGGATATGTACCTTACCGTAAACGAATCGCTTCAGGATGATAACCAGAGTATATTCAAACCTACGGTTACCGATGGCAGCCATCCCAGCACAGGGCGCCTGTATCGTAATGATTATAATGCAGGGTTGGGGCATGGCATGTTTACTAATGTGTCCAAACAGGCAGGAATTACCATTATGGGTTATGGGCATGGTACTACCATTGTGGATATTAACCGCGATGGCTGGAAAGACATCTATGTTACCAACGATTTTCTCTCCAGTAATATCCTGTACATCAACAACCATAACGGTACGTTTACCGACAAATCACAGCAGTACTTTAAGCATACTTCGGCCAGCGGTATGGGGCAGGATGTAATAGATATCAACAATGATGGCCTGGCAGATGTGTTTGAGCTGGACATGAACCCGGAGGATAATTACCGGAAAAAGATGTTCATGAGTCCCAACTCGTACCAGATGTACCAGAACTTCGATTACTATCATTACCAGTATCAGTATCCCCGCAATACTTTGCAAGTGAATGAGGGGCCCAGGGTGGGGCAGAATGATTCCATTGGCGACCCGGCTTTTGGGGAAATGGCTTTCTTAAGCGGTATTGCACAAACCGATTGGAGCTGGTGCCCCATCATCACCGATTTTGACAATGACGGCTACCGCGATATAGTGATTACCAACGGCTACCCGCGAGACGTAACTGACCATGATTTTTTAGCCTTTCGCAACAATGCGGTAGCTGTTGCTTCAAAGCAGCAGGTGCTTACACAAATACCGGTGGTACAAATTCCAAACTATGCTTATCATAATAAAGGTAACCTGCGGTTTGACGATGTTAGTAAGGATTGGGGCCTAACCGTTTCAACATTCTCTAACGGCGGCGTATATGCCGATTTAGACAATGATGGCGATTTGGATATGGTGATTAATAACATCAACTCTGAGGCTATGGTGTATAAAAACACAAGTCGCGAGAATGAAGGCAATCGTAACCATTACCTGCAGATTGCCTTTGAAGGAAATAAGGATAACAAAGAAGGCTTAGGTGCATGGGCTGATATTTATTATAATCATGGGCAGCATCAGGTGTATGAGCATAATCCTTTCCGGGGTTATTTGTCCACCATGCAAAATATTGCTCACTTTGGCTTAGGTAAGATTAGCAAGGTGGATTCGGTGGTAATTAAGTGGCCCGGCGGTATGCAGCAAACCCTTACGCAGGTGAAGGCTGATACCTTGCTAAAGGTAAATTATGCCAACGCCCGCAAGCCTTACAGTTTCAATCGGCCTGCAATCAATACCCAAAGCCTGTTTACTGAAGTAACAAGGGCCCGTGGCATTAATTATAAGCACCAGGATGATGACTTTATCGACTTTAACATTCAAAAACTGTTACCGCATAAGCTGTCCGAGTATGCACCTGCTTTATCCGCCGGAGATGTGGATGGTAACGGTTATGATGATATGGTGATTGGAGGTACCTCAAAATATCCGGCACAGGTATTATTGCAACAAGCCAATGGTAAATTCATACAAAAAGCACTGGCAGCGCCGCTTGCGGGTAAAGCTACGGTTAAAGATGAAGGCACCCTGTTGTTTGATGCCGATGGTGATGGCGACCTGGATTTATACATAGCCAGCGGCGGCTATGAGAACGAGCCCAACTCTCCTGCATACCAGGACCGCCTTTATATCAACGATGGCAAAGGGAATTATACCTTAGCGGCTAATGCATTGCCGCAAAACTATACCAGCAAGCTATGCGTACGTGGTGTGGACTATGATAAGGATGGCGATATTGACCTATTTGTATCGGGCCGGGTAAGTCCGTGGAATTATCCTAAACCGGTATCCAGTTGTATATTACGTAATGATAGTAGGAGCGGTCAAGTTAAATTTACGGATGTAACGGCCTCGGTAGCGCCAGCGTTGCATAATGCCGGACTGGTATGTGATGCCTTGTTTACCGATTTTGACAATGATGGCTGGCCCGACCTCATCATGGCTGGTGAGTGGATGCCGGTTAAATTTCTTAAGAATAATAAAGGTGCGTTCAAAGATGTAACGGCATCCTCGGGCATGAGCAATGAACTGGGCTGGTGGAATACCATAGCCGCGGGCGATTTTGACCACGACGGTGATATTGATTATTTAGCAGGGAATACCGGGCTCAATACCTTTTACAAAGCGAGCGATAAATATCCGATGTTTATTACAGCAAAGGATTATGATCAGAATGGCAGCTATGATGCTTTTCCTTCATTATACCTGAAAGATCAGGAAGGCAAGCTAAAGGAGTTTCCGGCGCAAACGCGGGATGATGTTGTAAAGCAGATGATCAGTATGCGTATAAAGTTTCAAAATTATAAATCATTTGCCACAGCTACAATGGATGAGATGATAACACCGGACATGCGCAAGGGGGAGCAGCGGCTTAAAGTAAATAACCTGCAAACCTGCTACCTGCAAAATGATGGCAAAGGTAAGTTTACTTGCAAAGCACTACACATTGAGGCGCAGGCATCCGTATGGTGCGGTATAACCGTTGATGATTTTGACGGTGACGGCAACCTGGACGTGATTGTAAACGGTAACGATTACGGCACAGAAGTAACTACCGGCCGGTATGATGCCCTGAACGGTTTGTATCTGAAAGGTAATGGTAAGGGCGGTTTTCAACCACTTAGTATTTTAAAAAGCGGTATATATATACAGGGCAATGGTAAGGCGCTGGTAAAGTTAAGGGGAGCAAACAACAACTATATGATAGCCGCTACTCAGAACCGCGACGTTATGAAATTATACCAGCTTAAACGAAAAGCTAAATTATATAACTTGCTACCCAATGATGCTTTTGCGGATATAAAATACAAAAACGGCACCCGGCAAAAGCAAGAGTTTTATCAGGGCGCCTCATTCTTATCGCAGTCGGCCCGGTTTATAAAGCTGGATGAGCACATGGCCACAGTTACCGTTACTAATAATAAAGGAGAAAGCCGCAGCCTTAAACTTGATTGATATTGTATTTGCTATAAACATGAAATTTAACACAGGTACATTACGTTTACTACTTGCATTTTTTATTGGCTTAGGTACAGCCTTCACTGTAATCAGCAGCAGTTGTAACCGCCCCGCTGAAACTGATGATAGCAGCGAACCGCTTACCTACACCGGCGATTTTAAAAAGGACGGCGCTATGCTGGCACAGCGTTATTGCACCGGCTGCCATCAGCTGGTGCCGGTAAATGCGCTAACCAAAGATGTATGGCAATACCATATTATGCCTGATATGGCTAAATACCTGCATCTGGCCAGTTATGCAGGCGGTTATTTTAAACCGGATACGGCGGCACAGGGCGTTTCTCTTGTCGACTGGAACAAACTGGTTAGTTACTACACGGCTCTTGCGCCCGACAGCCTGCCCAAGGCAAAAGTACCGGTGCCGTTGCTAAAAGACGGCGTTTTATTTACAACGAAATTACCTGCGCCTGCCGATAGTGTGCCCTACACTACCATGACGGTGGTTAATCCATATACACACAAAGTTTACAGCAGCGATTTGCAAACCCGCCAGCTGCTGGAATGGAATAATAAGTTGCAGCCGCGCAAGGTAGCTGTTTTGCCCTCAACGGCATTGCATGCGCTGTTCACCTCGGCTCAGGATGCAGTAATACCTGCCGTAGGCGTTATCGAGCCGGCAGACTATCCTAACGGGCGGTTAATAAAATCTAATTTAAGTGCGGCATCCCTGGTAGGGGAACGGGTAATAGCTACTGATTTGCCCCGGCCTGTTTTTACTGCAGGTGGCGATTTAAACAAGGACGGTTTGCAGGATTACGTGGTTTGCGGGCAGGGCGGTACTACCGGCGGCCTGTTCTGGTTAAAGCAGAATAAGAATCAGCAGTTTGAAAAGGTACAGCTTACCACAAAGGCCGGTGCTGTACAGGCCACTATTGCCGATTATAATAATGACGGCTGGCCGGACATTATGGCTTTGTTTGGCGTAAATAATGAAGGATTGTTTCTGTTCACCAACAACCATAAGGGTGGTTTCAGCACCAGGCAACTGCTGCGTGTACCGCCGGTTTATGGCTCAAGCAGCTTTCAACTGGCTGACATGAACCATGATGGTAAACTTGATTTGATTTATACCGCCGGTTATAATTTTCGCGATTCACGCATCCTGAAGCCTTACCACGGGCTGTATATTTTTCTTAACCAAGGCAACTGGAAATTAAAGCAACGATATTTTTATCCGGTTGATGGTTGTACCAAAGCCATTGCTGTAGATTTTGATGGTGATGGCGATTTGGATATTGTTACTTCGGCTTTCTTTGCAGACATGAAAAGTAACCCCAATGAGCAAACTATTTACTTTGAGCAGGATAAACAGCTCAGCTTCAAGCCGCATGTGCTGCCGGTAAGTAAATATGGCCACTGGATGAGTATGGATGTAGGCGATGTAAATAATGATGGAAAGCCGGATATTGTATTAGGTAACTATGCACGCGGCTTTTTATTTCAGCCAGATTTTACGCCCAACTGGAGTGAGAAATATCCGCTTGTGGTGCTTGAAAACCATATTAAATAACAAAAGGCTTGTGCCGGTAATTGCTTAAGGCAGCCGGTATCAGCATTATATTACCGCTATTGAAACTTCATCAAGCCCATATCCGCAATATTGTATTTGCGGTGCTATTCTCACTTACAGCCGTATACAGTTGCCGCCAACAGGCACAAGCCCCTGTTACACCCCAAGAGCACCTGGCCGAAGGTAAGCGTTTGGCGCAGCAGTACTGTTCCAATTGCCACCGTTACCCTGAGCCGGGCCTGGCTAACAAAAAAAGCTGGGAGCAGGGCATATTGCCGGCAATGGCCAAAAACCTGGGCATCCAAAATTATATGGGGCAGTATTATGCCGATACCCATTCCAGCCTGGGTACTGCCCAATGGATGGAAATTGTAAACTGGTATCAATCGCAATCGCCAGACAGCCTGGTTATACCCAAGCGCAAATTTGAGCCTTTGCAGGACTGGGCCGGTTTTTCGGTAAGGCAGCCTCAGGGTTATAACCTGCAAGCACCAGCCATGACTACCATGATTACGGTTAACCCGGCCGATCAGCAATTATATACGGCGGATGCCGGCAATGCCTTGTATAGATGGAGCAGCCAACTAAGGCCGCAGTTAATCAACCATTTTGCTTCGCCTGTAACAGACATGAAATTTACCGGAAACAATGAAGCTGTGCTTACCTGTATTGGCTCCATGATGCCGGTTGATGTACTGAACGGACAGGTATTACAGGCGGCTCTTAGCCCTGATAGCAAGCCTGCAATACTAACCGATAGCCTGCCCCGCCCCGTACAAACAGTTACTGCTGATTTCAATAAGGATGGCTTGCCGGATTATATAACCTGCGGTTTCGGGCACGACAATGGCGGGTTATATTTGGTGCAGCAGCAACCTGGTCATCATTTTAAGAAAACCATCATATGGCCTAAGCCCGGCGCAACCCAAAGTGTAACCGGAGATTTTAACCACGATGGCTGGCCCGATGTAATGACGCTTTTTGCACAGGCTGATGAAAGTGTGGTGCTGTTTTTAAATAACCATAAAGGCGGCTTTGATACCAGGTATTTACTGCGCTTTCCGCCTATATACGGTTCCAGCAGTTTTCAGCTGGTGGATATGAACCGGGATGGCAGGCTCGACATAATATATACTGCGGGTGATAACAGCGATTATTCTCCTGTACTAAAGCCTTATCATGGCATTTATATATTTATCAACCAGGGTGGCTGGAAATTTAAGCAACAATATTTTTATCGTATTGATGGCAGCACTAAAGCCATAGCGGCAGATTATGACGGCGATGGCGATGTGGATATTGCTACCATTGCGTTCTTTACCGACTTTAAATATCATCCGGCCGAAGGGTTTACTTATTTTGAGCAAACCCGGCCAGGGCGTTTTTTACCGCACCAGTTACCGGTAAATAAATATGGCCGGTGGATTACTATGGAGGCCGGTGATCTTAACCGCGACGGGCTGCCTGAGATTATTTTGGGTAACTTTTCAATCGGTCAGCGCGGATTGCTGAACCAGAAGGGATTTACACCCCAATGGGATCAGCATGAACCCATAATTGTATTGCAGCGAAAGTAGGAGTGAGCTGATACCAGGCACACCTGTAGCGATAACACCATTAAGTTGCCGTTTCTATCAATGGCAACTTAATGGTGTATGTGTTTTTTTCCTTTATCGCTTATTCTCTTCTGCCGGTAAGCAGAAAAAAGCCTTCCTCATTGCCCTGTACACCGGCATAGTCGGCAGGCGTTTTGCCAAAACGGTCGCGGATGTTACGGTCTGCGCCGTATTCCAGCAATGTTTTAATTAACTCATTATGGCCGAATGTGGCCGCAAAGGATAGTGCTGTGGCATTATTTCCGTTTAATGCATTTGGGTCGGCCTTGTGCTCCAATAAGATGCGTCCTACCTCTGTATAGCCTTTAAAGCAAACGCCCATTAACGCGGTGTTGCCCATGCCATCCTGCAAATCTGTTTGCGCGTTGTGTTGTAATAAAATCTTAACCGCCTCCGAATGATTATGATAGGCTGCAATAATTAACGGCGTTGAACCTCGGGCATCCGTAACATCGGGGCTGGTATGCTTTAATATAGCTGTTAAACCTTCTGTATTATTAAGGCGTGCGTAATCAAAAATTTCAGTTGATGTATTAGTTTCCATAATGATAAAGATACCCCATCGGTTACCAAAAGGTTTGAGGTATAGTTATTAATGATAGCACATAGCCGGTTACCTGGTGAGCATGCATAAACGAAGCACAGCTTAGCGGAAGTTATATTCCTGGTTGATTATTTGTACATTAACAGCCCGTTTTGCAACGGGCTGTTTTGTGTTAATAAAGGTACGTTTACCAATACCAACCAAATGCCAATATGCTAAAGTATACCTTTGTTTTCTATCGAAAATGATTCATCAACTCAATACCAAGCCACATTATCCTGTTCTGGATGGCCTTCGTGGCGTTGCAGCCATCATTGTGGTTACGTTTCACCTTACCGAACCACTGGCAACCGGTCATTTAGATATCCTGGTGAATCATGGTTACCTGGCGGTCGACTTCTTTTTCCTGCTTTCCGGGTTCGTGATCGGCTATGCCTATGACGACCGCTGGCATAAAATGACTGTTGGCAACTTTTTCAAACGCCGCATTGAACGCCTGCAGCCTATGGTAATTTTGGGAATGACCCTGGGGGCCATTGGTTTTTACTTTACCGATTCTACCCTTTGGCCGCTTATTCATACCATACCGCTCTGGAAGATGCTGCTGGTTTTGCTTATCGGTTATACCATACTGCCGGTGCCGCTATCGCTGGATATACGCGGATGGCAGGAAATGCATCCGCTTAACAGTGTAGGCTGGTCATTATTTTTTGAATATGTAGCCAATATACTCTACGCGGTTTGGATCAGAAAGTTCTCAAAAACAGCGTTAGCCCTGCTGGTTGGCCTTGCTGCCATAGCCCTTGCGCACCTGGCCATCTCCAACGGGGACGTGAGCGGCGGCTGGACGCTTAACGTGGAGCAGGTACGCATCGGCATCACCCGGACGATGTACCCTTTCTTTGCCGGCTTACTGCTGGCACGTGTAGCTAAACCCACCCGCATCAAACATGCCTTTTTATGGTGCAGCCTGTTGCTGGCTGCGGTATTATATATGCCACGCATAGGCGGGGCTGCGCATCTGTGGATGAACGGCCTGTACGAGGCATTTTGTATCATTATTATCTTCCCGCTCATAGTATACCTGGGGGCAAGCGGCGGGGTGCCTGTGCGTTTCGAGAACAAGGTCTGCAAATTCCTGGGGGATATTTCTTACCCGCTGTATCTGGTGCATTACCCGATTGTCTACTTTTACGTGGCCTGGGTCAGTAATCACAAGGGAACCACAATTGTGCAAGCCTGGCCGAATGCCTTACTCGTTTTAACCGGCGCTGTGGTGTTGGCTTATGTAAGCTTAAAATGGTATGATGAGCCGGTGCGTAAATGGTTAAGAAAAAAGTGGGGATGATGCCGGGAGTAAAGATTCAATCCTGACATTTCCCTTAGCTGCACTTTTCGGCCAGTGGTTGATATGATCACCGTGCCGCTGTTTTAGCAGCAATGTATTAACGCCGGGCAAATATTTATCAAGTGCAGATTACAGCATACAGTGCGGTAATAACGCGATAAGTGTTTGAAAGGCTTTTTGACTGCATTTACATCATCTTAAACCGATCTCTGCGCCCTGCGGGCAGAGGTGATGTACCTCCGATATCCACTCCGAAAAGTGTAAACCCAAAGTTTACACTTTTCAAAAAAAATAGCACTTAAAGTGTTGAAAATTAATGTTTTGTAAAAAGGCAGGGTTTACACTTTTTAGAGCTTTTAGTTGTGAACTTTCATGCAGTTTGAGTGCTGCTGAACACCTACGTTAATAACAACAGCCACAGGCAAAAAGTAGGTATCGCTTTCACAGCCTGCGCTGCTTTACATGGATGATGCTCCGGGTTGTTTTAAATAACGACTGCTGCCAACAGCTGTTTATAGCTCATTTTTGTAGCTTTAGCACTTCTGATCTTTAAATCTTCATCTATGCAAAGTTTGCGCAAAACTGTAATTCAATTTTATAAACCGGTTATGCTATGGAATGTGCTGTTCTCCATTGGCGCTATTTATTTTTTGATTGTTAACGGCCCCGACTATACTTTGGGCAGTTTTTTTATCAAGGCGTTAGGTTACGCCGCTACAGTTGGTTACCAGCGTTACTACTCTCCTCAGTCTTATCTGCAATACCGCAATTCCGGCTATACAATCAGAAAATTGTACAGCTACACCTTTGCTTTGGACTTTGCGATTTTTGGTTCACTGTTTATTGTTATCATCACCGTACTAACAACAATTGCAGTTTTATAATACCGGGTCAGGCACAAACGCTGTCCCCGTTATTATTATGCTTTGTTTTGCCTTCCCGCAAGTCTTGATAATGGTAGCAGGCTAACCGGTTAGCCTGTTTTTACGGAATGATACAATTACACCTGTTTTTTCATTCCTGCTGGTCATCTCCCGCTTCAGGGGGCAGGGGGGCATAAAACTGCTCATTAAAGTTTACCAAAAACAGTTCCTGCGTGGCGCGGGTGCAGGCGGTGTAAAACCAGCGTAAAAAGTCGGTGTTCACCATTTCGTCGGTTACGTAGCCCTGGTCTACAAATACGGCGGGCCACTGGCCGCCCTGCGCTTTATGGCAGGTGATGGCGTAGGCAAATTTAATTTGCAGTGCATTATAATAGGGGTTCAGCTTCAGTTCCTTCAGCCGGTCGCGCCGGCTGGGGATGTGCTCATAATCCTTCATCACTTCCAGGTAAAACCGCTTCTGCTCGGTAGGGGGCAGGGCGGGCGAGTCGGCATAAAGTGAATCCAGCAATACCTTGCATTCCAGCACCGGGTCTTCGCTGTAATCAATAAACTCCAGCTGCACATCGGCAAACCTGAAGCCGTACAGTTCTTCGGTGCGGCGCACTTTTTTAATACGGGCAATATCGCCGTTGGCAATGAAGCCGGTACTATCCTCCTCGCGGTCCTGCAGCCAGAAGTAGTTGTTGCGTACCACCATAATCTGGTCGCCCCCGGTTAGTTCCTCCTCCCTGAACAATATGCGGTTGCGTATCTGCTGGTTATACAGGTTGGCGTTTTTGTTAGACCGGCAAATCACCAGGGCACTCTCGTGGCCGTACTTGCGGTAGGCATAGTTCAGCCCTTCCTCCAGCCGTTCGCCGCTCATACGGAACACATCCTTATAGCCCTTGGTTACAATCTTGGGCAAATGCGGTTCTTCTGCACGTATAATATTACGTATCTGGGTTACATTATACAAAATGCCCGAATCGCGCTGCTGGCGCAACACATCGGTAAGTTCGTAGGAATAGATGTCCAGCCCGAACTGTTCTTTCAGCACCTCCACATCCAGCGCCGGGCTGTACTCCGAGCCTACAGGCGGCAGCTGTGCCGTATCGCCCACCATCATCAGCTTGCAGTTTTTAAAATTGTAAACGTAGTCGATAAGGTCTTTCAGCAGGGTTTCGTTGTTGTTACCGCTCAGCTCATCGGTAATCATCGAAGCTTCATCCACAATAAACAGCGTATTTTCGGCATTATTGGCGGCCAGCATAAAAGACTCATCAATATTTAACGCCGACTTTTTGCGATAGATGCGCTTGTGTATGGTGAACGCCTTACGGCCCGAGTAATTAGTAATTACCTTGGCTGCCCGGCCGGTAGGCGCCAGCAATACCGATTTGAGGTTGTAGGAGCGCAGCGCCTTTACCAAAGCGCTCAGTATGGTGGTTTTACCGGTACCGGCATAGCCCTTTAGTACAAAGCACTCGTACCCGTTGTTGGTGTAAAAGAACTGGTGCAGCTTTTCAAACAAGTCGGCTTGCTGAGGGGTGGGCTGGTGCTTAAAAGATTTACTAATGGTTTCGGTAGCGGGCATGCTGCAAAGTTGAAAAATAGGAATATATTTAAAGTAATTTTAAAACCCTATTTTTGTTCATCAACATGAGCAATACTTTATACAATTACTTTAGCACAGATAAGTTTGACAGCAGCAATGCCACGCTGCTGCTGCTGGTTGCACCTGATCACTTTTCGGCTGCGGTAATCAGTAACCGTAAAGTAATGGCCTGGATGGATAATTGCCCTTTGGATGAATTGCTGAACGATGAGGAAGTGGGTGCCTTACTGAGTGCCCGCTACGCACAGGTAGTAACCGGTTTACAAACCGCTAAATTTACCCTGTGGCCCAAAGCCGTTACGGTGCCCAACCAAACGCCCGTTATTGCCCGTTTGCTGGATATTGAAGCTGCAGACAAGGTGTTTTCCGGCAGCTTTGACGAGCACAACGAGGTGGTATTTGCTGTACCGCAGGCACAGTTAGCTGGTTTACAAAAATATAATCTGGAATTACAAGCCGTGTTTGCTGCAAAATGCTGGGTAAATGCCGTAAAGAATAATGTGCAGCCCTCAGCTCAAAACTTATACCTTAATGTAAACCGGCAGCAGCTGGATGTATTGTACCTGAACGAGGGCAGTGTACGCTTCTACAACCATTTTACCTTTCGTAACAGCGATGAGATGGTATACTATGCACTGCTTGCCGCACAGCAGCTGGAACTTAACTTAACCAATACCTATGTTAAAATAAGCGGTAATGTACAGCCTGCCGATCACTGCATCAGCCGCCTGGCCGAGTTTTTTAAGGGCGCCGAAGTAACTACCCTGCAACTGGTTGATCTGCCCGAAGAAATACCCTCACACCAGATACTGGCGCTTAGCGCCCTTACCCTATGCGCATCATTGGCGGAAGCTTAAAGGGCTTGCGGCTTAATCCGCCCCGGAACTTACCGGTGCGCCCCACTACCGATCTGGCAAAGGAGGCCTTATTTAATATCCTGCAAAATCAGGCCGAACTGGAGGGTATCAGGGTACTGGACCTGTTTTGCGGTACCGGCAACCTGGCGCTGGAGTTTGCTTCACGCGGAGCGGCAGCGGTTACCGCGGTTGACCGCAGTATGCAGTGTGTAAATTATGTAAAGGATACCGCGCGACAGCATGGGTTAACGCAGATAACTACGTTTAAGGCGGATGTATTCAAGTACCTGCAAATGGAAACCGATACCTACGATTTGATTTTCGCCGACCCGCCCTACGATTTAAGCCGTATTCCTGACTTGCCCAAAGTGATATTTGAGAAAGGCTTACTGAAGCCTGAGGGGGTATTGATTGTAGAACACCAGTCTATGCAGAACCTGAGCAATCACCCGGCATTTGTGGAGCAGCGGAAATACGGGCATTCTTCATTTTCTTTTTTCCGCCACCCGGCCTGCTGAAAGGGGAGGTAATATACAGGGTAAAAGTTATAATCAACTTATGTTTCCCTTTAGGGCTAAGGGGCTTGTACTTATAGCATGTATTTACTATCTTTGCCCGGCAAGTAATCAAACACAAAATTATTTGCCATGCAGCCCGACTCCTCTAAATTTGTTGCCGAAGGTTTAACCTACGATGATGTCCTCCTCATCCCGGCCTACTCAGAAGTTTTACCGCGCGAAGTGGATACCCGCTCGTTTCTTACTAAAAAAATTCAGCTGAATGTACCTGTAATTTCGGCCGCTATGGATACCGTGACCGAAGCGCAGCTGGCTATTGCCATTGCACAGGCCGGCGGTTTGGGTATGCTGCATAAAAATATGAGCATACAGGCGCAGGCCGACGAGGTGCGCAAGGTAAAACGCTCAGAAAGCGGTATGATACAGGATCCGGTAACCTTGCATGAGGGCGCTACCGTAGCCGATGCCGTAAAGATAATGCGTGAGTTTAAGATTGGCGGTATCCCGGTGATAGATGGCGATTTTATGCTGAAGGGCATCATCACCAACCGCGATCTGCGCTTTCAGAAACAAATGGATAAGCCGGTACGTGAAGTGATGACCAGTGCCAACCTGATTACAGCGCCCGCAGGAACAACGTTATTTCAGGCAGAAGAGATCCTGCAAAATCACAAGATAGAAAAGCTGCCGATTGTAGACGATAATCAAAAGCTGGTGGGGCTGATTACGTTTAAGGATATTCAGAAGTTTAAAAACTATCCTGCCGCCTGCAAGGATGAGCATGGCCGTTTACGTGTTGGAGCTGCAGTAGGCGTAGCGGCCGACAACCTGGAGCGCGTTAAAGCACTTGTTGCAGCCGGGGTGGACGTAATTACCGTTGATACGGCTCATGGCCATTCGAAAGGTGTTATTGATATGGTAAAGGCGGTTAAGCAATTGTATCCCGAACTGCAGGTAATAGCAGGTAACATTGCTACCGGTGAGGCGGCCAGAGCTTTAGCTGCTGCCGGGGCTGATGCCGTGAAGGTAGGTATTGGCCCGGGCTCTATATGCACAACCCGTATTGTGGCCGGCGTAGGGGTGCCGCAGCTGTATGCAGTTTATGAATGTGCCAAAGCTTTAGAGGGCACCGGGATTCCGGTTATTGCAGATGGCGGTATTAAGCAAACCGGTGATATTGTTAAAGCCATTGCAGCAGGTGCAAGCGCTATTATGGCCGGTTCGCTGTTTGCCGGGGTAGAAGAATCGCCGGGGGAAACCATTATATACGAAGGGCGTAAGTTTAAATCTTACCGTGGTATGGGCTCTGTTGATGCAATGGAGAAGGGATCTAAAGACCGCTATTTTCAGGACGAAACAGATGTGGTTACAAAATTAGTACCCGAAGGGATTGTTGGGCGTGTACCTTACAAGGGAACGCTGGCAGAAATCATTTATCAGTATATAGGCGGTTTACGCGCCGGAATGCATTATTGCGGAGCCGCAAACATTGCTGATTTACAGCAGGCAAAGTTTGTGCGTATCACCGCTGCAGGTATGCGCGAGTCGCACCCGCATGATATAACCATCACCAAGGAATCACCGAATTATACGAGGTGATTTTTAGTTGATAGGGGTCAGTATGAACTCTAAAATAGGAGTCATTTCGACCGCAGGGAGAAGTCTTCTTCAAGGTGACTGGTCCGCGGCAGAAGATTTCTCCCTGCGGTCGAAATGACTATTCCAGAAATGAAAACACACAAATCCGAACAGTAATCAACCTTATTGATCACCCAATCATGAACGCTATCTGTATCTTCTGCGGCGCCAATTTTAATGGCGACCCAATGCTGAAACAAGCCATAGCGCAACTGGCCGAACTAATGGTGAGCCGTAATATTACCTTAGTGTTTGGCGGCGGCAAAGTAGGGGTAATGGGACTTATTGCCGACGAGGTGCTACAACGCGGCGGTAAAGCTATAGGCGTAATTCCGCAGTTTTTGGTGGATAAGGAAGTAGGCCATACCGGGCTTACCGAAATGCACATTGTTGAAACCATGCACCAGCGCAAGCAGCTGATGAGCGACCTGAGTGATGCCATTATCATGCTGCCGGGCGGTTTTGGCACCCTCGAAGAATTTTTTGAAGTATTAACCTGGCTGCAGTTGGGCCTGCATCAAAAGCCAATTGGTATTTTAAATGTAAACGGTTTTTATGATTTACTGCTGAAGCAAATGGATGTAATGGTAGAGCAGCAGTTTCTGAAGCCTGCCAATCGTAAACTGGTGCTTTCAGCAGCAGATGCAATAGAGCTGGTAAATTTAATGGATAATTTTAAACCGGTAACTGATGAAGTTTGGTTCAGGGACAGAAACCTGATTTAACCACCCGAGCATTTTTCATCAACCATTAAGTGCGGCGCCAATTACCAGCATAATCTGATTAGTAAATAATTATCTTTCTGTATTGTACGCTTAACAGGACGTTTTTAGTCTATTTTAAGCTTTTTTATACATTTATTGTCCGTTAAAGGAGATAGATGATAATCTTATGACCTATTTTAACTATTGGTTATGTATCTTTGAAATACAATCACAACATAATAACTGAGTTTTAACTTAAGCCCGCTGACCTTTTTTAGTTCATATAATTAAACTTGAATATCTCAACGGAATGAAGAAGAAAAGTATTTGGTGGATCGGAAGCCTATTGATTATTATGATCATTTCCTTTGTAAGCCGCGAAACTGTTGTTGCCAAAAGAAATAAGAAGATGCAGCATGCCTTTAAGGTAGCTTCTTCCCAGAAAGATTTGTTTAATACCTATATCGACAGCGTTTACCAAACAGCTCAGTTAGCTGAAGCAGGTTTGGATGTTGCCGTATTTCAAAAGGCGGTTACCGGTTATTATAATCTTAAACTGGCCGGAAAACTTCCGGAAAACAGCACTATAGTAACTATAGTTGACTTTGCTAAAGCCAGTCATGAAAAACGGATGTGGATTGTTGACCTGATGAAGCAAAGGTTGCTGCTGAACACCTGGGTAGCACATGGCCAAGGCAGCGGCGATGATATGGCCAGCCAGTTCTCTAACATCAACAACTCTCACCAGAGCAGTTTGGGCTTTTATGTAACTGATGATATTTACTTTGGCAAACATGGCCGCTCGCTGCACCTGAACGGTTTGGATGAAGGCTTTAACAGCAACGCCCGCGCCCGTGATATTGTAGTGCACGCGGCTGATTATGTTTGCGAAAAAACCATTGCACAGTTAGGCCGTATCGGTCGCAGCCATGGGTGCCCTGCTGTATCACCCGAAGTAGCAAATCAGGTAATTGACATGATCAAAGGCCAATCGATGCTGTTTATTAACGGTAATGATCAGTCTTATACCTCTAAATATTTAGATACCGATGCGGCTGCCAATTATGTATTGTCAGCCTTTGCTACAAGTTCTAAAGTAGCTGCCAATATTTAATATAGCATATACATACAAACAGCAAAGCCCGGCATTACTGATGCCGGGCTTTGCTGTTTGTATGTATTACTTATATTGAATGCTGTGCAGGAAGGCTCATACGTTTTTGCAGGTGGCCAAAAAGTACCATATCCAGGCCATACACATCTTTTCTGAATTGCAGGGTGTTATTATCGCCTACCCAGCAGGTAACATAAGTAATGTACACCGGCACTTTTTTAGGTAAAGTTAAATCTTCAGGTGTTGGGTCATCCTTTCCCATATCCTGTTCAATGGTTTGATACTTACTGCTGCCATCGCCGAACAGGGCACGTGCCAAATCAAGTGCTTTTTCTACACGCACGCAACCATGGCTTACCGCACGCATAGATTGGTTAAAGGCAGCTTTGGCAGGCGTATCGTGCAGGTATACGCTGCTGTTATTGGGGAAGAGGAATTTGATCTTACCTAAAGCATTGTGGTCGCCGGGGCGTTGTTTAAAAGAATAATCACTTCCGGCTGTGCTCCAGTCAATGGTTTCAGCATCTTCTACCTTTTTGCCATTCTTGTAAACATCAATATTTTCATTGTCCAGATAGTAAGGATCAGCCGCCGCATGTTTGCTGATTTCATTGCTGGCAATACTTTCGGGAATATTCCATACCGGGTTTACCTGTGCAACATTAATCATGCTGTTCAACTGCGGTGTTTCACGGGTGAACGGGCGGTCCTTATTTCCGCTTTCATCGTATTCGGCCAGTGTAACTCGGTTATCGGTATTGCGGCCTTCGCCTACACATACCTTCATGTTCATTATCGATTTTCCTTGCTCCATTACATCCAAACGGTAATCCGGAATGTTCACGATCACATATTTACCGGCATTAGGCTTATTTTTCCAGCGCAGGCGTTCCAGGTTTACCAATATCGTGCGCTGGGTTTGCTCTTTGGTCATGCCGGTAGCCATCACACTACTGGTCAGGGCTTTTTGCAGCGCAATGTATTGGGGGTTCTTGGGCTGAATACTATCTAAGAATGTTCTGAAATTTTTGGTTGCCAATACCGCATTCATCGAAATGCTATCGGGGCGTTTGGTTTCCGTATAATAGCGGGCATAAATTTTACGCGGACTGATTACGCCAAATTCAAGCGCATTAGTGTAATCCAACAGTGCATTGGCGGTTAACAGTTCCAAATGTGCCATTGCTTCGTAAGCCTCATCGGTAGTTTTGATGGTTTTTTTGCCATTGATTTTATTTACCAGGGCCATAATCTCATCGCCTTTGTATAACTGCGGGTTCAAACCATGTTCGCCTGCACGCTGGCAATAGTCTGCCAGGGCACGCAGGTCATTATTTTTCAGGTGCTCCATTACAAACACCGGGTCGTTTTCATTAGCCTCATAAAAGGCGGTAATCTGGTTAGGGTTGCTAAGGCGGCTTTTTTCTTCACCCAGCACTTTTAAAAATACCTGCTCATAGCCTTCAGGTGTTATGTTTCTATAAACCTTGTTCTGGGTAGATTTATAAAGCGCCTCGCCCATATCTGAGCGGCTCTTCTTACGACAACTTTGCAAAACCAGCAGCGCGGCAGCAAAGGCAAGGAGGCTGATGGTAAACAGCATCCGGTTCCGGGAAAGTATACTTGAAATCATAGTGTTTGTTAGTGTGTTACAGGGTATACAATCGCTATACCATCATCTGCATTTTTTGCTTACAGGCACACACCAAAGCTAATAATACGGTGTTATAGCTACACAGGCATTAAAGTAAAATGCACAAACTAATAATTTCGTTCTGCATTTAATACAGTGCTGTATGCCGGAAAGCTCTAAAACAGATTCAATGGATATTGCAAAAAAACCCTTGCCCGAGGTATGGCTGCGCGGCCCGTTGCCAGAAGTGCCTGCATTATTACAGCCGGTAGCCCATGCCCTGCTGCAAGCCCGCGAGGAGATTAACACCCTGATGGATGATTTTCCTGAACACCTGTTATGGTTAAAGCCAGCCGGTCTGGCTTCGGCCGGCTTTCATTTACAGCATTTAACCAGTGTGCTCAACCGGCTGTTTACTTATGCCGCGGGCCGGCAACTTAACGATGAACAGTTAATATATTTAAATAAAGAAGGGCATTCCGAGGCAACTGAAGCCATTTCTCAGGATTTAACGGAGGCTTTCAATCAAGAAGTAGATGCTGCAATAACACAGCTTAGTGTTGCTGATGTAAATCAACTTACCGAAATGCGAGGCGTAGGCAGGGCGCAGGTGCCTTCCACCGTGATTGGCTTATACACCCATGCTGCAGAGCACACTATGCGGCATACCGGCCAGTTACTGGTTACTGTAAAACTGCTTAAAGCAGTAGGTTTAAATCCGGATATCAGTAAATTATTGGAATAAACCAGCTAATTCCCTTAGGGTAGCATTTTGATAAGTGGCTGTTCCGGCGGGGCAGCTGCCATCTGCATTACGCAGGTAAGTATCCATTCCCAAATCCCGGCCGGCTTTAATTTCTGATTCGGCATCATCACCTATAACCAACACTTCTTCAGGTTTAAGCTGATAACTTTCCAATATCTGCTTAAATATGTCTATTTTCTTTTCTTCGGTGGTTTCAGGGTCAACAATAAATACTTCATCGAAATCTTTATCCAGATCCAACCGGGCTACTTTGCTTTTCTGCATTTCCATAAAGCCCATAGTTACCAGAAATTTTTTTGTTTTTAGCTGCTGCATCACCTGGTAATCATCGTAATGCTGCATTTCGAAGTCAACCGTAAGCTTATTCAGTAGTTCAGTCCCCTGCTGTTTTAATTTTTCTGGCAAATCATGCTGATCAGCTACCTGCTGAAAGGGCTTCTTCATAATTTTTTTTTTGATCTCCTGTATGTCATCCTCTCCAATCTCGTCCTTATGGTCTTCCATTAGCTGCACCAGCGGGGCGAAAAGGCGGTCGCCGATAGAGGTTACAGGATATATGGTATTGTCGAGGTCAGCAATGAGGGCTTTGTACATTTGATGCAAAAATATTGAGCAATACTAACACACGTATGTCTTAACGGTTTGCGCTATTGGAGTACTACACCGTCTGCTAAAGGGGTAAAAAGCGTAATAAAATACCTAAAAGCGCCATAAACGGCCATAAAAAGACTAAAAAGGTAAATACAGTTATGCAAACCGGCAGGAACCGGCCCGCAAATCACACCAAGCATTCCTATTAACCTAGGGCATCAGGTTCGGCGTTAACCAGTGGTTTGCAAATAAAAGCGCCGCTTTGCAGGGCGGCGCTTTTAACAGTATTCTGCAAAACCAATGAAATATCTCTATATGCGTTTAATATCAGCGCCTAATGCTTGTAAACGGGCATCAATGTGCTGGTAGCCGCGTTCAATCTGTTCGATGTTAAAAATGGTAGATTTGCCTTTGGCGGATAACGCCGCTATCAGCAGCGATACCCCGGCACGAATATCGGGCGAGGTCATGGAGATACCGCGCAGTTGTGTTTTTTTGTCTAACCCGATAACGGTAGCACGGTGCGGATCACATAAAATAATCTGGGCACCCATGTCCATCAGCTTATCTACAAAGAACAGGCGGCTTTCAAACATCTTTTGGTGAATCAACACGGTGCCTTTGGCCTGTGTGGCTACCACCAGCACAATGCTCAGCAGGTCGGGGGTAAAGCCGGGCCAGGGGGCATCGGCTACGGTAAGCGTAGAGCCATCAATATAAGTATCAATCTCATAGTGCTCCTGTGCCGGAATGTAAATATCATCGCCCCGCAGCTCCAGTTGGATGCCCAGGCGTTTAAAGGTATCGGGGATGATGCCCAGCTCTTTATACTGCACGTCCTTGATGGTAATTTCCGAACCCGTCATGGCTGCCAAACCAATAAAGGAGCCAATCTCGATCATATCCGGCAACATGCGGTGCTCGGTGCCCTGCAGTTCGGTAACGCCCTCAATGGTAAGCAGGTTAGAGCCAATACCGCTGATCTTGGCGCCCATACGGTTCAGCATTTTACATAACTGCTGCAGGTAGGGCTCGCAGGCCGCATTGTAAATGGTAGTGATGCCTTTGGCCAGTACGGCTGCCATTACAATATTGGCCGTACCGGTTACCGAGGCTTCATCTAATAATATATAGGTGCCTTTTAAATCAGAGGCATCTACATTAAAAAAGCTGTCGTCAGGGTCGTAATTGAAACGGGCGCCTAATTTTTCAAAACCCAGGAAGTGGGTATCCAGCCTGCGCCGGCCAATTTTATCGCCGCCCGGCTTAGGGATGGCCGCCTTGCCAAAACGGGCCAGCAACGGCCCAACAATCATAATAGAACCGCGCAGGCCGCCGCCCTTGGCCTTAAACTCTTCTGAACGGAAAAAATCCAGGTCAATATCTTTAGCTTCAAAGGTATACGTATCAGGGCCAGGGCGTTCAATGGTTACGCCCATGTCGCCCAGCAGTTCAATCAGCTTATTAACATCCTTAATATCGGGTATGTTGCTGATGGTTATCTTTTGCGGCGTAAGCAGTACGGCTGAAATTATCTGCAAGGCTTCATTTTTTGCACCCTGTGGTATAATCTCGCCTTTCAGCGGTTTACCGCCAATAATTTCAAACGCATTGTTCATGTTGTCAGTTTTAAAGGTAATATAAAGCCAAAGCTAAACAGGCTGCAAAGATTGTACAAAAAATGCAAATAGCCAAAGCCATTGCCTGCTGCATTTGTACCGGCCATTTCACAAAAAAGGAGCCGGGCAAGTGATTTGTAGATCCTTTTCCTGCTCCTTATATCTTCCGTAAAGCACAGAGCTTTACTGCGGCCGCTGCCGGTTTTGGTTATTGCGGTTTTGGTTATTCTGGTTATTGCGCGGGTTATTGTTATTACGCGGACCGGCATTCTGGTTGCTCTGGTTAGTACGCGGATTACTGCTGCGCGGGTTGTTGTTCTGATTGTTGGTGCGGTGGCGGTTATTGTTGTTGGTGGGCACCGGCGCACGGTATTCTACCTTGTTCAGGTTTATATTGTCTTCCAGCTTCAGTTCTCCCTTTGAAAGCTCATGCAAATCTGCAATAATACTCTCATCAGTTACCGAATCCTTGTTCCACTGCACATAAGCCATCTTCATGAAGTTGGCAATTGATTGTATCATGTGCTGCTTGCGCACCGGTTCCTCAATACTCTTGGCCTTTTCCATCATCAGTTCAATGGTTTTGCCATAATGCTTGTAACGGATGCGCTGGTGCGGATATTTAAGCGGGTCGGGTTTGGCAGCCAGTACTTCGGGCTCGGGCTTAGGGTAGGGGGCATCCACATCAATGCTGTAATTGGAAATAATGTAAAGATGATCCCATAGCTTGTGCTTAAAATCGGCCACATCGCGCAGGTGCGGATTCAGAAAGCCCATCAGGTCAATGACCACCTGTGCATAGCGGTTGCGTTCTTCTCTGGTAGGCAGCTTTACAATGTAAGCCACCATGTTTTGCACATTACGGCCGTATTCAGACAGGATAAGCTTGCCCCGTGTGGAGTTATAATCAAAAATTGGCGTGGTTTCTTGAGCCATGTAATCAGTTTAATCGTAAAATAGTGGTGCTCTTTATCAATTGTTTAACTGCGTAAGCGCAGTAAAAGAGGCAAAAAAAGATAAGTAAGTAAATATTTCTTTGTGGTAACGCAAATATAAACTAATTGTGTGTAGTAAGCAAAAATAATCACAGGGCAACAATAAATGGTGCTATCTTGCAGTACACATTTTGAGCCAAATAATAAGTAGTACGCATATGGCCTTTGATATAATACGTATAAAGCAACATCCTGTCAGTACATTTTTTTATGCATTGTATCTATTAGCGTTCATTTGGCTGTGTTTTCTTGCTATTGAAGATGCTGTAAAATACCACGGCGATTATTCGTTAGTAGAAGAACAAGGGCGTATAACTGGATTTTTGCTGTATTATCTGCTTGTTATACTCTTTATTCCATATGCTGTTGTAAGTGTAATCATGATTATATTTTCTTCGCAACAGCTATATTATAAGTTGATGCTGATATCAATATTAGCATCAATGGCATTATTTGTAGCCTTAATGTTCAGTTTACATTTACTCTTTGGTGCCTGTTTTATATAAACTAATTATACCATTCATTTATATGCTATGAAAATCACGCACACCGATATCTACCGTTTCAGCATCCCAATGGAGCCGTTTACCATCGCCACCGGTACCATGACTTATGCCCAGAATGTGTTTATCCGGGTACATACTGATGCCGGTTTTTATGGTGTAGGCGAATGCTCCGCTTTCCCGATGATTACCGGCGAAACGCAGGATACCTGCCTGGCTATGGCGCGCGATTTTGCCCGTTTATGGAAGAATGAAGATGCATTGGCCTTGCAGCCGCGCCTGCAGCAACTGCATGATTTTGCGGCTTTTAACGGCACCATTAAAAGCGCCTTTGATATGGCTTTGTATGATATTGCCGCAAAAAATGCCGGGATACCACTTTATAAATATTTAGGCGGCAGTTACAAACCGGTGGAAACGGATATCACCGTAGGTATTCATGACCCGGAACTGATGGCCGAAAAGGCGTTAGCCTTCGCCCAAAATGGGGCCACCATCATTAAGGTGAAAATAGGCAAGGATGCGGTAATGGATGTGGAGCGCATCCGCCAGATACGCAAAGCCGTTGGCCCCGCTATTAAGCTGCGGGTGGATGCCAACCAGGGTTGGAGCTTTGAAGATGCCGTGCTGGCGCTGCAGGGCATCGCCGAGTTTGACATTCAGTTTTGCGAGCAGCCCATGCGCACCTGGAACAACAGCCGCCTGCCGGAGCTGCGCAGCTTGTCGCCGGTGCCTATAATGGCCGATGAAAGCGTATACAATTACCATGATGCCCGCCAGCAACTCTTAACCAACTCCTGCGATTATATTAATATTAAATTTGCCAAGTCGGGCGGTATAAACGAGGCGATGAAGATACAGGATCTGGCAGCCAGCTACAGCGTGCCCTGCATGATGGGGGGTATGCTGGAAAGCCGTATTGCCCTGAGCGCCCAGCTGCATTTTGCGATGGCCATGCCCAACGTTAAGTTTTACGATATGGATACCTGTATGCTGGGCCACCGGGCCGACCCCTGCATGGGCGGCGTGCGCTACGAAGGCTATCATCTCACCATTGAGGATACACCGGGCATTGGCGCCGATGCCAGCGAAGAATACTTAGCCGGCTGCGAACATTGGACTATCTGATGGCCGGAAACTCGATGCCTTTGATGTACTTATAAAACTCAACGGCATACAGGTCTGTCATACCCGATACGAAATCTAACACGCTCTGTATACGGGCATACAGACTGGTATCTGCGCTGATGAACTGTTTAGGTATCAGTGCAATTAGTTTTTGGTGGTATTTGCTTTGGTTTTCTACCAGCGCGGGTATAAATTCTTCCAGCAGGCCGCCCATTACCTTGTAGCCTGCAATTTCAATCTGCACTACGGCCGGGTAATTGTAAATCTTTTCCACAGAGATGGCTTCGATGCGTTTCCATGCCGCCAGTAAAGGCCCGGGCAGAGCATCGGTAAGCGCCTGGTTAAACTCGCCTTTCAGCAGCGCATCCTGGTGGTCTAAGAATAATTTAGCGCAAGCCTGGGTAAGGGTGTTGATGGCGCGGGCGCGAAGCAGGCCAACTTTGGCATCCTCGTCACTGTAGTCGGTTTTCAGGCGGTCGGCCAGCGTGCCGCTTGCGCTTTCGCAAAGCGGCAGCAGCAGTTCTTCAATCTGCTCGTAAGTGAGAATTTTAAGGCGGTGTGCATCTTCCAGATCGATGATGTTATAGCAAATATCATCCGCCGCCTCAACTAAATATACCAGCGGGTGGCGCTTGTAGATTACAGGGTTAGCGCTTACCTGCAGCAGCCCCATCTCGGTAGCTAATTGCTTAAAGGTTTCTTCTTCGGACTGAAACCAGCCGTATTTCTTTTGATGGATATTGCCCTTCACATGACCGGCTGTTGCTTGGCAGGGATATTTTACAATGGACGCTAATGTGCTGTAAGTAAGCGCAAATGCCCCATTACCCTTACCGGTAAACGGATGGGTAAGAATGCGCAGGGCGTTGGCATTGCCTTCAAAGTGAATTAAATCTTCCCATTGCGCTTCCGTAAGCTGCTGCTGGTATTTACTGCCCGGCCCGTTGCTGAAGTAATAGGAAATGGCGGCCTCGCCCGAATGGCCGAAGGCCGGATTGCCCATATCGTGCGCCAGGCAGGCCGAAGCTACAATGTTGCCTACCTCGCTGATGAGCGGCAGGCGGATATCCAGCTGCGGCTCCTGCTTTTTGAGCGAGTTGTAAAAGATACGGCTCAACGAGCGGCCTACACTGGCTACCTCTAAGCTGTGGGTGAGGCGGTTATGTACAAAAACGCTGCCCGGCAGCGGAAACACCTGCGTTTTGTTTTGTAAGCGCCGGAAGGGAGAAGAAAAGATCAGCCGGTCATAATCGCGCTGAAACTGCGAGCGGGCTTCGTCTTCATCCTTCATCGGGTAGTTAACTGTACCCCAGCGTTTAGCCGATAATAGCTGTTCCCATTGCATCATGTTTGTAAAAGTAGCGGATGTTAGGTGATAAAACCATAGGTATACTTTGTTGCTAAAATAAAAAGCCGGTAGTGTGTACCGGCTTTGAGGTTATTTATGGCTATTGCTCAGTTCATCAAAGTATTTGTAGAATAAAGGTATCGTTTCAATGCCTTTATAAAAGTTAAACAGATCGTACTTTTCATTGGGCGAGTGCAGGGCATCACTGTCCAGTCCAAAACCCATCAGCACTGTTTTAATGCCGAGTTCGGCCTCAAATAACGCTACAATGGGGATGCTGCCGCCACCCCGGGTAGGAATAGGCGCCTTGCCAAACGCTTCTTCAATAGCCTTTTGCGCAGCACGATAGGCTATGCTGTCGGTAGGGGTAACCACCGGCTCGCCGCCATGATGCGGGGTTACTTTCACCTGCACATACGGCGGCGCTATCTGAGTAAAATGGTCGGTAAACAGTTTCGTGATCTGTGCGGAAGTTTGATGTGGCACCAGGCGCATGGATATTTTAGCATGGGCCTTTGAGGGCAATACGGTTTTTGCACCCTCACCGGTATACCCCCCCCAGATGCCGTTTACTTCGAGGGTGGGGCGGGTGCCGGTGCGCTCCAGGGTAGAGTACCCTTTTTCGCCCCATACGGCGTTTATACCTAAGTCCTTTTTATATTCCTCTTCATTATAGGGAGCCGAGTTCAGCGCCTCGCGCTCCGCCAGGCTCAACTCGGCTACATCATCATAAAAACCGGGAATGGTAATATGGTTGTCTTCGTCGTGCAGCGAAGCAATAAGTTTAGCCAATATCGTAGCCGGATTGGCCACTGCGCCACCATATACGCCGGAGTGCAGATCGCGGTTGGGGCCGGTTACCTCTACTTCTAAGTACGACAGTCCGCGCAGCCCGGTTTCAAGCGAAGGATGTTCCATGCTGAGCATCGAGGTATCTGAGATCAGCACCACATCTGCCTTCAGCTTCTGCTTGTTTTCTTTAACAAAGGTACCGAGATTATCCGAGCCTACTTCCTCCTCACCCTCGATCATGAACTTCACGTTGCAGGGCAGGGTTTGGGTTTGCATCATCAGCTCAAAGGCCTTAATGTGCATGTAGAACTGGCCCTTATCGTCGCAGGCGCCGCGGGCATAAATCTTGTTATCGCGAATGGTAGGCTCAAACGGCGGACTCAGCCATAGCTCCAGCGGGTCGGGCGGCTGTACATCGTAATGGCCGTATACCAATATGGTAGGCTTACTTTCGTCTACAATCTTTTCGCCGTAAACTATAGGGTTGCCGGCGGTAGGGCAAACTTCTACATGGTCGGCCCCGGCATCGCGCAGGCGTGCGGCCACATAATCTGCCGCTTTCAAAACGTCAGGTTTATATTTAAGGTCGGCGCTTACCGAAGGGAAGCGCAGCAGGGCAAACAATTCATCAAGCATACGCTGCTTGTGCGTTTCTATGTAGGCTTTAATGTGTTCCATATTGCAGGGTTTACCTGCAAATATATAAATGCTTGCCGCAGTAACAGAACCCAGTCAGATAAAATTAAAAGCGCAGAAAACCCGCAGAATCAACTGCTGAAATTTATTGCGGTTATATACTATCTGCCAGGCACGAAAGCAAGTAAATTATACGGCTAATGATAAGCGGATAAAGTACTTAATGTACAATAAATATTATAACTGCATTAAGTTACTTATCTGCCAAGTTCATAGCAATCATCAGGCTATAGATAATGTTAATCATAGCAATATACCTGCTGATTATACGATGCCAAAGCGCAAGGTAACCGTTTTGACGATTAATTTACTTAAATTCAGGCCTTTATTGTATAATGCCTACATCCTGCTTTAAGCCGGAAACGTTTTTTGCTGCCATATCAGCTTGTATGGCCCGGGCATCAATGGTTATATGGTTTGCAGGCTTAGGTTTATTAAGCGACCACGCCGTAACACCTGAAGCCATAACAATGGCTGATGCAATGATTAATTTTTTCATAACAAAAGAAAGTAAAAAGGCAATACTAAAGATAAAGCCTATCTTAATGCGACAGGTTTATTGTACGATACCTAAGTCGCTTTTTTCAGCTTGAATGGTGCCCAGGTCACTTTTTTCACCGGTTGGTTTTACGTCTTCTTTGCTGCATGAAGTCATGGCAAGTGTTGAAAAGGCAAGAGCGGCAACTAAAAGGAGCTTTTTCATAGGTATGGTTTTATTAAGTGTTAGTGGTTTAATTAGATAGATTGATACAGGGTGGTAATTTATTGTATGGTGCCTAAGTCGCTCTTTTCGGCCTGTATGGTACCTAAATCACTTTTTTCGCCGGTAGGTTTTACGTCTTCCTTAGTGCAAGATGAAAATGCTAAAGTTGAAAAAGAGATGGCTAATAAGAAGATTAATTTTTTCATAATGAGTTATTTTAGAATGTTTTAGATTATTTATTTGAAGTAACACTGCAAATGTAAATATGGTTTTTTAATTATCAAAATAAATTTAATAAAAATTTGGAAAAATATTTTAAGCTATTTTTGCCTGATAGTTTAACAGATATTATAACTTTAGTGGTGGCTGGTCGTATTACACAAACAATGAAGAAATTTTACCTGATTCTGCTCTTCAACCTTATTGTTTCATTTATGTACGCTGCGCCGGTTTACAGTGTTATAACTGCTGATACCACTTCAGTAGACAGCTTGAATAAATTAGCTTATACTAATTATCGCGATAATGCCGAACAAACTTTAAGTTACGCCGGGCAAGCCCTGAAGCTGGCTAAAAAGTTAAATTATAAGGGCGGTATAGCCGAAGCTTATCGTTTGTTAGGCATTGGTAACTCCAGTTTGGGTAATAAAGAGAAAGCAGTTCAGGAGTATCTTACCGCTTTATCTTATTTTAAAGGTTCTAAGAACCCGGCGGGAGAGGCTAAAGTATATAACAATATTGGTAACGAATATCAGGAGATAGATTTCGACAAAGCGCTTCAGTTCTTTAAACAGGCGCTAACTATAGCTACACAGTTAAATAACAAAAAACTGGTGGCCGCACTTAACCTAAATATGGGTAACGTTTATACCCGGAAAAAACAGTTCAATACGGCACTGAGTGTTTATCAGGTAAGTGAACGCCTCCTTAATGAGATGAATGATTCGGTTAACATTGTGCAGTGCTGGCGTAATGAAGGCGTAATATATTTTAAAACACATGACTTTGTTAAAGCGAAGCAATTGCTCACTTTAGCCCATGACCGTGCCAAAAAGCAAGACCTGAATGCAATAGTAGCCGGTATCAATTTAACCCTTACTTCCCTGTACATAGCTGAAAGTAATTATAAGGAAGCTGATAAAATACTGAATGAGGGTAAATCCTATGCACAGCTGGTGCAAAGTGAAAAACTGCTTGATGATTATTTATCTACTTCTTACGAATTAGAATTTAAGCGAAAAAATTACAAGGTAGCTTTAGATTATTTACTGGAACGTTATAAAAAAGACAGTACTGAAAACAGTAAAAGTTCATCTATGCGTTTAACACTGGTGCAGGACCAGTTCAAATATCAGGCAGAGCAAAAGGAAGTTCAGCTGCGACTGCAGAAGCAGGAATATGACCGATATCGCTTTATTGCGGTTACTATTGTGGCTGGTTTGTTAATTGTGGTTATTGCCCTGCTGTCGGGCAATATCAAGCGTAAAGCCGAAACCAATAAGCGCCTCACCGAACTTAATACTGAGGTTAGTTATCAAAAAGATAACCTTGACCGCATTAACCAGCACCTTGAAGAAATTATTGATGACCGTACCCGCGATTTGCAGAACAAAAATGTGCGTTTGTCTGAATACTCCTCCTACCTGTCGCATCAGATACGCGGCCCCATCGCCACCCTTCGCGGCTTGCTTAACCTGCAAAAGGAAAATTTACTGAACCAGCGCGAGTGCCTGGCAATGATGGATAAATGCGTAACGGATATAGATGAAAAAATTATAAGTATCAGCGAAATGCTGCACGATAATGAAGATCAGGCAGCAATATAGAAAAATTAATGATACAGCGACGGGAGCGTAGAATGGATTTGGGCTTCCATCAGCCCCAGGTATAAGCAGTACCAGGCTACCATGTGCAAAATCAATAGTTCGCGGTGGCGCTTATAGCCTTTGGTTTCAAAGGCCAGTGTTTCGTTACCGGCAGTAACAAAAAAACTTACCTCTCCCTTTTTGGGTACAAATTTAGATTTTAACAGGTTCACTACCTTAACTTTCAGCTTTGTAGACGGATCATGTATGATACCGGTTTTTAGCGCCGCATTCCGGTTAAGGGAAATAAAGTAGTTTGACATGATGGTAGTAATTGATGCACATGATAATTTGCAATTATTACTCCAAAACGCAAGGCTCGGCAAAGGAAATTAAAATTAACTAAAAGGGGTTTTAGTAGCAGATATACTTTAGTTTAACTATAATATCTTAACTAAAGTATAAAATTTGTTAAGCTTATCTGTGTAAAAAAGTATAGCCTGAGAAACTCAGGCTATAGATATGTAAAGAATATTAAACAGCATCAGCCACTGCTTTATACAGCAACTGATTTCCTGATGTATAGTTCCTCATACAGTTCTATTACTTTTCTTTGCAAGGCAGCAATTTCTGTCTCACGTTCAGCAAGGCGCTGCTGTGTAGCGTTGTTTGCATTAACAGGTTCAATACGGGCTACCGCATCTTCAGGCATCAGCAAATTGGCTACGCTGATTTCAAATATTGCCGCAATCTGCTCCAGTCTTGACAGGTTGACATCAGTTACACCGGTTTCAATTTTTGACAGTGCCGGAATGGAGATACCCAGGCGACTGGCCACCTGCTCCTGACTAAGCCCATTTTTGTGGCGAACCATCCGGATATTTTTACCTACCTGCTTGTTCGCCTTGTTTTGCACAATAGTGTCCATGTTTTTAAAATACCTTCTTTATTAGGGGAAAAGGATGTACAATTCAGTTCAAACGTAGTGCCAGTGCTTAACCCAGCCTTAAATGGTGCTTTTTAAGCAATAATTTAAATATTGGGATAATAAACGGGGCGTTAGCTCCCCGGTATGTGTGCAATGTTTGACCCTTGTGGATAAATGCAAGGGCATAAATGTTAGCTGGTAACAATACCAATAGTTTCCGGCACAATGAAACTCGTTTATAACGCGCCTGCAAAAAAGTTTTATAAGTGTACAAACACAAAGCAGTATAAAGTTTTGACACTATACTGCTTTGTGTTTAATATAAGAATTTCGTTTACTCTGGCTGGCTGCTTACAATACGCAACTTGGCAAATTTCAGCAATAGTTGTTTCTGGCCTATCTCCTTAAAAAATATGGTAGCCTTTACATCCGGCTTTTTACCATCTAAGCTTACTACCTTGCCAAAACCAAAACGCTCGTGTTCTACTTCTGCGCCTACCTGCAGGTTGCCGGTATCAGAAGGGGTAAAGTCGGCCGATGGTACATGCGCCTTAGCCAGCAGGGAAGTAGTTTTTACCTGTGACTTGGGTTTAGAAAAACTATCCTGGGTACGGCTCCATGCGGTACGTTCCTGGTCAAAGAAAGGGTTACCGGTTGCCGCAGTTTTAGCGGCAAAATCCAGCTGCAGGTATTGTGCATCTATTTCATCCAAAAAGCGGCTGGGCTCACAGTTGATCAGCGTGCCGAACTTAAACCGCGAGGTTGCATAGCTGAGGGTGAGCCGGTTTTCAGCACGGGTTACGGCTACATAAAACAGGCGGCGCTCTTCCTCTAAATCAGTACGTGAATTGAGCGACATTTGCGACGGGAACAAATTTTCCTCCAGCCCTACCACATACACCTGCGGAAACTCCAGCCCCTTGGAGGAGTGGATGGTCATCAGCGATACGGTATCGGCATCCTTATTCTTATCGTTATCGTCATTGGTAAGCAGGGCCACATCCTGCATAAATACATCCAGCCCTTTTTCTTCCAGATCCTCACGTTCCGAAAACTCCTTAATACCGTTTAGTAATTCCTGAATGTTCTCGTAGCGGTTCAGCCCTTCTACGGATTTATCTTCGTACAAATCCTTTAGCAGGCCCGAATGCTGGGCAATGTGCAGTGCGGCATCATAAGCCGGACTTTGCTGCGCCAGTACCTGGAAGCTTTGTATCATGGTGCCGAAGTTGCCAACGGCGGTTGAGCTGCGGCTATCCAGAAACTGCGAGGGGTTGGTTACCACATCCCATAGGGTAGCATTATTCTGCCCTGCTGCTAAGATCAGGCGGTCAATAGTGGTGTCGCCAATGCCCCGGCGCGGATAATTGATGACGCGTTTTAACGCTTCCTCATCATTAGGGTTAAAGGTGAGCCTGAAGTAGGCAATCAAGTCCTTAATTTCCTTGCGCTGATAAAAGGAAAGGCCGCCGTAAATCTTATAGGGAACGTTCAGCTTGCGCAGCGCCTCTTCCATAGAGCGCGACTGCGCATTGGTACGGTATAAAATGGCAAAGTCGTGCCATTTCAGCCCATGTGTGGTACGCTGCTGGTGAATATCTTCGGCTACATTTTTACCTTCCTCATTGTCACTAAAGGCACGTGATACTTTTATTTTATCGCCGTCCTCCTTTTCAGAAAATACGTCCTTTTTCAGCTGCTCCTTATTGTTGGCAATAATGCTGTTGGCTACGTTTACAATGTTTTGGGTAGAACGGTAGTTCTGTTCCAGCTTAAAAACTTTCAGGTCCGGGTAATCCTTCTCAAAGTTCAGGATGTTCTGAATGTTTGCTCCGCGAAAAGCATAAATACTTTGCGCATCATCGCCCACCACGCAAAGGTTTTCGCTCACGGCGGCCAGGCGCTTCACAATCAGGTACTGCGAAAAGTTGGTATCCTGATACTCATCCACCATCAGGTATTTAAATTTATGCTGGTACTTGTTCAGTACCTCCGGATTATTGCGCAGCAGCTCGTTGGTTTTAAACAGCAGGTCGTCAAAATCCATGGCCCCGGCACGGTAGCAGCGGGTAGCGTACATTTCATAAACTTTACCTATATGGCCCCGGCCCGATGAAAAATCATCCGCCTGAATACCCGCATTCTGCTGGTATTCCTGCCACGAGATGAGGTTATTCTTGGAAGCTGAAATGCGGTTATACACAAAGTTGGGATTGTACAGCTTGTCGTCCAGGTTAAGTTCTTTCAGCACCGCACGCAATACGCTTTTGCTGTCATCGGTATCATAAATGGTAAAATTGCTGGGGTAACCCAGCTTGCCGGCTTCCACCCGCAGTATCTTGGCAAATACCGAGTGAAAGGTGCCCATCCATATATTCTTGGCTTCGGTGCCTACCACGTGCGTAATACGGTCGCGCATTTCGCGGGCGGCCTTGTTGGTAAACGTAAGCACCAGTATATTAAAGGCATCTACGCCCTTGCGCACCAGGTGGGCCACCCGGTAGGTAATTACCCGCGTTTTGCCCGAGCCGGCACCGGCAATAATCATCACCGGCCCTTCGGTTTGCTGCACCGCATCGCGCTGGGCGGGGTTAAGCCCTGCTAAATAGTTTAAATCTTCTCCCATAACTATAGCCGGCAAAATTACAGTTTTGCGGTTATCATTTACTAAGGTTTTTGGGAATTAAAGTTTTGGGGAGATTGGAAAGAGGAACGGAGAGCGGCGTAGTGGGTATCAAAACTGATATTTCAAACTTAACCCGGCGCAGAGACCCCTCCCTGCCCTCCCGGGGGAGGGACGAACTGTAATGAATTTAACCTAAATTATTTACTCACTCAATCCTTTGATCATTCAAACCTTAGTTAAAGAGCATTGGCCTTAAGTGGAGAAGCTTTTTTTCTGCCTTGATGGTTACTATACTTTTTGATCAAGCGAAAAGTGAAGTAACAATCGTTAAAGCACAAACCCCCAAAGCGGATAGCAGCACCAACAAGTAATTTGTCGCGAATCCCAACACTATTTAAACAAAACAATTCTACGTTTGCCGCTTTATATCGGAAAGCATTACCTGCCCATGAATCGCCTCGCCAATTCTTCATCACCCTACTTACTGCAACACGCCAATAACCCGGTGGACTGGTACCCCTGGGGAAACGAGGCCCTGCAAAAGGCCAAAGACGAAAATAAGCTGATATTGGTGAGTATCGGCTACTCTGCCTGCCACTGGTGCCATGTAATGGAGCACGAAAGTTTTGAGGACGAAGGCGTGGCCGCGGTGATGAACGAATATTTTGTATGCATTAAGGTGGACCGGGAGGAGCGCCCCGATGTAGACCAGATTTATATGAGCGCCGTGCAACTCATGACCGGCAGGGGCGGCTGGCCGCTCAACTGCATTTGCCTGCCCGACCAGCGGCCCATATATGGCGGCACTTACTTCCCGAAAAACGACTGGACCAGCCTGCTGTTCAACCTGGCTGATTTTTACAAGCAAAAACCGCAGGAGGCCGAGGAATATGCCGTGCGCTTAACCGATGGCATCAAACAATATGAATCGGTAAACCTGATTACCGAACAGCCGGAATACAGCCGCAAGGATGTGGAGGTAATTGTAGCCAACTGGAAGAAACAGTTTGACTTAACGGAGGGTGGCACCGGCCGTGCGCCCAAGTTCCCGATGCCTAATAACTGGCATTTTTTGGTACGGTACGCCCATTTAATGCAGGATGAAAGTGTAGCTTTAGCCGTTAAACTTACCCTGCAAAAGATGGCATTCGGCGGCATATATGACCATATAGGCGGCGGTTTTGCCCGCTACTCGGTGGATGCGCGCTGGCACGTACCTCATTTTGAAAAGATGCTGTATGATAACGGGCAGCTCATCAGCCTGTATGCCGAGGCCTATGCCTGGCAGCCCAACCGTTTGTACCATGAGGTGGTAAACGAAACCATTGCCTTTGCGGAGCGCGAACTGCTGTCGCCCGAAGGTGGTTTTTATTCGGCACTGGATGCGGATAGCGAAGGGGTAGAAGGTAAGTTTTACATTTTTAATAAAGCCGAAATTGACCAACTGCTGGGCGATGATGCGCCGCTGTTTGATGCTTACTACCATATTACTGAAAGCGGCAACTGGGAGGAAGAAGAAACCAATGTGCTATACCGCAAAGAGAGCGATGAATTGGTAGCACGGCAGTTCAACCTTACTTTAGCAGAACTAAAAAGCAGCATCAGCAATAGCCGCGAAAAGGTGTTTGCCTATCGCAGCCAGCGCATACGGCCGGGGCTGGATAACAAGATACTAACCTCCTGGAACGGTTTAATGCTGAAAGGCTTATGTGAAGCCTACCGTGTATTTGATGCAGACCGTTACCTGCAATTGGCATTGAAGAACGCTGACTTTATCAAACAAAACCTCATTACGCCCGACTACCGGCTGGTACGTATCTATACCCCCGGCGCTAATGCCGGAGGCCGGAAACCGGTTGCCTTTTTGGATGATTATGCCAACCTGATTGAAGCTTTTATTGCGCTGTATGAAGTTACCTTCCGGATGGAGTGGCTGGAGCAGGCTAAGGAGTTGGCCCGGCAGGCCATTCAGCATTATTACAGCGCCGAAGAAGGCATGTTCTTTTATACCGCTGCAGATGATGAACAGCTGATTGCCCGTAAAACCGAAATTATGGACGGGGTGATTTCTTCCTCCAATTCGGTAATGGCCATGAACCTGAAAAAGCTGAGCCTGTTTTATACAGATAGCAGCTTTGAGCAGATAGCAGCACAACTGCTGCGTAACCTGATGCCGTACATGGTTAAATATGGTTCGGCATACAGTAACTGGGCAAGTGTGCTGTTATATGAAATTACCGGCATGTACGAGGTAGCTATTGCTGCGGCCACCCCGGCAGCAGGCATTGTACAGGATTTACGCACCGAAATAGAGCAGCATTACATCCCTAACAAAATAATATTGGGTGGCAGCGAAGAAAATTTACCTTTGCTGGAAGGAAGAATTGATGATGAATCCCGCATTTATATTTGTAAAGATAAAACCTGCGGATTGCCGGTAACTACCGTTGCCGATGCGATAAAACAAATTAAAGCCTAAGGGCTTATTATTAAATAAATACAAACCCGATGAAATTAGAACCCAATCACGTAGTATCATTAACCTACGATTTGTATGTAAATAATCCTGATGGCGGCGGCGAATCGCTTGTGGAAAGTGCAACAGAGGAGCAGCCGCTTACCTTTTTATACGGCGCGGGGCAAATGTTGCCTAAGTTTGAAGAAGAACTGAGCACCCTTTCTACCGGCGACCAGTTTGACTTCCGCCTTGCCGCAGCTGATGCTTATGGTGAGTATAATGATGAGGCCGTAGCCAGCCTGCCTAAAGAGATGTTTCAGGGTGCCGATTTTCCGGAAGTAGGCGCTGTACTGCCTTTACAGGATAACGAGGGCAACCGTTTTCAGGGCCAGGTGGTATCTATTGTAGAGGATGGCGTACTGGTGGACTTAAACCACCCGATGGCTGGCCAGGACCTGCACTTTAAAGGCGGCATCATAAACGTGCGTCCTGCCAACCCCGAAGAGTTGCAGCACGGCCATGCGCACGGTGCCGATGGCGATCATGGTCATTAATCAGGAAGATTGATCTATATACAAAGAAGGCTGCGGAGCAATGCTCCGCAGCCTTCTTTGTATATAGCAAGCGCAGTTTGGCATACCGTAACAATAGAACTGAAGTTTGATAACTGGTTACAATTCAAGTCGCCCCGAATTGTTCAGCTTGCAGGTAATAGCAATACGGCAGGGTATCTCCTCGCCATTAATCGTAGCAGGAAAAAAGGTTTTATCGGCATCGCTCAACCGGTCAATTTTGACGGCCAATACCCGTTCTCCAAGTACAGGTGAGGTAATATGTACCCTGAAGTCTGCCAAACGTCCAACCGGACTGACAAGTAATTCAATATAAGCCGAAAGGCCATAATTGCTGAAGCCGGGATTAGCATCATAAAAATCCTGCGGTAGCCTGAACAGGTCAAGGTAGGGCAGGTAGCCAAAGTAGCGCCCCCCAATTTTGATGGGTTTGGTTATGATGTCTTTAGCGGTAAATTCGTGGTCAACAACATACTTAAAAGCAGATGCGGAGTCATCAGGCGCTTCATACCGCAGGGTTTGCGTCGTATAATTGTATTGCTGAACGGGTTTGCCTGCCTTATTAAAAAAGTGCCATGTACCCAAGGGTTTGCCCTGGCTGTAGGCGCCGCTGGCTATAACGGTTTTCTTTTTATAAAATGCCTGGTACATACCATCCAACACCCGGCGGTCTGTTTTTAAGGTATGATACTTTACGGTAACATTGGGCGTAATTTTGTCTTCAATTAAGGGACCAGTATCCTGTGCATATACATTCAGTCCCGTAAGCAGCAAAATAATAAGGTAGTAACTGGCTTTCATGCGTACCATACTAAAAGTTGACTATCGTAATAACAACTGTTCGCCGATAGACTGAATTTCATCCTGATCAAAGCTGCTGCTGCCTTCTGTGGTCCAGGTGTAAAGGGTGTCTTTGTAAATAGTAATGCTGAATGTATCGCTTACTACTTCGTAATATGTTTTGTCATCCTGCTCAAAAGTGTGCACACTGGCTGGTACCTGCTGGCTGTTAATTGCAAGGTCTATGTTAAAATCTTCCATAATCTTTAAACCGATGAAAATGCAGAGGGTTTGTTTCAGCCTTGTAATTATAATAGAACGGGTTTTTGAAAATAACGGGAATGAGCAAAATCAAGCCGCTCATGGCGGCCCGGTTAATGCCGGTTGTAAAGTTTCGTCCACTTCAACAGTTTGCCTGCCTGCTTTTTGCTAAAACCTTTTTTGTTATACCGCCATTGCCAGTTGTTCGCCGTGGTAGATGGATTGTTCATTCTGGCGTTCCCATCCAGTCCTGCTATATCCTGATAAGGAAGAATCACTGTTTTTGCTGCAGAAGCATAAGCCATACGGCTTAGTACTTTGTGTACATTTTTAGCTGACACTTTTTGACCGGAGTATTGCGCTAACTGCTTCCTTACTTTTTTGCCTGTATCCTGATGGTACCAGCCTGCCGTAGTATTATTATCATGCGTACCGGTATAAGCAAAAAACTGAGGCTCATAATTATGCGGAATGTACATTGAGGAAGGCATGGTATCACCGAATGCAAACTGCAGCACCTTCATCCCCGGCAGGGCAAACTCATTGCGCAGGGCAAATACTTTCTCATCTACATCGCCCAAATCTTCGGCTACAAAGGGCAATTCGCCCAAAGCCGCTTTAACAGCGTTGAAGAAAGCGCTGCCCGGGCCTTTTATCCACTGCCCGCTGCGTGCGGTGGCTTCATTAGCGGGCACTTCCCAATAGGCTTCGAACGCCCGGAAATGGTCGAGCCGCAGTAAATCGAACAATTCTGTATTCTTGCGCAGCCGCTGTATCCACCATTGGTAACCGGTGGCCTTCAGTTTACTCCAGTTGTATACCGGCATACCCCATAGCTGTCCGTCGGCATTAAAATAATCGGGCGGTACGCCGGCTACACCTGCAATTTTGCCTTCTTTATCAAGGTTGAACAAATTGCGGTTGGCCCATACATCCGAAGAATCGTAGCTTACATAAAAAGGCAGGTCGCCGAATAATCTCACGTTGTACGAATGGCAATCTTCCTTCAGCCGGTGCCATTGCTGTATAAACTCAAATTGCAGCCACTTAATTTTATTGATCTCCTGCTGATGGGCCCTGTAAAGCCGGTTGATTGCTGCCGGTTTTCGTAACCTCAATTCATCAGGCCACTGGTACCAGGGCTGTTCTTGCTGCTGCCTGATTACGGTATACAAGGCATAATCATCCAGCCAGTACGCTTCGCGGTTATAAAATTCCTCCAACTGCTGCCGAAGGGTTGGATCTGCCTGCTGCAAAAAGCGCTGGTAAGCCTGCCCGAACAATTTGGTTTTAGCGGCGGATACCTTTTCAAAGTCCACCTTGTCGGTAAGCGGCAGTTCTGCCGCCTTGAGTTCTGCGGCACTAACTAAACTGGCTGCGGCTAATTCATCCGGACTGATCAGTAAAATATTACCCGCCATACTGCAGGCCGAGCTATAGGGCGAAAATTGCTGCTCCGCACTTACCGGGTTAAGCGGTAGTACCTGCCACAGGCGCTGGCCGCCCCGGCTCAAAAACCGGATGAAACGGTGTGCCTCCGGGCCCATATCGCCTATGCCATAGGCCGAAGGTAACGAGGTAATATGCAGCAGTACCCCGGCGCTGCGTTTAGTTTGCGGTTGCTGCAATTGCAGTAAGGCCAAAGGCAGTGTTTGCAACGCCTGGGCTGCAAATAATTTACGGCCATCTAACGTTCCGGTGGTATTCAGCAACAAGCTTTGCCACTGCCCCGGCGCTTCGGCAGGCAGCTCAATACAGGTATCTTTCCAGTTAAGCTGGTCGGGCGTTGTACCTTGCTCAATAGCCAGTGCTGCCACATGCAGCGGCACTATGGTAACATACCACACGGCATGATAACGGCGCGCAAAAGCCATCAAATGTTGTGCATAAGCGCCTTTTACCTTAAGCGGCAGGTAATGCCCGTTGGTAAAAGTTTGGGTTGAGGATTGCCTTACCTTGAACAGCGTTTGGGTAAGCCAAAGTTTGATCTGCCCGGTGTACCGTTCTTTCCAAAGCTGGCTGGTTAGTTCCTGGCCGTTTAGTTTGGTGTTGGTAAGCTGCTGAAGCATTTGCTTGCGCAGGTCATAATCAACCGGGCGGCGGTTGTCGGGGTCAACCAAACTTAAATCCCATAGCTCGCAGCCCTGGTACACATCGGGTATGCCGGGGCAGGTAAACTTAAGCAGTACCTGTGCGAGCGAATTTATGATGCCATAATCAGCAACCTGCTCCTGGAACCGGCTAAAAGATGCCCGGAAATCCGTATTCTTATCTAAAAGGGCAGTAGCAAAATTTAAAGCAGCCTGCTCGTAAGTTTCGTTGGGCGATGCCCAGCTGGTGTTGGTTTTGGCTTCGCGCAGGGCTTTGGTCAGGTATTCGGGTAGCCGGGTGGCAATATTATCCTCATCCTGCCCCGGCATAGGGTAAGCCCCTGTCAGGGTTTGATAGATAAAATATTCATCGTTCATATCCGGCGCAGTATCCTGTTTCAGGCCGGCGTTTAGTTGCTGCCAGTGCTGCACGTTTTGCAGCCACAGCGAAGGCAGGTCGGTAAGCACATTCAGCCGGGCGCGTACATCCTCGCCGCGTTTGGTATCATGCGTAGATGTGCCGTTGACAGACAGCGGCCAGTGCTTCTGCCGGGCCTTCATTAGTTGGTGGAAAGCCTTTACACCGCTGCCAAAAGCTTGCGGCGTATCGCCAACCTCATTATGGCCTATAAAGCGGTTGTAGGTATACATCAGCGTATCTTCCACACCTTTAGCCATCAGCGGACCGCTAAATTGCATCAGCCGCTGGTAAAACTGTAAGGCCCGTTTATTATAGTCATCCCTGGCCTGTTGCGGCTTGCGCAGCAAAACCTCCATGAGCAAGTTAAAGGCAGCGGTTAAGTGCTCGTTGGTTTGCGTTGCTTGATGTATCAGTTTTTTTAACAGGTGTTCCTCCGCTGCCGGTAATGGCATGTGGTTGCCATAATAGCGGTAAACCGGACAACTAATAAGCAATTGTGCAATGGCTTCTTTTAGCCGGGCGGGTTCCGTTTTAGCCAGCGCCTTTTTATCGGCCAGGTTAAGCTTGTAAAACAAATTGCACAGGTTCTCCAACTCGCCGCCCATGTGTTCGGACAGGATATAGGCCTTTTTTTGCAGTATCTGTTCTTGTGCCGGTATTTCGCTCTGGGTTAGCTGCTCATAAAAACGGGTGAATGTTTTTTCGGCTTCAGCATTGGTGAAAAGGTTATTCACCTGCGCCAGAAAATCGTAACCGGTAGTGCCTTGCACCGGCCAGTGGCGGGGCATATCCTCGCCCTGCTCCAGTATCTTCTCGGTTACAATATAGGTGTCTTTACCTGCTAAACGGCGCAGTCGCTTCAGGTACTGTTCCGGGTCGTAAAGCCCGTCAATATGGTCAATGCGCAGGCCTTGAAATATACCTTCGTCCGTAAGAGCCTTGACATAGCGGTGTACCTCCTCAAAAACAGTTTTGTCCTGTATATTCAGGCAAATCAGGCTGTTTACCGTGAAAAAACGACGATAGTTAATATGCTGATCTGTTTCTTCGTAGCTGCACAGGCGGTAATGCTGCTGTTCGGCCAGTTCGGCCAGCAGTTCGGGGTTGTTGTTAAGCGCTTTGAGTACCCTGTTGAGCGTATTCTGCCCTTTTTTTTCAGATGCAAACTTCTGTAAGCCTAACAGCAGGTTATTCCAGCTTTGTGTAAATATTGCAGCCTCGCCCTGCTGTGTACCTGCAGCCTGCAGCAGTGCTTGCAGATCTTCGTTTTTAATAGTTCCAAGTATCCGGGTGTAGCTTTCATCACTTAGGGGCCAAATGTTCTCGTAATACTTAAATTGTAAGCGGTTATCCTGATACACTACGGTCAGTTCTCCGCCCTGTATCACCTGTTCCAGCGGGTTGCCTAAAAAGGGAACCATGAGGCGGTTATCGGTGAATAACTTACTGGTTCGGGCACTGTCAAAAAAACTGGCGTAAGGCGAAAGCGGCCCCTTTTCCAGTACATCCGTAAGCCAGGGATTGTGCCGGCTATAGCCCATGTGGTTAGGTACAATATCCTGCAACCAGCCCATACTTTTCACTTTTAGTTGGACGCTTAGCGCCCGCAACTCCTCTTCGGTACCTATTTCGGGATTGATGCGGTTGGGGTTTACCCCATCATAGCCATGCGTACTGCCGGGTTCGGCTTCAAAAATGGGTGAGGCATAGATGGTACTTACGCCCAATTGCTGTAGGTACCCGATGATTTGCTCAAAGCTGGCAAATGTAAATTGCTGATTAAACTGCAGGCGATAGGTAGCTGCCGGATTATACATAAACAAGTAAAGTAGGTAAATTGAATAACTGCTGTTTTAAATTGTTAAGGCAGGATAATGTTTTTGAGGATGCATAATGTTTGAGTAGCAGGCGCAAACACGTTATTTGTTCTTTTTGCAACAGGCAGAAAATTAGTATTGATAAATGCAGAAAGATTGCGGCTGCAGATAAATGGCATCCTCTTTCTGTTCTGTAACAGGGCCGGGGCCGCCCCACTGCCTATCGGCAGAATTGAAGAGCAATGTTTGAACAGCAGCCATACCGTTCGTAGTAACGGCCTTTACTTCATTGGCAAAGTTCATCAGCACTACTACGCGGCTTTGCTGGTTCCAGCGATGCAGTTGCAGCGTTTTATTCTGTTCATCGAAGCTCACAGTTAAATTTTGGCGCTTGAGTACATGCAGGGCCGGTACCTGTTTGCGCAGTGCAATCAGCGACTTATAAAAGGCAAGCATTACTTTATGATGCCCTTGTAAGCGAAGCTGCCACTGTAGCTTTGATTGCCCGAAAGTGTCCTCAGCCATAGGGTCGGGCGCTTCGCCTGCGGCATGGAAGGCGGCAAACTCTTTTTTGCGCCCTTTGCGCACGGCATCGGCCAGTTCAGGGTCGGTATGGCTTACAAAGTACAGGAAGGGGTGGGGTTCGCCCCATTCCTCACCCATAAACAGCATAGGCAGGTAGGGGGCGGTAAGTACGGCCCCGGCCATAAGCTTGCACATCTCAAAGCTGAACAGCGTGCTGCTGCGCTCGCCCAGCATCCGGTTGCCTACCTGGTCGTGGTTTTGCGAAAACACCACAAACTGCTGCCCGGTATTCTCATCAGCCTTGCCGCCGAATATTTTAAGCCGGTGCGGGGAGTAGCGGCCATCATACACATAGGCATCCTGGTAGGATTTGGCTAAATCGGCAATGCCGTTAAAATCGGCATAATAGCCGCTTTGCTCGCCGCCGGCGGTAATCCGCAGGGCGTGATGAAACTCGTCAATCCACTGTGCATCCATGCCATAGCCATGCCGGGTTTGCGGGTTGATAAAGCGCGGGTCGTTCAAATCGCACTCTACAATCAGGTAATGTGTTTTACCGGTTTCCTTCATCAGGGCATCCACCTCCGTTTTTAACTGATGGAGGATGTGCTCGGCACCAAAATCCTTAATGGCATGTACGGCATCCAGGCGCAGGGCATCAATGTGAAAATCCCTGAACCACATCAGCGCATTTTGAATGATGTAATCGCGCACGCCGTCGCTCCAGGCATCGTCCGCATTTATGGCGTTGCCCCAGGGCGTATGGTATTTATCAGTAAAGTAATGGCCGAAATTCTCCAGATAGTTACCTTCCGGGCCAACGTGGTTATACACCACATCAAGCACTACGGCAAGGCCCTTACTGTGGCAGGCATTAACTAACTGCTGTAAACCAACGGCACCGCCGTACGAATCTTGTACGGCATAAGGGTAAACACCATCATACCCCCAGTTGCGCTCGCCCGGAAACCGGGCCACCGGCATCAATTCAATGGCGGTAATCCCTAAACTTATTAAATGATCCAGCTTTTGCTCGATACCGGCAAAAGTACCTTCAGGGGTAAAGGTGCCGGTGTGCAGTTCATAAAACAGGTAATCCTGCAGGGGCGGATTCTGCCATTGATTGTCCGTCCATTCAAATTTGTTCAGATCAACCGCTGCTGATGCACCATGTACGCCCTCGGGCTGGCTCAGCGAAGCAGGGTCGGGTAAAAAAGTCTTATCATCAATAACCAACTTATACCAGTCGCCGGGCTTTAGTTCAGTTGAGGTAATTGCCCAGTAGCCATATTCCTGCTGTTGCAATGGCAGCACCTGCTTGGTGCTGCACAATTTGATACCAACCGTATGGGCTTTGGGTGCCCATACGGTTATCTCAGCGGTGTTATCCGTGTTGAAGCTCACCCCTGGTTTCTTCGGGGAGATAGGTTTTTGAGTGTTCATTTTGTGTAACCGGGTAAGTTAATACTACAACAGTACGCCCTAATACCTTAATGGTTTCGCCGGCCTTGCAAACTTCCTTGTCAGAGAGGTCGTCTTTAGCGGTATCCAGCACCTTATGCCACTCTTGCGCATAATCGGCGGTGGGCAACTGGTATCTGATCGGTTCATCGTGCGCATTGAAGATGACATAGAAACGGTCGTCCACTATCTCCTCACCCTTAATATCATGCATGTGCAAGTCTTCCCCGTTAATGAACACCGCCATTGATTTGGCAAAATCATTATTCCAGTGCTCTTCGTTCATGTGGGCGCCTTCCGGTAAAAACCAGGCTAAATCCTCAATCGGTTTGTCGGTATTCACGCCTTTAAACCAGCGCCTGCGGCAAAACGAAGCATGTTCCTTGCGCAGGCGAATCACTTTCCTGGTAAATGCCAGCAATTCCTGGTCGGCATTCTCCCAGTCCAGCCATGAAATCTCGTTGTCCTGGCAGTAAGCATTGTTATTACCCTGCTGGGTACGGCCAATCTCATCACCGGCCGTGAGCATGGGTACGCCCTGCGAAAGAAACAAAGTAGCTAAGAAATTCTTTTTCTGCCGCTCGCGCAGGGCGTTAATTTCCGGGTTACCGGTAGGGCCTTCCTCACCATAATTGCACGAGCGGTTGTCATTGTCGCCATCGTTATTACCTTCACCGTTGGCATCGTTGTGCTTGTGGTTATAACTCACCAGGTCATTAAGGGTGAAGCCATCATGTGCAGTAATAAAGTTGA
Source organism: Mucilaginibacter sp. (assembly GCF_965200995.1). Taxonomy (GTDB): domain Bacteria; phylum Bacteroidota; class Bacteroidia; order Sphingobacteriales; family Sphingobacteriaceae; genus Mucilaginibacter. The sequence goes on along the minus strand of NZ_OZ241743.1, from coordinate 256,437 downwards.
TGCTGGCGGTAGGGCTTCGGGCATCATCCTTATATAAGTCGGCACTGCCGGTAAAGCGCTGTGCAAACTCGGCCAGTTCACTTTCGGCACCGCGCCAGTAATTACGGATGTTGTCGCGGTACTTACCGTTCCACTCGGCCCAGCCGGCAGGGAACTTGCCCACCTGGTAGCCGCCTTCGCCCACATCCCAGGGTTCGGCAATCAGTTTTACCTGCGAAATGAGCGGATCCTGGTAAATGATCTCAAAGAAGGAACTTAACCGGTTCACATCCCGCAGCTCGCGGGCCAGGGCCGACGCCAGGTCAAACCGGAAACCATCCACGTGCATTTCGGTGATCCAGTAGCGCAGGCTGTCCATAATAAGGCGCAGCACACTTGGCAAATTGGCATTCAACGTGTTGCCGGTGCCGGTGTAGTCCATATAAAACCGCTTGTTATCATCGGTAAGGCGGTAGTAATCCTCATTGTCAATTCCTTTAAAAGAGAGGGTAGGCCCAAGCTCGTTACCTTCGGCGGTGTGGTTATATACCACATCCAGTATTACTTCAATACCGGCTTTGTGCAGCGCCTTTACCATATCCTTAAACTCGGTTACCTGTTCGCCGCAGGTGCCGCTGCTGGAGTAGCGCACATCGGGCGCCAGAAAGCCGATGGTATTATAACCCCAGTAGTTGGTCAGCCCTTTATCTTTCAGGTGCTGGTCGGTTACAAAGTGGTGTACCGGCAGCAATTCAATGGCGGTAATGCCCAGTTCCTGCAAATATTTAACGCTGGCCGGGTGCGCCATGCCGGCGTAGGTACCCCTGATGTTTTCGGGTATTTCAGGATTACGCATGGTAAAGCCTTTTACATGCGCCTCGTAAATAATGCTTTCGTGCAGTTCGAGATTAGGCGATCTGTCATCCTCCCAGTCGTATTCATTATTGATAACCACCGATTTGGGAATGAAGGGCGCACTGTCGCTTTCGCTAAAAGTCAGATCCTTGTCCTCACTGTTTACATTGTAAGCAAACAGGGTTTCGTTCCAGTCAATGGTACCCGCTATGGCCTTGGCATAAGGGTCGATCAATAATTTATTAGGATTATAACGCTTGCCATTGTGCGGATCATATTCGCCATGTACCCGGTAGCCGTACAGTTGGCCGGGATGAACATCGGGCAGGTAAATGTGCCATACCTGGTGCGAGCATTCGGTTAGTTCTATCTTCTCAACTTCGGTTTGTTCCTTTTCATTCTCAAATAAGCACAATTCCACTTTGGTGGCATGTGCAGCGTAAAGCGCAAAATTGGTGCCCTGGCCATCCCAGGTGGAACCCTGTGGGTAGGCGGTGCCGGGTAGTACAGTTCTGTTCATATAGCTTTAAACCGTCATCGAAAATAAAATGTTTGTGGGGGGTACTATAGTGAGGCAGGCAGGTATACCTGGAAACTGTGCATAAGCCTTATGCGCTACATCGTAATGAAATGTGATAACGCTATTAAATTTTTGTAAATCAAATGATTATGTGGCATCATTGCCAATTTGTTTAATTATTACAGCACCCGTAAGGTGTGGAAAACTATTTGAGACAACACAAGGGGATTTTTAATCAAGAAGAGGAAAGCGATTGATGTTACCGATGTACCCGGATACGCTGTTTTGGTTAGACGGAAGCTGCACTATGTTTTTAAAGCTGAAGTAACTGCCCTTCTGGCCATGGCTGCTGCACCGCCCTGACCGGCCGGCAAAAGGTAAATAAAGTGTAAAGGCAAAGTTTACACTTTTCAAAAAATATGACGTTTAAAATGCTGACAGACAGCAGCTTGCAAAAAAGCAGGGTTTACACTTTTTAGAGCTTTTAGTTGTGTGTTTTAACGCCGTTTAAGTTCTTGCAAACGCCTGTTGAGGCTGGGCCAATAACTTAAAAAGCTTCGCCAATGCTCAGGCCATAGGTGCTATGGTCTTTGCTCCGGGCAAAGTCAAAGCCGATATTGGTATTTGAGCCTTTATTGAATTTGAGGCGCAGCCCGGCCCCGGCGGCAGGATGGAGGTATCTATACCGCCCGGTTACCGGCTCGGTTACCGAGTTGGCATTGGCAAACAGCACAAAGCCAACAAGGCCGTTGCGTGTAATATCGCGCCGGTATTCTGCTTCTACATCAATCAGCCCACGGCCACGGTAACGGTTCTGCTCAAAGCCGCGGCCCGAGCGGTTAAACGGGTCCCAGCCTAAACTTGGCAGGTCAAGGTACGGCGCGCCCTGGTTAAGTGTAGTCCAGTAATAAGCCCACAGGGCCAGTTTGTTTTGCTGGCGCGTATGGCTTAACGAGATGTATTTGCGTACATCTATATACAATGACTGCCAGTGGCGCGAGCTGCCAAACACCGGGGAGTTTAAACGGTAAATGCCATTTATATACCAGCCCGGCAGCGGGTTGAGGGAGTTGTTGCGGCTATCGTACAGTACATTAAGCGTAGGCCCTGCCGAAAAAGAGTTTTGCCCGTGGCGCGTACCCAGGGGGTAATCCGAAAATTTTTCCAGGTTGTTCTGATCAATTTCCGACTGAATGTTAATGCGGTAGTCAATATCATAACCCACACCCACCAGCAGGTAGGGTTTAATGCGCCGCAACAGGCTTTGGTACAGGCGGATATAGTTATAATCAATAAGTAATTTATCATTGGATGACCGGTTGCCGCCCAGGCCCCAGGTATACTGCGGGTATACCAGAAAGCGGCTGTCGCCGCTGATGAACCACTTGTTGTTGCGCAGCCAGATATTGGAGCGTATTGGTACGCCATACCGCTGATGGAAGTTCCAGTAAGGCGAGAATGAAATACTGGACAGGTTGGTAGTGCTGCGGTCGCCCAGGTAGAAACCGGCCGTAGTAGAGGTAATAAGCGCCCTGCCGCCGCCTGGGATGGTGGAGGCGGTGGGCAGGAAGGAAAAATAAACGCGGCGCCCGGGCTCCTCTTTTACCCTCGACTTTCGCACATCCAGCAAAGCGCGGAATACATCAATCAAATCCTTTTGATAAGCCGTATCCGGGCGGCTTTTGCCTACCGAGTCGGGCAGGCGGTCGGGTGCGGCAGGCTGGTTACTGGTTTGGGCCATTGCGCTGCCGGCAGTTACCATTCCCCAAATAACCAATGCTGAAAGAACGTATTTAACCAAGCCGTACAGGTGTATATAATGTTAAGTGTTGTAAGATAGCGATATTTAGTGAATGACCAGCACCGTCTTCAGGCTCCCTTGTAAAGGAACAGAAAGAAATGCTGCAGCAGCATCAGCGTTTTGGCATCTATAATTTCGGCTTGTTCCAGCATTCGCCGGGCATCGGCAAAATGAAGTTCCACCAGTGTAATGTTTTCGCCCTCACCCGGTGCGCCGCCGCCGGCAGATACCTTGTCGTGTTCCGTATAAGATGCGGTAAACAAATAAACCTTCTCAGTAATACCGCCGGCCGAAGAATAAATGTGTCCGCAGGGCGTAACATTGCCAATACGGTAGCCCAATTCTTCCTCCGCTTCGCGGATAGCTGTTTGCTCCGGTGTTTCGCCCTCATCAATCAATCCGGCGCAGGCTTCGGTAAGATAGCCCGTATCGCTGCCATTCAGGTAGGCGGGCAGCCTGAACTGTTTGGCCAGCAGAAAAACCTGCTTTTCGGCATTATAAACCAGCACTGCAGCCGCATCAGGCCGGTAGTACACTTCTGCCTTTTTATCTTCGGCTTCGCCTTGTTGTGTAAACTGCTGGTAAGCTACGCTTTCGAGCAGGTACTTTTTGTTGGAAAGGGTTTGCTTATCGAGTATCTGAATATCCGCCATAAAATCTGGTAAATTAAGTTATACAAATAAGCCTGTGGCATAAATTATACCACAGGCTTACTATGTTAACAATTAATAATTTTTTTTAAAGATCTGTTAATGATGACGGCGGCTATAATAAGTACGGCTGTGCATTCTGCGGTAGGCGCGGTATTTTTTGGCCTTATTGCGCCTAATCTCGTTGCCCACCACATAGCCGCCGCCTGCACCCAGGGCGCCGCCTAATACAGCGCCGCCTACGTTATGGCCTATTAACGCACCGGCGGCAACACCGGCGCCGCCGCCAATCAGCGCACCTTTAGCCTGCGAGCTCATGCCCTTGCGGCGTTGTGCCATGGATTGGTTTGAAGATATAACTACTGCGAAAATCATGCTGAAAGCAAAAAGGATCTTTTTCATGGTATGGATATTTAAGTAAATTAGCTGCAATTGATAAACCAAATGCTTCAAATTATTATTTTGTTTTATATAATGACCAATTTTCGGGCTAAAGGTTTAAACCGGCGGGCGAATTTATGTTTACAGGCATCGCCGGGCAAACAAAACGGCTGAAAGTTGTTCTACCACATATCTTAATTTTTTCCGCATACTTAACCTCAGATTTTTAATGGATACCGGGCATTATAACAAATTAGAAGATTACGGCATTATTGGCAACCTGCATACGGTGGCGCTGGTATCCAACAGCGGATCAATAGATTACATGTGCCTGCCCTGGTACGATTCGCCTACGGTGTTTGGCGCACTGCTGGATGGCGATAAAGGCGGGCAGTTCTACATCAGGCCGGATATGGAAAACCTTAGCTATAAACAGTTGTATCTAACTGATTCGGCCATTTTGGTTACCCGCTTTTTTGCGGAGGACGGCATTGCAGAGCTTACTGACTTTATGCCGGTGGATGAAGACGGCGGGGTAATGACCATTGTACGCAAGGTAACGGCCATACGCGGAGATATTACTTTTAAGCTTTTATGCCAGCCGCGTTTCGGGTATGCCCAAAAAGAGCATACGGCCACCATTGCCGCCCGGGACCGTATCTTATTTGATGCCGGCGATGAGCAGCTGCACCTGTGGACAGAGATAGCGCTTACGCCGCAGAACGGGCAGGTGGAGGCCAGTTTTACGCTTAAGGAAGGCGAAGTACGGTGCTTTGTGCTGCAAAATCATGTTGAGGAAAGCAGCTTCAGCACGGCATTTCATGATTATGCACTGCAATGTTATGAGCAAACGTACAGCTACTGGCGCAACTGGATCAACCAGTGTAAGTTTACCGGGCGGTGGATGGAAACGGTGCGCCGGTCATCCATCACCCTTAAGCTGCTCACTTCTTTCAAAGAGGGTTCGGTAATTGCTGCGCCTACCTTTGGCCTTCCCGAAATTATAGGCGGCAAAAGCAACTGGGACTATCGCTATGCCTGGATACGCGATGCCTCTTTTACCATGTATATATTTCTGCAGCTGGGTTTTATGCACGATGCCGAATGCTTTATGCGCTGGATAGAGAGGCATTGCATTGAGAAGGATATGCACCTGCTGTATACCTGGGATGGCAAGCGTATACCTGAGGAGGAAGAGCTGCCCCGGTTTGCGGGCTACAAGAACTCTAAGCCGGTATTGATTGGCAATGGCGCCAAAGATCAGACGCAGCTGGATATCTACGGCGAACTGATTGATACGATCTATTTATACAACAAGCATGGCGGCCAGATTACCTATAACTTTTGGAAGAGCCTGGCCCGGCAGGTAGAATTTGTAATTGCCCATTGGCAGGATAAAGATCATGGAATATGGGAAGTTAGGGGGGAGAAAAAGGAATACCTGCATTCGAGGCTGATGTGCTGGGTTGCATTGGACCGCGCCATCAAGATTGCCGATCAGCGTTCTTTCCCGTTCCCCCGCGAGCGCTGGTTTGAGGTACGCGACGAGATTTACATGGACATCTACGAAAACTTCTGGAATGAGGAAAAGCAATCCTATGTACAGGCCAAAGGCACCGACAGGCTGGATGCCTCGGTTTTATTAATGCCAATGGTACGCTATATTACGCCAACCGACCAGCGCTGGGTAAAAACCCTGGAAGCCATAGAGCGTGAGCTGAAAATAGATGTGCTGATTTACCGTTACCTGGGAGATGCAGAAAATGCGCCGCAAAACGGCCAGGAAGGTACCTTCACCATCTGCTCTTTCTGGTATGCCGAGTGCCTTGCCAAAATGGGCCAGGCCGAAAAAGCCAATGAAGTATTTGCCAAGCTGCTGGGCTATGGTAACCCGTTGCGGCTGTATTCGGAGCAGTTAAGTAAAAGCGGCGAGCAGTTGGGGAATTTCCCGCAGGCATTTACACATTTGGGGCTCATTAGCGCGGCGTTGGCCGTTAATAAATTACAATAGCGCTTGCAGGTGTAGAGATAATTATAAATGTGAGGATATTTACCGTAAGGTATTACAGGGCGGTTATTTTTTAAAAAAACAAGACTAAGCCTAAACTTTTAGTAAGGCTTAGTGTAGTTAAATTATCTGCCCACCAATTAAACTTACTACTTATGATATTGAATGCCTTTGAAGCAGTTACGCTGCAGGATTATTTATTCAGCAATACGCTTTACAATTCTTCCTTTCTGTACAACTTTTCAGCCGGAGGCGGTGATGATGATATCTTCGACGATGAGGACGACGAGCAGCTGGAGGATGAGATGAACGACGAGAACGACCTGCATGAGATACAGGTGAACGATGACCTGCATGAGCCTGACCCGGAGGATGATGATCATCTGCCCGATGAAGATTTATAACAGAAACGGGATTCATTAACAGACCGGCTTAATCTTTCGCCGGTAAAAAAGCAACAGCAGCAGGTGTAACTTATTTGCTGCTGTTACTTTTACGGGATATGGGCAGGAAGTTTTACGCACCACCGCAAAATTTTATATAAAAATAAACTTTCAAAACATTTTGAAAGTTTGATAAGTTGTTTACCTTTGTATATGCAGTTACCAGAAGCCAAAAATAAATTTATCGAAGCCTGGGGCAAGTTAGGGTCGGAGTGGGGGATTAACCGCACCATGGCACAGGTACATGCCCTGCTGCTGGTATCGCCCGAGGCGTTAACTACCGAGGAGGTGATGGAGCAGCTCAGCATTTCGCGCGGTAACGCCAACATGACCCTGCGCGACCTGATGGATTGGGGCCTGGTGGAAAAACAGCACAAGGCCGGCGAGCGTAAGGAATACTATTTTGCGGATAAAGACACCTGGACCATAGCCCGGCAGGTAGCCAAGGAGCGCAAAAAACGCGAGCTTGACCCGGTGCTGAAGGTATTAAATGAGCTGGCTGCGGTAGAGGGCGATCAGAAAGACCCGGCCTTTAAAACATTTAAAAAGTCATTAACGGATATTAATAAGCTGGCCACCAATGTAAACCGTACCCTCGAAACCATGATAAAGGCGGAAGAGAACTGGTTTTGGGGTTCGATATTTAAGATGTTTAAATAAAATTTTTTGTTTTAATATTTCATAAATTATTGAAAGTTCAAATAGTATAAAATAAAAAGAAGCGTATGAAGACCCTGAACAATCACCTCATTTTATACGATGCCGAATGCCCGATGTGCCGCTTATATACGCAAACCTTTATAAAGAGCGGGATGCTGGAAAGTAGCGGCCGCGCAGCCTACCAGCACCTGCCCGAAAACCTGTGCCCGCTGGTAGACCGCCAGCGCGCTGTAAACGAAATTGCATTGGTTAATACCGCTACCGGCGAGGTTACCTACGGGGTAAGCAGTTTGTTTAAGGTAATCGGTAATTCTGTGCGTTTTTTGAAACCCTTATTTGAGAATGGCGCCTTTTTGTGGCTGATGAGTAAGGTATATGCTTTTATATCCTACAACCGCCGGGTAATTGTTCCCGGCAGTCAAAAGGATGTTTTCGGGATACAACCCACCTTCAGGCTGAGTTACCGCCTGTTGTACCTGGCATTTACCTGGATGGTGGTAGGTGGCCTGCTTACCGCTTACGCGCACCTGCTTGCCGGAATTGTACCTGCCGGAAACGCTTACCGGGAGTACCTGATCTGCGGCGGACAAATTCTTTTTCAGGCCGTTGTTATTAGTTGGGTAGCGCCCGCCCGCCGCTGGGATTATCTGGGTAACATGATGACCATCTCCTTTGCCGGCGCTTTATTATTAGGGCCGGTGCTGATACTGGCGCATTGGGTGCAGTTACCGGCTATAGTTTGCACTATATACTTTATGGCTGTAGCCGGTTTGATGCTGCTGGAGCATATACGCCGCAGCCGCCTGCTGGCATTAGGCTGGGCGCTTACCATCAGTTGGGTGGTATACCGCTTATTGGTGCTGCTGTTCATCTTTTTAATCCGCTAAGTAATGGAATACCGGAAAATTATACTGGCAGGCGGCAACGGCTATCTGGGCACCGTATTAGCCGCCTATTATGAGGCCAAGGCCGAAGAAATTGTAATATTAAGCCGGCGCCCTGCCGCGGCCGGCGGTAACATCAGAACCGTAGTTTGGAATGGTAAAACCAGCGGCGCCTGGGTAAGTGAACTGGAACAGGCCGACCTGCTGGTGAACCTGTGCGGTAAAAATGTGAACTGCCGTTATAACGAACGCAACAAGCGTGAGATACTATACTCGCGCACCGTACCTACCGAATTGTTGGCGGAAGCTATCACTACGCTTCGGCACCCGCCAAAACTATGGATCAACGTTACTTCGGCCACTATTTACCGCCACGCCGAAGACCGGCCTCAGGATGAGCAGCATGGCGAGTTGGGCGAAGGCTTTTCCGTTAATGTTTGTTCGCAATGGGAACACACCTTTTTCGGTACGCAAACACCCGGCACCCGTAAGGTGGCCATGCGTATGGGCATTGTGCTTGGAAAAAATGATGGCGTTTTTCCGCGCCTGCGCAACCTGGTAAAATTGGGCCTGGGCGGCAAGCAGGGCAATGGCAGGCAGTATGTAGCCTGGGTACATGAGCACGATGTCGCCTGTATTACCGAATGGGTGCTGCAACACCCCGAGCAGGAGGGTATATTTAATTGTACCGCCCCCATGCCAGTGCAAAATAATCAACTGATGCGCACCCTGCGCCGGCAATATGGTATGCCGCTGGGCCTGCCCTCACCGCGCTGGCTGCTCGAAATCGGTGCATTACTGATCTGCACCGAAACCGAACTGATCTTGAAAAGCCGCTGGGTGGTGCCCGCCCGCCTCATTGCCGCCGGTTACCGGTTTGCTTATCCGGTGCTGGAAGGCGCCGTAGAAAATATTGTAAATTCATCAATACAAAATAGTCTTTCACAATTATGAAAAATACTATTATACGTTATTTTCTCACTATAGCAATACCCCTAATCGCACTGCTGGGCATCTATGCATTGTTTAACAGCACTTGGTTAAAAGGCGATTTATTTATTGTAATGTCCATCAGCTTTTTGTTTTTGGTTCCGTTTGGTATTGGGGCCTTAACTATTTATCTGGCACCTGTTGAATATGTGCAGCGCAGGTCGTACCGTATTGTCACCCCATGGTGGCCTTTGTTATTCTTTCTTGCTGTTACAATGTTAACTGCTATGGAAGGCGCGGCTTGCTGGGGTATGGCCTTACCATTGTTTATGATAGCGGCTTCATTAGGAGGTTTAACAGCAGGTCATTATAAGTTGAAGAAGAGCAAAAACGAACGTTTATATGTTTCAATAGCTTTACTTTTACCGCTTTTAGTTGCACCCGTTGAACAGTATATCGGCAGTCATCCTGATGTATATGAGGCATACACCTACATTGATTTACATGCCGGCAAAGCGGATATCTGGAACCACGTAACACGGGTATCGGCCATCCGCCGCGAGCAGGATAAAGGCTGGCTTACCCGCACTTTAGGCTTTCCGCGCCCGGTTAGGGCCGAACTGAACTATAATGGAATTGGGGCCTACCGCAAGGCGATATTTGAAAAGGGCTTGGTGTTTCATGAAACCGTACTGGAGTACGAAGACCAGCGGCGGATGCGCTTTTCCATCAAAGCGCACCCTTACGAGATACCTTCAACCACAATGGATGAGCACGTGGTAATTGGCGGCGACTACTTTGATGTAATTGACGGCACCTATGCCTTACAAAAGCTGAATGCTAATACCTATCGCCTGCACCTGTACAGCCACTATAAACTAACCACCACCTTTAATTTTTACGCTTCGTGGTGGGCGGGCTGGATTATGAAGGATATTCAGAACAACATTTTACAAGTGATTAAAGAAAGGGTTGAATAACATGGCCATCATCAAACTCACCACATTGATACAGGCGCCGCCGGAAATTTGCTTTAACCTGTCGCGCAGCGTAGATATACACCTTACCTCAATGCAGCAGTATCAAGAACAAGCTATAGCCGGTACTACCACGGGCCTCATGAACCTGCATGATACCGTTACCTGGCAGGCCCGGCACTTTGGCTGGCCATTTATCATGCAGGTGGCGCTAACCGAAGTACAGTTGCCGGTATTCTTTGCCGACCAGATGCGTAAAGGGCCGTTCAAAATGATGCGGCATTATCATTATTTCAAGCCGCATGGCAACGGCACCCGCATGACGGACGAATTTGTGTTCCGCTCGCCGCTGGGCTGGCTGGGCAGGGTGGCAGACGCGCTGATTTTGAAGCCCTACCTTACCCGGCTGCTGCTGCGCCGTAACCAAACCATTAAACAATTAGCCGAAGATCAACCCCATGAACACCTTAACACAAAACCCAACCTTTGTAACCCGGCGGCTTAGCCGCATCCGGCTGTGCATTTGGATCATTATTGCGGGGCTGGCGCTCAGTGGTATTACCGCCTTCCCGCTCGAAACCGAGCTGCACTGGCTCAGCGTCCATGCCGGCGGGCTACCGGCAGCCATGCAGGTTTGGTTACGTACCGTAACGCAAGCCCTGCACAATGTAAATAGTCGTTACCCTTTCCTTAGTTATGGTACCGACTGGCTGGCCTTTGCCCACCTGATGCTGGCGCTGCTGTTTGTGGGGCCACTGAAGGATCCGGTAAAAAATGTATGGGTGATAGAGTTTGGCCTGCTGGCCTGCGGCTTTATTTTGCCGCTGGCCTTTATTGCCGGCAGCATTCGCGGCATTCCGTTCTTCTGGCAGTGTGTGGATTGTTCCTTTGGCATCATCGGCTGTATTCCGCTGTTCATTGCCCTGCACCATATCAAACAACTGCAACAGGCGCATTTAACCATTATTGCCCGCGTATGAAACTGAAATTTCAACCTGTATATTTTGCCTTTGCCGTCGCACTGTTTTTGATTGAGGTGCTGATAGCCTTGTATATGCACGATGCCATCATCCGTCCCTACGGCGGCGATTTTTTAGTGGTGATATTTTTGTATTGCTTCGTGATGAGTTTTATACAACTGCCGGTAATACCGGCTGCCATAGGGGTATTACTCTTTGCCTACGCGGTAGAAGGGGCGCAGTATTTGCATTTAATTGATGTGCTGGGCCTGTCGCAATCCAGGGCGGCGCAGCTTATTTTGGGTTCCACCTTTATGTGGGGGGATATGCTGGCCTATACGCTGGGGGCAGGTTTGGTTGTGGTGGTGGAAAAAATGCGCAGCCCCACCCAAACCCTCCCCAGAAGGGAGGGATTTTAAAAAATATATATATTGTTAACAAAAGTCTCCCCTCCCCGGGGAGGGTTTAGAGGGGGCTTAATTAAGGTCAATATTAATAATTAGTCATTTCGACCGGCAGGAAGAAATCTTCTTCGGGTGACTGGTCTGCAGCAGAAGATTTCTCCCTGCCGGTCGAAATAACAACCTTTTGTCTTATGCATGCTGTAAAAGAAAATCAAAGTGAATTATCAAAAGCCCTCCCTAAAGGGGAGGGTGGGGAGGGGTTCGTTCACCCGCAGTCCATTGTGCGGCACATCTGGGGGAAGGCCGATACCATCCTGTTTATTTTTGCAGGGGCGGCGGCCGAGTTTGCGCTGAATAAGGCGGTAGACTGGTTGTACTTTACCGGCCGCCTCCCGGCCGACCCGCTGGCCCGGCTGTTCTCTACGGTGGAATACGCCCGCATGATCGTGTTTTCTACCGAACACGGCGCCAATCAGGCTATTGACCGCATTACCGCCATCCACCAGGGGGTAGAGCAGGCGCGCGGCGCACAGATACCCGACTGGGCGTACCGCGATGTGTTATTTATGCTGATAGACTACTCCATACGGGCGTATGAACTGCTGGAACGGCGGCTTACCCTTGCCGAACGCGAAGAAGTGTTTAACGTGTTTAACCGTGTAGGTACCCGTATGGGTATTGCCGGTTTGCCGCAAACCTATACCGAATGGGAAATTATGCGCAAGGCACACCTGCAGGATAACCTGCATAAAAGTGAGTTTACGGTGGATTTATACCGCCAGTACCGCAGGCATTTAGGCCCTGTACGCTACTGGCTGCTTAAACAGGTGCAGGTGCTTACCGTGCCTGCCGTAGTGCGCCAATACCTTGGGCTTACCGGCCCGCCGTTGCTGAAACAGGCACTCGGCCTGTACAAATTAAGCCGCCGCTTCCGCTTAGACTGGCTGGTGAAGGAAGCCCTGCTGCCATCCGCCTATAAAGCGCAAATACGCGGGCTGGACGCCCGGCCTGAATGAATACCCGGTTGAAAAATGCCTTTTCTCAGTTAAAGGCGGCTCTGAACGCTAATGGGGATTGATTGGTTTTGGTTTTAAAGAGTTTGCTAAAGGATTGTGAATGTTCAAAACCCAACTGGTAGGCAATCTCGCTTACTGATAAATTGGTGGTAGATAGTATTTCTTTAGCTTTCTCAATCAGCTTCTCGTGAATATGCTGCTGTGTAGTGAGGCCGGTAAGTGTTTTAAGTGTACCGCTTAAATAGTCGGGCGATACGGATAGCTGCCCGGCTATATAACCAACTGTTGGCAAACCTTTACGCAGCTGATTTGAACTGTTAAAGTACGCATTAAGCTGCTCATTAAGCCGGTCAAGAAGCTGGTGGTTCATTATCCTGCGGGTCATGAATTGGCGCTGGTAATAGCGTTCAGCATAGCTGAGCAACGATTCCAGCTGCGTAATGATGATGTCATGACTCAGGTTATCTAAATTATTCTGGTATTCCAGACTGATGTTATCAATAATTTGGGTTAGCTGAACCTCCTCCTTATCTGATAAGAACAGAGCTTCGTTAACCGAGTAATCAAAAAACTTATACTGCCTGATTTTTTTGGCGAGCGTGGTATTCCACAAAAAATCAGGATGAATGAGCAGCATCCAGCCCGATTGCTCCGGGCTGCTGTATTTCTGGGGATCAAACGCCGTAACTTGCCCCGGCGCCATAAAACTGAGCACACCTTCGTCAAAATCATACGCTTGCTGACCGTATTTGATCTTAACAGAAGCCTTAAAGCCCTTTTTTAAAGCTACACTATAAAAGCCGTACATAACAGTTCCCGGCAGGCCCTCAGGTACATGCTCAAACGGTTTAATCCTCATTACACTGATCAGCGGATGGTCATGTGCAGGCAGGCCCAATAAGCGGTGAAACTTGCTGATGGTTTTGATAGGGTACGGCTGGCTTTTTTCCATTCTGCAATTAAGCTATTTGTTCCGGTATATTTTTAATGCCCGCTCAACCGCTTGTTTGTACGACAATGGCTGGTGCGGCAGAATTTTCCGTATAGCCGATGGGTCGCCAATCAGATCTTCACCCAAACCATCTAAAGCACCTTTGATGGAGCCTTTGGGCGATTTAGCCAGGCGCTCAATAAGCGGTGCGGCCAGGCGCAACAGCGATAATGGAATATGAATTTTTCTGGGATGCCGATGCCCGGCCACATCAGCAGCCTGGTCAATCAACTGGTCGGCCGTCAGCACATCATCGCTGCCCACCTCATAGGTTTGCCCGTAGGTTCGGGGCTCATTCAATACACCGGTCAAATTGTATACAAGGTCATCAATGGCGATACAACGCAGCTTGCTTTTTCCGTTTCCTATCACCAAGGCGGTATTTTTCTGCGCGTTGGATAGCACCATATTAAACCCTTGTCCGCCTATGCCCACAATCATGCCCGGCTGTATCACAGTAACATCAAGGCCGCTATGCAGCAAATACTGCTGCACCTTCCATCTTCCCGTAGTCCAGGCGTCTTTTGAGTCTGCGGAGATTCCTAACGAAGTTACATAAATCAGGCGCTTTACATTTTGCGTGTTACAGGCTTTAACAATATTTTGCAGCCCCTCCATTTCAATGGCCATAAATTCCTGATCTGCCGTGCCGGAATGCTGAGGCGCCAGCGTATGGATAGAAACGTAAACAGCGTCCATGGATTTAAGCGCATCATGAACTGATGCATAATCCGTAACATCGCCTTTTACGATCTCGCAGCCCAGGTCGGCCAGAGCCTTAACCTTTTCAGGTTTACGTACCAGGCAGCGCACGTGGTAACCATCCGTCAGTAATTGCCGGGCCAGGTATCCGCCTACAAACCCGGAGGCCCCTATGATTAGCATACTTTTCATGTCTTATGTTTTTGTAACCACAAAGGTGGATACATCTTTAATTCTGCCTGTAGTAGAAACAGGTTTTGTTGTAGTCGAAATTTGCCTTTCCCCTGCCCATTTGCCTTTGCAGCATTTATCTTATGCAGTAAGCAACGTATTTATCCACTCCGCATTATCGCGGCTGGGCCGCAAAACTGCTCATGATCATAGGCGTGCTCAACGAGTGCATGAACCGCGACATCCGGGTACGGGCCATCAAGGATAATTACCGCCTCGGGAGGGACAAGATAAGCGGCAGCTTGAAATCTGTCTTCTTAACACCTGAGTCCGGCAGTGAGGCTTAAAAGTTTCCCTGCCGGGCGAGATTTAGCAGGGGCTTTCTTCGCTATCGCTTAAAAAGATACATTAGGAAATAGCAGCAGTGCAAACAAGCGCCGACAGTTATAACCGCCGAAAATGAACGAATCACAAAACCATTCAGCTAAATATTGATTAAATTATAAACAGGTTACTCAAAATCCAAACAATAAATTTAAAACAGCTACTTACACCGGCATCCGGCATGTTGCCGGTGAAAAACAGATAACCTATGAAAAAACTATTTACCATAACCGCCGGTGCCCTGCTTGGCACCCTGCTGCTCACCGCCCCCAAAGCCCATGCGCAAGACCCCATCATGGCGCTCGACCCCACGCTGATGGCAGGGTGGACGGGTAACACCGGTAACGCGGCATGGAGTAAGAGCCATCATAAGGCTGCTTCGGTAAAAACCAATTTTGCCTATACCTCTACACCCGCCCTGCGCCAGCGCACGGTAAGCAGCTTTGCCAAACGCATGCAAGGCCAGAATCAGGCAGGAGCACAGGCGCTCAGCACCGCCTTCGGGCCGGGCAAAACCGATTACGGGCAGGTATACCAGCAAATGCTCAAAACCTCGGCCCTGCATGATAACAACGCTGCCGATGCACTGGCGGGTTTGATGCTAACGGGTTATATGATTGTTAATAATGTAAAGGACGAGCAGGTAACACCCGCCATGGAGCGGGGTGCACGGGCGCAGGTAGCCGGTATACTGGCGCAAAACCCCCAGATCAAATCCTCTGCCGTTCGGGCGCAGATTGGTGAAGAATTTAAGCTGCAAACCATACTGCTGGCTTCGGGCTGGCTGCAATCCATAAAAAGCAATACCCAGCCGGCCTACCAGCAAGGCATAGCCGCAATGTTTCAAAACCAGTACCACATGGATTTGCGCAACTATAAACTTACCGCGCAGGGTTTCGGTAAAAAGTGATGTAAATGTTGCTTGAATCAGGATTTGACTTTCCCAGGCTGTCTTTTCTCATTTCTGTGATGAAATCAGAATGGCATTTGAGGGATGATAGCTATTGAGTTACACATTGCTGTCAGCGTTCATACACTGCGAACATCTGTGAACGCCGTTTTTCATACTGTACACGCCTCCCCGTGTGCACAAGTAGGCTCCAAATATGCCATTTATGGCAAATAATATTACTTTATTGACCTTTAATCGCCAATAATGAGCGTAAAAAGTTGTGTTTATACTGCCTTGTTCACCAGCTGTTGCCCGGTAGGGCACAAGTCAAGCAAAACACAGCGGCTGCATTCGGGCTTGTAGTGGTGGCAAATCTGCTGGCCGTGGCGCATCATTACCTGGTGGTTATCGTACATTTCCTGGGCGGTAAAATCGGGGGGCAGCAGGTTCTCCAGTACGCGGTTGGCCTTGCCCTCGCCAATTTTAGCCTCAATAATGCCCAGCCGCACCGCCACCCTGAAGTGGTGCGAATCCACCGGCAGCGCCTTCGCCCGCATATTGCTGAAGGAAAGTACCGCCGCACTGCTTTTTGGCCCCACGCCGGGCAAATCCTCCAGCCATTTCCGCGCGTCGGCCACGGGCATGTCGGAAAGAAAATCTAAAGTAAGTGAGCCATGCCGTTCGCCTATCAAGTGCAGTACCTGTTGTATACGCGGCGCCTTTTGCTCGGGCCAGGTGCAGGGGTGTATGGCGGCCTGCACTTCCGCTAAAGGGGCATCGCATACCGCTTCCCAGTTGCCAAATACCGCCATCAGATTTTTAAACGCCTGCCCCGAATCGCGGTTCTTGGTGCGGTGCGATAGCAGGGCCGATACCAGTTCGCTCAAAGGGTCCAAGTCATGAAAGTAGCTGATCTGCCGGCCGTATACCTCCGAAAGGCGGTGGTGTACTTCCAGTACAAATTCTTCTTTGGCGGCGGTAGCTGCTGGCATCAGGTTCTTTTTAGATAAATGCCGCTAAACGCTTTATGTCGGTAAACTATAGGTAACATCAGCGGCAAATAAACTTACCAAACACTGTGCCGCAATGCAGGCTGACTAAGGCTGACCTGTTTTTGCCAATTAAAATAAATCAGGATATGATGATTGATAAAAGAAGGGGAAATAGCAATGACGTATCAATACCTGCTTTGTACTAATTGCGTACTACATAGAAAAAAGAAATGAAAAGGAGTTGTGCCCAGAACGAGATTCGAACTCGTACATCCTTGCGAATGCCACCCCCTCAAGATGGTGCGTCTACCAATTTCGCCACCTGGGCCTGTAAAAGAAGTTGATGTGAGACTTAAGAAGCTGTTTAAAAATGATTCTAACCATTACTATTGCCAGTCGTCATTGCGAGGAACGAAGCTATCCTCAACTTACAGAACGTCCATACCTGTCGGAGATGGCGCCCGTTCCTCGCCATGACGCTCTTTTTTATTCGTTTTTAGACAGCCTCTAAGAGAAAAACTTATCCGCTTTAATAGCGAAAATGCAATACAGACAATGATCTGACATCTTACTTAAAGTACCAGGGATAGACTTGAATCATCAATAAAATCCGCAGCACCGCTCACATCGCGTTTGTTGGCTGCAAACATAGTAAAGTTTTTATAATTTTTTCAATACGGATTTTTATAACGCTTATTTATCAATTTTCACAGCAGCAATTACGTGTTCCTTTAATTTATACAATTCGTCAACTGACGCAATTTCGTAACGCACAATTGATTTGTCTTCTTTGAAAAACCCTATACTTAAGCGTTTGGGATTATTGAAAAACAAACGACAAATTGGTTTTCTATTATTATCATCAAGTAATATAGCGCAATAGCTTTGTGCATCTCGAAGTACGACTCTGGCCGGTTCAATATTCTCAGCAAGAATTGCTTTGATTATCATCCAAGCGTAGACTTCTTCTTCCGTCGTAACTATCTTACTTTCTTTATCTTCTTGCTCTTCCGCTACTGATGGTTGGATTATTACAGGTTGCTGTTTGTCTATATTCATTGAATCAACGTGCAATGCTGACTTCAAGCGGTCATTTATCTCATCAGCAATATATACTCCACAAGCTTTTTTAGTGATCAACTTGAATTGCTCAAGTACTTTCGCCGTTATTGTGGATGGATATACTTTACGTGTAAAATATTTTACGAACTCATCAGATGGTTCATTAAAATCTTGATTAAGCAGCTGCTTGATTTGATTTAAATACTTAAGCTCACTGGCTGTGTTAGTGATGTTATCGACGTTGAAATATGACTTGTGAAATTTTTTCAATTCCGCTATCTCGTTTTCTTTTATTTCTGATATTTTAAACTCAAAAAATGGTTTCTCATCCATTTTATTAGGTGTAACTAAATCAGTATAAAAGCGATATTCTAAGCCGTTGGTAAGCAAGCCGAACTTGGCATCGGTGGTATGAAAATATCTGAACAATTGAGAATTATGAGGATTGAGATCCTGCGTATAATGCTTACATTCAATTAATAAGATAGGTTTATTATCATTTAATATTGCGTAATCAACTTTTTCACCTTTTTTAATACCGATGTCCGCAACAAATTCTGGCGAAACTTCAAAAGGATTAAACACATCATATCCCAATAACTGAATAAAAGGCATAATGAGTGCATTTTTAGTCGCTTCTTCTGTTTGAATTTGAGGGCAAAGTTGTTCTACTCTTTTTGCAAATTGCAAAATACTATCTTTAAAATCCATTGTGATAAGTGATTATAGTTATTATTAATTTTGTGTTTGTTACAGTTTTTTCTTCACTAAAAACAGTGCCCTAGTCTCATCTACCAACACAGCGAAAGTCTCAAAATGCTACTTAACCTTGGGTCGTACCATTATTACAAGATTTGCTCAGCAATTCATAAATGCAATTCCTATTGGCTGTTGTAACGAGGAATAATTGGCACTCAAGTTAACACAATTATATTAATGAGAGTTAAAACTTTATTGAAATAAATTAATTTCTGCGGTTTATATAATCTTTCAGTTCAAATACACATTAAAGAAAAAGCCGTACTGTCTATATACAATACGGCTTAACTAAATTTTTACTTAGCGGGGACACATTAATGTGCCCAGGGAGAGACTCGAACTCTCAAGAGACAATTCTCAACGGCTTCTGAGACCGCAACGTTTACCAATTTCGCCACCTGGGCCTTTCCAGAAAAACAAAGTGTTAATTTTTGTTTCCTTTCGGGGTTGCAAATATAGCAGTTCAAACCAAATGCTCAAACAAATATAAAAATTATTAAAATTGATGTATGGCGACAGTAGCCGTATACTTGTTGTAACCAACTCAACAAACTCATGCTTAAAAAATTATCTTTCCTGGCGGTCTTACTGCTTTGCTTACAAGCAGCCGCCTTTGCACAAAAGGCCGACGATATTATTGGTAAGTGGCTAAACCCTACGGGCGAAGGCCAGATACAGATTTACAAGAAAGGCAGCCAGTATTTTGGCAAGCTGGCATGGATGAAGGCCCCTAATGATGAGGCAACCGGAAAGCCGAGAACTGACATCCATAACCCCGATGCTGCTTTGCACCAGCGCCCGCTGCTGGGCCTTGAGCTTTTAAAAAGCTTTGTACATGATGGCGATGACGTATATGAGGATGGCTCCATTTACGACCCCAAGAACGGTAAGACCTATAGCTGTAAGATGACGCTAAACGGTAATAAACTCAAAATACGCGGCTACATTGGCATTAGTTTGATTGGCCGTACCGAAGTTTTTACCCGGGTAAAATGAGAAGACTTATTATTTGTTTACTGCTGATAGCAGGTACCGCACAGGTTTATGCCCAGCGGATTGAGTTATTGCAGCAAGGCCGCAACTGCAGCTTACGCGGCTTATCGGTAGTGAACAATCAAGTGGCCTGGGTAAGCGGCAGCAGGGGTACGGTAGCCTTAACTACAGATGGCGCTAAAACCTGGAACTGGCTGCAGGTGAAAGGTTTTGAACAGTCAGATTTCCGGGATGTGGAGGCGTTTTCAGCTAAGGAAGCCATCATCATGAGTTCGGGTACACCGGCAGTGATGATGAAGACTACCAATGGCGGCATAAACTGGCAGGCGGTTTACCGTAATGAGGACAAAGCCTATTTTTTAGATGCAATGGATTTTACGCCTGATGGCAAACATGGCTTTGTGTTAGGTGACCCGATTGATAATAAATTCCTGCTGTTGGAAACGCTGGATGGCGGCGATACCTGGGCAAAATTCAAGTACCTGCCCAATGCGCTGCCGGGAGAAGCTGCGTTTGCAGCGAGCGGAACGTGCCTGCGTTTGAATAAAGACCATACCATAAGTATAGTTACCGGTGGCAGCACCGCCCGCTTGCTTAACCTGTACCGTTCTGCTACTGTATGGCAGGCATTTAATATTCCCATAGCACAGGGTAAGCCCAGCCAGGGCGCATTCTCACTAAGCAGTAATATTGCAGTAGTGGTTGGCGGTGATTATGCGCATGATAACCACCGCGATTCGGTATACTTTAATTTTTCTAAAACTCAAATCATTCCAGCTAAAAGTAATAATGCCGGTCCGGCTGGCTACCAGTCGTGCGTGGAATGGCTTAAACAAAAAACTTATTTATCTACAGGAACACCCGGCAGCAATCTGACTACAGACGGTGGCCAAACTTGGAAACAAATAGACAACACCAGCTTCAATGTGTGCCGGAAAGCCAAAACCGGTAACCTGGTTTTATTAGCAGGCGATCATGGTAATATTGCTGTTCTTAAAATATAGTACGCTGGCCATAATACAGTTGCCTGAACCGTTTACACAAAATGCAAATTGTATTTGCAGGCAAAACCGAAAAACTCTATATTTGCACCACTTTAAAACAAACGGTTAACCGTTTGCATTTAAAGGAAAATGATTCCGTAGCTCAGCTGGTAGAGCATTACACTTTTAATGTAGTGGTCCTGGGTTCGAATCCCAGCGGGATCACAAAAAAAGAAAGCCTTTCAAAGGCTTTCTTTTTTTACAGTTCTTTATACAAGTTGAATGAGTTTTACTCATCATGATTCCGTAGCTCAGCCGGTAGAGCATAACACTTTTAATGTTGGGGTCCTGGGTTCGAATCCCAGCGGGATCACTCAAAAGCAAAAACCGCCTGAAATATTATTTCAGGCGGTTTTTGCTTGAAAAGTACCGGATAAATCCGGAAGTGCAGTTTCTCTGGTTTAAGTACGATCAGGTGTTTTGCTGATAACTAAACTTAAAAGTAAATAAGTTAACAAGAAACGCTGCGCAATCCCGCTCTACTCCTGTACTAAGCAAAGTTTATTACTTGTTTATTTCAATGCGTAGTTGAGGTAACCGCCATCTGCTATAAGCTCTGTTCCTGTAATAAAACTTGCAGCATCAGAAGCCAAAAATAATACCGTACCGGCAATATCATCGGCTTCACCTAATCTTTGCAAAGCGGTAGCTGCAGCTAAATGGGCTTTTGCTTCCGCGGGCATAGCATTTTCCAATCCGGGGGTTAAAATCGGTCCCGGACTAACAATGTTTACACGGATTTTTCTTTCCGCCAATTCGTTTGCAGCAATTTTAGCGATTTTATTTAATGCTGCTTTGGTTGCGGAGTATACACCGGCTCCCAAACCAGAAGCTGTTGCAACTGCCGAGGAAGTGAATACTACGGCCGCTCCGTTTGCCAAATAAGGAATCAACTTCTGTAAGGTAAAGAAATGGCCTTTTACATTCGTATTGAACTGGGCATCAAAATCTGCTTCGGTGGTTAGTTCTATCGGCGCAAACTTTGCTATCCCTGCGTTAAGGAAAAGAACATCAAGTTTGTTTCCGCTTTCAGCAACTGCTTTCTCCAAAAATGAAATACCAGCCAGTTTTGATGTGTCCGAAACTACCGTCTTTAAGTTTGGGCTGTTTATTTCTGCGCTTGCCTTTTGCAGGTTTTCAGCGCTTCTCCCTGTAATCCATACGTTTGCCCCTGCGTTTATAAAAGCCTTTGCGGTTGCTAATCCAATTCCTGCGGTTCCGCCCGTTATAACTACATTCTTACTTGTAAAATTCATGGTTAAATTTTTATTGTTTACATGCAAACTTAGCGTATATAAGTTTATTTAAGTTACTTTGTAACCAAAAGTAACAGTAACGTTTGGGTAACCAGGTAACTTATGGATAACAAAGGATGTCATATAAAAATTAAAGCTGTACACGATGCAATGGACGTGCTGAACGGGAAATGGAAAATATCTATCATTTCGTCTATCTGCTATTACAGCATAAGAAGATTTTCAGACATTTTGCAGGATGTGGGCGGGATATCAAATAAAATGCTGAGCAAGGAATTAAAAGAGCTGGAAATGAATAGATTAATAACGCGAACTGTTTTAGATACTCAGCCGGTAACCGTTCAATATCAGCTAACAGAATATGGCAGAACATTACAGACCATCATCAATAATCTTTCGGATTGGGGAATAGAACATCGGAAAGTAATCATCGGGGACAGATAAAGGAAAAGAGCTTTTAATTAAACTGCGCCTTAACGCTGATCAGCATCGGTATGTTCGCCGGTATTGGTTTCTGTAATTTTACTCAGGTTATACACCATCTCTCCTTTTTCGTCGGGGCTGCCTTTCAGCAAGCCTTTATCAAAAAGCCCGGTCAGAATCTCCTCTGCATTTTTTTGTAGCTCAGCCTTGTTATATTGCTGATCCAACTGATGTAACTTGGTGGCAGTTTGTATAGCTGTACCTGCCCCTAATTGTGATAGGGCAAACAATACCTGGTTACGCATACTGTCATCGGCCGAAAAATGAGCCGGTATTACCAGCGGTTTGTATTCATCATGAAATAATTCATCTGCAATATCCATACTGCAATAACTTTCACCGGCTGAAATTGTTCAGTAACTGATTTTATTGCGTAATTATTCTGATTCAGCCATGATTAAAGCTTATGATTTGTATACCGGTGCCGACGGACACTCGCATTTTCAGGCAGGCACGGTGCAGGAACATCTGCTCACGGCGGTTAAGCATATTGATTTTAAGGAATCGCCTGCCGGGGCTGATTACAGCTGGCATACTGCACCGGTTGCCCAGTTTGTAATAACGCTGAGCGGCACGCTTGAATTTACCATGCACAGCGGAAAAACCTTTGTGTTACATCCCGGCGAGGTACTGATTGCCAGAGATACCACCGGAAGCGGCCATCTCTGGCGCCTTATTGACGACCAGCCGTGGCGGCGTGTATACATCCCCTTTGATGAACAGGCCCAGGTGAATTTTCTTCCGGATAAGGAACAACAGGTTTAACTTATCGTTGCCTGCTTTTTAAACTGTTGCTGGTAATACCATTCCAGCAGCAATACACCTTCCGGCCAGGTTAATCTGCCATCCGCTGCCACTTGTGCCAGCAACACCGACAGGCTGTGCAGAAAAACATTCTGTACCGGTTTGCTTAACCGGTTTAAGGTTTGCAGGCCGCAATGTACAAGTGTTGCACCATCACCATTGATGCAATTTTGAGTAAGCTGTAACTGTGTAAGTAACTGGGGTAAAGCGGCCCGTAGCGCAACAACTGCTAAATCATCCGCTTTGCCGGGTATAAGCGCCGTTATCAGATCGGCAACAGGTGAGTTGATATATTGCTTGATACGCTCGGTAATTTCAACCGCTGTACTTACGGCTGCTTTGGTATCGGGCGGCAGGTGCTGAAAAAGCGATTTCACCCAACTGGTTATTTTATTGATAATTGATTGCACTGACATAAGAACTATTATTAAAAAGGGAAAATTAATGGTGGAAGGATAAGCGCACAGGAGGCAGGCAGTAGTGGTTTCAGGCGTTAATGCTAACTGAAATAGGTGTGCTGCTTTATTGAGTGCTTGTGCCAAAAAATTATGAACGGTTTAAAAAGAGCAGCAGTTACTTCCTTGTTTTAAATTTGAAACGACGCCATGTTTTTGCACTCCATACCACGGCCCTTACCAGCCAGGAAACGGCAGTAAGGCATGAAACTACACAAGCTGCACATGCAGATATAGTTGCTACTATTTTCAGCGTGTCATCGGTAAGCATTATGCTTTTCATGGCGATTACGTAACTGCCGGCGGCAGAAATCAAACCCACCTCCGGTTTGTAGTTGAGGTAGTTGTAAACATATTTAACAAACGCATTCATTAGCTTAAAAATAATGCGCGCTCCCGTTCGCGCCTTTCGGAAAGCCCGGCACTTACCACTTTTCTTCGTGTCTGTTTATCCGTAACTTTATTCCATTTCAAAAACTGGTTTGCTGCAGCTGAATAGCTGGATTGATTTAAGTATTTCAGCAGGGTCGAGGCCTTTAATGCTCCGGTACCTGCATTGTAGGTGAAGGATACCAAAGCGTCAAACTGGTGCTGGCTGATTGGTACCTTTACCAGTGTGTTTACCGCCTGCTCATAACCGGTAAGCGTTTGCCGGAAGAGCTGATCGGCCACCTGCTTGTCGGTCAGGTGCTCGCCCGGCTTAACCGGGCGTCCATCTGCGTATTGGGTAGAGCCATAACCAATCGTCCACACCCCGGCATCGTCCTGATAGGCTTTCAGTCGTAAACCTTCAAAATTCTTAATCAGTTGTTCACCGGTGTTGCTCAATTTCATCATGAGAGATGGGTTTTAAGGGTTCGCATTGTTTAACAGCAAACTGGCTGACTACCGCCATAGTTCCACCGATACTGATAATGGCTGCGCAGCAGTTTTGTGGCAAGTAATTGAGCTGGGCAAGCTCAGTTCCCAAGGCTGCCAATCCTATCCCTAATCGTTGCAGCCACACAAAGAAGGCCGGCGTATCGGAAGTGATACGCTGCCATAAGCTATATTTTTTTTGCATAATTTGTTATTGAGTTAAAGTATAATCCCATACATAAGTGGTATTGGGTGCCAGGGCCGTTGAATTTCCGTTCAAGACCAGCGTGGTTGTTGTTGTAGTAAAATAAGGCGAAGCGTTACCGGTCAGGCTGGCCGTAACCGCATTCTTTGCGGCGGGATTACCGGCCGGGTGCGGCGCGCTACCGTAGGCGCTGTTAAATGTAAGAGTGGCAATCACGGCGCCGGCTGCCGGGCTGCTGCCGGTGGTCAAGGTAATGGTACCCGAAACATCAGTACCGCTGATGGTGATGGTTGGTGAAGCGCCTGCGCCTGTTCCTGCTGTTATTGTTGGCGCGGCAGACAAGCCTTTAAGGTGTACCATGCCCAGCGTACCATCCAGCGCCACGCCTGCTTTTTCTGCATAGCCTGCCGGATTGCCTGCACTGATGCCCGTTGCCGTGCCAACTGTAAATAGCCTGTTTGTACCTGTGCCTACCGTTACCGGGTTAACCGCTACTTGCAAGCCATACCAAAAAGCGGAACCTGATTGATTGAGCTGGTTATAAATAACCGCACCCTTGCCGTAACCTGCCGAATTACCAAAGGAACCCTGCATTAAGAAATTATTGAAGTTGCCGCTATTCGTATTGCCGTTATTGAAGTTAACGAATGACATATCCGTACCGCCGCCTGCTAAAAAGGCTGCTGAACGTGCGCCGCCGTTGCTGGTGGTAAAGTCGCGAACCGTTGATGCGCCGGTAGCATTTAAAGTACCCTGTACATCAAAGGTAAAACTGTTATTTACAGGATTGGTACCGTCTGAACGTACCGCAACACCTGCATTTGGAAAGATAGCGATCTGATTAGGCGTTGCCGTAATTCCGGTAGCCCCATTGCCAATATAGGCAGGCCATGCCGTTCCTCCTGATGCCGTATAAAATTTCAGGCCGAAGCTATTGGTCATGGTGGTGGTGCCGGAAGAACCGTAGCTGTATAACAATCCGCCATGAACATTATCTCCGTTTAACTGATAGGCAGACTGAAAACCCGTTGGAGTGCCCGAGCCGTTGAGCACTTTTATCACACCCGTGTTCGTGCCTATGCCAAACTCCTGGCTGTAATTAATAGGAGAACCCGCCAAAGTAGCACTGGCTGTATTTGCCCCTATTAGTCCATCCATTGTATAGTCGTAACTGCCGCGCTTTACAAAAGCGGTGTCTGTACGCGGTGTAATGGTGGTGCTGCCGTTAGCGATATTGTTGCCCCGGTAACCGCGCACATCAGCATAAGGTATAGCGGTGCTGCTGCTGATAAAAGGTGTAGTAGCAGACGTGTTTAAATGCGTGTTATTGGTACTTTGAAAATTACCCACCGTAGTACCTGTAAATTTATAAGGCGTGGCAATATGATTAGAATACCCGCCAATGGTTTTGAATGTACCAATACTCCCGCCTGTGCCTGAAAATATGGGCGCATCAGCATCGGCAGGTTTCTCTACGTGTGCTTTATCTATCACTAATTCACCTATGGCACCGCCTGAAAACAGGATGGCCGGATTGGTATTGGTGCCTGCGCTGTCAATACTGGTCAGATTGCTTACCGCCAGCCGCTTGATGTTCGTATAGGTTTGCCCTATATTAATCATAGGTGCGTTGTAGGCAAAGGCACGGCGGCCGATATTGCTGATGAGCACGTTATCAAACTGGCCTGCCATGCTGATGATGCCGGGCTGTATGGGGAACGTTACGCTTTTCTTCTGCACGTCCACATTGATGTTGCTGATGCTCAGGGTGCCGAAGTTACCTGTGCCGTCTGTGGTGGTGGCAAACTTGGTGGGGCTGGTGCTGGTGTAATTCTGATAGTAATTATCAGCCACAACCGCATAGTTCTGGGTGATCCCGTTCAAGTTATCAATGATACCCCGGTCAATCCGGCTTGCACCCGATAAGAGGCGCACCCCAAACTGTGAGTTATCAAAATAGTTATCCCGTATGGTATAATCGGTAATGGGGCCGGTGGCCTGAAAGGTATTGCCGGGCAGGGCATCGTCCGCATTTAAGGGAATGGCATCATCCGCTACACTGTACGTATTGCCGGTGATTTGAAACTTGCTGGTGCCTGCGCTGATGTGCTCCCCATCCGTATTTATTTGTCCCGAACCTGCTTTAATGATGCTGTTGGTTAGTGAGAAGTTAGTGCTGTTGACTACCCACCGTGCAAAAGTACGCGCACGGTATATGGTCATCTGGTCTAAAACCAGGTTCTTTACCGCACCGAAGCGCATACCCGATACCCAGCCTACCGTAGTGTTATCATGCACCTGTTTGATGCCGTTCATGTTCCATACCCCGCCACGTATCACAATATTGCTGTCTTTAATGGCACCTGTATAATTAAAGGCGGCATTCTGGAACATTTGCGCATTGGTACTATCCCTTAGTAGGGCACCCGCGCCGGGTAAGGCAGAAATTTCGGTATTGCTATATACCTTTAAAGAGCGCACAGATGCCTTTATGTCCCAAATTACACGTATAGGCTTACCGGCTGCCGCCTTGTTCAGTACAGATTGTATTTGAGTTGTGTAATCTGCGGTAGTTACAACGGCGTTCAATGATAAGTCCTGTGTGCCGTTTGTACCGATGACCTGTGAAAGCTGATAAGTACTGCGCGAGGTGTCCGCCTTGCCTGCTATGGCCGATGTATTGGCATCCTGCTGCGTTTTGGTGCCATAACCTGCCAAATCCACTAATCTGACCACATCATTGGGGCGAACAGGCGCGTCACCTATATAGATCTGCCCGAAATAGCTGAGATTCTCCCCGGATATGAATGCACCTGCCGAAACGCCCCTGTTAAAATTAAACACCCGGTTTTGCCGGTTGTAATAAAGCTGATCATAACCACTATCATATTGAAATAATATACTTTGCAATCCATCACTTTGGCTGTCTAAATATAAAGCATCGTTATAATGCTGTGATCTGCTAAAATAATTAGTGTTGTTTTGTTTAGCGTTCAATGCATTTAAACTATCCACATAATGCTGCGCATAACTTTGGTTCACAATTGTAGTGCGCAGCAGTTCCGGGTAGCGTACCATGCGGTCGGCTTTGCCATTGCCGTAATAGAGCCAGTTTTGACGGGTTGCAGTATCTGTGGAATTAACCAGATAACCTTGCTGCTGGGTGCTGGTTGCATTGCCTGGAAGGCGATCGCTTTGCCCATGAACCGCAGTTGCGCTTAATGAGAAAAATATAAAAAGGATAATATAGGAGTAGAACTTCATGGTTTAATTATTAATTGTAAATGACTGGTGGTTTTTGCGTTTTCATCTCCAGGTATATCAATGCTGATGCTGATGAGTTTTTGGTTAATGAACTGGCGCAGGAGTTGGATATCGGTTCGTTCACGCACCTGGTTGGTGCCTACTATCTCCTGCAGAATCAGGGTAGGGTGATCGCCGTAGTTTGCATAGGCCGACTGGTAGTTGCTGATATTGATAGGAGTGAGCGTACCAACCGGAAAATCAATAAGTACAGGAGGAGAAGGCGGGTGAATCAGTTCAATACCTGCAGACCAGCCACCATTTGTCTTAGGGCCAAATAAGGTATAAGTTAAGGTATTGATATAAAAATCACCATCCCTTCCCGATTGCTGATTGTCCGGGTCGGTAATCCCATTTAGTAATGTATTGCCGTTATTACCAGCAGCGCCGGTATCACCCTTTATTCCGGGCGGCCCGGCAGGCCCGCTTTGCATAGAGAATACCTGATACCAGTTGCCGCTATTTTTTTTGTAAAAAATGCCTGTGCCTGTGTTGATGTAAGTGTCTCCGTCTGAACCGGCTGCTGGTAAAGGCATGCCCAAGCCGTACAGTACCACGTTTGCTGACGAGATGGCGGCAGAAGCTGCCGGCGTGTAGTTGATTATCCAGGTACCGGCATTTTTTTGCGCCATGGCCCCGGTTGATATGTTAACGAATACATCGCCGTTCTTTCCGGTGGCATTCGGTGGCAGGTTCGCTCCAAAGGACAGATTCGCCCCTGTGTTCAGGTTATTGCCTACATATTGTAACAGTAGCGACATTGCAAACTGGTAATCCGTTCCGTTACTAACCAGCAGGCAGGCATCTGAATTACCGATGGCACTGGCCAGAGGCAGTTCACTTATTTTTTGATCATTTATCATTAGTAGAAATCAGGGTAAAGTGAAACGCTATAGTCATCGCTTAACGAGGTGCCCGAACGGTTATAATCAGTTCTGTCTACTGCACGGATACGCGGACCAGGTTGCCGGGAACTTGCATTTTTGCTGTTGTAATGCCAACGCGGAAAAAGCTGGTGGTGGTACTGCAAAAACTTTTCTGCATTGCGCAGGTGGGCATTGGCTACACTTCTTTGCTGTTGTACCAGCTTCATAATCTCCGCCGGCGCTAATGCTGTTGCATTGTCCTGGTGTTTAACTACAGGGCCAGCCGCAGTATAATGGATAGCATCCGCCTCAATAAAACGTGCAAAGGTTAAATATACCAGTGCAGGCGTTAAACCATCATAGCTGATGGTTGATCCGGCAGCGTCTGTATATTGGCAGCCATTATAAAGGTCATGGTAGGCTGGAGGAGCAGCAGTGTCAAGTGAATTATCAGCATTGAAATAACTTAACAAATCATAATACAGGCTATGGCCCAAAAAGGGTTTCAGATCAAGTTCTTGAGCTTTTTTAATAAATACCTGTAAGCGCTGCGGTTTAAGGTGAAGGGATATATCTTCATATTGCCTGAAGATGTCAATATCAATTAAATAAGGTGTGTTCATGGCTAACGGTTTTGAGATGGAACAGGGGCAATTACCATGGCTTCGGCCTCTGAGGGTTTAAAGCCGTAGGCGTAAATGAGTATTGCCTTCTTGTTACTTGTATTTAAGTTTGAGAGTAACAGGTCATTTAAGCTGTTACCAGCCATAATACCGGCGTTGTCATCAGCTACCTGGGCTGGTATAGGCGTAATGCTCCAGTTGCCTGATGGATTGAGGTCGCGGTAAAAGTGATGGAACAGCTCCGCAAAAGCTTCGGAAATCTCCTGACGGTCTGGTGCAGTATGGTCATTAAACTCTTTGATGGCCTGTTTTTTTTCGCCGCCGTTACTCAAACCCGAAGCCTTTTCAGCATTAATCAGTTCCTTTGGGATAGAAAAGCCTTTAACAATACGCGCCTCTACTGATCTTTCAGTCGCCTCAAATAGCTTATCGTTGTTTTGGATGGCATATGGCTTGAATTCTGGTTTGGAGGATTCGTCTTCATATTCAATCACCAAAATCTTCTGGGCGCTTTTTGTACCCTGAAATGCGCCTAAATCTTTTTCGAATTGCGAGGGTGCAATGGTTCCGGATACACTGGCAGGTGCGCTGTTATCAGCCTCTTCGCGGCGGCTTTGCATAAACAGCATGGTAGATGGCAGAAAGCCGGTAGTTACTTCCCGGTTATTGAAGGTTTTGATACCGGCCTCGGTTTCAAAATCTTCCCATACGCTATCAGCCTCTATAAGCGGGTAATCATCAACTTCGGGGTTAAAATAGTAGAGCTGCCCTTTGTAGCTGTCCCAGCCGCCGGCTGCTATTACCTGTTCAATAATAATTTCGGGGTCAGGGTTGTAGGCATCCAAAAAGGTGATTTTCGAGCGCATGACGTGCTTCCAGGTTTTGCGCCCCCAGTCGTGATATAAAGCATATTTGCCTGCAGTTTGGGCGTTATCCGTATCGCCCATGCGGATATCTTCGAACCTTACATAATTTACTGACGAAATCTGGTAACGTGCATTGTAATTTACATGAAAGCCAAAACCGTTGAACAAGGCTTTATCGGTAGCTACCGCTTTTAATAGTTTGCTGAGGGTAAGGCCGGCCCCATTGATAGCCTGCTTACCCAGCGCTGTATTTTCAAAGCCGTTCCCCCCAATGTATTTAGCCCGCTTGTTCCAGCAATCCTTAGCGGTTGGCGAGGCAGCCACCAGTTCCAGCATTCGCTGCGGATAGGCATTGTCTGCATCGTAACTTAAAATGCCAAAAGTTTGATTGGGGCGTACCAGTATCCTGCGCTCTATTTGCGGTAAGTAAGTTTTCATTAAAATGTGGTAATGAGAGTTAGGTAATCACCGGCAGAGATGGTGCCGGTGTAAAGGAATAGTAGCGTCGAGAATCAAGGATTTGTGAGTCAGCAATATTCGTCAAATAGTTCTGCATCGTATTCCTCGTCCGGAATGTGCAGGAAAAGTTTGGCAATGTGCGGATACTCTTCCAGGTACCAGCGGGCTTCATCGTCGGTTAAACTTTCATTATCATGTACGGCGGTATCGCCGGGTGCAAACTGGTGTTTGCCGGGTTTCAGAATGTATTTGCGTGTCATGAAGTGTTTGGTGTGGCCGGTGGCGGGATGCCGGTGGCCGGGTTAAACAAGGGCAGGAGATGTATCAAAAAGCGGGTGGCCGAAGTAACATTTTCCCGGCCACCCGCAGTTGATGTTAAACAGTTAAGGCTTCCAGCGCGGCTAAGGTGCTGGCGTAGGTTGCCGTACCGCTTTGCGGTGCAATGTGCACAGCACGCGGCGGATAAGGTTCTTTTAATTTATCCGGGTTGGTAAGCTTCAGCTTGTAGCCGCCTTCAATAGTTTCATCTGCAGCGTTGCGCTCAGCATCGGTCAGCATTAAGCCGTTTACCGCACCAAACAGTTCAATGGCCGAATCGCTGGATTTGTAATTGTTGATTACAACGGCCTGCACACGGCCATAACCCATGGCCCGGAGCTGACTTTTTACGGCTACCGACAGACCGGCAATGTTAAAGTCGATCTCCTCCGTATAGCGCGGACCTGCCTGTGTTTTGGTCAGCTTTGAAATAGCATTGAAGCTGTTATTGGTGCCTTCAAACTTGTACACTTTGGCACTGCTTACTGCTGTTAAGCCGGTAATGATGAGCGGATTGGCAGCATCATAGGTGAGGGATATTTCATCCTGGTTAAAGATGTAAATAACATCTTCAATACCCGAAGTAACCGGCTCGCCGGCGGCCAGGCTAAACCCGGCGCTGATTTTATTGTAAATAGACATGTGTTTTTAAGAATTTGATTATGTGTTTTTTTGAGCGGGGAGCGAAATAAGAAAGGAGCAGAAATAATTTAGAGAAAGAAGTTATTTATATAACTCACATAATCTTCCCGCTCTCTGCTCCTTTCACCCGCTCTCCCTAAGCTGATAAATAAAACAGTTCATTAGCGAATTTAAAGGCCACTGCGGCTTTCATGCGGGCCTTCATGCGTACCACGTTATCGTTGGTATAAGGCTTCATGTAAACGGTGGACAGTTCTGAGGCATCGCCCAGCAGATCCACACCCAAAAAGAGGTTGCTGCTTCGGGCGCCCAACAGGGTATTGGCCTGCCAGTGGTTCATCAGTTGCAGCGGAATGCCGAGGTAATCCATCTTCTTTTTGTCGGTAAAGGCATTCAGTACGTTTACTGCCTTATTGGCCTGCGCCTGGGCGTAAGCATAACCTACGTGCAGCGGGATTTGCAGATTAAAATCGTCCTGAACACGGTCTGCCGGGTCTAACTGCGAGTATATATTGCTGAGCACGCCTAATACATTGCTGGCATTAATATAACTAACCATTGCTGAGGAAGCAGAACCGGTAAACAATGCAGCCTTACGGCTATTGATCTCATTGTAGTTACGTGCTAACTTAAATGAAGTAGCATCCACTACCTGAATAAAATACGATTGCCCCTGAACGTCAATAGCGGTGCCCGGGCCGTTGGTAACATCTTTGCTGCTGCCGGTTACACCGGTAATGGTAACCACATCGCCATCGGTAAGCGTAGCGGTGCTGCTTACGGTTACTACTCCGGAGGAGTTGATACCGGTTGCAGCCATTGAGGTGGCCGGTTTGCCTAAGCTGGTTTTAAACACACCGGTTGTTTCGGCTATCGAGGGCAGCAGACCCTTAAAAGGCTGTGTAAAAGCCGCCTCTTTGGTAGCCGATTTGCCCAGCCAGTATAACCGCTCATTGGCAATTTGTATTTTGGTGAGGTAGCGCTGCACCATAAAATCGCTCAGGTCAACCACGCCCTCATAATCGCTAAAGGCGCCGGGTGCAAGGCTTTGGGCTTCCCAGCTTTGCACCAGCTTATCCCATTGTTCCTGCTTCATAAATTCATACACTACCGGGTCGAGGTAGCTTTCGTTTTGCGTGGTATTGGTGCCTTGGTCATTAAACATGCCCGAGGGATCCTGCAGTTTTACATCATCATCCACATCAAGGATGATCTTGCGCGATTTAACATCGTTAATCACAGTGAGCAGTCCGCGTTTTACGGAGTCTGCCTCCAGCAGCGTGCTGGCCATAAACCCCGCCAGCGCTTCGCCGGCGTAGGTATTGTTGGTAAAGGTAAATTGAGCCATAATTGATGCCCCCCGGCCCCCTAAAGGGGGAGCTTATATTTGAAAGTAAAAGTGCCTTTTAGGGAAAGGTTCGCCCCCCGGCCCCCTAAAGGGGGAGCTTTATCAAGGTATAATTATTTTTAGGGAAAAGATTAGATTGATAACAGTAAAGCAAAAAGCAGCCTATGGATTAAGTATAACACCTGTTCCCCCTTCAGGGGGTTAGGGGGCGGGCATCCCTTACCGCCTTCTTTACCGCATTTTGGGCCAACTGGCTTTGCGGCGCGAAGAAAGGCTGACTTTCGGCTTTGGCCTTGTTGCTGCGCCTGGAGCCTTCGGGGGTAAAGGTGGATTTAATTTCATTCTTTACCTCATCGCGGGTTTGCTTCAGGCGGCTGGTAGCGGCTTCAAGGGCGGTGCGCGCTTCGGTGAGCAAAGCGTTCTGGGCATGAAGTTTAGCTTGCAGCGCCGCTATCTGGTTCTTAATTTCGCCGGGTTTACCTTTGGTGACAAGGCGGCTTTCGGGCATGGTGTCATCATCGTCCTCTGCCGCAGGCGAAGCAATGCTTTCAATAATGCCATCCTGTACCGTAAGCTGTTTGCCTGTAGGCGTGGTATATACATCATCAGCCGCAGGGGTTTCCATCGCTTCACTTTGGTACACTTCGGTACCGGTTTCAGGTTCGCCGGTATGGTACAGCGGGCCTTTGTCGGTAATGGTTTGTTTGTTCATTACCTTTTTAAAAAAGTTCATCAGTTTGTTTAAAACGGTGGTGCTTTTGTCCACCAGATCATGGTTCTGCAAATTCATGGTTGCGGTGCGGGGTGTGGTTATTGTATGATTTAAAATTTTGTTGATACAGCGCTGATAGACGGCAGGAGCGGTGCCTGTACAACGGCCAATTACCGCACTATTGGTAATTTTTGCCTGATAATCATCTACCCGGTTAATAAAGCCCAGCGCCAGTGCCTGGTCGGCCGTCATCCAGGTAACGGCATTAATGAGGCTGTTGATGGTAGCGGCATCAAGCCCTGTTTTATCTATGTAAATTTGAGCCAGGCGGGTTTGTACAGTGTTCAGCATTTGTACGTCCTTCAGCAGTTCATCGGCATTGCCGCCGCTGCCTACCATCGGTTTATGGATCATCAGCAGGGCATACCTGCTCATTACCACCTGCCTGCCGCCCATAGCTACGATGGAGGCTGCTGAGGCTGCCAGGGCATCAATATAAGTGGTAACATTGCCGGGATGTTTGCGGAGCAAATCATACATGGTGATGGCATCAAAGGCGGAGCCGCCTGCCGAGCTGATGTGCACATCTACATCCTGACCGCCGGCTGCGGCCAGCTGTGCCTGCAGGGCGGCGGGCGAGAGGCTGCCCGAGCCGATATCTTCTGTATCGGTGTCATAAAGGTAAATTTGATAGGGCATGAGTAAGAGGAGATTAATGATAGAATAAATGAGTGACGGAATGGCAGAACACTAAAATCAGTGTGCGTTGAAGCGGATTTTAATACCAAGCGGATAAAAAAGTATTGTTCAGGATAGAATAACGGACAGCGGATAGCTGCTAAGAATACTTAAAGCTCCGGATTACGATTACTGTAATTGTTGAGAAATTGCTTTGCTGAAATGCTTATGGTACTTGTGCCGGTTGGCATAAAACAAAGATGAGTATTTTAATTTAAAGATGTGGTGACACAACAATGTCAGTACCTGAAAAAGATTGCATGGCCCGCCAGATGGTTCTCTTATCCCTGTCAAATTTACCCTGTGCTTCAGTAACCGCCTGGTTGCGGCTGATGCGGCGGGTTTGTTCCTGCGCGGTAACCCATAAGTATACTTCACGATATAAGAACACTTTATCCGTAATAAACCCGGCTTTGTAAAGTGCCGAAAATGTGCCGTTGGCAAACAAGGCATTGGCTGCTTGAATATTCATCGTTTTAATGGTTATAAGTTGAAGGATTAGCCCAATAATATCAGTTCTGCCTTAGTGGGCTGACCTTTGCGCCAGCTGTCAATTTTGTTGATGTAATAATAGGCGCTGTCCTGCTCCAGGTAGATGGGTATCAGTAAGTCAAGCTCCAGTATATCCCGGGGCGAAAGTAAAAAGTAGCGCACTACCTTTTTACTGCGTTTCAGTATCTTTTCCAGTTCGGGGTAATACTTTAGGCGCAACTGATCATACAACAGGCTGTATTCGCCTGCCGGCTTGTCAAAGTAAGGCACACTGAGCACGCCGTTTACAGTTGCCGGGGCACTGGTGCCGCCATCGGTGAACCGCACTGTGCGGCTATCATAGTTGCGTAAATCCAATTTCTGGTCAATAAGCAGCCGGGGCTGGGTGTTTACGCTGAAATCATCCTTATCGCTTGTGGTGTCTGTCTTTACAATCTGTGCTATGGTATCACCTATCCAGCGGCGGTTCAGGCTGGGGGCAAACTGGCTCTCAAACAAATCGGCAGTAGCAGCAAGGGTGGCATCTTTAACTGTGATTTGTGCATTGGCAAAACCGGCAGGCAGTACATGCTCATCTTCTTTGTACTTCATTACATTTATCTGTGCATAACCGCCCAACTGAAAGCTGATAGCTTTACCCTGATTCAGGCATTTTTCCGTCCAGTTCTTAGCGACCGGGATATTGTTTACAATATCCCGGAACGAAGCAAAGGTAACGGTACGTGCGGTGTTGTCGGTTTGGCAGATGATGCCGAAATGCTGCAGCGTATCCTTGAGCAGATCCTTCTGGCTGATATCCGGAAAGATGCGCTCGCATTGCACCATCTGCGAATAAAGTACTTCCTCTTTCCTGTTGATGATAGATAAGGTAGCTTTACTCAAAGTGGCCTCGGTATACGTATTCAGTAAGGCATAGGTAACCAGTACCTGTGTGTTTTTCGGCATATCCACCTCTACCGAGATTTTTTTATCAGCATAGGTAGAATAGGTGCCCCATTCGCCCGTAGCGCCGTATTCTTCGCTCACCGAATAGTCGGTTACCTGATTATCGGGTGAATTGGCGCGGATGAAAAAGCGTATGGTAGCGCCCTTATTTTTGTGATTACTGCGCACAGCCACATTATAGGCAAACGTAATCGTCGCCTTCATATTTTCGGGTGCCGTATAGGAGCGTGTACCCAAATTAAACAAGCCGATACCGGTTTCTTCGGTAGTAAACAGTATCCGGTTGGTCGGGAATACCTTAATTGTCCGGTCGTTCAATTGCTGGTTCTGGGATTGTGAGACCACTACCGACAGGTTATCACTGCCGTTCTGGTAATCGGTACCATGCGTAAAGCTGTCATTAGCAAACTGCACAATCAGCTTCTTGTAAAGCGGATCATTAAGCAGGCTGCCCTTTGCCCGGTAACCAGCCGACTGCACCAGCAGATCAATAGCCGTGTGCAGAAAGAAGCCCGGCCGCAGGTAACGTACATCTATTTCCGGCGTTCCGGTATCATCCGGCGGTATCTTGCCATAATCTACTATGGGCCATATCCAGCCATCGGTGTAAGTTTGAGAGGCTACTACATTCTGCAGCGTCCATTGGTGCTGATAGGGCAGCCAGGGCTGTGCCTTGCCCCATTGCGTAAGCTGGTCGCCCATCTCGTACAGTTTACCATCAATATTATCAAAAAAGTCAACATTGCCGGAGAGTATAGTAAAGTTGGCTACATCCTGTTCAATGCTGCTGAGTTCGCCGGTGCCATAGGGGATGATTTCCAGCCCGTCCTGAACCACTTTTACCGGGTATTGGGTATAAGGCAGATCGCTGGTAACCGCAATATCATCCGGAAAGCCCAACAACGCACGGTTATGCTGGGTAAGCGGCAGTTTAAACTGGTTGGAGGTATTGCCCTGCTGATTTTTTACCTCGGCCAGGTTGTTGATCTGGAAAGTAAGGGCTACGGGGCTGTCATCGCTCAGATCGGCCAGTTGGTCATTAATGTAAAGTTGCATTGTTGGTTTATTTGTTCATTAGTTCATTAGTTCATCAGTCCCAATCAACTAATGAACCAATGAACCGAATCATTGCGTTTGTATGTTGATGCCCGGCAGGTTGAAGGTAACGCTGAAGGGCGCCTGCCCGTTGCGCGTTTCATATTCCATAAACGTAGCGGTGTTGAGTACTACAGTTTGCCATTGTACAGGGCTGCGGTTAAGCAGCAGCTGCACTTTGGGTGAGTATTTGAGGGCTTGTAATCCCTTAATATCGTTCACGGACAGATCTTCGGCCATAACTTTCATTTTCAGGCCGGCGCTCTTGCTGATCACCTCTTCCTGGCTATCCTGGTGCTGCCAGTCGCTCACATAGCGCTTGATAATAGTAGCGTTCTGCACGTCCAGGTTAATTTCCTGGTTATACACAAAGCGGTAATAGTTCCAGCTGCCGCTCAGCCCGATCCAGCGCAGGTATACCGACTGGTCATCCACCGCATCGTCAATACGGATAGTCTGTGTTTGCGTTAAATTATGAATGCCATGCTCATTGGCATACCTGAGCGTTAAATTCAGGTAGGCGGTTGTTGGATCATAGCTGCCGTTCAGGCGAAGGCGGTTTAAGCCGATATGCTGTGCCAGCGGCAAATTGCCCACGGTTTGCCGGCTGATGATGTACCGGCCGCCCTCTGCGTTCAACAAAAACGAATGGTCTTCATTAAGCAGAAAGGTAGTTTGCGGGCCGCCGGGCAGCGGCTGCCGGTTAATATCCAGTTGTACCACTTCGCAGAACACCTCCAGCCCGGCCATATCCTCGCTGTAGATAAAGCCAATGTCGAACGGGTAACCCGCACTGCAGGCAGGTTCGGCAAAATCAGTAAGCCAGCGGGCAGGGGGCTTTGCATTATACAGGTTGCTGAACGGCACGTAAGCGGCCATACTGCCGCCATAAATATCACCCAATTGCTTTGCTGCATAAATTACATAATACGGCTTTTCTATTAGGTGATACATGCGTGTAGCCTCATCTTCGTTCGGGCTGCTGTCCCAGCTTTCGGCATAGGCAATGGTGTAGCTGGCGCTCAGGTTATCATCCCGGTAGTTTAACTCGGTAAAGGTGCTTTCATCGCGGGCACGCAGCAGGCTCTGTAAAAAGCTGGATAAATCAGCTTTTACCAATCCGCTGCTGTTGGGCCGGTTGGTGCTGATGATGCTTTGCTGCTGCCCGGTGAGCTTATCCTGATAGGTGATGCGGGTGTAAATTTTGTAATAGGGCCGCAGGCGGTTACTGTTTACAAAGCCCGACTGCCCGGCCATGCCCGGCTGGTAAGGCAGGCCGATGACCACCTGGTTTTGATCGGCCATTACCTGCTGCACCTGGTAAGTGCCCTTACAGGCGTTGGTGCAGATGTAAATATAATCATCGGTAGTTAATGAGCCGATGCTGGCATCAATGGTGAGCAGGGTGCCCTTAGCGTGCGGTTCCAGGCGCATGAGGCTGGCATCCTTACGCTGGTAGGTGAACACTACCGGGTTGAAGGCTGCATTCCAGCGGCAAATGTTGCCGCCGCCCAGGTCGACCGACGGATCGGCCACCAGCAGGCTGTGGTTGGCCGGTATGTAGAAGCTGCTGGTAGCCGTGCAGCCGTTGGCATCGGCAATGCAGGCGGTATACCCGCCGCCCGGCAGGTTGCTGAATGTGGCAGAAGCCTGCCATTTGGTACCATCGACACTGTACTTTATGGGCAAAAAGCCGGAGCTGGCCTCAATGGTGATTTTGCCGTCGGCCGTGCCATAATCGCTTTCGGGCTGGTTGATGGTAACGGTATTGATAACGGCATCACAGGCGGGGGGCGGTGGTGTTACCGGCAGGCTCTCCGCCTCGGTGATGCTCAAAATGCTGACGGCGTAATGATAGGGGTTGGTGCCGCCGGTACGCTGCAACAGCCCCACTTTGGTACGGGCGCTCTGGCCGGGTATTACTACCTGCAATACAGGGCCAAATTGCCCGTCGGGATTGTCCTGGTAGGTAACCACGCAGTAATTGCCATTTACAGGCTGCCGCGTGGCGGCATCATACAGGCAGATGTAAGCCTCGCCGTACAATTCAGTAACGGTTGTGGGTACGTTACCGTTATAGCCGGATGAGGCCGGTTGCGTACTGATGACGGGCGCCCGGTAGTTGTATTCAACTTGTGCGTAAATATTCATTGGAAGGGAGATAAATAAAGTGAGGAAAGGAGCGGGGAGCAGGTATTGGGAGCCGCTTCTTTAAGCGCTCACTAACTGCTCAAAGTACATGGTGCTGAGCATCAGCGTAAGCCCTACGCCGGTGGTGTTTACATTGTACTTGTTGTACACCGGCAGGCATTTGGCCTTCAGCCCGGCCTTTATTTTAAAATAGCGGCCTTCGCCCTCGCGGTAACGGGCGGCTTTGGCCAGAAACTCGTTGGCCAGGTGCAGGGCCTGCTGTACCAGCGTTTCGTTATCAGCGGTGTACTGGCCGAATTCCGTTTTGTACAAAAATTCCAGGTACAGCGTAAAGGTATTATCTACCGAGCCGTTGAGTGCTGAGGCCAGCTCAATGGCCTGCAGCGGGTGCATAAAGATGCAGGGAAAGGCGGCATCGTCGGCCAATAAATTCAGCTCATTGGCCGTGCCATAGATGAAGGTAGTGGGGGCCGACAGCGTTTGCGTAATGGCCGCTATGGGATTGCGTATGGGCATGGGGTGGGGAAAGTCAAAAGTTAAAAGTCAAAATTCAAAAAGGGATAAGCCTGAAAAATCAGGCCAAAGAAGTGCATTGGTGCAGGATTGATACACAGCGCAATTCATATAAATAAACAGCTGTTTTAGAGTTCTTGCAAACTCATTTTCAGTTTCTTCCTACGTACTTGTTGCCTTCAAAATAATAATAAGAAGGGTCGGTGTCGCCGTACACCAGTTGGGTGCGCACCTTTGTGCCCAGGGTGCTGGTGTTGATCTTGGTAGGGCGGCCCATCATCAGGATAGCGGCATCCAGGGGCATACCCCGCACCGGCAGGCCGCCCCCCTTGATGATCTGCCACATAGCGGGGGTAAAATGGTAGAGCGTTTTTGGATCTTTGTCGTAAAAGTGCGTGTAGAACAGGTTTTCGGGAAGCTTGGTATTGTTGGTACCGCTTACGCTGGTTTCAATATATCCGGTTTGCCCTTTTGCTGTTTTTACATGGAAAACAAAAGGTGCGTTGTTAGTCCAACTTAATGTGATATCAGTGACGATAACTTTATCAAAACGTAAATTTTTTATAGATGGCGTTCGGTCATCCAAATCCAATGGATTGCCGTTTCGTATTTCATCATCATTGAGCCATAAAGGTTTATTCAAAAATAATTTCTTCGCAGCTATAAAGTCATTTAAAGGTATAATGTCAAATACATTATAACCATTTACAAAAGTGTCGTATTCATTGCCTACACTATCTTTAAAATAAGCTCTTTTATCCTGTTCAGCGCTTATCAGGGTAAGATGCATGCCCGATGCAGATGCCGGCAACTTTTTATTGTTTTTACTTTCAAAAGAATCATAGCCTTGTTGAACGTCGCTTTTATTCAACGGTAGCAGTATATAGGTTTCCCCGATTGTTTTGATAAACTCTCTGGTAGGCACCGGCCCATAAGCGTTATCAATTGACTGGCCAAAGGAAAATGAAGCAGCGGAAATAAACGTGATAAATAAGATGAACTTGGTCATAGAAAGGTTGATTGCTAATTATATTGGTAAATATAAATATCTCTTTTGAATTGCCAAAATTATTTATGAATGGTTTTATAGGTTTACGCGGTTGACCGTTTGCGCCAGAATATTCTGCTGATTATTTACATCCTTTACATCCACATAAATAGGGGGGAAGTTGTTGATCAGCTGGTAGGCCAGCGTATTGGCCAGCTGCTGCTGGTCCTGCATGGGCTGGCTGTAATAGCGGTTGGCGTTGCCGCCATCGGTAAAGATGCCGCCTATGGCATAGCCCCGGCCGGGGTTGGCTACCGAAAAATCGCGCCCACCGTGCATCACGTTAATAGCGCTTACCAGGTTGCGCGCCCAGGGGTTGGCCATGGCCTCGGATACCACCACCGCCTCGCCCGAGCGCAGGTAGGCGTTGGTATTATCGCTGCGGCTGTAGCCGGGCAGCAGGGCGCCCCGCCCATCTGATACGTACTGGCCGCCGCGGGCGAAGCCGGGTTTTTGCTTTACAATTTCGGCAATGGAAGTAGCGCCCTGCACGGCCATAAAGGCGGCCTGCGCAATGCCCAGCGCCTGCCCGATGAACGGGATGCCCGAGTAGGCGCTCAGCGAGGCCATGATGGACTTTTTGGTGTTCATGATCACATCGGCTATGGAGGCGGCTTTTTTGGCGGCGAAGGCGGCCTTGAAGGCCACGCTGTCCTTCTTCGTGTTCTTGAGTACGGCATCAATCAGGCGGTCGCCGGCGTGTATTTTGGAGCTGATGAGCTGATCTTCCAGTTCGGCCTTCTGTTTGGCGTAACGGGCATCAATGGCGGTAGTATCGCGGTTACGGGCCTCGGCGGCCTTTACCTCGGCATCGTGGCGAAGCTTGAGCAGATCCAGCTGCTGCTTTAGCGCGGCCGACTGGTGGCCGGTTTCCTGGCTTTTCTCGATGCCGTTTTGCAGCCCTTCTTCCTGCTCCTTAAAATCAAAATCGCGGTTGGTTTTCTGCTTATCGGTGCTGAGCTTATTGTTTAACCCGCTTTTTGCATCACCTGCCCGTTTAATAATGTTATCCTCTATAGCCATAGCGGCCAGTGCCGGGGCAGACGTTTGGCCGGCCAGGGCGGCCCTGCGCTGCCGGGCATCTGCCACTTCTTTGTCCAGTATTCGGGCTTTCTCCTCGTAGGTTTGCTCTAACTGTGTGATGGCCTGCTGCCGGGCCGTTTGCATGGCCTGGGTGCTGATGGTAAGCAGCTCCTTCTCGTAGCCGTCCAGCCGTTTCAGGTCATCATCCTGGTACTTTTTATTGATGGCGATGAGGGTAGCCACGCGTTCCTGCTCCAGTTGCTCCACCGTAGCCTTGTTGCCTTTGTACTTATCTTGTAAGGCTTTAAAGTGGGCATCGGTATCGTCAATCTCTTTGGCATAGCCCTCCAGCACCTTCTGGCTCATGCGAGCAATGGAGGCAATGCGCTCTTCGTTGGCTTCTTTGGTGGCTTGTTGGGTTTGGTTAATTTGCTTGAGGTGGGTTTGATGTAATTTTCCGGCACCTACTTTTTCTTTATCTTCTTTATCGATTTCTTCCTTGTATTTATCCTTGAATGCAGTTGTTACTTCACCAGCAATTTCAACCATACCATCTTTAGCCTTTTTAAAAGTATTAACTACTCCATGTGCTATGCCACTCATGTTTTTGCCAATATCGCTGAAACCTTGCTTCATCTCTGAAAAGTCGCCATGTGTAAGGCCGTGCCATATTTTGGCGATGGGTTTTAACTGATTACCGATGAATGTTGATATATCATGCCATACTGATTTGATGGTATCAGCAGGGTGCAAAATGGTGTTGAATATGGCTTCGCCCAAATTTTCGAAAACTTTCTTTACTTTTTCTACCACCACACCAATGGCAGCCAAACCGGTATGAAAGTATTTCAGCCCGGTTTTGTTGTGCGTTAAGTACTCGTACACCGATTGCAATACCAGCACCAGTAAACCAAAGCCGGTAGCCTTGATAGCGCCGCCAACACTTTGAAAACCTGTTTTGAGTACACTCAAGCCGCTTTTCATGGCATTGAAGCCGCTTGCAACGCCTTGCAGCGCAGGAGCAAACTCCTCACCAGCCTGCGTAGTAAATTTATCAAATGTGCTGCCTAAGGCCGCTATAGATTTGCCATGAAAGTCAAACACTTCACGGCTCTTATTCAGTTTCTTCTCCTGGTCGGCAATCGTGTTATTAAGCGTGCCAATCTGCACGTTCAGCTTTTTAGCTTCTTCCGAGTCAGCCCCTTTGGCTTTAGACACCCGGTCATACTGCTGGGCTAAGGAAACCAAAAATGCTTGGTTCTGCTGCAACGAGCCTTTGCTCAGATTCAGTGCCTTGATGTTGCTGTCAATCTGGGCGGTGTTCTCCTTGATAGCATCCTTAGCTACGCGCACTTGGGCAGCTACATCCTGGTAGGCCTTACTATTTTTCTGCCCGCTGGCGGCCAGTTCCTTTTGCCTGTTCAGCAGTTTATCCAGCTCGGTGTTCATTTGCAGTACCTCGCTTTTGAGCTTGTCGGTGTTAACGTTTACCTCCAGCAGTAGCTGTTTACTTATCTCATTCATGTATCTATGTTTTTATTGCCAATTGGCATAATGCTCTGCAAAAAGAAGCGGTTTAATGCTT
The DNA here is from genome assembly GCF_965200995.1 of Mucilaginibacter sp. Taxonomy (GTDB): domain Bacteria; phylum Bacteroidota; class Bacteroidia; order Sphingobacteriales; family Sphingobacteriaceae; genus Mucilaginibacter. Next base: position 213,193 of record NZ_OZ241743.1, on the reverse strand, counting down.
CTTTAAAGATTTATGTTTTTTATTGAAAGCTGGTGCTTCCTGTAATCTGGACATTTCGGTTTCTATATAGTAATTGCTATCAGCATAAGTATAACCTTTAGGCATATCAACTTTATAATCTCCATCCAAAATTTTCTCATTAAGTTTTACGATATACCAATGATAATCGTTCGAAACTTCTACCTTATCGCTTAAAGGCTGATATGTACTATCTCGTGATATGTACGTTCCTACAAAGCTGGTACCTTGCTGATACATTTTGTCTCTTGACGTTCCGTATTTACTTTCAATCAACCCTATTTTCTTCTGACTTGTATCCAAAGCATCAACGAGCTGATTCTTTTTCCAACCAGCTATTTTAAGTTTTTCAATATCTGTTTTATTGATAGGTCTAACCAAGCGGTGTAACGGAAGAACGAATTTAGGACGTACTACAGCGAATGAATCCACATATAAAGAATCACCAGGCTTTACCTTATTCCATGTTTGGGCCACTTCTGATGCTGAAAATCCCTGGCCTATCCAGATGATGGACATGCCAGCCAGCAGCAGTATAAGGCCAATAAAGATAAGTTTGTTTAGACATCCACCGTTCCACCAGCGCGATATAAAGTTAGACATATAGGTTAGTTTAAGGTTGCTAATATTTTTGGTTGAATATAAATAGTAGATTTCATACTTGCAAAATTAGTTGTAAACAATTAAATCCCTTTTCATGGCATTGAAACCGCCTGCTGCTCCCTCTAAAGCAGTAGCAAAGCCGGGCCCAAGCTCTCCGGCTTTTCCTTTCAATGTATCCATTGAGGAGCCTAAATATTCTACAGATTGTTTGTGGGCACTAAATACTTCGCGGCTCTTTAATAGCTTTTGTTCCTGGTCTTCGATGGTATTGGAAAGCTGCCCGATTTTTACATTCAGGGCTTGCAGCCCTTTGGAATGGTCGCCTTGTTCGCGGCTTAGCAGCTCATACTGCTCAAGCAGGCCATTGAGCACCGCTTTGTTTTGGTTGAGCGAGCCATTGGACTGGTTAAGCACGGCAGCATTCCGGTCAAACTGCAAATTTGCTTTTTTCAGGGCTTCCTCAATCTTCTTGAGGCTGCCTGCACCTTCATTCAGGTTTTTGGCAAAGTCCCGGAACACTTTATCCAGTTCACCCTGCCCGTTATTAAGCTCGGCTATGGTTTTGTTGAGTTCTATAAGGCGCTGCTCCAGTGCACCTGCGCTGGCTTGTGCATCTTTCAGCTGTTGATTAATATCATTCATATAAATTGATTAAAATGCCAAATGGCATAATTAGTTAATCTAAAAGGCATTAATCATGCTTTTTAGATTGCTTTAAAAAGGGTGTAGCTTCTTGCAGTTGAACTTCAGAAGCATCGACGTAAAACAATTTTCGATTAGCATAAATATAACCTTCCGGTAAAACTTCTTTATTACCTGATTGACCCGGCAAAAAGTTGAGTTTTACCACATACCATTTGTCTATCATAATCTTATCTATTGAATCTTTGCTTATGTAGCTGCCTATGTAAGCACTACCAGTTTTATAAAGGCTATCTGCCCAAAAATTGTAGTCTCCTCTGATTAATTGTGGTTTGAGGGTAGTATCTAATTGGCTTTTCATTTTAACCTTCTGCCAATTGGGTATCTGCATGGTATCTATATCACTGGCAGTAATTGGTTTAACAAGTTGATAAGTATAAATAACATTATTATTATCATGATTCTTGAAGTAATGATTTGCAGCGTACAATTTGTCACCGGCTTTAACTTTTGACCATGATTCAGATGCATCGCTGTTTAAAAGTCCATGTAACCCCCAAGCAAACAGTGCAACCGCGATAGTTAAGAACAATGCGCCATAAAACAGCACGTTAATTTGCCCGTGCTTGGCCACCAGGCGCTGGTAAAAGTTGTAGCCTGCTACTCCTATAATCACATCTTCAATATCATCTATGTTTGGCATCGTAAATAGGTATTTAGTTTGTGCTTAAAAATAAGGCATGCTACGGAAATTAGCAAATAAAGTTACACACAAACTTGTGCAAATTCCTCACCAGCCTGCGTAGTAAATTTATCAAATGTGCTGCCTAAGGCCGCTATAGATTTGCCATGAAAGTCAAACACCTCACGGCTCTTGCTCAGCTTCTTTTCCTGATCGGCAATGGTGTTGTTGAGGGTGCCGATCTGCACATTCAGTTTCTTGGCTTCTTCCGAGTCAGCCCCTTTGGCTTTAGACACCCGGTCATACTGCTGGGCCAGGGAAGCCAGAAAAGCCTGGTTCTGCTGCAATGAGCCTTTGCTTAGATTCAATGCCTTTATATTGCTGTCAATCTGCGCGGTGTTCTCCTTAATAGCATCCTTAGCCACGCGCACTTGAGCGGCTACATCTTGGTATGCTTTGCTGTTCTTCTGCCCGCTGGCGGCCAGCTCCTTTTGCCTGTCCAATAGCTTGTCCAGCTCGGCGTTCACCTGCAGCACCTCGCTTTTGAGTTTATCAGTATTGACATTTACATCCAGCAGTATCTGTTTGCTTATCTCATTCATATATTTATGATTTAGTTGCCAATTGGCATAGTTTAATTAATGGAAGAAGCTGATTATGGCTTCTTGGATGACTTGTATCTTTTATTGAAAGCAGGCGCTTCTTCCAAACTAGTCCTGTCAACACCAACGTAATAATTACTATCAGCATAAGTGTAGCCTTTAGGCATATCCACAGCATTCACATCCATAAAAATCTTCATATTGGGTTTGATAACATACCAGTGATAATCATTTTTAACTTTTACTTTGTCTGTGAATGGCTGATATGTACTATCGCGAGATACATAAGTACCAATAAAACTTGTACCCTGCTGATACATTTTATCACTTGAAGTTCCGTAAGCACTAAAGATTAAACCAGTTTTATGATTTAATGTATCAATTGTATTAGCCAGTTTTTGCTTTTGCCAATCCTTGATATTCATTCTTTTTATATCTGAGATGTTAATCGGCCTTATCAAACGCCGACAATTAACTGAAAAAGTATCGTTAACTGTAGCGAAAGAATCTGTATATAAAGAATCACCTGGCTTTACTTTATTCCATGTCCTGGCAACTTCAGAAGCGGAAAACCCTTGCCCTATCCAAATAATAGACATGCCAGCCAGCAATAGAATCAAACCAATGAAAATGAGTTTATTGAGGCATCCGCCATTCCACCAGCGGGAAATAAAGTTAGACATTAAAGTAAGTTTAAGTTGCTAATATTTTTGGTTAAATATAAATAGTTGATTTCATACTTGCAAAATTATTTGTAAACAATTAAACCCCTTTTCATGGCATTAAAGCCACCTGCTGCTCCTTCTAAAACGGAGGCAAAACCTCGCCCAAATTCTCCCGCTTGTCCTTTAAGTGTATTTAAAGATGTTCCTAAATATTCTGTAGATTGCTTGTGAGCATCAAACACTTCACGACTTTTCTCTAATTTCTTTTCTTGGTCGGCAATAGTATTATTTAATGTACCGATCAACACATTCAGATTTTTAGCTGCTTCTGAATCGGCCCCTTTAGCTTTGGCTACTCTGTCATATTGGGAAGTCAGAGTGGTGAGCATGGCCTGATTCTGCTGCAATGTACCCTTATTCAGCTTTAAAGCCGCATTGTTGTGATCTAACTGCTCACGGTTCTTTACTAAAGCTGCCTCAGTTGCCCGAATCTTAGAGGTTAAGGTCTCATAAGCCGCCCCACTGGTCTTCCCGGTAGCAACCAGCTCTTCCTCTTTCTGTTTGAGCTTGTCAAGCTCTTTTGTAAGGGAGGTAATTTCCCTTTTAGTATCAGTGCTGTTCTTGCGCACCGCTTTGAGTATATCTTCGTTCTGTTCACTCATAATTATTATGTTTTAAATGCTGTTTGGCATATAAATGTCCGTAAAGATGCATTTACTGCTTCTTTGAAGAATGCTTGACAAAAAGGGTAGCCTCCTGTAACTGCACATCACCTGCATGTATATAAAATAAATTTTTATTAGCATAGGTATATCCAAAAGGGACTTCTTCTTTATTTCCTTGTTGTCCTGGCTTAAAATTGAGTTTTGTAACATACCATCTGTCTAATCCAATCTTATCTATTGAATCTTTGCTTACATAATCGCCTAAATACGCACTTTCAGCTTTATAAAGGCTGTCTGCCCAAAAGTTGATGTCGCCCCTTATTAGTTGTGGCTTGAGGGAGGTGTCTATCTGACTTTTTAATTTCAGCTTCTGCCAATCAGGAATATCCATGCTATCTATATCATTGGCCGTTGACGGCCTGATAAGCTGATAAGTGTAAATTACATTGTTGTTGTCATGATTTTTGAAATAATGATTTGCCGCATATAACTTAACACCTGGCTTAACTTTTCCCCATGATTCATCTGCACCACTATTAACCAATGCATGCAAACCCCAAGCGAATAAAGCTACGGCAATAGTTAAAAACAATGCCCCATAAAACAATACATTGATTTGCCCATGCTTACCTGCCAAGCGCTGGTAAAAATTGTAGCCCACTATCCCTATAACCACTTCCCTTAAACTGCTCATAATTGTAATTCAATTTAGTTTGTGCCTAAAGATAAACAGTACTATATAAATTAGCAAATAAATCTACAGGCGTACATTTAGTGTAAATTCCTCACCGGCCTGTGTATTAAACTTATCAAACATGCTGCCCAGGGCTGCTACAGTTTTGCCATAAAAGTCAAACACCTCGCGGCTCTTATTCAGTTTCTTCTCCTGGTCGGCAATCGTGTTATTAAGCGTGCCAATCTGCACGTTCAGCTTTTTAGCTTCCTCCGAGTCGGCACCTTTAGCTTTAGATACCCGGTCATACTGCTGGGCAAGGGAGGTCAGAAACGCTTGGTTCTGCTGCAATGAGCCTTTGCTCAGGTTGAGTGCCTTGATATTGCTGTCAATCTGCGCCGTGTTCTCCTTAATAGCATCCTTAGTCACGCGCACCTGGGCGGCTACGTCCTGGTAGGCTTTGCTGTTTTTCTGCCCGCTGGCGGCCAGCTCCTTTTGCCTGTCTAATAGCTTGTCCAGCTCGGTGTTCATTTGCAGTACCTCGCTTTTGAGTTTATCAGTATTGACATTTACATCCAGCAGTATCTGTTTGCTTATCTCATTCATTAAAATTATGTTTTGAATGCCTTGTGGCATATTAAGTTGGGAAGGATATACAAAAACGTATATCCTTGAAAAAGATCAATTTCTGCCTACGTACTTGTTGCCTTCGAAGTAATAATAAGAGGGGTTAGTATCGCCGTACACCAACTGGGTACGCACTTTTGTGCCCAAATCACTGCTGTTAATTTTGGCAGGGCGGCCCATCATCAGAATGAAGGCATCCATGGGCATACCTTTTACGGGTAGCCCGCCGCCTTTGATTATCTGCCACATGGCTGGGGTAAAGTGGTAGAGCGTTTTAGGATATTTGTCGTAAAAGTGGGTGTAAAATAAATCGTCTGGTAACTTTTTGGTGTTTGTACCACTTACACTGGTTGCTACATACCCAATTTGGCCTTTGAGTGTTTTTACTATAAAAATAAGAGGTTCATCAACAATAGAATTGAAATATATGTCCTGTACAGTAACTGGCTCAAAACGTACATTTTTAACTTCGTTATCAACTATCGACTCGTCTAAGCGATCAGATCCCCAAATTTCATTATCATTCAACCATAGTGTTTTGTTTAAGAATAACTTTTTAGCTTCTAAGAAGTCGCTGAGTAACATCATGTCAAGCATTTGGTTACCACTGTCTTTATACACATGTACTCTGTATTCGTTACCTACACTATCTGCAAACAAAGCATGATGCTCATTATCAATATTTTTTAATATCAAATGTTTGCCCTTTTCTGTTGCCGGCAATGGTTGGTTTTGTTTAATATTTTTATGGTTGTATAGCCTCTTTTCGCATCTTGTTTATCTAATGCGATAACTACATAATTTTGGCCAATCGTTTCTTTAAGTTCTTTAGTTTTAACTGGCCCGTAAGCATTATCAGTTGATTGGCTAAAGCCAGCTAACGCTGCAAAAACCGAAATGAGTGTAATAAATATTTTTTTCATGATCTGTTTATGTTGCTTACATATACGGTTAAATATAAAACTTAGTGGATAAAGTTGCAAACTTAACTGTAAACCACGTTTAGCAAAGCTGCCTACATAGCGCATCGAAGTTGCAAACTTCGATGAACAGGGGTAACTGCTTTAAGCTATCAGCGTTAATTTTGATATCAATATTTATATTTTCGTTAGGCATAAATAATGTTTTTTATGTTGATTGGCATAGTTTATTAGAAAAATTAGCCGCTCGGCTAATCCTGAATAGTAGTTAGCTTATTGTTTTTAAAGTAATAGTAACTATAACCATATACCCACTGCTCTGATATGGCATAGGCTGTGGTAGTGCGGTTAATCTTATCGGGCACGCCTTTCACTAGTCGCAGGGCATCGCCGGGCATGCCCAGGTAAATCTTCTTAGCCTTCACCGCTGCCCAGGCAGCCGGAGACAGGTGGTAAGTAAGCTTGGGATCTTTAGTAAAAAATACTTTTCCAAAAATATCGTCATTAGTAGCATGGTATATGGAATAAGAGGTATTGGTGTCACTAACACTTAAACTACATTCGCTGGTATCGCCCTTGGCCGTTTTAATGATAAATTGTACGGGGGTTCCATGATAATCACTGGGTAGTATATTTATTACAGTAACCCGCTCAAAACGTACCGGCAAAATTTTATTTGTTTTGTTATAAGGATATAGCACCTTGTTGTCATTCACCCACAATGCCTTACCTGTAAATAACTTTTTACTGTTTTCTAAATCTGAAACATTCATCAAAGTTGTGAACTCTTGAGCTAAGTAAATATCTACTTCATATTTAATACCCTGTTCATCCGTAAAATAACCGATATTCTTACCCGGCTCATTAATTAATTTATTTAACGTGAGTATTTTACCTGCAATATCTTTGTTGAACAATTCCCTATTAGGCTGGTCGGCTCGTATGATATCATAGTATGCAGTAGAAGGATCTCTATTTATTACCATGTACTTTTCTCCAACTGTTTGTTCTAATGAACGAAATGCAAGTATACAGTCAGTCCTGATCTCCTCCGTTTGGGCGTAAGCATTGTATGTGATATTTACAATGGTAATAAGAATTAGTAGTATTCTTTTCATGTTTAAATGCTGATAATTTGAATAGATATAAAACTTATTTATAAACTAAATTTATGAAAAATGGTTCGCAAATCACTATAGATGAATGCTTACTTATAAAATTTGCATTATTGAGAACTAATCCTGAATAGTAGTGAGTTTATCATTCCTGAAATAATAATAGCTATAACCGTATACCCACTGCTCCGATATGGCATAGCCGGTAGTAGTGCGGTTAATCTTATCGGGTGCGCCTTTCACCAGCCGCAGGGCATCGCCGGGCATGCCTATGTAAATCTTCTTAGCCCTCACGGCTGCCCAGGCAGCCGGAGATAGATGGTAGGTAAGCTTGGGGTCTTTATCGAAAAACACACTGCCAAATCTATAGTCATCACCATCATTGAACATGCTGTCACCCCTGTTGGTGTCGCTAACGTTTAAACTACATTCGCTGGTATCGCCCTTGGCCGTTTTAACGATAAACTTTACAGGAGTTCCATGATAATCACTGGGTAGTATATTTATTACAGTAACCCGCTCAAAACGCGCGGGTAAGATTTTACTGAGTTTATTATAGGGTTTTAGCACTTTATTATCATTAATCCACAATGATTTATTGAGAAATAATTTTTTCGTGTTATCAACATCGGTGATATTTAAAAGAAAATATATATCTCCGCCTCCATAGTTCTCATATGTATAAGTATAATTATCCGAATCAACAAAAGAATATGTGTTATAACTTTCACTAACTACAGTCAGTATCTTTCCACAAAGATCATGGTTAAATAGCTTTTTATTAGGATGATCTGTTCTTTTGAATCCGGTATATTCATCGTTTGTATCACCGTGTGAAAGTACCAGATACTTCTCTCCGGTTGTTTCACTAAGCATCCGGTAGGGTAAGATGCAATTGTTATTTATTTGAGCGCGGGTATTCCATACAATACATGTAATTGAAGCAATAATCAATGATATTTTTTTCATGTTTAAGTTGCTAATATTATTGGTAAACATAATAATTTGCATCTATTACTCCAAACTTTGAGTGCCAAAAAATTGCTGCAAATACATCTTAACTTCGGTAAAGATGCCGCCTATGGCATAGCCCCGGCCGGGGTTGTCTACCGAAAAATCGCGCCCGCCGTGCATCACATTGATGGCGCTCACCAGGTTGCGCGCCCAAGGGTTGGCCATGGCCTCGGATACCACCACCGCCTCGCCCGAGCGCAGGTAGGCGTTGGCAAGGCAGCAGTATATATAGTTTGCCTACTTTTGATTTGCCTGCAACTCCATGTACCGCCGCTGGTACTCGGCCTCGGTTTTGTTGAGCAGCAGCTTGGTGAGCACCCGCTCGTAGGGAAGGGCCAGCACCGCAGCCCAGCGGGTAACATCGCCCCCGGCCAGCGCATTTACCGTATTGATGTACTTAAACGGCTCAAACGCCCGGATGCCCGCCCTTACCTCCAGCGCTGCAGGAGCCGTGCCCAAAAGCCGGTTCTCGGTTTCGATAAGTTCGGATAGCGCAAAAAAAAATACTTGGCTATGGGCAGGGCTTCGGTAACCGGCAACTGTTCGATTTGTGCGGTAAAAGCTTCAGCTTCGTACTCGTTGTAAGCTTGGCCGCTAACAGGCACATAAAAGTACTGCGCCAGCACCTGGCTGCAGGCTTTTAATGAGGGATTAAAATGCTGCTGCCAGCCGGCCTCGCCATGCTGCTGTATGTGGCGTTTAATTTCCCCGGCAATCACCTCACGGGCGGCCATAAATGCCCCCGCCGGCTCTACCGAGAGGTTGCGTTTTACTCTCACCTTTACCGGCTTTTGGCTGATGGTGAAGGTAACCGTTTCGGGCAGGCGGTCGCTGTTGTACAGGTGGGTAATCTGCTGGGCTAATTGCAGTACCTGCTGGTTAAACACCTGCAGTTCATCAAAATTGCGCACCTGCTGCAAGGCTTCCAGCGGCTGGCCGGAGAGGATATGAATAGCCTCCAGATCGCTCAGCTGCTCTGCTGCCTGCAAGGCCATCAGTTGCCCCAGTTTTAATTCGCTCAATAGGGTAGGGATGCTTACCGGCAGTTTGCCGGTGGTAGTTTTCAGGGTTTTATGGATCATAGATTTAAAGGTAAAAACACCCCTCCCAACCCTCCCCGAAGGGGAGGGCTTTAATACTTTGCAAATCAATATGCTAATCGAAGCCCTCCCCTTCGGGGAGGGTTGGGAGGGGTGCGGTTTAAAGCATCCCGCTTACATCCGGGTGCTGCTCAAACTGCACCCGGTGCGGCAGGCGCGATTTACGCTCGCGCGAGGGTTGTGTGCCCAGGCGCATCAGGGCTACGTAGCGCAGCGGGTCTATCAGGTGGTTACTGTGGTCAACCGGCTGGTTCAGGCTGCGGCCCGAGGGGTCGGTGCGCCAGGTGTAACGGCTCAGTTCGCGCCGCAGGTTCACGCTGCTGCGGGTTACATGGAGGCGGTAGCGTTTCAGTATATCAATGGAGTGGTTGATGCTGCCCGGCGGCTTGGCTGCGCCTGTAATGTTCCAGCCCATGCGCTGCAGTTCCTCAATGGATTTAGGTTCGGCGCTGTCGGCCACCATCAGCGTATTCTTGCTGATGCCGGCCGCCTGGAGCCGGTGCGACAGGTCGGGGTTGGTGAGCAGGGTTTCGTACAATACTTCGTGCAGCCACAGTTCGCCGTTTTGCCGGTATACCTGCAGGCAGCCCGAGGGGTCGTTGGTGAAACCGAAATCCAGTCCGCAGGCCAGCAGGGTAGCATCAGGTGGTATATCATCGCAGAGTACCCAGTTGCTCAGTACCAGTCCGGAAATTTTACCGGTGAGGCCGCGGGCGTATACCTTCCAGCTTTCCTCGTCGTGCAGGCGCATGGCCTCAATTTTCTGGTGTACCTCAGGCTCCAAAAAAGGATTGTGCCGGTGGTCGGAAATAATGAGCTGTGTACCCGGCTGCCCCAGCACCTTATCGTGCACCCAAAAGGCGGCATTGGGGTTGTAATCAATAAAAACGCGCTTACGGGTGCGCAGGGCCAGCTCGGTATAAATGCTGTAATTAATACCGTTGGCTTCGTTCATAAATAAATAGTCGCGCTTGCCCGATTTGGCATCCTGCCAGTCGGTGTAGCTCTTAAATTCAATTACGGAGCCGTTTGTAAACTCAAACAGGCGGTCGGTTTTGTTAATACTTCTTATGCACTGCTGCAAGGCGGGCTGCTGATCGAAGATGTACTGCGCATCGCGCAAGGCCCCGGCCTTCAGGTTGGGTATGTCCTGCCCGGCAACAGTAATTACCTGCTTGGGCTGCTCCACCGCAAAGCAAAACAGCACCTGCAAGATTGCATACGTTTTACCCGAACTGGTGCCGCCCTGGTTAACCACCACCTGCGCCTGGCTGTAATAATTGTACCTGAACAACACAGAGGTACGAAGGATGGTATGTGGTTGGTGCATTGTTTAAGCAGGTGGTTCTAAGTTTACTTCCTGCTCTTTTGAAGCGGGAACAGGGCCGGCATCGTTAACTGTAACAGTCATGACCGTAGCAGTGTCATGAGCTGTTGCTTTTTCCAGCCAGCCCATGTTTTTCAGGGCGAAGATGGCCCCGGTGGAGGATTGGTAGTGCAGTTTCTTTTCATACTCAGCTTCTATTTTTAAGCGTGCCCGGCGGAGCAACCTAGTATATTTACTTCTTGCTGCGTGCGCTTCAAACGCCTTCCGGCTTTCAAAACCTAAAAAGTGGGCCAAGCCGCTCAGGGTAGGCGGTTCGGGCGGGCGCTCCCATACCTTTTGTTCCGTAGTTTCTTCGGTTACTGTTTTTAATGAGGCTTTAACCGGCACGGTTTCCAGGCGATATACGCCTTCGATATAAGTAAAGTAGTTTTTGATACAGGCAGCCAGCCCTTTTCCGTCTTGGAATTTAAAGGATTGGGTTTTCATGATGATATGTATAATATGCTTATTGGCATAAGCATGAGATAAATGTAGGTATAAATTTTGACAAATGCAAATTATTTTAGCATTCAGGGAGGCGGGGGGTGAGCGTATTATTTATTCATAGGTGTAACATCAGGGACGTACGGTAATCCAAAACAAAACCTCAAACATGAAATGTAAGTTATTTTTAAGTATGGCTGTTGCTGTTTTACTTTTTTCAACCCGGGTAAGCGCCCAGGCAGCAGATACCATCAGGCCCGGCAATCATAAGCTGCACCCCCGTTATTTAACTACCGGCTTAAAACAGTACCTGGTTTATTTTCAGGATGCCCATAGTCCTAAAATGCTCAGGCATTCCTTGTGGATGCGTAACGTAACTAAAACTATCCGTAATGGTAAGCCGGTGTTCGAAATTACACAGCATTGGTATTCGGGCGATACCGCTGGCTACCGTTATATTTATTCGGTGCAACGGCAGGATGATTTTCTACCCCTATACCATACTGAAACCATCGGCAGCAAAACCAAGGCCTACAACTGGTATGCCGACCGTATTGAAAGTGCAGACACCGTAGCAGGCAACCAGCAAAAGAACTTCAGCCTTAAGTTTACGCAGCCTACTTTTAACTGGAACCTGGATATTGAAACCTTCGAGATGCTGCCGCTGGCGGCCGGTAAAACCTTTGCCATCAGCTTTTACGATGCCGGCCTTACGCCGCCGGAGTATGAAACGCTTAGCGTGATTGGCAGCGAAGTGCTTACCACCCTAGACAACCAGAAAACCGGCTGCTGGCTGCTGCAAAAGAAAGGGCAGTACAAAGGAACAACCTATACCCAAACTTTCTGGATCAGCAAGCGCGGCCATGAGCTGCTGAAGGAGGAAGACAATTTAGGCGGAGGGCGCTATCGATACAAAGTAAAGCTGCCCGGCCTGGCGCCTGATGTGGTGAAGGCCTTTGCGGCCAGGTAATCATCTGGTCGAAGGTGCTAATATACCTCCTGTTTAATTTTGGGTAACCTGAATATATTTGCAAACTTTGCACTCCACTTAACACTACCATATGAGGCCAGGAGACAAAGTAGTATGCATCAATGACCGTATCGATCCGGATAAGGCGGAGGAGATACGCCGGGATTTTGAAATATGGATTACTAAAGACAAGGAATATACCCTGCGTGAGATATTAGATAACAACGGCATTGTAACCGGCGTACTGCTGGAGGAAGTGCATAACTTCCCCAAATTTTTTAAGCTGATTAACCGTTACCAGGAACCTGCCTTTGCCATCTGGCGTTTCCGCAAGCTTAATTATGCCACCAGTATCCAGGAGGAGGTACAGGAGGAAGAACTGGTACTTACCGAAGATGTGCCCGGCAGGCAGGAAGAAACACGCAAAGCAGAATAAATATTATAACTGATATTAATTAAGTTAGAAGCTGTTAAACCCGGCAGGCGGCTTAAACTTTTACTTCGCGTTATAATTAATTGCGGTATCTTTACCCGCTTTTAACCGAAACGGATGCTGTATTCTGATCACGCTTTTACTGATACACAGTTGCTCGATATTATTGCCCTTAGCCCGGCAGCAACGGCAATATACAGCGGTGATGATATTGTGATCCGTTTTGCCAACGAGGCCATGCTCGGCTTCTGGGGGCGCGATAAAAGCATCATCGGCCTGCCGCTGGCCACAGCCGTACCCGAATTGCAGGAGCAGCAATTTATAAACTTATTGCAGGGTGTATGGCATAGCGGTGAAACCTACCAGGCCAAAGGCGTTGCCGCCAGATTACTGGTTGATCATCAATTAAGCACCTACTACTTCGACTTTAAGTATGAGCCGCTTAAAAATGCCGAAGGCGCCGTATGGTGCATTTTGCATACCGCCAAGGATGTAACTGCCGAAGTTAACAGCCGCCATGCCTTACAACAGCACGACGAACGCCTGCAGCGCGTAGTAAATGAGATACCGGTAGCCATCGGCCTGCTTACAGGCGAAGATATGGTGATAGAGATGGCCAATGAGCCGCTGCTGCAAATGTGGCAGAAAACAGCCGGTGAGGTGTTTCACAAACCCTTTTTTGAAGTATTTACCAATCCTTATCAGCAAGATTATCCGCAGCTGTTAAAGCAGGTAATGGCTACCGGGCAGGCTTACCATAATGCGGAGGCAACTGTATATGTGCATACAGCTACAGGGCCGCAAAAATATGTGCTCAGCCTTGCCTACACGCCGTTTACCGATAGCGACGGCAAAGTAACTGCAATATTGCTAACGGCCATAGATATTACAGATAAGGTAGAAAACCGCAACAGTGTAAACCTGGCTACCGAGCAGTTTAAGCTGGCCATAGACTCTGCCGAGCTGGGCACCTGGACATTCCACTCAGAAAGCAGGGTGCTGATACCTTCGGGCCGGTTTAAAGAGCTTTACGGCTATTATGCCTACGAGGAAATGCCAGACAATGCCGCCCTTGACCAGATTGCTCCTGACTACCGCGATAAGGTGTGGGCTGCCATGAACGCTGCCTTTAAAAACAACGAAGATTTTAAAATTGATTTTCCTATACAGCGCGTACATGATAACCGGACGGTTTGGCTAAGGGCAACCGGAAAGCAGTATCAGGACAGTAACGGCAAAACTGAGCACATGTCGGGCGTTATTATTGACATTACCGACCAAAAGGAGCAGATAGCCCAGCAGAACGACTTTATTGCGATGGCCAGCCACGAGCTGAAAACGCCGGTAACCAGTATAAAGGGCCTGGCGCAGGTAGCCGAGCTGATGCTGCGTAAGGAAGGCAACTTTAAAATGGCCGATATGCTGTTCAAGCTGCAGGGCCAGGTGGGCCGCCTGGTTACCCTGATTGGCGATTTGCTGGATATAACCAAGCTACAGGCCGGTACGCTGCAGTTTAACGAAGAATACTTTGATTTTAATGCTATGGTGGCAGATACTGCGGAAGAAATGCAGCGCACCACCCATAAGCATGATCTCATCTGCAACCTTAACTTTCATGGCCAGGTATTTGGCGATAAGGAGCGTATAAGGCAGGTGATCATCAACTTTATATCAAATGCCATTAAATATTCGCCCGATGCCGACACTGTAATTATAAATACCTCCGTTAATTCGGGTTTTGCAGAGCTTTGGGTAAAGGATTTTGGCATCGGCATCGAGCGAAGACACTTGCAGCGCGTTTTTGATCAGTTTTACCGGGTAACCGGATCTTCCGAAAAGAAGTTTAAGGGCCTGGGCCTGGGCCTGTACATTTCCTCCACCATCATTCAGCGCTCGGGCGGCAAAATATGGGCCGATTCTGTAGTAGGCAATGGCTCTACCTTCTGTTTCTCGTTACCCGTAAAATAGTAAGGTGTTTTAGTAATCAGTTAATGCTTTGCATCATCTGCCGGAAGCGGAAGTGTAATGGTAAAGCGGCTAAACTCTTCATCTAATTCTTTACAGCTCAGTTTCAGGTGCTGTAATACTGTGTAGTTTTCGTGGTCACTGGCATCAATGTTAAGCAAATTTACCAGCGCCAGCACATTAGCGAAGGGGCGGCGCACCATGTGCGATTGTACGCTGGCAATATCGCGCATGGTGGAATTTAACATTTCAATATGCGCCTGTTTGTTTTGAAACTCGCTGATATCAAACCCCATAGCCACAATGTTCTGGGTGGTTTCGTCCAGCCTTAAATCCCATTGGGTTACGTAGTAGCCTTCGTGCCCGTCTTTTTTACGCAGGGTAACAGAATAAAAATTGCCGGGTTTGCTGCGGCACTCCATAGCGGCTGCGGCAAGCGGTTCAAAATCATCAGGATGGATAGTGTTGATGGCCGGCTTGCCCGTTACCGTGCCGAAGATGGTACGATACCGCGACGCAAAGCACTCGTTCAGGTAAATATACTGCCCATCGGGATTGATGCATACCAGGAAAAAGATATTGGAATGCTCAAAGCAGTTCTTAACATGATCAAAATTGAAACCAGGTGTTGTCATTTTCTACAGTTCATAAAACAGTAAATGTATAAATAAATTATGCATTAACCAGTTAAAATATTTGATCTGCAAATGTTATAAATATGAATAATATGCTATATGGCATAATTATATTGAAGTGATAGCTCATTTTCAATTAATTGTGTGAGTACAGCCTTGAGCGCTGCTTCCCGTGCCCATCGCTGCTCAACAGCAGTGGCATCCTGCTGGTACCATTTCAGCGGCTTGTTAATTTCAATGGTCGCAGCATGTAAGAACTGCTTGTCCGGGTGCATACAAGTGGCTTCATAAGTATTCAGTTTTTCTGTTCTGATCAGGGCGGCAAAATTTCGCAGGGAAATATGTAGTTCCAGGCACTCATCCAGCGAGTTTTTATAGTCCTGCTTATCTTCAAGCCATAAGGTTAAATGTGTGCCGGTAAACTCATAATCGGCAATGGCAATACGGTGGTAATGGTAGTCAACCGAAATAATGAGCCACCAAAGGTCTTGCTTGGTTTGTGGTGATAATTTAAACATAATGTGTTGAGGTATTAATAAAAAAGGTGATTGCTGCTCAGTACGAGCCGGGACAGAGATGTATACGAAAAAGGTAACCGGCTAAAATTTTGGCACCCAGCCGGGTTGATATTGTTGTATCGCACGGATCTCATGTTCGTATTTTTTACAGACCGTGAGGTACGCCCGGCGACGTAAACGATGCCGGTTTTGCCTGGGCAATACACGGCTGCTGCCAATAATTACTGACGGATGAATGTAGGCGATATGCATAATTAAGTTGATTGAGTGTAAGTGATTGTATGGGTTAGCTTAATTTATTTTTCACATATTTTTGGTTTTAGCATTAACCGGTGCCCGATAATTTAAAGCAGGCAGGTTTAATAAATTTGGTTAAATCAAATATAATGTATTTCTTTGAATTATTACAGAGCAAAATAAAGAAATTTCTGTAAAATATTCAACTGTTACTTTTCCACAATATCGTTAACCTATGGAAACCCGCCCCCGCATCTCAAAGATCAAGCACGTCAGGCCCGAAACACTGGAGTTTATTATTCTGTATAATCAACTGAAAGGCAGGGCATTTAGCAGCAATAGCGAACTGGCAGAAGTGCTGGGCTTTAATTCGCCCAGTTCAATTACCGAAATCATTAAAAGCCGCCAGAACATTGATCCTGACAAATTACAGACATTTAAGCACCGTTATCAGGGATTTCTGGAAAGCAAGGCAGCGGTACAGATAAATGTGCCTGTGCGCAATTTTGCTGGCATACCCATGTACGAGGTAACGGCCACCGCCTCTGGCGTAGAAGTGTATAACGATATTAATGATACCCGGCCGGTAGGGCACATGAATTTTCCGGGTATTGAAGATTGTGATTTTGCGTTGCCGGTTTGGGGCCACTCCATGTACCCTTACCTGGAAAACGGCTGTTGGGTAGCCCTTAAGATCATCCACGATAAAAAGATCTTGCCCGGTGAGGTCTATTATATTGAATGGGGCGACTACCGCATGTATAAGCGCCTGCTGGCCGGCGATAAGCCCGATGAGGTGATTGCCCACAGCGACAATACCACCGAGATGATAGACGGCAAATTGAAATATTCGCCCTTCACTATCAAAATATCAGAAATCAAAAAGCTGTGTTTGGTGAAGGATATACATAAGAAGCATAATCATTAACCATAAATTATTTCTGTCATATCTACCGAAGGGAGAAATCTTCTTCAGGCGGCTGGTCTGCGGCAGAAGATTTCTCCCTTCGGTAGAAATCACGTGGCGAGATTTTATTTAATATATTCGTAAATAACCAACCAACTTCATCCAGTATTTTGTTTTCATGAATAAATTTATCTTGCTATTAATATTAGGATTATGCTTTACCGGTTTCAAATTGAAAAGAGACCGAACCATTATCAGGGGTCATATAATAGAATCAGCAGGTGAAAATTTGGTTCAGGTTGAAGGCTTATCAATCATTCTTAAAAGTAGTAATCTGCCTTTAATTACAACCAGCGTAGGCAAAAATCACTACTTCATGGTAAGCTTAAAGAACGAGCCTCAAAAAACATTTGATGTTTTTTGCCAGGGTATAACATTAGATACGCTTTATTTGGGATCTGTAACAAATCCTGTAAACGATACCGTCGATGTTGCATTTTCAATTCCGGTGAAAATTAAGAAAAGTATACTTGGAAAAGTAATCTGTCCAAAATGTAACCACTCGAACAGTGTTTTATAAAATCAGGTATGGCGACGGATTACCAATTATGAGAAATATATCTGCCAAAGGAGATACAACCTACACCTCAATTTATAAAGGATATTATAACGAGGGAACGTGCATTGTACAAACTGCCAAATATTTTTGTAACAGAGATAAGATTAAGTTCTGATTTTTAGGCGAAGCCAAGATTAAAACTTCTTTAAGCGATCAAGATCCACCCGGACAAAAAAATTAAATTCATGTATTTATGGAAGATCAGCATACCCGGCATGATGCAGAAGCCAAACAGCTCATTATCTCGGATATAGAAAAATTTGGATGCCACCTTACGTTAATTGAGCCGGATAATTATTTGCCGGGCTTTGTGTATTCCATTGGGCTGTTTAAAAAATATAAGCATCCCGAAATTATTTGCTTTGGCTTGAAAACACAGGTAATGGCAGGTATCATCAACCACGCTTGTGATTTAATAAAGAGCGGTGAGGTGTTATCAGCTAATCAATTATACAGTGGCTTTCTGGAAGGTTATGACATACAACTTCTCGAAGTTGACAAAGCTTTTTATCCTGATTACTTAGGTTATGCCGGTTGGTTTTATAACACAAGTTTTGATTTTCCGGCTTTGCAACTCGTTTGGCCCGACAAGCAAAATAACTTTCCCTGGGATGAAAGTTTCAATCCCGAATGGCTTTTTAAACAGCCGCTTTTGGACAGAAGCACCGATTTTAAATTTTATGAAGAAAGAAATGCAGGTGTGTATACGACCAGGCAGGCGTTTGAGGGTGAACCCATACTGTATGTTTATCACAATGAAGACGGAGACTGGCAGTTTCATGCCAGTTTAGAGCCTGATTTAGCCGATGCAAAACTGGTATGCCTGGAAGAAATTACAAGGCTTGATCCGTCCATAAATGATATTTACCACTTGCAATACGGGTGGCATGCCTGGCGAAGTAATAAGGATGATGAGTGGCAATACGCAGAAGACATAAGGGATGATAGTATTGAGTAAGATTTTATATATTTAACAACGGTTAGTATGATTAGCTGCTTGTTGTAAAAGATATTTTAAGCTGAAATTTCACTCATCGCATAAGCCAAAATTTAACATCACTTTTTGAGGTAAAAACCACTTGAGCTTTAATCCTTCAATTTAATAAGCTGCTCAAGTGCTATTACGTCCAATTGATCTTTAGGCCGGTTAACCACCTTTTTATTGGCAATCAGCTGGTTAATATGCAGGAAGGGTATTTGTCCTTCATCAATGGCGGCAACCGATGCCATTTGCCTGCATTCATCAAAAGTATAGTTCTCAAGCCCTTTCATTTCAGTCAGTATATCTAAACTTAATCCATTGTTGAGGTGGAACTCCGTCCAGCCGGGCACAAACTGCATGTGTTCAATCATTGGATAATCACCCATCTGGCAGTTGATGAAAGCCTGGCGCAGGCACTGCCGGTTTAGCAGAGTATCTTTCAGCCAGATGTCTATATCGCCTGTAAACCGCTGATAGCCGTGCAGGTTGGTGGCAAAACCGCCCACCATAATATATTCAACCCGCTGCTCCTGCAAAGCCTTCCAGAAAAATAGTATTTCTTCGTCAAAAATATCCACTTACGGCTTACTGATAAACGGTTGATGGGTAATTACGGCCTTTTTCATGGCCATCTGTATTTTATACAGCCGGGTTGCCATCTCGAAGCGTTCTTTGTGGCTGCGCTTAAGTCCTGCTTTCAGCTGTTCCAGCTCCGCTTCGGTGAGTGTGTGCTTTGGCTCTGTCATATTTACTGCATTACTTCATTATCAAATTTAATGAAAAGCAGGCTGCTTACAAAACATAAGCAGGTAATGATTTTATAAATAATTATTAAACAACAAAGCCCCTAAAAGGGGCTTTTGTACTCAGAGCGGGAATCGAACCCGCACTCCTTTAACGGGAACAGGATTTTAAGTCCTGCGTGTCTACCAGTTCCACCATCTGAGCCGGTGTGGGTAACCATTTAAAAACAAATCCCTTCTTTACTAAAGCAGAGAAGGGATTGTGGAGCGAAAGACGAGATTCGAACTCGCGACCCCGACCTTGGCAAGGTCGTGCTCTACCAACTGAGCTACTTTCGCATTTTACGTTCCGGTTCGGCCTTCCAGCTGCCCCGTTCCGTTTTGGTGATGCAAATATAGAGCGGAAATCTGTTTCTGCAAATTATTTTTTCAAAAAATATGCAGGGTCAGGCTAACTGCTTGTCTTTCAAAACTTCATTAATCAAATCGTTTTCAAAGCCGCGGCTCATGGCGTATTGCTGTAGCTTGTACCGGCGTTTGTAAGGCTCACGCTCAATGATTTTGTCCGCTTTCTTTACCAACATCTGCTCCAGTACTTCCATGTACTTATCACCGTCAAGGCTTTGCAGCGCCTTGTTAATGAGTTTATCCGAAACCCGCTTCAGCTTCAGCCCCTGCTTTATCTTAATACGGCCCCAGTGGTTCTGGTTAAATTTTCCCAGGGCATACGCTTTGGCAAAACGTTCCTCATTCAAAAAGTTATCGCCAATCAGCCGGGTGATGATCTGCTCTGTTACCGAGGGGTATACGCCCCACTCATACAGTTTGCTGCGTACCTCCTGCTGAGAGCGCTCCTGGTAGGCGCAGTAGTGTTCGGCTTTGGCCTGTGCCCGTGCAGGGTCGGTTATTCGTTTCGGTTTAACCTCTTCATCCATTATTAAATATACGCAAAACTGCGCTTTTCTCAAAATAATAGCCAAATTCGTGCTATGCATTCGGGCAGGTACACCATCGGCTTAATTCAGCAAATCATCGGCGCAGGTGTTACATCCGGCCCCGAAACGCTTATTGATACCCTGCTTACCGACAGCCGCCGTATCAGTAACCCGGCCACCGCCTTATTTTTCGCCCTCAATGGCCGCCGGGACGGGCACACTTATCTGCATGAAGTGTATGCGGCCGGCGTACGGAATTTTGTGGTACAGCATCTGCCTGATGAAATACCGGCGGATGCCACATTTTTAATCGTGCCGGATGTGCTGGCGGCCTTACAGGCGCTGGCCGTTTACCACCGTAACCATTTCCAATTGCCGGTAATCGGCATTACGGGCAGCAATGGCAAAACCATTGTGAAGGAGTGGCTGCACCAGTTACTGAGTGCCGATTACCAGGTGATACGCAGCCCGAAAAGCTATAACTCGCAGATTGGCGTACCGCTCTTCGTATGGCAGATTGGCGGGGGCGACACGTTGGGCATATTTGAAGCCGGCATATCCACCGTGCAGGAAATGGCCCGGCTGGAGCCCATCATCCGGCCATCCATAGGCGTACTTACCCACATGGGCACAGCGCACGATGAAGGATTTATCTCGGCTGCGCAAAAGCTGAAAGAGAAATTACAGCTTTTTGCCCATTGCCAACTCATTGTCTATCAAAGTGAGGCATTGGCGGGGCAAACCGGACTGTTGCCTGCAGCGCGGCATTTTACCTGGAGCCGGCAGGCAGCCGGGGCAAAGGTGTTCATTACCAAACAATGGCAGGGGCAGGGGGAAACCCATCTGGAAGCTATGTATAACGAGGCGATGATCAGCTGCGTTATTCCTTACCAGGATGAAGCTTCGGTAGAAAATGCCATTACCTGCTGGGCGGTGCTGCTGGCCATGGGCTACATGCCTGCAGCTATAGCAAAGCGGTTACCTTACCTGCAGCCGGTTCGTATGCGGCTGGAGTTAAAAAACGGGCGCAATAACTGTTCGGTAATTGATGATTCCTATAATTCTGATCTGCAATCGCTCGAAATTGCGCTTAACTTTTTAACCCAGCAAAACCAGCATCCGGTTAAAACACTGATCTTGTCAGACATTCTGCAATCGGGCCTGCCCAATGAGGTTTTATATCAACAGGTGGCCGCTATGCTGCGGCAAAAAGGTATACAGCGTTTTATGGGTGTAGGCGTGCAGCTAAGTGCGCACCAAAGCCATTTTCAGGTACCTGATCAGTACTTCTATGCGACCACTGAGGCGCTGACCGACGACTTGCCCCGGCTGAATTTTCAGAATGAAAGCATCCTGATTAAGGGGGCGCGGATATTTCAGTTTCAGCGCATCAGCCGGGCGCTGGTACAAAAGGCGCACGGCACCGTACTGGAGATCAACCTGAATGCCATCATCCATAACCTGAATTATTACCGGTCGCGGTTGCAGCCGGGCGTTAAGCTGATGGCGATGGTAAAGGCATTCTCTTATGGCAGCGGTACGTTCGAGGTAGCCAATGTGCTGCAATACCAAAAGGCCGATTACCTGGCGGTAGCCTACATAGATGAAGGGGTAGCCCTGCGCCAGGCCGGCATCAGTTTACCCATCATGGTGCTCAATCCGGAACCTGCGGCGTTCGCTCAGCTGCTTGCCTGCCAACTGGAGCCGGAAATTTACAGTTTTACGCTGTTAAAGGAATTTTTAAGCCATTTATCGCCGGCACAGGAGCCATACCCAATACACATCAAGGTAGATACCGGTATGCACCGGCTGGGTTTTATACTAAGCGAACTGGATGAACTTTGTCAGCTATTGCAGCAGCATCCGGCGGTAAAAGTACAATCGGTATTCTCGCACCTGGTGGCCAGTGATGCCGCCGTTCATGATAATTTTACCCGGCAGCAGTTCGCCTGGTTTAAACAAGCCTGCGAAAAGCTGCAAAATACTTTAGGCTATCCTTTCATCCGCCACATCCTGAATACCTCGGGTATTAGCCGCTGGCCTGAAGCGCAGCTGGATATGGTACGGCTGGGCATTGGTTTGTATGGTATTGATGCAGCGGTACCCGCAGCTTCGGGCAATCTTCAGCCGGTTGCCACGCTTAAAACCAGTATATCGCAGCTCAAAACCATTAAACCCGGGGAAACGGTAGGCTACAACCGCAAGGGTATACTGCCTAAAGGCGGGCGCATTGCCACCGTGCGCATAGGTTATGCCGATGGCTACCTGCGCACCTTTGGTAACGGCGTAGGGCATTTACTGGTTAATGGCAAAGTTGCGCCAACCGTTGGCAACATTGCTATGGATATGTGCATGATAGATGTAAGCCATATAGAGGTGCAGGAAGGTGATGAAGCTATCATCTTCAACGAACAGCAAACGGTTGCAGATTTGGCGCAGCAAATTGGTACGATACCTTATGAAATACTAACCAATATTTCGCAACGTGTAAAAAGGGTATACTTTTATGAATAAAACCCGGTACCAATGAAAAAGCTTGCCCGTGCACTGATACGCTATTTTGTAAAGGGACTATTGGTAGTGGTGCCCTTAGGTGTGGCCTTCTTCCTCATCTACTGGGCAGTTGCGGGTATAGATAATGCGCTTAACATCAGTACTATACTTTGGGTAAATCCTAAAACCGGCAAACCTGTTTATATACCCGGTTTGGGCATATTCAGCGTATTGCTCGTCATACTTATTTCGGGTATCCTGCTCACCAATGTGGTTACTGATCCTATTAAGGGCTGGTTTAATCGCTGGCTCAACCGGTTGCCGCTATTCAAATTCCTGTATTCCTCGGTTAAGGATTTAACGGAGGCCTTTGTAGGCGAAGAAAAGAAGTTTAACGAGCCGGTACTGGTGCAGGTGAACGAGTTCGGTTTGAAGAAGATAGGTTTCCTCACCCAAAAGGATTTAAGCAGTTTAGGCCTGCCCGGCGAAGTGGCGGTTTATTTCCCGTATTCGTATTCTTTTGCCGGACAAGTGGTAATCGTGAGTGCTGACAAAATTACTCATCTCAACAAGAATGCCGCAGAGGTAATGAAATTCGTTATCTCAGGCGGTGTAAGCGGGCTGGAATAAGTTCATTGGTTCATTAGTCATTAGTTCATTGGGAACGCAATGTACAGCTTAAAAAATGCAGGATATTTAAATAAGTAAAACAACTCTTACTAAGCCAGCTTGCCTTAATGCACCAATGCACCAATGCCTAATCCGCCGTAATTACTTTTTGCCTGTTGATTTCCTTAAAGCTGCGGTAGGCCATAAAGGCGCTGATTAACATCATAACTGCGCTCAGCAGGTAGGGTGCACCCGGAAAATAGACCGGCGCTTTTTTGGCAGTAAAATAGGAAAATATACTGCTGAGCAACAAAGGCCCCACAATGGTACTTACGCTTACCAAACTGTTTAATGCACCCTGCAGTTCGCCCTGCTCGTTGGCGGCCACCTTGCTGGTAATCAGGCCCTGCAGTGCCGGGCTGGAGATGCCGCCCAGGCAATAAAAAATCATGTAGACATACATCTGCCACCCCTGGCTGGCAAAGGCAATCAGCCCCAAACCCAGTGCGTAAAACAGCAGGCCGACCACAATATTTTTCTGTTCGCCAAACTTTGGCAGTAAATACCGTATCAAACCACCCTGAATGCTCACCAGCAATACGCCGATATAAATACCCAGGCTGCTGATGCTGGCCAGCGACCAGTGAAATTTTTCGGTAAGGAAAAAGGATAGTACAAATTCCACCGCTTTTTGGGCAATGTATACCAGTGTGTAGGCGCCTACCAGCGTAGCAAACGCCGGATAGTGCCAGAGCTTTTTCAGGGACGATATAGGGTTGGCCTTTTTCCAGTCAAAGTTGCGCCGGTTTTCCGGCGGCAGCGATTCGGGCAGTACGAAAAATCCGTATATGGCATTAATCAGCGCCAGTGCGGCGGCGGCCATAAACGGAAATTTGATGTTCACCATACCTAAGTAGCCTCCTAAACCGATACCCAAAATAAAACCCAGGCCAGATGCTGCACCCACAAGTCCGAAGTTGGCCGACCGGTTGTGGCCGGTGCTGATGTCTGAAATATAGGCAGTGGCCGTAGTGGTACTGGCCCCGGCAATACCGGCAATGGTACGCCCGGCAAACAGCCACCACAAATCGGGCGCAAAGGCCATAAACAGGTAATCGATGCCGAAACCTACTAATGAGAATAAGAGTATCGGCCTGCGGCCGTATTTATCGCTGAGGTTGCCTAACGCCGGTGAGAACAGAAACTGCATAGCCGCATAGGTAAAGGTAAGGTAACCGCTGTATTGTGCGGCAACGCTTACATTAATGTGGCCCAGGGTTTCCAGCAGCTTGGGTAATACAGGTAAAATAATACCCAGGCCCAGCACATCTACAAAAATGGTAACGAAGATAAAGCCAAGCGCAGCTTTATGCTTGGATGCCGAAGGTTGCTCCATACGGTTATACAAATTAGGGCAGGATTTAAATGTTTTTAGGATAATGTAATTTTAATGCGACTAAATGCTGCTTTGTTTAGTCACGGAAATTTTCGTACGTCTGAAGTTTCGCACGGCAAGTGCAGTACTCACAATCATTAATACCGCACCCATTAAAAACGGTGCGCCCGGAAACTGCACCGGCGCTTTAGGGCCGGTAAACCAGGCGAACAGCGTAGTCATCAGCGGCGGGCCGATAATGGAGGTAACGCTGATCAGGCTGGTAAGGCCCCCCTGCAATTCGCCCTGTTCGGTGTCGGGCACCTCATTGCTGATCAATCCCTGCAGTGCCGGCCCTGCAATACCGCCCAGGCAGTAGGGGATCAGGAAAACGAACATCATCCAGCTCTGGCTGGCAAAGGCAAACAGCAATAATCCTATCGTATAAAAGGTAAACCCCAGCACAATGCTTCTCTTCTGGCCAAACTTTGGAATTACAATCCGGATAAGCAGCCCCTGCACCAGGCCCGACAGCAAGCCTACAAATCCCAGCGAATAGCCTACCAGGTCTTCCGACCATTTAAAGCGCAGCATGGTGAAAAATGTCCAGGTGCTTTGCACCGCATGGGCCGCTATGTAAATCAGTATCAGTGAAACCACGAGTCCGGCGATGGACGGGTATTTCTTCAGTTGCCGGAGCGAGCCGAGCGGGTTGGCACGTTTCCATTCAAAAGGCCGGCGCTTTTCGGGCGCTAAGGATTCGGGTAAGATGAAGTACCCGTACATGGCATTTAAAAAAGCCAGGCCCGCTGCCGTTAAAAACGGAATCTGTACGCCATAGCGCCCCAATACACCACCCAATACCGGGCCAATGATGAAACCAATACCAAAAGCGGCGCCTAAGATACCAAAGTTTTGCGCCCGGTTCTCAGGCGTGCTTACATCAGCAATATAAGCAGATGCGGTGGTAAAGCTGGCGCCTGTGATGCCGGCGATAACCCGGCCTAAAAACAGCCAGCCAATACTGGGTGCAAACGCCAGGAACAGGTAATCTATACTAAAGCCCAGTAATGAACCTAACAGGATAGGCCGCCGGCCGTACTTATCACTTAAGTTGCCCAGCAACGGAGAAAATAAAAACTGCATCACCGAGTAGGCAAACAGCAGCCAGCCGCCATAGCGCGAAGCATCGCTCAGGTTGCCGTGTATCAGGTGTTCAATCAGTTTAGGGAAAACCGGGATGATGATGCCGAAGCCAATCACATCAATCAATATCGTAACAAAAATAAATCCCAGCGCAGCTTTAGGTTTGGTGGTGGCAGGTTGCTCCATAGCTGCAAATTAACAAATTGATTTTCATTGCGTAATGAATTGTAATTTAAATATTAGTTACTAACTTGACTCAAAATTAGTTAGCTTATGAAAAAAACCTGCCTGTTACTTGCTTTGCCAGCCTTTATGGCAGCACAAAGCGCCATGGCGCAAACGTATGCACATTTAAAGCTGTCTACAGAGCATCCCGCCGCCGGTAAGCCAATAACATTTACTTACAATACGGCTGGTACAAACCTGGCCGGTAAGCCGGATGTACAAGGCATGGTATATTACATTGATGGCAAAAACTTTCCTGCAAGTGATTTAATTTTTAAGAGAGAAGCAGGGGTATATAAAGCAACAACGGTTGTGCCTGTTACCGCCAAAGCTTTTTTTGTAAAGTTGAGCGCTGATGAGGAGATAGATAATAACGATGGTGCTGGTTATCTGTATAAAATATACAGTAACGGCAAGCCGGTGCCCGGAGCTGATGCTTCTGAGGCCTTAATATTGACAAACGGATTAGGAACTGTTTATGCTAAAATTAAGCGGAACCCAATCAAGGCGTATGATTTATATAACGCTGAATTTAAGGCTCATCCGCAAAGTTATAAAGAGTTTCAAGCGGATTACATTACGCTACTGGTTAATTCTAAAAACCAGCAACTCAAGACAACGGGTGAAGGGAAATTGCCGATGCTGATTAATTCGAACAATGAAAATGATGTGTTGACAGCGTCATCTCTTTTGCGTTCATTAAACCACAAGGCCAAAGCCGATTCCTTAGATCAGGTAATAATCCAGCGTTTTCCTGTAGGCATCAAGAAAAAGATTACGTTGATCGCCGCCTTTAACAAAGAACAGGATTTAGCTAAAAAGGAAGTTTTATATAGCGATTTTCTGAAAGCTTATCCTGAAAATGTTGACAACTGGGAATTTAGTTATGATAACATGCGCCTGCAGATGATGCAGGCTTATATTAAAGCAGGTAACAAACAACAGTTCGACTACTATGCAGCACGAATGACAAATAAGTCTTATTTAGCAGGAAATTTAAATTCAATTGCCTGGGACATGGCAAAAAAAGGCGAACGCCTGGACGAAGCTGCACAAATTTCCAAACAGTCGCTGGATATTGAACAGCAACTGATTGCCCATCCAAAAGCATCTGCATACACCTCTTTAGGTGAGGTGAAAAAAGGTGCCCAAGAAGGTTATGGTAGCTTTGCCGACACTTATGCCTACATCTTGGCAAAGCAGGGTAAATATGCAGATGCATTAAAATACGAGCAACCGGTATACGAGCATCGTAAAGGCTTAGACCCCGACATCAACGAAAACTACGCAATGATGCTTATAGGTGCAGGCGACCATGCCAAAGCGCAGAAGGTAATTGAAGGTAGTTTAAAAGCGGGTAAAAGTTCACCAGCATTGGAAGAGCAGCTCAAAACCACTTACCTGAAAGTTAAGGGTAATGATAAGGGTTACGATAGCTATCTGGCTTCCTTAAAATCTACCATGCAGGACAAGCAGCGGGCCGATTTGATGAAGGAAATGGTTAACCAACCAGCACCACAGTTTGCATTAAAAGACTTCAGCGGAAACACCGTTTCTTTAGCCAGCTTGAAGGGCAAAGTTGTGGTAGTAGACTTTTGGGCTACCTGGTGCGGTCCCTGCAAGGCTTCCTTTCCCGGTATGCAGATGGCTGTGAATAAATATAAGGATAACCCTGATGTGAAATTTGTGTTCATTGATACCTGGGAGAACGGCGACAATTACCAGGACGGTGTAAAGAAATTTATTGCCGATAACAACTACACTTTCCATGTGCTAATGGATGAGAAGGGCGAGGATAGCCGCCAGTCTAAAGTGGTAAGCCAGTTTAAGGTAGATGGTATTCCTACCAAGTTTATAATCGATCAGAATGGCAACATCCGCTTCAAACACGTTGGTTTCTCCGGCACTGCCGAAAGCGTAATGGGCGAAGTAAGCGCCATGATTGACCTATTGCAGAAACCGCAGGGCATGGCCACTGCCAAAGCAGAAGAGTAAGCAATTACCTTAAATAACCTTCACAAAAAAGCGATAATATATATATTATCGCTTTTTTGTGAGTCAACCTTTTACAACCTGTCATTTCGACCGCAGGGAGAAATCTTCTGCCGTATACCGGCTGCTTGAAGAAGATTTCTCCCTACGGTCGAAATGACAGAATTATTTAGGTGTATAAACTTTGTCATTGCGGGCGATAGCGTGGCAACCGCATGCTATACAGGGCGAGCCATACCTCCGTGCGATTGCTTCGTTCTTTGCAATGACAAAAACTATAAATATCTGTAGATTAAAAGTTCGGTTTCAGTAAATACTTGTCATAAAACTTAAAGATATGCTCCACGGCTTCTTCGGCGGTATCTACTACGCGGTACAGGTTCAGGTCGTCGGGGCTGATGTTGCGCTCTGTGTTGAGCATGGTTTCTTCTACCCATTTGAACAGGCCGCCCCAATAGGAGGTGCCTACAAACACGATAGGGAAGCGGGCAATCTTGCCGGTTTGTATCAGGGTGATGGCTTCAAATACTTCGTCCATGGTACCAAAGCCGCCGGGCATCACAATGAAGCCCTGCGAGTACTTCATAAACATTACCTTGCGGATAAAGAAGTAATCAAACTCCAGCAGTTTATCACGGTCGATATATTTATTATGAAATTGCTCGAACGGCAGTTCAATATTTAAGCCTACCGATTTGCCGCCGGCCTCGTAAGCGCCTTTGTTGGCCGCTTCCATAATGCCGGGCCCACCGCCCGATATTACGCCGTAGCCGCGCTCGGTGAGCAGGCGGGCGGCATCTTCAGCTAATTTATAATAGGGATTATCATTATGCGTACGCGCCGAGCCGAAGATGGATACGCAGGGGCCTATCTTAGCCAGCTTCTCAAAGCCGTCTACAAACTCGGCCATGATTTTGAAGATCTGCCAGGAGTCGGTTACCTTTATTTCGTGCCAGTCCTTGTTCTGAAAGGCTTGTCTGATTTTTTCTTCACCAGTCATGGTTATTTTTCTGTAAGTATATATTCGGTTTATAGGGCCGCTACCCGGCTTTTGGCCTTCGAGGTAAGCAGCAAACCGGCAAAGGTAATCAATCCGTTTACAATGATAAGCTCGTTATCAAAAACATAGCCGCCCAGCCATTCTTTTGAGGAGGTGCTGAGCACATAACATACCGCAGGCGAAATGAGGCAGATCAGGGGTACCAGCCGGTCGTTCACCTGCCGGCTGCTCATAAACAGGCCAAAGCTGTACAGGCCCAGCAATGGCCCGTAGGTGTAGGAAGCTACCTTGAAAATGGCGCTCACCACCGCATCATTATTAATGGCGTTAAACAGCAGAATGGTGATCAGCATCAGCCCCGAAAAAAAGATATGCACATAATGCCGGGTACGCACCATAGCCGGTGTGTTGGTGTCTTTACGTTTGTTAAAGTTTAAAAAGTCGACGCAAAAAGAAGTGGTTAACGCCGTAAGCGCCGAATCGGTAGTGGCGAAGGTAGCTGCCGTTAAACCCAGCATAAAAACAATGGCAGGCACTACCCCTAAATATTTTAAGGCAATGGTAGGGTAGAGGTAATCGGTTTTCTCCACCTTTATGCCTTTGTTGGCGGCGTAGATGTAAAGCAGCGCGCCCACACTCAGAAAGAAGATGTTGATGATGACGAACACCGTAGTAAAGCTGAACATATTCTTCTGCGCCTCGCTGATGTTCTTGCAGCTCAGGTTTTTTTGCATCAGATCCTGGTCTAAGCCCGTCATGGCAATGGTAATGAACATGCCGCCCAGAAACTCTTTGCCGAAATGCAGCTTGCTGCTCAGAAAATCGTTGAAGAAGAATATCTGCGAATAGCTGCTGTTCTTAATGGCCTCGGCAGCCTCGAAAACACTGAAATTAAGACTACGGCAAATGAAGAAGATGGATAAAAATACCGACGAAACCAGGAAAAGCGTTTGCAGGCTGTCCGTAACAATAATAGTTTTTAAGCCGCCTTTAAACGTGTACGACCAGATGAGTACCAAACAGAGCAGCACCGTTACCGCAAAGGGGATATGGTAACTATCAAAAATGAATTTCTGCAACACGATTACCACCAGGTACAGCCGGAAGGCCGAGCCGATGGTGCGGCTGAGTAAAAAGATAGCTGCCGCCGTTTTATAGCTCCAGGTGCCTAAAGCGCTTTCAATATAACTGTAAATAGAGGTGAGCTGCATACGGTAATACAAAGGCAGTAAAACCGTAGCGATAATAACAAACCCCGCCGCATTGCCCAGCACGAACTGGAAGTAGGCAAACTGGTCGCCGCTGGGGGCGCCTACCTTGCCGGGTACCGAAATAAAGGTTACCCCGCTCAGTGCCGTACCAATCATCCCAAAGGCCACCAGGTACCATTTGGAGTTACGGTTGGCTACAAAAAAGGTATCGTTATCGGCGGAGTTTTTTGAGGTGAGATAGGAGATGGCAATCAGCACCAGGAAATAGCCGATGATGAAAAGGAGCAGTACAGCTGGCGACATAGTTGAAATGGTTGTAAACAAGACTAATTTTCACTTTGTCATTGCGAGGTACGAAGCAATCTCGTCGTAAATATAGTGAACAAGCATAGCTACGAGATTGCTTCGTACCTCGCAATGACAAATTGTGAGATTAGCTTAACGCAAGGTAATAATATAAATCAATTTCAAAGCGCCGT
Source organism: Mucilaginibacter sp. (assembly GCF_965200995.1). Classification (GTDB taxonomy): domain Bacteria; phylum Bacteroidota; class Bacteroidia; order Sphingobacteriales; family Sphingobacteriaceae; genus Mucilaginibacter. The sequence continues at coordinate 182,583 of NZ_OZ241743.1, read as the reverse complement.
TTACTTACCTAATCACCCGCTTGCTTACACTACACTGACCCATTTTAAGGCGCGTTTTTTGTATATTTACGGTATGAATTTTTCTTCCAAGCTGTTAGAAAATGCGGTGTTCGAGTTCTCTAAATTGCCGGGTATCGGCCAGAAAACAGCATTGCGGCTGGTGCTGCACCTGCTGGATCAGGACAAGGCCGATGTGGAGCGTTTCAGTACCTCGGTAAATAAGCTGCGCAACGAGATACAGCACTGCCGCACCTGCCTTAATATATCCGATCATACCCTGTGCGATATCTGCGCTTCTCATAAGCGCAACCACCAAACCATTTGCGTAGTGGAGGATACACGCGATGTAATGGCCATAGAGAATACAAATCAGTACAATGGGGTGTACCATGTACTGGGCGGCCTTATCTCGCCGATGGACGGTATCGGCCCAACCGACCTTGAAATTGACTCTTTAATAGCCCGGATCAGGGCCGGTGAGGTGAAAGAAGTGATTTTTGCCCTCAGTGCCACTATGGAGGGCGACACTACCATCTTTTATTTACACAAAAAGCTAAAAGATTTTAACATCAGCATATCCATCATAGCCCGTGGCATAGCCTTTGGAGGAGAATTGGAGTATGTGGATGAGATTACCCTGGGGCGGTCTATCACTACCCGCATTCCTTACGAAAACACGCTGGCTAAGTAGATTATGAAACTTTCTGTTGTATTGGTAAATTGTGATGAGAGGCGCTTATTAAAGCAATCGCTGGCTGCAATACTTACTTCATCGCCGGCAACAGAAACTGAGGTTATTGTGCTGGACAATGCCTCTGCCGATCATTCGGCAGACATGATCAAAGCAGATTTTCCTGAAGTGCAATTAATAGAAAATTCACAACGGGAAGGCTATACCAGGGCAGCCAATCAAGCCCTGTTGTCGGCTAAAGGCGAGTATGTACTGCTGCTGAACCCTGCCATAGTTGTAGGCACTGATACCCTGCAGAAAACAGTTGCCTTTATGGATGACCATACACAAACCGGCGCCCTTGGTGTGCGGATGATTAATGCCAGCGGTCATTTTTTGCCCGAATCCAAACACGGGTTGCCCCATGCCTGGGCGAAATTTTTTAAATACCTGTTTTTATTCCGGTTCTTCCCCAAACTTCGCGCTAACCATCACCAGTCTTTCTCCGGATGGACGGAGGAGTTTGACAGCGCCGAGGTAGATGTGCTTTGCCGGAATTTTATACTGTTCCGCAAATCGGTATTGGTTAAGGCCGGATTTTTTGACGAGCGTTTCGTTCATTACGGGCAGGATATTGACCTGTCCTACCGTATACGCATGGCCGGGTACAAAAATTACTATTTTGCCAAAACGCATGTGGTAAATTATCAGCATTCAACAACCAATAAATTAAGCTGGAGTTACCTGAAAAACTTTTATGGTGCAATGTTTACCTTTGCCGCTAAATATTTATTCAGGATGCCGGCCCTTAGTTTAGGAACTGCGAAGCCGGTACCGGCTTCGTTATGAGTTTGAAAGATAAGGTTGTAATTGTTACCGGCGCTTCTTCGGGCATCGGCAAAGCGCTGGCCTTTGAGCTGGCCAAAAAAGGCGCTACGCTGGTACTGGCCGCCCGGCAATATGTTACCCTTTGCGAAATTACCCGGCAATTAGAAAAGCAGTTTGGCATTAAGGCTTTAGCCGTGCAATGCGATGTAAGCGCAGAGGAAGACTGTGCGCATCTCATTAAACAAACCCTGCTTACATTCAAACGTATTGATGTGCTGATCAATAACGCAGGTATCTCCATGCGGGCCTTGTTCAAAGATTTGGATTTGCAGGTGCTTAAAAACCTGATGGATGTAAATTTTTGGGGTACGGTTTACTGTACCAAATATGCCCTGCCCGAATTGCTGAAAGCAAAAGGAAGTGTGGTAGGGGTATCTTCCATTGCAGGCTATAAGGGCCTACCGGGCCGTACAGGTTATTCGGCCTCAAAATTTGCCATGAACGGCTTTCTGGATTCTTTACGGGTAGAGAACCTGAAAACCGGCCTGCACGTGCTCACCGCCTGCCCGGGCTTTACGGCTTCCAATATCCGCAACACGGCACTGAACAAGGATGCCGTGCAGCAGGGCGAAAGCAGCCTGGATGAAGGCAAGATGATGAGCGCCGAAGAAGTAGCCAAACAAATCATTCAGGGTATTGAAAACCGCAGCCGCACGCTGGTTATGACCGGCCAAGGCAAGCTGACAGTGTTGCTGAATAAACTGATTCCTGCACGCTTGGATAAATTGGTTTACAATGTATTTGCTAAGGAGAAAGACCCGTTATTAAAGTAGAATATCTTATATTTAGATTATGAGAGGTATTAATTACATCACTGATGAAAATGGAAATAAATCTGCTGTTGTGATAGATATGCAGACCTATGCAGAACAGATTGAAGACTTTTTAGATGGAATTGAAGCCTCACAACGTGTTGCAGAACCACATGAGGACTATAAGGTCGTGATGGAAAGAATCATCAACGCCAAACTGAGCGGCGAATGAGTTATAAAGTACTCATCAAGAAATCAGCCGAGAGAAATTAGTAAACTTCCTTTAGTTGTTGTTCAAAAAATATTTGTCGAATTAAACATTTTAAGTGAAGATCCAAGACCTAATAATGTTAAAAAGCTAATTGGGCTTAAAGATTATTGTCGGATCCGCATTGGTGATTATCGTATAATCTACAGTATCAATGATGACCAGCTCATAGTGCTTATACTAAAAGCCGGCCATCGAAAGAACATCTATCAGTAATTATTGGAAGCAAGTTTCAAAAATAACTTAGCCGTTCACCACTTCGCCGCCGTTTACGTGAATAACCTGGCCGGTGATGTAGGAAGCATCCTCAGAAGCCAGGAACACATAGGCAGGGGCCACTTCAGAAGGCTGGCCGCCGCGCTGCATGGGGGTTTCCTTGCCGAAGCTCTCAATCTTTTCTTTATCAAAGCTGGAAACAATCAGCGGGGTCCAGATGGGGCCGGGCGCTACGCCATTTACCCTGATTTTCTTTTCTACAATATTGGTAGCCAGCGAGCGGGTAAAAGCTAATATAGCCCCCTTGGTTGATGAATAATCCAGCAGGTTGGGCGAAGAGCGGTAGGTAGTTACCGAGGTGGTGTTGATAATGGAATCGCCTTCCTTCAGGTGCTTTAAAGCAGCCCTTGAAAAATGGAAATGCGGAAAGATGTTGGTTTTAAAGGTTTCTTCCAGCTGCTCGTCGCTTATATTTTCCAGTTCCTTTTGCGGGTACTGCACGGCGGCGTTGTTCACCAGGATGTTCAGTCCGCCCAGTTCGCTTACCGTCTGTTCAACTGCCCGGCTGCAAAATTTACTGTCTTTTATATCACCCGGAATCAGGATACACCGGCGGCCGGCGGCTTCCACCAATTGTTGGGTTTCTCTGGCATCTTCATGTTCGTCTAAATAAACTATCGCCACATCAGCGCCTTCTCTGGCAAAGTGTACGCTCACGGCACGGCCTATGCCACTGTCGCCGCCGGTTATCAACGCAATCTTGCCCGGCAGTTTGCCGGCTGCCTTGTAATCCGGCTTTATATATTCCGGCTTGGGGTTCATGGCTTGTTCGTTACCGGGTTGCTTGTCCTGTTTTTCGCTGCCCGAAAATTGGGTGGGTTCCTGTGTCATTATCTCTAAAGATTTTAATTTTGTGAAATTTACTTGTGTGGATATTTTTACATCAAGCGTTTGAAAGCAAACTATAATTAAAATAAACAGATTAAGGGATTGTTTAAATTAATAATTCATTTTATATAACTTAGATTAATAAATGGTGCCTTATCGCACAGCTAATTGATTTTATATTCTGTTCAATAAATAGTAATAATGCAGGAAACCACAGGCTTACTGGATAAGATTAAGCACCACGATAAATTACCGATCCTTATAAACGAAAATTGTGCAGTTGCTTTACCAAAAGATGTAGTGCAGCAATTGTGCAGTCCGCACAAATTATCCTATTACTACTTTATGTTTGTTGATAAGGGTAGTGCAGAGTTAAAAGCAGACGCACAGGATATTTCCATTACCGACGGCCAACTGGCCTTTGCCTTACCTAACCAGGTTTTCACCCACCTGGCTTGCGATAGCGAAACCCGGCAGTATAAAGTTGCCTTTGATGAAAATACAGTAACACTTCTACCCAATGCCTATCCGTTTTTGGCTAACCCTTTCAACAAAAACGTTATTATATTTGATCCGGCAGGTAAGCAACGGGTAAAATCGCTCTTTTCAACGCTGTTTCAGTTGCTTCATTCGCCGGGTAAGCATAAAAACACAGAAATTATTTTAGCACACCTGCATACCTTGCTAACTGAACTTAACAGCGCCTACTTTGAGCAGTATGGCAATCAAGACATCCACTTTAGTTCCAGGTTATCTAAGTATATGGCCTTTAAGCTTGCCGTAGAAACACACCTTACCGAACAGCACGATGTGCATACAATTGCTGAGCAGTTGGCAACAAGTACAAGTCGCCTTTATGGTATTGTAAAAGAATTTTCGGGCGTTTCGCCAAAAGAATGGATGACAAACCAGCTGATGTTGGAAGCCCGGCGCAAACTGCAGTATTCCTCTCTTTCGGCTAAGGAGATTGCTTACGAACTGGGTTTTAGTGACCCCGATTATTTTTCAAGGTTATTTAAAAAAAGTACAGGTAAGAGTATAAGCAGTTATCTTTCAGAATTACGCGATTTGTCCGGCAAATAAGAAGATTTGTCCATTCCGGCTGTTACGCTGTGCTTTACTTTTGTGCTGTTGATTTACAAAAATTTGATATAATGAAAACAGCATTAGTAACCGGAGCCAACAAAGGCATTGGCTTTGAAGTAGTGAGGCAACTTGCCCAAAATAATTTCTTTGTATACCTGGGCTGCCGCGATCTGGAAAATGGTTTTGCTGCCATAGCGAAATTAAAGGCCGAAGGCTTTGGTAATGTTGAGGCCGTACAGTTAGAGGTTACTGATCAGCAGTCAATTAGCCAGGCCCGTGCAACGATAGGCAGTAAAACAGCGGTGCTGGATGTGCTGGTGAACAATGCAGGCATTTCAGGCGGCTTCCCGCAGTCGGCGCTTGATGCCACGCTTGAGCAATTTAAAACGGTGTATGCAACCAATGTGTTCGGTGTAGCCGGCGTTACACAGGCGTTTATTGACCTGCTCAGGAAATCGCCCGAACCGCGCATCGTAAATGTAACCTCTGCAATGGGGTCGCTTACTTTAACGGCCGATCCAGCCAGTGATATTCCAAAGATGGCCGTATACCAATCGAGCAAGTCGGCGCTTAATATGTACACGCTTAATCTGGCTTATGAACTGCGCGACACGCCGTTTAAGGTGAACATGGTTTGCCCCGGATATACCCAAACCGATTTTACCGGGCATCAGGGTACCAGTACCGTAGCAGAAGCAGGCCAGCGTATTGCCAAATACGCCCTGATCGGGCAGGACGGGCCTACCGGTAAATACATCAGCGAAGAATACTTTCCTGAGCCGGCAAGCTGCCCGTGGTAGAGGAGTTATCATGATCCTCTCATTCCGTCATTGCGAGGAACGGGCGCCATCTCTCTACGCCTTTGTTAACGCAGGAGGCAGAGAGATGGCGCCCGTACCTCGCAATGACGCGTTTTATTTAAAGGTTTGCATGGCTTAACGCTCAATTCAACTCAGCAGCGGCAAATGCGCTGATCTTACTCAGATCGAGTATTACCTGCCCGTTCTCGCCAGCCTTAAAGGCGGGGGTGAACTTGCCGCCTGTCACCAGTTCGTTGTACTGGTAAGAGGTACGGGATTGCACAGTTTGCGAAAACGTATCATCAAAGGCCTTTAACAGAACATTAAACGTTGCCTGCATTTCCTGTAATTGCGTTGCCGTAATATTTTTAATAGGGCTGTTATCATCTATCGGGTGCACTACCGTCCAGCTCAGGGTAAGCAGCTGCACACTGTTACGTTCTAAGGGCAACGGCATAAATTTACGTTCTATCTTGCCGTTTACGGTTTCGTTATAGGAGAGGATAACATCCGCTACCAGGTCAATCAGCAGGTTTCGCCGCTTGTTGGCCAGCCTGAACATTAAGCCGTTCATGCCATCGCGGTAGGGCGCAATCAGGATACGATCACTATACACAAACCTGGCCGATGGCCTGGAAAAGCGCCCGTATAGCAAGCCTGTAGCCAGGGCAAAAGTGAGCAGGCCCACCATAGATTCAAAGGCGGCTACCGTATTGGTAGCCACGCCCACCGGGCTGATGTGGCCATAGCCCACCGTACTCATGGTTTGTGCCGAAAAAAAGAAGGCATCAAGGAACCGGCTCATGCCGGTATTGGCCTCCACGCCATCCAGGTTGTGCGGCCCGAGGCTTACATAGATCAGGGTAAACAACACATTGACCAGCAGGTAACCGCTCATTACAATGAGCCAGAATTTGCTCCAGCTCATGGTAAGCAACTGGTGGTAGCTGTTGGCCGAACTGAAAAAGCCCTGGCCTGTACGCTTTACGTTAATAGAACCATCGCGGTTGATGATGCGCTGGGTAATGGCCTGATTGCCGAAGCCCAGGTCGTTCTCGGCTTTGGTTTCCTGATGAATTGATGCCATAAAAGTGTGGTGGTTGAAATTGTAAAAATACACTGTTACCCTTGTATTTGGCAAAAAGTATAGTCATATTTGTTTTTATATATAATGACATGAACATACAGTTAAATAACAACGGTTGGTGGCTTAACGATTAACATCGTGAGGCAATCCTGTTATTATTTATAAAAGATATACTGGAAAGGGTTGCCGTAATAAGGCAACCTTTTTTATTATGCGCCCTACCCCTGTAAGGCAGCATCGGATATAAATACAGGGATGATATGAAAGCAATATTAAATCATCTGTTCAGCCATAAAACTTTTACGCGGGAGCAATCGAAAGAGATTTTAACCCATATTGCGCAGGGCGAATATAACAACTCGCAGATTGCCGCCTTCATGACGGCCTATTGCATGCGCAGCATTACGGTAGATGAACTTGAGGGTTTCAGGGATGCCATGCTGGAGCTGTGCCTGCCCGTGCAGCTGGAAGCCGGTAACCTGATTGATGTATGCGGTACCGGCGGCGATGGTAAGGATACCTTTAACATCTCTACCCTTGCCTCATTCGTGCTGGCCGGGGCAGGGTATAAGGTGGCCAAGCATGGCAACTATGGCGTATCGTCGGGCTGTGGCTCCTCTAATGTAATGGAGTACCTGGGCTATAAGTTCACCAATGATATGGATAAGCTGAACAAAAGCGTTGACGAAGCCGGCATTTGCTTCTTACATGCGCCATTGTTCCATCCGGCCATGAAAACGGCCGCACCTATCCGCCAAGAATTAGGCGTAAAGACATTTTTTAACATGCTGGGGCCCATGATCAATCCGGCACGGCCGCAAAACCAGCTGGTGGGGGTGTTTAACCTCGAACTGGCAAGGCTGTACGCTTATCTCTACCAGAAATCAACTACCAAGTATACGGTGCTGCATGCGCTCGACGGGTATGACGAGGTTTCGCTTACCGGCGACTTTAAAACATTCTCGGCAGCAGGGGAAAAGATCAATACCCTGAATAGTCTGGGCTTTGAGCCGATTGATGCAGCCCTGATCAGCGGCGGGGAAACGGTGCCTGAATCAGCCGGTATTTTTATTAAAGTGCTGAATGCGGAGGGCACGCACGAACAAAACAACGTAGTGCTGTGTAATGCGGCGCTGGCGATACAGACCATCCATCCCGAAAAATCTTTTGCCGACTGCTTTTATGAGGCTGAGGAAACCTTGTTAAGTAAACGTGCCTTAAACAGTTTTAACCGTTTAATTGCGAATTGAAAAGCTGTTTCAAAAAAGGAACGGTCATTTCGACCGCAGGGAGAAATCTTCTGCCGCATACTGGTCGCCTGAAGAAGATTTCTCCCTGCGGTCGAAATGACAGAATGTAGGGTATTGTAGGTTTTGATAACTTTGAACAGTTGCTACAAGATATGAAGATTAAAGTATGCGGCATGAAAGACCCGGCAAATGTAGCACAACTGGCAGCCTTGCAGCCGGACTACATGGGCTTCATTTACTATGCAAAATCACCACGTTTTGCGGGCAATTCTGATGAGGCTGTTGATAGCGTTCCGGGCGCTATTGGCAAAACCGCTGTTTTTGTGAACGAAAGTGCAGAAAAGATTGAAGTGCTGATTAACCAGCACAGCTTTGAAGCCGTACAACTGCATGGCAACGAAAGTCCTGAGTTTTGCAGCTATTTTAAAGAAAAAGTACAGGTATGGAAAGCGTTTGGTGTGGATGATGATTTTGATTTCAATCTACTGAACGCCTATGCAGATAAGGTGGATTACTTTTTGTTCGACACCAAAACCAATGCACATGGCGGCTCAGGGCAAACGTTTAACTGGCAGGTACTGGATAATTATCAATTAGAGGTACCGTTCTTTTTAAGCGGCGGCCTCAGTGCTGGTAATATAGGCAGCGTAACAACAATCAAACACCCGCAGTTTTACGGGGTTGATTTAAACAGCCGGTTTGAGATTGAACCGGGCATAAAAGATATGGTAAAGCTGAAACAGGCTTTTAATATATTAAGAACAACCGATGAAGTACGGAGTTAACGAACAGGGTTATTACGGTGATTTTGGCGGAGCTTATATCCCTGAAATGCTGTACCCCAATATTGAAGAACTAAGGCAGCAATACCGCTCCATCATCAGCGATGCCGATTTTAAGGCGGAGTATGATCTGCTGCTGAAGGATTATGTAGGCCGGCCATCGCCTTTGTACCTGGCTAAACGCTTATCAGAACGCTACGGCGCTAATATCTACCTGAAGCGCGAAGATCTGAACCATACCGGTTCGCACAAAATCAATAATGCTGTCGGGCAGATTCTATTGGCGCAGCGGCTGGGTAAAAAGCGGGTAATTGCCGAAACCGGCGCCGGTCAGCATGGGGTGGCTACGGCAACGGTTTGCGCACTCAAAGGGATTGAATGCGTGGTATATATGGGCGAAATCGACATGGAACGCCAGGCGCCCAACGTAGCCCGTATGAAGATGCTGGGGGCTACCGTAATACCGGCAACCTCGGGCAGTAAAACCCTGAAGGATGCCACCAACGAGGCCATGCGCGATTGGATCAATAACCCGGAAGATACGCATTACATCATCGGCTCGGTGGTAGGGCCTTATCCTTACCCCGAAATGGTGGCGCAGTTCCAGTCCATCATTTCGCGCGAAACCAAACAGCAGTTATTGGAGCATACCGGAAAGGATTTGCCCGAATACGCCATTGCCTGCGTAGGCGGCGGCAGCAATGCCATGGGCATGTTCTACAATTTTCTGGATGATGAAAGCGTTCAACTGATTGCTGTGGAAGCGGCAGGCAAGGGTGTGAACAGTGGCTTTTCGGCAGCTACTTCTGCGTTAGGTCGCGAAGGCGTACTGCACGGCAGCCGTACCATACTCATGCAAACCGACGATGGCCAGGTGGTAGAGCCTTATTCTATTTCAGCCGGTTTGGATTATCCGGGTATCGGTCCGCAACATGCGCACCTGCACAAAATTAAGCGGGCGAAATATGTAAGCATTACCGATGAGGAATCGCTGAACGCCGGTTTGCTGCTGTGCCAGCTGGAGGGCATCATACCCGCCATTGAATCGGCCCATGCGCTGGCTTATTTAGAGAAGATGCAGTTTGAACCGACGGACAATGTGGTGATCTGCCTCTCCGGCCGTGGCGACAAGGATTTAAGTACATATATTAAACATTTCGGATTTTAAGCTGATGGCTACATTAACCGCAAACCGCCTGAACCAGGTTTTTGATACCAAAAAAGATAACTTGTTATCTATCTATTATACCGCAGGCTATCCTGAACTGCACGCCACGGTTGATATCGCCGAGGCGCTGGAACAGGCCGGTGCTGATTTTCTGGAAATCGGCTTCCCTTATTCAGACCCGGTGGCCGACGGGCCTACCATTCAGCACAGTTCGCAAATGGCATTAGAGAACGGGATGAACGTCAATTTGCTGTTCGAGCAATTAGCCGACCTGCGACAGCGTGTATCTATCCCGGTATTGCTGATGGGTTATGTGAACCCTATGGTGCAATATGGCATCGAGCGTTTTTGTGCCAAGGCCGAGGAGGTAGGGGTAGACGGCCTCATTGTACCCGACCTGCCCATGTACGAGTACGAGGCTATGTACAAAGATGTGTTTGCCCGTCATAACCTCAGCAACATCTTTTTGGTAACGCCGCAAACCTCGGAGGCGCGCATCCGCAAGATTGATGAGTTGAGCAACAGCTTTATTTACCTGCTGTCTTCATCCTCCATCACCGGCAAAAATTTACAGGTGTCTGATATTACCGAATTGTACTTTAAGCGCATCAAAGACATGCAGCTGAAGAACCCCACTATGATAGGCTTCGGCATTTCGGACGCGGCCGCCTACCAAAAGGCTTGTGCCTATGCCAACGGCGCTATCGTAGGCAGCGCCTTTGTAAAGTTTTTGGGTAATGAAGATTATATGGATAGACTGCCGGAGTTTGTGAAAGAGATAAAGCACCCCTCCCAACCCTCCCCAGAGGGGAGGGCTTTTTAGTGCTTCACAAAGATTTCTTATTATAAAGCCCTCCCCTTTGGGGAGGGTTGGGAGGGGTGTTACAAGTACATATCCAAATCGCCCTTCCCCTCACGCACCACCTCAAAATCGCCGGTGGTACAATCAACTACGGTTGAAGGTACATTGTCGCCATAACCACCGTCGATGACGATATCCACCTTGTCCTGGTATTTTTCGTAAATCAGTTCCGGGTCGGTAGAGTATTCAATAATATCATCTTCATCGCGTATGGAGGTAGACAGGATGGGGTTGCCCAGCGCCCGTACAATCTCACGGGCAATGTTGTTGTCCGGCACACGTATACCTACTGTTTTCTTGTTGGAACTTAGCAGCTTAGGCACCTGATGGCTGGCGTTAAAGATAAAAGTGAACGGCCCGGGTAAGGCTTTTTTAATGACACGGAACACCGTGTTGTCAATGGATTTGGTATAATCGGATATATGGCTTAAATCATAACAGATAAAAGAGAAGTTGGCCTTTTCCGGCTTGATGCCCCGCAAGCGGCAAATGGCCTCGATGGCCCGCTGGTTGGTAATATCGCAGCCCAGGCCATAGATGGTATCAGTAGGGTAGATGATAAGGCCGCCTTTGCGCAGCACATCCACTACTTGCTGGATAGTTTTGGGGTTTGGATTTTCAGGATATATTTTTAGCAGCATATGTTGATTTCGAATGTTCGAATAAAGGAATGATAAGGAATAATGTTTGGCTATGTGTATGCGTAGTGCTGCTTTGAAGCAGTTCAAAACCAGCAAGTCATTTCGACCGCAGGGAAGAATCTTCTTCGAGCGACCAACCTGCGGCAGAAGATTCCGGCATTTATATACAACGCTAACACAAACACGTCATTGCGAGGAACGAAGCAATCCCCGATGTGCAGAGCGGCCTTGCAAGCTGAGGATTGCTTCGTTCCTCGCAATGACGCGCTCTTACTAAGCGGGAAGATTGTTAAGGAATATTCAGGATAGCTTAGTGATTAAATGCCGAAGATTCCGGCATTTATATACAACGCTAACACAAACACGTCATTGCGAGGAACGAAGCAATCCTCAGCTTACAGAGCGGCTCTGCACAGTGGGGATTGCTTCGGTCCTCGCAATGACGCTTGCAGCATAAATTTATACTTAAATACCGGAATCTTCTGCCGCATACTGACTGCTCGAAGAAGATTTCTCCCTACGGTCGAAATGACAGAAAAGAACTTTAATTCTTAGATGGCAGCAAAATGTTTCTGTAACAAAAAAGGGGACACATGTCCCCTTTGTAATGTAACTTAGCTGTAATCAGCTTATTTAGCCAATACTTCTTTCACTCTTTCGGCAGCTTCTTTCAAAAGAATGGCTGAAAATACTTTTAAGCCGGAGTTGTCAATCAGTGTTTTAGCTTCCTCGGCATTGGTGCCTTGTAAACGCACAATGATCGGCACCGGGATATCGCCGATTTCCTGGTAAGCATCAATAACCCCCTGAGCCACACGGTCGCAGCGAACAATACCACCAAAGATGTTGATCAGGATGGCTTTCACATTAGGGTCTTTCAGGATAATATTAAATGCCGCCTTTACGGTTTGTGCATTGGCGGTACCGCCTACGTCCAAAAAGTTGGCAGGCTCGCCGCCGGCAATCTTAATGATGTCCATCGTAGCCATAGCCAAGCCGGCGCCGTTCACCATACAGCCTACATTACCGTCCAGCTTTACATAGTTCAGGTTGCTCTGGCTGGCTTCTACCTCCATGGGGTCTTCCTCATTAGTATCGCGCAGGGCGGCAAAATCAGGGTGACGGTACAGGGCGTTATCGTCTAAATTTACCTTAGCATCCACCGCTAAAATCTTATCATCCGAAGTTTTCAGCACCGGGTTGATCTCGAATTGTGAAGAATCGGTAGAATCGTAAGCTTTATACAAGGCGGTTACAAACTTCACCATTTCCTTAAACGCATTGCCGGATAGGCCCAGGTTGAAGGCAATTTTACGTGCCTGAAAACCCTGCAAGCCTACAGCCGGGTCAATCTCTTCCTTATAGATCAGTTCGGGCGTAGAGTGTGCTACTTCTTCAATGTCCATACCGCCTTCGGTAGAGTACATAATGATGTTGCGGCCTTTGGCACGGTCGAGCAGTACGCTCATGTAAAACTCTTTGGTTTCGCTGTCGCCGGGATAGTATACATCCTGTGCCACCAATACCTTATGTACTTTTTTCCCTTCGGGGCCGGTTTGCGGCGTAATCAACTGCATGCCCAGAATGTCGGTTGCTTTTTGCTTTACCTCATCCAGGTTTTTGGCCAGCTTTACGCCACCGCCCTTACCGCGGCCGCCGGCATGTATCTGGGCCTTTACCACTACCCAGCTTGAGTTGTAATCTTCTTTCATTTTTTGGGCGGCCTCTACAGCCTGTTCCACAGTATCGGCTACAATGCCTTCCTGTACCCTAACGCCAAAACTTTTTAGTATGGCCTTACCCTGATATTCGTGAATATTCATGTGTTCTTGAAGAATTTGCGGTAAAGCTACAATTTCAGTTGTACTTTAAAAATTTACCGTGCATTTTATCGGTGCTTGTTAAACTATAGCTGTGCAAAATACTCCAACAGCCTAAGCAAGGTAAAGCTTCAGGTACAGCATGAAAGATTTCTATTACATTTTAGGTGTGGATGCGGATTGCACTTCCGCAGAAATTGAGGAAGCGTACCTGAAGCTGTCTGCAAAATACAACCCGGAAACAAACGCTAACGACCGGTTCTTTGCCAACCGCTTTGTTGAAATCCGCGAAGCCTATGAAACTTTAAGTAACCGCGCTGCGCGTGCGGAGTATGACCTGAAATTAAAGAAAGGCAGGGTAAACCGTACAGAAGAGCGGTACCGGATCAAACGCTATCATTCAACCACAAAGGGAGTAAATATCGGGCTTACCCTGGTGTTACTTGTACTCACCTTTGTTTTTGGTTATTACGCTTTAAAGGCTTTTCGTGCAATTCCTGCCGTTAAAGCTGCTCCGGTGCCGGTGGCAAGTAAGGCACCTGTGCATATCATCAGGCATCACAATTATAAACACATAGCCAAACACCTGCCGCCTGCAAAAATGACCTGGATAGCTGCAAAAAGGGACACTTTCAAAAATAAGCCTGTACATACAGAGCCGGTAATGGTGAAGTCGGTTACACCTGCAGCAAAACCGGTTATTGCGGCGGCTGTTATCAAGCCGCAGCCGGTTGAGCCGATTGTAAGAGTTAACACACCGGTTTCAGCCCCGGCTGTTGCAACGCATGTGCAGCCAGACATACAGAGCGATGAACGCACAGAGAGTTCAGGTTATCTGTACGAAACTTATTTGAAGGCCAATCAAACGGGTATTGTACGCCTCCGTGCTTATGCCGGTTACAATGCCGAGGTACTTGCCAATCTTCCTGCCAACGCCCAGGTGCGGGTGCTGGAGAGGGGCGCTTATTACTACAAGATAGCTGCTAATAACAGAGTGGGCTATGTACCAAAGTGGACCGTTCAGGATAAATAACTGTAACAGGTAAGCGTACAGTGGTGTATAGTGTTATTAATTGAAGCTGCCGCATGAATATATTCCTGCGTTTTTTACATTTGTAACCATGCTGAAAGCGCTCAACATTCAAAAATCATACGGTAACCTGCAAATACTAAAGGGGGTAGACCTGGAGGTGGAGCAGGGTGAGATTGTGAGCATTGTGGGTGCCTCGGGTGCAGGTAAAAGTTCGCTGCTCAATATACTGGGCACGCTGGACAAGCCGGATGCCGGTCAGCTTTTTTTTGATGATGTGGAGCTGAGTAAACTTTCAGGCAAGCAGTTGAGCCATTTTCGTAACCTGAAAGTGGGTTTCGTTTTCCAGTTCCATCACCTGCTGGTCGAATTTAATGCCATTGAAAATGTATGCATCCCTGCTTTCATAGCCGGTACGCCAAAGGCTGAGGCCGAAAAACAGGCGGCCAAATTGCTTAACCGGCTTGGGTTAGGCGAGCGTATGCTGCACAAGCCGGGCCAGCTTTCGGGCGGCGAACAGCAGCGGGTATCCATAGCGCGGGCGTTAATTAACCGGCCGGCCCTGCTGCTGGCCGATGAGCCTTCGGGCAATCTGGACTCGGCCAACGCGCGCGAACTGCACGAGTTGTTTTTACAACTGCGCAATGAACTGAACCATACATTTATCATTGTTACCCACAACGAGGAGCTGGCCAGCCTTTCAGATCGTAAAGTAGTAATGAAGGACGGCCTGATCGCCTGATAATACTGATTTTGTGTACACATTAATAACAGGCGCTGCATCAGCCAGGGCATATCAGCTTAAAAATCAACAGGAGGGCAGGCAAGTGCTGCTGGGTGATTACCTGGAACTTCCGGCAGTAATGCTTCGCGCCGGCTCCATGCTTCAGTTACCTGCGCCACAGCAGGCTTCGTACGCCCATTTGATGCTTACCTTGTGCCTGGACAGGCAGATTGACCGGGTGCTGATACTTAACCCCGGTGAAGAGGTGTTACTGAAGGAAGCCGAACTCTTATTTGCCGAATACGGCATTGAACTAAACTATTGCGGCCATGACGTATAATGATATCGCCCCGCGCAAGCAGGCGTTTATATTTGAACTGGACAATGTGCTCTATCCTGAAAAGGATTACCTGTATCAGGTTTATTATCTGTTTGCCGCCATGCTGGAATATACTGAACTGCTGGATGCCAAAGTGCTGGTAAGTTTAATGACCCGCACCTGTGAAGAGCAGGGTGCCGGAAAGGTATTTGAAACCGTACAGCAGAAGTTCAAGCTGGATGGTAAGTATCTGGATGGCTACAATCAGTTGATGGATACGGTACACCTGCCGCTCAGGTTATTGTTGTATCAGCCTATGTTAACGCTGCTGCAGGATATTGTGGTAGACCGCAAACAGATATTTATCTTAACCAGCGGCAAGCCCGAACGGCAGCTCAACAAGATAAAACAAACCGAGTGGCATCATCTCGACCCTTATTTAACCTGTTATTTTGCTGAGGAAACAGCACCTAAGCCGGAGCCGGACAGCCTGCACCTGTTGCTGAAAGACCATAATTTACAGCGCCGCGATGTAGTGATGATTGGTAACAGTACCGTTGATGAGCTTTGCGCAGAAGCCGGCGGTGTAGATTATTTCCCGGCAACAGAATTTTTAGCTTAATTATTGCAACATTAAGTATATTAGTGCGTTAAAAAGCAAAACCGTTCTTGAAGTTTATGAAGGTAAAGTTACATTTATGCGCCATAGTGCTGATCGCATTAAGCGCCTCCTGTAAAAAAGATAAGGTAGCCACAACTGCCGCACCCGCTGCAACAGGTACCACTACTACGCCGCCGGTAATGGCTACGGGTTCTGCACTTGACTTGATTAAAGATTCAATCTTTCTTTATGCCAAAGAGGTGTATTACTGGAATAACCAGTTGCCTGATTATGCTACTTTTAATCCAAGAAAATATACAGGTACAGATGAGCTTACCGCGTTGCAGAACGAAGTAGACGCCTATGCCTTAATTGCCAAAAATCCGGGTACCAACACGGCATACGAATACTATGCAGCCGCTGCTACTGAGGCCAAATACTCTTTTATTGATGACGGAGCTTTAGCAGGCAGGTTAGGCGCCGCCCGCTTTGCCGCCACCGCTTCCACCGGCGATTATGGCTTTGCGCCGGTATACATTGCTACCAATGATCTGCGGGTAAAATTCGTATATCCCGGGTCACCGGCGGATGCGGCAGGATTAAAGCGCGGTTACCAGATTACCTCGGTAAATGGCAGTACCAATATCGGCTACTCCAATGTAAATTATGTAAGCAACGCTTATAGTGCCAATACTACCATTACGCTTACCCTGAAAAAGCCGGACGGTACCTCCTTCAACGCTTCTGTAACCGCTACCAACTATAAAGTTAATCCAGTACTGAAAACCAGCGTATTTGATTTAGGCAATGGCAACAAGGTAGGGTACCTGGTATTTAACAGCTACGTGGCGTTGGCCAATGTACAGTCCAGCCTGGATAATATTTTCAGCACATTTGTGAGTAACGGCGTAAATAACCTCATTATTGATTTGCGTTATAATGGTGGCGGCTATGTAGAAACGGCTGAATATATAGATAACCTGATTGCCCCGTCATCGGCTAATGGTTCAACCATGTATACCGCTTATTATAACTCGAATTTAACCAGTGGTAATATTACATTGTTAAAAAATCAGGTTAGGCGCGATCCGGCTAATAATCAGTTATATAATTACAGTCAGATTGATTATTCGGTGAATGGAAATCTGGTAAAGTATACCAAGAAGGGCAGTTTAACCGGTCTTACTAAAGTAGTGTTTCTGGTAAGCGGCTCTACAGCATCCGCCAGTGAGCTGACCATTAATAACCTGCGGCCTTACATGAACGTGCAGTTGATAGGTACCACTACCTATGGTAAGCCTGTGGGGTTCTTTGATATCAACATTAATAAATATACGCTTTATACGCCGGAGTTTGAAACCAAAAATTCCAACGGGCAGGGCGGCTACTATACCGGCATGGTACCGGGCAGTACTGATTATCCGGGTAAGACTACGTATGATGATGTAACCAAGGATTTTGGTGATACCTCGGAAGGTATGCTGGCCACTGCGTTAAGTTACCTCAGATTAGGTACATTCTCTGCAGGCACGCTCAAAACAGAAAGCGTTGGCACTGCTTCATTGCTTTCTGATGAACTGAAACAGGCTAATCAGCATATGGATAAGGCCAATTTTAAGGGGATGCTTTATCAGAATCCAATGGTTCATCAATAACAAAGCAGTACAATTGATTTATTGTGGTTGAAGATAAAAAGTCTTCAGGCTTATTTTTATAATAAGCCGTTAAATTATATATTAGTGCATGAAAAAATACCTATACTTTTCGCTGATCGCTTTTATGGCTGTTTTGTCAGCTTGTAAAAAAGATAAGCATACAGACCCTGTGGAACCAACGGTTACCGGCAGTACGGCAGACCTGATAAAAGACTCCATTTACTTATATACCAAAGAGTCTTATTACTGGTTTGACCAGCTGCCAACCTATGAATCTTTTAATCCCAGGAGTTACACTTCTACTTCAGATGAAGCAGCGTACAGCAAAGAGTTAACAGCCCTGGCAACCATTGCGATCAACCCGGCTACCGGTAAACCTTATGAATATACATCAGGCGGTAATGCTAAATATTCATTTTTAGACGATGGCTCGGTGGCCGCATCATTAGGTGGTACCAACGGCGATTTTGGTTTCTCGGTATTTTATAATGCCTATAATGATCTGCGTATTAAATACGTATACCTCGGCTCTCCTGCGGCTACCGCCGGTTTGGTGAGGGGATACAAAGTAACGGCGGTAAACGGCAGTACCAGCATTGCTTACGACCCCAACAGCAGCAATCCCAATAATGACCCTAACCTGCTGGCCGTAGTAAACGCCTTGGGCCAGTCTACCATTAAACTTACGCTGCAAAAGCCCGACGGTACTTCCTTCGATGCAACGGTTAACCGTGGCAGCTATAGCGTGAACCCCGTACTGAAATCAACCATTGTTGATGCCGGAAACGGGCGCAAAATTGGTTACCTGGCATTTAACAGCTTTACGGTAAGAACAGTGGCACAACCGGTGCTCGACCCGGTGTTTGCCAACTTTGCAGCTAATGGTGTAACCGATGTAGTGGTGGATCTACGTTATAACGGCGGCGGCGCAGTGGAAACGGCTGAATACCTGTCCAACCTGCTGGCACCAACTTCGGTAGGTACTAATGTGATGTACAGCTACTATTTTAACAGCAACTTAATTAATGGTAAAACGCCGGTACTGGCTAAACAAACCTTTAGAGGATCGGATGGCAAGGTGCATAACTACTCGGAGTTTAGTTACACCGTTGCCGATAACCAAAGCAACTTTGCCAAGGCCGGTTCACTGAACATCAACCGTGTATTTTTTATTGTAACCGGCTCTACCGCTTCGGCCAGTGAACTTACTATTAATAACCTGCGCCCTTATATGGATGTACAATTAGTGGGGGCAACTACTTATGGTAAGCCTGTGGGTTTCTTTGGTTTGCGTATTAATAAATACACCTTATATACCCCGCAGTTTGAAACTAAAAACAAGAATGCTGAAGGTGGATACTATACCGGTATGACACCCGGCAGCAGTACCTATCCCGGCGTGGCTGACAGGGACGATGTAACCAAAGACTGGGGCGACCCTACCGAGCGCCTGTTTGCCCACGTGGTTTCTTATGTGAAAACTAACAAGTATTCGATTGATAATCCTAAAGTGCAGGTATTATCAACAGAGCGCAGAAATGTTTCTGATGCGCAGGAAGTAACCATGAGCGAAGCTTTAGACCATAACGGCTTTAAAGGTATGGTGTTAAAAAGCCCGCACACCAAATAAAAGATTAGTCTGCCAGGAGCCGTAAGTCAACCGGCACCACGCGGGATATTCCCTGTTCAACCATCGTCACCCCGTAGATAACATCGGTGCTGGCGATGGTTTTTTTATTGTGCGATACCACGATGAACTGCGACTGATCGGAGAATTTACGGATAATGTTGTTAAACTTATCGATATTGGTATCATCCAGCGGCGCATCCACTTCATCAAAGATACAGAAGGGGGCAGGTTTAAGCAGGTAAAGGGAGAACAGGATAGCCGTAGCCGTCAGTGTTTTTTCACCGCCCGACAGCTGGTTGATAGACAGCGGACGTTTACCTTTTGGCCGGGCAATAATGTCAATGTCTGATTCCAGCGGGTGCTGCGGGTCGGTCAGGATCAAATCGCAGGAGTCTTCCTCATTGAACAGCGAACGGAACACCTTGATAAAGTTCTCGCGCACCATTATAAAGGCCGACATAAACTTTTCACGGGCGGTATCATCAATTTCCTGTATGGTATTCAGCAGCACCTGCTTAGCTTCGGCCAGGTCCTTCTTCTGGGTTTGGATAAACTCATAGCGCTGGTTCATTTCCTGGTAGGCTTCCATCGCCATAGGGTTAATAGCCCCATATTCGTCAATCTGCCTTTTCAGCTTTTGGGTACGTTCACGCAGTTCGTCTTCATTTATGGCAGCATCCGGTTCAGCTTCCAGTAAATCCTGAATGTCTATATTAAACTCTACCGAAAGCCGTTCTTTTAAGGCATTCAGTTCAATGCGCAGGTTGTTGCGCTTATCCTTCAGCTCGTTTTCAATCAACTCGGCCTGCTCTTTTTTGCGCCGCAATTGCGACAGGCTGTTTTCCGCTTCGGTAATATTACCCCGCATGGTATAATATTCCTGTTCAGCCTGCCGGGTAGCTTTTTCCAATTCGTCGCGCTGCTCATACATCGCCAGCAGGTCATCATCCGGGGTGCTGCTCTGGGCGGCATGTTGCAGCAGGGCGGCCTTAGCTTTTTCCAGTTCAGCGGTGTTCTGGTCTATGCGCTTTTCTAAGGCTTCCTGCTGTACCTCGCGGTATTCTATGTCTTTCTGTAAGCCCGATACCCGGTTTTGCTGCTGATGGTAGGCAATGTTTTGCTGATTGTAGCGGTTGGACTGTACGGTGATGGTTTCGGCCAATTCGTTATAGGCCTGCTGACTGTCAATCACCGTATCTTGCTGTATTTCTTTTTGGGCTTTCAGTTCTGCCAGTTGCGGAGTGAGTGATTGAATCTCCTGCGTAATCGCTTCCATTTTGCGGGCAATATCTTCCTTGCGGTTATGGCTGCCGGTAATAAAAGTTTGGTGCTGTTCCTGCCGGGTTTGCACCATTATCAGTTCGGTATGCAGGCGGTTCAATTCCTGCTGAATTTGCTTGATTTCGGCTGCTTTGCCTGCTTGTTTTAGTGCAATTAGCTCACTTTGCAGTTGTTCAATGCGGTTTTTGTGCTGCTGTATGCCGGTTTGCAATAATTTTAGGCTTTCGGCCAGTAGCTCCAAATTCTTGCCACGCCCGATACGCTTACCTTCGAACAAACCCGCCGAGCCGCCTGACATGGTAAACTTTGATTTGCTGAACTTGCCGCTTTTGCCCAGCAGCATCATTTGGCCGGGCAGAGGTTGGCTGTCAATCACGGTATAAGCATTGTCGTCAATCAGATAAACATTGCGCAGCAGGTAATTGCAAAGCGGGTGGTATACGGTATCACTTTCTATCACACTAAGTGCCGCCACCAAGCCCTCAGCCTCTACAGGCGCAACGGTAAATGATTGCTCTTTGTAATTTTCCAGTATAAAAAACTGCGCCCGTCCCCGTGCCGACTGGCTTAACAGGTTAATGGCCTCAATGGCATCCTCATAAGTGTTTACTACAAAGTAGTTCATTACCGGCTCCAGGTAGTTTTCAATGGCTACCCGGCAGTCCTCGGGGCAAAATATAATGTCGCTCAGCAATGGCGCTTTCTTTACCCAGGCGGCATTCTTTTTCAAAAACCGGATGGATTCCGGAAAGCCTTCTAAACTATCAACCAGGCTTTTGGTAAGATTGTACTCGTTCTGTTTGGCATCCAGCCGGCGGCTTTGCTGGTTCAGTGCTTCTTTTTCGGCAACAACGGCAGCTTCGGTATCACTTATCTTTTGCTGTAACGCTTGCTCAAAATCAACAGCCGCCTGGTGTTGCTGCGCCGTAGTTTCAGAGCGGTGTTGCAGTTCGGCAATGGCCTGGTTGAAGCGGCTGAGTTCTATCTCCCTGCCGCTTGCATCTTCTGTGTTGCGCCTGCTTTCCTGCTCCAGCGCCTGCTGCTGTATGTGCAGAATATCCAGATCCTTCTCTAATTTGTAAATTTGATTTTGCAGCCGGTTGTTGATGCTGGTAAGTTCCTGCAACTCGTTACGGGCATCGTTTTGCCCGTCCCGCAGTTCGTCTACGGCCGCTTTTAAGTCGGCAACCTGATTTTGCAGTGTTTGCAAATTGTCTTCGTCACGCAGGCAGTCTTCGGCCAAACGTTTCAGGGTGTAAAGCACGTGGTTAAGCTGTGTTTTATCCTGTTCCAGATCCTGCATTAAGCGCGTTTCTCTGGCTTGCTCAAACTTCAGCTGCTCATTTTTAATTTTGCGCTCGCTTTCGTAACTGCGGATTTTGGCTACAAACTCGTTGGTCGCTTTTTGCTGTACCGAGAGGTTCTTTTCGCTGGTCAGGCTATCCAGCTTTTGCTTTTGAATATTGGCTTCCAGTTGGTCTGCTTCGGTGATGATGGCCAGTTTGTTATCCTGTTGCTGCTGTTCCTGCTGCTCAATTACCGCCAGTGATTGCCCGAAGGTGCCGATGCGGATAGAAGCCAGGGCGATGCTCAGTTCCTTGTACTGCTCCTTAAGCCGGTAATAA
Organism: Mucilaginibacter sp.; assembly: GCF_965200995.1. Classification (GTDB taxonomy): domain Bacteria; phylum Bacteroidota; class Bacteroidia; order Sphingobacteriales; family Sphingobacteriaceae; genus Mucilaginibacter. Next base: position 160,540 of record NZ_OZ241743.1, on the reverse strand, counting down.
CGTTCGGCTTTCTTGGCCTGATTTTCCAGCGTCTTCAGGTTCTTTTCTATCTCGAACAGTAAATCCTGCACCCGCTCTAAATCGGCTTCGGTATCTTTGAGCCGCGCGAAGGTTTGTTTTTTGCGCAGCTTGTATTTGGAGATGCCCGATGCTTCCTCAAACAGGTTTCGCCTTGAACCTTCTTTGTTGGTGATGATCTCGTCGATCATCTTCAGCTCGATGATGGCGTAGGAGTCGGAGCCGATACCGGTATCCAAAAACAGGTCGGTAATGTCTTTGAGGCGGCATTGTACATCATTGAGGCGGTACTCGCTCTCGCCGGTGCGGTATAGTTTTCGGGTAAGGGTAACCTGCGAATATTCGGTAGGGAGGATGTTTTGGGTGTTATCAAAGGTGAGCGAAACCTCGGCCAGGTTAGCGGGCTTACGGCTTTTGGTACCGTTGAAGATGATGTTCTCCATCTTTTCGGAGCGCAGCATACGCGTGCTCTGTTCGCCCAGCACCCACCGTATAGAATCCACCACATTGGACTTTCCGCAGCCGTTGGGCCCCACAATGGCCGTTACGCCTTCATCAAAATTGATGGTAATTTTGTCGCCAAAACTTTTAAAGCCCTTAACTTCTAAGCGCGTTAACTGCATTTACCGTATTTATTCCTCAATAGTTTACTATCAAAAATAGCTAATATTTTTGGGATTTGAAAATGTTGCTTTTGCAGCATTTCATGAGGTTGATAGCGTGCTTTGATGAAATGTTGATGGCTGTTACTTTTCTTTTCCCGCAAAATAAAAGTAACCAGAAGAAAACTTGTGGCCGCACCCTTTTCTTTAAAAAGTTTGTGCTTAGGCCAGTGTAGTGGTTGCCGGAAAAGTCAAGGCCGCATCTTAGGCAATAGGTATGGGCAATGATATTGCCATTTTGAGCACTACTGACACCAACCTGTCAGCGTTCACGGGTGTTCACGGGTGTTCACACCACCGTGAACGTGAACACCTGAATAGAAGTTAAACCGCTAAATACAACGCTTTTCACCCTGGATTTTATGAGCAGTTTATGGCTTTTTATAGACTTTTATGAGCGGGAATATGGTGTTATTACAAATATATCTCACCCTTCAGATATGTAACCGCGTTACCACTCATCAGCACCCGGTCGCCTTTCAGCTCGCACCACAGCTCGCCCTTACGTGCCGAAAGCTGATAGGCGTGCAGCTCGTTCTTACCCAGGCGGCCGGCCCAGTAGGGAATGAGGTTACAATGCGCAGAACCGGTTACCGGGTCTTCGGGCACACTGGCGGCAGGGGCAAAAAAGCGGGATACAAAATCAACCTCTTTACCCGGTGCGGTTACAATTACGCCGATGGCATCGATTTTAGACAGAAAAGCGTGGTCGGGCACGATGTTTATAATATCATCTTCGCTTTCATATACCAGAAAATAGTCGCGGGAGCGGAGGGTGTGCAGAGGCTGCTTGCCACCCAGCGCCTCCACCAGTCCGGCCGGTATTTCGGTAGCATAGGGCGGGCGCGAAGGAAAGTCTAACGTATATTTATCGGCCTCGCGGGTAACAGTTAGGGTGCCGGCCTGCTCTGTGGTAAAATGGATAACTTCATCCGTATAGCCTAACTGCGTAAAAATAATATGCGCCGAAGCCAGCGTGGCATGGCCGCAAAGGTCAATCTCCAGCTCGGGGGTAAACCAGCGCAGGTGGAAGCCGGCATCCGTCTTTACAAAAAATGCCGTTTCGGCCAGGTTGTTTTCCAGCGCAATTTGCTGCATGGTGGTATCGGGTAACCAGTTGGTAAGCGGGCAAACCGCTGCCGGATTGCCGCCGAACAGGCGGCTGGTAAAGGCATCGGCCTGGTAGATAGGAATAGTCATGAGCTACTTACTTTATAGGCCGCTAAGATAGCCGTAAGTAACCAAATCCTCCTGATTATTTAGCGGTTGCGTGCGGCCGTTGTTCATCAAAATAATGCGGTGAGCAACATCCAGCACATTATAGTATTGGTGATCGGTAACGATGATGCCTTTAACGGCCGAGCGCTTTTTAATGAGTTCTTTAAGCGCCTCCGCCTGTATGGGCGATATATGGGTAAAGGGTTCATCCAGCAGAATAAAAGGCGCAGCACTGTACAGCACCATCAGTATTTCCAATTGGCGCTGTTCGCCACCCGATACCTCTTTTATACGTTTCTTATGATTCAGTTGGTAAACCGGAAAACTGCTGAACTCGCCCCAGTCTTCTTTATTAATTATCAGTTCTGCCAGTTGAAAGACAGGTACATGCACTGGTAGATAATTATGCTGCGGCAGGTAAGCAATATGATGATGGGTGTATCCTTTATCAATGTAAACATCATCTACACTCATATATTTATGTTCAGCATTAACCGAACCGAATATTACTTTGAGTAAACTTGATTTACCTGAACCGTTGCGACCAAGGATGCCCAATACCTCACCGGATTGGCACTGCAGAAATACGTCCTGTAATATTTTCCGGCCGTCGTAACTTAGCTCAACGCTATCAATTTTTAATAATGGCATTCAGAACGGATATGGTGGCGGTAATTATTAAAGTGAAAGCAGCAAAGTCAAGCAGATACGTGTAGGCATAGAGCTTTCGGATGCGGTAACCGGCATTTCGGTAAAAATAATAGTGATGTGATGCTGCTACATACTGATAGCCGGTACCACATAAATACCCCAACAACTTAATTAGCACAAGGAAAGGTATACTTAACAGACGGTCTGCAACAATTACCTTAATGGTATAGCTTGTAGCTACCAGATTAATAATAAACAGCGGCTTATAAAACACCCAGAGCAGCAGGCGGAGATTCGTCATGCAATAAACGGCGGTTGGTTGTTACCTAAACGGAAGTTAGCTGCGCTAATTGTAGCTGCCTGTATTTATTTAAACAGATCATATTGCTGGCTGGTCTGTTCCATGCTGTCGGTGCGTACTTTATTCACCAGCATGTGCGCCTGCCGGGTGGGTTCGGGTATGCGGTAACCTTTCAGGCAGTGTTTAATTATATCTACGCTTTGCTCCATCGTAATTAAATGCCCCGGCGATATGTAGATGGGGTTACAGTTGCGTTTGCTGCGCAGTGCGGTGCCAATTACTTCCTGCCGGTCATACATCGGGCTTTCGGCTCCCGGCTCATTGGCTGGCTCCTCGTAACGGCCAAACAGGCGGCTTTTGGCGCTGCCAATGGTAGGCGTATTGGTAATTACCCCAAAGTGCGAGGCAATACCCATGCGCCTGCGGTGGGCAATGCCCTGCCCGTCCAATACCAGTACATCAGGCTTGGTTTCCAGTTTGTTCCAGGCTTCTAACAAAGCGGGCACTTCCCGAAAGGCCAGTAAACCGGAAATATAGGGAAACGTAGTACGGCTCACGGCGGTGCTATGGCCGATGATTTCCATAGTTGGGTATTTGAGCAGGATGATGCCGGCATACACCACCTCCGAATATTTATTGAACGAAATGTCAGAACCGGCAATCACCCTGATTTCCTTTTCAAGCGGTTGCAGTTTTATCTGGTGCCTTAATTCTTGTTGGTAGGCAATGGCCTGCTCGGCGGTCAATTGTTCGTATTTTGAAGGTTCCACAGCAGAATTAAACAAAACTAGAGCCGTTTTTTTGTGAGATTATTTAACTGTTCAAATGAATCCTACACAGTTCTAATAACAGGTCAACAATATATACATACCTAATGTGATGATTTAATTTTACACAGTGAAACTATTCTTTAATATAAATCTGCTCATTCTCACTCGACCTGCATCCTTTAAGGGCAGTTCCAAAAAACATAATTGCAACTATACCAGCAACAATAGAAGAAATGATTAGTGCTGAATTGGTTTTTATGTTTTTTCCAATACCCGATAATCCTATTACGAATAAACCAGTAAAAAAGCAGAATACAAGCGAAACAAGTATTGCTATGATAATAACTATAACTTCCATATTATTGAAGACAGGAGTATGCTCTGTTTAAAACATCTTGATTTGCATATGCAGTCATTGCATTTAGTGTGTCACCATCCTTAAAAGAAATATATCTTATTTTATTGTTTTTAAGATTTTTAGCATCATTTGCTGTCAAATAATATACAGCTAAATACACATCACTGCCGTCTTTATAAGATTTCTCTGCATGGTAGAGCTTAAACGTATCTGATAAATTAGAATTATATTGAATTGTCAAATCTCCTGGTGTTGAAACTTCCTTTAAGCATCTTACTATAAAAGTTAAATAATAATCACTGCTATTTGTCTGTAATCCGACACCAACCTCCAAGCGTTCATTTTTAGCTATTAGTTTAGGCTTTATATATTTAATAATAGCTCCATCAGCTCTATAGTTGGTCATGACGTTACACTCAAATGTTTCGTTTGATCTTAACGGATGCTTTTTGGAAGACTTTATTATCCCTCCTATTATACCGCTTATAAAGCATACCAGTATAATCAGACCGATTGTAAATAGAATCTTTTTCATGATAAGTCGGTTCAAGATAGTGAACTATCTGTTATTTGGGATTGGTTACTTGCAAATAATTAATTATACAGTCATAAAATCGAAGTAAAACAAAAATGCCCCTGCTTGTTTAGCAGGGGCGTTTAAAAGAGGTTAACCTAAATATGATTTCAGAATTTTACTTCTGCTGGTGTGCCGCAGCCGTTGCAGCGCCTTGTCTTTAATTTGCCGTACACGCTCGCGTGTCAGGTTGAATTTTTCACCAATTTCTTCCAGCGACAGCGGATGGTTGCTGCCTAAACCGAAGAACAATACAATAATTTCGCGCTCACGCTCAGTCAAGGTTGAAAGGGAACGTTTAATTTCCTCCGATAATGACTCGTCAATCAGGATGGAGTCGGTATTGGGTTCTTTGTTTTCCAGTACATCCAGCAGGGTGTTTTCTTCGCCCTGAACAAAGGGAGCATCCATAGAAACATGGCGGCCCGAGTTGCTCAGCGTATCAGAAATTTTATCCACCGTGGTTTCCAGAATATCAGCCAGCTCTTCGGGCGAAGGCTCACGCTCATATTCCTGCTCCAGTTTACTGAATGCCTTGCTGATTTTGCTCAGTGAACCTACCTGGTTTAAAGGCAGGCGCACGATACGTGATTGCTCCGCAATAGCCTGCAGGATGGATTGACGAATCCACCATACGGCATAGGAAATGAACTTAAAGCCTTTGGTTTCATCAAAGCGTTTGGCCGCTTTAATTAAACCCAGGTTACCTTCATTGATCAGGTCACCTAAAGTAAGGCCCTGGTTTTGATATTGTTTAGCTACAGACACCACGAAACGTAAGTTGGTTTTGGTCAAACGTTCCAAAGCGGCCTGGTCGCCTTCGCGTATTTTTTGGGCAAGAATTACTTCTTCTTCGGCAGTTATCAGGTCAACCTTACCAATTTCGTGCAGGTACTTATCCAGCGACTGTGATTCACGGTTGGTAATTGATTGGGTGATCTTGAGTTGTCTCATCTAAATATACCTCGATTCTTGTGTTAAAGAAATGAACGTGCAAAGGTACGAAATTGTTATGAATTATTTAAGCCCCGGCTGTATAAATACAATGAAATGACGGGCCGGAAATTAATTCAATTTTTAAAAAACTTTCGCTTCGCAGTTATTTATTCAACTGCCATACCACCAGAATGTTTAAAGGTCGGTCAGGTTAAATGTTTCTTTAATACGTATGCCCTTCTCAGTTTGCTGTAAAGTACAGCATTCGTTTATGGGGTCGTGCTCCAGGTATAGAATGTATTCATTCTCTACAGCTTTTGTAAAAAATTCTTTCTTTTCATCCAATGTTTTTAGCGGGAACATATCATAGGCCATTACATAAGGCAGGGGCAGGTGCCCTGTGGATGGAAGCAGATCTGCCATGTAAACCAATGTTTTGCCTTTACAGGCAATTTGCGGCAGCATCATGGCATCGGTATGGCCATAAACAAAGCGGATGTTTACGCCGTGCATAAATTCAACGCCGTTATCAGCATCAATAAATTTTAGGTGCCCGCTTTCCTGCAAGGGCAGGATATTTTCTTTCAAAAATGATGCTTTTTCACGCTCATTGGGGTTTACAGCCCATTCCCAATGTTGTGCATTGCTCCAGTAAGTGGCATTGGCAAAAGCAGGTTTCAACTGTTCGCCTTGCCGCTCCACTGCGCCGCCCACATGGTCAAAGTGTAAATGCGTCAGAAAAACGTCGGTGATATCATTGCGGTGAAAACCTAACTGCGCTAATGATTTGTCCAATGTATCATCGCCATGCAGATGATAATGACTGAAAAACTTTTCACTTTGTTTGTTGCCTATACCGGTATCTACCAAAACCAGCCGGTTGCCCTCCTCAATCAGCAGGCAGCGCATGGCCCAGGTGCAAAGGTTGTTATCGTCGGCCGGGTTGGTTTTTTGCCAGATGGATTTTGGCACTACGCCAAACATGGCACCGCCGTCGAGTTTGAAGTAGCCGGTGTTGATGGTGTGAAGGTTCATTTTGTGAAAGTCAAAAGTAAAAATTTAAAAGTCTTAAAACGGCCGGGTGAAAATAAACATCACCAAAAGTAAAAAGTCAAAACTTGTAAGGTTTTGACTTTTTACTTTTGAATTTTAACCCAACCTTACAAGTGAATCACTTCATCATAAGCTGCGGCTGCCGCTTCCATAATGGCCTCGCTCATGGTAGGGTGAGGGTGGATGGTTTTGATCAGTTCATGGCCGGTAGTTTCCAGTTTGCGGATTGCTACAATCTCGGCTATCATTTCGGTTACGTTAGCACCAAGCATGTGCGCGCCTAACAGTTCGCCATATTTGGCATCAAAAATCAGTTTAATAAAACCGTCTTTCGTACCGGCTGCACTGGCCTTGCCCGATGCGGAGAACGGGAATTTACCAATCTTCAATTCGTAACCGGCCTCGCGGGCGGCTTTTTCGGTGTAACCCACCGAGGCAACTTCGGGCTGGCAGTAGGTGCAGCCCGGAATGTTGTTGTAGTCAATCGGCTCGGGGTGCTGGCCTGCAATCTTTTCTACGCAGGTAATGCCCTCTGCCGAAGCTACGTGGGCTAACGCCTGGCCTTTTACAATATCGCCGATGGCATAAATGCCTTCTATATTAGTGCGGTAGTAATCATCTACCAGTACCTTGCCTTTTTCAAACTTAACGCCGGTTTCTTCCAGGCCGATGCCTTCCAGATTGGTAGCTACCCCTACGGCAGATAATACGATTTCTGCTTCCAGCACCTCATTACCGCCAGCGGTTTTTACGTTTACCTTGCATAATTCGCCGCTGGTATCTACTGATTCAACAGTAGAACCGGTCATGATGTTGATGCCCTGCTTTTTAAGGATGCGGGCCAGTGATTTAGATACTTCCTCATCTTCCAGCGGTACAATATTATCCAAATATTCAACTACGGTTACTTTGGTGCCGATATTATTATAAAAGTTGGCGAACTCGATACCAATAGCGCCTGAGCCTACCACCACCATTGATTTTGGCTGCCTGGGCAGTACCATCGCCTGGCGGTAGCCAATTACTTTCTGGCCGTCTTGCTTCAGGTTAGGCAACTCGCGCGAGCGGCCGCCGGTAGCCAGTATAATATGCCTGGCAGTATGCTCGGTAGCTTCACCGTTTTCGGCTTTTACCTCCACTTTGCCCTGGCCTTTCAGTTTGCCAAAACCTTTGATAACCTCTATCTTGTTCTTTTTCATCAGGAACTGAACGCCTTTGCTCATACCATCGGCTATACCGCGGCTGCGTTTAACAATGGCATCAAAATCGGCCTCAGCCTTACCTTCTATCTTTATACCATATTCGGCCGCATGGTTGATGTATTCAAATACCTGCCCGCTTTTTAGTAATGCTTTAGTAGGAATACAGCCCCAGTTAAGGCAAATGCCACCTAATGATTCACGCTCGACCACTGCAGTTTTTAACCCCAGTTGCGAAGCACGGATAGCTGCCACATAGCCGCCCGGGCCCGAACCAATCACAATAACGTCGTAGTTCATATGTAATGATTTGATTTTTACTTTTACGGCTGCTAAATTAAACAAATCCCGTTATAAATAATGCCACATCCTGAAAGGGGCGCAATGTGTTTGATTTTGGTGTTTTGCCATGAAGTATGCGGATAATCAGTGCTATTGTTGAAGATTTTACACCTTACTTTACAAAATGTTGAAATTGTGTTGATAAACTCCATGGATTGTTAACATTAAATTAACGTTGGAAATGAAGTGATTATCTATATTTGCAGCCAAAACAGGTTCATTTAAACAATTTATTAAACAACACAAAACAAGTATGAGAAAACATTTACTTCTCTTGTTCATGTCGCTGTTTGCTGTCACGTTTGCCTTTGCACAGGTGACTTCAAGTAGCATGTCGGGTACCATTAAGGATGACAAGGGTGAAACCCTGCCTGGTGCTACGATAAGAGCAGTACACATACCCTCTGGTACTACCTATTCCATAGGTACCAATAAAGATGGTTTGTTCAACTTACCGGGTATGCGTATTGGCGGCCCCTACCGGGTCGAAGTTACTTACATTGGCTACCAGCGCGGTGTATTTGAAAACATTACCTTGCAGTTAGGTCAGCCATATATTTTAAACGTTACCTTATCGCAAGGTGGTGTTGAGCTGGCTGCTGTAAACGTAACCGGCAAAAAAAATATTGCCACCGCACGTTTGGGCGCCAACACTAACGTAAATAACACGCAATTGCGTACGTTACCTACGTTCAGCCGCAGTGTAAACGATTTTACCCGCTTATCGCCACAGTCTAACGGCGGCAACGGTTTTGCCGGCCGCGACAGCCGTTTAAACAACATTACAGTGGATGGCGCTAACCTGAATAACACTTTTGGTACTTCAAGCGAATTATTACCAGGTGGCGGTGCGCAGCCAATTTCTATCGAAACTTATGATGAGCTTTCTATCAACGTAGCCCCGTTTGATATTCGCCAGTCTGGCTTCACCGGTGCAGGTATTTATGCAACCACCAAAAGCGGTACCAATACCTTACATGGCTCTGCGTATACGTATTACAGAAACCAATCGTATAACGGTACCCGTGTTGGTGATTTGGATCTGAGCGGAACTATTGCCAAATCGAGCCAAAAAACATACGGCTTTACCCTGGGCGGCCCTATTATTAAAAACAAATTGTTCTTCTTTGCCAACTTTGAGCGTGGTGTAACCACTACGCCCGGCATCCAGTATTCACCAACCGGCGGTTCGGGTTTAGGTACAGTATCGGTAACGCCTGTTGCTGATTTGCAGGCCGTGTCTAACTATCTGAGAACAAATTATGGTTATGAAACCGGCGGATATGATAATTTCTCGGCTTTCCAACCGAAATATACTAACTATCTGGCTAAGTTAGACTGGAATATTAATGATAAAAATAAGTTTACCATTAAGTACAGCTATTCTAACGCCACTAGCGATGTGCAAATCAATGCTTCATCAACACCTAACAATGGTGCATATACTTACACCGTAACTAACCCTACTACCGGCGCTGTTACTTCTACCACCCGTGGCAGCGGTGGTTTGGTGAACAACCGTTACAGCCGCCAGTCAATTGCATTTGAAAATTCAAACTACGGTTTCAAAAACTTAACCAAAACAGGTACTGCCGAATTAAACAGCCGCCTGAGCCAAAACCTGTCGAACCAGTTACTGGCTACATTTAAGCGTTATGATAACCCGCGTACTTCAAAGGGCGGTATCTTCCCAACCATTGATATTTATGATGGACAGGGTAACAACTACATCACCGCAGGTTCTGACCCTTATACCAAGTACAATGAGGTAATTGATAATACCACTACCATTTATGATAACCTTACCTATTATGCAGGTAAGCATACCATAACCGGTGGTGCAAGCTACGAATACCAGTATATTGGTAATGCGTTTTTACCGGGTGCTGCAGGCTCATACATCTACAATTCGTTGAATGATTTCCTGACCAATAAAGCCCCTATCCAGTTTACTTATAACTACTCATTGGTTCCGGGTGTAGACCAGGTATTCTCAGCTAATTTAAAGGTGAGTACCTTGAGTTTTTACGCACAGGACGAGTGGAATATCTCTGACCGTTTTAAACTGACATACGGTTTACGTGCTGACAGGCCTATCTATCTGCAAAACCCGCTTGAAAACCCGCAGATTACCGCTTTGCAGTTTCCTGATGCAAGTGGTAGCTTAACCGGTAATACGGTAAGTTACAATTCTGGTTTATGGCCTAGAAGCCGCACCTACCTGTCGCCGCGTATCGGTTTCCGTGCCAGCTTCATGGATGATAATTCATTGGTATTACGTGGCGGTGCAGGTATATTCACCGGTCGTATCCCGTATGTGTTCTTAACCAACGGCCCAAGTAACAGCGCCATGTATAACTTCGGCGCTGTGGCTACTGCTGCTCAGTTAGCTAATATCAGATTGAATCCTGATCCGTCAACTTATGCTAACTTATTCCCGCAAACTGTAGGTACCGCTATTCCAACCTCTACGGTTGTACTTGACCGTAACTTTAAATTTCCTCAGGTATTCAGAGCTAACTTAGCTATTGAGAAAAGCCTGGGTAACGGTTTCTTAGCTACCGGTGAAGCCTTAATTACCAAGGACATCAACGCGGTTAGAATGCGTAACGTTAACTTAAAAACACCAACCGGAATTTACAATGATGATCCCACAAATTCACGTGTTCGTTATGTTGGTACCGGAGCCAACAACGCTGTACAGGCAGTTGACCGTTTAATCTATCCTAACCTGTCTACTGTAGTAGCTTTAGAAAATACCAACAAAGGTTATTCGGTAGTATTAACCGGCCAGATCAGCAAAAGATTTGATAACGGCTTTTATGCAAGCGCAGCTTATACCTATACCAAAGCAAAAGAAGCGTTTGCTTCGGGCGGCTCAACCGCAGCCCAAGTATGGGCAGGTACTGCCAACGTAGGTACTTCTAACGATGTGGAATTGGGTAACACCGGTTTCTACGTACCTCACCGCGTAGTGGCATCTGCTTCTTACCGTTTTAATTACTTAAACCATGCTGCAACTACTATCGGTGTTTTCTACCAGGGCCAGGCAGGCAGCTCACCGTTCAGCTATGTGTATAACGGCGATTTGAACGGTGATGGTAACGCTTCTTCTGATTTGATGTTCATCCCGAAAAGAGCGAGCGATATGAACTTTGTTCAGTATTCAGCCACTGTTAACGGTGTAGCTTATACTTATACGCCGCAACAGCAAGCTGCGGCCTTCGAGGAGTTCATTAAAAATACGCCTTACCTAAAAAGCCACAGAGGCCAGTATGCACAAAGAAACGCATCGTTTTTGCCATGGTATAACCGTATTGATGCAAACCTGCAACAGGATTTCTATATCATGAGCGGTGATGTTCGCCATACCCTGCAGATCGGCGCCACTGTACTGAACTTGCCCAACTTGTTGAACAGATACTGGGGCATCCAGAAGTTAGCTACCTACACCGCTCCGGTTAGCTATACCGGCATTGATGCCACTGGTGTTGCTTCCTATAACCTGCGCCAGTTAAACGGTAAACTGGTTACCCAGCCGTGGACTGATTTAACTACCACAGGTACTACCTGGAGCTTATTGTTAAGCGCCAAATATTTGTTTTAATATAAAAGAGCAGTTTATATAATTGATAAAGCATTATTGAAATCATGAAAATTATAAAATATATCTTCACTGCTTTGGTTGCCGTTACTACGTTAGGTATTACCTCCTGTACCAAAAAGGCCGATGTAGATACAACTGAAACCAAACTGCCTGCTTTGCAATTAAGCAGCCTTGGTTATCAGCAAAGCAGTCCGTTTACTACTTCAACTATTCTGCAGTTGCAGTTTGGCGCTACCACTACAAATGTTGCGCCTGGTAAATTCACTGTTGAATTCATAAATACCACTGCACCAGCCGTAGTGGTGTCAACGGCAACTTTTAACAGTTGGTCTGGTTATGATGCCACTTACGTGCCGGCTGTACCTGCAACTGCTACTACAGCAGCTAAAGCCGCAGTTATTAATCACACGATCAGCTATACTTTGCAGCCAACTACTTATTACAATACGCAAGTATACAGTGGTTTAATCAACTTGAAGTTAAGTGCGCTGGGTTTGGTATCAGGCAACACTTACACGGTAAGGGCCACAGCCTATACTGCTGACGGTTCAAAAACTTCTGTCCTTACACAATCGTCTTTCTTTAAAGTACAAAATTAAAGGTCAGATTTTCTAATAACAAAAATGCCCCGCCTGAATCAGGCGGGGCATTTTTGTTATTAATGAGCGGCTTAGCAGGGTATGATTACTTAATGATAAACAAACTCACCAAACTCCGAACGTATAGTAACCTGCTTTTGTTCAGCACCCTCCACTCGGCCAATTACCTGCGCCTCTATGTTGAACTTCTGAGAAATCGCAATCAGTTCCTGGGCGATAGATTCAGGCACATATAATTCCATGCGGTGCCCCATATTGAAAACCTTGTACATTTCCTGCCATGAGGTGCCTGATTCCTGCTGTATCAGTTTAAACAGGGGAGGAACAGGGAACAGGTTATCCTTGATGATATGCAGGTTCTCCACAAAGTGCAGTACCTTGGTTTGCGCGCCTCCGCTGCAATGCACCATGCCATGTAGCTGGCTGCGATATTCATCCAGCATGGCTTTTATAACCGGCGCATAGGTACGGGTGGGCGAGAGCACTAACTTACCTGCGGTTACCTGTTGCCCGTTGCCTGTATCAATTAAATCGGTAAGCTGGCGGCTGCCTGAAAATACAAGATCACCGGGTACAGCCGGGTCAAAGCTTTCCGGGTAGCTGGTAGCTACGCTTTTATTAAATACATCGTGCCGGGCCGAGGTAAGGCCGTTAGAACCCATGCCGCCGTTATATTCGTGCTCGTAGGTGGCTTGCCCGTAGGAAGACAGTCCCACAATCACATCCCCGGCCTGTATGCGGTCGTTAGAAATCACGTCGCTGCGTTTCATACGGCAGGTAACGGTGGAATCTACAATCAGGGTGCGCACTAAATCGCCCACATCGGCGGTTTCGCCGCCGGTAGAGTAGATGCCGATACCGGCCTCGCGCAACTGCGCCAGCACTTCTTCGGTGCCATTAATCAGGGCAGCAATTACCTCGCCGGGTATCAGGTTCTTGTTGCGCCCAATGGTGGATGACAGCAGAATATTATCGGTAGCGCCCACGCACAGCAGGTCATCTACATTCATAATAATGGCATCCTGTGCAATTCCACGCCATACCGATACATCACCGGTAGCCCTCCAGTAGGTGTAAGCCAGCGAAGATTTGGTGCCGGCGCCATCGGCATGCATAATATTGCAATATTCCGGGTCGCCGGTGAGGATATCGGGTACTATCTTGCAAAAAGCTTTGGGAAAAATGCCTTTATCTAAATTTTTTATGGCATTATGTACATCATCTTTTGATGCCGATACCCCGCGCCGGTCGTATCTTTGCTGCGAACTCATGCTTCAAAGATAGGGCTTCGCCTTACTTTTCAGCATTAAAATTACAGATTACCTGCCACCGGCCCATGAAATACATACACCTGCTTCGCTCAAATATCAACAGCTGGCGCATACCGCAAAAAAACCAGCGCAGTTTTTTAATTTACCTGAGTGTGTTGGTGGGATTGATAGGCGGCCTTGCGGCTGTAGCCTTGAAGTACCTGGTGCAGCTTATGGAGGGTATGGGCCGCCATATTTCGGCACAACTCAATTATCCCATTATCTACATCTTCCTTCCTGCCCTGGGGATATTGCTTACGGTAGTGTACCAGCACATGATTAACCGCGACCGTATTGAAAAAGGTATTGGCAGCATACTGGCCAACATCAAGAAGAATAAGTCGAACATCAACTATAATAATACCTATTCCCATCTCATCAGCAGCTCATTAACTGTGGGCCTGGGCGGCTCCTCGGGTTTGGAGGCGCCTATTGTATGCACCGGGGCAGCCATCGGGTCAAATGCAGGGCGTTTTTTTAACCTTACCGCCTACGAGAAAACAATTCTATTGGCGGCGGGCGCTTCGGCAGGTATTGCTGCGGTATTTAACAGTCCTATTGCCGGCGTGCTGTTCTCACTCGAAATTTTGCTGGGCGAGATTACCATTCCTACGTTTATACCACTGCTTATTGCCTCGGCAACAGGTGTGGTGGTAGCCAAATTGTTAAACTCACGGCAGTTGTTTCATCTGGTAACCGAAGGCTGGGCGTTAAGCGCCCTGCCTTTCTATTTGCTGCTGGGCGTGTTAAGCGGCTGGCTATCCGTATACATTACCAAGATAGCCGAGTATCTGGAAAAGGGGATTCTGTTAAAATACAACCGTTATGTAAGGGCTTTGGCAGGCGGTGTACTGCTGGGGGCCATCATCTTTGTTTTTCCGCCGCTGTTAGGCGAAGGGTATCATTATGTGCAGGAATGCTTAAATGGTAACTTCGAGGCCTTAAAAGAGGGCAGCTTTTTTGCCGGCTGGCTGCAGCACCCGGCCGCAATGATGCTGTTTATAGCGGCTTTGGTACTGATAAAGATTGTAGCTACCGGTATTACCTTAGGTTCGGGCGGTAATGGCGGTACCTTTGCGCCTACTATGTTTACGGGCGCCTTTATGGGTTTATTGGTAGCTTATATAGTAAACCAGACCGGGATGATGCACCTGAGCACCAGTAACTTTATGGCAGTGGGCATGGCCGGCGCCTTAAGCGGTGTGCTGCATGCGCCGCTAACCGCTATATTCCTGATCGCTGAAATTACAGGCGGTTATGTGCTGTTTATACCGCTGATGATAGTTTCGGCATTGTCATACGTAATAGCACGGCTATACAACCAGCACAATATGTACTGGCAATCGCTGATACATGACCGGCACATCTTTCCGGATCAGGATTATGGAATGCTTGAGGCCATTGACCTGCAGAACCTGATTAAAACCGACTTTACTACTTTGAAGCGCGACATGCCTTTAACGGCTTTTTATAAAGTGCTGGCCGAAGGCAAGGCCAACATTTATGCGGTAACTACGCAAGACGGTAAGCTGGAAGGCGTAGTGTGGCTGGATGAAATACGCAAGCAGATGTTTGATGCCGATACTTCGCGCTTAACGGTAGGCGATGTAATGACCCAGCCTCCGGCTGTAATTGATCATTTGCAGCCGGTAACTGCCGTAATGGAGGTATTTGACGCTTTGGATCTCTGGCGTTTACCGGTAACACGCAACGGAGAATTTATTGGGTTCATCTCCAAATCGGCGTTGCTGAACACGTACCGGCAGGCGTTGATTCAGCAGCATAAGGATGCGGATTTGTTTACACAATCCTGATCGTATATCGTGTAGTACAGGTTTAGGCATCTACCTGATTACTGCCTTCCGGACAGGGGTTAATATATCCTCTAATCAGTTCAAAAAAGTGTAAACCCAAAGTTTACACTTTTTTGAAAATATCACATTTAAAATTCTGATAAACAGCCTATTGCAAAAAAGCAGGGTTTACACTTTTTAGAGCTTTTAGTTGTGCCTTTTGCCATGTTATTTACCTCCGGTTTTCATGCCTGCAGGATGCAAGCTTTGAGCTGAAAACGGGTTACGCCTGAATGATACGGTGCTGTGATTACCCGCGTTTTGAGATCCAAAACCAGGTGAATGCTAACCGTGTTCCGGCAGCTCGCCGGATAAGTACACGCCTGGGTATAACCTGTACTTTTACTGTTGCAGCGCTGCTGACGATGGGGTGCCGGGCCCACTTCGGCATTATAGGCAGGCGGCCTTTTCAGCTAAACGCTTTCCGGATAATTGCAAGCAACAAGGCCCCATATTAAACGGGGCCTTGTTGTTCAGCAAAGTTTGCTGCTTACTTAATAAACAATAACTCTCTGAATTTTGGCAGCGGCCATGCAGCATCATCCACCAGTTGCTCTAACTTATCCACGTGGTAGCGGATAGGCTGAAAGAAGGATTTAACCTGCTCATCATAAATTACCGCTTTTTCATGGGCATCTTCCAGGGCGTTGGCTTTTTTACGGGCATCCACCATCTGGGTGTTGTTGGTTTTGATAAAGTTGATATGCTCAGACAGCTTGGTGATGATGTTCAGTTGTGCCTCGTAAGTGCTGGCATCCATACCAATATCTTTTAAGCCTCTCACGTTCTCTATCAGCCTGGTTTGGTAGTTAATGGCCGTAGGGATGATCACGCTGTCTACCAGTTCGCCAATTACGCGGGCCTCAATCTGCAATTTCTTATAATATTCTTCCAGCAAAATTTCGTGACGGGCATGGGCTTCGCGTTTACTGAATACGCCGGTTTCTTCAAACAGCGCCTGTGTTTTATCAGATACCAAAGCGTCTAATGCCTTTGGCGTAGTTTTAAAGTTAGACAAACCTCTGGTGGCTGCCTCGTCTTCCCACTCCTGGCTGTAGCCGTTACCTTCAAAGCGGATGGATTTCGACTCCTTAATATAGCGTTTGATAACCGTTAACAAAGCCACATCTTTTTTCTCGCCTTTCTTGATCAGGCGGTCAACCTCTGCCTTAAACTTCTTCAACTGGTCGGCCACAATCAGGTTCAAAATGGTCATCGGGCTGGCCGAGTTGGCCGACGAGCCCACCGCACGCAGCTCAAACTTGTTACCCGTAAAGGCAAAGGGTGAGGTACGGTTACGGTCGGTATTGTCCTTTAAAATCTGCGGGATTTTAGGGATGCCCTGCCATAAGGAGGCTTCATCCTTAATTTTCTTGCTGATGCGCGAAGTTTCAATCTCATCCAGCACTTCGTTCAATTGGCTGCCCAAAAAGATAGAGATGATGGCCGGGGGCGCTTCGTTGGCACCCAAACGGTGA
This sequence comes from Mucilaginibacter sp., assembly GCF_965200995.1. Classification (GTDB taxonomy): domain Bacteria; phylum Bacteroidota; class Bacteroidia; order Sphingobacteriales; family Sphingobacteriaceae; genus Mucilaginibacter. The sequence continues at coordinate 143,611 of NZ_OZ241743.1, read as the reverse complement.
TCGTTATTCACTGATGCGATTGAGGCACGCAATAAATCGGCGTGTTCATAAACCGCACGAATGGTGTTTACAAAAAAGGTTAAGAACATCAGGTTGTTCTTAGGCGTTTTGCCGGGCGACAGCAAGTTCTTCCCGGTATTGGTAATTAGCGACCAGTTGTTGTGCTTACCAGAACCGTTAATGCCGGCATAGGGCTTTTCGTGCAGCAGTACTTTAAAGCCATGCTTGCGGGCCACGCGGTCCATGGTATCCATCAGCAGCTGGTTATGGTCAATCGCCAGATTGATCTCCTCATAGATAGGGGCGCACTCAAACTGCGAAGGTGCTACCTCATTATGGCGTGTTTTTAACGGAATGCCTAATAACAAGGCTTCAGTTTCAAAATCGCGCATATAGTTATATACACGGGTAGGGATGGCGCCAAAATAGTGGTCTTCCAGCTGCTGGTTTTTGGCCGACATGTGGCCGAACAACGTGCGGCCGGTCAGGTATAAATCCGGGCGGGCGTTAAACAAAGCCAAATCTACCAGAAAGTATTCCTGTTCGATGCCTAATGAAGCGTTTACTTTCTCAATACCCTTATCAAAGTAATGGCAAACATCAACAGCCGCCTTGTCCATTACGCTCAGGGCTTTTAATAATGGAACCTTATAATCCAGTGCTTCGCCGGTATAGGATACAAATACAGTGGGGATGCACAGCGTTTTATCGATAATGAATGCCGGCGATGATGGATCCCAGGCGGTATAACCACGCGCCTCGAAGGTATTGCGGATGCCGCCGTTCGGGAAGCTCGAAGCATCGGGCTCCTGCTGGGCTAAGGCATCACCGCTGAATTTTTCGATGGCGCCATCGGCGGTGGGCTCAAAAAATGAATCGTGCTTTTCGGCAGTGGAGCCGGTAAGCGGCTGAAACCAATGGGTATAGTGGGTAGCGCCCTTGCTCATTGACCAGGCTTTCATGGCCGAGGCAATCTGCTCTGCCGTATCGCGGGTGATGGGTTCGCCATTATCAATTGAACTCAAAATGCTTTGGTAAGCCTCTTTTGACAAGTACTCGCGCATTTTCTTCTTATCGAAAACATTCGCAGCAAAGTACTCAGAGATTTTGTCACCCGGTGTTTTAACTTCGGGAGAAACCCGGTTGAGCACCGCTTGTAAAGCCTGAAATCTGAAATTTGACATTTTTTGATGAATTATAGAAAATTTTCACCAAAAGTAGAAAATGTACTCTTGAAAATGCTGAATGTTTGAAATTATTTACGGAAATGTTAACAAAAAACAGGTTAACGGTTACACTTTTTGTACTTCAGGCTGATATAAGTAAAATTTATTGCTAATGATGTTGAAGCTATCCGTTACAGTTCATCATTAATATTAAGGCTGCACATCGGAAATAAGACTCCGATCTAACAAAATTATATTTTTATTTATGCTTAATCGATAGTTATAATTGTTTGATAAGGTATTCATTTTAGAATTAAATTTTGTGTAGTTGAAAATTTGTTAAAGTTTATTATGTTTTCTTAAGTTAATGGTGCAAACTTTAGAGCTTAAATATCTTATTTATAAAAATTATATTTTGTTAAAACATTAAAATATAAAATTTTATTTTAGTGGTATAATTAAAACTTAATTTTGACTGATATGCTTAACACCAAATTTGATTTGTACAAAACCGAGTGGCTCGATCTTGTATTTACCAACCGTAACAAAAGCTACGGCGCTTATGAATTGCGTAAAAATTCCGGGCAGTATGCCATGCGGGCTATGGCCGCTACTGTAGCCATATTTGCATCTGGTATTTTGCTCATTAAAGTATGGCCAAAGGCTGAAAAGGCAGAACCACCGAAGTATTACACTACCGTAGTTGAAATACACAAATACGTACCACCGGCAAAGCCTAAGGAGGAGCGTATCCATAAAGCGGTGAAACCTGCGAAACCAGAAGCACCCAAAGTAAATGTGCACATAGATAAGTTTCTTGTGCCAACGCCCACTAATCAAATTGTACCTGATGTGCCGCTTAAAGGGCAAACTGAAATCACTAACCCCGGCCCCATCGATAATAAAGGAAACAGCGAGCCTACAAAGGCAATTATCGATTCCCAGCCATCGGCTGCCGGAACGCCGGGCGGCGGCGGTGATCCGGTTGACACCAAAAAGATATACGATGGCGTAGACGTAATGCCGGAACCTGCAGGCGGCATGGCAGGCTGGAATAAATTTTTACAGCGCAACCTGCGTTACCCGGATACAGAAGCGCAGGGAAAGGTATTCATCACGTTTGTGATTGAAAGGGATGGCAAAATTTCAAATATCACTTTATCAAAGGGAGTTGAAAATTTACTGGACGATGAAGCGCTGCGGGTGCTGAAAATTGCCCCGGCCTGGAAACCCGGTATGCAGGGCGGCCAGCCGGTACGGGTACGCTATACGCTGCCCATAAATTTTCAAATGAATTAAGGGCAACGCTTATCAAACCTAAACTTTATACTGCAAAAGGCGCTATTATAAGCGCCTTTTGCAGTATAAAGCAGTAAAAAGTATGTTAAAAGGTCAAAAAATGCCGGTAGAGTAATCATGAGCTGATGTACTGCTGCAAATCCGGGCAGGTTATGGCTTATTTATCGCCTCATATATTTCTGCCGTTAACAATCCGCTGCCGCCGCCGTAGTGCTGTATGGTTACCGCTTTGGGGTGTGTAGCTGTAAGGTGTTCGCGTAATTGCAACTCATCCTCGCCACTTAGCCCGCTGCTTAACAGCAGCACGTCTACCGCCTGCGCATCCATGCAGGCTACGGTTTCCTGGTTGCTGAGTGTACCCACAGGCTGCCAGCCTTTGGTGTTGTTCAGCAAGCGTACCAGGGTAGGCACAATTTCGCAGTGCCGGCCGGCAATCAGTATATGCAGGGTATCTGTCATGGTTTAATATTGCATGGGTACTTCCATCAGTAACAGCTCTGCATCGCTGTCGGCATTAATTTTAAAATTATCGGTTTCCCATACGCCGTAACCATCGCGGCGGTGCAACGCTTGTCCGTTTACACTTACATCGCCATTCAGCACAAAAAAGTAAACGCCGTTACCTTCGGCTTTTAGTGTATAATCAAGCGTAACATCTTTATCCAGCTTACCCATGTGGAACCAGGCGTTCTGATGGATCATCACCCCGTCATCATCGGCGCTGGGCGATAGTATCTGCTGCAGCCGGTTATGCCGGTCTTCCAGGTTAAGGGAGATCTGGTCATACCGGGGCGCTACGTTAAGCTGGTCCGGGTAAACCCATATCTGCAAAAACTTGGCCTGCTCATTAGGGTTCCTGTTCTTTTCGCTGTGAAATATACCGGTACCGGCGCTCATGGCCTGGATATCGCCTTTGCGGATTACCGCCGTATTGCCCATACTGTCCTGATGCTCCAGGTCGCCTTCAATGGGGATGGAGATGATTTCCATATTATCATGCGGGTGCTTGCCAAAGCCCATGCCGCCGCTTACCTGGTCGTCATTCAGCACACGCAGCGCACCAAAATGCATGCGTTCAGGGCTATAGTAACTGGAAAAGCTAAAACTATGGTAACTATCAAGCCAGCCATGATTGGCATGGCCACGGCTTTCGGCCGGGTGTAATACTGTGTTTGACATCATGATTTTAATAATATGTGTTTAAACATCTAATTTAGATATAAGTTTTTGTTTTCACACAAAATCTGTTTTAAATCATTTAATAAGTGTAAATAAAATTATAGACCACCAACATTTGCTGAGTTTATATTCTCAGCTTTCTTAACCATGAAATATATCGTCTACCTGAGTACCGCTACCCATTTAATGAACCAAAGCGAGCTATTGTCGCTACTCAATACAAGCCGCCGCAACAATCAGCAAAATGGATTAACCGGCATGTTGTTGTACAGTGAAGGCACTTTTATACAACTGCTGGAAGGTGATAGTGAGCGGGTGAGCCGCACATATGAATCTATTTTAAGCGACGAGCGGCATAAAAATATCATCAAACTTACGGAAGGAGAAAACAAGGAGCGGCAGTTTCCCGACTGGTCAATGGGCTTTAAAGCGGCAGACGCCGCTGAACTGGCCGAATTTGAAGGTTATATCAATGCTAAAGATCATGAAGCGATAACCAACAAGGGCAACAAGCAGCCGCTGGTACAAATGCTTAAAGTATTTGCCGAAACTAACCGTATGTAAGTGCAGCCGTTTATTAACGGCTAAGTATTGTTTTGGCGGCTTCAAGCACTAAATTATAATCAGGGGTTTTGGTCCAGTCGATGGTCAGGTGGGTAGCTTTATCGATAGGCGCCCAGCGCTCCGGCTCGCCATCCATACTGATCACTACGCCGGGCGTTTTAAACGCGGATGCCATGTGCGATACCCCGGTACAGTTGGAAATTAATGCCTTTGCATTTTTAATCAGCACGCCAACAGCCCCCAGGGTGGTATGGCCTGCACTGTTAACAGCCGGATACTTCATGTGTTGCATTACTTCTTCTACAATCGGCATTTCTGCTTGTGTACCTGTTATTACCGGCTGAAAGCCCTGCTCAAAGGCATAATCTGCCAGTGCCGCAAAGTAAGCGGCAGGCCATTGCCGCCACGCGCCACGCGAGCCGGGGTGCAGGCAAACGTACTTTTGCGGTTCAACATTTAACTGTAAAGCTTTAAATTCTGCTTCATCAGCAGCAGTTAACGGAAATTCCAGTTCATTGCCCTGCGCGGGTATGCCTAAAAATTCCATCAACCTTACGTGCCGCTCAGGTTCGGGGCCTGCATCGGGGTAGTGCACAAAGTAATCTTTATTGGGTGCATAATCTCCGGGCGTATAAAAGCCCCCCAGGTACTTGGCTCCAAAAAATTCCATCATGGGGTTGATCACCGTACCATTACCCTGCATTTGCAGCAACAAGTCGTATTCCTGCTGCTGAAAATTTTGAAAGAAGACCGCAGTTTCGGGCGGACTGAACGGTTGCTCCGGCAATCCGGGCAATCCGGGGCAATGCACAAACTCATCAAAATAGTTATTAAAGCGTTCTGCAAACAGCTTCGCCCAGGGTAAGCCCAGTAAGGTGATATGCGCATTGGGACAGGCTTTGCGCAACGCGCGTACTGCCGGAATAATGCAGAGCATATCGCCCAGTTGAAGCGTGCGGTAAATGGCAATCCTGTTAATAGCAGCAGATGGTAAAGGCATAGTGAGTTTTAAAACGAAAAGGCAATTATAAAAGATAAGGTTGATGTAACAGCGGTTAACTTTTGAAAAATAAAAAAGAGCTTACCTGCATTATAGCCGGTAAGCTCTTTATACGATCACCGTAAATTATTCGCTGTCGCTTATGCCTCTGCCGGTTTTGTGCTGAAGCTCGTCAATTTTCTTGGAAGCATCGGCTTTGTTTAAAGAGTCGTCAAACTCCTCACCGGCCTGGTCTGATAAAGTTTTCAGATAGGATTCCTGCGCGCCGGTCATGGGTTCAGCGCCGGTGGTCCACTCGTTCGGGTCTTTCACCGCATTCGAGCCTTTTTCGTTGTTATTGGTAGGGGTTGATGCATCATTATCATTTGCATCAAACAATTCATTTTCATCCTGATGTTGCTTTGCCATAGTTGTATGTGTTTACTGTTGATGAAACAATATTAGTGCCATAGATGCAAAAAATGCTAAAAAAATTAGCTTTTATACGAGTTGTGGATAACTTATATAAACCAGGTGCCAAACTTAACCAGTCCGTAAAAATGCCAGTACACCGATAGCCAGGGGATCAGTGCTGAGGTATACAGCATTTCGGTGATATGGCTAAAGGTGAGCGCATTGTTTTTTAACCGCTTATAAGTAAACCACAAGGTAAGCGCCAGCCAGGCCACAAAAAAGATGATTGCCGGTTGATGCGGTGCCGGCAGGAGCGAGGCAAGGCACCCTAAGCCGCATACTATAATCAGGTAATACAGTACCGGCGGTTTTGCATTATCATGCGCCCGGTACAAATCCGGAAATTTTTTGTACAGCAAGGCGTTGTATAAGGTTTTCTTTTGCTCTTTAAGGCTTATGCCCCAGCGTGCCTCGCGTACCGGGTGTACAACTATCGCACTTTCGTTTTTTGTAAGGGGGATGTGGTGCTGCAATAATTTAAAGTGCAGATCGCTGTCCTCGCGCCAGGCCATGGCAAAACGTTCATCAAAACCGCCGGTAAGCAGTAACGCCTTTTTGGTACAGGCGCAGTTGGCGGTTACAAAATCGGCGGTTTCCAGGCCGGCGGTGTTACGGGCAAAATCAGTGGGGCGGGCTTCGAGCGGCACGACCACCTTACCTGTGAAGGCCGCCTGCTCCCGGCCGTCCCATTGCTGCAGGTAAGCGTTCAGCCAGTTGGCATCGGGCAGGGTATCATCATCGGTAAAGGCAACCAGGGGTGCCTGTGCATGTTGCCAGCCATAATTACGCGCCGCCGCCGGGCCTTTCTTTTTTGGCATGGGCAGGAAGCGGTGATATATGGGGTTTTCGGCTATCCAATCCTGTAAGCCGGCAGCAGTTACATGGTCGGGCCCGTCACTTACTACAATGATCTCAAAATCATCAGCGCCAGGCGTTTGGCCCGACAGCGCCCGCAAACAGTTTTGCAACAGCCTGGGGCGCTGCCAGGTAGGTATTACCACACTAATAAGCAGCATGGTTTATTTTTCAATCACAAACGAACCGATGACCAGCGCATCAAAGGGCGAAGTCCAGAAGCACTCAATGGCATCCCGAGGGGTACACACAATGGGTTTGCCCAGGGTATTGAAAGACGTATTCACCAGTACCGGCACCCCGGTTTTGCGCTGGAAGGCTTTCAGCAAATCGTAATAGTTTTTGTGCTGACTTTCGTTTACGGTTTGTATACGGGCGGTGCCATCGGTATGGCGCACGGCAGGTATCTGGTCGGCCTTTTCTGGCTTCACATCATATATAAACAGCATAAAGGGAGAGTAGCCGGCATTCTCAAACCAGTTGGCCGCTTCTTCTTCTAATACTACCGGTGCCACCGGGCGAAAGTCCTCGCGGTCTTTCACCTCATTCAGCCGCTGCTGCATCTCCGGGCTGATGGGCGAGGCCAAAATAGAACGGCTACCCAATGCGCGTGGGCCAAACTCCATACGGCCCTGGTACCAGCCGATGATCTTGTTCTGCGCTAAAATGTCGGCGGTTTCTTCTGCAATGTTTTCCAGTTTACGGTATGGCACTTTAGCCCACTTCATAAACTTTTCAATTTCCTCATCGCTATATTCAGGGCCCCAGTAGCAGTGGTCCATTACAAAATCGCGTGTCTGGCTGTTGCGTTGGTGCGCATCTATCCACAGGGCAGCACCCAAAGCGGTGCCATCATCGCCTGAGGCGGGCTGCACCCAGATGTTGGTAAACGGCCCCTTATCGCGCAGGCGGGCATTGGCTACACAGTTTAACGCTACACCGCCGGCCATGCACAGGTTTTCTTCGCCGGTTTCTTTAAATAACCAGTCGGCAATCTCCAGCAATGTTTCTTCCAGCACCAGTTGCAAAGAGTGGGCAATATTAAAGTGGTGGCTGGTAAACTCCTCGTGGCGCAGGCGTTGCGGCCCGAAACGCTCCGTAAAGTTTTTGTTGCTGATGGTAAACTGACCGTTAGGCCCTGTTTTGATGATCTCACGAAAATCCTTCACAAATTCCGGCTTGCCATAGCTGGCCAGGGCCATTACCTTGTACTCGTCTGAGGAATGCAGGAAACCCAGGTGGGTGGTAATTTCTTCATATAACAGGCCTAAAGAGTTAGGAAAGTTTACCTGGCCAATGCGCTTCAGATCCTGCCCGTTGCCTATGCTGTAAGTGGTGGTGGCCAGCTCACCGCGGCCATCTACCGTCATAACGGCGGCACGCTCAAATGGCGAGCAGTTGAAGGCGCTGGCCGCATGGGCAATATGGTGATCTACAAAATGCCATTTTTCGCGCGGAATATTAGCGCCTATAAAGCGTTTCTGCAGGTGATGCGGGTAACCATCGTTCAACTGACCTACGGCGTTTATCATGGACGATAAAAACAGCGGGTCCCACACATTCTGCCAGTCGGCATTAACCGGGTCGGTGGTAGGCTCGAAAGGAATTTCGATGGTGCCTTTACCTTTATATTTTTCACCAATTAACTGGTAGGGGTCAAAGGAATAGGCCACATGGTCAATATCATTAATATGGATATCAGCTACCTTCAGGCAGTAATCAATGGCATGAAAGGGCAGTTCCCAGGTAGAGAAGGGCACCGGGCGCTTGCCGTGCTTAAAATGGGTAAAGCGTTCTTCTTCCGCAGCGGCCAACAGCTGGCCGTCTTTAATTAAACATGCGGCCGTATCATGAAAGGCTGCATTAATACCTAAAGTGTACATGGGTGCAGGTAGATTTTTATAAATAGATGTGTTGTTTTACCTTCCTGTAAAGCAACAGGTGGCTTAAAAGTTTTTGATTTGTTTAAGTTGCAGTAAAGGTACCCCATGTTCATGGGATGTAATGATTCATCATAACAAAGCGGCCTGAATTGTACAATTCAGGCCGCTTCACCCTAAATTTATAGTCGGGTTTTGCTAACTTATCTCTTAAAGCGCACTATGCCAGCTTTCGCCTGAGCAGTTTGCCGTCGGCATATTCTACAGCACACACCGCACCGATAAGGAACAGCAATATTTTGGCTTTAGATACCACCAGTGCAATGGTTGCGGGGCTGAGCACCAGCAGCGCAGCCACCGTAAACAGTAAGGCGCAGCCGCCCAGTACCCACAGCGTGAGGTTATAGCTAAAGCTTTCTGCTTTGGTCTGGCTTTCGGCAAGCTGGTTATATACACGGTCTGCAAGCCGGCTTTCCGTAGTTAATTCCGGTTCCTGGTGCAGCGCATCAAACAGCAGCAGGTAGGCATGTTCATCCTTGGTTAAACCGGTATTTAAAGCGGCATCATCCTTTAACTGCTGTTCTATAAACTGCTGCAACTCTTTATCATCCATCTCTTTCATTGCTTTAAACCAATAAGTTCTTCAATTTGTCCTTTAACAATTTACGTGCCCTGAACAGGTAACTTTTCACCGTGCCTTCGGGCATCCCGGTAATTTGCTCAATCTCCTCGTAACTAAATTCATTGAGGTGATATAAGGTAAGTACCGTGCGGTAATTAACCGGCAATTTGGCTATCTCCTGATGAACAATAACGGCAGTATCTTTTTTGTTTAAAATGTGTTCAGGCGTTTCGGTGGTTTTATACAGGTGATCCTGCTGCTCAACAGCATCACTGCTGATGATGTCCAGGCGCGATTTTCTTAAATGATTAATTGCGGTACTGTAGGCAATGCGGGCAATCCAGGTGCTCAGCTTGCTTTCGTTTTTAAACGATGCCAGGTGCCGGTATACCTTTATAAATGCCTCCTGGCAAATATCCTCCGCATCAGCCTCGTTATGCACCAGCCGGTTCACCATGTGCCTCACCAGCTTTTCGTGCTGATGAACCAGATGCTTAAAGGCATGCAGGTTGCCCTGTAAAATACGCGCTATTAATTGCTGTTCGGTATACATTGATAAAGCGTTAGACCAGCGCAGCTACAAAAATGTTGCAGTGAAAATAACTGCAACATTTATAACCGGGCCGCAGTCTAATGGGGCATAAACATTTAAATTTGAAATATCATGAATGCAGACATCACCGCAATGGTAGTAATTCCCTCAATTTTAGGAGGATTTTTATTGATAATACAGGCGATACTTAACCACCGGGTAAAAATGAGGCTGATCAGCGCAGGGCATGTAGATGAGAATTCTGTAAAGCTGCTTAATAATTCGGCAGCCAGCCTGAAGTTTGATACCTTAAAATGGGGATTGATCCTGCTTTTTGGCGGCATCGGCCTGATACTGTTGCAGTATATTCCCTACCAGTCAGATTCTACCCTGCCGTTTGGTATTGAAGCGGTATGCGTAGCTATAGGCTTTTTGGTTTACTACGGGTTAACCCGTAACCAAATCAAAAAGGAATTATACAGCCAAGAATAAATTCATAAACTGCTGTGCGGAGGCTCTGCTTTCCGTACGGCAGTTAATGCTTACTTTACATTGGCGAACGCTCAAAGTAATTCTGGTAAGCCGTTTCAATATCGGTCATATCGGCGATGAGGGGCGGGCTGTCAGGTTTAAAGAACAAGGTAAACCAGCCGTTTGCAACTTTGGCTTTGGTATCAATCAGGTAGGTATTATGCAGGCCCGCCAATTTGATATAACGTTTTGCCGGGGTAACTAATGCAACCGGCTTCTTCCGCAAAAATTCCTCTGCCGCCGACTGGTAATTAGCGTTATCATCCGCAATGGTAGTAAAATCCTCTGCACCATACTGTTTTACCATTTGCACCACCTGCAGGCTGTCGGGCGCAACCACGATGGCTGATTTTTGGCTAATAACTTGTACCGCTGTATCCGCTGCGGAAGTTACCAGATAACGGCGAAACTCATAATGGGAATTATCGTCAGCCGCATCTTGTGCAGTTGATACATTTGCTGCAGGGGGAGGCGTTGTATGCTCTTTTTTCTTTGCTGCAGGCATCTGCTTTGCTTTGGGTTGCTGCCTGCAGGCTGTAAACAATAAAGCTAATGCTGCAATGATAATATACTTCATAATTAACAATTTGTGATTATTCTGTAAAGTAAGTATCAAACTGCCAGTAACCAGCTGCATCTTTACCATAAGTTGCGGTATACCGGCTGCCTTCGGTTGTAAAGCTGAATGATAAGGTTGTAACAGCCGAATCAGCCGGAATATACTGAGGTAATATTGAGTCGGCTACATTTTCAATAATACTCCTTTTATTATCTGTTTCTTCATCTGTTTCTTCGGCCGGAGTTTGTTGGGCAGCCCGGTATTCTTCAAAACCTGCAAAACGCCGGTTACCTGTTTTTGCATCTATCTCCCGCGCCGCAGCAAAAGTCAGCTGTGCTTGCTGCAGGGCATACGCCTCCATGGCCGGTAGTATCACCAGACGTTCAAAATCCTCCTGATTATGGATAATAACATCCTTGCTGAAGTAGCGGTTAAAAATTTCCTGTGCTGTTTCCATCAGGCAGTAGGTATAGGTTCTGTTATTTGCGGCCAGCCCATCAGTTGCATTACACGTTTGAATTCGGCTTGCAGCGGCGCGGTAATTTGTACCGCCTGATTGGTAACAGGATGAACAAAACTGAGGTGCGAGGCATGCAGCATCATGGTATCCATTTGCCAGGTTTGCTTAAAGTGGCGGTTCTGCTTGTTGCAGCCATGCGGCCGGTCGCCGATGATGGGGTGAAGAATGTGTGCAAAATGCCGCCGCAACTGGTGCATACGGCCTGTGGCGGGCACCGCTTCTACCAGTGAGTAACGGGTAGTGGCGTGCTGACCCAGCGGCACATCTAACTCGGCCCGGTACAGCGTACTGTAAGTGGTAAATGCCTCCTGCAAGGTGCCGTTTTCCTTTTTTAGCGGGTAGTCAATCTCACCCGTATCATCTGTATAGCCACGTACAATGGCCAGGTATTTTTTAGTTACTTTTCTTGCTGCAAAAAGCTGATGCATAAGGTGCTCGGCTTCCTTATCTAAAGCGAAGAGCAGGATGCCCCCCGTCTTGCGGTCGAGCCGGTGCACGGGGTAAACCGGCCGGCCAAGCTGGTCGCGCAGCAGTTGCAGGGCAAATACCTGCACATCACTGGCTATAGGGGAGCGATGAACCAGTAAACCATGCGGTTTGTTGATGGCTATCAGCTCATTGTCCTGGTAAAGTATGTCCAGCATTTATAGGTAGGAGTAGACGAACAGTAAATAAAAAGCGTATGGGTGATGTTTACTCATTCAGCTTTGAGGTTTTGCTTTTTTACGTACAGCTCGTCAATGATGATCATTAATATGGCAATCAGCGGTACCGCCAGTATAATACCAAGCGCACCCGAAACGCTGCCCATAATCAATTGGCCGATCAGCGATACTGCGGGCGGGATGTTGATCATGCGCTTTTGTATAGTGGGCGTAATGATGTTACTTTCCAGTGTTTGTATCAAAATGTACAGGATAGCCACCGTAAGTGCGGTATTAAAACTCATGGTAAGCGCAATCAGCACCGCGGGCGCCATGGCAATCACCGGCCCGAAGTTGGGGATAAAGTTAAGCAGCCCTGCAAACACCGCTAAGGCCAGCCCCATCGGTACGCCGATGATGGTCAGGCCGATACAGCTTAGGGTAGCGATGATCAGCATGGCCAGCATCATACCTTTAAGCCATGCCTTTAAGGTATGGGTAATGCGGTCGGATATGCATTGCGCATCAGGCCGGGCTTTCTTCGGAATGAGCATGATGATGCCGTTCTTATACAGATCCGGGCTTACAGAAAAAAAGATACCCATAAAGATGATGATATACAGATCGCCTACCACGCCAAAGCTGGTGCTGAAAAAATTCTGGGCGGTAGTATATAGCTTCTTTTGTGAATCCGTACCCGAAAAGTTGTCCACGAACTTTTTACCGATGTCGGTAGTACGCAGCTGGGCTTCCGCTTTATTCACCAGTGCCGGTATATCGCGGCTAATGGTACTGGCCTGGGCAGAAATCTTGGTACCCAGAAACCAGAACAGCAATGCCACAATGGCCAAAGTGATCAATACGGCTGCCGTCATGGCAATGCTTCGTTTGGCTTTGGTGTAGCGTTGTATAATATCTCCCAGCCCATGAAAATAGGTGGCAATGAGTGTTCCGGCCAGCACCATCAGCAAAACGCCGAATGCCGCTTTAAGGATGAATATAAGTATGGTGAGCAGCGCAACGCTTCCCAGCGCTATCCACACTTTCTGCACATAGGAGTATTCGTTGTAGGTGTGATTTTTATAATTGTTGGTTTCCATTCGGGGGCGGGTTCGGCAGTATTTATGTGTCAGTAAAAAAACAAATATCAGAAATGTTTAAATACAATCCTTATTCTGCGCCAGAAACAAACAGGCATCTAATGCACTAACCTTAACTTTTCGTCCTGAAACACGGCTGTTTTGATTTTTTTACTGTAACATATTAGCTATAATGTTTGGTCTGTTTTGGCTTTTTATAACTTAGGACAAAAAATTATTGATTGATGAAGAAAATTATACTTCCGGTACTATTATCTGTACTGGCGGCAGGAGCGGTGGCCCAAACCCGGCCCGACTCCACCACCCGCCGTACCGCTTTACCCGGCGGATTTGCGGGTAACCCCTCGGCGCAGCGCACCCAGCCGCGGCCTTACAAATCGGTAATTACCGAAAAGGCGGTAACCCGCAGGGGCCTGTTTAAAACCCATAAGGTAGATGACCACTATTATTTTGAAATTGGCGATAGTGTGCTCAACCGCGAGATTCTGGTGGTGAGCCGCATTTCCCGCGCCGGTGCGCAGGTGAGGGAGGCCGACGGTTATGCAGGCGACCAGATTGGCAGCAGCGTGATCCGCTTCGAAAAAGGGCCCAGCAACCGTATCTTCTTACGCAAGATATCTTACCGTACCTACAGCCCCGACAGTACAAAATCTATGTACCAGGCGGTGCAGCGCTCCAACATTCAGGCCATTGCTGCTGCATTTAACATTGCAGCTTATTCGCCCGATGAAAAAGGCAGCGTGATTGATATGACGGATTATATCAACGGCGATAACGATATCTTCTTTTTCAGCTCGCCGCAGGCCAAGCAGCGCATCCGTTTGGGTAACCTGTTGGCCGACCGCAGCTATATTGAAAATGTAAGGCCGTTCTCTAATAATGTAGAGATCAGCACGGTAAAAACGTATAGTCTGGCAGCCGCTTCGCCGTTCGGCCGGGGCGGTACACCAACCCCAGCCCCGGCGGCAGCCGGCGGTGCAGGCAACGGTTCTGAAACCGTGGAGCTGAACACCTCGCTGCTGATGCTGCCCCGCGTACCCATGCAGGCCCGTTACTTTGACCCGCGTGTAGGTTATTTTACCACAGGCTATACCGATTTTGATTTAAACCCGCAGGGCATTAGAGATGTACAACTGGTAGCCCGCTGGCGGCTGGAAGTAAAACCGGGAGATATGGCCAGATACAAGCGCGGCGAACTGGTAGAGCCTAAAAAGCAGATTGTATATTATATTGACCCGGCCACGCCTAAAAAATGGGTGCCTTACCTGATTGCCGGCGTGAACGACTGGCAGAAAGCCTTTGAAAAGGCAGGCTTTAAAAATGCCATCGTGGCTAAAATGGCGCCTACCACCAAGCAGGATACCACCTGGAGCCTGGATGATGCCAACCACTCGGTAATTGTTTACAAACCTTCGGAAACCGAAAACGCCAGCGGCCCGCATATTTCTGATCCGCGCAGCGGCGAGATACTGGAAACGCATATCAACTGGTACCACAACGTAATGAAACTGGTGCATGACTGGTACATGGTGCAAACTGCCGCCGTTGATCCGCGTGCCCGTAAAATGACGTTTGACGACAAGCTGATGGGCGACCTGATCCGCTTTGTATCCTCCCACGAAGTGGGCCATACCCTGGGCTTGCGTCATAATTTTGGTTCCAGCTCCACCGTACCTGTAGAAAAGCTGCGCGACAAAGCCTGGGTAGAAGCCAACGGCCATACGCCATCTATTATGGACTATGCCCGTTTCAACTATGTAGCACAGCCCGAAGATCATATCGATTCAAAGGGCTTATACCCGCGCATTGGCGATTATGATAAATGGGCCATCGACTGGGGATACCGCGTGTTTCCTGACGATAAAGGCGCAGAATGGGAAAAGCCGGTGTTGAACAAAATGACCGTTGAAGCGATGAAGAACCGCCGCCTGTGGTTTGGTACCGAAAGCAATCCTGATGACCCGCATTCGCAAAGTGAGGATTTGAGCGACAACGCCATGCTGGCCAGCGATTACGGTATCAAAAACCTGAAACGCATTTTAACTAATTTGCCGGATTGGACCAAAGAATCGAACGAGGGTTATAATAACCTGGAGAATATGTACGGCCAGATAGGCAGCCAGTTTAACCGTTACATGGGGCATGTAAGCAAAAATATCGGCGGCGTGTATGAGAACCCTAAAACGGTAGAGGAAAGCGGCGTGGTGTATGAATATACCCCTGCGGCTACGCAGCACGAGGCCATGATGTTTTTAGATAAGCAATTGTTTACCACTCCAACCTGGATGCTGAACGAGCAGATATTAAACGACATCGGCCAAAACCCGGTACAGGTGGTTTACCGCAGCCAGGATGCGGTGCTGAACCGTTTGGTTACCCCGCACATGCTGAACAAGCTGGTGATCGCCGAAGCCGCACAGGGGCAGAAGGCCTACAAGATCACTGATTTTTTTGCCGACATGCAGGGCAGTATCTTCCGTGAGCTGAAATCGAACCAGCCGGTGGATGTATACCGCCGTAACCTGCAGAAGCTGTATGTGGATAAACTGATGGATATCGTTAATCCGCCTGCGCAGGCCTCAGCTACGGTAGTAGCATTTGGTGGCCGCGGCGGCAACGCACAGCAACGCGAAATGGAACAAACGGATGCCGTATCAGTAGCTAAAGCGCAGCTACGTGCCATTAATGCCATGATCAGAACCTCGCTGCCGAACACTACCGACAGCATGACCAGCTATCATTTGCAGGATCTGTCAGACCGCATCACCAAAGCGCTCGATCCGAAGGCGTAAGCTTTTTTTAATTGTGATTTTTTGCTAAAGCCGCTTTGTCCCGACAAAGCGGCTTTAGCTTTATATATCGCGTCATTGCGAGGTACGAAGCAATCCTCGACTACACAGGTCAGCCATGCAAGCGGCTCTGAATGCTGATGATTGCTTCGTACCTCGCAATAACGTACTATTTGAGTTGGCATTTTCTTCAAAACAACTTCTGTTCCGGCATGGTCAGATGCGGCCGCTTCACATTCAGGCCCAGGTGCTTGTTGAGCTGCCGGATGAAATAATCGGCGGTTAAGGGCGTGGTGTGCTCATCGTGCTGATGCACAAAAAAATGGACGCTCTGCAAACCTTGCTGCTGCCACTGGCCGATGCGCTCCACCCAGGCATCCATACGCAAATAATCAGAAGGGTGCAGGTCATTCCCTACATAGCGGATAAAGGCGTGGGGCGTAGACAGGTGCAGGTGCACACAATCGCGCCGGCCGGGCGTATCGGTAATAACAGCGCCGATGTTCAAATTATGCATCAGCCCGAAGGCCGCATCGCGTGCGCGGTGGTCGGCAAACCAGGCTTCATCGCGCAGCTCGGTAAATACCGGTACGTCCACTGGCAAGTCTTCCAGGAAACTTCTTAAATCGGCATAGCTTTTCGGCGTAAAGGAATCGCTGAGCTGAAGGAATAAGGGGCCTAAGTGCGGCCCGAAAGCTAATATGCCTTCATAAAAGGCAGTAGTTAAGTCGCCCGAATTTTTTAATCGCCGCACGTGGCTGATACTCCTGGAGAACTTGGGGCAAAACTTAAATCCGGGATTGATAGCCGCCTTCTCACGCCAGGTACCGATAGCCGCTTCGTCGAAAATGCGGTAGTAGGTAGCATTGAGCTCAACGCTGTTGAACTGCCGGGCGTACTCGGTAAGGTAATTGGTATCCTTGGTTTTGGCCGGGTATAAAAACCCCTTCCATTCCTTATGCGCCCAGGTTGGGCAGCCCACATATACCTGTAACTGCTGCACCGGCTTAGCCGAAGCCAGCACGGCTGTGGTCATCTCCGGGTCGGGCGGCAGGGAGAAATCAATAGCAGCTAACTGTTCAGGCCTTACTTTACCAAATTCCATTCAAGAGGTAAGCTGCTAATAATGGGTAAAGTTTTTCTGCCTGATGCGCGGCCACTCGCTTTTGAGTATGCTGTAAAATACGGTATTGCGCAGGTAGCCGTCGTGCGTTTTCATGTGCTGGCGCAATATGCCTTCCTGATGCGCGCCGGTGCGCTGCACGGCCGCCCTTGAGCGCATATTGCGCTCATCCACCCTAAACTCCACACGGTTCAGTTGCAATACCTCAAAGGCGTAGGTCAGCAATTCATACTTCATGGCCTGGTTCAGGCCGGTGCCCTGCCAGCTCTGGCCAATCCAGGTGGCGCCAATCTGGCCGCGCTCGTCCTTCCGGTCAATATCAAACAAGCGGGTACAACCGGCTACCTGGTTGCTTTTGTGGTCGTAAATCGTCCATACGGCGCAATGGCCGGCTTCGCGGTCGGCTATGGCTTTGGTAATGTATTTATGCAGTTCGCCGGGCCGGCTCAGGTCGGCCAAACCGTAAGTCCACAATTCCTTTTCGTTGGCTACCTGCTGCAGCAGCACTTCGTCAACGGCCTGTAAAGGGCGAAGCGTAACTATACTGTTGGATAATACCGGCTGTAAATCGGGCTTCATTTAAATAATGCTTTCCAGTAGTTGAATATACAATTCAATACCTCCTTTGATTTCGCTGAGCAAAATATATTCATCCGCCATGTGCGAACGCGCCGAATCACCGGGGCCGATTTTCAGGGAAGGGATATCCAGCAGGGCCTGGTCCGAAGTGGTAGGCGAGCCATAGGTATGCCGCCCCAGTTTTAACCCGGCCTGCACCACCGGGTGGTTCTTGCTGATGCTGGAGGGCTTTAGCCGCACCGAGCGCGGCTTCACCTCGCAGCTTACATAACTGCGGATGATGTCCAGCACCTCCTCGTTACGGTAAGCATCCGTTACGCGTACATCCACCGTAAAGGTGCAGCTGGCGGGTACCACATTGTGCTGCGTACCGGCGTTGATAATGGTAACCGACATTTGTACCGGGCCAAACAGCTCCGACTCTTTCGGGAACTTAAAGCTGCGAAACCATTCCATATCGGCAAGCGCCTTGTATATCGCGTTTTCGCCCTCGTTACGGGCGGCGTGGCCGGCTTTGCCGTAGGCGGTGCAATCCAATACCATCAGGCCGCGCTCGGCAATGGCTAACTGCATTTGAGTGGGTTCGCCTACCAGGGCAAATTCCAGCGGCCCCAGGTCAGGAATAACCAGCTCCAGTCCGTTTACGCCCGATGTTTCTTCTTCGGCGGTTGCCGCTAAACAAAAATTGTATTTAAGGCCGGTTTGGTGGTAAAAGTGCAGAAAGGTACTGATGAGCGCTACCAGCGGCCCCCCGGCATCGTTACTGCCCAGCCCATACAGGGTGTCGCCTTCAACCGTAGCTTCAAAAGGATTACGGGTATAGCCCGAATTGGGTTTAACCGTATCGTGGTGCGAGTTAAGCAGGATGGTAGGTTTATGGGCATCATAACAGGCGTTATAAGCCCAGATGTTATTCAGCTTACGATAAGTTTTAACACCTTGCCGCTGTAAGAATTGCTCAATGGTATCAGCCGTAACGTTTTCTTCGCGGCTGAAAGAGGGTATGGCAATCAGCTGCTTCAGCAGGGCAACGGCTTGACTATATAAGTTATTGGTATCAATATCAATCATAGGGCGCCTTATCAACTAAGGGATAAGGCAAAAATACATCAAAATTAGGGATGTCGTCATTTGTAATGGGCGGTTATACGCAAAGCTTATTATATTTACGCTTTCACCGGCTTAATATCAACACATGAAAAAAATATCCGGCCTGGCCATAGCCAGCCTTTTGGCATTGCAGGCAGCTTCAGCCCAACCACCGGCAACTATTAAACGTGCGGGTTATACCTTAACTTTTAGTAACAATGATGCCAGCCTGCCGCAGCAGGAGCAGCAGCGCATCATCAACACCTTTTTTGATACTTACCCCAGGCTGGCCAAGGCTTTTAATAAGCATACCGCCAAAGTGGTAGATATAAAAATTGATACCGCGTACAAAGGCGTTGCCGAAACCGGCAATGCGCACATCCTGATCAGTTCGCGCTGGCTGCACCTGCACCCGGAGGACATCGATGTGGTTACCCACGAAGGTATGCACATTGTGCAGGATTACGGCGAAAGCACAGGGCCGGGCTGGCTTACCGAAGGCATAGCTGATTACGCCCGCCAGCAGTTCGGTATAAACAATAAAGCAGCCAACTGGAAACTGCCGGCCTACAAAGCCACGCAAAAGTATGAGAACAGCTACCGCATTACGGCGCGTTTTCTGCTGTGGATTGAGCAGCGGGTTAAAAAAGGTACCGTAAAGGCGTTAGACAGCCAGTTGCGCAATCATAAGTATACCGCCGATAGCTGGAAGCAAATTACCGGCAAAACGCTGGATGAACTGTGGGCGGCTTATCAGGCCAGTCCGCTGTTGTTTACCAATACGCCCGATGCCGACGCGGGGATTGCAGGTTAAGGCGGCGATCAATGAATGGGAATGGGCAGTTGAAATTTATACGCCACTCTTTAAACTCCTAAGTTTCGTCCCTCCCCGGGAGGGCAGGGAGGGGTATGTGCCATGTAAGTATAAGTCATATCCAATACAAGATTCAACATTGAATTTAAGTTATTGATGATTGAATAATTTTCAATTATCTTGTTCACATGCTTTTCACCGAAGACTTTTTGCACTATGTATGGCGATACCAGTTGTATGACCATGCGCACCTGCAAACCGTTGAAGGCGAAAGCATTGAAGTAATAGCCCCCGGTTTGCACAACACCAATGCAGGGCCCGATTTTCAGAACGCCCGTATTAAAGTGGGCGATACGGTGTGGGCCGGCAATGTGGAGATCCATATTGCTTCTTCCGATTGGAGCCGGCACCAGCACACTGCGGATGAAGCTTACCGGAACGTGATACTGCACGTGGTATACGAGGACGACCAGCCGGTAGAAATGCCGCCGGGCCGCCGGTTGCCAACCCTGGCGCTGAAGGGGCGCGTGTCGCCGGATTTGTATGGCCGGTACCATCAGTTGGTATATCAGCCCAAAACGTTTATTCCCTGCGAAGGCAGCATCGGGATAGTACCGGCGCTTACCCAACAAAGCCAGCTTACGCGTACACTAATTGAGCGGCTGGAAAGGCGCTCGGAGCTGGTACTGCGCTGGCTGCAGCAAAACAAAGGCAACTGGGAGGAAACCTTTTACCAGTTGCTGGCCTCTAATTTCGGGTTCAATATCAATGCGCTGCCTTTCGAACTGCTGGCCCGCTCGCTGCCCCAGGTAATTTTAGCCAAGCATAAAGATAACGCCCTGCAGATTGAGGCGCTGATTTTCGGGCAGGCCGGAATGCTGGAAGATGATTTTACGGATGATTATCCCCGGCAGCTAAAAAAGGAATACACTTACTTGCAGCACAAACACCGGCTGGCGCCACTGGAAAAGCACCTGTGGAAATATTTGCGGTTAAGGCCGCAAAACTTCCCCACTATCCGGCTGGCGCAGTTTGCGGCGCTTGTTTTGCAAAGCAATCATTTGTTTTCAAAAATACTGGAAACTGATGAGCCTGCCGTATTGAGAAAACTTTTTGCTAATTTGCAGATCAATGAATATTGGAGCAGCCATTACCGGTTTGACACCGCATCTGCGCCTGTTGCTAAAACCATGGGGGCTGCATCAATAGAAAATATCGTATTGAATACCGTTGCCCGAACGATGTTTACCTACGGAAAGCATCAGGGGCAGCAAAAGTACATTGACAGGAGCTTACAGTTGTTGGAAAGCCTGCAGCCTGAAAGTAATACCATTATAAGCGGCTACCGGGCATTAGGGGTACAGGCAAAGAATGCGTTTGATACACAGGCGTTGCTTGAACTGAAGAATAACTATTGTGACTTTAAAAAGTGCCTGCAATGCGGCATCGGAAATTATATTTTAAACAGATACTGATATGCTACAGCGAATTTTGACATTTTTTGAAAGGTATTCCTTTGGTGTTTGCACCTACCTGGGCGAAAAACTGAATATTTCCATTGGCAAAATCCGGTTATTCTTTATCTATTCTTCGTTTTTAGCGGTAGGCTTCCCGATTGTGTTCTATTTCTGTGCAGGTATTGTGCTGGATGTACGCAACTACATCAAGCGGATACATACCCGGGTATCTGATCTGTAGTTTAACTGGCGGTTTTGATGTCTGCCTGTTCTGCAATGGAAAGCTGATATTTTATCCGCTCGATCAGGTCATGCATCTCAAATGGCTTCTGAATAAAATCGGCTGCGAAGCTTTGCTTCATGGTGCTTACCGTTTCGTAATTACCGCCTGAAATTAAAATAACCGGAATTTTACTGGTACTGTCAATAGCGCGCAAGGCGCGGCAGATGGTTCTGCCATCCATGCCCGACAGCATAATGTCCATCAGGATCAGGTCGGGATTATAATTAACAATGTTTTCAAAAACCTTATCGCCGCGCTGTACAGTGCACACCTCAAAGCCATAAATATCGAGCATGTCGCTCAGGGCTTCTACTATACCTGCATCATCATCAACAACCAGAATTCGCTTTTTCATTTAACAGAATGAATAGTTATATCACTTTCAGTTCAATATGTATGCCACATTGATGTAATTCGCAGCTACTTGATTACCAGGTACCAAAAAAGTATTTTAAAGCAACTAATTTAATTATCGCGGGTAGCTATATCATCCTTACCATTTACGTAAAAATTTTACCTGCACAAGCGTCTGAAAAAAGGGTCGGTATTGAGGGCTGATTACAAGCCGCAGGTGTTTGCAATTTTTTTATGACTCCATCAGCCCCGATACAATATTAATGCTCAGCGCAACAATGGCGGTATTAAACACAAAGGAAAGCAGGCTATGGGCCAGGGCCAGCCGCCGCATGTTGCGCGTATTAATGCTCACATCAGATACCTGGAACGTCATGCCGATAATGAACGAAAAATAAACAAAGTCCAGGTAATCCGGTTCATCATCTCCCGGAAAATCTAACCCGCCGCCGGGCTTGGGCTTTCCGCTGTCGGTTTCCTTATCGTAATAATCATGTGCGTAGCGCATGGTAAACACCGTATGTACCAGCCACCACGATACCACTACCGAGCCTAAGGATAGCAGAACCGGTGCAAGGCGATGTGCGCCGTGCAGCTGTTTAGGTAAACTTAATAATGCTACAATAGCGCCCAGGCTTACCAGCGCCGCCCCGATAACGAACACAAAGATTAATGACCGGCTGGAATCCTGTATTTTGGCAATGCTGATGATCTCGCTGGGGTGTGCGGTAAAAATCACGATCCATTGGGACACGATCAGGCTCATGGCAAAGAAAATCCAAATGGTTAAAATTAACTCGGCTGCAGAGGTATGGGTACGGAATGCGAAAAAGGCGCCTACGCTAACCAGCAGCGCAATAATTAACCGGTGATGTGCATCTAACTGATAAACGCTGGCATTTTGCTTTGGAGTAGAATCAGGCATTAAATTTGAGTTTATTGTTATGTTTGCTAACAAAACCGGCTCAAATTAAGTAAAAGCCGGCCGGTTTAATGAAGTTTGCGTATTGAAAATTAATTTTACATGAGGGCTCTTGCAGCTTTACTATTACACATCCTGTCTGTACATTATTTGCTTATACTCTTTATCTTGGGGTTTCCGGCACTTGTTACCGGCATAAAGTTAAGGAAGAAACGGGTGTTCGGTAAATATACCATCTCCTGGCTGTGTTACTTGATCTTTGGAATTTGCCTGGCGGGAGGTTTCGTGTTTCCATCCATAAACATTCAATATCTGAAGCATTACGGCCAGGTGGGCGAAGCGGTGGTGATTACCTCATCGCAGCAACCTGCCTGGTTTCAACGTACGCCCGAGGTAAGACTGGTAGTTAAAATTGTATCTGATGACGGCGTACCGTTTATAGAAACCTTAACTACCAACCCGCCGGTAGAGATAATTGACCGCCTGAGTGTGGGCAACAAGGTAGAAGTGCTGTACTCGCCGGATTATACCCACAACATTGCCGTGCTTGCCTGGTAATTGAACAGCGTTAAAAGTCTTCTTCAATAATGTAAGCCACCCTGCCTACCTGCCCGTCTTCAAGGCGAACCTTTATGCCCCGCGAATGGTAAGGGGCGCTGGTTAATAAATTTTTCACAATGCCCCGGGTAAGTGTTCCGCTGCGCTGATCTTTTTTCAGGATGATGTCTACCTCCAAACCGGGGTAAATATCTTTTCGGTTTTGTCCGTTCATGGTAAATTGGGGGTTAAGCAATTAGCTGCTCAATGGCGCGGTCAGCCTCGGCAAAGTTAAACTGAGCAACGGTGCGCTGCATCTGGTCATTAATCTCTGCATTATTTAAATTGCCGATGCTGCCTTCGTGCGTGTGGGTAACCGTTTTTTCAGGATTGAAGCTGCCCTGTTCAATAGCCATGCCCACCTGTTTGTAAGCATCCCTGAAAGGTACACCAGTCAGTACCTGCCGGTTCACTTCCTCCACGCTGAACAGGTAGTTATACTTCGGGTCGTCAAGGATATTGGTATTTACCGACAGGTGCTCCAGCATAAAGGCAGCCATCTGCAGGCAGTCGTTTAAATCGGTAAAGGCCGGGAAGATCAGCTCTTTTAATAACTGCATCTCGCGGTGATAGCCAGAGGGAAGGTTGGTGGTCATCAGCGCCACATCATTGGGCAGCGCCTGCAGGCGGTTGCATTTGCCGCGCATAATCTCCCAAACGTCGGGGTTCTTTTTATGCGGCATAATGCTGCTGCCGGTGGTCAGGTTTTCAGGGTAGCTGATAAAGGCGAAATTCTGGCTCAGGTACAGGCAATTATCCATAGCCAGCCGGGCCAGCGTGGCGGCTACTGCCGACAGCGCCTGCGCAATGATCCGCTCGGTTTTACCCCGCCCCATCTGTGCATACACCACATTGTAGTTGAGCGCCCCGAAGCCCAGTAACCTGGTAGTAAGCGTACGGTTCAAGGGAAACGACGAACCGTAACCGGCAGCAGAGCCTAAAGGATTTTTGTTGGTAATCTTATAAGCGGCCAGCAGCAATTCCATATCATCGGTCAGGCTTTCGGCATAAGCGCCCAGCCACAAACCAAAAGAGGAGGGCATGGCAATTTGCAGGTGGGTATAGCCGGGCAGCAGTATATCCTTAAACTTATTGCTTAAGGTAATTAATTGATTGAATAATGTAACACACTGTGATACAACAATTTTAAGTTCGCTTCTAAAGTAAAGTTTCAGGTCAACCAATACCTGGTCATTACGCGAACGGCCGCTGTGTATCTTTTTACCAGCCTCGCCAATGCGCCGGGTAAGCAGCAGTTCCACCTGCGAATGTACATCTTCTACATCGGCTTCAATTTCAAACCGGCCTTCGGCAATTTCATGGTAAATGGTCTTCAGTTCACGCTGCACCAGCTGCAGATCTTCATCATTCAGCAAACCGGCCTGATTAAGCATACGGGTATGCGCAAGTGAGCCCAGCACATCAAACGCAGCCATCTGGCGGTCAAACTCGCGGTCTTTACCTACCGTAAAATGCTCTACCCATTTATCCACCCGGGTGGTTTTTTGCCACAATTTACTCATGTTGCAAAGATAGATTTTTCTGTGAGATGCGCAGGCGGCTAAGGCTGGTGTAACAGGTGTTATCAGTAAAATGATCTGCGGATATAAAACTTGGGCAAGTAGTAAGATTACTCCATTCAACCTTAAAATTACGCAGGCTTGTTGAACTCACTAAACTTAGTGTGCCATACCTTGTTTGATTGCTATAACTTATATAAACATGGAACAATTTAAATTAGGCTGGATAGGGTTGGGTAATATGGGTACGCCCATGGTGAAAAACCTGCTGAAGGCAGGCTACGAAGTATTAGTATATAACCGTACGCGGGAGAAGGAAGCAGATGCCATAGCTGCCGGAGCGACATCAGCGCAGGACATGGCCGCACTTACCGGGCAGAGCGATGTGATATTTGTTATGGTAGCCGATGATGCCGCCGCTAAGGAAATATTTACAGGAGATAAGGGACTGTTAAATGCTGACAGTGAGGCAAAAATATTTATAAACGTAAGCACGGTTTCCAGTGAAACGTCTAAATATCTGGCAGAGCAGTGCCAGGCCAAGGGGGCCTTCTTTTTAGAAGCGCCGGTATCGGGCAGTGTAAAGCCTGCCGAAGAGGGTACGCTTATTGTTCTGGCTGGTGGCGATGCCGATGTACTGGAAAAGGTGAAGCCGGTGCTGGCGGCCATAGCAAAACTTACTTTACACATTGGGCCTGTAGGTACAGGCAGCGCCGCTAAACTGGCTGTTAATTACCTGTTGGCCCTCAATTTACAGGGCCTTGCAGAAACGGTGCTGTTTGCCGGCCAGGGAGGCGTAAGTACCGAAACCATGCTGACCATAATTAATGAAAGCGCTGCGGGTAATGGCATCACTAAGTTGAAAGGGCCTGCCATATTAAAAAACGAATACCCGGCTGCATTTGCCTTAAAGCACATGACCAAAGATTTACGGTTAGCCACAGCGCAGGGATTGAATACACCGCTAAGTAGTCCGGTTTATCAAACCTTTAAAGATGCAGAAGCGAATAACCTGGGAAATGAGGATGTAATGGCTATCATCAAGCAATTGAAAGGTTAAATTGCCAGCTCAAGCTAATTCCTGATAAGCTGTATATATTTAAGTTATATAATTTATATAACGTACTGAATTTTAGTATTATAAAAGTAATTTACAGATATTTCTGTAAGCTACTTTCTAAGGATTTTATGTGCAAGTTTAGCTTTTCCGTCAATTTTTTGGGTTAGTTGCAGTTGTAGTATTCGGGCCACTACGGGAAATACATCTACGTTATTGAACGCCTTTACCCGTACTCCTGATTTAAAGGCTGGCCCCCATGCGTAAAAGGTAGCCAGCATTTGATTTACCTGCTTTGGGTCGAAGCCATGCGTGGCAATAGTGGTTTTATGGTTAGCTGTATTATACCCGAATACATTTGGGTACCTGGCCAGCAGCAGTATATCGCCAATGCGATTGTAATAATCATCTTTTACGCCGTAGTGCAACCGCCCAGGCATCTGGTTTTTCAGGTATACCCGGTACCTGGATTCATCTTGTTTTAATTGTTGATAGGTAGGCTGAATTGAGCTTTTCTCCTTTGCGTACAACTCCAGCATTACGCCATCGCGTGCAAGGGTGAATTGGGCGGTATCTATGGCGGCAGGGGTTGGCATCGGGTTCTCGTTATCCACCTTGGCCATGCCATGATCGGAGACGAATACGAAGCTTACCTTTAACCCGGTTTGTTGTACAGCCTTGTTCAGCTCATTAACGGCAGAGTCTACAAACAGTACTTCTCTGTGGGTTTCGGGCGCATCAGGCCCGTAATGGTGGCCTGCATGGTCAACCTCCGGAAAATAGAAGGTGATCAGGTGAGGGCGGCGGTCTGCCGGCAAACTCAGCCAGTTGACTACGGTTTGTATGCGGTTATGGATATTGATCTTTTCGTTGTAGGGGTAGCGGTAGGTAGGGTAGGTGCCCTGTATGGGCGCTTCAGACCCTACCCAGTAAAAGCTGGCGGTAAGCATTTGCTGCTGCTCGGCCAGTACCCAAAGCGGCAACCCTTTATACCATTGCTGCTCGCCAATCATCTTCCCGTTATAGGCGTAGCGTTTATTGAGGTTGCGGTCTAAAAAGTTATTGTTCACCAGCCCATGATGCGAGGGGTACAAGCCCGTAACCAAAGTATAATGATTAGGAAAGGTTACCGATGGAAAGGAAGGAATCATGGCCTCGGCCTCAACACCGCTTTTGGCTAACTGCAACAGGTTGGCCGCATTGTACTGCCGGGCATAATCGTACCGGAAGCCATCCGCCGATATCATGATCACATAGGGCTTTTGCTGCTGTTGCAAACTGTTACGCCGGCCCTGCACCACAATTTGGGCGGTATCCTGGGCAAACGAAAAGGCGCTTACCATAAGTAAGCTGATAAGGGGATAAAGGTATTTCATTATTGTGTTCAGTGCTTCAAAACTAACTAATCAAAGTAAAATACAGGTTCCTGTTTCATAAATTAAAGTTAAAGGTGTAACAAGTTTTATTCAAAACTATAACTTTATTTGGATAACACAAGTAACTAAAATACAACGAGTTAAGTTTAAGGTATTAGTTTTAGTTATAACCCTGCTTTCAACTAAAAACGCGTATAAATAAAAAAAGATGCCTCAAAAGCATCTTCACCTTAATATCAAATCAGCACACGCCCAAGCTTTACTCACCGTCGTCGTATTCGGCTACTACCTGTACGTGTTTATCCTCATGCACTTTAGCAAACTGTTTTGGGTTACGGGAAAACTCCGGGTCAGTGTCTAAGGCAATATCCGTAATATTGATAATTTCGGGATTGAGGTCGGTACCTGAATTGTAAGCGTAGCTTTCGTTGGTTTGTAAATAGGCTTTTACGTCCTGATATTGCTTTCCGGTAAGCATTAATGTTTTTTCGGCTTTCATTGATGGGGATAAATATTAAATCACAACAGCCAACCTAAGCAAATGGTTTACTAAGGCCGGTTACCGTTGCGGCATCAGCAAGGCAAAAGAATTAATTCAGAATTTCGGCAATTTCATTATAGCCATTTTCACGGGCCAGGTCAGACGGGAATTTACCGTCTTCCATCGGCAGGTCTAAAGCGCCGTTTTCAAGCAGCAGGATAAGCATTTCAGGATCACCATGTTTAGCGGCGTAGTGCAAAGCGCTCACACCCGAATTTTGCTGTATGTTAATAGCTACATTATGTTCAATAAGCATACGTACAATGTCTGTATTATTGCTCGCTACGGCCAGGTGTAAAGGGCAAATGTTCAGTGCATTATCCAGCGCCTGGTTTACATCGGCGCCTTTCAGGATCAGGTAACGGGCAACCTCGTAATGGCCGAAATAACAGGCTAAGGCAAGGGGGGTAAAACCATCCTGGTTGTAGGAGTTTACAGTTTCGGGACTGGTAAATACCGAATAGGCCACGCTGTCAAACTTTCCGGCGGCGGCGGCTTCAAAAATATCAATCTTATCCAGGTACTTCAACAGTACCGAGGTTGCAGCAGGCTTTTTGTACACACAGGAAAGCATAAGCGGCGAAACTTCCTCATCGCTGCAGCTTTTGGCAAGTGAAGGATCAGTAGCCAGTAACATGTTCAGGCTGTTAATATCTTCGTTGGTGATGTAGTATTCAAGCTGACCCATAAGTTATATTTAGTGAAGATGATAAAGTAAAAATCGTGCCAAAGGGAACGTGCGGAAAGGTTATATTTGTGGTATAAGTGTAGACAGGATGCCGCCAAAAGGAAACCAATTCAGAAGCAATTCATTTAAGGATGAGAACCGCCCCCGCCCGGCTGTAACCGGCCGCAGCGAAAGGGAAAAGGTAATAAAGCAAAAGCTGGAACGCCTGCCTTCATTTGATTTGCGCGACGGGCGGCTGATCAAGGTGCTGGGCCTGATCTGCCTGGTGCTGTCGGTCTTCTTCCTGATTGCCTTTACCTCTTACCTCTTTACCTGGCAGGACGATCAGAGCTATGTAAGCACCGCCAACGGCGGCTGGCATAACCTGTTTAAAACCCAGCAGGAATTGATGGATGCCGGCCTGAAAGCTCCGGTAGTGAATAACTGGCTGGGCAAGTTTGGCGCCCTGCTGTCCAATCAGTTTATCTACCAGTGGTTTGGTATATCCTCGTACCTGTTTGTAGCCGTGTTCTTTGTAATTGGTTACCGGCTGCTGTTCAAGGTAAAGTTATTCTCCATACGGCAAACCCTCGCTTACGCTTTCTTTCTGCTGGTATTCATTTCTGTTACCATCGGCTTCTTTCACGGGCTGATTGCTGATTATCCGCATTTTGCCGAGGGGCAGTTCGGCTTTTGGACCAACCGGCTGCTGGGTGCGCAGATAGGCAATGCAGGTACGGCCTGTTTATTGATTTTTGTTGCCTTAAGCGCCCTGGTAATTGCTTACAATATTGATTTTAAGCTGCCTGAGCGCAAGTTGCGCAAGCCTATGGTAGCGCCATTGCCGGTGAATGAGGTAACGCCCGGCGCCGTACACCTGGAGGATGAAGATGATGATGAGCCGGTAGAATGGCCCAAAGGCGGCAACAACCGCCTGCGCGATAATGCACCTTTAAATACAGCGCCCGCCACCACCTTAAATGAGCGGCTGGCGCAGCAGCCTATTGCCAAACCATCGCCATTGGTAGAAGCCATGCTGAATGCACCCCTGCAGCCGCAGGCGGTAATCAGCAGTCCGGTGCTGGCCAATACCCTCATTCACGAGCCGGTGCTGCTTTCGCCCGAGCCGATTGAGCTAAGCCCTAAGCTTACGGTGGAGGCGCCTGCGCCAAAACCCGAAGCAGAGGAATTGAAGTTAACCGTAGAAGACAGCCGGCCTTTGCCCGAGCTGCCGATTGAAAAAAGCGATACCGATGTTACCGCCGCCAGCCTGGTGGCCGAGTTTGGCATGTATGACCCCAAGCTCGACCTGGCTACGTATAAATACCCGACACTGGATCTGCTGGAAAACTACGGCTCCAACAAAATATCGGTAAACGCCGAAGAACTGGAGGCCAACAAGAACAAGATTGTTGAAACGCTGAACCATTATAATATTGAGATTGATAAGATAAAGGCCACCATCGGGCCAACCGTAACGCTGTACGAGATTATACCTGCACCGGGCGTGCGCATCTCCAAGATTAAAAACCTGGAGGATGATATTGCGCTGAGTTTGGCCGCCCTGGGCATACGCATTATTGCGCCGATGCCGGGCAAAGGCACTATCGGCATTGAGGTGCCCAACCAGCACCCCGAAATGGTATCCATGCGCTCGGTGCTGGCTACCGAAAAGTTTCAGAACACCACCATGGATTTGCCTATCGCTTTAGGTAAAACCATCTCTAACGAAGTATTTATTGCCGATCTGGCTAAAATGCCGCACTTGCTGGTGGCCGGGGCTACCGGGCAGGGTAAATCGGTAGGTATCAACGCTATATTGGTTTCGCTGCTATACAAGCGCCATCCGTCGGAACTGAAGTTTGTAATGGTTGACCCCAAGAAGGTGGAGCTGACCCTGTTCCGTAAAATAGAGCGCCACTTTTTAGCCAAATTGCCTGATGAAGCCGATGCGGTGATTACCGATACCAAAAAGGTGATCAATACGCTTAACTCCTTGTGCATTGAGATGGACCAGCGGTATGATTTGCTGAAGGAGGCACAGGTACGTAATTTAAAGGAATACAATGTTAAGTTTGTAAGCCGCAAACTGAACCCCGAAAACGGCCACCGCTTTTTGCCCTTTATTGTGCTGATTGTGGATGAGTTTGCCGATTTGATGATGACCGCCGGCAAGGAAGTGGAAATGCCGATTGCCCGTTTGGCGCAGCTGGCCCGTGCGGTGGGTATACACCTGGTAATTGCCACCCAGCGGCCGTCGGTAAATATCATTACCGGTACCATTAAAGCTAACTTCCCGGCCCGCCTGGCGTTCCGGGTACTGTCAAAGATTGATTCGCGCACCATTTTAGATGCGGGCGGGGCCGACCAGCTGATCGGGCGGGGGGATATGCTCCTTTCTACCGGCAGCGATCTGATACGCCTGCAGTGCGCCTTTGTGGATACGCCGGAGGTGGAGAAAATATCCGACTTTATTGGCAATCAGCGCGGCTACCCTACCGCCTTACTGTTGCCGGAATACGTGGGCGAAGGCGAGGCCAATGCCCCCAAAGACTTTAACCCCGACGACCGCGACCCGATGTTTGATGATGCCGCCCGGTTAATTGTGCTGCATCAGCAGGGTTCTACCTCACTGATTCAGCGCAAGCTGAAATTAGGGTATAACCGTGCCGGCCGTATCATTGACCAGCTGGAGGCTGCCGGTATAGTCGGGCCGTTTGAGGGCAGTAAGGCCCGCGAAGTACTGTTCCCTGATGAATACAGCCTGGAGCGCCATTTAGAGGATATAGATAAAGGCAAGAGTTAAACCAACCGGCAATTATCTTATCTGACTATTATCCGCCCTTTAGGTAGCTGATAAACATTAAAGGCGGGTAAACAGTTATGTACAGCATGAGAAAAGTAATATCCGCAATAGCGGCAGTAATCATACTAAGCAGTACCGCCGCCTTTGCCCAGAAAGATGCGCAGGCCAAAACCATACTTGGCCAGGTAAGTAAAAAGTATAAGGCCTACGCCACGGTAAAAACCGATTTCAGGATGACGATGGCAAGCCCGCAAAATGAAACGCAGGGCTCGCAGTCGGGCACGCTGGTGTCGCAGTCGGGTACCGGCAAGTACAGGGTTACCCTGTTCAGCCCGGCGGGTAAATCAGCCGTTGATCAGGAAATCGTCAGTGATGGCAAAACCCAGTGGACGTACCAGAAGCGCGATAATGAAGTACAGGTAACCAACGCAGACCATACTGCTACAGGCCTTAACCCCGCAACCCTGTTCACCATGTACGAGAAGGGTTATAAGTACTTATACACCGGCGATCAAAAGCAGGGCGGCAATACGTACCAGGCTATTGAGCTAAGCCCCACTGCGGCCTCGCCTGCCATATTTAAGGTAAAACTACTGATTGATAAAACAGCCAAGCTGATCTACAGCGCCCAATTGTTCGATAAGAACGGTAACCGCTATACCTACCTGCTCAGTAACTTTGTGCCCAACCCTAAAGTGGCCGGAGATTACTTTACTTTCAGTACAAAGGCGCACCCGGGCGTTAACGTGGAAGATTTAAGATAATTATTTCTGAATATTAAGGTATCGTGCCGTTAAGTTGCAAATTAAACTGTAATTTAACGGCACCTTTTATTAGCCCATACGCTGCAATATAATTTCAACCTTAATTATTAGTATGGTACAGCCATTACAAACCAATTCGGCCACACGGTTCATGTTTATTTTTAACGATGAAACCATTTTTTGTACCCCCGATTTAGACCACATGAAAGCTGCCGTAACGCATAATGACATCGGGCAGTTCAGCAGCGGGGAACCGGTAAAGATATTTGACGAGGAATACGAAATTGAAGGTATCGGCATTGAGCATTACTCATGGCCTACCAATTTGCATGAAGCCAGGCAAACCGGTACATTGTATGACTATACCATTAATATTACCATTCACTTAAAAGAGCTGGAATAGTTGGCAGGTTTGGTTTGGTACCGGCATAACAGTGGATAACCTTGCTATGAGGTGCAATACTGCATGCCTCAAAATGTTAATATCAGGCCGGAGGATTGATTTCCTGCGGAACATAAACGCTTCCAAAAAGATTTTTCTCCGGCCCGTACGGCGCTCAGTTCGGGTTGAACAGATGATAACCGGCAAATAGTTAACCGTGCCTCAAACGCCGGGTTAGGGTAACTGCTCAGTAACTGTATGTAAGGGTAAGGTAAACCAAAAGGTACTGCCTTTGCCGGGTTCACTTTCAACGCCAATCTGCCCTTTATGCCGGTTGATAATTTCTGCACACAGGTACAGGCCGATGCCGAAGCCCTTAACATTTTTCATTTCGATATTGTCTACCCGGTAAAAGCGGTCGAACAGATGGGCCAGGTCTTGTTGGGCGATGCCCATGCCTTCGTCGGTTACACTTACCTGCACCACATTGCCTGTAGGGATACAGGCTACATTTATAGTGCTGCCCGGCGGCGAATACTTAACGGCATTGTTGATGAAGTTGGTAACCACCTGTTCAATCTTGTCTTCATCGGCAAAAACCGGGGTATGCTCTACCGGGGCAAAGTAAACCGTGTGGGTTGAAATGGTAGCCAGCGATTCTTCTTCGGCTGCCTTAATCATCTGTGCCATATCAAAGCATTTCTGTTCCAGGTGTATCTTGCCGGCTTCCATACGGGCTACATCTAAAAAGCCGGTAATCAGCGTTCGCATCTTGTTGATTTGCCGCTGGGTTTTATCCAGTATACCCTGCGTGGCCACATCTTCATTACGCTTTGCCTTAAGGTTCAGCAACTGCACATAGCCGTTTAAAGAGGTAAGCGGCGAGCGCAGTTCATGGCTTACAATGCCAATAAAGTCGCTTTTGCGCTGCTCGTCGTTTTTACGTTCGGTAATGTCTGCAATGATACCTACCATTTTTACGGGCTGGTCTTTTTCGTCATATCTGGCCCTCCCGTAGGCGCTTATCCAGTGTATAGAGCCATCAGGCCAGGTAATTTCGTATTCTGCCTGGTATATACTGTGGGTGTCTTGTGCAATTTTTACCCGGCGTTTAATTTCATCCCGGTATTGGGGAAGCATAGCTTCAAACATTTGCGGATAAATAAACTCCTCATCAACAGCTCTGCCAAAGCATTTTTTAAATTGCCTGGTGCAAATCATGGCACCTGTTGCAATGTCAACTTCCGTAGACCCCAATGCCCCGGCATCCAGGGCGATGTTTAAGCGGCTGTTGGCTTCATGTAATTCATTTCTTGTTTCAATTTGCGCTGTAACATCAATGGAAGAACTGATACTGCCGGCATAGCTGCCATCAGGCAGTAAGCGTGGATTTACCTTCGTGTATATCCATCGCGGCTTTTGATCCTTGTCCATCATTCTGAACTCTACTGTAAAACCGGCTCTGGATTTTATGCCCTCCTTAAATTTTTCCAGCAACGGTTGCTGATCATCAGGGTGTAAAAAGTTTTCCCAGCCATAGGCCAGCATATCAGCCTGGGTTATCCCTGTTAATTTTAGCCAGGCTTGGTTCACATATTCTACATTGCCATCAGCATCATTTATCGAGATCATGATCTCTGAACCTTCTGCCAATGCGCGGAACCGTTGCTCACTTTCTTCAACCGCCTGTCTGGCTAACACGTGTTCGGTAATGTCCATTACGGTGCCCGACAGGTAAGATTTCATTTGCTCATTACCATCAAAAAACCGCCCCGTAGTGCGTACCCACCTCAATTGCTGGTCGTGATGGCCGGTAAGCGGATATATTAAGTCGTAACTTTCGCCGTTGGCGAGCGCTTCATTTACAGCGCTGTCTATACGTTCGCGATAGTCATCCCTGATGTGTGTTATTGCGGCATCATAGGGCATTTCTTCATCGGCATCATACCCGAACAGTTCTTTTAACCGGGGCGAGGCATTCAAAACGCGCGTGTCAGGGTCGATAGACCAGGTGCCTATCTTTGCAGAGCTTACCGCCTGATCCAGTAACTCTTTGGTTTGTATTGCCGCTGTTTGGGCTTCTGCCAGCTCTTTGTTGGTAAAGATCAATTCTTCGTTAATCGCTGTTTGCTCTTCAGCTATTGCCTGTAATTCCTGGTTAACTTCCTGCAACTGCATTTCTTTATCTTTCAAAAGCTGATGCGCCTTATATTGCTCAGTTACATCATGGCATAGTACAATTACGCCCGAAACGGTTTCGCCATCTTCTACATAAGGCTGGTAAACCAGGTTGAGGTAACCTTCAATCATTTGCCCTTCATTATAAACCGTGTAGGGTATACCGTATAAATAAAATGATTCGCCGGTGTGCCTTACCTTATCAATAATGGGTTTAAAATAGGCTTCGGCTTCCGGTATCACCTCGAACAAGGGTTTGTTCAGCAATTGCGCTACGCTTCGCCCGATAAGCTGACCATATACCCGGTTCACAATCTCTACACGCGTTTCCTCGCCGATGAGTACGATAATGCCTACATTGGCCTCACGCACCAGGTTTTGAAAGCGCATGTGATTAACAGAAGCCATGCGCATGGAAGATTGCAGTTCTGCCTGGG
Source organism: Mucilaginibacter sp. (assembly GCF_965200995.1). Classification (GTDB taxonomy): domain Bacteria; phylum Bacteroidota; class Bacteroidia; order Sphingobacteriales; family Sphingobacteriaceae; genus Mucilaginibacter. The sequence continues at coordinate 108,972 of NZ_OZ241743.1, read as the reverse complement.
CAGTAAGCAAACGTTGGTTGGCTTGTTCCAGCTCCAGCGTTTTTCTGCGCTTTTCCAACTTATCAACCACCTGCTTAGCCAGTATCTTTAAGGCCGAGCGTTGGGCATCCGTCAGCTTTTTAGTTTCCGTATCAATTACGCACAAGGAGCCCAAAGCATGGCCTTGTTCATTCACTAACGGAAAGCCGGCATAAAAGGTAATGTGCGGTTCGCCGATAACCAACGGGTTGTTCACAAATCGTGCATCCAGATGCGCATCTTCAACCTCCATCAGTTCATCCGGCTGGTTGATGGCATGGGCGCAAAAAGACTGGTCGCGGTCGGTTTCTGTAACCGGTAACCCTTTATGCGATTTAAACCACTGGCGGTCCTTATCCACCAGGCTGATAAGGGCGATAGGGGTGCCGCATACCACAGAGGCCAGCTCGGTGAGTTCATCAAAATCCTGCTCGGTAGCAGTATCCAGGATGTGGTAAGAGCGAAGCGCAGCAAGACGTTCTTCCTCGTTGGGCGTTAACGGAACAGTTGACATTTAATGTAGGGGCAAATACACAGTAAATATATAGTTTATTTACCATTGCGAAACAGGTTAAGCCATTATAAGGGCACCTGCCGGAGTAAACAATCAGGGTAAGTTTTTCTTTTCGGTAAACAAATAGCCGGGATTCGCTATTTTTGAAAGTTCATGCTGCCGGTTACCGCCCATACCCTCGAAAAACTGGAACACCTGCTTAAATGCGCGGGGTACAAGGTGCGTTACGAGAAGGGCAACTTTAAAACCGGGGCCTGCGTGCTTCAAAACAGCAAGGTCATCGTGGTCAACAAGTTTTCCAACCTCGAAAATAAAATTCAGGCGCTGATGGGGCTGCTGCAGCAACTGCCGGTAGACGTACAGCTATTGGAAGATAAGCAACTGGCCCTGTTACATCAAATACAACAAACGCAACTACAACCGTGAGGATTACATTTTTAGGAACCGGAACTTCACAGGGCGTACCCATGATTGCCTGCGATTGCGAAGTGTGCCTGTCTGCCGATAAGCGCGACAAGCGCCTGCGCTCCTCTATCATGCTTGAAGATGAGGGCAGGGTAGTGGTGATAGATACCGGGCCCGATTTCAGGTACCAGATGCTGCGCGAAAATGTAAAACGCCTGGATGCGGTGGTGTTTACCCATGCCCATAAAGACCATACCGCCGGGCTGGATGATATCCGCGCCTTTAACTTCAGGCAGCAGGCGCCCATTGATATTTATGCCGATGTGCGCGTGCAGGAAGCCCTGCGCCGCGAATTTTATTATATTTTTTCGGATTATAAATATCCCGGCATCCCCGAAATCAACCTGCATACCATTACCAATGCCCCCTTCGAGGCGGCGGGTATCCGCCTTGTACCGATAGAGGTATTGCACTACAAATTACCGGTGAACGGCTTCCGCCTGGGTGAGTTTACTTACATTACGGATGCCAAAACCATTTCGGCTACCGAACGCGAAAAAATAAAGGGCACACGTATACTGGTAATTAACGCCTTGCAGAAACAGCAGCACATTTCGCACTTTACGTATGATGAGGCCATTGCCTTTGCACAGGAGATAGGTGCGGAAACCACCTACTTTACCCACATCAGCCACCGCCTGGGCAAGTACGTAGACGTAATGCCCGAACTGCCCCCCGGCATTGAGCTGGCTTACGACGGACTGAAGATAGAGGTGTAACCCACTTTGGTAATGATGCCTGTGGCCGGGCTAATATTCATCAAAGCATACCCAATTACCGCTGTCATTTCGACCGCAGGGAGAAATCTTCTGCCGCATGTCGGTCGCCTGAAAAAGCTTTTATAAAACATAACAACGCTTGTCACCCTGAGGCACTCGAAGCATAGGTGCACCGGCTTTCATCGGTGAGGCTGTGCAACCACCCTTCGAGTGCCTCAGGGTGACAAGGGTTGTTATTCATTAAAGTGCTGCATACCGGCTTCCCGGAGAAGATTTCGGCATTTATATATAAAGCTAACCCAACCGTGTCATTGCGAGCGATAGCGTGGCAATCCCGTTGCAAGCAGGGCGAACAAGCATAGCTACGGGATTGTCATGCTATCGCTCGCACTGACAACTGGTGTTTGTACGCTGTTCTATAAACATATCTAAGGGTTGGGTTTACGCCTAAATGCCGGAGACTTCTCTCTGCGGTCGAAATGACGGTTTGCTTACTTATCATCATCGGCTTGTAACCAAATTTTGGTTAACGCACTGTAATTCCTAATTTGCAGTACCTATGGAAACAACCGAAATTATTGTGATTGGCGCGGGCGCTGCCGGGCTGATGGCGGCATCAACACTGGCCAAAGCCGGAAAGCAGGTGATGGTACTGGAAGGCCGTAACCGTACCGGCGGGCGCATACATACCCTTACCCGCCATAATTTTTTTAAATCGGCCGAGTTAGGGGCCGAGTTTGTGCACGGCGATCTGCCCTTATCCCTTCGCCTGATCAACGAAGCCGGGTTAAAAGTGGAACATGCCGGCTGCGAGATGTGGCAATACAAAGCAGGGCAGTTTAGCCAGAGTGAAATGGAGGATGACCATTGGGATGCCATGCTGCAAAAAATGAACGGGCTCACCGAAGACCTGCCACTCAATGCTTTCCTGAACCAATATTTTTCAGGAAATGAATACGACAGTTTAAGGGCATCAGTACTGCGCTATGTGGCCGGTTATGACACCGGCGACCCCGACAAGGCCAGCACCTTTGCCCTGCGGGAGGAGTGGCAGCAGGAGGACGAGGGCGCTCAGCACCGCATTACCGGGGGCTACTGCAGCCTGATCAATCACCTGGCTAACCAGTGCAATGAAAGCGGTGCGCGCATCTATCTGAATGAAACGGTAAAAACCATCAACTGGCAGCCGCAAAACGTAAACATCATCACCGCAACCGGCGAGCAGTTTGCAGCCCGCAGGTTACTTGTTGCTGTACCCTTAGGCGTATTGCAGCGCCCCGGCAGCGAAGCCGCCCTGCAGTTTGAACCCGCACTGCAAGAGCAGGAGCAGGCCTGGCAGCAAATGGGCTTTGGCGATGTAATTAAGGTACTGCTGCAATTTGATACTACCTTTTGGGAAGAAGATGCCTTTAAGGGCGCACAGGGTAAGGGCTTACAACAGATGGCCTTCCTGTTCAGCCAGGAGCAGGTGCCTACCTGGTGGACGCAGCAGCCCAACCACCAGCCGCTGCTAACCGGCTGGCTGGCCGGCGCATATGCTACGCGATTGAAACACCTCACGAATGAGGAGTTGCTGGAGCAGGCCCTGCAATCACTGGCTCATGTATTTAAATATGATTTGGTCATCCTGAAAGCTAAACTGATAGCCGGGCAGGTAGCCAACTGGTCGGCCGATAGCTTTACCTGCGGTTCTTACGCGTATGATACCGTTGCCGCCCCCGCCGCCCGTAAACTGCTGAATGCCGGTGTTGCGGATACCATTTTCTTCGCCGGTGACTATTTATACGGCGGCCCGGCCATGGGCACGGTGGAGGCGGCCCTGCAAAGCGGCTTGCAAACCGCTCAAACTATTTTAAGTCATATTTGAATTGAAATGTAAACTTGGCATACGATATGCAGGGAGTTGAGGTATAAGTTACTGATATGAAATTATTTAAACAATTAACACGTTTTACCTTAGCCGCCGGTATGGCAGCGGGTTGTACGTTGAGTGCAAACGCACAACAGGTAAAATTGGTGATCCGCTATAAGCCGGAGCAGCAATACCTCACCAAAGTTAATATGGATGCCGCCGGCCAGTTAAACTTTCCGGTTGGCACCGCAGTAGCCGATAGCCTGAAGGCAAAAGGCCTGTCTGCCAATACCAATTTTGCCGCTAACGCGTCGGCAGACCTGAACATTGTTACCGGTAAAGCCGTAAACGGTATGGTACCGGTTACCATGCAGTTGAACAATGTTTCGGCCCAGCCGAAGATCAATGGTCAGCAATTCCCGGTGCCGGTGGATATGCTGAACGGCAAAATGGTATACGCCATGCAGACCGGGGCCGATGGGCAATTAAAAATTGATTCGGTATCAGGCAGGCGTTTGCCCGATTCTACCCTGAGCCGCATTAATAGCATGATGGCTAATATGATGGGCCGGATGCAGCTGATGAACAAAACCTTTAAGGTAGGGGAAAGCTATACGCAGGATGTTCCGCTCAATATGCCGATGGGTAAAATGAATATGCCTGCCAATGCGGTAACTAAAGTTACTTATACCTTAAAGCGGGTGTCGGGCGACAAAGCCTACTTTGATCTGAAGCAAAGCACCAGTTTTACCGATATGAAGGATGGTATGCAGGTAGCCGTAAATGGCACCGGCACCGGCAGCATGGTTTACGAAACCAAACAGCAGTATCCATCCTCATTTCAGTCGGGCATGACGGTTGCCGTCAAAAGCACCAGCAGTACCAAAGGCAACAGCGACATCAAATTTACGCTGAACACCCGCGGTGTTACTATCCTGTCTAAATAAATTTACCGTTTTTAGCATTTAATAGCCTTTTATCGCTTTTATAGGTGGGTAAAAGGCTTTTTTATGCACTTATATTTCAGTTTTTTAAGTATTAGCCTGCCCGGCGAGTAAGTACAGCACGGCCATGCGTATGGCTACCCCGTTCTCCACCTGGTTCAAAATAATGGATTGCTTGCTGTCGGCCACATCACTGGTGATCTCGATACCCCGGTTGATGGGGCCGGGGTGCATAATGGTAATTTCCTTGTCCAGCGAATCTAAAATCTGCTTGTTCAGGCCGTATAGCATCGTATATTCCCGCAGTGAAGGAAAGTACTTAATATCCTGCCGCTCTAACTGTATGCGCAGCATATTGGCCACATCGCACCAGTTCAGGGCTTTCAGCAGGTTATGCTCTACCTGTACCCCTAATGATTTTATATACTTGGGTATCAGTGTGGTAGGCCCGCAAACCATTACCTCTGCACCCAGCTGTTTTAGGCATAAAATGTTGGAAAGCGCTACCCGCGAGTGTAGAATATCACCAACGATCACTACTTTTTTACCGGCCACGTCGCCATATTTCTCCCTGATGGAAAAGGCATCCAACAGTGCCTGGGTAGGGTGCTCATGTGCGCCATCGCCGGCGTTCACAATCTGCGCCTTGATATGGCGCGACAAAAACACCCCGGCCCCGGCATAGGGGTGGCGCATCACCACCATATCCACCTTCATGGCCAGGATATTGTTTACCGTGTCAATTAAAGTTTCGCCCTTACTCACTGAGGATGAGGACGCTGCAAAGTTAACCACATCTGCCGAGAGGCGCTTTTCGGCCAGTTCGAAAGACAGACGGGTACGGGTGGAATTTTCAAAAAAGATATTGGCAATGGTAACATCACGCAGCGAAGGCACTTTCTTGATTGGGCGGTTCAATACCGATTTAAAGGTATCTGCCGTTTCAAATATCTGCTGAATATCATTGATATTCAAATCTTTAATCCCTAATAAATGCCTTGTGCTGAGTGCCATGTTTGTAATGTGTGTACTTTGCGCTTATTTATTCACTTCGTCATTGCGAGGAACGAAGCAATCTCTCAACGCCTCGCTGAAAGATAATGCAGAGTGATTGCTTCGTTCCTCGCAATGACGTGTTATAAACATTTAACATTCCATATTATTCCTGATAAGAATCACTCCTTATCAGAAAGTAATACCACCTTATCCTCTTCATCCGTTTCTTTCCAGCTTACTACTACCCGTTGTGAGGCGATGGAGTCGACTTCTATACCTACATAATCCGCATATACAGGCAGCTGGCGCGAATATCGGCGGTCAACCAGGGTGAGCAGTTCCACTTTTTCGGGCCGCCCGAAAGCCAGCATGGCATCCATGGCGGCACGGATGGTGCGACCGGTCCACAGCACATCATCCATCATGATGACTTTTTTGCCTTCAATAATGAAATCAATTTGCGTTTGATTTGGCAGCAAAGGCGATTCGCGCCTTCTGAAATCATCACGATAAAACGTAGTATCCAATTTTCCCTGCTCGATGCGGCTGCCGGGTAGTATTTGCCTTAATTCTTCGGCTACACGCTGCGCTAAATAAATACCACGCGGTTGAATGCCGATGATTGCAGATTTAGAAAAATCGTCGTGATTTTCAATAAGCTGCCTGCAAAGGCGTTGAATGGTGATTTGAAATTTGGGGCCGTCAAGCAAAGTTAGTGTTTGCATCCGTTGCTTAGATTTGGGCAAATGTAATAAAATAGTTTATTGGTTCATTAAGGATTTAGTCATTGGGCCAGACATCGAGTCATTGGGTTATTGCTTATTACAAGTTGTAAAACAGGTCTTTTAAGTATAATACTTAATCAATGAGTCCATACACAAAAAAACCCTGCAGCGAACGCTGCAGGGCTTATAAAAAGGGAGTTTATTTAATGCTTATTCAGCAGAATCATCAGATTTTTTGGTGTTGCGGGCATCATTTTCAGCACCTTCCATTTGCTGCTTTAATTGAGCCAGTACACTTAAATCACCTAAGGTAGATTTCTCTACGGATTCTTTTACTTTCTTCACCGCATTGTTGGCAGATTTTGCTTCCTTCTTACGGTTTTCAAAATCCTGAACACGGGCCTCGGCACGCTGATCTTCCCAGATACGTGAGTGAGAGATTACAATACGCTTGCTGTCCTTGTTGAATTCAATGATTTTGAAATCAGCAGTTTCTTCAGCCTTAATGCTCTTGCCGTCTTCTCTTACCAGGTGTTTGGTTGGCGCAAAGCCTTCCACACCATAAGGTAAAGCTACGATAGCACCCTTGTCAGTTACTTTCAATACAGTACCTGAATGAACTGAATCGAGTGTGAAAATGGTTTCGAAAGTATCCCAGGGGTTTTCTTCCAGTTGCTTGTGGCCTAAGCTCAGCTTGCGGTTCTCTACATCCAGTTCAAGTACTACCACGTCTAACTTCTCACCAACTTTGGTAAACTCGTTAGGGTGATTCACTTTCTTAGACCATGACAGGTCAGAGATGTGGATTAAGCCGTCAATGCCGTCTTCCAGTTCAACAAACACACCAAAGTTGGTCATGTTCTTAACGGTAGCTATGTGCTTGGTGCCTACTGCATATCTTTCAGCAGCATTTTGCCAAGGGTCTGGCGTTAATTGCTTAATACCCAGGCTCATTTTGCGTTCTTCGCGGTCTAAAGTTAAAACCTGCGCTTCAACTTCGTCACTTACCTTCAAAAACTCCTGAGGGCTGCGCAGGTTTTGCGACCATGACATTTCTGATACGTGAATCAAACCTTCAACACCAGGGGTGATTTCAAGGAATGCGCCGTAATCAGCCACGGTAACAATCTTACCTTTAACTACCGAACCTACCTGAATGGCTTCATCCAGGTTTTGCCAAGGGTGAGGGGTAAGTTGTTTTAAGCCTAAAGCGATACGTTTTTTCTCATCATCAAAATCCAGCACTACCACGTTCAGTTTCTGATCCAGTGCCAGTATTTCTCTCGGGTTATCAATACGTCCCCAAGAAATATCGGTGATGTGCAGTAAGCCGTCTACGCCGCCAAGGTCAATAAATGCACCAAAGTCGGTAATGTTCTTAACGGTACCTTCCAATACCTGGCCTTTTTCAAGGCGGGCCACAATTTCAATTTTCTGGTTTTCCAAATCGTCTTCAATCAGCACTTTGTGCGATACCACTACGTTCTTAAACTCGTGGTTGATCTTAACAACTTTGAACTCCATTGTTTTGCCCACATAGATATCATAATCCCGTATAGGTTTGATATCAATCTGTGAACCTGGTAAAAAGGCTTCAACGCCCATTATATCTACAATCAGACCACCTTTGGTTCTGCTCTTCACAAAACCGGTGATGATCTCGTCATTATCCAATGCCTGGTTAATGCGTTCCCATGATTTTTGAGTTTTCGCGCGCTTGCGTGATAGTACCAGCTGGCCGTTTGCATCTTCCTGAGATTCAACAAACACGTCCACATCATCGCCGATTTTCAGATCGGGCATGTCACGGAACTCAGACAAGGATACCATACCATCAGATTTAAAGCCGATGTTCAATACCACGTCTTTTGCATTAATGCTAACTACATTACCGGTGATAATTTCGCCCTGATTAATAGAGTTAAATGTAACATCGTACATCTGCTCTAATTTCTCGCGGTCGGTATCACTGTAGTTACCAAATTTCTTGTCATCAGCATCCCAGTCGAAATCATCGTGGGCGGATGCAATTTTTGATTTAATTTCCTCAATAGAGATTGAATCAGCTTCTGACTCAATGCTTTCATTGCGGTTTGATGCATCTACTGCACCATACTCAGCTTGTTTAGCCTGTAATTCTTTTTCTGCTTCTTGTTTTTTTGCCATTAAATAAATTTTCTCCTTTTTTCCAATACAATTGGAAGCGCAAAGGTACGGATATATTTGAAGTAGAAAAAAAAAAATTAAAAAGTTACAAGGCTGATAATGAAACGCTTTTGCTTATAAAGAACGCTGTTTTGCAGTGATACGGAATGATGTAAAACGAATAGCATCAGCAGGGCGTTATCTGTAACAGTTATGGCAACATTATCCGAAACGTTTCGCTCGCTGCGCTATCCTAATTTCCGGCTGTATTTTGTAGGGCAGTCATTATCCCTTATCGGTACCTGGATGGAGCGCATAGCCGTTAACTGGCTGGTTTACAGTTTAACTCATTCGGCATTAATGCTGGGGATTGTTAACCTGGCCGGGCAGTTGCCTACGCTGCTGCTGTCGCCATACGGCGGGGCAATCTCAGACCGGCATAACCGCTACCGGGTACTGCTTACCACGCAGATAGGGGCAATGGTGCAGGCCAGTATTATGGCTGCGCTGATACTTACACATACCTACCATTTGATCACTATTATAATATTGAGCGCCATATTGGGTGTTGTTAATGCCTTTGACACCCCGGCCCGGCAATCGCTCATGATCCAGCTGATTGATGATAAAAAGGACTTACAGAACGCCATTGCCTTAAACTCATCAATGGTGAACCTGGCACGTTTGCTGGGGCCTGCGGTGGCCGGCGTATTGCTTACAACCGTAGGCAGCGGTGCGTGCTTTTTGCTGAATGCCATCAGCTTTGTGGCGGTAATTATATCCTTATTGTTAATGAGGCTGAAACCTGTAGAAGTAAAGAAAACCACGCAAACCGTTTGGCAAAATTTGCAGCAGGGCTGGGATTACCTGAAGCACGAAAAAAATATACAACTGATGATACTGCTGATGGCCTGCAGCAGTTTCTTCGTAATGTCATACAGTACGCTGATGCCGGTATTTGCCAAAGATATATTCAAAGGCAGTGCCGGAACCTATAGTTTACTGAACAGTATCTCGGGGTTGGGCGCATTATTCGGCGCTGTTTACATGGCCGGATTGAACAACACCTTACATATTAAAAGGGTGGTTATTTATTCGAGCATCATTTGCGGTGCGGGTATAGCGGTGTTTGCATTATGTCACAGCCTTTGGCTTGCACTGCTGTTCATACTGCCCTCGGGCATGGGTATGATGATGCAGATTGCCGGTACCAATACCTTTATACAAACCACTGTAACCGATAATATGCGGGGTAGGGTAATCAGTTACTATGTAATGGCTTTTCAGGGCATGCAGCCGCTGGGTAGTTTTTTGGCCGGCTGGGCTGCACACCGCGTTGGGGCGCAGGTTACTTTGTTTGTTCAGGGCACTATAGGTGTTGTTGTGGCTATTATGTTTGGTCTGCTCTTTCAGCGCATGCGTAACCGCGAAATTAACCGTAACAAGGAAACCATACCGGTGCTCGAAAACTCCAACTAAGTCAGCCGGCCAGTTTCAATTCTATTTCCTGGTATATCTCCATAAATACTGGCAGTAGCTTTTGGCGGTAATCTGCCAGAATATTGTTCAGCAAACTTTCCTGCTTCGGTGTAAATGGCTGGTGCCAGATGCGCGAACAGATGCGTTTAAGGGCATAGCTAACCTGGCCGATTTCTATGTAGCTATACAGGTAACGGCTCTTTTTAAAGTTGTGATAAAAATTCAAAAATACCTCAGCATCCGGCCACGAACTGATTTGCAGAAACCTGCTGATGTTATCATCAGTGCACCCTTCCAGGTGATGATAAAAATCGCCTGCTTCAACCCTTCCTTCGGTTAGCAATAAATTATCTAAAACCAGCTCCAGTGCAACATGGCCTAAAAAGAACGGCTTTACCGGCGACCCTTGCAGGGCCGGAAGCAACGCCAATTTTAACTGATGCGAATGATATTTAAAGAATGCCGAATTATGAAAATGACGGTCTACCTCCAGGTGCTTCTTCCAGCCGTTAACCAGCGATTGGATGGGTGTATCGTGGTGTGATGATTTTTCAGGGTGTATATTGGCACTTTTATCAGCATTCTTAAGCAAATCGGGCATAACGGTACCTAATACATAGTAGCAGTCGGTGCAATGCCGGTCAAAGTAAAAATGCGAGAGAAAGTTCATAATCGGATAGGTGCAAAATACCCTAAAATTCTGGCATATTCAAATGGGTGAAATGGGTTTGGTGCGCTTTACCGAAGCTGCCTGTTCGGTTGAATATTATATATTTGCGGGTTGAATTTATAATAGCTTAAAGATGAATTTTGTTGAAGAATTGCGCTGGCGCGGTATGCTGCATGATATAATGCCCGGAACTGAAGATTTACTGAGCAAAGGCATGGCTTCGGGCTATATCGGCTTTGATCCTACTGCCGATTCCTTACACGTAGGCAGCCTGGCGCAGATCATGACGTTGATTCATTTTCAGCGTGCGGGGCATAAGCCGTTCGCACTGGTAGGCGGGGCCACCGGTATGGTGGGCGATCCATCGGGAAAATCGCAGGAGCGCAACCTGCTTTCCGAAGATGCCTTACAGCACAATCTGGCAGGTATACAGGCGCAGCTCGAAAAATTTTTGGATTTTAACTGCGGCGCCAATAGTGCCGGGATGGTGAATAATTACGATTGGTTTAAAGATTTTTCCTTCCTGAATTTCATCCGTGATGTGGGTAAGCATATTACCGTAAATTACATGATGGGCAAGGATTCCGTAAAGAACCGCCTGAGCGGCGATACCGGCATGTCTTTTACTGAATTTACTTACCAGCTGGTGCAGGGCTTTGATTTTTACTATTTGTGGAAACATAAGAATTGTGCGTTACAAATGGGCGGCTCCGACCAGTGGGGCAACATTGTTACCGGTACCGAGTTAATCCGCCGTAAGGATGGCGGCGAGGCGTACGCCTTAACTACGCAGCTGATTAAGAAAGCGGATGGTACCAAATTCGGCAAAACCGAAGGCGGCAACATCTGGCTCGACCCGGCAAAGACCTCTTCATACCAGTTTTATCAGTTCTGGCTCAACGCCAGCGATGATGATGCCCGTACCTTCATCCGCATTTTTACATTGCTTGATGAGGCAACCATCACCGCGCTTGAAGCGGAACATGCAGGCGCACCGCATCAGCGCGGCTTGCAAAAGGCCCTGGCCAGGGATATCACCGTTCGTGTGCATGGGGAGCAGCAGTACGAAAAGGCCATCAAATCATCCGAATTTTTATTTGGCGGTACCGGTATCGAGTTTTTGAATGAACTGACTGATAACGAGGTGGTTGGCTTGTTTGAAGGGGTGCCGCAATTTCAAATCAGCAAAGCAGAGCTGGCGCCGGGAATAAATGCGGTAGAACTGCTGGGTGCCAAAACGGCCGTTTTTAATTCAAAAGGCGAAGCCCGAAAAATGATTCAGGCCGGCGGCGTATCTTTAAACAAAGTGAAGATACCGGCCATCGATGAAAAGTATACGGACACACAGTTAATCAATCAGAAGTTTTTGATTGCCCAGAAAGGCAAGCGCAATTATTTTTTAATTATTGCCGAATAATTTGCGGATGCGACATTTTGTATTTATTTTTGGATAAATGTCGTACAAAAAGAAACAATTATCCGTACAGGAGGTTAATGAACCTATGGCAGCTTACTTACCCATAGGTTCACCCGTTCCGTTTTACCAGTTACTTAACGGTGTTAAGGCAACCAGTGTAGCAACAGATTTTGATATTCTGAAGTTATCCCGGCAGGGTTTGCCCAAAAAAACCCTGCTTTCGCTGGCGCAAAAAATATCTTTCACCTTACAGGAACTGGCCGGGGTAATGCACATCTCTGACCGTACCTTGCAGCGGTATGAAGATGCAGCCATCATCAAAACCGAATACGCCGAAAAAGCCATTGAACTGGCCCGCCTGTACAGCCGTGGCCAGGAGGTGTTTGGCTCTATGGATAAATTTAAGCAGTGGATGCGTACGCCGGCGCATATCTATAAAGGCGAAACACCTGCCTCGCTACTGGATACTTCCATTGGATTTGATATGATATTCAAAGAACTGGGCCGTATTGAGCACGGCATTTTTGCCTGATGGTGCTTTATCGTTTAGGCAAGTGTGCTTATGCCGGAGATTTAAGCGGTACCGGCGCCCGGTTATACGGTGGCCGGTGGAACAGCATCGGCAAGCCGGCCGTTTACATGGCATCATCAAGGGCGCTGGCCGTGCTGGAAGTGCTGGTGCATATACCGCCCGGCTTACTGCCTGCTGATTATTGCATTGCCACTGTAGAGGTTCCGGAGGATAACGTGCTGTCTTTAGCCGTCGACCAGTTGCCTGATGGCTGGAACGAATACCCTGAACCTGTACAGCTTAAGCAACTGGGCGATCAGTTTTTAAGTGATGGCAAATACCTATTGCTCAAAGTACCGTCGGCCATTGTAAACGAAGAATTTAATTTTATATTGAATCCTCAGCATCCCCTGGTTAATAGAGTGAAGCTGCTAAAGAAGAATACTTTTGCCTTTGACAACCGGTTATTATAACAAAACTGCCTGCGGTAATACCGCAGGCAGTTTTGTTATAATTCGCTCAAAAGCTCCATTTTCTTCTGGTTATACTCTTCCTGCGAAATCAGGCTGTTGTCGAACAGCATTTTCAGCTTTTTTAATTTTTCGGTAAGTTCATCAGGTTTTTGCGGGGCCACCGGCTCGACTGCTACCGGTGGTTGCGCCTGAACCGGCGGCTGTTGCACAGGCGGTGCAGGCGTAAATGCCTGCACCGCATTAAAGTGAGGTTGTGGGGCAAGGGTGGGCGCAGGTGTTTCTTCCGGCTGCCGGTTAGCATTGTCATACTGAAATGCGCCCGATGCGGCTCGTTTCTCTTCCAATTCGCGCAGGCGCCGTGCTTCACGCTCGGCTTCCTTGCGTTCCTGCGAATACTGGTACAGTTTACGGGCCTGCACTTTGGGCAGGTAATCTACACCCATTTCGGAGCCGTTAACCGTGGTGGCGCTAAAAATGGCTCCAATAATTTCTTCTTTAGTATTTACATCAGCAATATCTTTCCACACAAAATCAATAAACTTAATGGAAAGCCCAAGGTTAGCGGGTGTGAAGAACAGGATACGCTTGTTGGTTAGTGCCACACAATCGGGAAAAAGATTAACCAGCGGCTTTTTTTGGGTGGCAATATAGATGATCTGCTCATCGGTAGTTAGCAGGTCGTTAAGGCGGGAATATACTTTTTCAACCGCTTTAGGGTCCTGCTGGTCATTCAAAAACTTTTCAATCATCGGATGTTGATGGTTACTTATTTGCTCAAAAATACTAAAAACTTCAGCATAACAAATCGAACATACTCAGGCCACTAAAAGATTACAGCCGCGGATGTCGGCATTGTCAAAGCGGCCCAGTATCTCAAAAGAGCCGTCGGCATATACCCGGCCTAAATCCTGCGTGGCAATAAACGAGCAGGAATTGATGTTGGCCAGGTCAATAATGTTCACGCCCCCGGTTGCCTGCGTGCCTAATAATTGCAGCGGGTCGTTGGTGTCGCGGGTAATGATCTTCATCCAGGGCGGGCAGTTGAAAATACCTTCACCTTTGGAATAAGCCTGCGACAGCAGTTCGGTCATGCCATATTCAGAGTGAATGGCGCGGGTGCCAAACCCGGCATTCAGTAACGTGTGCAATTCCTCACGTATCATTTCGTGCCTGCGCCCTTTCATGCCGCCGGTTTCCATAACCACAAGTTCAGGAAACTGAAGCTGATACTGCTCTGTAAAATCAAGCAAAGCGAAGGTAACACCAATTAACAGCGTAGGCTGACCGGCCTGCTGTTGTTTCAGTAACTGCTGGTATAGATCTTCATGGTTGTACAAATAAAAGCCGCTATCGGCGTGGCCGGACTGCTGAATCAGATCAGCCGCCATATAAATGAGCGATGAGCCTTCGCGCTCTAAATAGGAGGGCAGGAGCGCCAGTACGCAGTAACCGGTAACCGGGCCATAAAACAATTCGAATGCCTTGCGGAAGCTGTTTTCGTACCAGCTTACATCGGCAACCGGGTGCCGGCTGGTTACGATGCCGGTAGTGCCCGAACTGGTAAACGTAACGGTTGGTGTTTGATGATCTGTGATGATAGCATGAGATTTAAAGAACTCAACCGGCATAAAGGGGATCTGGCCGATATGCCGCACCTCGGCTGCGGTAATTCCTAAGCCGTTTATAAATTGTGCATATACCGGGTTAGCCGCAGCCTGATACCCGAAAACCTGCAGGGCGGCCTGTTCAAATTGCTGCTTATCGGCAATAGAAAATATTTGCTGTAGTAGCGGCTTTTGCATGGTGCAAATATACAACACCAGCACCTTTTGCAGTAATTAACGCTAATGGCTTATTAAATATTGGTTGGTGCAGTTACAAGTACAGTCCTCAGCTAATTGTTGAATAGGAATAAATGTTTCCACTACATGATATACTCCACCCTGTCATTTCGACCGCAGGAGAAATTTTCTTCAAGAAGCCGGTTTACAGCAGAAGATGTCTCCCTGCGGTTGAAAGACGTGTTGGGTTGAATTTATATTTTATCTGAATGCTGGCGTTACTATTCCGGCTGCTCATCCTCTGCCGACCGGCGGCCGAATGCCTGTTGCACCCAATAGCCGCCTGCACCTGCAAATCCGCCAACTAAACCGCCAATCAGCCCGGTTATGGCCAACAGCAGCATCCAGTTGGGCAGGTAAAACAGCGTAGCCACCTGCGAAGCCAGCACATGGTTGTTAGGCATACTTTGAAACAGTGCCAGCAGCATCCACGCAATGGCTACCGCCAGCAGGCCCGACCAAAATGCCTGGCTGCCGGACCGGGCCAGCCAAAAGGCAGCGGCAAAGCAGATGATAGCCAGCACCCACCAGGGCAGAAAGAAGCCACAGGCAAAAACCAATGCAAATATGATGATAATGAGCATGTTATTTCTTATTTAGCGTGAGTGATGATTTAATGCGTTTGGATGTTTCACCGGCCGAGCGCAGGTAGAGCAGCTCATTCAGTTTACCGTCCTTCCAGGTTTGCAGCATATCCTTGTAATAAGGGCTGCCCGGGTTGCCGGATTCGCCTCCGGGGAATACGCCATACCCCTTTACCTGCGGCCCCAGCTGCACCACCATGCGCCAGGAAGGGCCGGTAGTTTCCGTTACGGCATTTACAACGCCTCCGGCCCCGCCGATTAAAAACTTGCCGGTGCCAAACGCCTGCTGCCTGCTCAAATGATCGATATGCGTACCTTTAATGCTGCCCCAGGCCCAGCGCTCGCCAGGTTTGCCATGCTGCCGCACCAGTTCATCAACGGTAGTATTAAAGGCGCTGCTCACCACATCATCTATGGTTTCTTTGCCCGGCGTTGCGACTATGTCAAACCAGCGGGAGCGCGGCTCATTTAAAATCAGTTCTACGGTACGGTCGCGCGAGGGGCGGCGCAACGGCATGTTTGCATTGCTGTTAAACTCATCCCAGATCATTCCATCCAGCGTTTGCCACCAAAGCTGGAATAGAGTAGCGCCAACGGCATCCTTGCTGAAACGCAGGTTCCAGGTTTTTAATACCTGATAAGCCTGTTGCTGTACGGCGGTAAGCTGGGCAGGGTTAATGCGTTTTAACAATGCAGGTAATACATCGCAGGCATGTATACTGTAATCATCCAGTTGCAACAGGCGCATACTGTCTACCGTAATGTG
This sequence comes from Mucilaginibacter sp., assembly GCF_965200995.1. Taxonomy (GTDB): domain Bacteria; phylum Bacteroidota; class Bacteroidia; order Sphingobacteriales; family Sphingobacteriaceae; genus Mucilaginibacter. The sequence continues at coordinate 92,853 of NZ_OZ241743.1, read as the reverse complement.
CTTCATGGCGCTCAGGCGGTTGTTTAACCGTTTAGCACGCTGATAACTGCCAAATTCCCAATGCAGATAGTAAGGGTAGCTGGGGTAGGTAGAGGTTTGATTAGCAGAAGCCAGGTACCCCTGGGCCGGATCTTTGGCTACGGGGTTCTGGTCGGCAGGTATCCAGCCCTGCCAGTCGTTGCCGGGGTCGCTGCCATCCATCAGAAACTTGCCCTGTTCTTTAAATTTCAGCGGAAACTTACCATTAGGCGACATGGCAATTTCGTTTCCGGCATCGGCAAATACAAAATTCTGAGCGGGGGCTGTATAAAAGGTAAGCGCCTTCCGGTAATCCTGATAATTTTTAGCCCGGTTGAGCAGGTAGAACGTCATAAATTCATCTGATGGGTCATGCGCAATCCAGCGCAGCGCCGCATTTACAGGTATGTCAACGTATCGTTGAGGCCCGCCCTTTTGCACCGTGTCCGTATATACTACCGGCCCGTGGTGGGTATATAATACCGTATCAACCACATTTGCGGCGCCCCGCACCTTAATTACTTCAATGCGTTTTTCAACGGCTTTCCATTGATTGTTGTACCGGTAGGCATTGTGGCTTTGGTCTTTAAATTTTATCTGGTACCAGTCCAGTACGTCAGATTCTACATTGGTAACGCCCCAGCTTACCTGCTGGTTGTAGCCTACAATAATGCCTGGTGCGCCGGGCAGCGAAACGCCGTTTACGTTTACACCGGGAGCCGATAACTGTATCTGGTACCAGATGGACGGAAAGCTCAGGCCCAAATGCGGGTCATTGGCCAGCATAGGGTAACCGGTAACCGTTTTACGGCCGCTCACTACCCAGTTATTACTGCCAATGCCATCGGCAATGGGCTGTGTTTTCAGGTGTGAGCGCATCTGTTGCCGAAAGCTGTTGGACGGCCTGGGGATGGGCAGCGGCTTAAAATTCCAGGGCGTATTTTTAGGAATAACAGGCTCTTCGCGATAGGGGTAATCCGGAAAAAGATTTTTAACTGTATCCGGACCAAAGCGGCTGAGCGTATTGCTCATGGCAAATTCATCCGAGCCGCCCGTTAACGTTTCCGACATCAGCTTTAGCAAAAATGCACAATTGATGGGCTTCCATTCTTCGGGCGCATAGCCCAGCAGTTTAAATTCAATGGGATATTCGGCAGGTGAAAGCGAGTGGATGTAGCTGTTTACCCCGGCGGTGTAGGCCAGCAGCATTTTCCGGGTTACGGGGTGCTGCATCATTTCGTTAATGGTACGTTCGGCGCCGTACACCATGCCCATACGCCGGTGGTAGCGGTCGGCGGGCAATGCGCCCGGCCCGGCTACCTCGGCCAGGCGGCCGGCGGCGCTGCGGGTTTGGATGTCCATCTGCCACAGGCGGTCGCGGGCAGTAAGATACCCCTGGGCAAAATACAGGTCGTGATCGTTACCGGCAAATACATGCGGAATGTGGTTCTCATCAAACCGCACTACAACGCGGCCGGTTAATCCATCCAGTTTTAAATTTTGATCGTCTTTCTGCTTAAGGCTCTCAGCATTTTGCCAGAAACCAGTGGTGGGGTTCAAAAAGGTGCCCACCGGCGGTACCTGGCCAAATTTGGTTTGCAAAGCCCAGAGCAGCAGCCCGGTTATGCTCAGGAAAAATAACGCTTTAAATACTTTCATGAATAAAGCAGGGTTTGAAAGCGAAGATATAAGATATTTATTAGGCGAGCGATTACTGTCGTTCTTATAACTAAAGGAAACAGCAGAGGTGAGGGCTTTCATACAGGCTATCAAATCAGTCCTTCATTTAAAAGGGTATTGCACATTCCTCAAAACACTATTTTGTCAACTCAATTCACCTTAATGACCAATGACCAATGACCAATGACCAATGACCAATGACCAATGACCAATGACCAATGACCAATCAACCTATTCGGCATAATCATATTGCGGCTGCCGCTTATTGCGCTTGTGCTTCCGGTATAGCCAGGGCGGTGTGGGCCGCGATGCCGACCATAGCCCCAGGTGCTGCGCCTTAGCTTCCTCTTGTAATTCGGCCAGTTCGGCACTTTTAGAGTAGGCGGTGTATTGCCAGGCATAGCCGTTCTTTACCAGTTCGCGGTTCACATTGGTGCCATCTTCCAGCGTTACTTCGGCCACGGTGCGGCCATAGCGGTCGCGCGTGCCGTTGCTGATGCGTACCCGCTTGCCAAAGCATAATTCAGCGGTAAACTGTTTGGCCTTCTGCCCGAAGGCCTGCGTTTTTTCAGGGCAGTCAATCTCGGCCAGGCGCACCGCGATGGGCTGGTTGTCGCTGCTCAAAATCTCAATGGTATCGCCGTCCTTTATCTTGATTACCTTGTACAGGCTTTTATCCGTATTTGTTTCACAGGAGGCAAGAAAGCCCAGTAATAGTACAGTTAGCAGAAGTAACTTTTTGATCATCGCGGCTGGTTAATGTAGGTACAATTATTATACAGGTATATATGTTTGGCTTTCAGCTAAACATTTCAGTCCTTCAGCAGCAAGCTGCAAAAATTTATTCTAATTTTGATGCATGGTTCAGGCATCATCGGCCGAACTATTTAATGCTCATATACAACTACTTATGAAAAAAATGCTGATAGCCGCCGGGCTGATCTTGTTCGCTGCCACCGGTGTAAAAGCGCAAATGCCCGCACTGGAGCGCATCGAGCCCATGAACTGGTGGGCAGGCATGAGCAACCCGAATCTGCAACTGCTGGTACATGGCAACCGCATAGGCGAGCGCCAGGCCACGCTCAGCTACGCCGGTGTAAAGCTGAAGGCGGTGCACAAGGCAGAGAACCCGAATTACCTGTTTTTAGACCTGCAAATCTCGGCAACCGCCAAACCCGGCAGCTTCCCTATCCGGTTTACCAAAGCCGGCGAACAGGAGGTAACCTATACTTACGCCTTAAAGGCCCGTAACAAGGCGGCCAACCGGGCGCAGGGAGTAACCGGCAAGGATGTGATCTACCTGCTGATGCCCGACCGCTTTGCCAACGGCGACCCCAATAATGACGTGGTGAGCACCATGCGCGAAACCGGCCTGCACCGCGATTCGATGTTCAGCCGGCATGGCGGCGACATTTTAGGCTTGGTGAACCACCTGGATTACCTGAAGGATTTGGGGGTAACCACCATCTGGATGACGCCCGAAATTGAGAATGATGAGCCGCAGGCCTCTTATCATGGCTATGCGGTAACGGATTATTACAAGATAGACCCCCGCTACGGCAGCAACGAATTATACCGCCAGTACGTGGAGCGCTGCCACAGTATGGGCCTCAAGGTGATCAAGGATCTGGTGCATAACCATATCGGTACCGAAAGCTACCTGATACAGGATATGCCGATGAAAAGCTGGGTGCACCAGTGGCCTGTGTTTACCAACTCCAACTTCAGGGATATGGCGGTGATGGACCCGCACGGCGCGCCTGCCGACAAGAAAAAGATGCTCGACGGCTGGTTTGACCGCCGCATGGCCGACCTGAACGAGAATAATCCCTACGTGCAGAACTACCTTACCCAAAACCATATCTGGTGGGTAGAGTATGCAGGGATCGACGGTTTCCGGCTGGATACCTACCCCTACAATGATGCCGCCTACATGGCCGACTGGGCGCAAAAGGTACAGGCCGAGTTTCCGCACCTGTCTATTTATGGCGAAACGCTGGTATGGTCGGCCGCTAACCAGGCGTTTTTTACCGGCGGCAATACCGTTAACCGTGGCTTTGATACTCACCTGCCGGGGGTAACCGATGGGGTAGTTAAAGATGCCATCTATGAAGCGTTAAACGGAAAACCGGGCTGGACGGATGGCGTGAACCGCTTGTACGCAGTACTGGCGCAGGATTTTTTGTACCAGGATGCTGCCCGCAACGTAATCTTTCTGGATAACCACGACATGAGCCGGCTGTTGTCGGTAGTGGGTGAGGACATCAATAAATACAAATCGGGCATGGCGCTGCTGTTAACTTTGCGCGGCATCCCGCAGCTCTACTATGGAGATGAGATACTGATGAAAAATTTCTCGAACCCTGATGGCTTGGTAAGGGAAGATTTTCCGGGCGGATGGACCGGCGACAAGCAGGATAAATTTACCGCCCAGGGCCGCAGCAAAAAGGAGAATGATGCCTTTGATTATGTGCGCAGACTGGCTAATTACCGCAAGGCTACCCCGGCCCTGCAAACCGGAAAGCTGATGCAATACATACCCGAAAACAATGTATATGTATATTTCAGGTACGATGGGCAGAAAACCGTAATGGTGGTTTATAACAGTAATGATAAAGAGGAAACCCTGACCACCGGCCGGTACAGCGAACGCATCGGCAGGGCAACACAGGCACAGAATGTGATCACCGGGGAAACCACTGATCTGGGCAGCCTGACCCTGAAACCGAAAAGTACGCTGGTTTTGGAACTGCTGCCCGGTAATACCCGTTAATTTACATAGTTTAGCAAGGCTTATAATTACTTGTAGCCTGATTAAATCTCCGGCATTTATGTACAAAGTCAACCTAAACGGTTATGATCATGTGTTCTAAGACAAATAAACACAAAACACCGTGCGTCATTGCGAGGAACGAAGCAATCCTCGATATGCAAAGCGGCTCTGTAAGTCGGGGATTGCTTCGTTCCTCGCAATGACGTAATTGGATTAGCTTTGTATATAAACGCCAAATTTTATTGGCGAAATAAACATACCATTATTTCGACCGTAGGGCAGAAATGACAACTTTTTATAATTTAAAACAAGCGCTTAATACACTACCCGATGAATACCATTAAAGCCTGCATATTTGACCTCGACGGGGTGATTGTAGATACCGCCGTATACCATTACAAAGCCTGGAAGCGCCTGGCCAACGAATTAGGGTTCGATTTTACCGAGCATGACAATGAGAAGCTGAAAGGCGTAAGCCGCACCCGTTCGCTTGAGCTGATCTTGCAGTGGGGCGGCGTTACCAAAACCGAAGCGGAGAAGGAGGAGCTGGCCGCCCGTAAAAACAACTGGTATGTGGAGATGATAGGGCAGATGAAGCCCGACGAGATTTTGCCGGGTGCAAAGGAATTTCTGATCAGTTGCCGTGCCGCCGGGTTAAAAACGGCCTTAGGCTCGGCCAGTAAGAATTCTATGATGATACTGGAAAAAATCCAGCTGGTCAACCTATTCGATGCCATTATCGATGGCAATAAGGTAAGCAACCCCAAACCCGACCCCGAAGTGTTTTTAAAAGGTGCCGAAGCCGTAGGTGTTGCTCCGGCCGATTGCGTGGTGTTTGAAGATGCCATTGCCGGTATTGAGGCTGCGAAAAACGGCGATATGAAAGCGATTGGGGTAGGTGATCCGCAGGTGCTTACGGAAGCAGATAAGGTAATTAGCGGGTTAGATAAAATAACGGTAGAACAACTTCGCCCCCTAACCCCCTGAAGGGGGAACAGGAGTTTGCTGTTATGGCGAAGATTAAAATGTCATTCGGGGCTGATAGACTGATTTATCAGAGAGCGTTTGATTTATGTAATCAAATGACCCCCGCAGAAATGCTTTTATGGGGTCATTTAAAAGGTAAGCAGTTAGGCGTTAGATCCAGGAGGCAGCACCCATTAGGTATCTATATTGCCGACTTTTATTGCCACCAATGTCAGTTGGTGATAGAGTTAGATGGAGGAATCCATCTTAAACCCGAGGTGATTGCAAATGACATTGAACGGCAACACAACTTAGAAAGCGATGGTTTGACGGTTATACGTTTTACCAACGAACAACTGTTTCAAAACATACATCAAGTATTAAATATAATAAAACAACACATAAAACTCCCCCTTTAGGGGGCTGGGGGGCCTATGAAGAATTACATTGGGGTTAACGAGTGGAGCATCATTGAAGAGGGCTTCAATCCGCATTATAATAAGGTATCAGAAAGTATATTCAGCCTGGGCAACGGCCGTATGGGCCAGCGGGCAAACTTTGAGGAAACGTATACCGGCGATACGCTGCAGGGCAACTACGTGGCCGGGGTGTATTATCCCGATAAGACACGGGTGGGCTGGTGGAAGAACGGCTACCCGGAGTACTTTGCCAAGGTACTGAATGCCGCCAACTGGATCGGTATCAATATAACCATTGATGGTGAACTGCTGGACCTGAATACCTGCGAAGTAAGCCAGTTCAGCCGCGAACTGAACATGAAGGAAGGCTACCTGAAAAGAACCTTTACTGCCGTAACCAAACAGGGTAAGGAAGTTAAAGTAGAGTCGGTACGCTTTTGCAGCATGGTAGACGATGAGGCGGGGGCCATCAGGTACACGCTTATCCCGGTTAACTTTTCGGGCACGCTTAGTATAGAGCCATATATCGACGGGGACGTGAAAAATAAGGATTCCAACTACGACGAAAAGTTTTGGGACGAAGTAAAGAAAGGCAGTTTCGAAAACGGCGGCTTTGTACAGCTGCGCACCAAAAAGACCGGCTTCGAGGTGGCAACCGGTATGCAGTATGCCGTTACGGTTGAGGGTAATACAATCACACCTGAACCTCAAAACATAGAAAAGGAAAAGTACATAGGTGCTGCTTTTCAGATGGAGGCACAGCAGGGGCAGGCGATTACTATTTATAAGTACGCCGCTAACCTGTCGTCGCAAAACCATCCGGCAGCAGAACTGGAACCCAAACTCAGGGAAACGTTGCAGCGCATCAGCCGGAAAGGTTTTAATACGATGCTGGCCGAACAGGCCGCAGCCTGGGCCGAAAAGTGGAAGCACAACGATATTATTATCGAGGGTGATGCCGCAGCACAGCAGGGCATACGTTTTAACATCTTCCAGCTCAATCAAACCTATACCGGCGAAGACGACCGCCTGAACATCGGCCCCAAAGGTTTTACCGGCGAAAAATACGGCGGCTCTACTTACTGGGACACGGAAGCCTATTGTGTGCCTTTCTATTTGGCTACAGCTCCCCAAAAGGTAACCCGCAACCTGTTGCTGTACCGCTATAAACAATTAGGTAAGGCTATTGAAAACGCACAACTGCTGGGCTTTAAGGATGGTGCCGCCCTGTACCCCATGGTAACCATGGATGGTACCGAATGCCACAACGAATGGGAAATCACCTTTGAGGAAATTCACCGCAACGGGGCGATTGCCTACGCCATCTTCAACTATGTGCGCTACACCGGCGACGAGCGGTACCTGACCGATTATGGGCTGGAAGTGCTGATTGCCATCGCAAGGTTCTGGGCGCAGCGGGTCAACTGGTCGGCAGCAAAGCAGCAGTACGTGATGTTAGGCGTTACCGGGCCTAACGAGTACGAGAACAACATCAACAACAACTGGTATACCAATACCTTAGCGGCCTGGTGCCTGCAATATACTACGGAAGTGATTGAAAAGGTGAAGGCTGCGGACAACGGCAAATACCAGGAATTAAGCAGCCGTATCCGTTTTGATGAAGCAGCCGAAACCAGTAAGTGGAGCGACATTGTTGAAAAGATGCATTACCCGTATGATGAACAGCAGCAGGTATTCTTGCAGCAGGACGGCTACCTGGATAAGGAGCAGGTGCTGGTGAAAGACCTGCCTGCAACTGACAGGCCCATCAACCAGAAATGGAGCTGGGACCGTATTTTGCGATCCTGCTTCATCAAGCAGGCCGACGTGTTGCAGGGGATTTACTTTTTTGAGGATAGGTTTGATATGGATACCATCCGCCGCAACTTCGACTTTTACGAGCCGCGCACGGTGCATGAATCTTCGTTATCTCCCTGCGTACATGCCATATTAGCCGCTAAATTGGGCGACGAAGCCCGTGCCTACGAGTTTTATCTGCGCACTTCCCGGCTCGATCTGGATGATTATAACAATGATACCGAGGACGGCTGCCATACCACCTCAATGGCAGGCACCTGGATGGCCGTGGTAGAAGGCTTTGGCGGTATGCGGGTACGTGAGGATAAGCTGTCGTTCCAGCCTTTCCTGCCAGCCAAATGGCAGTCATTTTCATTCCATGTGGGCTTTCGTGGCGCACTGCTGAATGTTAAGGTAAGCAAGGCGGGCGTACAGATCACCAATGCTTCCGACCAGGAACTTACCGTGCTGGTTTACGGCAAAGCGCACAAGCTGGAGGCTGATAAGGAAACCTTCATCGAAAGTAATTAATATGCAAAGCCGCAAACTTTACTGTTGCCTGCTGTTCCTGCTTTTATTGCAGGGTACCGTGTACGCACAAAGTTTGCCTGCGAAAAAGAAACGCCACATGGAAGTATCATCACCTTCACATAAATTGATTATTTACCAGCTGCTGCCCCGTTTGTTCGGTAACACTAAAACGGTAAACCGGCATTACGGCCCGATAGAAGAAAACGGCTCGGGTAAGTTTAATGACATTACCGATAAGGCCCTGCAGCAAATTAAAGGCATGGGCTTTAGCCATGTGTGGTACACCGGCGTAATTGAGCACGCCACCATGACCGACTACAGTAAATACGGCATACCGCCCGACGACCCGGACGTGGTAAAGGGCCGTGCCGGTTCGCCCTATGCCATAAAGGATTATTATGATGTAGACCCCGACCTGGCCGTTGAGGTACCCCACCGCATGGCCGAATATGAGGCGCTGATTAAGCGTACCCATGCCAACGGCTTAAAGGTGCTGATGGATTTTGTACCCAACCACGTGGCCCGCCATTATTCTTCTGATGCAAAGCCTGCCGGTGTGCGCGACATCGGGCAGGATGATGATAATACTAAGGCTTTCGATCCGAATAATGATTTTTATTATACCCCCGGCCAGCCCTTTACGGTTCCCGGCGGGTATAATCCGGGTGGGGATGGCTTTCATAGCCCGTTGAAGGATGGCAAGTTCAGCGAGAATCCCGCTAAGGCCACCGGGAATGATGTATTCAGCGCCACACCATCCATTAACGACTGGTTTGAAACGGTAAAACTCAATTACGGCGTAGACTACCTGAACAACCGTACCCCGCACTTTGAGCCTGTGCCGCCTCTGTGGTTTAAGATGCACGCCATACTGCATTACTGGGCGCAAAAGGGAGTAGATGGTTTCCGGTGCGATATGGTGGAAATGGTACCCACCGAGTTCTGGCATTGGGTAACTGCGCGTTTAAAGGCGGAGTTTCCGGACCTGATCTTCATCGGCGAAGCCTATGATGCCGGTAAATACCGCGATTACATCTCTAACGGCGGGTTTGATTACCTGTATGATAAAGTGGGCTTGTATGATACCATCAGGCGCTTAACGCAGAACGACCCGCATACCAATACCTGGGGCATTAATGCCGTGTGGAACCACGACAGCAAGGATATTGACGAGCACATGCTGCGCTTTATGGAAAACCATGATGAACAGCGCATTGCCAGCCCCGATTTTGCCGGCGACCCGATGCTGGCCCTGCCGGGAATGGTGGTAACTGCTACGCTTAACCGCGGCCCGGTGATGGTCTACTTTGGCCAGGAGTCCGGCGAGCCGGGCGCAGGCAGCGAAGGTTTTAGCGGGCAGGATGGCCGTACCACCATTTTTGATTACTGGGGCGTACCCGAACATCAGAAGTGGCTAAACAAGGGTGCGTTTGATTGCGGTCAGCTAAGCGACAGCCAAAAGCAACTGCACAGCTTTTACAGCCGCCTGCTCAATGCCGTAAAGAACAATGATGCCCTGCGGAACGGTAAGTTTTATGAGCTGATGATAGCCAACGAGCATACGCCCGGCTTCAACACCCGGTTATATATGTATTTGCGTTATACAGATAATGAGCGTGTGCTGGTGGTTACCAACTTTAACCGCACCCAGCAGCATTTGCAGCTACACCTGCCGCCCGACCTGTTGCAGCAATTGCACCTGACCGGTGCCCAGCAATTTAAGGACTTGTTAAGCGATCAAAGATTCAGCACAACGGATATTAGTAGTGGCATAGATGTAACCCTGCCGGCCATGAGCGGTATGCTGTTAAAGTTTTGAAGTTGAGGTAGCAAAAAAAGCAGTTTATGGCCGTTTATAACATTTTATGGAATTTTATGGATGAATAAGGTCCGATATACGGGCATTTCAGACCGGAAAACAGGGCTAAACACTTCCAGTAACAGGTTATCTGCTGATTAACGGTCTACCTCGCCCAGCACAAAATCGATGGAACCGATAATGGCGATCAGGTCGGCAATCAGTACCCCTTTGGATATTTCGGGCAGTACCGAAAGGTTGTTAAAACTTGGCCCCCTGGCCTTCACCCTGAAGGGTACTTCTGTGCGGCCGTCAGCTACAAAATAAAAACCCAGTTCGCCTTTTGCGCCTTCGGCACGCATGTAATAATCCTGCGCCTTGGGGATAAGCTTGCGCGGCAGCTTGGCCCTGGGGTCAAAATCAGGTGTACGTTTCAGGTCTTTTTGCAGGCGGTCGATACATTGCTCAATAATGCGCAGGGATTGCTCAACTTCCTCAACCCTAACCTTATAGCGGTCCCAGCAATCGCCTACGGTGCCCATTAATCCACGGCCTATGGGCACCTCAAATTCCAGTTCAGGGTAGGCCGAATAGCTGTCTACCCGGCGCAAATCCCACTTCAGCCCCGACCCCCTTAGCACCGGCCCCGAACAGCCGTACTGAATGGCTACATCCATCGGTAACACACCCACGTTAGCAGTGCGGCTAATGAAGATCTGGTTATTGGTCAGCAGTTCGTTAAGTTCGGTAAGTTTTGGTTTAAAGTAATCCACAAACTCCCGGCAGCGCTCTTCAAAGCCCACAGGCAGGTCATAAAACAGGCCGCCCACCCAAATGTAATTATACAGCATCCGCGAGCCGGAAGCCCACTCCAACAAACCTACGATATGCTCACGGTCGCGAAAACACCACAGGAATGGAGTAAAGGCGCCTATATCGATACCATAGGTACCCAGCGCAATTAAATGCGAGGCAATGCGGTTAAGTTCGCAAACCAGTACCCGGATGTACTCGATTCGCTTTGGTATGTCTTTATCGATGCCCAGCATCCGTTCCACACCCATTACAAAGGCATGGCTGTTGTTCATCGAGGCCAGGTAATCCATACGGTCGGTAAAAGGTATGGTTTGCTGGTAGGTAAGGTTCTCCGCATGTTTCTCAAAGCAGCGGTGCAGGTAGCCCATGTGGGGTATTACTTCTTTCACCACCTCACCGTCAGTAATCAGCTCCAGCCGCAATACACCATGCGTGGAAGGATGCTGCGGCCCCATGTTCAGCACCATATCTTCGGTAGCAGCCGTTGCTATCTTTTGCTTGTAACGGTCGTAGGCTGCCCCCCAGCCCCCTGAAGGGGGAGCAGATGTTGCAGCCTGATTTGAATTTGTGGCAATTTCAGTCATGATACTAATAAACTTTACCTCCCCTTTAGGGGGCGGGGGCTAAATCTTGATGCCTTTATAATACTCCGCTGCCTGGTAATCTTTACGTAAGGGATAGCCCTCCCAGTCATCGGGAAGCAAAATGCGGCGCAGGTCGGGGTGGCCTTCAAAGTAGATGCCCAGCAGGTCGAAGGCTTCGCGTTCGTGCCATTCGGCGGTTTTATAAACGTTGCTTACGGTAGGGAATACGGGCAGATTATCCGTATTGCGGGTATGTTCCCTGCTGATTTTAAGCGTTAACTGCATTTGGTAGGGGATGGAGCTGAGGTGGTAAACCACGCCAAAGCGATTGGCGGTTGTACCATAATCCATACCGGTTATGCAGGCCAGAAAATCGAAATAGGTAGCCGGGTTGTTGCGTAGTTCTAAGCAAACATCGGCAATACGGTCAGGCACAATTAACAGGGCCGGTTGTAAACCGGTGGTTTCCTCGCCAACAATAATTTCTTCGCCAAACTGCTCGATCAGCAATTGCTTAACTTCCTTAAAACTCATGGGGCCAGGCGTACAATTTTCCAGTTCTTTTTATCGGTTCTCTTGTACACCAGGCGGTCGTGCAGGCGGCTGGTGCGGCCCTGCCAAAACTCTATGAGTTGCGGTTTTAATACATAACCGCCCCAGTAAGACGGTTTAGGTATTTCCTTATCCTCATATTCCGTTTCCAGTTCTGTCAGCTTATCTTCCAGCACCTTCCGGTTGGTTATTTCCTGACTTTGCGGCGAAACCAGCGCACCGATCTGACTGCCTTTGGGGCGCGAATGAAAATACCGGTCCGACTGCTCCTTGCTCAATTTTTCAATCGTTCCCTCAATACGTACCTGCCGCTCCAGCGGCCCCCAGAAGAATACCATCGACCCTACCGGATTTTTGGCAATTTCCTTCCCCTTGCGGCTCAGGTAATTGGTGTAGAACACGAATCCGTGATCGCTGAAACCTTTAAGCAGCAGAATGCGTGCCGAGGGCCGCCCGTCATGCGTGGCGGTAGCCAGGGTCATGGCATTAGGCTCGTAGATATCGGCCTCTATGGCCTGGTTAAACCAGGTTTCAAATTGCAGTATGGGGTTAGGCTTCACCTCACCCTCGCTGAGCGAGGCGGAGCGGTAGTCCTGCCTGAGGTTTTGTATGTCTTCGCGGTTCATTACTGCAAACTTACCAAATGCAAATTATAATAGGGGTAATATACCGCCCGCCCGGCATCATTCGTTAGTAAAATGAACATATCTTAACGGTTGATGTTAAAATAAAAAATATTTTATACGTATGCTTACTACGGTTACTGCAGCAGCGGGGCGTTTATTGATATCAGAGCCCTTTATGCAAGATCCTAATTTTAAACGCGCTGTGGTACTGCTGGCAGAGCATTCAAGTGATGGCGTGATGGGGTACGTATTAAACCACCAGAGCGAATATCTGTTGGGCGATGTACTGCCGGACATCTCTTATTCTGAACTGCCCGTTTTTTCTGGCGGACCGGTGGGTATGGATACCCTGCACTTTATACACCGCTGCCCTGATAAGATTGACGGGGGGACTGAAATATGCAAAGGCGTGTATTGGGGCGGTAATTTTAATACCGTAAAAGACTTAGTTAATACTTATCAATTAACCAGTGATGAAATCCGGTTCTTTGCCGGTTATTCCGGCTGGTCTCAGGAGCAGCTGGAGGGAGAAATTAAAGAGAATAGCTGGCTGGTGGCTGATCGTTACCATATTGATAACCTGTTTGTAAACGAGGAGCATAACATGTGGCGGGAGGTAATTATTAATATGGGCCAGCGGTTTGCGCACATCGCCAACTTTCCTGAAAACCCCGCATTGAATTAAATATAATACTTCCTCAAAGATTGCTCAAAAACGAAAAAAGGGTTATTTCGACCGCAGGGAGAAATCCTCTACCGCATACTTATCGCCTGAAGAAGATTTCTCCCTGCGGTCGAAATGACTGGGTGTGAGTTATATGTTATATTAGGAATCTAAGAAACCTAAACAGCTGCTAAGTTTGGGTATGACATGCCTTTTAGGCAATTTGGCTAATATTTGATGGTAATTTTGTGCTTCATGAGCAGGCCCGGCAGGCCTTGCAACGAGAATTTAGCCTTGTTCAGCCGGTTGTTTTCCGGGTCGATGATGAAATTGTAGCTGGTGCTGAGGTCGGCCTGGTTAAGCAGGGTGTTTGAAAAGGTAGTGCGCTCAAAGTTACATTCGTTAAAAACCGCCGCGGTAAGATCCGCCTCTGTAAAATCCGCTTCGATTAATGAGCAGCGGGTAAAGCGGCTTTTCTTGTTTTTGGTTTGGTAGAAGATGGCATTATCCAGCAGACAATCGGTAAAATGCAGCTCGAACAAAAATTTACTGCTTTTATTAAAGTGAATACCGCTCAGTTTACAGCCTGTAAACAACACATTTTGCCATGCCGTATCTTCCACCGTAGCCAGCAGCAGGTTACAATCCGTAAACCCGCAATCGGCAAAGCGGATGCCCGACAGCTCGGCATAGGACAGATCGCAGTTCCTGAATTGGCAATGATCAAAGTCATTACCCAAAGCTTTTAATTGCTGATGATTGAGTTTGGTGAAGGTGTGATCTTCAGGCATGGTGTAAAGATATTTATAAACTGTAAAACCTTACACCTTTTATATCAGACTTTGTACCCAAAGCCGGGGTCGAACCGGCAACATTCAAATATTTGATAGGTGAAAGATTATACTATCGGTTCCTGACGGTTATCCCAAAAATATAGAAGTTGTACCTCATTCTTTTCCACCCGGTAAAACAATGCACATTGTTTGGTAATAAAACCTATTCGTACATTTTCGGCTATTTCTGAAGATTTGAACATCAGCGGTTGTTCAGCAATCAAGCGTATTGTTTTTTCAGCCTTTGCTGAAAATTTTTCAGCCGAACTTTTTCCAAAATTAGTGGTAATGAATTGGTGTATATTTCGATACGTAGATTTGGCCGCAGGTGTATAAACAATACTTAAGCCCATTTAACGTAACAGGTCTTCAATGCCGGAAAATTGCTTCAATTTCTTTTCTTCTGCTTCTATTAAAGATGATTTTACGCCATCAAGCACATGTTCAGGATAAACAATGCTTTTTTGCTCAAAGGATATCTTCATCGCTTTAACTATGGCTTTTAAAGCGGTTAGCTGCTCCTTGTTTTCAGGATAAATGATCAGTGCATCCATAGCCAAATATACTCATATATCTGTCTGTATTCAATTAACACCAGCAGATAAAAAATGAACAACAAAGCCCGATACTTTCGTATCAGGCTTTGTACCCAGAGCCGGGGTCGAACCGGCACGGCCTTGCAGCCACAGGTGTTTGAGACCAGCGCGTCTACCGATTCCGCCATCTGGGCATCCGTTTCCTCAGAAGCGGGATGCAAATGTATTTAAACTCTCCCTAATCCGCAACAAATATTTTTGCCGGTAATAAATATCTGCAATCTGGTTCAGCCGGCTTTCTTTGGCTTTGTCATCAAGTGTTTGGTAATCATGAGTCAGGGCGCTCAACTGCCCCTGTAAATCATTTTCCACTTCCAGCACTTCGGCGCTGATGCCGGCCAGTTGCTGGGCATCATCGGCTTCCATCAGGCGCTCATTCAGGTCCATCATCTCCATCAGAAAGTCGCCGGGCAGCTGCGGCTTGGCACCTTCCTGCAGCAAGTCGTGCTGCTGTAAAATGTACGCCAGCCGCTTGGCCGGATTGGCCAGCGTATGGTAAGCCTTGTTATTAATGGTCGACAGTTCCAGTATCTCGGCCTGCTTTTCTTCCGTATCAGTGGCATAAAAATCGGGGTGGTATTCCTTACTGTAGCGGTAAAACAGTTGTTTCAAGGCAGCCTGGTCTACCTCAAAGGATTCGGGCAGGTTATAGAAATCAAAAAAATTAATCATTGTCAAGCGTAAATAAGCCGGTTACGGTAACCGGCAGGTACAAGTATACACAATGGCAAATGAAAAAATATCTTCATCTTTGCTGGCTGATAAACACCCCGTTAAGTTATGCTGTTTGAACAAATGCGGCAAAAGCCGTTTTTTATATTAGGCCCCTGTGTAATTGAGAGCCAGGAGCTGCTTTACACCGTAGCCGAAACCGTAGCTGCATTACAGCAAAAATACCAGGTACCGGTGGTGTTCAAGTCGTCGTTCGATAAGGCCAACCGCACCTCCATCAAATCATACCGAGGGCCGGGTTTGGAAGCCGGGCTGGAGATGCTGAACAACGTGAAAGAGCGTTACCAGTTGCCGCTGATCACCGATATTCATGAAAGCTACCAGGCAGCTAAGGCGGCCGAGGTGGTAGATGTATTGCAGATACCCGCCTTTTTGTGCCGCCAGACTGATCTGCTGGTAGCTGCCGCGCAAACCGGCAAAATCGTGAACGTAAAAAAAGCGCAGTTCTTATCGGGGCATGATATGTATTACCCGGCGCAAAAAGTAGCCGATGCCGGTAATTCGCAGGTGATTTTAACTGAAAGGGGCAATGTATTTGGTTATAACAACCTGGCGGTTGATTTCAGGAATGTTTATGATATGAAGGCGTTCGGGTACCCGGTGTGTATGGATTGTACCCATTCGGTGCAGCGGCCCGGCGGCGCCAACGGTACCACCGGCGGCGACCGTACCTTTGTGCCCATGATGGCCCTGGCGGCTAAGGCCTTCGGTGCTAACGGCTACTTTATGGAAGTGCACCCCGACCCGGACCATGCCCTGAGCGACGGCCCGAACATGGTTAAGTTGCAGGACTTGGAAGGCATTATGCAATCATTAATAGACTAACCGCACGCGCAGGAGTATTTGCATGAAAGACATTGCCAAACGTGTATTCAACATTGAGATACAATCGCTACAGGAGGTTGCCGCCCGGCTGAACAGCGATTTTGATGATGTAATAAGTGCTATATCAGCCGTAAAAGGCAAGCTGGTAGTGGCCGGGGTAGGTAAATCGGGCATTGTGGGTAAGAAAATAGCGGCTACACTGGCCAGTACCGGCACACCGAGTTTCTTTTTACATCCCGGAGAAGCGTTTCACGGCGATTTGGGAATGATAGGACATGAGGATGCTGTACTGCTCATTTCTTACTCCGGCGAAACGGATGAGGTATTAAAAATTATTCCGTTTCTAAAGCATAACCAGAACCTGCTGATCGGCATCACCGGTAATCGTGATTCAACCATTGCCCGCAACTGCGATCATCACCTCGATGTTCGTATTACCACTGAAGCCTGTCCGCTCGAACTGGCGCCTACTTCATCAACCACCGCCACCCTGGTGATGGGCGATGCGCTGGCCGTAGCGCTCATGACCATCAAAAAATTTCAGCCCGAAGATTTTGCCCGTTACCATCCCGGCGGCAGTTTGGGCCGCAAACTGCTTACACGCGTAAAGGATAAAATGCGGACTGAAGCCTTACCCTACATCAACAGCAACGCCGGTTTTACGGAGTTGCTGCTTTGCATGTCGGCCGGGCGGCTGGGTTTAGTGATGATAGGCGATGCTAATTATGTGGAGGGCATTATCACCGATGGCGACCTGCGGCGGGCTTTATTGCATAACCCCAATACGCAGGAACTAAAAATCACAGAAATGATGACCCCGCAGCCAATTATCATCAGCGGGGACGAATTTGCAGGTGTGGCCGAACACCTGATGATTGAACGCAAGATTGCTACCTTACTGGTGGGCGATGCAGAGGCCCGGCGTGTAGCGGGCGTGTATCAGATTTATAATGAGTACTAATTGCTAAACCATTTAATTTCAAAGGCGTTGTATCAGGAAATAATTATACCATGAGTACAAAGCTTGACGAAAAGGAAGAAAAGGAAATTTACCAGGAGTTTAAGGAACTGGTGAACATGACGCCGGCCGCCCTGGAGAAATGGCTGAAAACCGACGAATCCAAAGCGGTAGGCTGGGATAGTGGCGACGGTGAATCCATCGGTCATAAATCCGGTGAAAGGATCATCGAAATTTTGCATACCAAACAGGCTGATTTGAAAGAAGCAGACTATAAACACATGCAAAAGGTTAACAGCTACATCAAGCGCCACAGCGCCCAAAAGCCAAAGGGTGATGTTTCGGAAACCAACTGGAACTACTCCCTTAAAAACTGGGGACATGATTACAGTAAGAAGTAAGCGGCAGCAGCCGCTTTTTTTATAACGGTATGCCGGGTATGCACAATCTCAAATTAAATTATATTTGCAGGCTATCATGTAATTTAAATGCTGCCGGTCTGCCATGCCTCTTGTATCTTCAAATCCACCATCTGCCGTTTTTAAGGCTCCATCACCTCTGCATATTGCCGTTATAGGTTTAGGATATGTAGGCTTGCCTTTGGCGGTTGAATTTGCCAAAAAATACCACGTGGTAGGCTTCGATACAAAAATATCCCGTATCAGCGAACTTAAGCAAGGCTTTGACCGTACACTGGAAGTAGATGCCGCTGTACTGGAAGCCATTACAGCCACATCGTATAACAGTATAGCGTTTTCAATCGCTAAAGAGGCTATTGCTCCCTGTAATGTATACATTGTAGCCGTACCTACACCAACAGATATGCACAACCGCCCCGACCTTACATTGCTGCAGCGGGCAACCGAAATGGTGGCAAGTGTGCTGAAGGCGGGTGATGTAGTAATTTATGAATCCACGGTTTACCCTGGTGCTACAGAAGAGTTTTGCGTACCGCTGCTTGAACAAAATTCAGGCTTACATTTTAATCTGGATTTTTTTGCAGGCTATTCGCCTGAGCGTATCAACCCCGGCGATAAGGTACACACATTAACCAATATTGTAAAGGTTACTTCCGGCTCAACGCCAGAATGCGCCGAGTTTGTAGATCAGCTGTATAAAAGCATCATTACCGCCGGCACACACCGTGCACCAAGCCTTAAGGTGGCCGAAGCCTGCAAGGTAATTGAAAATACACAGCGCGATGTGAACATTGCTTTTGTAAATGAACTGGCTAAGATCTTTAACCTGCTGGAGATAGACAGCAATGCCGTTTGGGAAGCTGCCCGCACCAAGTGGAACTTTATGAATTTCAGGCCGGGATTGGTAGGCGGGCATTGCACCGGCGTTGATCCTTATTACCTGGCCCAGCGTGCCCAGCAGGCCGGCTATCATCCTGAAATGATTCTGGCCGGCCGCCGCCTTAATGACGGCATGGGTACTTACATTGCCCTGGAAGTGATCAAGCTGATGGTAAAGCGTGATATTGCCGTAAAAAACTCCAGGGTGCTGGTTTTGGGCTTTACGTTTAAAGAAAACTGCCCCGATGTGCGTAACACAAGGGTAATAGATATATTAAAAGTGCTTTCAGAATTTGAGGTGAATTATGAAGTATATGACCCCTGGGCCAACCCGGATGAAGTGCTGCAGGAATACAGTGTTGTAACCGTAAAAAATGAGGATGATTTATCGGGTGCTTATGATGCCATAATTTTAGCCGTTGCCCATCAGCAATTTTATGAATTAAATTATGAAGTGCTTAAAAAAAGCGCCTCCTCGGTAATATTTGATGTGAAAGGCATATTGCCTGATCATATAACCGATGGCAGTTTATAGCTCATCTTCACATCAGCAATAGTTACTCGGGCTCACGGCAATACAATGAGCCTATGTGTTGTTTATCAGTTATAGTATACTTGTATCGTAAAGTCTTAACCAATTATATACCCTGATGCTTAACAATCAATGATACACAGATATAATACCTTTATAAAGGCAATTAATCTTACTATTGATTATATAATTTTAAACCTTAGTATGATGCTGGCTTACGCTATAAGCGGCCATACCTATATGGTTTGGGTAAACAATGGGCATTATTTTCCGGTAGTGCTGGTCTTTAACCTGGTCTGGTTACTTTCGGCTAATATTACCGGCGCTTATGAGTATGTGCTCAACCGCGATTCTATCACTACCTACCGGCTGGTGGCTAAAACCTACCTGCTGTTTGTATCCTTTATTTGTGTTACCATCATCATTATAATTGGCACCAAGGCCTATTTGGTAACACGCGAATACTTATTTTATGCGATACTGCTTTTCGGGTTTTTCCTGAGTTTATGGAAACTGATCTTTTTAAGCATACGAAAATCAGAACGCCGTTTTTTAGCTGATTATCGTAACGTGGTAATTGTGGGAAGCGGCCGTGTAGCTAATGATGTATATAATCACCTGATAGAAACCGTGGATCGCGGTTATCATGTAATGGGTATCTTTGATGATAACCCATACGCAGTTATCCGAAAAGAGTTGTACATGGGCAACACCGAAGACTGCATGGACTTTTTGGTAAAGAACGGGGTAGATGAAATATTCTGCACTTTACCAAACACCGAACACGAAAAAATAAAGCAGTTAATGATGGATGCGGACAGAAATCTCATCCGGTTTAAGTTTGTTCCGCAATATTACAATTTCGGTCAAAAGCCTACCCAGGTGCAAAGTTTAGGGCCAATACCGGTAATTTCCATTCGCCCCGAGCCATTGGAGAACATGCTGAACCGATTCACCAAGCGGTTATTCGATGTTGTTTTTTCAGTAGCAATTATTTTGTTTGTGTTCAGCTGGCTTTTTCCTATCCTTAGTTTAATTATACTTATACAATCCAAGGGGCCTGTATTTTTTGTACAAACCCGCTCGGGCCGCAACAACCAGCCATTTAAGTGCTTCAAGTTCAGGAGCATGGCCGTTAACGCCGAGTCTGACAGCAGGCAGGCTGTAAAGGGCGATGCGCGTATTACGCCGATAGGCGCCTTCATGCGCCGGACAAATTTAGATGAACTGCCGCAGTTTTTTAATGTGGTGCTGGGTAACATGTCTGTGGTAGGGCCGCGGCCGCACATGTTAAGCCATACCGAGCAGTATTCACAGGTGATAGACACTTTTATGGTGCGCCATTTCTTAAAGCCTGGCATAACCGGCTGGGCACAAGTGAATGGCCTGCGCGGAGAAACCAAAACTACCGATGCCATGCTGGCCCGTGTGGAGGCTGATGTATGGTATCTGGAAAACTGGTCTTTCCTGCTGGATATGAAAGTTATATTCCTTACATTTTGGAATACCGTAAAAGGAGATAAGAACGCGTTCTGATGGCCGTATTCTTTGATCAGTTGCACCGTGCGGTTAATATACCGCAGCCACCCCGCCGTATCGTGTCTCTGGTACCCTCGCAAACTGAACTGTTGTATGATCTGGGGCTTGCCGAACAAATGGCGGGATGTACCAAATTCTGCGTTCATCCAAAAGGGTTCAAAAATGAACTGACAGCGGTGGGCGGTACCAAGCAGGTGGATATGAAAGTAATTCACGAGCTTCAGCCCGATTTAATTATTGCCAACAAGGAAGAAAATCAGCGTGAAGATATTGAAGCTTTAATGCAGCAATACCCGGTTTGGATCAGTGATATTCAAAACTACACACAGGCGCTGGAAATGATAGCCGGTGTAAGCGCGGTTACCAATCGCAGCGAACAGGGTAACGAACTGATTAAGCGCATTGCGCATGAGTTTACAGCGTTAAGCCCGGTGGACAGTCTGCTTAACACGGTATATTTAATATGGCGCAAGCCTTACATGGCTGCCGGTACTGATACCTTTATTCATGACATGATGCAGCAATGCGGATTCAGGAACGCCATTACTGAAACGCGCTACCCGGCAGTAGCGCCCGAACGGTTGCAGCAGCTTAACCCGCAGGTGGTTGTGTTATCTTCCGAACCTTATCCGTTCAGGAAAAAGCATATTGCCGAGTTGCAGGCTTTGCTGCCTGGTGCACAAGTGCTGCTGGCGGATGGCGAAATGTTCTCGTGGTATGGCAGCAGGTTACGGTATGCGCCGGCTTATTTTACACAACTGCGGCAGCAGGTTACCGGCTTTAAATAAAATTTAGATTTTGTAATTTGTACACAAACGCTATATTTGCCCCACAATCCTGATGCGGAAGTGGCGTAATTGGTAGCCGCACCAGACTTAGGATCTGGCGCCGCGAGGCGTGGGGGTTCGAGTCCCTTCTTCCGCACATAGTTAGAAAAGCCGTTAATTCAGATTAACGGCTTTTTGCTTTATCACTTATCTGGAAAGCATTGCGGCCCTGTAGCACCACCCCCATACTGTAACACAATGTTTTTCTTAAAAAAAATGTAGCTGCAACCGTCATTATATTGGTGAATCTGTTGTGTAATTAAATCCTTTTTAAACAACAGGTACGAATATTTTCCTAATCCGCTCCTTGCAAAACCTACAGTTGTTTCTTTGCCGTTTTCTATAGAAATACAATGAGCATTTTCTAATAGACTCGTTATGTGTTTCAAGGTGTCATAATCCCAATTTAGTTTGTGCAGCATCTTATCCAGTTTATCAGAATGGTAAGCCATATCCCATTCTTGCTCAACAACGGTTTCTTTGTTTATAGTGTGCGTTATTTTTAAATCGATGCTCTCTTTTGTATTGACAATGTTGTTTGGAGTGTAAAATTCTATTGATACCTCATAATTAGGGGGAACTAACTGTTCGTAATAGCTTTTCAGAAGATTAATTTCCTTAAATCTTAAATCAATATTACTAATCATCTCTTTTTTACTGCTTCGAGGCAAAGAGTACATATAGAGTAAAAATTCCTTCGATTGTTCGTTACCTGAGTTATATACATCCAAAAATTCCTTTGACTTATCTTTTGGAATGTCTTTTAGTATTTCTCTAAGCAAAGAGTCTTTGTTAACAGATTTATTAAATTCCTGAGCAAACAGCGTTGCTGGATTCAATAATAAAACCGGAAGCAGTATCAGGGATAACACTATAAAAGCACTCTTTGGCTTCATATTAACCTGAGTTCGATTAATAAATAGTGTCGAATAATTGTCAATCACAAGAAATGCAAGTATATTTAAGTATCTGACATTCAAATATTTAAATACATTTCTTTATGATCGACTTCCATAAAATTACGGATATTTTCTGTCTTGCTGACGAGTTCTGCAAAGATTTTGACCGTACAACTGCGCCCTACCTGCTTGGCAAGCCGTCCAAGCGCCCGCCGGTGATGTCTAAAAGCGAGGTGATGTGCATCAGCCTGCTATTCCATTTGAGTGGTTTCCGATGCTTTAAACACTTTTATATGTTTTATATCCAGCGCCACATGCAGGCCGAGTTTCCCCGAACCGTATCTTACAACCGCTTTGTCGAATTGAGCCAAAGCGTACTTATGCCGATGACTTTATTCCTGAAGACCTGCTGCCTGGGCCATTGTACAGGCATTTCCTTTGTCGATTCCACACCCATCAGGGTCTGCCACAACAAGCGCATCAAAAGGAACAAGGTGTTTAAGGACATTGCCCAGGTGGGCAAGTCCACTATGGGCTGGTTCTATGGCTTTAAGCTGCATATTGTGATCAATGACAAGGGCGAAATATTAAACTTTGCCATCACTCAGGCCAACGTAGATGACCGCCAGCCGCTGAAAAATGAAAGCTTTCTCCAAGCGGTCTTTGGCAAATTGTTCGCTGACAAGGGATATATTTCTGAAAAGCTAACCCAAATACTTTTTATCAGTGATATCCACCTCATTACCAGTATACGCGATAACATGAAGAACAGCTTGATGAGTATGCATGATAAAATTATCCTGCGTAAACGGTCGGTTATTGAAACTGTTAATGATGAGCTTAAAAACATTTGCCAGGTAGAGCATTCCAGGCATCGTTCGTTTACCAACTTCCTTATCAACCTCATCGCAGGGCTTATCGCTTATGATTTCCTGCCTAAAAAGCCCGCCATCACCTTCCAGACTTCTTTCTCTTCTCAGTTGTCTGCCTTCTGATTAATCGAACTCAGGTTATTAATATGTTTCATGTTAATTTATAATGACAAATGTTAAGCGTTAAAATGTAATAAATTAATCGTTTGTGTACCGTATCCAAATATATACCGGCACACTTGCCATAAGCCCGATAAAGCCGCTATACACCGCTTTTTCCCCGGTGCCGGCAATCGCCCATAGAGAGAAGGCAAAAGCCAATAGAGCCAAAAGTATAGCACCAGTAACATTGCCTGTAATCCGCTCACGGTGTTTCAGGCGCACCATCAGATAGGCCATAGACGAGAACAGGTAGGGGATAAATACCATAAATACGGCCAGGCTCATCAGCAGTTTAAACTGGTCTACCAGCCCTTTGGTATAGTTTATAAGCATAAACAGCGACACCAGTATGCTGTTTATAATCATGCCCATGTAGGGTACCTGTTTGTTGTTC
Organism: Mucilaginibacter sp.; assembly: GCF_965200995.1. Lineage (GTDB taxonomy): Bacteria > Bacteroidota > Bacteroidia > Sphingobacteriales > Sphingobacteriaceae > Mucilaginibacter. The sequence continues at coordinate 69,162 of NZ_OZ241743.1, read as the reverse complement.
TCGCGGGCGAACAGGGCCGGAAAAAGCCGGTCTTTGGCAATGGCATAGAGCACCTGTCCCTGCACTAATATCCAGCCGTTTAACGCGCCAAAGGCGGCAATGGCAATACCGCCGCTTACCCAGTAACGCGCCTGCGGGCCGAACAGCTGCTGCGCTGCATCGGCATAGGGTGTAAGCGAATGGCGCAGCTGCGTTGCCGGTATCATGCCCATGATGCTGATACTGCCGGTAAAATAAACCAATACGGCTATCAATAAACCCAGTAAGGTAGCACGCGGTATGGTTCTTTCCGGATTGCTGACATTGCCGGCAGGTACCGAGGCGCTTTCGATGCCTACCAACGCAAAAACTGTAAAGGCCGCAGTAGTGGTAATAGCACCGAACACCGAGGTGCCGCTGCTGTTAAACGGATGAAAGTTTTCGGCCCTGATAAAGAACAGTCCGCCAATGCCTACAATGATTAAGGGCAATATCTTTAAAATTGTAGTAGCCAGTTGCAGCCGCCCCGAAACCACAACGCCCCGTGTATTGATCCAGGTGAGCAGCCAGATGGTAACTAACCCGGTACCTGCGGCGGCCACCGTGTGGGTAGCCAGCACCGGGAAAAAGACACTCAGGGCGCTTACCCACGAAATTACAATGGCAGCGTTGGCGCAGGACAAAGCGATAGCATAACTCCAGGCTACCAAAAAACCGGCAAAATCACCAAACCCGCTACGGGTATAGGCGTAAGGCCCGCCGGTAACCTGCGGCAGCAAGCGGCTCAGGTTACCAAATACCCGTGCCAGGAAGAAAGCGCCGATAGCCGAAAACAGCCAGCCCAGCAGGCTGATACTGCCAAACGAGGCCAGGGCAGCCGGCATCAGGAAAACGCCTGCACCAATCATGTTGCCTACTACAAGCGAGGTGCTTGTCCATAAGCCTAACTTCTTTTGCGATGGTTCAGAATGATGGGGCATGGTGATAAGAAAATTTGTGTTGCCGCCGAAGATAAGCATAACGGGCCTAATCTATCGGGCGGGCTGATACAGTTGTTGGTAATTAAAGGAACAGCGCTTATGGCAACTTCTGAAAAATAGTTACTTTTAGCTGCTGCATGGAACAAAAAAACAACAAACGCATGATATGGGCCTGGTCCATGTTCGATTGGGCCAATTCATCCTATAACTTAGTTATTACCTCAACGGTGTTTCCGGCCTATTATAACGCCATTACCACCAAAAAAATAAATGGAAAGGAGAACTATGATGTTAGCTTTTTCGGGCACCAGTTTGTAAATACGGCCTTGTTCAGCTATGTGCTGGCGTTTGCCTACCTGCTTATTGTTATTATGCTGCCCATTCTTACCTCCATTGCCGATTATAAAGGCAGTAAGAAGGCTTACCTGCAAATGTTTACCATTATTGGCAGCATCGCCTGCCTTGGGCTGTATTTTCTGGAGCCGCAAAAACCTATTGAGTTAGGGATGATCTGCTTCGGCATTGCGGCCATCGGGTACAGCGGGGGCTTTGTGTTCTACAATTCATACCTGCCGCAAATTGCCACTGCCGACCAGCAGGATGCCGTTAGCGCCAAAGGTTTCACCTACGGGTACATAGGCAGCGTGATTTTACAGATCGCCTGCTTCGTGATCATCAAATTTCCGCACCTGTTTCTTCTGGCCGATGATACTGCGGCGGTGCGGGTTTCATTTTTACTGGTAGGCATATGGTGGATCGGGTTTTCCCTCATTCCATTCAAAATCCTGCCCAAAGGCGAGCCCAACGCCGATGGACATAAGCAAAATGTTTTTACCGGCGGTTTTAAAGAGTTAGCTAAAGTATGGCGTAATGTAAAAAATATGCCTTTGCTAAAGCGTTACCTGCCTGCCTTCTTTTTTTACTCGGTAGGTGTGCAAACCGTTATGCTGGTAGCGGCCAACTTCGGCGCTAAGGTGTTGCACATGGGCGAAACCAGCTTAATTATCATTGTACTCATTATTCAACTCGTAGCTATAGCCGGTGCCTGGCTATTTTCAAAAATGTCGGCCCGGTATGGTAATATAAAAGCGCTGATTGCCATTGTATCTATATGGACAGTAGTTTGTATCGGCGCATATTTCATCACCCGCGAAAGTGAGTTTTACATCCTGGCAACAGTAGTGGGTTTGGTAATGGGAGGCGTACAGTCGCTGTCCCGCTCTACTTATTCTAAACTGATCCCGGAAAACATTCCCGATACCGCCTCGTATTTCAGCTTTTACGATGTTACCGAAAAGCTTTCCATTGTAATCGGTTTGTTTGCCTTTGGCTTTATCGAAGCCATTACCGGCAGTATGCGTAATTCCATAATTGCGCTCGACGCTTTTTTTATAGCCGGTTTATTACTGCTGATTGCCTTGTTGTTCGCCCAGCGCAAAAGCGATAACCTTGCGCCCGAAATAATTAACGATACCGAAAGCTGATGAAAGTAGAATTATTCGTACCCTGTTTTATTGATCAGCTTTGTCCGGATACGGCTTTTAATACGCTTAAGGTGTTGGAAAAGGCCGGTTGCCAGGTACATTATAACCCGGCGCAAACGTGTTGCGGGCAACCCGCTTTTAATGCAGGCTTTTGGGATGATGCCAAGGCAGTAGCCCAAAAGATGATTGATGAATATGATGAAGATACTATTATAGTAACGCCTTCCGCCTCCTGTACCGGTATGGTGAAAAATTATTATACCGATCTGTTTACCAATACTTCATCGCATAATAAATGCCGTACCATGCAGGGCAGCATCTATGAGCTATCAGATTTTTTGGTGAACATTATGCAGGCAGAATATTTTGGTGCCGAAATGGATGGCCGGGCGGTATATCACGACAGTTGCAGCGCCCTGCGAGAATGTAAAATTAAGGAGGAACCGCGCCGCCTGCTGAGCCATGTGCACGGCCTGGAGCTGGTAGAAATGCAGGCGGGTGATACCTGCTGCGGGTTTGGCGGAACCTTCGCTGTAAAGTTTGATGCCATATCAAGCGCCATGGCGCAGCAGAAGGTGCAACATGCGTTAGATGCCGGTGCCGAGTATATGATATCTACTGATGCCTCGTGCCTGATGCACCTGCAGAATTATATTGATAAGCATAAAATACAGCTGAAAACCATGCACCTGGCTGATGTGCTGGCGCATGGCTGGGGAAACATATAGCCGATGTTATAAGTATTGTTTGTTGCGCTGCCTGCCTTATCATCAGGGCGCAACAATTGCCTGCCGCTTCAGGGTTGAAAACCTGTCTTTGAATTTTAAAAATCTTGATTCGAAAAATTTGTAAGAAAAGTAGCTGGCTATCATAGAGATAACAAGAATTAAAACCGCCAGCATAATTGTAGCTATCAATGTATATTGATTGAAGTTCGGAAACATAAGTCTGCTAACTGTTCTCACCAGCTCAACAGCAATGGGATGAAGCATATACAGCCCGTACGTATACATGCCCCATTTACTTATAGCTTTATAATTTTCAAATTTATAAAAGGAATGCAAGGCAAAATTTTGTTCGGCTATTACAAAAGCGAAGAACAGGCAATTACCCAACCGCAAGAAAACGTGTAAGCCTGGATATACTGGTATCTGCGCTTCAACATATAACCATATAAAGCCCGCTATATACAATATATAGATTAAGGCCTTGCTCATTGAAGCTATAGTTTGCCTGAATTTACGCGAATAGTAGGTATAATAGCCCAATAATCCGCCTATGGCCAAATCGCCGCAAACGCTAAAGGTGCTGCCATACAGGTTGGTTTCATCATAGCGAATGCTGAACCGGTATGCATAACACAGCACAACTATAGCTGCTATGGCATACTTGATTTTTTTATTTGAAAAAATAAAAAATAACAGCGGCCATATCAGGTAAAACTGTTCTTCAACACAAACCGACCATGTGGCTCCCAAAACTGTTCCGCCTAACCTGTGCAATGCAAGTAAGTGATTGATATTAAAATTGGTAAGGAAGCTGATGACAGCAAAAAAGTTAAGATGAGAGGGTTTCCAGCCAAGTAAGGGGTAAATATTGTTAAATACCGCAAATTCAAGCACAACCAACAAGTAATAGAGCGGCCATATCCGAAGGATGCGCCTCATATAAAAGCCTGGTAAGCTGATTTTGTGGTGCCGCTGTTTTTCCTGAACTAACAGATAGGTAATCAAAAAACCGCTTAACACAAAAAAGCACGAAACGCCATTACCGCCAAGGTGCAGCAGGTGTATCGCAATACTTCCGCCAAAATGCGAACGGAATAACTTGGTGTGATAACTAAGCCAGATATTAAAGCTGTGCTGTATAAATACAGCAAAGAATGCCACAAAACGCAAACCATCAAGATTAGGAAAGAAAGTTTTGCCCTTATGCATAACGATGTTTCTGAAAACCGCCTGAACTTTTAATATTTAGTATTGATGATCTGCTCAAAAAGTAGATTTTAATAAACTGATTGTTCACTTATGGCCAGGTTGAAAAGATTTGCTTGTAACTTTAAGGAAATCTGTAATTTAAATATTGGAATATAAGATTGCTTTAAACGCTATATGTTAATCAAGACTTATGATTTTTAAAGACGAGATTACATTGCAAATGTACAACTTGATTTATAATATAAACACGATGGTTGTTGATGTTTATAAAAATGAGAGAGTGATAACAAAATTATTACAAAGCAGGCACTGCAAGTAACTTTAATTATTTTGTAAAAAAAGACCTTTTAACCGGGCGGGATAGGTATCTCCATCGGTAGTGCCGGCACCATTTACCATGTAGCCATTGGTGATGCTATCGCCAAAACAAACTATTTTTAATCCGGAAAGCAGCGGAGCGGTATCAGCCAGGATAGCGGAATATATGTAGTCTGACATTTTCTCATAGCCTGCTGCACTAAGGTGCAAACCGTCGCCCAGGTAAAGTGAGCTTAGCGTTGTCCCGGTGGCAGGCAGCGCCTCAAATTGACCCCTAACGTCAAGATATTTACAGTGCCTGGCATTGCTTACACTGATCATCATCGTACGCGCTGCATCAAGATTAGCTATCAGCTGCGCACTGTACAATTTATAACTGCTTAAGATAGGCGGGGGAGACATCAGGTAAACTGTTGCGCCTGTGGCTTGAATTGCCTCTACAATCTGTGTTAGGTTTTGCTGGTAAGTGTTAAGTATATTGCCACCCCAGCCGGCATCATTCGTGCCCACCATAATCAAAACAAGGTTGGGCTTCTCGTCAGTAACATCGCTTATCCTTTTCAGCAAATCGGCTGCAGTATCACCCGATACTCCTTTATTCACAATCGTGATGCGTTTTTCTATTTTAAGGGTAGTTTCAACAACATCAGGTTCAAAGTCGGCCTGCTGCTTCTTACATCCGTTGACGATGATAATTACCGCCATAAAAAAACAAAGGAAAATTCGTTTCATTCTGTATTAATACCCAAATATACGTTATGCCCAAACAGGTGTAAAATTAAAATATGTCAATAAAGTTTTACCAATATGCACTCCGCTTTCATTGTAGTAAATTTGTTGCCGCAAGCATCATTATCCAATTCAGCTTGATCCCATCAGTGTTCGGAAGCACCGAAAATGCATTAAACGACACAACTAAAAGCTCTAAAAAGTGTAAACCTTGTGTTTTTTCAACTTATTGAATATAAATGTATTAAATGATAAATTTTTAAAATTGTGTAAACTTTGGGTTTACACTTTGCGGAGTAGATAAAGGAGGTATATTACCCTTAGACGCAAGGCAGGAATCGAGGTATGCTCAACTTGTTTTCAGCGTCCGCCAGGCAGGTATATGGCTTGTTCTGGCTGTGGAGCGCAGAGATCAGTTTAGGATGAGCTAAAGGCATTAATTTCAACTAAAAAAGTCTGCCGGACACCTATGAGGGCGACACCAAAAATTGAACAGATAACAGTGAGGTTTGCTTACTGGTGCACAGGCAGGCCTTGTATGGGCAATGCAAATCACCGGCTTATTGTTATGTAAAATAATTTACCTTTGCCGCAAAGTCAGCATCACTTCTGTAGGTGATGATATTTTTTAGTATATTTATAATTGAACAATAAATCATAGTTGTAGATGATTAGTATTAAACTTCCTGATGGTTCCGTTCGTCAGTACGATAAGGGGATCACCTCATTGCAAATTGCACAATCCATTTCCGAAGGCTTAGCCCGCAATGTGCTGGCTGCCGAAGTAAACGGCCAGGTATGGGATGCCAGCCGCCCCATCGAGCAGGATTCGGATTTAAAGCTGCTTACCTGGAATGATGCCGCCGGTAAATCTACCTTCTGGCATTCATCGGCCCACCTGATGGCCGAGGCGTTGGAGGCATTGTATCCCGGCACCAAGTTCGGCATCGGCCCGGCTATTGAAACCGGTTTTTACTACGATGTGGATTTTGGCGACCGTGAGTTTTCTTCCGACGATTTCAAGCAGATTGAAGATAAGATTTTAGAACTGGCCAAAGCCAAAGAGCAGTTCATCCGCAAACCGGTAAGCAAAGAAGAAGCTACAGCCTACTTTACTGACAAGGGAGATGAATATAAGCTCGACCTGATTAAGGATCTGCCCGATGGTTCCATTACCTTTTACAGTCAGGGCAACTTTACCGATCTGTGTCGTGGCCCGCATATCCCCAATACCGGCTTTGTTAAAGCGGTAAAACTGATGAACACTGCCGGCGCCTACTGGCGCGGCGATGAAACCCGCAAGCAGCTCACCCGTATTTACGGTGTTACCTATCCGAAGCAGAGCGAACTTACCGACTACCTCAAGATGATTGAGGAAGCCAAGAAGCGCGATCACCGTAAGCTGGGTAAGGAGCTGGAACTGTTTGCCTTCTCCGAAAAGGTAGGTATGGGGTTACCGCTATGGTTACCTAAAGGTGCAGCATTGCGCGAACGTTTGGTTAACTTCATGCAAAAGGCCCAAACCAAAGCCGGTTACGAGCAGGTGATCACCCCGCATATCGGCCACAAAAACCTGTATGTAACTTCGGGGCACTATGATAAGTATGGTAAGGATAGTTTTCAGCCGATAAAAACACCGCAGGAAGGGGAGGAGTTCTTTTTAAAGCCGATGAACTGCCCGCACCATTGCGAAATTTACAAAACCAAGCCCCGCTCTTACAAGGATTTGCCCGTGCGCTTTGCCGAGTTTGGTACCGTTTACCGCTATGAGCAAAGCGGCGAGCTGCACGGCTTAACCCGTGTACGCGGCTTTACGCAGGATGATGCCCACCTGTTTTGCCGGCCCGACCAAGTGAAGGATGAATTTAAAAAGGTGATTGACCTGGTGCTGTATACGTTTACAGCTTTGGGCTTTGATAATTATACGGCACAGGTATCGCTGCGCGATCCGGATAACAAGACCAAATACATTGGTTCTGATGAAAATTGGGCGCTGGCAGAAGCAGCCATCATTGAAGCCGCTGAGGAAAAGAACCTGCCAACCGTTATTGAATACGGCGAAGCGGCGTTTTATGGGCCGAAGCTGGACTTTATGGTGAAGGATGCCTTGGGCCGCAAGTGGCAGCTGGGTACCATTCAGGTAGATTATAACCTGCCCGAACGTTTTGAGCTGGAATACAACGGCAGCGACAACCAGAAGCACCGCCCGGTAATGATTCACCGTGCGCCCTTTGGCTCCTTAGAGCGTTTTGTGGCAGTACTGATTGAGCACTGCGCCGGTAACTTTCCGTTATGGCTATCGCCCGAGCAATATGTAATTTTGCCTATATCTGAAAAATATGAAGATTATGCAAAAAAACTTTCAGAAACGCTTGCAATTGCCGATATTCGCGGGCTAATTGATTTCAGGGACGAGAAGATCGGCAGAAAAATCCGTGATGCTGAAATCAAAAAGATACCCTACATGTTAATCGTAGGCGAAAAGGAGGCTGCAGAAGGCACCGTTTCGGTTCGTAAACATGGCCAGGGCGATTCAGGCAGTTTAACGATAGAAGAATTTATACAACAAATAACAAAAGAAATAACCATATAACTTGGCATTAAATAAACCAAATTTCAGCAGAGGGCCGCGTCCTCCTTTTAAAAAGAAGGAAGCAGAGCATAATATTAATCAATTTATCAGGGCTCAGGAAGTTCGCCTGGTAGGTGATAACTTAGAGCAGGGCATCTTTTCTTTGCGTGATGCGCTGGCTATTGCTGAACAGCAGGAATTAGATCTGGTTGAAATCTCTCCGAACGCAGTTCCTCCCGTTTGCCGTGTAATAGACTATAACAAGTTTATTTACGAGCAGAAAAAGAAGCTGAAGGAAATTAAAAGTAACGCCAAGCAAACGGTAATTAAGGAGATCCGTTTCGGCCCGAACACCGATGATCATGACTTTAACTTTAAAATGAAGCATGCCATCAGCTTTTTAGAAGCCGGTGAAAAGGTTCGGGCTTACGTGCATTTCAAAGGCCGCGCCATTGTGTACAAAGAGCAGGGCGAAATTTTATTGCTTAAATTTGCCCAGGCGCTTGAAGAAGTAGGCAAGGTAGAGCAATTGCCAAAGCTGGAAGGCAAGCGGATGTTTTTAACCGTAGCGCCTAAGGCAGCCAAGAAATAGAATAATTAATGTGCAGATTTCAGATGTGCAGATGTGCAAATGAGACTGCCCCCATAAAGCAAAACCCGCTGTGTACTTATCTGCACATCTGCATATCAGCACATCAGCACATTAATAAATAACAGTTATGCCAAAAATGAAAACCAATTCCAGTGCAAAAAAGCGTTTTAAGCTTACTGGAACCGGTAAAATTGCCAGAAAAAACGCATACAAAAGCCACATCTTAACCAAGATGTCGACCAAGCGTAAGCGTGCCCTGGGCCAGACCAGCTTAGTGTCTGATGCCGACATGGGTAACGTAAAACGTATGCTTTGTATCGGTAAGTAATTAATTTTTTAACCAGGTATTAGAGTACAAAAGTCTGGCTTAAGGCCGGCACTCACTACCAAAACAACAACAACATGCCACGTTCGGTAAACGCAGTAGCGTCAAGAAGAAGAAGAAAGAAAATCATGGACCTTGCCAAAGGTTACTATGGTTCTCGCAGCAAGGTATACACCGTTGCAAAAAACACAGTAGAAAAAGGTTTACAGTACGCCTACCGCGACCGTAAAACCAAGAAAAGAGAGTTCCGCGCCTTGTGGATTCAGCGTATCAACGCCGGTGCACGCCAGTTAGGTATCTCTTACTCGCAATTGATGGGTAAGTTAGCCGCTAAAGAAATCGGCTTGAACCGTAAGGTATTAGCCGATTTGGCAATGAACCACCCGGAAGCTTTTAAAGCTGTGGTTGATGCAGTAAAGTAATTGCATGAATATTAAAAGAAAAAAACCGCTTATTTAAGCGGTTTTTTTCTTTTATAGCTCTTTTTTAAACTATTATAACACATGATGATCGGCGTTGCCAGTTTGGCTACTGTCCCCATCACTGTATTGATAGGGCTTATCGTTAATGTCCATGTACTGCTTAAAGTTGCGTACATCATCATCTACCATCTTCTTAAATATCGGGCTGATTACGGTAGCCACACCCAAACCTACGCCGCCTGCCGGTGGCTGGTAAGTAATTACTACATCTATAATGGTTCCTTTGCCATCTTCGGCATCTTTGAAACGCACTTTACCGGCATTGTCGATCATCGAGCCTTCCACCGAACTCCAGCCAATCATTTCATTGGGTTCGTCTTTCACAATCTCGGCATCCCAGCTTACCTTAGCTACGCCGGTAGGCAGTTTTAATACCCAGTGCGAGCGTTTTTCGTCAATCACTTCTACACTTTCCAGGTGCTGCATAAACAAAGGCAGGTTATCCAGTTTGCGCCAGAATTTATATACTTCCTCACGCGGCTTATCTATAGTAAATGAGCTGCGGATGTTCACATTCACCGGGTCGGTGTTCACTTTGCCCAAACGGGTGTATAATTCGCAATGCCCGGTAACGCCGCGGTTCAGCAGGTAGCCGCCTGCACCTAACTTAACGATACTGCTGAAGGGGCTTTTTATAATACCGGCCAGGCCGGATAAAGCAATTCTTGCACCTGCCGCTATTGAAATATAGCGTTCCGGCCATTCCAGGTTGATGGGGCCGCTTTCGGTGGTATCCGTATGTAATAACAAAGTGTCTTTTAATGCTGAATCTGCCATGGTGTTTGTTTTTTGATAGGTGAAAAATAAACACGCAGCGAATACAGTAGTTTTGTTTATCTTAAATTATTTAGTGTTATACTTAAATTTAAAGCGATTAAGATTAGGGAGATGTTCCTTTTTTCTGTTTAATTCATACTCATAAATAAGATAACCCAGATTTTTCAGAAAGGGTAAACATACCGTATCATATTCGTACTTATTATTGTTGTAAATACCGTCCTCATTGGATTGTATCACGGCGGTAAGCATAAATTCCACCTTGTTTTGAAAATCAGTAAAATAGGCGTTGTCTATCATATAGCCGTAAGAGTCGCCGATTTTGTTAAATATCCGAAGCGTTGGCTGAACACCGATGGTAGAATCGGAGCCATAGTACAGGAATTTTTCGCTCAAGGCGCTATGCGCAGGCGCAGTATATCCCGTAATCCCGCTTTCGGGTGGGTACATGCTCATGTATTTATAAATCAGTTCATAATCCTCATCCGTCAAATTAAAGCGTTGTTCGGGCAGATAAGCTTCCGGAAACATAAGGCTTTTCATAATGCGCTGCTGATCAATGACCGGAAAGACGTTCATCTTACTGAAATCAAAAGGCTGCATCACCAACTGGTCTTTACTGTCCAGATAACCTTTACCCTGCTGCATATTGCTTAACTGCATCGGGTAATCGCTCTCATCATATTGTTCCGGCTGGTGGTACAGCAGCTTGCCGGAAGGCGTATAAAAATCGGCAGGATTGGTATGCCTTGCGTTTTCGCCGCCATCGCCCACAGCCAGGCGGCCAATGATACGGGTATTGTACAGGCCGTACCGCTTCAGTTTCTGGTTAATCTCCTTCCGCCCTACAAATTCATACAGCCGGTTGTAGGCATCATTATCACTCACCAGCAAAATGCGTTTAATGTATTGCGCAATGCTGGGTTTCCCGCTTTTTGCAGTGGTATCAGCAGTAACTTTGGTTTGCTTCGCGAAGGCGCTGTCAGTAAACATTACGCTTTGCCTGTTTAATCCTTTTATGCCCAGCCGGTTCAGTTTTTCAAGCGCAAAGATGAGCACAGGCAGCTTTACGGTACTGGCGGGGTAAAAGTAGCGGTCGGCAGTTAAGCGATAACTGTAAGATTTAAACGATGGGAAATTATGCTTATCCCGGTTTATCTGGGTATACAGAATTTGCACCTCGTTCTGCTGCGGATGGGCCAGTACTTTGCCAAATAAATCAGGGTGGGCTTGCAGCAGGGTTTTTAGAAATACTGTATCCGTGGATTGTGCATCACACATTGTACTGTACATAAATAATAGTGTAAGAATAAGGCGGGTTAAATATTTCATACCCATAAATATAAACAGTGGGGCGGCATTTGCTAAACTTATTGTAAGTTTGCTGCGCATTTGGTTTCCGGCCGTGGCCGGAATTAAAAGGGAATACCGGTGTAAATCCGGAGCTGTCGCGCAGCTGTAAGTTCCATTAAGTTGTTATCCATTCTTTAGCCACTGAAAGTAAGCTTTCGGGAAGGCCGGATAGCAGCGGAACGAGCCAGAAGACCTGCCCAATGCATGATATGGTTCACAGCTTTCGCGGTATAAAGCTTTGGATATGAATTACTCATCTGATCAGTGTGTTTTCATTTCTGACGATTTTTTGCTTTTGCGTGTGCTGTGGGTTAACACTCACAAAACATGAAAAAAAACTATGTAAAGGTTGTGGCAGGCCTGGGGCTTGCTCAACTCGTGCTGCTTAACATGGCAGCTCATGCGCAAACGGACTCTACCCGTGTGCTGAATGATGTGGCGATACAAGCCACCAAGATTAACCAGAAACAGTCCCAGTCAGGCAAGGTGATTAGCGTAATTACCCGCCAGCAGCTGGAGCGCAGCTCCGGCAAATCGGTGGCGCAACTGCTCAATGAGCAGGCCAGCATCGTGGTAAACGGTGCGGGCAGCAATTCGGGCCTTAACAAAAGCGTTTACCTGCGTGGTGCCGACAACAAGTACACGCTTGTTCTATTAGATGGCGTATTGGTGAGTGACCCATCGGGATTAGGCGGGGCTTTCGACCTGCGTTTGCTGGCTGTTGATCAGATAGACCATATCGAGATCCTATATGGAGGGCAGTCCACACTTTACGGGTCTGATGCTGTAGCCGGTGTAATTAATATTGTTACCAAGAAGCAGGCGCAGAATGGATTAAACATAAATGGCGTATTGGCTGCCGGCAGTTATGGTACAGCCAAAGGCAGTATAGGCTTAAACAGCCGGATCGATAAGTTTAGTTATAACCTGAATTATACCCATGAGCGTACCGATGGGGTTTCTGAAGCAGCCCGCCCTGCCGGCAGCACTGCTTATTTTGATAAGGACGGCAATGTGCAGGATGCCTTAAATGCGCAGTTCGGCATTGAAGCAACGCAGCGCCTGCATATCAATCCGTTCATCCGTTACTATTACGGAAATTATAAATATGATGATGGCGGCTTTACAGACGCTGCCAACTCTAACTTTGTAAGGCACTTAAATACAGGCACCAATGCAGTTTATTTGTTGAACAAAGGATCAATAAACTTTAACTACAGTTACGAAAATACCAGTCGTAATTATAACACCCAATATGGTAACTCTCCCCAAAAGGGAAGATTGAACTTTTTTGAACTGTATTTGAATCATCAGTTAGGAAAACACTTAACCCTGCTGGCTGGTGTGGATAACCGCTACAGCCGTATCAATGCCTCAGGGCAAACCAGGCTCGATTCGTCGGCTAACCTGTTTGCGGCTTATGGGTCGCTTTATTTAAGTAATGTTGGTTCTGTATTTAATCTGGAGGCAGGGGCAAGATATAATCACCAGAGTAATTATGGCAGCAACTGGACTTATTCCATAACTCCATCAGTAAACCTGTTACCCAATAATGAACTTAAATTATTTGGTACGGTATCTACTTCGTTCAAAGCGCCTGATCTGAGCGCATTATTCGGGCAATATGGTGCAAACCCAAGCTTAAAACCCGAAAAGTCGAATAATTATGAGGCTGGCTTTAGTACTCAGCTTTTTAACAATGTATTTAATCTGCGTGCCGATATATATAAGCGCCGCGTTACCAATGCCATTGTATACCTTACACCGCAAGGCTATTTTAACCAGGACCGGCAAATTGTTAAAGGAATTGAAGTTGAGCCATCAGTAAACGTTGGTATATTTAGCTTTAAGGGATATTATACCTATCTGAAGGCGGCGGCCATTACGTTAACGCCAAATGCAGCACCACAACAGCTCAATTTCCTTTATCGCAGACCGGCGCATACGGTTGGTTTGCTCATGGCAGTACAGGGCACAGAGAAGCTGTATTTTAATATTAACTTCCGCCACTACAGTAACCGCAACGATTTATTCTTTGATTACAGCACCTTCACCAATCAGCAGCAGCAGTTAAAAGGTTATTCACTGCTGGACGCTTATGCAGAGTACAAGATCATTAGTAACCGCTTCAAGCTTTTTGTAGATGTAAAGAACATACTGAACGAAAAATATGCAGACTTGTACGGCTATACAGCCTTAGGCACTAACTTTAATGCCGGCCTGAGCTTTAACATTCACCGTTAGTTGATTATCTTTGTTTAACAATTAAGTGTTATGCAAAAAATGAACCTGCGCCTGCCGGCCTTTCTGATCTTTATGTTTTCAGCTATTGTATCAACCGGCGCCATGCGTTTTGTAAGCTTCGAAGTGCCTGCACTCAGCAATTTTTCGCCACTGGGCGCACTGGCCTTGTTTGGCGGTGCTTATTTTGCCGATAAATGGAAAGCTGTGCTTACCGTAGTTCTGGTGCTGTTTATCACCAATATATTTATCAATTATTTATATGTGCCTAAGCTGGTTCTTTGGAACAGCGGTGCATGGCCCGTATATATCAGCTTTATCGCAATGGTATTTGTTGGCGGCCTGATTAAAAAAGTAAATGTAACCAGTGTATTACTGGCCTCATTGGGCGCAGTAGCGTTGCACTGGCTCATTACAGATATTGAGCCCTGGCTGAACAGTCCGCTATATGCAAAGGGTTTATTGGGTTATTTTGAATCATTAACTATGGCCATTCCTTTTGAGCGCAACATGCTGCTGGCCGATGCGGCTTTTGGTGCGGTATTGTTCGGCGGTTACGAGTGGATGAGGAGCCGGAACAGGGTTGCCCGCACGCAGCACACCGTAACGGTTTAATCACACTTTATATATTTTTAAAAGCGATGAGCGATCATCGCTTTTTTTGTAGACCTGTATTTTATGAAAAACATAGTGGTATTAACCGGTGCGGGTATCAGCGCCGAAAGCGGTTTGCTGACATTCCGCGATACCGACGGCCTGTGGGAGGGGTACAATATTGAAGACGTAGCCACGCCTGATGCCTGGCAGCGCAACCCCGAACTGGTGCAGGACTTTTATAACATGCGCCGGGGCGATGTACTGGCCGCACAGCCCAATGCTGCCCACCTTGCACTGGCGCGATTGCAGGAGAAGTATACGGTAGATATCATCACCCAAAATATTGACGACCTGCACGAACGGGCCGGTTCTTCACAGGTGCTGCACCTGCATGGCATCATCACCCGCTCGCAAAGCAGCGCCAACCCGGAATTAACTTACCCGCTGGAGGGCAGTGAAATTAAAATGGGCGACTTATGCGAATTAGGCTCACAGTTACGGGCACACGTGGTTTGGTTTGGCGAGCCGGTGCCCATGATGGAGAAAGCCATCGCTATATGTGAGCAGGCCGACCTGTTTATTATTGTAGGTACCTCACTGGCGGTTTACCCGGCAGCCGGCCTGGTGCATTATGTTGGCAGTGAAGTGCCGGTTTACATCGTTGATCCTAACGTGCCTGATGTGGGCCTGCCTGCGCGCTTCGTAAAAATACAGGAGAAAGCAGGAACAGGTGTGCCGCAACTGGTGGATGAACTGTTGAACGCCTGAACCAATGCCCGAAAAAATCAAATGCTTTTTTAGCTGGAGCGGTGGCAAGGACAGTAGTTTGGCACTACATCGCTTACTGCAAAATCCGGCTTACGAGGTATGCTGGCTGGTGACCACGCTGAATAATGAAGCCAACCGTATCTCCATGCACGGCGTGCGCGAACAGTTGTTATTGATGCAGGCTCAAAGTATCGGCATACCGCTCTACCAGATCCGCCTGCCAGAAATGCCGGATATGGCTACTTATGACCGGGCAATGCACCGGCACTACCAGCATTTTAAGCAGCTGGGCATCACACACGCGGTTTATGGCGATATATTTTTGCAGGATTTGAGGGATTACCGGGATGCCCGCCTTGCCGAAGCTGCGCTAACGGGCCTATACCCGTTATGGCAGGAAGATACCCGGCTACTGATAAAGGAATTTATAGAAAGTGGTTTTAAAACCGTGATCACCTGTACGCAGGCCAATCTCGGCCACCTGGCAGGAGAGGAGATTACGCCCAACCTTATAGCGGCGCTGCCGCCCGAAGTGGATGTATGCGGAGAGAACGGCGAGTTTCATACGTTTACCTACGATGGGCCGCTATTCAGTCAGCCCATTCCGGTGGTTAAAGGGGAAAAGGTATTTAAAGCGTATCAGGCGCCTAAGCGCCAAGATGGAGTTCACCATAAGGTTATAGCGCCCCAAACAGCCGGCTTCTGGTATTGCGATTTTATGTATCCGGCATCACTTGAGTAATTCCGGAATCAAACACCGGCTACTGAAAATGTGCGATTTTTTACCGCTAAACAGTACAACTAAAAGCTCTAAAAAGTGTAAACCATCGTTTTTTTTAGTTTGTTGATTATCAATTATTTAAGCGAAGTATTTTCTGAATTGTGTAAACTTTGCCTTTACACTTTTTTAACCATTTATTGAGCTGATCGGGCTGATGCATTACCATACCCTAAGGCAGGTATCAGGCCATACTTAATTTGTTTCAGTACCCCGCAAAATATAGGCGGCCTGTGTTTTTACCTTAATGTCGGCGCAGCCGGTAAGAGGCCGGAAATACATTCAGTATAAGCTGAAGGCGGCCTTATTAACATCAAAAATCTCTTACATATCTATCGTGTCGCAATGTGCTGCCCGGTTAGTAGTTATAGCGGAAGTAACTGTCTTTCCAGTCCTGCCGCATTGCTGTAAAGCGGCTGGCTACCTTACTTAGAAACTCTTCATCCAGCAGTTCAAAAACGCTGTTCACGCCGTCGGTCAGTTCCATTTCGGCCATTTTGTAGGTTTGTTCCAGGCCGCCCTGCTCAATCTTTACAATAAACTTCTGGTTCATGCTCAGTATCGAGATCTTAAATTCCGGATGCGGCAGTTCTGCTATTATTCTCATGGTTGTTCAGTGGTCAGTAAGCCGTTCAATGGATCTTTACCGTTTAAGGCGCCCCAGGCAGCTACAGGTTTAAAGCGGGCAAACAGTTCTTCGCTGTACCAGCCCTCCTTCCGGGTTTTCTTAATTACATCGGCATGGTTACGGCCCCGGTAGGCAAACGCCTTTACATCCTCTTCCGATTGCCATACCGAAAAGGTGGCCTGCCGCAGTACCGGCGCTTCACCGATGCCAACCGAAGTGATAAAGCCACTGGCATTATTCAACGGAGCGGCCGCCTCATCCACGTTTGCCCAGAATGCCCTTGCCCTGCCGGGGCGGATAGTGGCGCGGGTGAGCACAGCTACCGGGCCATCGGCGCTGCTCTGCTTGCCTGTGCCAAAGGGCTGCTGCCCATCCCACAACCCATGGCTTTGCAAAGGCTCGCATAAAATCGTCCAGCGTTCGGCAGCAAACCAGTTCCACCAACGGCTAACGAAGGATTGGCGGTTAAAATGTTCAAACGCTTTCTGATCGTCCCAAACGGCCAGCAGGCCCCATTGCTGCCAGTCGGGCGTAAGGTCAAAGCTGCCTTTGCGGCCGCAGCCCAGCAGTTTCCAGAAGCGGCATTGCCGGTTTAGCCACAGCGGCAGCCGGTGCAGCGCCATTGCCAGAAGCGCAAAGGGCACAAAGGTTTTGCGGTACCGCACCAGGGTTAAACTCATCAGCATTACAAAAGCGAAGTAAAAGATTATTTATGAGATTACCATTATCCGGCATTGCCTCTTGCCGTATACCTTTGCAATCATGGCAGAAGATTTAACCATTTTACAATCGGCGGATAAAACGGCTCAGTACGAAGCATTATTACCGCAGATAGCGGGCTTGCTTAGTGGCGAAACCGACAGTATAGCCAATATGGCAAACGTTTGCGCAGCGTTAAAAGAACAGTTTAACTGGTTATGGGTGGGATTTTACCTGGTAAAGAATGACGAGCTGGTGTTAGGCCCGTTCCAGGGGCCGGTAGCCTGTACCCGCATCGCTAAAGGTAAGGGCGTTTGCGGCAGCGCCTGGCAACAGGCCGAAACGCTGATTGTACCTGATGTGGAGCAGTTTCCGGGGCACATTGCCTGCAGTTCTCAATCCAGATCGGAAATTGTATTACCGCTAATCAAAGATGGGCAGGTTACAGGCGTACTTGATGTAGACAGTACTGAATTAAACCAGTTTGATGAAACAGATGCGAAGTACTTGAGCCAGATAACGGCGTTGCTTCAATTGTAATGGAAAAAGTATATCTCATATCTGGTTTAGGGGCCGACCGGCGTTTATTCAACTACCTTAACCTGCCCGGTTACGAATTAATACCTGTGGACTGGTTGCAGCCGGACAGTGCAGATAGCCTGGGCGTTTATGCCCAAAATTTAATCGATGAATATCAGATAGCCGAGGGGGCCATAGTTGCAGGTGTATCATTAGGTGGTATGCTTACTGTAGAAATCAGCAGCAGGGTTAATTTAAAGTGTGCAATATTGATATCCAGCATCCAGTCAGTAAGGGAATTTCCCTGGTATTACAAAATATTCAGATGTGTACCTGTATACAGGATTATACCGGTGCAACTGCTTCCTGCCCTGCGTACAGTGGTTAACCCTGTATTTGGTTTGCGCAGCAAAGCCGAAACTAATTTGTTTGTTGAGATGATCAGGGACATATCACCGGCATTCTTCAAATGGGCTGTTCATGCGGTACTGCACTGGCAGCCGCCCGTGCCTTTAAAGCCGGTTTATCAGATACATGGTAATAAGGATGTTGTGTTCTCCTCACGCCGTGCTGCAAAATCAACCATTATCGTTGATAAAGGCGGCCATAATATGGTGTTCAACAGGGTGGACGAAGTAAGCGCAGCAATCATAAATATCCTTAAAAATGAAGTTACCTGAAACCTTTTATACCGGTACTGATGTAGTACAGATCGCCCGAAACTTGTTGGGTAAATACCTGTTCACCCGGTTAGATGGCGTAACCACCGGCGGCATTATTGTGGAAACCGAAGCTTATAATGGTGTAACAGATAAAGCCTCCCACGCCTATGGTAACCGCCGCACGGCACGCACAGAAACCATGTATGCACACGGCGGCGTTGCCTATGTTTATTTGTGCTACGGCATACATGAGATGTTTAATGTGGTAACTTCTGCAGCAGGGCAGCCTCATGCCGTGCTGATCAGGGCCATTGAGCCAGCCGAAGGAATAGATACGATGCTGTACCGGCGCAACATGTCGTTGGTACAGCCTAATCTTACAGCCGGGCCGGGCTCGGTAGGTAAGGCCTTAGGCATCAGCCGGAAACTCAATGGCATGAGTTTGCAGAGCGATGTATTATGGATTGAGGAACGGGAGAAGTACTATACGGATGAGGAAATAAAAGCCGGCCCGAGAATAGGCGTAGCTTACGCCGGCGAAGATGCTTTGCTGCCTTACCGGTTCTTTGTAAAGGGCAACATTTACGTAAGTAAACCTAATCGTTAAAAATTCAATCAAAAACGCTTCTTATCAGTTATATAGCTAACAAGCATTTAAAATTATGGATTACGAGAAAGACTTAAAGAGGCTGGAAACCATTGGTTTCATGCGTGATAAAATTGATAGCATCCGTACCGGTATGCTTACTACTTTTACTACCGAAAAAGGTTTCCAAAGCAGGCCGATGGGAACTGCCGAGGTGGATGCTGAAGGTAATATCTGGTTTTTTACCAATGAATATTCGTCTAAGGTGGATGAGATATCGCACGAAAATAAGGTTTCGCTTACCTATGCGGATAAGGAAACCAGTTTTTGGATGAGTATTAAAGGGGTAGCTGGTTTAGTGGATGACCGCGACAGGATGCGCAGCTTATGGAATCCTTTTGTTGAAGCTTATTTTCCGGCTGGCGTGGATGATCCTAAGCTCATTTTATTAAAAGTTGACCCTACCGAGGTGGAATATTGGGAAGGCAGCACCGGCAAGGTGGCTATGGTTTTAAATATGGTAAAATCAGCCATTACCGGCAAGCCCTCTACCGGTACGCACGAGGTGGTAGACCTGTAAAGCAAAAAAGCGGATATCAATATCCGCTTTTTTGTATACTTGACTAATGGAATACCAAAACACACTTCAGTTTGCCCTTCAACTGGACGGGCAGGATGAATTGAAGGGGATTAGAAAAAGGTTTTTAATACCTCAGTTTCAGGGTAAGGACGCTGTTTACCTGTGCGGTAATTCGCTGGGTTTACAACCCGCGCAAACAGGTGCGTATGTTCATGAGCAGCTTGCTGTTTGGCAAAACCTGGCGGTAGAAGGATGGTTTCAGGGCGAACAACCCTGGTTGCAATACCACAGGCAACTGATAAAACCCCTGGCCAGCATAACAGGCGCATTACCTGATGAAGTAACGGTAATGAACTCCTTAACGGTGAACCTGCACCTGCTTATGGTAAGTTTTTACCGGCCTTCGGTAAAACGGTTTAAGATAATTATGGAAGCCGGAGCCTTTCCCTCCGACCAGTATGCAGTGGAGAGCCAGGTTCGGTTCCACGGCTTTAATCCGGAAAACGCCATTATTGAAGTTCGTCCTCGTAAGGGCGCCGTTACGCTACGTACGGAAGATATCATCAGTACTATTCGGCAACACCAGGATGAACTGGCGTTAGTTTTGTTCAGCGGCGTTAATTACTACTCCGGGCAGTTGTTTGATATTGCAGTAATAACGGAGGCAACCCATAAAGCCGGCGCTTATGCCGGGTTTGATTTAGCTCACGCCGCAGGTAATGTAGCCCTGAAACTACATGAGTGGAACGTTGATTTTGCCAGTTGGTGCTCCTATAAGTATATGAACTCCGGCCCTGGCGGTATCAGCGGTATTTTTGTGCATCAAAAGCATTTTAACAATGCTGATTTGCCACGTTTTGCAGGCTGGTGGGGGTATCGCAACGAAGCAAGGTTCAAGATGCAGCCCGGTTTTCAACCAGAAGCGGGCGCTGAAGGCTGGCAGGTGAGTACAAGCCCGATCTTATTGATGGCCGCCCATAAAGCGGCGCTGAGTTTATTTGATGAAGCCGGAGGAATGCCTAAACTAACGGCAAAGAGCCAGATGCTGACCGGCTACTTAAGGTTTTTGCTTGAAGGAATAATGAATGCCGTACCGGGTATATTTGAGATTATTACGCCCAGGAATGAGCAGGAGCACGGCTGCCAGTTATCGTTAATATTCCTGCAACATGGTAAAGCGGTATTCAACTATTTGTCCGCTCATGGCGTGATAGGCGACTGGCGCGAGCCGGATGTGATACGCTTGAGCCCGGTGCCGCTCTACAATACCTGTGAGGACGTGTACCAGGCAGCGGCAGTTTTAAAGCAGGGGATTGAGCAAGCAGTTGCAGTGTAGGTAATGTTAAAGATTGCCTTCGATCCTATCTATGCGCACCCGCTGCCGGAAGGGCACCGTTTCCCGATGCTGAAGTATGAATTGATACCGGCGCAGCTCTTATATGAGGGCATAATTTCCCAAAAAAGTCTTTATTCTCCCAAAAAAGTATCAAAAAAGACAGTTTTATGGACGCACGATGCCACCTATTTTCAGGAATTATGTGATTTAACTTTGCCTGCCAAAGAGCAGCGGCGAATTGGCTTTCCGCTCACTCCCGCATTGGTGGAGCGGGAGTTGCGCATAGCCCAGGGTACCATTGATGGCTGCCACTATGCCATCGAAAACCAGGTGGCGTTTAATGTAGCAGGCGGCACCCATCATGCCGGGACCAACTGGGGCGAGGGCTTCTGTATGCTGAACGACCAGGCAATAGCGGCTAATTACCTGCTGGGGGAACAGTTGGTTAAACAGATACTTATCGTGGATTTGGATGTACACCAGGGCAACGGTACGGCACAGATATTTGAGCACGAGCCGAGGGTATTTACTTTCTCTATGCACGGCGCCAAAAACTTTCCGTTTCGCAAGGAGAAGTCTGATCTGGATATTCCGCTGGAGGACAATACCGGTGGCGAGGCCTACCTGAATTTGTTGTATCAAACCTTGCCCCGATTGATAGATAGCGTGCAGCCCAATTTTATATTTTATCTGGCTGGCGTGGATGTACTGGCAACCGATAAGTTAGGTAAGCTATGCCTCTCCAAAGAAGAATGCGCCACCCGCGACCGCTTTGTATTTGAGCAGTGCAAACAGCATCATATCCCGGTTCAGGTAAGTATGGGCGGCGGCTACTCGCCGCAAATTAAGGATATTGTGGATGCCCACTGCAATACTTTCCGTTTAGCCAATGACATCTATTTCTGATGCCAACTGTTCGGGACGGGTACCGATGAACTGCTTCTTGCCGAAGGTAGTGAACCTGAAGTACAGCAGCAATGCTGCAACCATAAAGCCCAGCGTTAAACCATACCAAACGCCGTTAACTCCCCAATGCAGTTGAATGCCCAGCCAGTAACCCACCGGAAGGCCTACTACCCAGTAGGCCAGGAAAGTAATGATGGTGGGTATATTTACATCGCCCATGCCGCGCAGTACACCTAAGCCCACCACCTGGGCGCCGTCAAACAATTGAAACACAGCGGCAATAACCAGCAAATTAGCCGAAATGGCAATTACCTGCCGGTCACTGGTAATAATCCAGGGCAATAAATGATTCGCCAAGGCAAAAATTAATGCTGTAAAACTCATAAATACCAGCACCATGTGATAACTGGATATGGCCGAGAGCCGGAACAGCTGATATTCGCGCTGCCCGAAATAGTTGCCGCTTTTAATGGCAGCCGCAGCGGCCACGCCGCTGGCCATCATGTAAGTGATACTTGATAAATTGATGGCTACCTGATGGGCGGCCTGGGGTATAACGCCAATTTGCCCGATGATGATAGTGGCACCGCCAAAGGCGCTCACTTCAAAGAAATACTGCAACCCTACGGGCAATCCTAATTTTAAAATTTGTCGGCTTTGGAGCCAGTTTAGGGCCGATACACCAAAACCGGTTAAATAAGATTTGAACCGGGCCGACCTGAACACATACACAGCCATTACCATGGCCATTACGCACCGGTCAATTAATGTACTGTAGCCTACACCTGCTATCCCCATCGGGCGGATGCCAAATAAGCCTTTTACAAATATAACGCCCAGGCAGATATTGAGCACGTTGCCCCAGATGGAAACCATCATGGCCTGTTTGGTAAAGCTTAAGCCCTCGGCAAACTGCTTGAAAGTGTTAAAAATCATCAGCGGCAATAGGGATAAACCTAATAAAAACAAGTAGGGCCGCGCCTGTTGCACTACCGCTGCCGACTGGTGCAAATGACTGATCAGGTACATGGAACCGAAATATACAGCGACAAATAATACTGTACTGGTAACGATATTAATAAGCAGGCTGTTCATCAGCAGCTGGCCGCACTGCCGATGCTCGTGGCGCCCGTTGTGCTGCGCAATAAGCGGTGTAAGCCCGTAAGCCACGCCGATGCCAAGTACCAGCGTGATAATAAAAATACTGTTCACCAGCGCAACCGCAGCCAGTGCCACCGTACCTGCAAAGTGGCCCACCACAATGCCATCCGCAGTTTGTACCAGGGTATGCCCTAATTGCGATACCACCACCGGGAAGGCAAGCTTCAGATTGGTTTTGTAGTGCTGTTTATATTGCTGAAAAAACGCCGTGGCCATAAGGTACAGATTAGGGTTAGGGCAAAGGTAAGCAATGCACCTGTACTAACCGGCCGTATAAAACTCCTCTTTCTCGGTAGTATGCACCCTGATTACGCCTGACAGTACCAGATTAACCATAATACGCTGCGCACGCCTGCGGCTTAAGTTGAGCAGGGTGCAGTACTCCTTAACGGTAATGCGCTCATGCGTTTCCAAATATTCCAGCAGGGCCTTCTCCTTTGAAGAGTATTCAATCAGCACACCCTCTTTCTGGTCCGACCGCTTAAGTACATCTACTACAATTTTGCTGGCCAGCACGCTTTTATCTTTTACACGTATATATACCCACCATTTACCGTCGTCGCCTAAGGCATAATGTGGCTTGGTATCGCTGGGTTCAATTTCTACCACCAGCACAATCTTGTCGTCGTAATAAACCTCTTCAAAAATCGGTTCCAGCGCAGGGCGCGCATAAAAATGTGCGGCCTTGGTAATCATGTACCGCTCCTCGTCCTCAGATTTTACACCTTTAATGGTACCATCGTCCGCTACACCTATCAGCAGCCGCCCGCCTTTGTTATTGGCATAGGAAACCATAGTTTTAGCTATCTTTTCGCAACTGGTGATGGTTTTCTTAAAATCGAGTGAAACACCTTCGCCTTCTGCAATCAGCTTTTTTAAATTCATCTTCTCGTTTCGGGTTGGGTTTGCCGGCAAAGGCTTAAATTAGTTTCTGCTTTCAGGCTGCGGCTGTTCAATTAATCCGGAGTTGAAAAATAACAAAGCTATGCAAAATATGCAACGCTGTTACTTACCCACATTTCCTTTCTGTTTATCCTGGTTATATAAACGTCAGACCAACGCTGATGGTGTGCGGATTTTAATAATGTTTTTTGTGCTATGGCTTCGGTTTCATGCGGATGTTAAACATCAATGCATCAATAACTTTCTTACAGTTTGCTTTCGGGCGAAATAAAATTCAAGTTCCGGATATACACCTCAGTATGTACAATGGCGCATAATTCGCCGGTGCTGTTAAAAAGTTCGGTAATGCAGTTTCTTACCGTCTTGCCCTCGGTACGCAGCAACTGTTGCACAGCCATCATTTCTTCAGAACTAATATTAAACTGAAAACTGAGTGCTGAGCGGCCCGGTTTCAAGTACTGCACCTGTGCCGATTTAATCCATACAATCACTTTATAACCGGCATGTGTTAACCATTGGTGATAGAGTACAGGGTAAAAGGCATCGGTAGCTGCATATATGGTACCGCCGTATATTGTGCCGTTGTAATTGATGTTTAAAAGGCTTTTATAGAGTTTTGCTTTAGCCGAAGTGAAATCTGCCTCAATATGCGTTACCCATACGCTTTGAAAGAACAGCGGCGGGTAAAAGCGCAGTAACCATTTAAGCGTGATGGCCGAAATTTTCACTGTTAACGTATTAAAAAGGTTGTGTATGAACAGCTTATCATTATAAGAATTGAAACTCAATATAAACAATACTTTTTTACCGGTGTTGTAATTACATAATTAACCCAAAGTTCAATTACACATCAAATCACTATGAAAAATAAAATGTTAAGTTTAATGGCAGCAGCAGCTTTTGTGGTTGCGGCAGCTACAGGTTGCAGCTCGGAGCGGGCGGCAAATTCAGGGTCAGACAGTACCAGTGTAACCGACTCATCAAACAGCAGTACTTCCACTACAGATACCACCCGTTCTGCAGCTACTGATACCGCACGGCGCGATACTACACGCAGCAATCCGCCGCTTCACTAAGCATATTTTTGTAGATTATTAATAACTGAGAGCCTGATTGATTAATCGGGCTCTTATTATTTTTGCTCCAGCAGGCAGGTGGTATTGCTTTCAAAGTTATCCTGCTGCATAAAATACAGGTGCAGGTTAAGGCCGCCTAATTGTTTGAGGTTTTTAGCCCGGGTTAATACCTGGCAATCGGGGTGCGCCGCCAAATATGCTTTAAGCTGTTCAAAATCCTCTATCCGCTTTACCGGTTGCCGCAGGTAAAAATTAAAAGCCGGGTTATAAATATGAAAAGCCACCAATGGCTCGTGCAGGCGGTGCATCTGTATACCCCTGGTTACCGGGTTTGAACTGAATATCTTAGGATAAACATACAAATTCAATATCCAGGCCATAGCCATAAAGGTAAGCAGCATAGCACTCAGGGTATGGGTAAACCGTTGTTTGTTAGTTTTGTAATTATAAAGCAGGGTAACTATCATTCCGGCAGGGGCTATTAAGAGTGGCAGCCACAGGTAAGGGAATGCCGAAAAGCTGGTACTTAAGCGGCTGGCAGCAAACACGGCAACCGGCAGGCAGCAACTGAAAGCGAACAGCAGCCATAGGCTGATTTTAAAGGCAAGCTGTTTTTGAAACAGGTGGTTAAAGTAGAATGCCGCTATGATGGCAATGAACGGATAGCAGGGAATGGGGTAGTTGGGTAACTGGGTGTGTGATAAGGTGAAGAATACAATAACCACTGTTGTGATTATTGCTGCATACTGCACCAGCAGATTAGTTGTAAATACCTGCCGGATATACTTGACTACGGAAGTCAGGAAGAAGGTAACCGGCATCATGCCAACAAGTACATAAGCTGCTGACAGCAAAAAGAAGCCGCCATGTTTTTCTTTTACCCGCACAAAACGTTTCAGGTTGTTTTTGATAAAAAAGCCCCGTGTCCATTCGCCGTGCGTTTGTATATGCACTAATATATACCAGGGCAGGCACACCAGCAAAATAATACCGATACCCCAAAAGACCTTATAATGCTTAAAAAGTGAAAAGTTAAACCGGTGCTGAACAATTAAAAACAGGGTAATAACCAAAAAAGGCAATATTACGGCTATCGGCCCTTTGCTGAGCACGCCCAAACCCAATAAAACATAGAATAGCCATAAGTATTTTTGTGCCGGTGGCCCTGAAGTATGATAAATGAAGAAACAATAAAAAGCCGAGGTAAGAATAAGAATGAGATAGGGATCGGGAACCGAAAGCCGCATTTCAAAGGTGAAGTGCCAGGAACTGAGCAGTATCAGGCCGCTTAAAAAGGCAGTGGCTGCATTGGAAAAGCGCAACACAAAAAGATAAGTGAAGATAACCAGCAATAACCCGCACACTGCCGAAAAAAAGCGAGCTGTGTAAGGCGATATTCCGCCTGTGCGGTAGGCCAGCGCCATGGCAAAGTAATGCAGCGGGGGCTTGTCTGTACGTATCTGCTCATTAAAGGTAGGCACTATCCAGTTATTATGCTGCAACATCTCGCGCGCACACTGTGCATTTTTAGCTTCATCCAGTATGTAAACAGGTGCTTTGCCTAAATTTACAAAATAACTGATGAGGCATAAGGCAATAAGTACGAGCAGGCGTTGATCAGAAACAAATCTGATAGCGGGCAAGGGCATAGATGGTGTTGAAATTTATGCGATGGTAACAGGCAGTACTTCGGCAAGTTTGTTGCCGGTATATACTTTACGCACCTGATAGGTTTTTTTGTTCTGCGATTCGAAATAGGTGCGCACGTTTACCTCGGCCAAAATACCGAGCGTAATTAATTGTATGCCGCCCAACACCAGGATCAAACCCAAGATAAGCAAAGGCTTGCCGCCAATATCATGGCCCATCAGCTTGAGCACCAACAGGTACATATTAATAAGGACACCAAAAAACAGCGACACAAAACCCATACTGCCAAACAGGTGCATTGGTTTTTGAATATATTTACGCAAAAACACCATCAGCATCAGGTCGCTGATCACTTTAAAAGTACGGTTAATGCCGTATTTGGATTGGCCATGTATGCGGGCATGATGCGTTACATCAACCTGTGTAATACGTGCGCCCTGTAGTTTGGCCAGCACAGGTATAAAGCGGTGTAGCTCTCCATACAAACCCAAGTTCTCGGCAATTTCGCGGCGGAATATTTTGAGGGTACAGCCATAATCCTTTATGTATACGCCGGTCATGCGGCGGATGATGGCATTGGCTATCTTGCTCGGTATTTTTCTCAGAAACATACCATCCTGGCGGTTGGCCCGGTTACCGGCCACTACATCCCAGTCTTCTTCCTTTAGCTTGTTCAGCATGAACGGAATATCCTTTGGGTCATTTTGCAGGTCGCCGTCCAGCAGCGCCACATACTCGCCCGTGGTATAATCAATACCGGCCGTCATGGCGGTACTCTGGCCGTAGTTTTTCCGCAGTTCTACCAGCTTGATGCGGTCATCCGCCTGTGCGATGATTTCCTTCTGCGTACCATCCTCCGAACCGTCATCCACAAAAACCACTTCGTAATCCAGCTCTGCCAATGCCGACCTGATCTCAGCAATTAAAGGCTTTATATTATCCTTTTCGTTAAGTACCGTAATTACCAGTGAAAGTTCGGGCATATGCTTGAGGTAAGTAAAAACGCACAAATATAGCAAATTGCGCCTGATGAATTAAATGGCACTTCGGTGCTCCTGTAAACGGCAGGTAACCAACCTTTCCGTTTCTCTGAAAAAGTAATCAGTTTTTCATTTCTGCCTTTCGCATCGGCATGGCATCTATTAGCCCATAAAGTTTTTTGAGTGTTACCGGCTGATGGGATCTGAGTTTTTCACCTCCGTCTTTACCCAACAAGATCAGCGTAAAACTTTCTTTTAAGCCTTTACTTACAAGTGCTTTTGGCGATTGCGATTTGAGCAGTACTTTAACCTGCAAATCACGCTCTGTTAGTCCCGCCTTGTCGGCTGCTAACCATTGCTGCTGTTGCAGTAACTGCGGGTTAGAAGCGTTATCAGCGTACAGGTACAGCAGCCGCTTGTTTCCGGTTTGGGCGTTGCTTAACAGCAGGCCGCCCATCAGCATTAATAATTTAACCATGAAGCATTAACACGCACGTTAGTTAAAATGTTGCCGCGTTACTGTAAAGACTCAAAACCATAACGTGCCACATTCCAAAATTCATCCAGCGCAATAATGCGCGGCTTAAAAAAGCTGATCAGCCGGCTCCAGTCTTCGCGGTTATAAACACTTGCATTTTGTATTGATTTTACAATCCGGCAGATGCTCTTGCCTTCATGGGGCACATGCAGCAGCCACTGCCACTCTTCCTGAAGCGTGTCTGTAAAAACTATTTTCAGTTCTTTGAACTGCTCAAAGTACACCTCCTGCAGCCCGGCATCGGGGTGCGTAATTTCAACGGCAATTTCGGCGCGGCTATTTTCCGTAATCATACGGAACTGAACATACTTGATGCCGGTCTTATAATTTATCCAGTTTACTTTCGCCCCCTCTGCTGAAGGGATGGGCGCCATATACTGGCCGAAGGCTGTCCAGAAAGATTGCTTTAATGCAGATGCCTGTTCCTTAGAATACATGAAGCAAAAATACAAGTATGCCGTTATATCCTTACCGGTTTGTTATTTGTACCGGTGCATCCAACAAAATTTATGAGCTTCTTTAAACGTTTATATCAATTCTCTGGCATCCTGTTTATACTGGCAGGCACAGTGCACAAGGCTGCCGCCATTGCTTCAGGTTTTGGTCTTAAGGCTAACCGGGATACCACATCTGCTGATTCTGCAGGTTTATTTCTGCCAGGCCAGGCTCAGCTTATACTTGTTTCAGACCAATTTAGCTTTACCGAGGGGCCATCAGTTGACAAGCAAGGCAATATTTATTTTACTGATCAGCCCAATAATAAGATATGGAAGTATGATACACAAGGAAAAATCTCATTGTTTAAAGACAATGCAGGCCGCCCTAACGGAACTTACGTTGATAACAATGGCAATTTGATTGTATGCGCCGATGAACACAACCAGCTTTGGCAAATTGACAGGAAAGGCAAGACGAAGGTACTTGTAAACAACCTGCATGGTAAACGGCTGAACGGACCCAATGATTTATGGGTAAGCCAGCATGGCGACATTTACTTTACAGACCCTTACTACCAGCGCGATTACTGGGCGCGGACGAAAAGCGAACTGGACGGGCAAAAGGTTTACCTGCTGCTTAAAGGAAGCACAATACCGCAAATCATAGCGGCAGACCTGCAAAAACCTAATGGCATTGCAGGGACCCCGGACGGTAAAACCCTTTTTGTTGCCGATATACAAGCCAACAAGATTTATAAATATACCATAACCAGCGCCGGAACCTTAAAGGAAAAACAGGAATTTTATAACCAGGGTGCTGACGGAATTACGCTGGATGAACAGGGCAACCTGTACCTCGCGGGTAACGGGGTAACCATTGTTAACCCACGAGGCCAAAAGATTGCCCACATCAATGTTCCGCAGCCTTGGACGGCTAACCTGTGCTTTGGCGGGACGAAAAAGAACATACTGTTTATCACTGCTTCAAAAGCTGTCTACATACTGCCGATGAAGGTTAAAGGAGTGGAGTAGTTGCCGCCGCTAAAACAACTATACGTATTAAGCGTATATGTACCATTAATTACATGAACTAATTATATACGATGCTCATTGCCTTGATTATTGCCGTTATTTCAATTGGCCTGTTGTCTTACTTCATATTGAAAGGTACAAAGAAAAACTTACCCGTTGTTGCACCCGCAGATTATGCTGTATTATTAAACACGCATATTCCTTTTTATTCAAAACTCAGCAATGTGCTGCAGCAGCGTTTTGTAGCAAAAGCTGATGCCTTTTTGCAGCGGGTACAAATTGAAGGTATCGGATTTCAGGTGGAGGATAGCGACCGCATTATGGTGGCGGCCAGCGCGGTTATCCCGATTTTAAACTTTGACGATTGGAGCTATCCCAATCTCACCAATGTGATATTATACCCCGATACCTTTAATAATGATTTTCAGTATGAAGGCGAAAACCGTAACATGGTGGGGCTGGTAGGCAACGGTTTCATGAACGGGCAAATGCTGCTCTCACGTTCGGCGCTGATCAAAGGATTTTCAAATAATGCAGGTAAGGAAAACGTAGGCATACATGAATTTATGCACTTGATTGATGGTACGGATGGTGCAACTGACGGTACGCCTGAAAACCTGATGACCCATGAGGCTACTGTTCTCTGGCTTAAAATGATGCACCAGGAAATGCACCGCATTGAAGCCGGCCATTCGGATATCAACCCTTATGCACTTACCAGCGAGGCAGAATTTTTAGCGGTGGCTTCAGAATATTTTTTTGAAAAGCCCGATCAGCTGAGCAGCAAGCATCCGCAATTGTATGAGGCGCTTTCAAAAGTGTTTAACCAGCACCCTGCTGCTAATGATACAGCGAGTTCCGCAACAGACCGTATTGATGAAGAGGTTAAGCCGGAGTGAGCCGGGCCAGGTACTGATCATACGGATCTTGGTATATCATCTGTATGTTCCATTCTTGCGCTGCTGCGATGTCTGCCAGTAACGGGTAGTCGATATACAACCAGCTGAACCACGAAGTTTTTTGTGATTTGTAGCTGTACTGGTAATCTATTTCGCCGTAATAATGGTCTGATGGGCGGGGCTTATGCTCGTACAAGTAGGCAACGTCCGAAGAATCCAGCAGCACTTGTCCGCCAGGATTAAGCAGGGGTTTGATGTGATTCAAAAACGCTTTCAGCCCGTCGATTGACCCTGCTAAACCAATGCCGTTCATCAGCAGCAAAAGCGTATCATAGCCGGTTTGCCGGTAAGTAGATATATCGTCGCATATAGCGTTTAGTACGCCGCGGGCTTTCATTACCTGTACAGATAAAGGCGAAATATCCAGTGCATCAATCCTGATTCCTCTTTTTTGCAATAGTAAACTATGACTGCCCGCCCCGGCGCCAATATCAAGCACCTTACCATAGCAATGCTGTAAGGCTATCAGTTCCAGTTCGGGCATATCTTCCTCGCCCCTAAAATATGTAGCAACCGGCATCTGCTCCTTTGGGCCATACCGGTTATATATCCATAATTTGGCAGGCGAACGCTGCTCATAATAATCAGCAATGGCCCGGCCGGTTACATCGGTAAACATTGGCCGGCAAAATAATGGTTTTCATTCAAAGCAGTTAAAGGTTTTATTAATTGCTTTTAATCAGTACCCGCTTTATAAGGCGGTAAAAGTGCGATGAGGCAGTAACCGCCGGATTATTGCTTCATCTTATTATGCTTCTAATTTTAACGGTTGATGCAAAAAATAAATTTATATTTGTTAACCTCAGCATTCAGACAAGAAATTAACTCTGTTAAGTGAAATTGCAAACCATTAAACAGCCTGTAGCCGCCGGCAACAAATTGTCAGTTACCAGGGAATTGTATAACCGCTACAGCGGTATGCTGCTTGGTTACCTTACCGATATTGTGAAGGAACAGCAGATGGCTGAAGCGTTCCTCATAGAAATTTTTAACGAACTGCCGCAATATGTTGAGCAGCTGCTTACTTCGGAAAAAAGTACCTGGCTACAGCTGCAGGCGATAGCCAAAAGCAAGCTGGCTCCGTTTATGGCTACACAGCACAATTGCCGCCAACTGGAGGATGATATGCACCGCAAATGGACAACCGGCGGCAGCAACATGGCTTATCTTACCCCTGCGCAGCGAAGTGTGTTTTGCGGTGTTTATTACCATCAAAAATCAATAACAACGCTGGCCGCAGAATTAAACCAACCCGAAGATGTAATTAAAAGCACGCTTAAGGCGGCTTTCAATACAATAAAAAATGGCAGATAGCATTCAGCATTATATATCAAGCGGAGTACTGGAAGCGTATGTGATGGGTTCATTATCAGCGCTTGAGGAACAGGAAGTGGTAGCGATGAAGCAACGCTTTCCTGCCGTTAACCAGGCGCTTGCCCGGATAGAGGATGACATAGAGGCGATGGCGATGGGTATGGCAATTATACCGCCTCCGGTTTTATGGAACCGTGTGGAAGAAAGCATTAATGAGCTGGTGCAAACGCAAGAGGCTGAGATTGTTCCTTTTCGCAGGGCAGGAGAGCGGGCCACAGATGGCAGGCAGGGTAACGATCCTCATTTTATAGAGGTAGAGGCACAATCTGAATATATAAAGGTGCACCGGTTATGGCGCTGGGCCTTTGCCGCGGTGTTTGTATTGGGCAAGATATTTCTGGCCACTGCTATTTATTTTTATATCGAGAACCGGCACAACCAGCAGCAGGTGCAGGAGTTAAAAGCACAGGTGCAGCAACTGCAGCACGTAGCTAAATAATTTATCAGGTTATATCTTTTAAAGGCATCTCAACTATCGGGATGCCTTTTTTACTTATGGCTATTTCTATATAAAGTGGCCATAAGTAAAGCAACTAAGCGGTAGTTTTGTCTCTGGATAGCATAAGGCAAAGGATGCAGGTACCTTAATAGTGTTGATAACTTAACGCAGTTAATGAAGCTAATTTAATTTAACTTCAATTCTAAATATTTAAGCCGGGTGAAGTATGGCCACAGAAGTAAAATGCCCTAAGTGTCAGCATGGTTTTCCTATTGAGGAGGTAATGACCGAGGAATACCGCAAGCAGTTGCGCACACAAATGCAGCGCTATACGCAGCAAAAAGAAGAAGAATTTAAAAAAAAGGAGGAAGATTTTTCAGATAAATTCAGGCAGCAGGAAAAGCAGTACGAGCAGCGCCTGCTTACAGAAAAGAATCAATTGCAGGAGGGGATGGAGCAAAGCCTCAGGCGCAGCATTACAGCCGACTATGATAATCAACTTCAATTGTTGAACACAACTGTAAAGGAGTCAGAAGAAAAGCTGCGCCTGGCCCGGCAAAAGGAGATGGATTTTTTGCAGCAGGAGGAGCGCCTGCGGCAGCGCGAGCAGGAACTGGAGCTGGTTACCCAGCGCAAGTTGCAGGAACAGCGGCAGGAACTTGCAGAGCAAATAAGGAAGCAGGAAACTGAAAAGTTTAATTTGAAGGACTCGGAGTACCAGCTAAAGGTAAAGGAACTGGAAATGCAGCTGGATGCCCAGAAAAAACTGGCTGATGAAATGAAGCGCAAGGCCGAGCAGGGTTCCATGCAATTGCAGGGCGAGGCACAGGAGTTGATTTTGGAGGAATTGCTGCGCAGCTATTTTCCGTTTGATTTGATAAACGAGGTTGGCAAGGGCATACGCGGTGCCGATTGTGTGCAAACGGTACGTAACCAATACGGGCAGGAGTGCGGCCGGATTATATATGAAAGCAAGCGCACCAAGGAATTTTCGCATGACTGGATTGAAAAGCTGAAAAAGGATATGCGAAACACGGGGGCGGATGTAGCGGTTATTGTTACCCAGTGTTATCCCAAAGAGATGGACTGCTTTGGCGAAAAGGACGGCGTATGGATTTGCTCATTTGAGGAGGTGAAACCGGTTTCTTACATTCTGCGCGATTGTGTGATCAAAACCTCCAATCTTATCCGCTCGCAGGAGAATAAAGGCGATAAAATGCAGTTGCTGTATGATTACCTGATGAGCAATGAGTTTTCGGAGCAATGGAAAGCCCTGCGCGAAGGTTTTATGAGTATGCGCATGTCTATACTGAAAGAACGCGATGCTATGGAAAAGCTATGGAAGATGCGGGAAAAGCAGTTGGAAAAGGTATTGCTGAGCGCTACACACATCCGCGGATCGATAGAAGGGATTGCCGGCAGCGACAGTATCGAACTCAGCCTTACCGATGATGAGGATATGATCTTAATTAGCTAAATTGTTGTTAGTGCTTAAGTTATTTCGCATAACTACACTGGCGGTCATCTTATCAATGGGCAGCGCTTGTGCGTATGCCCAATTTACCGACAGTACGCATTACCATGTGGTATACAATTCTACCGGGTCTGTTAACAAGGCCAATAACGGTAGCGCTTATTTGTTAAATAACGGGCTGGTATTCGAAGTAAAGAAAAAAGATGTTTCGGTAAATAGCAGCAACAGCTGGGTATATGGCAAGTCAAACGGGGTACTCAGCAATAACGATTACTCATCGTACCTGAATTTTAACCTGTATAAAACGTTTCCCCACTTTTATTACTGGGGCCTGGCTAATTATAATACCAGCTACTCGCTGAAAATAAACAGCCAGCTATTAGCCGGTTTAGGTGCGGCTTACAATGTGTATGACCGGCCTAACGCCTGGCTGAATATTAGTGATGGTATCTTGTACGATACGAGCAACCTGTTTGTAACCGATAGTACCAGCGATATTTACTCTACTTACCGCAACTCGCTCAGGGTGCAGTTTAAGTTTATCATCAGGCAGCTCATCACAATAAACAGCAGCAGCTATATACAAAACTCTTTAAACTACAGCAGCGATTATATCATCCGCTCCAACATCGGGGTAAGTTTAAAGCTGCGTAAATGGCTGAACCTCACTGCTGCATTTAACTATAACCGTATGAACCGCACTAAAAGTGAAAACCTGCTGTTTACTTACGGCCTGAATGCGGACTACTACTTTTAATTTTTAGCAAACGGTTATCAGTTCCGGGTGTTCCTCTATAAAATGTATGATATATGGCTTCTTTCAATGAACTGATAAATACCGGTAAACCTGTGCTGATTGATTTTTCGGCAGAATGGTGCGGCCCCTGCAAAATGATGGCTCCGATACTAAAACAGGTAAAAGATGCGGTAGGCGATAACGTTACCATCTTAAAAGTGGATATTGATAAAAACCCTGCGGTAGCCAGCGCCTATAACGTGCAGAGTGTACCTACCTTAATGTTGTTTAAAAACGGGCAGTCTACGTGGCGGCAGAGCGGTGTAATACAAGCTGCACAGCTAACAAGTATACTGGCTGCGCATACTTAGCACTTAAAGGTAATCGGTAATCAAATGCGGTTGAAGGTAATGGTGCGGCCAATCCACTTAAAGTGCCAGTAGCCGGTTACCTTCAACTGCCCCTGCGGGTTGATGTAAGCAGCCGAACTCCAGGTACGGCCCGACAGTGCATCATAAATCTTCCCGTTTTCCCAGCTATCACTTTTGGCGACATAGACCATATCCTCTAATACATCCATACCCACAATTTTACGGGTGCGCAGTGCAGGCTGAGGGTTCTTTGAATCCAGGCGGGTATCCATAGGTCTGGAGGGGTCGTCTTTATCGTTAAACCAGACTATTTTAGCCCTAAAATCTTCGCCATCTTTGTATACCTGTACAATCAGGTTTTTTTCGGCCGATTGCCACTTACCACAAACCCGGTCGCTATCAGGTATGGCATAAAAACCGCTGGTACAAAAAAATAACATACCTGCAGTAAGCAGGTACAATAATTTCTTCGGCATTCGACAGAATGATATAAAGTGAAAAATTGAGTTTGAATTAACTGCTTAAAAAAGACAATATACAGCTAAATTGTTTACAACTATATGCTGTATTTGTTAAAAGTTTATAAAGAGGAGTTTACCCGCCGCTCAAATCTTTTTCGCGTATTTCTAACAAGCCATAGGCCCGGTTGAAGTTAAGATAGATGCTGGCGCGATACAGTACGCTGTTAAAAAAATAAATATTCTTGTAATTATCAGCCCCTGCAAAATCAAGCTGCAGGCCCGAGCGTTTGGCGTCGGCAATCAGGTTGATGATATAAGGCGCCGAATTGGTAGTGTAACGTATGGTATGCAAAACGGTGCCGTCAATGGCTTTTGAGTTTTGGCCGTATATCACTGTTTCATGTTTTCCCTGCTGCGTCATTTCAAACTGGTTTACGGTGAAGCCATTTACCTTTGATATCACCTTCAGCTTAAACCCCTTGGAGTTCAGGTAGCTTTTAACTTCATCTTCCGGTAAATTAACAAGGTTGATCATGTCATTTACCAATACGGTTTGTGCTTTTAAGAATAAACTGCTGCCTAACAGAAAAACTAAAAGTAGTGCCTTTTTCAATCTTATTCTTTTTTATTGCTAATATACAGTCTTTTAATCGGAATTATATAGCCGGATGCACCTGCCCCGGATGATAGCTCATGCTGATATGCTTCATTACATCCTGTTTGTAAAACAACACATCTTTAAAGCTGCCGTTAAGGTAACCCTTAGCCTGGCTGGTAAAGTTGGATGATGCCGGGTTAAAAGACTGCCCGCCGGTAATAATGGATTTGGCCTTAACCTTTGGCCCGAACTCAACAGCCGCAATAAAGCTGTTGCCCGAATAGCCATAACGCTTTACAGTGTTTTGGGTACGGCTTACAAATGAGGGCAACTGCCCAAAGGTTGAAGCTACCGCGCCCGCCGGTAAGCTGGGCTGGTTATCATCAAATTTGCCATCAGCCAGGCGCTGGTAACGGTTAATATCGCCCAAGGGCACTTGCCAGTTACCATACTTTTGCTGCAATTGGCTGATAGCGGTATTTAACCAATTCAACTGTTGTTGGGCTGATGCAGCAGCAAGCAGCCTCTCCACGCGTTCGGTTTGATAAGTGCCTGCTTCAACGGATGCCGGGCGGGGCAAATTACTGAAAACTATAGTGGCATATTCAGTAGCCAGCGTAGTGGCTACTGATGTAACAGATGAACGCCGGTCCCATCGGCGCAGCGTATCAATTGCTACCTGAAGGTTATTTCTTAATGAATCGGGAGCCTGGCTGTATGCCGAAAGCAAAGGCGGCAGCAGCACATCAAACGCCGCCAGGTAATGGTCATATCCTTTGCCAGTCAGGTTTTGCAGGGTTAACTTACCCGGTGAGCTAAATAGTTGTATAGCCCTTACACCCCGGTAGTTTTGCCCGTCAGGCGCCATATAGGCAGGGTAAGCCGTACTTTTTGGGCTGCTGCTGCCTGCGGCTGCAAACGGCGTGGCATTACAGTTTTGTATCCACCCGCTCGCCGGGTTAATAACCTGCACAATCTCGTTAAGCGGGTGCAGGCCCTGCCATTCTGTTTCAGTAGTGCTGCCATCCACCGGCTGTGTCCAGTCCAAACGGGCATTGCGGCGAGGCATAAAGTTTCCATACCAAAAGGCGGTATTTCCCTTATCATCGGCATAAACCGTATTATTGGTGGTATTGGATAGCAGCTCCATTGCTTTTTTATACTGCCCGAACGTATTGGCCCTGGTAATCAGCCACGACTCCAGCAGGGCCTTATAAGACCTGTTGTTATGCCTCAAGGCAAGCCAGCGGCCATTACGGCTGCCCATTACCGGGCCGTGGTGAGTATAATAGCCGGTTTTGATAACTTGCTTTACATCATCACCTTGCCTTTCATACAATACCAGTTTGCGGGTGGTTACCGGTTTAAGCCGGCCATTGTATTCATACATCCACCTGCCATTCGCCTGGCTTACTTTTTCGGCATACAGATCGGCCACATCAGCGTTGCTGCTGGTATGCATCCAGCCGCAATGCTGATTAAAGCCCTGGTAAACAAAAAACTGGCCCCAGGTAACCGCGCCATAAACATTCAGCCCCTCATCGCTTACCATCTGCACTTCTGACCGAAAGTAAAACGGCACATGCGGATTGATATACAGCATAGCATGGCCCGAAGCTGATTTCGAAGGGCTGATGGCAAAACCATTAGAGCCCATATCCCTCTCAAAAACCTGCGCTTGCAAATCAGGCTTCTGCTGATACAGGGCACTTGTTTTCAGCGTAGCGCTGTCACTATAAAACCGCTCTGTTTCGGCTAATGTAATGCCGCCGGTGCTGGTAGCCGCCACGCTGCCATCGGTAAACATTAGGGCATACCAGGGCTCAAACCGGGCGAGTACCAACGGTTTTTGCTCCGGGTGCTTATACAGGTAATAGTTGATGCCGTCGGCAAAGGCGTTCATCAGCTTTTTAAACCATAAGGGGCTCGCTTTATATTCTCTAATGGCATCGGTACTGTCGGCAATTAGTTGTAGTTGTATATCTGTATATAAACTGCCTTTTAATCCGGCTTGTGCCTGTTTGCCTAACTGGTACAGGTAATTTAGTTCAACACCTTTAAAGTTTTCTTCACACTGGCTGTACAGCAAGCCGAATACGGCATCGGCATCGGTCTTTCCGTAGATGTGGGGTACACCCCAGTTATCGCGTACAACAGTAACACGCCGGGCTTGCTGCTCACAACGGCGCACTTCATCAGCAGTAAATTTCTGTGCTGCTGCAAGCAGCGGTAAACAACTCAGCATGAGCAGTAATACTTTTTTCATGTGTTGATGATTAGTGTGCTGAATATAATCAAATTTA
This sequence comes from Mucilaginibacter sp., assembly GCF_965200995.1. Taxonomy (GTDB): domain Bacteria; phylum Bacteroidota; class Bacteroidia; order Sphingobacteriales; family Sphingobacteriaceae; genus Mucilaginibacter. Next base: position 30,842 of record NZ_OZ241743.1, on the reverse strand, counting down.
TTAACGGGTGGAAGCCTCCGGCGGCTTATGTATATTTACCGGCAGTTGTTAAATTATTATGGCGCGTTTTATTGGTTTGCTGGTTTTCCTTTTTCTTTCTTTGCTTACGGTATGTAAAGCGCCTGCCTATCCGTTTTGGCTGGCCGCTATCTTTGTTGCCGAGTATGGCTATGTATTCGTTTTGGTAACAGTAGTTGTGCTGTTATGCGGTTTTTACTCTAAACGTTTTTTAACGGCGGGAACTATTGCCGGCTTGGCAGCTATTGTATTTTTTGTTATTCCGGTTATAAGGGCAGAGTTTATTTCAGGTCAGCTTGCGCAGCAAATGGATGCTGCATTTGCAAAACGTACGGTTTCAAGGAGGGCTGCCCCGTTCTCTGTCGCCAGGTTACTGAGCCGGGTTAAACAGCAGCCATATCAATCCCTTACTTTTACCTCTTACCGGGATACGGCGCTCACACTTGATTTTTATAAGACTAACGTTTCGGGTGTTCGCCCTTGTATCATCCTCATACATGGCGGTTCGTGGAGCGGTGGCGACAGCCGGCAGTTACCGGAACTGAACAGTGTGCTGGCGCAGCACGGTTACCAGGTAGCTTCGGTTAATTACCGGCTGGCGCCGAAGCATCCTTACCCGGCCGCTGTTCATGACGTGCGGCAGGCCATCCGTTACTTAAAATCCCATGCTGCCCGGCTTTCTATCGATACTTCACAGCTTGTACTGCTGGGCAGATCGGCAGGGGGGCAGCTGGCCTTGCTGGCGGCTTATCAGCAACCGGATGCTGGTATTAAGGGTGTAATTGATTTTTATGGACCGGCGGATATGGTTTGGGGGTATTCTGTTCCTGCCAACCCGTTGGTATTTGATTCACGGCAGGTAATGAGGCGGTATCTGGGCGGCACTCCGCAACAAACCGGTAATACTTATGCAGAAAGTTCCCCGATAGAATATGTAAATTCCCAATCGGTGCCTACATTAATGATACACGGCGAAAATGATGTTTTGGTAGCTTACCGGCATAGTATACGATTGAACGCCAAATTACAGCAATACCACGTACCGCACTACTTACTTACCATTCCTTGGGCCACGCACGGATTTGACTACCACCTGAATGGCCCGGGCGGGCAGTTATCCACTTATGCCGTTCTCGATTTCTTACGGCTGGTTACGCATTAATAATTCATGATTAAAACATTTTAGTAGAAGCGGATATTTCTATCCCTATACATCACACCAATACTATCATGACATACGCATTTGTATTAGCCTCTAACGTTTATATCAGCCATCAGCCTGTGGTAAGTTATGCAGACCAGGATTCGCAGGTGGAGATACTGCAGGTTACCTCGTTTAAGCCGAACAAAAAATACGACCAGCACCACACGGCCTTAGCCATAAACGCTAATTTTGAATTAGAAGGCGGGCAACCCTTTAGTGTTACCAATAATACCATTAGTAATAGCGACTATAAACTGGATACCTTCGACGACAAATTAAGCATCAGCAGGAACGAAACTATATTGTTTGAGGTGCACCAACTGGCTGATGAAGATTATCACGCTTTGCAAAGCCATATTTATAACGAAATAGAAGCACAACATGCAGAAGCGGTTTTTATTATACGCGGCGATTTTTGGGTAAAAGGGCACCACATTATTATTGATAACGAAAAGCTTTTTGTAGGCGATGACAGTTATGCTACAGGCGTAACCAATAACCACGAAGGTGTATTGCTTACGCCTTATGGGGTGCGGTCATAACAGATACTGAGATTACCTATAATTATAACCAGAAAGGGCCTGCTTTATGCAGGCCCTTTCTGGTTATAGCCTAATTTTTAATTTTTATCTTTCTGGGTGCAATGTGCATTGAGTCAAGCTGCTTTACTTTTTCCTCATCCTTCGCCTTCTTTTTGAAAAAACCGCGAAGTAAAAAGTTGTGCTGAACCGCCTCCAAGTCGTCATTCAATTTAACCGAGCTTGATTGCAGGTTATCCAGCGTAGCTTTTACCTGCGCAGCGCTCTGGTCATCGTTTAGCAGCAAACCAAGCGCGTTATCGGTAGTGTTAAGTTTGCCGCTGGCCTTGTTCAGGTTATCAATAACCGTGTTAGCTTTAGCGGCCGCCATTTGAAACTGTGTGGCCGAGTTTTGCAGGCGGTTGAATACCGTTGTGTCCGTAAGTGCTTTGTCCGCCAATCCGCCCCTGGTATTCAATTTTGTACTGAACCGGCTAAGCGAAGCGGCCATCTGCTGGGTTGATTGTGTGGTATTCTGCAAACCCTGAACAATACCCCTGAACCGGATTGCCAATACCGTGTCGGCCATTAATTGCCCTACCAATCCTTTACCCTGTACAATCTGTTCACTCAGTTTTTTAAAGTTACCGGTAATTGACAGCAGGTTCTGGTTGTTTTGCTGTAAGGTTTTCATGATATCATCGGTAGACAACATTTTCTGTGACATGATCAGATCACCATCCTGAATAATCGGCGCTTCGGCGCTGCCACCATCAATAACAATATTTTTGTTACCGATAAAACCCTCTGAACTGATGCGGGCACCTGAATTTTTGTGGATATATTTCTGCACCGAACCTTCTATAGTTACTTCTACATCTACCTGGTGAATGCCCGAAAAGCTAAGCGCTTTTACAGTGCCTATCTTAACTCCTGAAAACCAGATGTTATTGCCCTTGATCAGGCCGTTTACATCGCTGAAACGTACGGTTATCTTGATTCCCTTTACAAAGGTTTTCTGCTGGCCGCCCAAAGTGAATATACCCACAATTAATATGGCGAGCCCGATAGCAATAAATAAACCTACGGTTACTGCCCTGCCGTTACTGGTACTGCTCATGCGTTAATTAATAAAGTTATAATCATAAAAATGTCTTACCCGCTCATCGTCCGTATTAAACACTTCGTCAAATGTGCCCTGGCGTTTAAACTGGCCGTCCAGCAGCATAGCTACCCGGTTACCGGTAGTTTTGGCACAGGTCAGATCATGCGTAATAATGATGGACGAGGTATGAAACCGCTCTTGCACACGGTTGATCAGGTTGTTAATTTCGATGGAGGTAATAGGATCGAGGCCGGCTGTCGGCTCATCGTACAACATAATCTCCGGCCTTAAAATCAACGTACGGGCAATGCCGATACGCTTGCGCTGGCCGCCCGAAAGCTCTGCCGGCATCTGGTTAATGGTTTGCAGCAGGCCCACGGCATCAAGTACCCGCTCGGTCATTTCGTTAACTTCGCGCCGCCGTAAATTTCTTTGGTTGCGCACCAGCGGAAACTCAAGGTTTTCACGCACGGTCATACTATCGTACAGAGCGCTATTTTGAAATGAGAACCCGATGCGTTTGCGAAGTTCGGCCAGATCCCCGTTGGAAATATCATTCATATCGCTGCCCAGTACATTTATTTCACCACTATCGGCTTTAAGCAAACCGGAGATAATTTTGATCAGCACGGACTTGCCCGTACCCGAACGGCCCAGTACCACCAGGTTTTCTCCCTGGAACAACTGCAGATCTATACCCTGTAATACATGGTAATCGCCAAAGGACTTTTGCAGCCCTTTGATACTGATTACGGTATCGTTATAATCTATGCCGGTGTTTTTCTTTTCCATGAGGTAGGGATTATCTGAACCAGCTGGTAATTTGTACAATAATTATCTCTTCGATAAATACCAGGAACATGGCAGTTACTACCGCCGAGTTGGCCGCTTTACCCACCCCTGCAGTGCCGCTGCTCGAATTCCAGCCCCTGTAACAGCCAACTACGCCAATGGTAAAGCCAAAAATCACGCACTTAATTAACGAAGAATAAAAATCAATGAACCCCAGCGGCTGCAATACCTGCTGCATAAAAGTGCCGTAACTGGTGCCTTCATTCTGTGATACATTAAGGTAGCCGCCCAGTAAGGCTACAAAGGCAACATACATAGCCAGTATAGGTATACTGATGGTGGTAGCAATAATACGTATGCAAACCAGGTACTTAAAAGGTTTAATGCCCGATACTTCCATGGCATCAATCTGCTCGGTAACCCGCATGGAAGCAATTTCGGCACCAATGCTGGAGCCAACACGCCCGGCTGAAATTAAAGCGGTAATAAGCGGCGCCAAAGCGCGCATTATAGCTATGGAAACCAAAGAGGGGAGCCAGGAGGTTGCACCGAACTGCGCCAGGGAAGGACGGGATTGCTTGGTAAAGATTAAGCCTACAATAAAACCGGTAAGCGTAATTAAGGCCAGGGAGCGTACCCCAACCTGATATAATTGCCTGATCAGTTCCCTGAATTCGTATGGCGGGATGAAGGCTTCTTTAAAAAAGCGGAGGATAAACAGGTACACATCATATATACCGGCAAAAAAATCAGAAATGCGCTTAAGCAGGGTAGGTTCTGTACCGGTTGCAGATGTGCTGCTGTTGCTGTTATCCATTAACTGTGCTGTAAGTATACGTATCTGGCTGCATTTGGTACAACTGCTGTTGTATCTTGTTTACAAAGTAACCAAAAATACATTGATTCTGTTACGAATAATGTACCCGGCCGGATTTATATTTTCGGTAAAAATACAGTACAAATTTATATGATGAAATTAATGCACAGATTTTACCATTAAATGATGTTAGAACAGTAAACCAATGTGCCGCTACTTTTAGTAGTTTTATAGCGCCAACTAAAAACCGTTATGAAAACAAATAAGACAGCGATCAAAATAGCAGCCGCTGTAACCTCCTTAAGTTTAATGTGTGCTGGCTGCACCTCATCATCTACACAAAAGCAACCCATGAGCGATACTACCTCGGCACATTTGCCCAAAGCAGATGGTTTTAAGCAAACCATCGACGGAAAAGCCACTGATTTGTATTACCTTAAAAACGCAGATGGCATGGAAGCCGCCATCACCAACTTTGGCGGCAGGCTGGTAGCGCTGCTGGTGCCAGCTGCCAATGGCACAATGGTAGATGTAACTACCGGCTTTAATGATATTGACGGGTACCAAAAAGCGTCTTCGAGCTATTATGGCGCATTGATAGGCCGCTATGGTAACCGTATAGGTGATGGCAAATTTACACTGGAGGGAAAAGACTATGCGGTACCTGCTAATGATGGCCCCAACAGCCTGCATGGCGGCAAGAAAGGCTTTGACAGCCATGTCTGGAATGCCAGACAAACAGATCCGCACACGTTAGAACTTACTTACGTTTCAAAAGATGGCGAAGAAGGCTACCCCGGGCAGTTAACTGCAACGGTTAAGTACGAACTTACCGATGACAATGCTATAAAAATAAGCTATGAGGCAACCACCGACAAACCAACGGTACTTAACCTCACCAACCATGCCTACTTTAACCTGAACGGGTGTGGCCGGAGCACCATATTGAACCATAGCCTGCAAATTGATGCCGACCGCTTTACTCCGGTTAATGATAAACTGATTCCTACCGGTGAGTTAAAGGAGGTGGCTAATTCGCCGTTCGATTTCAGGAAAACGGCTACCATCGGCTCACGTATCAATGAGGGCGATGCGCAGCTTGGTTTTGGCAAGGGATATGATCATAACTTTGTGCTCAACAAGCACACGCTGCAAACGCCGGTAGTTACCGTAAAAGGCAACAAGAGCGGTATAAAAATGGAAGTATATACCGACCAGCCCGGTGTGCAATTTTATACCGGTAACTTTATGAAAGGGGAGAATACTTTCAAGAATGATACGAAAGATACTTACCGTACCGCCTTCGCCCTCGAAACCCAGCACTTTCCTGATTCGCCCAACAAGCCATCGTTTCCAGGTACAGAACTGAAGCCCGGGCAGGTTTACAAAACTACAACCATTTATAAGTTTTATAAGCAGTAGGTTTCACAATCAGCTTGCTGAACAGTGTCCTTTGCAAATGGGTGTTATTGCTTAATCTCCGCAATAACACCTTTCGTCTTTTCCAAGGCTTATATAGCAAACGCATAACCTTAAATTGTGTAAAACTATGGCCGGTAGCCAGTGAAACCGAAGCCTTGATGGGTTGTTGTTTTTTCTGATGAACAGCCTCGTTAAAAAGCTCGAAAAAATTGGACGCGACCCTAAAATAACTGCTAAAGCAGTAGGCTTACGTTATGTAACTGATAGTACCCCCGGTTATACCCGCAAAGCTGCCGGTAAGGGGTATGCCTATTACGACGCACATGGCGAAAAGGTAACGGATAAGGAACTGATTGACCGGTTTAACAAACTTGTGATTCCGCCGGCCTACATGCAGGTTTGGATATCGCCACACGAGAACAGCCATTTACAGTTTACAGGCGTTGATGCTGCCGGGCGCAAGCAGTACCGCTACCATGCCGACTGGAACCGCATTCGTAACCAGTCCAAATATCACCGTATGCAGGCGTTCGCGGCACACCTGCCTTCTATCCGGCAGCAGGTGGATAAGGATCTGGCCCGCCACAAACTGGATCATGATAAAGTTGTGGCCCTTGTAGTGCGCTTAATGGAGCTTACCAGCATCCGTATTGGTAATGAGGCGTATAAAAAGCAGTACCAGCATTATGGTTTAACCACGTTGCTGAACAAGCATGTAAAAATAGAAGGCGCAAATTTGAAGTTTGAATTTAAGGGAAAAAAAGGCGTAAATCACAGCATTAATCTGCAAAGCCCAAAACTGGCCAAACTGGTTAAACAATGCCGGGAGATACCGGGGCATGAGCTATTTCAGTACTATGATGAAGACGCGAGCCATCGCACTGTAGATTCGGGCGATATCAATACTTATCTTAAAAACATAACAGGAGAAGATTTTACAGCGAAGGATTTTCGCACCTGGTCGGGCAGCGTAAGCGCCTTGTTTGCTTTTAAAGAAGCAGGGGAGCACGAAAACCAGACCGATTGCCGCAAGAAAATCATCAGCGTACTGGATGAAGTGGCTATCAATTTAGGCAATACCCGTACGGTTTGTAAAAAGTATTATGTACACCCTACGGTAATCAAATGCTACGAAGAAGGTACCCTGTTTAAATACATCAGCCACCTGGATGAAGAGCAGGAAGAAAAGGCCACAGAATTGCGGGAGGCAGAAAAGGCGTTGCTAAACATTCTTGAAAACGAAAAACTGGCCGAAGCCAGTTAATCAAACTAATTGCTCAAATTATTGCATAAAGAACGTGTGTGTCAAGGTTTTTTAGTGGTGATGATAATGACCCCGTTTTTTGCTTTATCACCATACAAGATTGTTGCTCCCGGATTCTTTAAGATGGATACAGATTTAATAGAGTCAGGAGGGATTTTGGTGTATTCAGGATAAGTAGCAGCTTTACCATTAATTATTATTCTGGCTTTTTCAGGCTCTACGCCATTGCCCTGAATAATTACACGGCCGGGAAATGTTTTATTTACTATGCTGTCCGGTTTAACTTCGGTAGAAAATACATTGCCTTTTTTAGATGTTCCTTTTACATTGAACTGGTAAGTAAACGTATTACTGCCGGTTCCCTTAAACATTTCTGTTATTTCCGGCGGACTTGGGCGGGTGATGTTTAATTTTGTAACCTGATTTTCCTGCCTGTCATTTATGTAGGCATAAGAAGGAACTTTTGTAGTAATAAGGAGTGCACCGTTTTTCCCCTTTTTACCATACCGGTTTGTTGCCTGAGTTGAATTAAGCACAGCAATAGAGCCAATACGGTTAGGGCTTAAACTTTGAAGTATGGAAATACTTACTTCATGGTTATCTGCAATAAGCAGCAGGTGCTGGCTGTTATCGAAGGTGCTGAAATCTGTTCCGTTGATAATAGATTTGCTTTTTGCATTTCTGGGACCATTATCAACCACTACAAAGTTTTTGCCGGCGCCATTGCCATTACTCATTTTAACTGTAGTGCCTGATTTGCCAACAAAAATGGTATCCGGAGTTTTATAGCCGGAACGCCATGTTAAAGCATTCCCGGAAAATCCGGTAATAGTTAACGGCTTTAATGTAACGCCTTTGTACCCGTTTACGGAAGGTATGATATTCTTGCCTGTGTGTTCAGCGTTGTATTTAAGGTTCTGACCGGTTATAAAGCTATTAGTTGTAATGTAAATTACTGGCTTTTTGGATGAATCTCCTGCCGGTAATGTTTTAGTACTCTTTCTTTTTGTAAATTCAATGGATGGGGTATCTCTTATGCTGCGTAAATTCAAGCTGATCACTTTTTTTCTGTTGCCCGTTATTATCGGGTATGGCTGAGAACTTTCCTCAGGTATATCATGCGAATTGACTTTTTTGGCGCTAACTGGTACAGTATCTGCCTCTGTTACCTCGCTGTTACTTGAAGCAACAACCGCTGTCTTGTTAATCAGGTGTGTAATTTGTTGTATTGCTTTTTTAGCTTTTACAGCAACATTAGCTTTTGAAAAAGTAAAGCAGAGAAGCAGTATACAAACCAGTGGCAATATGAATAGATATCGCATTAATTTAGATTTAGAAGAAGCTTCGCTGTTCATCATCATAATTCGTTTTTTAAGTTTTGAAAAATTAAAATGGTTTACCATAGCAGGTGTGTCGGCAGTTAGTGCCACGTGTAATAAGCTGTACTGGTACTGTTTACTGTCTGCACCCTGCTGCAGAATAGTACGGTCGGTAATAAATTCAATATTTTCGGCAATTGCTTTCTTAATCAGCCATACGCCGGGGTTAAACCAATAGGCAATTAAGCTTAATTCGGCCAGCAGAATGTCAAGCGTGTGCCAGCCGGTAACATGTACCTGCTCATGTGCAAGTATGGCTTTCAATTGTTCAGGCTCATGATGATGTGGGTTTATATAAATGCTTTGCCAGAATGAGAATGGATTGATCTGCTGGTCAATCGCCTTTACACGATAATTATATAAGGTCTGATGTTTGGCTTTACGTATCAACCGGTATAAAACAACCAATTGCAGCCCGAAGCGTATCATCATACACATAATTCCGGCAAAAAAAAACTGTCCGCCCCAACATCCACCAATCGGTTTGCGTTAGTTTTGGCACAGCAGCTTTTACAGGTGCCTGCCAATTTATTACAATTACTTGTACCGCCTGTACAGGTTGCGCTAATTGCTGATACTGCTGTACGAAAGCAGATAAATCAACCAGCGGATAAATGGCGGAAAATAAGAGAGCGCAAATCAGGTAAATGCGGTTTAAATTGTAAAAAGTTAACCGCCGCAGCACTGCATAATATCCTGCACAAAACAGCAGTAAACTGATGTTGGCTTTAAGTAAGTACTCAAACAGCGCGGGCATACGGCATTAGGGTTTTTTATTTTCAATAAGGTTTATAATCTCCTGCAACTCAGTAGCACTGATTTTTTTGTCGCGTGCAAAAGAGGTGACCAAATCTTTATAAGAACTTTTAAAGTAGTCATTTACAAATCCAGTCATAAATTTCTTCTTGTATTCGGCTTCAGGCAGGGCAGGGTGATAACGATAGGAATTGGCAACTTTTTCGCTGGTTACAAACCCTTTTCTTTCAAGATTTTTAACGGTTGAAGCTAATGTGGTATACGGTGGTTGCGGTTCGGGCATCACATCTAAAAACTCCTTAATAAAGCCACCGTTTACCTGCCATATGGCCTGCATAGCCTCTTCCTCCTGCTGTGTCAATTTTTCCATTTATTACGATTATTTCGTAAATCTACGAATATATCGTATAAATAAAATTTATTTGAAAATATTTTGAATGTATCAGACACTGCAATTGGTTCTATGACCTATTAAACGCTTAGCTTTGCAAGCGCTAACACATTAAGATAATTTTATGCCGTTCAGAACCACAGTAATTACAGGTGCGACTTCCGGAATTGGCAAGGCTACAACTATGGCGCTTGCCCGTAAAGACCACGCCATTTACCTGTTGGTGCGCAACCTGCAAAAAGGGGAGCAGTTACAGCAGGAAATTATTGAGCAAACCGGTAATCAAAACATCTATGCAATCTACTGCGATCTGGCAGATATGAAAACTGTATGCAACGCTGCCGCAGAACTCAAGGGTAAGCTTTTTGCCATCAATACACTGATTAATAATGCCGGCGGAATTATAGCCAAACGGGAATTGAGCAAAGACGGGCTGGAGCTTACATTTGCGCTCAACCACATGGGGCACTTTCTGCTGACTACGGCCTTAATGCCACTGCTCGAACGTGGCCAGGCACGTATTATAAACCTAAGTTCGATGGCGCATAAAATGGGGCGGCCGGTATTTAAAAATTTACAGTTCGAGCATGATTATTCTGCCATGAAAGCTTATGGACAAGCCAAACTGTTTAATGTATATTTTACCAAATCACTGGCAGAGCGTTTTGCTGCCAAAGGGATTACATCTTATGCAGTACATCCGGGCATTGTAAACACAGGTTTTGGCAGTGAATTGGGCGGTGCGGGTAAACTGATGATGTGGCTGGCCCGGCCATTCATGATTACACCGGAAGAGGGGGCGGCTACGTCTGTTTATTTAGCTGCTGAGGCGAAGTTAAATCCAAAGTTAAATGGTTTATATTTTTCAAAAAAACAACCGGCTAAAACCTCGTTAATGGCTGACAATGTTTCAGCACGTAACCGGTTATGGGAGATTAGCGAACTGATTGCCAAAGATGCCGGCTGTTAGTAATATTAACCAGTATTCGGATAACTAAGGTAAACGAATGTATTTTATATTGTCATCTTAATGTATTGGTGAGTATATTCACCCGTTAATTTAAATCTTTGATGCAACTGAATAAAAAATTTATGGTAACTGCCGCCTTAATGGCAGGCATGACTTTTATTGGCTTAACATCTATGCAGCAATCGCAGCCGCATGAGGAAATGAAAGCGGTAAACTTGAAAGTGTTACCCAAAAACTTAACCCACGAGCAGTTAGAAGGTATTGCGGACGAGTGGGCGCTCGTTAGGCGTGCGTTGTAACTTTTGCCATCTTATAAGCGGATACTTTTTAGTAAATTAATGACTTTAATAGCTTTTTAAAGCACATTTATGACAATTAGTAAATAGGCTTTAAAAGCTATGTGTAGCCTAGACTACTTAATTGGCGAAATTTTAACGATTCTTCGTATTACTTTTAAACAGATGTCAATGTAAAATCTGTAACAATAAACACTTTTGTTAAAATGGGGAGAAATATGATGACTGTATTTGTTAATGTATATAATATTTTCAAAAATTTCTCACTTACCGATACAGAAAATACTTTAATATTGACTATCAGTAACTTGCGTATATTTAGTCACAAAATAGTAACAAATTTTTCCTCCTTTTTTAGGTCGTTTTTGTTGCTATCTTGTTACCCGAAGTGTGGATAACTGGGCAATAGTAGGTAATATTTTGCAATATTTCTCAAAGGTCTTACGTGTAGTGCGATTGAAAAAAAAGGGTTAAAAACCAGGGAAGGTTGTGCATATAACTGATAAACAGTATATTAAGGAATATTTAACGCCAATCAAATATTTCCTCATGCACAACCTTTCAACCAATTTCCGTTTATTTTTAGACATCACCAAATCTGTTTTTGAATCCCGTATCAATAGTGAGGGTAACTTTAGGTTTTATCCCCGCAAACCCAAGCAATCTGATTGTGAGATACTGGCTTTAACGCTGGCAGCAGAATCTATCGGGATAGATTCGGAAAGTTATCTCTTTGGCAAACTCAGGCATGATTATCCCGCTGACTTTCCCAATCTCATTCACCGCTGCAATTATAACCGCAGAAAGAGAGTGCTTGGCCCTTATCTGCAGCAGCTTAACCGGTTGCTTGCGGCTAAGTTAAGCGAAGGGGAAAACATCTTTATTGTAGATTCCATTCCTGTTCCCGTCTGCAAGATGGCCCGCGAAAAGGCGTCAAAGATCTGCAAAGAGAACTTCGGGACTGCGCCGGACAAAGGTTATTCAGCGGTCAACAAGGCTTATTACTATGGCTATAAACTTCACCTGGTTACTTCCGCTAACGGGGTTTTTCAGGCTATGGAACTGACAAAGGCAAGTGTTCATGACATTCACTATCTTAATGATCTGAAGTATTCAGGAATGAATAACTGCACCCTTGCTGGTGATAAGGGATACTTATCAAAGTCTTATCAGGCGGATCTGTTCAACACCGCTCACATTGAACTGAAAACACCTATGCGCCATAACCAGGCCGGTAAAAAGCCTTTTGAACCGGTATTCAAAAAAGTAAGAAAACGTATCGAAACGCTTTTTGCCCAGTTGTGCGATCAGTTGATGCTCAAAAGAAATTATGCTAAATCTATAACAGGGTTAACCCTGCGCATTCTAAATAAAATTACGGCCGTTACCTGTTTGCAATTTATCAACAAGCAAAACAACAAACCCATCAATCAGCTTAAATATGCACTCGCTTTTTAATCGCACTACACGTAAGGTCTTATAATATTGTTTCTGCATTTCAGGAATTAATCGACATTAGCCAGCAAAAATCATTGCTCTAAATATATTCAAAAAAAACAAATTGAATTCTCATAGACGGCAAAAATTAAATGCAAGAAAACTTCATAGATGATAATAAATAAAATTATATTCTGCAGTGAAATTGTGCATGTAATTTAAATGTATTAGGTAATAATTTTTTTTAATAAAATCTTATATTAGCATTGTACGATTATCAAAAAACTTTATTCCTTACCATCTTATGAAACGATTCTTATTCATTGTCCTGGCAATAGTTTTTGTTACCGGTTGTGATTCCAAAACCTCATCTGAAAAAATTACCATTACCGTAATTGGTGAAAATTCATCTTCTATCCAGGCGTTGATGAGCCTTAAGAAAAGTTATGAAGACACCCACCCAAATGTAATTGTAGATTTTAAACCCAATACTTTTGATGATGCTTTCAGCAAATCCAATCAGGATTTCGCTAATAAGACCGGTCTTTACGATATCGTAATGCAGTATAATTTTTCCTTATCATCAATGGTGAGGAATGATTATGTCTATCACATTGACGATCTGCTTCCGCAAGTGCCTGATAGCTTAAAGACGTTTGAAAAGAACCTTTTCCCTAATCAATGGAAGGAAGTGGGATATTATTATAAAAATGGTAAAGACAAAAAAGAAGGCACACTGAAAGTAGGTTATCCTTTTGCCGCATTGTCGGTGCTGTTGATGTACAATAAAGAAATGTTCGCTGATGTTGAAAATCAACAAGCTTTCAAAGCCAAATATCACCAGGACCTGAACGTGCCGACAAACTGGGAGGCCTTTTATAAGACCGCAGAGTTTTTCACGCAGGCGGAACAGCAAACCAAAGGCGTGTGCCTTGCCGGTGGTACAGGTGGTTTTTTATACTATGAGTTCATGAATTTCCTATATGGCATGAATGGCAAAATAATGGATAAACAGACCGGTTGGGAAGGTAATCAAAATAGCAAGATATTCCTTAATAGCCCCGAAGCGCTTAAGGCGCTGACCTTGTACACGAGTTTAAAACCGTATAATTCCGGAGATTTTTCGAGTGTAGAGCAATTTGAGCAAATGAAGATCATGAAAAAAGGCAAAACTGCCATGGCATTGGTTTGGAGCGACATCCTTTATCCGTCTTTGCATGCTGAGGCCGGATTTGACCCGCGTTTTGCCTTTGCACCTGTTCCCGGAGGAAGGTCAATCGCTTTGGGCGGCGCATTTTTCATCAATAAACAAAGTAAAAATCCAAAAGTAGCGGCACAATACATTATTGACCTCATGCAGCCCAAAATGCAGATCGCTTTGGCGAAGAATGGGCTATGCTCCGGTTCTCAACTGGCTTACCAGGATCCCGAAGTTAAAAAGATACCTTATACCAATCCGCTTTTCACTTCGCTCAAACGCGGTGGTGTGGTGATCGAAGCAGGCCCTGATGCCAATATGATCAGCGAGGTGATTACTACTTATGTCCAGAAAGTTTGGAATAAGGAACTTACTCCGCAAGCTGCTTTATCACAAGCTCAGGCAGAGATCGAGAAAAAACGCGCCGATATTTACAAAACTATTCAATAAAGCCGGTGCACTATCAAAAGCATCTATCAAACCCCATCAGATGGGGTTTGATACTTATGTTTTTTGTTATACTCGTCTATCTGATCCCTTTTGTACAGAATCTGATCCATCCTTTAGATGTGATCGGCGTTTTCAAGAACGATCAGGACGGTTTTACAGCAGCCCTGTTACGCAGTGGAGTATTCGCCGTACTTACTGCCGTTCTGCTGACCGGCGGCGCACTTATATTTTCGATTCTACTGATCAAGGTCGAACTGCGTTCCAAAAAGTCCTTGTTGCTTAACCTGTTGTTGATGCCGGTGATCCTTGGCAATGTGTCCTCTTCATTTATTTGGAAGATCATTACCCTGGATTCAGATTTTCTTTTTGCCAGCGCCGGGCGGAAATTCTTCGGTGTGGGCCTCATGGAATTATGGCAGTATGGCCCGCTCTTCATTTATTTATTTTGGCTGAACCTGCTAACCGTTAAAAGTCAAACGTGGGATTACGCAAGAGCTATCGATCTTAGTCCTTTTGAAAAGATCAAGGACATAATTTTGCCCCACCAACGCAATATGGCCATTTTGCTGTACGTCATTTGCTTTATCTTCTGTTTTTATGAGGAAGCAAAAATAGAATTCATTTTCAGGGGATCCCGGGGCACCAACACAGAAATGGTGAATCATTGGCTGAACCGTACTTATCAGTCCGACAGTTTATTGAGTGCGGACTACGCCTTCAGGCATATTTCTCAGGTGGGCTTGTTAGTGCTGATACTGGCCTTGTGTATACTTGTGGGGAGTCTACTGTTAAAGGCCGGTTTATACCGCCTGCTGATCACGACTAAGAAGCTCTACTTCGGAAGCCGCTTCAATTATCCGGTAGGTATCGCTTATGCCATCATGGCCCTTTTATTGGTTTTTGTTTGCTACCCATTGGTCGCAGCGTTGGTCCGTCAGGCAGGGAACCTCAGCTTTGACCTCGCTAAATTATTATTCCCGCTGTCCCTCACCCTGATAGCAGCCGTTTTAGCATCCTTGCTGGCCATCGTTTTTGGAATCATGAGCCGGCTTGCCTGGCAGCAGATACTGTCTTCCTTTAACTACCGCTCGATGCTTTTCCTAATCCTGATGTTCACACTGCTGATCGTACCGCCGATCATCATTTTGATATCCGGGTTTAAATGGATGCAGAATGTCGGTTACAGTTCCACTTACAATATCGATATTGCCTGGCTGGTCGGTCATTGCATCCTTTCTTTTCCGCTACTCGCCGGTTTTGCCGTAGCTACGCATTTTCGGGCCAAGAATAATTACATCAATTACCTGGAAGCTCACTCGGTATCTTTCCGGGAAAAGATCCGGGACATTTTTTTGATACCCATCACCCGCTTACCTGCATCAAAACCGCGCTCTTGGCTGCTCACTAAAGAAGCCTTAACGCTCTGCGCATCCATAATGCCGGTAGTAGGCTGCTCTTTTCTGCCGCTTTGCTTTCTGGTCTTTTCTACCAGGGCTTCCTGCATGAGTCCAAACAAGCCGTTTTTGTTCCAGACCGAAAAGTAATAGTAAACGATCTTCCAGTTGGGAAAGTCCGAAGGCAGCATCCGCCACTGGCAGCCGGATTTAATCAGGTACAGTATCGCATTCATTACCTCGCGCAAAGCATGCTTCCTGCGGCGTTGCACATCTAAAAACTTTGCAATATATTGCCACTGGCTGTCCGTTAGGTTACCCGGGTAGGTTGTCATACTAATTCTGTTTGTCGTTATTCAAAATTAGTACTTCTTAACCACACCTGCGGACAGCTCTTTTCCCCTTTATAAATGTTCAAATACCGTTTTTAGACAGTCTCTTAGAGCGGTCAAGGATTCTGGATTAACTTTTAGTATCGGTAGTGACTGGTCACCCTCGGGAAGTAAAAATTTGTTGCAGGAAATTAAGGTAGCTTATCAGGTAAATATAGATCAGGGAAATGTTTTCACTCCGAAGGAATTGGTAAGGGCGGTAACAACAGTTCCGGCCACGATCCTGAACTGGAATGATACGATCGGTACACTGGAACCGGATCGTTTATGTGATCTGGTGGTTCTTGAGGACCTTGATGAGGACATATGGCTGAATATGATATTTGCCTGTGAAAAAAACATCCGTCTGGTGCTTGTTGATGGGGTAGCCAGAATAGGATCATCAGATATCATGGCTAATTTTCCGGCTGAAGAAGATTATCCTATGGAAGACCTGGATGTAGCCGGCGAAAAGAAAAAATTATACTTATACCATCCGGAATCGCCCTTGAATCATATTCCTTTCAACTATGCAAGACAAGAATTAAAGCGGATTATGCTCGATCTAAGTGCTTTCCAAAAAGACCCCGATCCAAAGGAACTCAAAATGTTCTCATTTTCCGGAGAAACCACTCAACCGCAGTTTCGAATGGTACTTGATCAGGAGGATGATATGGGTAGTGATCCGCTGATGAAAGGAATAACTACGGTTGCTGAATATGAGCTGATGCTGAAGGAACCTCCGAAGCCAATCAAAAATTCAATTGTTTTGGATGATGCTATTGTTGGCGGAAAAGATTACATGAAATCAATTGCCTCCCAGCACAATCTGCCGGAAACTGTAAAGGTGATACTTGCTAAATTTTATAAGTAAATATTTAGTTAACGCTGACCTTGCTTTCCTCCGTGTATTCTAAATATTGCTTGCAATCCTGAGTTTTGTAAACGGTTAGGCCTTTTGATGCATAGCAACCCAAAACATAGGGATGAGGTCGTTTAACCACCCCGCCTTCCAATTTGCCCCTGGCGGAAACAAAGGATACTTTCGGCCTGAAGAGCGATATAAGCTCGGAAGAGGTATTATTCAATGCGCCGTGATGCTGGATCATGGCAAATTCCAGCCCCTCTAACAGCGCTTTAAAATCAGGGATCGTCTCAAAGGATTCAATTCCGGCATCGCCAGGGAAAAGATATTTCTTTCCAGCTTCCACATACAGGCAAATAATACTCACCATATTCACGGCAGTTATTTTGCCTATAGACTTTTTACCCAGCTGGCTGCAGGGGTCAGTCTCCGCGCTTTCTAATATCAGCTGCTCCGCCAACCTGTGATCGATGATCTCCGAGATGAGCAGATCCGGTTTCAGGAACAATTCATCAACATTCTTCTTTTTTAGAAAATGTTCGTAAAAGCTGTGCATAGGCCCGATGGCTTTAAAATTGGGAATCCCTCAAGTGAGATATGCTCTTCGCCAAACGGTTCAACTATTTTTACGCCTTTCAGGGAACTTAATAATTCCTGGAGGCTGTTATATGATTCGATCAGGAAATTGACTTCCTGTTCCATGAGAGGTTCGGTTTTCAAGCTTTCCACCAAAGCCATAGTGCTGAGCTTGGTAGCGAAATACTGGTTATTTTTCTGTTTTACAGCCTCTTGAAGCAGTTTAATATAACGCCCGTATTCCTCAGGAGGCGTTAGAACCCAGGCTTCACCAATTGAGGTTCCATATTTGTTGGCGACCTGGATCAGTCCTTGGATATGGTCATCATCATAATGCGTGCATACCATAAGGTCAGGGGCTGTTTTACCCTTTACCCGTAAGAATAATGACAACTTCAAGATCAGGGATTTCTTCACGCTGGGATTGAATGCTAATTATGCCAATAGTATTGCACCCATCTTCTCCGGGAAAAAGTTCCAGGGGGGATTGTCGCTGAATCTTAAATACACCAAATTTTTCCGTGGAAGCATCAGTTTCGGCGATAAGAAATTTACTTTTACCCAAACACAGACACCCGGCCTGAGTATGAACCAGAAAGATTCCATGAACATTGCCCGGGAATATATTATCGGCACCCTTAAAAAATCAATGGAGGACGATTCCGCTGCCGTTATAAAAAGCCTTGGGTATTCCATGCTCCTCAAACCGGCTGAGAAAGCCGCTATCATAAAAATGAAGTTTGCCGAGTTGTCGTATGGTTATAAGGAAAGTTTGGCAAAGCAGGAAGCAAGTGTCCTGATCGAAAGTAAATTGACCAAAGCCTCGCATTTTTCATGGGTCAGTGTTAACCTTAATGTTCCATTTACCCCGACGAGCTATTCCAATTCCGAGGCTTTTTCTACGGTATTTGCAGATAAGTCAAGTTATCCGTACTCTTTTAATATCACCTACAATAATGTTTGGGAAAATAAGCTGGGCAGGTTTTTTTTCATGATCAAGCCGGGAATTCTCAAAAACAATTCGGTGCTGTCCAAACAGCTTAGCAAACTGTCATACCAGGAATACAAAAATTTAGGAGGCACAGATACTGCTAAAGCCATACAGCTTAGCACAACGGATGTATACATTGAGAAATACAATGCATTCATTACACCTTCTATTAAACTGCAGGCCGTTTATTTTCCAAAATTCAGCGACCAGGTTGGCGTCGATCTCCAGTTAGAGAAAAATATGGGCAGCTATCACACATTGAATGGTGTGATAGGAATACCGTTCAGATTGGCAGGCGCTGAATCGGATAAAGCAATTACCTTCGAAGTTCAGCTTCAAATGCCGGATCTGCGCAATGAAATCACGCCTGATAAGAAGTTTTGGGATAAAGCGATCATTGGAGTAACCGTAGGCCTGCCTTTTGGAAGTTCTATTTATTAAAGGTCCATTCTTGTTTTTACCAAAGCTTTTTACACGACGCTACAATAATTTTTCAAGGTTGTCGCGGTAGGTCCTGCCTACAGGAACCGCCATACCGCTTACTTCCAGCATTTCTGCCGATAGGCATTAATTTTTGCGGTGGCTACAATGACGGAGCGGTGGACCCGCAGAAAGCCGGACGCGGGTAACAAGGCCTCAATCTCCTGGGTACCCATCTTGCACAGGTAAACCTGCTGCGCGGTAACGATCTTAATATATTCCCGCTGGCTTTCAATATATAAGATATCCGAAAAGGAAATTTTTACTTTTTTGTGCTGTATATTCAGGAACAGGAATTCTTTTCCGGCCGGTGTCTTAACTTTATGGACCGCTTGCAGGAAGCGCTCAAAAGAAAAAGGTTTTAACAAATAATCTGTTACGTTCAGTTCAAATCCTTCCACGGCATATTGGTGATAAGCCGTAGTCACAATGACAGCTGGCGGTTTTGTAAGCGTCCGCAAGAAGCCTTCAAATTGCAGGCTTTTTCCGGAGAAAGTGATCGATGCGGGCCAAAGTATACATCGCCATTCAGATTATTCTCAACCAGCGGAACGTTGTATTTTTCTGCTAATAGCACCGCAGTCTTTTTATCATCGTCCGGCATACAGCTTCCCAGCGGGTTGCTAAATTTCCCCACACTTATCGTAGTGGGCGAACAGGATGTCTTTACCCCGGTTGCTACAGCTGATTATATGAAAGGCTATATTAAAAATGCGAGGTTAGGAATTATACCAGATGCAGGGCATATGCCAAACATGGAGCAGCCCGAAATATTCAATTCGGTTTTGATTGATTTTCTGAAAACGAGTAAAATTTTAACTTAAAAAATGACATGTTTTGTCTTAAGATCAGGTGACTTTTGGTAAAGTGAAACTATTTTTTCTAAGTGGAACATAAAAAGATCGGTACTCTTATTGAAATAACTTATGAGTTACGGGTCTGTAAAATAAACTGTGTCACCCCCTGGCAGGCCCCATGGGGCCTGCCAGGGGGCGATTGCTACATCAAATCTAATATCATTCTTCCGGGAAACCAAATGGCCAGTTTCTGAGCGGTCATGGCCCAGTTTGAAAGCGGCATCGTCCATTTTTGTTTAATGTTGTTATGGGCCAGATAAATCAGTTTTAACAGGGCCATATCGGAGGTAAAGCCGCCTTTTGTTTTGGTGACCTTTCTGACCTGCCGGTGGAAGCCTTCGATGGTATTAGTGGTATAGATCAGTTTACGGACAGCTTCATCATACCGGAAATACGTGCTTAGCTTTGACCAGTTGTTACGCCATGATTCCAGTACCTTCCCATATTTATTACCCCACTTTTCTTCCAGCTGATCCAGGCGCAGCTCAGCCAGTTCCAGCGTTTCTGCCTGGTAAACCGGCTTCAGGTCTTTCATAAATACCTTCTGATCCTTAGAGGCTACATATTTCAGGCTGTTACGGATCTGGTGGACAATGCAGGTCTGGATCTCTGTTTGTGGGAAGACGGTATTAATGGCCTGCGGAAAACCGCTTAGGTTATCGATGCAGGCGATCAGGATGTCCTTTACCCCACGGTTCTGCAGGTCGGTCAGCACCGACAGCCAGAAGTTAGCCCCTTCGCTCTGAGAGACATACATGCCCAAAAGTTCTTTGTGGCCGTGACGGTCAATGCCCAGGATATTGTAAACGGCATGGGACACCATCCGGTGGTCTTCCTTAACCTTATAGTGCATGGCATCCAACCAAACGATCGTATAAAGCTCTTCCAGTGGCCTTGATTGCCACTCCTTTACTTCGGGGATGATCTTGTCGGTAATGGCAGATAAGGTGCTGTGGCTGATCTCCGTATCGTACATATCCCTGATGTGCCTGGAGATGTCACGCAGGCTCATCCCTAACCCATACATGCCGATGATCTTCGATTCCAGGCTTTCGGCAAGTATGGTTTCCCGCTTGCGGATCAGTTCAGGTTCAAAGCTGGAATTACGGTCACGGGGCGTATTGACAGATATTGTCCCATCAGACGTACGGACGTCTTTACTGGTCTTGCCATTCTTCCGGTTGCCGGAACTGCGCTCTGCTTGATCTAAATGGCTTTCCAGTTCAGCTTCCAAAGCTGCATCCAAAAAGCTTTTAAGCAAGGGCGCAAAAGCGCCATCCTTGCCATACAGCGACTTGCCCGAACGGAGTTGCTCCAGGGCTTTCTTCTTCATTTGCTCATACCCTAAGGGCGATTCTTCTTGCTTCATTATAAACTATGTTAAAGGTATTTATTTACGCTTTGACACAGTTTATTTTACAGTCTCTGAGTTACTGTTATACGGTATAATTTTAAAATGTTTTGTCCATTCCCTTTCTTTCGCCTGCTTTCGTGACATATCCCACTTCCCTCCGGGAGGATACCAATCCCTTTCGCCTGAAACTATATAAAGCATCTCCAATTTATTATCTGCCAGGAATTTGTCCAGCAGATCCCTTCTGAGGTAGGTGAAATTTTCCTGATCGACGTAATCATTGTTGAGGTAATGATGCAGACTTGCTAACTGTCCGGACTCATCAACCAGTTCATTCCGGCTGTTACCTTTTCTCAGTCGGCAGTGGTCAATGATATTTTTACTCGGATAGCTTGCTCCCTCAATAAACCTCACCGCGTGCTGTATCTCAATGGGTTCGCAATCGGAATCCTGTTCGATCCTGATCTTTTTCTTTTGGACCCTCATTTCCACTCCGTTCTCTGCCAGAAATTTTTCTAATGACTTTGATTGCTCACAGGTACTGACAAAACGGACGAGTTTCGGAGGTGCCCCCGGTACAAAATCTTGTGACACACGGCGTACGCCGGTCGCTCTCTCCAATTTCAGCCACATCAAATCAGAAGCGTCGGCCGTAAGTTTTTTCCCATCCCGGTAGAAAAACCATTTGTAATGCCATACATCAGCCATTTCCCGTTTTATCGTATAATGCCATTTCGTGAAATCGTTGTGCGGTATTGCTTTACCATCGGGGATTTCCATTGCATGCACGTTCGTTGAATAAGGTACTGAACTGCTAAAGCCCAGGTTTGTTGCCAGCGGAAAATCCGTAACAGCTCTTTTGTAATCTTTTTTACGCAGGAAAATTGCTTCAACATAGGTGAAAAGCTGACGGTTGAACGGTTCCTTGCACTGGTGGAAAAATCCATGCAGCAAACACCAGTCACCTGCATTACCCTTAAATTGTGCAGGATAGATATACGGGTCGATATCGGGGACACTTGAATCATTACAATGAACTTTAAGCGGAATATCAGTATCAATAAAATCGTTGACAATGTGCGCCGCCTCCTGTGGTACCTCCTCTTCCGCAGGATCAAATTTTGGCTCCTGTATACGGATCGCGTTGTCGGAACTGAGGCTGGCTTTGCCAAGATCGTTCAGGTGCCCGAGTAATTCATAGTAAGCCTGATCGATGTACTTATCAGCGTAACGCTTTACGCCTGAGTTGTCTCCATACTCCTGCCATCTGACAATGGTTTTATCCAGTTCTCCGAATAATTCAAACTCATAACCAAGCTGATACGCTCTCCAGCGCAGGTTTCCAAGGCGCTCATTGTAAAGCGGAGTCGGCCTGTATTCGTTGCCGCCAGCGCTGATGGGAAACATTTTTTCCTTCTCGAAGCGATGATGGATCAGTCCGTTACCGTCCCGGTACTGCTTTTCATTTTTATCAGGTGAAAATTCCCAGTTCTGTTCGCCCAGGGCAGAAAAATTTTCCTTAATTGTTGTAAGCAGCTTTGGATCATCAGCAATGATCTCCAGTGTTTTAAAAGCATAATCGCGTGTGAGCAGGTGCGAGGTAGTGTAAACACTTGAGGTATTAAACAAAGTGTCTGCTATGAATTCACCGGCCTTTTTAAACCGGATACTAACATTAGGGTCCAGTCTGTTTTGAAGTACGATATTATAGCCGATCACACTCATCCATTCGAAAACAGTCGGGTCATTTATCCTGACAGATATATTGTATAAATCGAAAAACTCCGCTTCATTGAGTTTACCGAAATCATAAATTCCCTGGGACAGCTTTCTTTTCAAATTTGGATCTGTTGAAGTCAGGTTCCACATCAGGAACCTGGCCACGAGCTTAAGCTTTTCCCGCTGTTCAGAACTTAAAACCGGTTGTTTCATCAGGTCTGAAAAGTCGTTTAACAGTTCTTCGTGGTAAGCAGCGTCCTTATTTCTAACGTATTCCGTCCAGGTCGTATCGCGCAGATTCATGGGAATGGTATGCAGATACTCCTCAAAAAAGCAAAAATTAAAAGGATGACTGGACAGGAAAAGAACAGGGTCACAATGTTCAAAGAAAACTGTAAAGTTATTTCCCGACCTCATTAGTTCCTTCATATTCCTGATCTCGTTTTCAGGAATGCTTTCCGCCGGCAGAAGCAATACCGCTTTGACAGAAGCATTGAACAGCCAGTTAAAAGCTTCTTCACCAGGCGCAGTATTTTTTATTAAGTGGTGTACAAAGGTGCCATTTTGTACCGGCAGCAGGGTACAAAGGGCCGTCAGGACGTCTTCAAAAACCGGGTGCTGCGACTGCCCCCAGTGATCGGTTAATCTTTTCCCTTCTTCACTGTTAAAAAAAGCACCGAAATCAGTTACCGTACTGAGTAAGTGGCGTGCGATAAAATAGCCGGCCATCAGATCATAGGTAAGGTAGATATGTTCGCTATCGGAGCCGAAATCACGTGTAAACAGAAGTTCTTCGTCAAGTATAGCCTTTGTGGCTGACTGGTCGAAATGCCCCATTCCGTCCGGATCAGCCAGACCACTGAGTGTTTCCAGATCTACCCGCCGGCGCGGATTGATCCAGATGTCTGCGGCTATTTTTTCGGTAATGGTGCTTGCGAGCTTTTTATATTTTGCGAGCGGTGCCTTTCCTGTTTCAGTTAATTTACGGAAGATCTTCGCATCAGCTATTTCCGTGTACTTCTCAAACGTTCTGTAAATGGAATGATAACCAAGTGATATCTCTTTCCAGTGCAATTTATTGGGATTGGTTACCTCACAGAATATCCTGATGTAGATCGGCTTGCTGAACTGGATCAGGGAGTTGAAGGAAAGGTCAGCCTGTATCTTATATTCCTGGAAATACTTCTTTGTTAATGCTTTCAGATCTTCATGATTGTTAAACCCGTCCAGTGAGTGAAAGTTGTCACTGGGATGAAGATTTACATCTGACCAGAAATACTTTCCGTAGGACCTTCGGCATGTTGTGATCAGCACCAGGTTTTTCCTTGAGGTGACCTCAATTTCAAGCTGTGGAATATCCTCGCGCACAATTTTATTTAAGGAGCCATTGACCGCCAGGGCTTCATTCAGCCCGTCAATCACAATAGGCACCCGGATGTTATGGATGTGCCCTAATGAATCGAGCAGGTCCAGAAAACCGGTGAAATTATACTCCTGCGGAATATCGAAGAGTCTCAATATCTGATCACAAAGCGGATTTGAACCGTTCAGTTTTATTCCGGGAATAAACAGCGCCGGCAGCTGATTGTCCACATGGTCTTTCACCAGTGCAACACATAAGTTAGTCTTGCCCGAACCGCCGCTTCCCAGAAAATGACTGATCTTTTTCTTCAGCGGAATAGCCATATCGCGAACATAATATTCGGTCTCCCGGATCAGATCAGTGCACTTGCTTTCATGACTGCTTTTCTCTGCCAGATAACGGGTATCTAATTTTAACTCAGCCCTGTCGCCGTTTTTCGTGGCCTGATCTGTATCCCTGTAGAACTCCCGCCCGGCATTTTCATTAATAAGTTTTAGTTTAGCGATCACGTGAGCGAAATCATCTGGCTTCAGGGCGTCAATAGTATTCGGAAAAACTTTTTTATAGCGCTCCACAAGCTGCGGTCTGAGCAGACCATACTCTCTGTAAAATTCAGCGTATGCATTTCTGTAAGCTGCGAATGCGGGACGAAAACGTTCGTCGGCGGTTTCAAATGATTCCAGAATTATTTTCCCTTCATTTGAAAGTTCATCTAGATGATCTGCATAAAAACTGATACGCTGGCGGAATTTAGCATTGCATAGCGCAGGGTTCAAACGGTAATATTCAAACTCCCCGTTCGGAACGTACAGCAATTCGTCAAATTTATTGCTGACCAGTGTGAACGTTTTAGCAAACGACCTTTTGAACCAGGTCGCATCCAATTCAAGCATGTTGAAGAAAGCATGCCATATCCCGGTAAATTCAGGCTGATTCACAAATGTATGGATCAGGGAATGTGTCCATGGTATGATCCCAACTTCCCTTTCAGGCGGGATCTTACTTTTTAAACCGCCGTTTATCCAGGTGGTTTCATCCGGTGTCGGATCAAGCGGAAGGCACAGAAACCAATTCTTTAAGCGGGGATGCTTTTCAAGACTTTTGGTGAGTGATCCTATAATAGATGGCTTTCGGTTACTGTCAGCCAGCCGTACATTCCCCTCGTAAAACTTACACTGCCACCCCCATTCATCGCCACTCTCCAATGTTAAGTAAAACTCAACTCCGTCCCCGCCGCCGCTGTCATCTATCGGCGTAAAAACGCCCAGATGTCCAAATTTTCTTACAGCCAGCTGAAAGCATAACTGTTCAAAGCTCTTTTCCCTGCTTGTCTTATACGGTTTAAGTTTATTCCAGTCCAGCATATGAAAACAAAAATAAAGAATCACGAAGATCAAAATCTCAGTATTTATCAACGTTATGTCTTCATCATCCGGTTGATTTGTAAATTCACGCAGATTATAACCAAATGAAAAACGGAAATACCATTTATCCCTGGCGCATAAAAAAGGGGGCGCATAGCTTTATGAGTTCACGTTTGAACTATCCGGAGCAGGCTGACCGGAGGATGGATGACCATATCTGCCGGATCACGGTTACAGACTATACCATAAAATCCAATATCAGATCGCAATATCACAAGGAACTTGAAGGGGACCATT
Organism: Mucilaginibacter sp.; assembly: GCF_965200995.1. Classification (GTDB taxonomy): domain Bacteria; phylum Bacteroidota; class Bacteroidia; order Sphingobacteriales; family Sphingobacteriaceae; genus Mucilaginibacter. Next base: position 5,194 of record NZ_OZ241743.1, on the reverse strand, counting down.
TATGGCAGGTGGAAGTGCTAGGGATTAAAGACCGCGAATTTCTTGTTCTGCAAAGCCAGCTGATAGACTTAAAGGAAGATATAGTTGTATTCGACAAAACGGGCAACAAAATATTCGGATAGCATTAAAAGCGCTTGAAAACTATTTATCGAAGACGCCGGTAATTGCCATCTAATTGTTTTAGGCATTCTAAGAACAGAGAAATTTGAAAAACCACGTCTCTATTTTTATTCACTCTAATTATCTTTTTTAAGATTATGAACGGAACTCCCCTGTAAGGACACACTGGTTTGGCCACTGGTGATAACCGGATGATTAATCGTAGTACCCGACCAGTTTACGAACCCGTTCTTCCCAGACGGTGATATGTATTCAATTTTAATAATTTCATCCACCTGCTTAAGGAGGGGGTCTGCGAATCCGGTGAATGAATCCCGCATAATTACAATCTTTAAATCCTGCCGGTCATGAAATTCTTTTGCCAATCTGAATGGAGGAAATTGGGTTTCGGTGCCTTTAACAAAAATTATTGTCGGATCATCTTCGAGCGCTTTACTGATATCGAAATGCTGTGGATTCCATTCATTTAAGGCTGGATATTTTTTCCGGATTTCAAACATTTTTGCCTTGATTAACTTAACAGCATCAGCGTGTATAAATCCTTCCGCAATTTTTATGCGCAAAAACTCACAGGTCAAATGTTTTGTTATTGCGTCTTCCCTTAAAGGATCATTTTTTTCAGCCTGTTTTCCATTGTGATGTAATTCATCAATCTCAACAGCGAATTTGATGTCGGGAAAGTATAAGTCAATTCTATAATTCTTTCCATTGCATTTCACATGGCTTTCAGTTACAGGATAACACCACCAGTTTTCCTCATCCATCAATAATGAGCCTATTATAGCTGATTGGTGAACAAGGTCACAGATTTTGGCTAATTGAACAATAATGTGGTTGTTTTTTAAGATCCTCGAATCGAGTAAATTGGTCATATTGTTATTTAGATTTCTTTTCAGATTTTGGAAGTAACGCGGCGAGTTCATTTTGTCCATGCCCACGCATATTACCTTGTGTATTTAAAAATTTGGGGGATTGCTTAAAAATTTTGTCCTTGCTATCCCAGTCCCTTAAAGCAATATTGCCCCCTCTTTCCCACATTGTAGTTTTCAACCGGAAGGCATACCACTTCAACTGCTCATGAAGATCCATATCACCCAATGCCTTAGCATCATCGTCATTAACTTCTGCGAACCAGTCATCAAGCGATTTCCCGGGTTCGTTTAACCAGAGTTTAAAGAATGTTTTAAAGGCTTTTTTATCCCCGTCAAAGTCTCTGACAATTCTCCGCCAGCTATTAAAAGAAAGGTTTTGATAATAATCCGGTGACTGTACTTCCCAAAATTTCCCGTAAAATATCAAAAGGGTCTGAATTTTCTCAAGGTTCGTTTTACTGGTTTTTAAAGGGAAAAGGTCATAGAACCTTGTCCGTATGTTTTTCAGGCGCTTCATAGCCGGTTTTCCATTGTAATTGACAAGGTGAGAGCTGTTGACATTAGAAAGATCGCGGCCGTCAATATTGTGGGGATGATCCTCGATCTCCCAAATCAGCGCCTCATAATCTCTTACTTCCTCCTCAGAAATAGATTTAAGCCACTGGTGTTTATTTTGCTCCTCGGTTAAACTATTTTCAGAACTCTCATCATTATCTTCTTCAAGTGTATTCAGCCCCCAGATTCCATCAGAGACTATTTCTTTAACCTTCTCTCTTATGCCGTTAACCGATCTGTTATTATTATGGTAACGGATATAATAGAAACGGAGCACCCTAAAAATCTCATCCTCATTTTTCGTTTTCAGACTTGCTATATAATGCAGTACCGACCACAGAAAAACCATCCTGTTTCTTTCAAGGCTACGACCGGAGTCCATATAATCAGCGAACCAGTTTATAGTTTGGGAGTTTAGAATGTTCCAAATCAATTCGATACACTTGTCCAACCAATCTGAATACGCGTACTTTTCGCCGAACGGATCTTTATGGTTTAAAATATATTCAAGTGCGCGGATGTACTTTTTAATTTGGGGAAATAAAAGCGCTGCTTTAAGATCGGGATAACTGATATTTTTTTCTCCACCTTTTTCGATATCGTTAAATTCATCCGGAGAATAAAACACTCTCTTACCATTTAAGTAATTGTCCAGTCCCGCAATGCACTTTAAGAATTCATTAAACCCTTTATCTGCGTTTTCATTTCCTCTGCGGTTTCGCCAAAAAAGGTCCTGCCAGTTTTCCCAAAGCAAACCACTTTCATTTTTCTGGGCCAATGGAAGTGCGCCTAACAAGTCTGCTTTAAGATTCTCATTACTTTGCATCTGCTCACCACGAGCATTCATATAGATATATAATTCCTCTCCCTGCTCACTGATGTTTGTATCAAAATACCAGAATTCTACGTGCTCCTGAATGTATTCCAGCACACTGGTTTCATCCAATTCATGACTGTCAAAATAATCTTCTATAACCAAATAATTTTCAATGACCGAACTTATTGTTTGGTCATGATTGTAATCGCGGTGATACCATACTTCATTGGTGACATCCTTCGTGCCTCGCAAAATTGCTTTCACAAACTGCTCAATGAAGCCATGCGCGGCTTCTCTTACCCGGTAATCAAGCTTCAGCCGGTTAGCATTCTGGTAGAACTCCCGGAATTCTTTTTGCAGTCCATTGCGGTTCATCAGGACAAGGATAATCAGGTAAATGGTAGTAACCCGCTGTTGCCCGTCGATCAGAAAGTACTTTCCTGCATATTCGTGATCAGTATAGGCGTAAATAAAGCCAATATTAGAAGCGAAAGCCCTGCTGCGGTGAAATTCAAAAAATTCCGCCCTCAATTCTTCATCTATTGTTTCCGGCAGATCGAGTTCCGAATCATTATAATTTCTGAAATCTGTTACAATTGAATTCAGGAGGCCATTTACCTGCTCCTCGCCCCAAACGTAATCACGCTGTATTTCGGGAACAATGATCTGTTCGATGTACCTGTTATTAAACAGGTCTCGGATATTATATTTCCCTGTCTTCATTCTTTAGTTGGTCTTTGATCTCATCGATCCGTGTTTGTATGGATTCAGTGTGCTGTTCAACATTCTTTTTCGTCCAGTGTAGCAAATTTCCGGGGCTATCGGCAATCACCATTTTGCTGAAAACCTCAAAAGTGTGGCGGGGAACAAAACTGCCTTCACTTATAAGCCTGAGTATGTTTGTGCGTTTGTCATTGAAAAAACCGCAGCCGTTGGATGCATTATCTTCACTGGTCAGTAAACACATATTACCGATTGAGTTTAAGAAAGGTTCTTTAGCCAACGCTTCATAATAAAATTGCTTTTGATCCTCGGTCCGCTCTTTCTTTTGAAGCACCTTCCTGATCTTGTCGGTAGCTGAATCACCGAGCATTTCTATTATCCTGTCTTTATCTTCCTGGCTGAGTACCTTTTTTTTCCCCTCCGGACTTTGTGGAAAGATATGCTCGAGCGACCAGCGCTCATCGATGTAGGTATGAAAATCGAAGCGGACACTTCGACCCTTTAGAAAGACACTCATTGCCAGCAAAATATGATGGATATCGTTATCATCAAGATGATAATACAAATCTTTGGCTGCCTTTTGCGGTAGCAGGCGCACAACCTCTTTTAAAAGATACTTTCTAAAGATTTTCTTTTTGGATTTGAAGCCCTTTAACAAAAGCTGGTTCCTTCTGCTGCTGTTGCCTTTTGCAAAAAAACAAAAACCAAGTAAATTATAATCACCTGTTTCGTCGAACCAGTCACGAAGGTTTGCAGCGTACTCTCTTATGCGTTCGAAGGTTTCAGAAACATTTCCAAGTTTGTGAAAGAAATTAAACATGGGATAATCCTTATCCGCCATAGTTTCATAAAGTTTATTGTCCGGCGATTCAAAACTTACGGCCACCAGTTTTAGCAGTCCGTAGATGCCGCTGGTATTGGGGAAAAAGAATGATTTCACTTCCGGCACCGCAGTCCAGCGGGATATTTCATCCCATTGCCTGCCAATAACCATCCTGAATTCAAGCATTTCCCGGTAGGTCATTCCGGAACTTTTCTTCAAATGTTCCCTGCTGACGCGGGTAATCAGAAGCCCTTTGATCAGTTCAGCCTCTGTAAGAGCGACCTTATTGCTGTTGAGATTGCTGAAAACTTTTTCACTTACAACATGACGGTCAACTACGTTAACTATAATTTTTACACAGTTTAATATGAATTCGTAAAAGGGTTTTAGTTCGTCTTTACTAATTGTACCAATAAAACTATTTATGCGTTTCGCAGCGCTGTAGATATAAAATACATCCTGGTTATTTAAAGGTATATCCAGCATTAAACCCTTCTCCTGGTCCCAGGATATATTTAGTAATTCTGACAAATTCTCCCTGTTGTAAATATGGTCGTCGAAAAAAGTGCCCCGGATCGCATATTCCAACTTATTCGCAGCCAGGTTATCTATATCTAGGATCAGGGCGTAAACCGAAATAAGCAGAGAAAGCGTGGTAAGCCTTTGCTGTCCGTCGATAACTTCGAGGTGCTTTGCCTTTTCGTTTTTTTTAAGCGTAATATACTGCAGGTAATATTCTTTATGCCCATTTGACCGAAACGTTGAATAAGCCTCTTCCAAGTCATTTAATAGGATAGTTACAGCTCCATGAGGGTCAAAAGACCATTTGTAACCTCGCTGATATGCCGGTATATGGTAATTATAAATATGACCGGAAGAACCGCTGGTCTTCGTCAGATATTCGCTGAATATATTCTTTACAGAAAAAACCAGTTCAGAATTCATAAGTGATAATAAAGGTGGATGCTAAGATAATACGGAAAACTGATAATTATTTTTCTTCTGCAGTTTTATTAAACAGGATCGCCAGACGATACATGGCAATGAGTTTCGGCTCTTCAATATATGCCGCACCCGATGTTGAGTAAATGACTATAACTTTTACTTTCTTATCATTAAAGTAAATAGTCGTCTCCCATGGCACGAGAGGCTTTGACGGTACATCAACATTTACGTTATTGAGCTGGCAATAGGCAAGGAACCAGGATAATACACTTGTCCCTTTTGAACTGCTGGTAATGATTATGGTTTTGATCTGAGGATTGTCGTCAATGATCTGAAAAA